>JAHREW010000024.1:68744-98107 GCA_020883125.1 Microcoleus sp. CAWBG506
ACACGGCAATGCCGTATCCCTACAATATTGTTTTGGGTAGGTAGGGACACGGCAATGCCGTATCCCTACAATATTGTTTTGGGTAGGTAGGGACACGGCAATGCCGTATCCCTACAATATTGTTTTGGGTAGAAACACGGCAATGCCGTGTCCTGTATATCATTCCTTCCCCTTGTGAAGGGGGATGGGAGGAGAATCGGATCGGATTTTGGTTAAGAAAATTAACTTTCTGGCGATCGCACAACAATCAAATCCTAGGATAAATGACACCGCACAACTTTGAGCAATTCGATCAATAAATCTTCAAAAAATATAATGACACTTCATCAACACTCATTTTTCCTCTCAGAACCCCTGACTCTCGCAGAAGCCTTACAAGCTCTTGAGCAAAGTAAAAGTCTAGCTCAAACCAACCTCCAGGGAATCAACCTCAGCCAGATGGATTTATCCGGGATTGATTTGAGCGGGACAAGCTTAATTGGGGCGAACCTCAGCAAAACGAATTTCCAAGGTGCAAATCTCCAGGGAGTTGATTTCCGGCGGGCTAGTCTCAGAGATGCCAATTTGAGTGGCGCAAACTTACAAGAAAGTTATTTTTTTCGAGCCGATTTACAAGGTTGTAATCTACTCAATGCTAACCTAGAATCAGCTAAATTTAAATTAGCTTTATACGATCGCCATACGCTGTGGCCAGAAGGATTTAATTACCAAAAGCTCGAAGCAATTGGGCCAAAAGCTAGTCTCAGTGGGGCTTTTTTGAATACAGCCAATCTCAGAGGAGCAGATTTGAGTTACTGTAATTTGCGAGGTGCTTATCTCAATGGAGCCGATTTAACCGGCGCCAATTTAGAGGGAGCAGCCTTAAGTGGCGCAACTCTTCAAAATGCTTTACTCACCGGTGCTTATTTGCGGAATGCAATATTAATTGGGGCTGAGTTACAGGGAGCAGATTTACGGGCTGCTGATTTGACAGGGGCGAATTTAGAACAATTAAAAAGTATTGCTGGCGCTGATTTTAGTTTAGTACAAGGATTGACAGAAGAAGCCAGAGCAATGCTTCGCAGTCGTAGTTCCAAGGAGTTAGGTACTTGGAACTCTTTTACTCGTAATAATACGGCTCAAAGTCTGGCTTGTTAGTCGGAATGATTAAACCGCGAAGGCGCTCATAGCGCGAAGGAAGAACTGCATTTTCTTCTTTCTCTTCCTTCGCGTCCTTTGCGCCTTCGCGGTTCATTACTCTATTAGTAATCATATAAACCCGACCCCAGCCAACTATCAATGTTCCAGATGGCGCTCCAAATCGAACAGAAAACCGTGAATATATTCCTCAGTCCACTCCTCACCATAGAAGCGCAAAAACATTCCCCTTGCAGGATCTTTCGCAGCACGATAATTGATATAATTCCGTTGAGCTTGAAGAATCTCTGCTAATCTCTGAGTATCTGTGACTGGTTGGGCGCGATCGACCAAATCGAGATAAGCTTGTAGATAATCCTGAAAAGCTGCAAACACCGTAGTTTGCACAACCTCAGTTTCCTTGGGACGAGTCCACAGAAAAGCCGGAGAAAAGAACGGTTTTGCTTCTTCAGGAAAATCGCCACCCCAAGGTAAGTCTGTTTGATACTTGTTAAAAATCGGTAAAATTGGATCGGAGTATTGCTGTTGATAAGCGGCATCGTGGAAAAGCGGCTGCATATCTAAAGCAATCAAATGTCCCCCCGGCAAAGTTACTAAATCCGCACCAAAAAAAGGCAAATCATAATTTATTTGGGGAAAAATTACAAAATTCAGTACCTGAAGAGCATCACCACCCTGCACATGAGCTGCCCGAATCTGTCGCAGTTTTGAGGATTTGAAAGCATGGCTAGTTGTTACCACCAACTGCTCTTTTTTTCCTTTCCCAGTGATACATTCTTTGCTTTCAAAACCTGCCGGAATCGGATAAGGAGCTAAGTCCAGTCGTTCCGTTATCAGTGGGATGGCGTAATCTAAAAAAGGCTGATATAGAGTCATTTTTAATTTATTTAGCCCCGGCGGTAATCGCTAAGGGAACAGCATCTTCAAACAAAAACTCGTACAAAAATTTCTCAGACCATTCATGGCCAAAATAGCTGCTGAATAGTCCTGATGCGGGGTCTCTTTCTGCACTATACTGGTCGTAATCTTTCTGTGCTTTCACAATCCGCTGAACTTCTTCGGGAGTGTTGAGTGGAGAAGCTTGCTCTAGCATTTTCCAATACATCTGGACGTATTCTTGATAGGCGGGAAACAATTGGTTTACCACTGTTTCGGCATCGGTTTTGGCAAAGAGCAAATTTTTGGAAAAATACTGGTTGGCATCATAAAACTTCATTTCTAAGTCTTGTACCAATGCGCTGTATTTACTGCGAATTTTTGTCAATGGTTCGATATACTTGTCTATGTAGGGGCGATCGCGGAATAAGGGCTGAAAATCAATCACTACCAAGATTTTCTTTTTCCCAAACGCTAAAAAATCTATCCCCAGCAACGGTACATCGTAATTATAGTTAGGATAAATAACGCTGTTGAAAATTTGCGCCGTTTCCCCAGCATCAATGTAGGTGTAACGAATTTTTCGCAATTGAGGGCATTGATAGCACCAACTTTGAATCGTGGCTGGATTTTTGCCTCTTTCGCTCACCACCGATTCCAAACCAGAGGGAATGGGACGACTTTCTAGTGCAAAATTCTCAGACAGTTCTTTTTCTAAAAATTGCTGAAATGGCTTAAACATAGATGATAATTTAGCCCCTTATAGGTTTTCCCTAAATACAGGATGATAGGCGATCGCCCGAAGTCTCGTCTCTGTTTTGGCTAACAAAGTAATATTTCGTTATGAAACCAAACTTTCGCTCGAACTTTTGTAATAGATATTTCCCATAATTCCTGTGGAGTAGGCATGGGGCCAGGCCTTCACAGTTGGGGATAAGTCTAATTAAGACTTTGTACCACATTCCCCTGTGTGAATCTCATAGTTTTCATAAAACTTAACAAATATTTTCAGAATTCTAGTCTATAACTTGGATTGTCTCCAACTACCTGAGTGCAATTTTAATAACTATGCAGTTAAGTGACAGAGCCAAAGAATTAATTCCCAAAGCCAGAATCGTCAGTTTTACCGCTTGGAAAAATCTCTATTCACAGGAAATAATTGCCATTTTTCAAGCAGCAGACAATCGAGGTCAATATCTCACCGACGCAGATTTAGAACGCATTCAAAATCTGGTTCCAGATAATTCTTTAATGGTAGCACAAGCTAAATTGCTGCGAGAGCAAGCTCCTGATTTGGTTGCCAAGGCCAGAGCAAAGGTATTAGCGGAATTTCCGAATATCGCCGAACCAGGAAATGACCTCTATCCTCCAGCTCGTGCTGAAGCCTGTTGGCGAGATTTTTGGCATTTCTTGCGCTCCGTCACCTATGGAGTTGCTGGGAAAAATCCTGAATTCCTCAGCCAGGAAGGACTCAAAAATATGGAGCTACTTTATCAAGAATTGGGCGTCCCCGTGCCAGCGATGCTCTGTGGATTAGAACAGTTAAAAACAGTCAGCTTACAGCAATTTAGTTTAGAGGAACAGGATTTATTGAGTCTCTATTTTGACCATTTAATCAGTGCCTTAAAACAGTTTAGTCAAGCTTGAGTAGGCATGGGATTTAAGAAACCGGGTTTTTCACTTATATTCTCGCACTCCAAATTAGATTTTCACAAAAAACCCGGTTTCTGCCTCTAGTAAGGATTAACTAAGCAAAATATTCGTAATTAAACGTACAATATGAATGACTAAACACCTTGATGTATAAGCCTTCTTTCTTCCTTCTTCCTTCTTCCTTCTTCCTTCTTCCTAACTGTTCTCAAGCAAGTTTTCTAAAGCAGCACCAACAACTTGATGATGGGAGTCTTGCCGCAGTTGACTCAAAACTTCCTTCGCCTGGGGAGTATCAAAATGCTTCAAAGCAGATGCAGTGTGCTGACGAATCCCTTCATACTCAGAATTAGCCAGCGTCAATAATTGAGAAAGTGCGGCCGATTCCTGATTTGTTCCAGCTAAGGCACCCAGTGCATCCACAGCAGCTTCCTGGGTGGTCATATCTTCGCCAGCTAATGCTTCGATACAAACTTCAAAAAGTTCGTTGTAGCACTCCATGTCTACCAGGGCTGCTAGAATGCTGCGACGCACCAGCCAGTGGTCATCCTGAATAAAAGTCAGCAGTAAATGAGATGCAGCACATCTCCCGAATAGAGACAGGGAATTCGCTGCTTCGGCCCTCACATTGGGGGTGTTGTCAAGTTTGATGATTTGCAGGAGTGCGGCGAAGGATTCGGCGCTTTGTTGTTGCCCAAATCCCCGGCTGACAAAGGAACGTACTAAAAATTCTGGGTCGTTGAGCTTCGATTTTAGTAAGGGAACGGCTATTTCTGGTGTATAGTTTTTGAGAGCTGCGATCGCCTTGAGTCGATACTGAAAGTCAGAATTTTCTAGAGACGCTTCGATTTCATGAATATCCATAACCATAGAGCAGAAGTTTCTTTTATTGTAACAGAAATATTGTTCCCTCTTCTTCCTTCTACTAAACTCTATCATCAAATCTAGTCTGAAAACTGCCATATTTAAACCAATATTGTCGCAGTTCATGGTGAGGTGTATGCAAACTTCCTTTGGCTTGATAAAGGATAACTTGTCGATGATTTCCCATCCAAACTCGTTTGCTGGGTTCCACAGAAATTAAACACCCTCCTAGACTAATGATACATTCCTCAAATCGCTCAACTGTTGGATAGTCTAAGGTTTCAAAAATCAGAAACTGACCGGAAAAAATTAAGTGGCGACTTCTGATCCAAGCCTGCATTTTTTTGTCCGCTATGGGTGGTAATACCATTTTAAATTTTAGATTTTAGATTAGAGAAACAGTCCTGGACGCGCTCCAACTAGAGAATTTTCCCTTCTGTCCTAGATAACTAAAGCCTGATTCGTTCTTCTATCGATCGAGTTTGTAGCTTTTTTTCATATAAAAAGAGCGAATAATTAACTCGCTCCAGAGAAACTAAAAGATTATGTTCGTCCGGGACTGTAAAATGTGATAGCTGTTACAACCACGACTTCCCAGGATTTGTGGAGAATCTTGGTCTTCCATTTCTATAGCACAGGCAAGATGCCTGTGCTGCAAACATTCAATTTACTGACTTGGGGATACTCCCTTCATCAAGTTGTGAAGTCTTAAACTACTTCGGTGATGCTGACAATTTTTCCGCCTGCGCGATGAATCCGCTGAATTTGCGGAGTCATCTTCCCACCGGAGACCAGATATTCAGTGTTACTCACTCGGCGAGGGCTATCAAATTTAGCGCCTTTAACTAAAATCTTGAACATCTTTTCGGTGGCATCTTTGTAAGCACTGATCCGACCGCCGGTGCTTGGTAGAGTAATTTTGTTACCGCTATTACCAGCGACAAAATCTACTAAGCGAGAAGCGGTAAAGGC
Source organism: Microcoleus sp. CAWBG506 (assembly GCA_020883125.1). Taxonomy (GTDB): domain Bacteria; phylum Cyanobacteriota; class Cyanobacteriia; order Cyanobacteriales; family Microcoleaceae; genus Microcoleus. The sequence continues at coordinate 74,244 of JAHREW010000024.1, forward strand.
ACTGTCAACGCCTGCATACCCTTGATAGAGGGACAGGGTGCGATTGTAGCCGACTTGCTTTTGTCCGACTTGACTTTTTGCGCCTTGATAATTGGGGACTGTATTTTCTCCAAATTTGTCTTGGTATTCTTGACTGTCGAGGTAAGAATCAATTTCTGCATCGTAGCCTTTTTCGATACAGGTGCAGATATGCTCGGATAGTTCCGCTTGGTCTAAGGGAGCGCGACCTAACAAATGTTTAAAGTTGAGCTCAACAAAGCGGTAGGGAGCACAGGATTCAAAATACCGACTACGATAGAAGTCGGATTTAGCTACAGCACGCACAAATTCCCGTACAGTCATGCCGCCATCGCATAATTGGGATTCGGCGACGGTTAGGCGCTCGCTTTCCATGACGTGAGGATTACCCAAAACTTGCTTGTAAACGGCGCGAATTACGGCCTGTTTATCGTCGGAGCTGCTAGTAGACCATAGTTCTACGGGCGCATCTAAAACAACACTCATTGACTTTCTCCTACAAATAAATAATGCTTCAAAACTGAGAATTAAGGATTGCCTAAAAACGCTCAGGGACGTAAATTCCCTAAGTCGTTAAGGCATAAGTTTAAGCCGTTTTTAGTTGACAGCAGTGATGCTGGCAATTACGCCACCTTGTTTGTGGATGCGTTGATATTCTTGCGAGAGGCGATCGAATGGTACAAGATATACTTGATTGCTACGACGGAATTTGGAGACTTTGTTCATCACCGTGGTTCCTGAAGAGCGATATCCAGTTACTGTAATGCGATAAACTTTGCCTTCTGCTTGTGCACCTAATCCAGCACGGCTACGTGCATTCATAGCGTACTCTTGGAATGCCCAACCGTCTCCAACTGTGCCACCGGAAGGAGGAACGATTGGTAGAGGAGTTTGTTGAATCACGAATTTATTCAACACAGGGGCTTTTCCAGAAATACTGCCCTTCAAATCGCTGCTGGAAGCACCGCGCAAGAGAGCAAACATATGTGTAAACCCAACCATGTTTTGTCCTGGTTGGGTTTTGTAGCCTCGGTAGTAGGGAACGATATTTTCCCCGTAGGCGTTTTGATATTCATCGCTGTCGAGGTAGGAATCAATTTCTGCCTCGAAGCCTTGGGTATCTAAGATAGTGCTATGGGTTCTCATTTCTTCTAGGCCATCGGGAGCGCGACCGAGAAGATGTTTGAAGTTGAGTTCAATGAACCGATAGCGAGGACAAGTGTCGAAGAAGCGAGAACGATAGGCGTCTGATTTTGCCAGAGCGCGGACGAATTCGCGTACACTGAGTTCACCACGTTTGAATTGCGATTCAGGAATTATGGCTCGTTCACTTTCCATGACGTAGGCATTACCCAAAACGTGCCGATAGACAGCACGAATTATGGTTTCTACTTCTTCTTGTGAATGTCCTGGCATCAGTTCTAAAGATGGTGTTTCTTCAAATAAACTGACTCCAAGTCGAGATGCAGGTCCAAAAACCATTTAAAAAATCTCCACTATTGTGTTATGAGAAAATTTACCATAATTAGATGTTAGATTAGAAAAATTTACATATTGTAATATTACAGTTTATGTTACTGTTTTTTTGTACTACAAAATAGGCATTTTTTAGCTGTAACTTCTGGCTGGCAATATGTGTGGCTGTAGCATACTTGGGGCTTTGTGCCCGATCGCCCAACCGCGCAAATTAGACTAATGGCACTTCTGTGGCAAAGCTTTGCCGCTTTTCAAACCATAAAGAGCCGTTGTCGGAGCCCCAAATCTGTTGATGAGTATTTACATCCATACCGCGATCGAGACTACTCCAAGTTGTTTCGGTAATTTCCACGTCACTGATGAGGTAGGTCAAACAACCTTTTTTTTCAATCAGACACTGGTTTCCAGGCTCTACACTACCTCGAAACATTTCTCCGTCTCGTTGGAAAACCATGGAACAATTGTAGCGTCTTTGAATACAATCGGGTTTAATTGTCTTGAGAATGCTTAATTCTCGTGCAGCGCCGGCGTATTGTACTGGATCGTTGAGACTATAATTTTCAATATAGATTTGTTCTCCTTGGTCAATTAATTTGTGAACTCCTTGACGATAGGGAGTCCAGAGGTCATGGTCATAAACTTGTTCTGAATAAAAGCCGATCGCGTTAAAAAATTCAAAGGGTAGGGGACGAAAGAAGATGTGAATATGGGCAAATTGTTGTGGTTTGGCAAAGGATTGTTTGTAGTTACTAAAATCCCCCGCCATACACTGAGCCAGAGTGATTAAATCATTGTTTTTGACAGTATTCATACCCTATTTCCTATTTGCTTATTTCCCGGAAAGTGAACGAATTTCTGAGGAAAATGAGGCGGTAACAACTCCACTTCCTTTGCTGGTTTTGATTAGGGAAACACGAAACCGGAGGTTGGGATTTGCAAACCAGATTTTTTCTTCGGCGGCGGCGTTATCGTAGCTGGTGAGCAGGACAAAGGTATCATCCTCGGTGATGTGATAGTCGGCGGCGGCGGGAATGGTTTCGGCATATCCTTGATCTCGTAGTAATTTGCCGCGATTGGCGACTGTGCGATCGGGGATTGGTACGAGGATGCAACTCCCCTTCATTTCGGCGTTTTCATCCCAATCTGAGTGTCCCTCCCAGACCATTTGAAAGGGGCTTAGTGCTTGGGTTGGGTCTATGTTGTAGGACTTGCAGAGGTCGATGACGGCTGCATCATCGGGTGAGACTGCGACGATATCAATCACTGATTCTATAGCTTCAAAGTGTCTGAAAGTCAAGTGATGGGCGCTACGCTGCGATCGCCATTGTCCTAGTGAATTTTCAACAAACTGCTCGATGTTCATAAGTAGAAGCAAGAAGGAAGAAGCAAAAATAACCCGATTAAGAACAGGCACGATGCCCGTTCCACCATCATTATGGGATAAGTCTATTGCCGCCCATAGATTATCACATTTTCCGAGGATTGCCTAGACAGGCGATCGCAACTCTTAACCTTTGACTAGGTGCAGGCTATTTTCACATCCCCTTAACCTCGAATTATCACCCATTTCCTAAATAACTCAATCCTTTTGACTGCGGTTATATTTTATTTCTCTTTAGGAAATGAGGAGATACCGGAAAACAGCATTAGGAGTCCGCCAGCCAAAATTGCGATCGCCAATAAACCTACAACTAAATCTAACCCAGATGTATTTTCCACTAAATAATTCTCCCATTGTATTTAATCAACCGCGGGAAAAAAGAAGCCAGAAAATTAGAAACCTAAAAAAAGTAACTTCTTTCCTCTTCTTTATTCCCTCTTCTTTATTTAGCCAATTCCTGTTCAATTGCAGCAATCAACTCAGGAGATTCCGGGCCTACACTGCTGCGAAATCTAGCAACCACTTCACCTTGTTTGCTGACTAAAAATTTCTCAAAATTCCAAGAAACCTCGCCCTTGGGAGCCACAGAACTGGTAAGCTGAGCATAAAGCGGGTGTTGTTGACTACCTTTAGCGTGTACCTTATCGAAAAGCTCAAAGCTGACACCGTATTTTGTAGTGCAGAATTCAACAATTTCTGAGTTAGTACCAGGCTCCTGAGCACCGAAGTCGTTGCAGGGAAACCCTAAAACCCGGAGACCCGCATCGCCGTACTTTTGATTCAACTCTTCGAGTCCTTTGTATTGAGGCGTATAGCCACAGTAGGAAGCTAAATTCACGATCAAGAGTACCTTACCAGCATACTCTCCTAGCTGTTTGTCTGCGCCTGCGATCGTTTTTACTGTAATGTCGGAAATGGTGCTGGTCATTTTCTAATACTTTTAGACTTTTCCAACACAATCATACCGCAATTTGGAAAAAATTTTCCAAAAATGCAATTAGTCCATCCGGTTAAACTTTCGTAAAACCAGATGGGAAGTTGGGTTTTCTTGCTCAACCCAACCTCTAAGCGTTATTTGTCAAATTAGCCCGCTACTCAGATTTCCTAGTTCAATTATCTGAATAGCTGTCCATCAATTTTTGATAAGTTTCTTCAAGCTCCTGGTTTTCCAGAACTATTTCTATGCGGAATTTGACGCAGCCGTGACGCTGCTGGGATTCGATCAAATGTAAAACTTTGCTGGCTTTTTGCACAGAAGTAAATTCAGCGCTAACTGTTGGTACTGACGGTTGGTGATGATTAATTTCGCTCAAATCGATCCCGGTGATTTGTCCCTCGCCCAAATCTATCTCCGCCAGCACCTTCGGATCGTCACCGACTTGTTCCACAATCAATTTTTCTCTCTGGATTGGTACTTGTACCATGCGAGTTTCTATTTCTTTGCGCACAATAACTTCGCCAACTTTGCGCTTGCTACGATTGATTACCAATCGTTCTTCTAGCAGGCGAATTATTTCTTGATCGACAATATCTAAGTCTTCGCTATCTAAGTCTTCGTGAGTTTCCGCGCTTTCCAGATTTTCTATGGGGCGCAAGTCGGCATCGGTTTCATTAGACATAATTGCTACGGGAGGAGTTGGGTTGCTGTGAATGAGAACCTTTGGGGATGCTGGGAGTTCTAAATGCTCGTGGCTGTCATTGGCTGATTTTAGCGGCAGCATCTCTATTTGCTCTAAGCTGAGTTTAAAGAACAGGATTTTTTGCTGATAATCTACTTGGTCAAGCTGCTTAATATTTAATAAAACAAGCCGTGGGTTTTCACCCTGCTTTCCGGCTACTAAAAAGTTGAGTTTTCCACTATTATCGAAATAGATATCTTTAATTTTACCTACTAACTCACCTTCTCTATCTTTTACTATAAAAGTTTTGAGCTTGGTTCTAACTTTTTCGGGAACTCGATTGAAATTGGTAGTTCCTTTTGGTGGTTGATTTTTTTTAACTGAGGGTTGGTTGTTCATTTTTAAAAGTTTCCTACTAATTTACATTAAAAACGCTATATATAGCCTTGGGAGTTAAACATGAGGTACGATAGAGAATTGGTAATAGGTAATAGGTAATAGGTAATAGGTAATAGGTAATAGGTAATAGGTAATAGGTAATTGGTAATTGGTAATAGGTAATTGGTAATTGGTAATTGGTAATTAGTTATTCCCCATTATCCATTCCCCATTCCCAATTCCCAATTCCCCATTCTCCATTCCCCATTCCCCATTCCCCATTCCCCATTCTCCCTTACAGGCTTTAAGGGGTTTTTAGAGGGTGATGTTAGGATGACAAATTGGTCTGATAAAGACCAACTTGGCACTAAATCTATCCCCCTAAAATAGGCAGTGGGCGCTTTAGATTTTGTTATCTACAACAGGAGTTCCATCTGTCTGAACATCGAGTTCTTCACGGCGCAAGGTTTCTTCACCATCCACGGTGCTGCGAACTACTTCTTTTCTAACGCTGACTTCTTCGCGCACGTAAGCTTCTTTGTGAATGTCGGCGGTTTCTTCGTAAACTTCCATGCGTGCAACTTCACCGGCTTGGAAGTCAACTGTACCGACTGAAACTACTCTACCTGCTTCTACGGGTGTTGCTCGCTCGATGACAACTCGTTCTTTTTCGATGGGTACTGAGGCTCGTGCAATTTCGGTTTCTACACGCTTACCGACTGCTACTTCTCCTGTTTTGGCACGGTTTTTGTTGGCAATTAACCGTTCTTCATAAAGTTTGAAGGTTTGATGATTCTGTTCGTTTGTCTCGTAGAGAGGACGGTCTAAATCGTAGCTGTAGTTGCTGCGATCGTAGTTAGTAGTAGAAAGATTTGATGCGGTTTCTGGCGCAGTGGTGCCACGGTATACGTCTCTTACCTTTTCTTCGCGATCGTAATCTACAGGCTCTAATTCATTATAAGCAGGTAATTGTTCTGCTTGCTCTTTGCTGAAAAGACCGGTTGCATAAACACGACGGGCTCCGTAGTCGAAACGAGCAGAGCCGATCGGCAGCAAGACTTTTTTGCCAAAAATCCAGATACCGGTGTCAATTACTAAATAACGAAAACGACCAGTTTCATCAACTAAAGCGTCGTAAATGCTCCCTATTTTTTCATCGGAGTCACCTGCATAAACATCAAAGCCTTTGATGTCGTCTCCTGCAAAAATTTCTTCCCTATAGTTAGGATAAAATTCTTCTATTCTTTGAAGAGCCATGTCTTTTTCTCCTTTGCTTCTAATTACCTTCATCCTAAAAATTTATTAGTAATTTTCCCTCTCCCTAAAGTCGGAAGTGTTGAATCTAAGCTACTTAATACTATAGGAATACAGTGGGGTATGGGAAATACCGCACTCAACTTTATGCAAAACCCCTCATTGGTTAGGTGAGGGGCTGGGGAAAAGTTCAAACTTGGGGTGGAACTCAGTTTTGCAAATATATTCGTAGGGGCGAATCATGACCGCTGTAAATCTCTGGTTATCACTAATAAATTGTCTGCGGTCATGCTTCGCCTATGCAAAATCTCCCGTTAAAACTTGGAAGTTCAGAGTTGATTTAGTTGATTTCTGATGGTTTCTATCCGTTTGCGATTGACTCCCAAATCTGATTGTCCCAGACGTGAAGCCGATCGCACATGAATGACTTTTGCTGATTCATCTAGCAAGAATTCTACATCATCCACGAACCCCATCAAGGAACTGGTAAATTCCGCATAGAGGTAATTATCTGTTTGTTCGATAATTTTAGTTTTGTCCAAGGAGGCGATCGCCCCTTTGAGATTTGCCATGGCGACTGCGGGTGTCGAATTGTATGTCAAAGGGTCAATTTTGTGTTCGGGATCTTGACTAAAGCTGCTGACACAGTTGGGGGAAGTGGGACAAGGTGCGAGTTTTCCTGACTGAATACCGATATTGGTAGGTCTTTTTCCAGCAAACATGGTTTTTTCTCCGGGAATGGCTATAAAAAGGGCGATCGACAGTATTGCTACTCCTAGCAATGACATTAAAATAACTAGCAGGTTTTTCAATGCTGTAGGTAATTTTTTTTCAACACTTTGCAAATTATTAGCCCTCATCAAGCGGAAGTTGAATCTAATATTAATATTAATAGATATTTACTTAAAAACAATTTAAGATTTGCCTAGCAGCCAGTAAGTCAACATTTTCCCTTTGCCTTTAATGTCAGTCATCCCCCTTTCTTCTAAAACAAATTTATTTTTCAAAAGCTCACGAGTTGTAGCCGTCACTTGAATTTTTCCAGACATTCCATTGGACTCCATCCGCGAAGCAACATTAACAGTGTCACCCCACAAATCATAGCTAAACTTGCTAATTCCAATAATTCCTGCTACCACCGAACCGCTGTGTATGCCGATGCGTAATTCAAAATTTTCTCCGGTTTTGAGATTAAACTGAGTCAAAGTGGCTTGCATCTCTAGAGCTAAAAGTGCGATCGCCTCCCCATGATCCTCTCGCGGTGTGGGTAAACCGCCCACCACCATGTAAGCATCCCCAATAGTCTTAATTTTTTCCAATCCGCGCGACTCAGACAACCTATCAAACTCACAAAAAATTGCATTCAAAATTTCCACCAACTGCGTCGGACTTTTGTGGGCAGAAAACTCCGTAAAACCCACCAAATCCGCAAACAAAACACTCACTTCATCAAAATGATCGGCAATCAGTGTTTGTTCCTTTTGCAAGCGGAGGGCGATGGGTTTTGGCAAAATATTCAGCAGCAATCTCTCTGTTTGTTGTTGCTCCAATCTCAGCGCTTCCTCAGCTTGCTTGCGCTTAATCAACGCACCTAGCTGAGTCGCAACAGCACTAAATAATTCCCACAATCGTGGCTGACATTCAAGACTCTTATCACAATAAAAAATGATCGCAGCTAACACTTGATTATCAGCCAAAATCGGGAAACCGAAGGCAGCTTTTAAACCAACATTTGCTGCAATCTTAAAACGCAGAAAAACTTCTGATTCAACTTGAGAAACATCCTCAATCCATTCAGGCTGCTGGGACATGAAAATCCGACCAGCCATTCCCACACCAGGGGCAAAAGTTAAAGGAAAACTCGTTTTTCGGAATTCCGAAAAACTCAAATCACTAGCATACATACCTCTAGCACATTTCAAAAGTTTGCCATCATTATCTGGAATCCAAGCTTCCGCAAAATTCCATTTGATTGTTTCGCAAATTAAACTTAAAATTACATCAATTGCCGATTCAAAATCCTCGGCTTTGCTAATAGCTTGAGTAGCTTTCAATAACAAAAAAGTTTCTGTTTCAATCCGTTTACGTTCGATAATTTCCTGTTGCAATTGGTCGTTTTGTTCGGTCAATTTATAATTTTTTGCTTGCAACTGCATCTGCAAGGAACGGACAATCAGTTGATTGTTAACTCGCGCCAATACTTCTTTGACCTGGAAAGGTTTTGTGATATAGTCAGAACCACCTATTTCAAAGGCTTTTGCTTTATTTAATCCATCTTCCAATGCACTGAGAAAAATAATAGGAATTTCATTGAAATCCGGGCTAGATTTCAATTTTTGACATATTTCATAACCGCTAATATCCGGCATCATAATATCTAACAAAATCAAATCTGGCTGGCTAGATTCAATAGCCTCTAAAGCAGAAAAACCGTTAGTTACAGGTCTAACTTTGTACCCCTGTTTTTGCAAAATTCTAATCAACAAACGCAGGTTATCTGGCGTATCGTCAACTACTAAAATATCTGCTTGATCTTGTTCAGTTTTGTCCTGATTCATCTGCATTTTCTGAATCCTCTGCCTCAGTAATTAAATTAAAAATTTTATGGTAATCAAAATTATCTAGATGATGTTCAAGAACAGTGGCAAATTCAGGACGAGTTATCCTAATTTCCTCGATGGTGCTAGCAATTAAATCGAAGTCGGCGCTGCGGATGACCTGCTTCATATTATCTATCCATTCAGCAGGCAGTTTGGGCGCAGAAGCAGGGGCAAAACTGCCTGCTGAATCAGAGAGAATATTTCCCTCGCCGATTTCATCATTTCCACTTAGACTCGAACCAGTTGGGCGATAAATATACTCTATGCCCAAATGTTGGTTGAGGCTATCCAATATATCTACTTTACGGAAAGGTTTGTTGATAAAGTCGTCACAGCCAACCAATAAAGCAAAGGATCGCCTTTCTTCAATTGTACTAGCTGTTAAGGCAATAATCTTCGGAATGGGTAATTCTGGAGTCAAAATATTGCTCTCCAGATTTATCTCCACCGCCCCTGGTAGTCCTTCTGTTCTTTGCTGGATTCTGGCTCTAATTTCTCTGGTAGCTTCATAACCGTCCATCACCGGCATTCGCAAATCGATGAAAATCAAATGTGGTTGCCAAGTTTCCCAGATTTCTAATGCTTCCATGCCATGACTGGCTTCTTGCAGTGCAAAACCCAAGGGAGAAAGCATTTTGATTAATAGTTGACGATTGTCTTCCCCATCGTCCACAATTAAAATCCGATATTGAGGTTGATTGGGCTGCAAGCCAATAATTTCGTAGTTGATTTTCACATCCGGAATCGCTGAGGCTTCAACTTGATGGACTGGAATCTCGAATTTAAAAATAGAACCTCGTTCCAGTTCACTTTCTACGGTAATGTCGCCACCCATGAGTTGTACAAATTGGCGGCTAATAGTTAATCCTAAGCCAGTGCCTTTTTGGGTTTTCTGATCTGATGCGATTTGTACGAACGCTGTAAAAATCTTGCCTAAGTCTTCGGGAGAAATTCCCACTCCTGTATCTTCTACCTCAAACAGAAGAAAACAAGTAGAATCATCCTTACTCTCACTAGCAGCTAGTGTCTGTTTCGGATTTTCATCCGGGATGTTTTGAGTAAATATACTACCAGTATTTATTGAATTTAATTCAGGAATACTTAGATTTTTTCCGAGCCTCTCTCTTTCATATTTTGTTTGACTTAGTTGTCCTTCTTCCAGTCGCTTAACTCTGACTACAACGCGACCAAATTGGGTGAATTTAATTGCATTACTCAGGAGATTAATCAGGACTTGTCGCAATTTTATCTGATCGGTTTGTATGTACTGCGGAACCTGGGGAGAACGTTCAAAAATTAACTCCAATTCTTGATTTTCTGCTCGGAGTTGGAACATATCTTCCAACTCTGCTAGCAGTCTGTAGATGTCAAAACTTGTAGCTTCGAGCGACATCCTCCCGGCTTCAATTTTTGATAAGTCTAAGGCTTGGTTGATCAGAGTCAGTAAATGTTCGCCACTGCGATGAATAATTCTGAGATTGTCTCGGTTTTCGCCGATGAGATTGGGACTTGCTTCCATGATTTGGGCGAATCCAAGTATAGCATTGAGGGGAGTTCGTAACTCGTGGCTCATGTTGGCTAAAAAGGTACTTTTAGCTCTGTTTGCTGCTTCGGCTGCTTCTTTTGCTTGTTGTAGTTGTTCTGTCCGTTCCTGAATTTGTGATTCTAAGGTGTGCTGGTAATCTACTACGACTTTTTCGGCTTGTTTGCGATCGCTAATATCTTGAAAAGTCGCGATCGCATAGGGAACATTGCCGTTGATGTCAAAAATTGGCGTAGTGCTGATTTCCAGCGCTACAGTCTTGCCATTTTGGCGGATTTCTACGTCATCAACCCTGACAAATTCTCCTCCCAGAGCCCGCAAAATTGGGAGATTATCTGGAGGATATAGCTCATCGCTATTGGCCACATACAGTTGATAAGTTGCTGCTAACTGTTCCGCCCTACTTTCCGGGATAGTATCTGCACCCAACAATTCCCTCGCCGTCCGATTAAAATAGGCGATCGAGCCATCCGAATTGTAAACAGATACCCCCACTGGCAAAGCTTCTAAAAATTGATTGAGTTGGCTTTCACTAGCAGATAAAGCCTCATTTATTCTCTTCAACTCCAAGTTTGCTTCTTGCCGCTTGAGAATTTCGTCTGTTAACTTTTGGTCTTGCAAGTAACTGTGAACTGCTTCTACCACTGTCAACTTCAAATCTTCATTTAGCCAAGGCTTAGGGATATAGCGATACAATTTAGCATACTTAATCGCATTGCTAAGAGCTTCCAAATCTGCTTGACCAGTCAGCATAATTGTCAGGGTATCAGGGGAGCGTTCGTGAATTCGCTTCAGCAGTTCATCTCCCTTAATATCCGGCATGATATAATCAGAAAGCACTAAAGCTATTTCGTATTCATCTGCTTGCAAATCTGCCAGCAATTCTAAAGCATCTTCACCCCCTTCTGCCGTTTCAATAATACATCGATCGCCGATCGCCTTTTTCAGTTCTATTTTTAAACTGTTCAAAACATCAGGTTCGTCATCTATACAAACAATCACAGGTTTTTTCATAACTTAGCCAGCCCTGATTTGATAGTTTTTATCAAATCTTCCCCCTTCCAAGGTTTGTATAAACAACAATATAAATCAGCGTGTTCAACAGCCCGTTTAACTGCTGCTGTGTCTGCTTGTCCCGTCAACATCACCTTGACAATTTTAGGATGTTTTTCGTGAATTCTCATTAAAAGTTCGTCCCCTTTAATTCCCGGCATTAACCAATCAGAAACCACCACGATCACCTGATCTTCTCCCTGACAAGCTTCAATTACTTCTAAAGCTTCATCACCACTTTCAGCTAGTTCGTAAAAGTAATTATCTTTAAATTCATTTTTAAGCTGCATCTTCAGAGTATTCAAGATATCAGCCTCATCGTCAACACAAACAATTACAGGTTTATTCATCTTTTTCTGTCCTCTGTGCTTTCATTTTAGTCGATCTATTCCTGCTTAATTTCAATACACCTGATTGATTTCCGGCGGCAGCCGCCTAGCCCCCGTCCCTCTTATTTTAATATATTGGTAACGATACTGTAAATATAGTCTCCCCCGGTACGGACTCTACACTAATCTCTCCCTGATGTTTCTCAATAATTTTTCTGACAATATCTAATCCCAAACCGCTACCTTCCCCCGCAGCTTTCGTCGTAAAAAAAGGCTGAAAAATTTTGGGAATAATTTCCGGGGGAATACCTGTGCCATTGTCTATAAATTTTATCAAATTTCTACCATCTAGACACATAGTTTCAATAGTCAAAATCCCTTTATAACTCATGGCTTGCAGAGCATTGTGAACTAGATTTGTCCAAACTTGATTTAACTCATCTGGATAGCAAACGATTTTGGGTAAATCGCCATATTTTCTCACAACTTCTATCCCCTGTTTCAGTTGATTTTGATAAAGGGTTAAAACAGTTTCAATTCCCTCATGTAAATTTGATTCTATTTTTTCTTGCTTAAGATCAAAATGAGCATAAGTTTTCAACGCAAAGACTACTTTTCCAGACTTCGCTGTCGCTCTTTGGATTAAGCTAATACTTTTTTTAAAACTGGTAAATTGATAGGCAGTATTTAAAACTTTTTCCCAATCTGGTAGTTGAAAAAGTGGTAATAACTGTTCGATATCATCGTAGATTTCCATATCTACTAAGGTGTCGGCAATTTCCTCTGGCTTTTCTACTTCTTTTTCTGTCAAATAAACTACTAAATCACGCTTAATTTTTCTTTTTTCTTTGCTAGTAAATATACTTCCTCTATCTATGGAAGACCTGTAGAGCAGGTTTAAAAAATAAACTTGGCTTTGGGAAGAAATCTCTTGGAAAAATTTTGGTAAATTTTCTAAATTAGCTTCCCAAAAATTAGCAATATTATCTATAGAAGAACCGATGATGCCTAGGGGAGTATTGATTTCGTGGGCAATGCCAGCAATCAGTTGTCCGAGGGCCGCCATCTTTTCCGATTGAATTAAATGCTCTTGGGTTGCTTGCAGTTGTTGGATGGCAGTTGCTAAATCTTCATTTCTTTCTTGCAAACTGTTTTGCAGAGAACAAATTTTTAAATGAGTTTCAATGCGGGCTAAAACTTCTTCCAGTTGAAAGGGTTTAGTGATAAAGTCTACTCCCCCCACGGCAAAAGCTTTAACTTTATCCATCACGTCGTTAATCGCACTGATGAAAATAACCGGAATGTCTCTTGTTGCCTCCTCAGCTTTCAGTTGCTGACACACTTCATAGCCGTCCATCTCTGGCATCATAATATCCAGCAACACCAAATCTGGGGGGATTCTCTGAGCGGCAGAAAGCGCGAGTTTTCCGCTGGGAACCGGGCGAACTTGATAGCCTTTTTTGCTTAAAATTCCTGACAAAAGATGTAGGTTTTCTGGGGTGTCGTCAACTACTAAAATATTACCTTGATGGTGGTTTTTTGAATTGGCAATTATGTTCATTTTAGTTATCCTCGCTGTTAGTAATTGCGCTCAAAATGCTTTCGTATTCAAAATTATTAATGCTATCTTGCAGGGTGTCAGCTAGAGAGGAGTTGACAGTGCGGATTTGTTCTATGGAAAAGGCGATCGCCTCCATATCCACACTCAAAATATTTTGCTTGAATGCAGCTACCCATTCCGGAGGTAGAGAGGCGATCGCCCCTGATGTCAGCACTTGCTGACGGTCGTCCCCGGAACCCACCATACTTGCTACTGGATCTTCATAAATATAGCGTACTCCTAGGTGTTTACTAATTGCCATAAATATATCTTCCTCTCGGAACGGTTTGCGCATAAAATCATCACATCCCGCCGAAAGAATCACAGCCCGTTCTTCCTCCAAAACACTAGCAGTCAGAGCGATAATCGCCGCTGCTTGCCCTTGAGTAGTAGTTTTTATCTGTTTTGTAGCCTCGTACCCATCCATCACGGGCATTCTCATATCCATCCAAATCAAGTGTGGCTCCCACAGCGCGCAAATATCCACCGCTTCTTGACCATTATTTGCTTCTCTCAATTCAAACCCCAGGGGGCTGAGAAGTTTGATCAACAATTGACGATTCAGGGGTTTATCGTCCACGATGAGCAAACGGTAGCGGGGCTGATTCGGTTCTAGAGCCACAACACGAAGTTGGTTTTTTTTGCTTTCAATATCAGCAGATTCCACCAGATGAACTTGGGTATCAAACTGAAAGACAGCCCCCTTTCCGACTTCACTACTAACGGTAATGTCACCTCCCATCAATTGTACAAACTGACGACTGATAGCTAAACCCAAGCCAGTTCCTTCTTGAGAATCTTTACCACTTTTTGTCTGTATAAATGCTTCAAACAACTGATTGATTTCGTCAGGTTCAATGCCAGCGCCAGTATCTTGAATAGCAAAATGTATTGAGTAGCGACCAGGCATTTTGTCACTATTGTTATAGGCTTGTTCACCACCTTTGACTACCAGCGACACTCCCCCTTGAGAAGTGAATTTAATTGCATTGTTGAGTAAGTTAATTAAAACTTGTCGCAACTTCACTTCATCGGTACAGATATAGTGAGGAACTTTCGAGTCGCGATCGAATAATAACTGCAAGCCTTTTTCTTCGGCTTTGAGGGCAAACATATCCTCCAAATCGTCTAACAAGCGGAACAAATCCAAGTTTTTTTCATTGATGGTAGTGCGTCCCGATTCAATTTTTGACAAGTCTAAAACTTGGTTAATTAAACTCAGTAAGTGTTCCCCACTCCGCAGGATAATCCCCACATCTTCTTGATTTTCTGGAGACAGGGTTTTGCTGCGAATCATGACCTGAGCAAAGCCGATCACAGCATTGAGGGGAGAGCGCAATTCGTGGCTCATATTTGCGAGGAAAATACTTTTAGCTTTGTTAGCAGCTTCCGCTGCTTCTTTTGCCCGCTGCATTTCGATTTCTGATTGCTTACTAGCAGTAATATCTTTGATAAAACCTTCATAGTATAGTAAATTATTTTGGTCATCGTAAACAGCGCGGGCATTTTCTGATATCCAAATAATACTGCCATCTTTTTTGTAAATTTGCGATTCAAAGTTTGATATTATGCCATACTTATTTATCAATTCTACAAATTCATCATGACGCTTAGGATTGACGTAAAGCTGATTCTGCAAATTAGGCTGGCCTGCTATGAGTTCGGCGGTGGATTTGTAGCCGTAGATATGGGCTAAAGCTGGATTGGCGCTAATGTATTTTCCATCCATAGTGGTCTGAAAAATACCACTTAAGGCATTTTCATAAATGTTGCGGTATTTTTCTTCGGCTTCCCGCAGGGCTGCTTCTGCTTGTTGGCGATCGGTAATGTCGCTAGAAATAGATAAAAAACAAGCTTCTCCCTCAATATCGATGGTTTCTATGGAGAGTAATGCAGCTCTTTCTGTACCGCTTTTATTCCGAAATTTCAACTCATAATTATGTATAGCTGTTTTATTTTTTAACATTTGAATCATGCGATCGCGTTCTGCCAAAGTCGCCCAAAAGTTTAGTTCTACCGCTGTTTTACCAATAATTTCTGCGTGACTGTAGCCCATCATCCGACAAAAACTTTCATTAACTTCTATGTGGCGACCATCGCTGATTCTGGTGAGGGTAATCGCATTAGGACTTAAACGAAAAGCTTTAGAAAACTTTTCTTCGGCTTTAGCAAGTTCTGCGGTGCGATCGGCAACTTTTGTTTCTAAGTTTTGATTGTATTTGATTAAAATTTTCTCGGCTTGTTTGCGTTCCGTAATATCTTGAAACGCGCACATTCCGTAAATGATATTCCCTTGACTTCCGTAAATAGGAGTTCCCCAAATTTGTAAAGGAACTGTTTTGTCCCCTAGGGAAACTTCTATGTCATCCACCGTGACTGTTTTGCCCTGCAAAGCATTTAAGATCGGATCGCGATCGGCTGGATAAAGTTGCTCAGTTCCCGCTAAATAAATGCGGTAAGACTGACGTAAATTTTCGGCATTGGAGGCGATAATTCCTTGACCTATTAGTTTTTTACCTATGGGGTTAATATAATAAGGATTTCCCACATCGTCTACAATAAAAACCCCCAAAGGTATGGCATCTAAAAATTGTTTGACTCTATTTTCACTTTCGCCTAGGGATGTAAATGACTGTTGCAATTGCTCCGCCATACTGTTAAAAGAATCGGCAAGTTCACCTAATTCATCTTGTCGATTGTTAATTAATTTTGTATCCCATTCATTATTAGCCAAAGCTTTGGCAGCCTCATTCAAGCTAAAAATCGGCTTTACCACCCATTTAGCAGTCAGAATTCCCAGAATGGTGGCCAAGAGCAAAGCTGCTAACGACAATAACACAGTGATGTGAGTATTGGCGTCTATTTGTTCCATAAAGTCGGACTCTGGAACTACCACGACAATCAGCCAATCCAAACCTCGATTGTCTTTAAACGGAGTTACTTGAATAAAATTTCGATGGCGATCGACATCAAAACTAAGCTGTTGAGAATTATTGATATTAGCTAAATTACCATAGAATTTTTCTAAATGCTGTGCCGTTTGGCGAATTACTAGATTTTCGCTTTCCGAAGCTTTGATCCGCTTTGTTTGTTGATTTTCTATGACAAATTCAGGAGTATGAGTGGAAGTTGCGATTAACATTCCCGATCGTTCCATCACAAAAGTTTGCCCCGACTTGCCAATTTTCAGGCTGACCAGAAATTCTTTAATTCTCGAAAATAATAAATCGCTGCCAGCTACTCCTAATAACTTGTCATTTTTATCGTAGATTGGTAAAGCTGCGGTAATGGCTAATTCTTTAGTTAAAAAATCGGTGTAAATTGTAGTCCAAATTGGTTTTTTAGCAGCGGCTGCGGCTATGTACCAAGGTCGAATTCTGGGGTCATAAACCTGGGATGAAATTTCCACTAACTTGACACGGTTTCCTTGAGAGTCAGCAGTGTATCGAGATAATTTATTGCCGGTCGAACTATCAGCAGCGGAGATGAGAGTCCGATCTTGTGTACGGATGGCTCCTGAGTGTTCGCCATTTTCTTTGCCTACATAAATGATGCTGATGGAATCAAAATATTGAATTTGTTCTAGGAAATGAAGTTCGAGTTTTTGTTTTTCTTCTAGATTCAACTGGCCCAATTTTATGCCTTGAACGTTGAGGTGATTCACAATATGAGGAATTGACATATAATTTTCAATGCGGTCTTTAATGCGATCGGTAATTTCTCGTCGCAACTGAGTAGCCACATCATTGACTGCGCGCTGTCCGTTTTGAAATGACAGCCAACCGACAACTCCGACAGTGCCGACAATTTGCACTAAAAAAGGAACCACCAGGACTGTTTGTAAGGGAGCTTTGCCGATTATTTTAGTGGCCAACTGATTGAGTTGTTTAGGAAACATATTCATCCTAGATTTTCTGGGTAATTAGTAATTGAAAATAAACTAGGCAATTAAAACATGAAGCAATTCAGGAAAAAATCGGGTTTCTAGCTTCAGAATATATCTGGTCTGGTACTGTCAGTATGTAAATAAAAATAAACATTCGTTGAGTCCGTACAAGATCGGGACACTGTTATCTGGTATGAGGACTTGGTTTTTCGTTGCTCCACAGCAATGATAGATAGGATTTCCAGCTATAACAGAAGGAAGAAGGAAGAAGGAAGAAGGAAGAAGGAAAAGCAGCTATAGCAGCTATAGTTTCAGCGATCGAGAATCTCCTAAGCATTTTGGCTGTTACTAGATTTGCTGTGGGTGTTTGGTGAAAATAGCAAGTTAGTGGTTATTGTAGATGGTATCAATTTTAATGGCAATAGCGTATTTATACGGATAAGTAAGCCGCAACTACTGAGATAAATGATTAGGTATGATCGCCCTGATTCTGGTCAAAAATTTGTCAATGACAGTAAGCCCACCCCAAAAAAATCGAATACCCCTATCCCTGGACTACTTTAAGTAAGAAGCAGGGGGTTCTCACAGAAGAGTCAAGTCAGCAAGGCTAGGCTGTACTTGAGGTTCTACAACCTATGCTAGCGCCTCAAGTATGTGTATAGCGCATTTTTTGAATAAATTAAGCTCGATCGCCCACACCCTTTCGCCAAACCGCTAAGATTTACCCTCGATTCAACTCTACCCTTTCGCCATAACGCAATAACATCTCCAAACTATCCAAACGATTTTGCCAAGTTTGAACTTGATAGTTATTTTCGGCAGAATGCAGGCGCATGGAAGACTGAAATTGAGATGAAAAACTCGCCAGCAATCTTTTAGCAGTTGTTAAATTTTCGGGAGTGGGAGTGGCGGCTAGTTTGTTCAAAGCTTCGGCTAATTCTGTCGATCGACTTTGCAACACTTTCAATTCCGATTCCGACACCCGCAACTGATTGTTAGCCAACAAAAAACTCCATTCTTGTTTGAGCGCAGTATACCGCGAAACCGCTGCGGCAAACGGCTGGCGATAAGGAATCGGTTCCTGGGCCGAAGTCGTTAGCGCAGCCCTAGTAGACGATCGCCCTCCCCGCCCTTGAGTACGATTAAAAAACGCCTGCATCCCGCTGCTAATACTTTCGGCAGCAAAAATGGCATAACCCCCTGTCGGCAAATCCCGCAAAGCCTGAATTTGGTCGATCGCCACCACTTCCGGGAGAGTCAACAACTTAACCGACGGAGAAATCAAAGCCGAACCGAGCATTTGTTCCTTAGCCAAAGGCTCAGTAATGCGTTGAAGTCGATTAGTATCCAAAGCATAAGTCATGGGCACAATCAAATCCACAATCCCCTGACGAGCCCAAACTTCCCAATTCTGCTGAATTTTGTAAAGCCGTTGACTTGGAGGGTGCGGAAACACAGCCACCGACAAAATTGTCCGCGGATAATTGCGTCGCAACAACTGAGAAACTTCGCCAACAAAACTATTAATTTGATTAGTTTTAAACTCAACCCACTGCCGCCACAAATTACCATCATTAGGCGAAATTCTCATCGGATCGACCCCTGTTAATTGCTGAAACTGCTGCCTCGCCGCCACACCATAACCATAGGTAAAACCCGCATTATCATCTTGAAAAGGATAGCGAATGTAGTCAAGTTGCAGTCCATCAACTTGGTAGCGACTGGCAATTTCGTTAATTATTCGCAGCAAATAACTACGGGCTTCTGGATTAGCAGGATCGAGATAAAATTTACCATCATTAATATGTTGTATACGTCCTTTGTTGTCAATATTTGCCCAATTTGGATAAGCAGAAAGCACCGGGCCTGGATAGGAACTTGGCTTACCAATCAGAGTATTGTGGCGCTTATTGCCGGTGGCAAAAGTCCAAATCCAAGCGTGCAATTCCATACCTCGCTCGTGGGCTAACTTCACCCCAGATTCCAGGGGGTCCCAGCCCACGGTGAGGGGGTTTTGTTGGGGTGCAACTTGACTGGGATAAATGGGATATCCGGCATTTAAAGTTTCAAAGAAAACGGTATTGATACCAGCGGCGGCGAGGCGATCGAACACTGCTGCTAAACCTGGTTCGGATCGAGCAGCCACAATCGTACCGCGATCGAGCCAAACAGCCCGAATTTCCGAACCCACCCGCTGTCCTTCCTGGGGATAATTTTGCCACAGCAACTGTCGCGCTTCCACCCACTGCTTTTTCGCCTCCGCGTACTTTTGCTCAGCCAGGAGTGTATCGAAACTTTGCAACACCTGGCGTGCACTGGCGATCGCCCTGGCTGTTCCCGCTAGCATCATCGGCGGGCGACTAGCAGCCTGGACTCCACCACTATTGCTTCCGGCCACCAGTTGAGCAGTATTGGCTGCATTCAGATTCACAGCAGTATTCGCTGAATTAGCTGCTGTCAAGGCACTTTCAAACCTACCGAGGAGGTTAGTCAATTCTTGGCGCATTAAGTAGGCTTCAATGCTGACGATCGGCGCTGAGGAATTTATCTGCACATCCAAGCCTGCCGGTGCCGACTGATCCGAAGGGTCTGTAAAAGTTGTAGGTACGGGTTCGGGAAGGGGGAGAGAGGGAGAAAGTCTGCTCAGTGGGGTATTGCGCGGACTTGGAGGGGTGTTTCTAGGAGTTCTGGAGGGGGGATTTGGGGAGCTAGGTCTGGGGGGTGCGATCGCCGTTTGCGGTGGTATGGGGGAACCGACAGTGCCTCCCCAGCGGGCGATCGAGGCCCGCAGCCAAGCCGTGTCTACCTTTGCCGAACCGTCGCTACCCCAGCGCCAGCCGAGATAGGTAGCGCGATCGGTAGCGATCGCAGCCGAAGAACCAGAACTATCCTTCCACGTAGCAATAGTTTGACTGTTAGCATCAGCCGGAATCAAGACACCGCCTTGAACCAAGATATTTTTCTGTTCCACCGGCACCCAATTGCTAGAAGTAGTGCAAGCGAGATCTCGACAGCGGGTGCGGGGTTGAGGTGCCGCCGGCTGAGTCAACGGAAAAGCCCAATAGGCCCCAAGGAGCGATCGTAAAGATTGGCGCACCAAAGCCGGGGAACTGCGCCCCACAGGCCCGGAAGCAATCAATCTACCACCTTGTTTCGCCCAAGATTCTAAAACTTTAAGTTGGGCTGGACTCACCGTTTCAATATTGGGTAAAAACAGGACATTAACCCCGGCCAAATCTCCGACACTTTTGATTTCTTCGAGATTAATTGGTTTGTAAGCAATACCACTGTCCCAGAGTCGCGTGGTAATCTTGATCCAGTCCGGGGAATTTTCGGAACTGCGAACTACACCCAAAAGCACTTGGGCAAAACTCGGAGAGGGAAACCAGAGCGAGAGATTGAATAAACTAATCGCGAGAGTCCCAATTAATACCCTTTGCAAGAAAGTGAAAAAGCGAATTGTTTGAGCCTGAGAGCAGGCTACAGGAATTAGATCGGGCTTTTTGATTTGTTGCATTAATCTTGTGAACTACCCACCACACCAGTCGATCGATTTTAGATTTTAGATAGTAGATTTTAGATTAAAATCTGCGTTCAACTGTCCTATCGTTTCCGGTTGTATGGGAATGATTTAACCACAGAGAACACAGAGGACACAGAGGGAGAGAATAGAGATCTGAATAATTCAGATTACCGGATTTGAGATCAACTATCAACTGTCAACTGTCAACAGCTAACTGCCTACCCCCTCGCGAAGTCGAAGGATTGACAGCCAACTGTTAACTATTATTCAATTAGCAGCTTCATTCACCGGGAAACGATCGATTAACTGCATCGCCCGACAAGCATTCCGTCGCAAAGCATCAGATACGTGAGGAACATGAGGAATCTGAGACAAGAAATCCAAAGTCCGGCGCAAAATTCGCACCACATCCCCCTCATCCAAACTCGTATGACTGACCAATTCCAGCCATTCCACGCCCAGGGCCCACTGCTCAACCAAAGTCACCATATCTCGTTCCAGCCAAATCGGAATCGCAGCTTCATGTCGGTACTGCACTTGAAACAGCCTGCGTCGTAAACCTTTTTGGAGATTATCCAAAGGTGCCAAAACCTCTGGAGATAGGGAATAGTGAGTCCAACTATCGGGCCTGGAAACCTCTGTCACCAAAGCTGCACAAGCAGCCGCTAGGTGGTGGGGGTCTAGTTCATCAAATTCCGCCGACATCAACGACAAACCTAACCAGAGTTCATTATCGCCACGAATGGCAGCGCAAGCCTGACCCAATTCTGTAGGAACTAATCTTTCCCAGGTATCAGCCCCCTCAACCTTTAGAGAAACTACCCTTTCCAAGCAGCCGAAATTGAGCAAAATGTCAATTAAGTTGATAAATTCTTCCCAGTAGCGAGCTCGTTGCTTTTCTAAGTCCTGCAAGCATCTGCGTATTTCCTTTTGCAACTCTATTCTGCGTCGCTGGCGTTTGAGCAAAGTACCGGGATTGCCCCATTCTAAAACAGGGTGAATTTCTAGCTTAGCTTCAATGGCGGAGATTTTTTGTAGTTGGTCTTGAGTCTCGGTAGTGGGTTCCAGTGCCGGCAATTCTGGGATTGATTGGGCGATAGGAAGAGTTTCCTCAGTGCCCAAACGACACTGGCCCAGTCTCAGGGGCATTTCCGAGGGCGGGCTCATGGTATCGGCAACGCTCAAACGGGGTAATTGAGCATGGAGGCTAGCGACATCGCTAATGGCGACGACATACCAGCGGTTATCTTTGCCCAAACAGACTAAATTTGGAGCTTGGCCCGAACCTGGGATTTTGGCAACGAGTACAGCGGGTACGGGAGATGTGTGCGATCGTTTAGCAGTAGGAACGTGTTTACCTTTAAGGCTGACAATAGTTCCCAGTACCGCAAAAGCGACAGCCACCGACATCTCCTTCATCCGAGCTTCTTCAGCTTGCTGCAACAAAGTTTTGAGTAGGCGTTTCTCTTCCTTGAGTCTGCCCTGCAACTTTTCATAATGGGCGAGTTGTTTTTCCAGGTTAGCCACATCGCCACCAGCAGCCAGAGACTCCTCCAACACCGCCAATTCCGCAAGCAGCAGATCTACCTCGGCTTGCTGCGGCTGCAAGTACAAGGTAGAAAGATATTGACCAAAACTACGCTCTACGAGTTCTTGAGCTTCTTCGAGAGTGTGAGTTTGCAATAAATTCAGCACCATGCCGTAGCTGGGCGTAAACTGACTAGCGAGGGCGTCGGCTTTGGCTGTTGCCAAATAGGAGGCTTCCTTTGCCCCTTCAAACCGCGTCTGAACTGCCACTACGTGCCCCAGCTCGTCCATGCCCCGCCTGCCTGCTCTACCGGCCATTTGGAGGAATTCCGAAGCATTTAGGAGTCGGTGTCCTTTGTCGGTGCGCTTGGAAAGGGTGGAAATGACTGTGGTGCGGGCGGGCATATTAATCCCGGCGGCCAGGGTTTCGGTGGCAAATACGACTTTAATTAAACCTCTGCCGAAGAGTTCTTCTACTAAGCCTTTCCAAGCGGGTAAAATGCCGGCATGGTGGGCTGCAATGCCTTTTAAAAGTGCTTCTTTTTGGCCAAAGCGTTCTGCTTCGGGATTCCGTTGTAAAAAGTCGTCAATGATGCGTTTGAGTTCGGCGGTTTCGGCTTCGTTGACTAGGGAGAAATTCCCAACATCTGCCACTGCTTGGTCGCACCCACGGCGACTGAAGATGAAGTAGATTGCTGGTAGCATATCGCGATCGTCCAACCGAGACAAAACATCCCCCAAACTGGGAACGGGGATACTACCTCTTTCTAGTTTTTGCTGTTTCTTTTTGGGGACTAAACGGATGTTAGGTTTTTTGCCGCTCTCATCTAGCAGAGGAAATATCCCTTTTTGATTGGCGAAGTGAAATTGCAGTGGCACGGGGCGAAAGTCGGAGTAAACTAGCTCTGTTGGCCCGTGGACTTTGTTAATCCAGTCTGTCAGTTGGGCGCTGTTAGCAACAGTGGCTGAGAGGGCCAGTAATTGAATTTCGCTCGAACAGTAGATAATCGACTCTTCCCAAACAGTACCCCGCTGTTTGTCGTTCATGTAGTGACACTCATCGAGAACTACTGTTTCGACTCCGGTTAAGGAAGTACCCACAGCCCCGATCGGCGTACCATAGAGCATATTGCGAAAAATTTCGGTAGTCATCACCAAAATTGGAGCATCCCGATTAACGGAGATGTCCCCCGTCAGTAAGCCCACCATCTCAGTCCCAAATTGCTGGCGGAAGTCGCGCAGCTTTTGGTTGGAAAGGGCTTTGAGGGGAGTGGTGTAGAAGACGCGACGCCCCCGCGCGAGTGCTTGGTGGATGGCGTATTCGCCGATTAAAGTTTTCCCGGAGCCTGTAGGGGCGCAAACGACAACGGATTTGCCTGCATCGAGGGCGGCGATCGCCTCTCTCTGAAAGTTATCTAGCTCGAAGGGGAATATGGTCTTCAGATCCAGCTCTGGGCGGTTCTGGGTGGTATCTGGCACTGGGATTATTATAAGGTTTTACAGTAGGTGTGCTTCAATCTTGCTTACAGCAAGGCAGCAGAGGACTATGTTGATTGTGAACTACCCACCTGCCCGCGCGAGTACGCTATGACGGGGGCTTCCAACTTCAACCGGAATAGCATCTAGCAAGACCGAAGTCTTACCAGGTTGACTTACATTCCGTCCATTGGCAGCAGC
>JAHREW010000025.1 GCA_020883125.1 Microcoleus sp. CAWBG506
TCCGACTATTTCGTTGCCTACTGGGTCGTGACCGGACTCTTGAGAGTCTTTTACGTGAGGGTAAGGGGTGTGAATCCCTTAGCGGAAGCGGTTCCGCATACTAAACGACCATTTCAGGTCGCGCTCAACCATACAAGTCTCATAGTTATATCGGGGCGGATGCAAAGGGTCTCCCCCTTCGCACTGATTTCCACTTGCTCCAAAACACCTCTGATCTTCTCGATTTGTACCAACAGACGAAAAATCACATTTTCCATTGATAATACCTAACGCCTCGCCAGTGGCATTTTCAGTCGCTCGGTCAATGGCTCGATCAACATCAGGGGATGGAGGCAAAGGCCGCATGAGAGAAGGATCGATTCGTGAACCCGGATCATTAAACTCTGGTCTGATAATATTCGGTCCCGGATCTTGAGGAAACGGCGGCACCTGCGGATTATTCCCACCCTGCGGCACACTCGGTGCATCATCAAACTCCCCCGGAGCTCGCTGCACCAACCAATCCGAAATATTCCTTTCCACAGCAAGGGGAGTCGCCGCCACTACCCGATCGCCCGATCGAGCTAAATTCACCGTACAAACCGTCGCATTAAAACTGAAAACCGTACAAAGTGCCGCCGATAAAGCCCGATTGACAAACGTACCCGGAGCCAACAAACCACCCATTAAAACAGCAAAAAAACTGACAATACCCAGAGCAAAAATACGAATGCGACGCATAATTTACCTCAATTCAATGATTAAATCTCATTAATTTTGTAGGGGCGGGTTCGCCTAGATATTTGACACCCATCCAAAAAATATTTAAACCCGCCCCCATCCCACGCAAAAATTAACAATTAATTGAATATAACGGTTATTTGGGAATAGTTATTCGGGGGTTATTGGTTGGGTGGGGGCGGGTTTATTAAGATTATCGGTGGGTGGCAAAATTGATCTGTGAACCCGCCCCTACAAATTTAAAACGGCAAAATTCTCCGAATTCCCCCTCGAATCACATCCTTCAGAATCTCCTTACCAAAATCAGCAGCCCAATTATCAATATCAGACTGCTTAACTTTTTCCGCATCCACATTTTCCGGCGCTTTATTATCCACCTTCAAAGCAGATTTTTCCATCCCCACCTGCGACATCATCTCCACAAAAGTATTAATCGGAATCGCATAATTTAACCCTGTTTTTACTTCTTCCTGACCTTCAATAACTTTTGTATTTTGCCCACTTTGCCCACTTTCCTGACTTGCCTCATCATTTTTTTTAACAGTTGCAAGCCCCCCACTTTCTCCCTCTCCGTGAATGCCAATCACTCGGCCGCTAACATCAAACACTGGCCCGCCACTCATCCCCCGCCGCGTCACCGCATCGTAACGCATCGTATATCCTCGCTCGTTACTCGATCGCACATTAGCAACTTGCCCATTCGTAAAGGCATATTCCCGTTCTTGACTGCCAGAAGTAGCCAAAGGATACCCTGAAACATAAAGTCCTGAACCGATATCCGCTTCATCGGAATTACTAATCGGTGCAACTGAATATTCCTCCTCACTCTCAAACATTACAACAGCTAAATCCGTCCCCTTGCCATTATTCTGAAAACCCTTCACTTCCGTCACCTTATGCTCTTTCTTCTTAGCCGTCCGAATTATGTACTCGGTATTAGGGTTTATCACCACATGATTCGCTGTTAACACCGTGTAAGTCTTACCTTTTTTGGCAATAATCACTCCAGATCCACCTTTATTTGGAGTGAGATTATTATTGATTTGTACTGTAGTTGGAAACGCTATTTTGGCTATTTCTCTAGCCGTTTTTGCCATAGCGGGCTGACAGATTACAATTGTTGCTACGACTGCCGTTCCTGCGAGAATGCCCGGAAGGTAATTAGACCGATTAAAACCTAAATTCATAAACTAACTCCGTTGATAATGTGAAACTAAATATTTTGCACTTTCTCGCCGATCCGACAGGGATTGAAATCCCTGTCTCAAAGCTGAAGTCCACGCTTTGTGGACTAACCGTAAAATTCAGTCCTCTTTAGAGGACTTTAGCTATTAGCCAGGGAATTCATTCCCTGGCGGATGGCGGGTAATTCGACGATGAACTGTAAGACGAAATAAACCGCAAATAGGTACTAATCGGAATTCCCCAACTAGAATTAACCATTTGCTCTAACATTGCTTCTGACGGTTCTGTTCCATCTTCAAACGCATACACTCCAAAATCGGGGTCGCGATTTTTTACCCGCCCATTAATGCCAATTAATAACCCCTGACTGTTAAAAATTGGCCCGCCGCTCATCCCGACAGCAATATCGTTCGTGTAGCCCAAACGATAGCCTTGAGCAAGAGATTTTGGCGGTAGCACTGATACAACGCCTTGAGTAAACCGAAAAGCTCGAATTCCTTGCTCGAATGTAGTGGTTGAACTACCTCCCCGATACATCGGAAATCCGGTGGCAAATACAGGTTCTCCTATTGTTAATGATTCGCTACTAATTCTTGCTACTTGATAGGTGGTAAAACTGCGAAATTGTGCGATCGCCAGATCCGCATTTCCCAACTGCAACGGCGCTCCCAAAAGCCGATACCTCTGGCCATCCGGCGCAATAATCGTCTGCTGCTGGCTGAAAGCCACAACGTGCCAACTCGTCAGCACCGTATAAACTTGCCCCTGTCGCCGGACGATCGCCCCTGAACCAGAAGCATTCGGTGTTAAAATTCGCACCGTCATCAATCTCGCCAACCGCTCAATATTCGCACTTTGACTGTCAGCAACCCCATAATTCGCCATCACAGGTTGAGCGGCGATTCTTAGTGGAAAAAGACTCGCCGCGATCGTACAAATTGCCACCATGCGTAGCAACTTGCTCACCTTAAAGCTCCCGCATTCCACCGCCAGTGGGCTGTTGAGGTGCCGGCCGATTATTAGCCGGTGCCGGCGGATTGTTCGCCGGCGCAGGAGGCGCTACAGAGTTGCCACCTTCCTCCCCTAACCGTGGGCGCGCGTCAATGTAGGGCATCGCATCGCTTTCAGACAGGGAAGGTACACCCGCTTGTCCCTCCCGCAACCCCATGAATTGATACAATGTGCGAACCGAGTCTTGACCTGGTTTGAGTGTATAGATCAAGCCGTCGCAGCGCCCGTTGACTTGGCTAGCGGTGCAAATCACTCGCTGTCCGTTCATGTAGCCAACTGTCACGTACTTTAGCTGTTTGTTCTGGCGGTAGGTTTCCAAGCGCCCGCTAACTTCGCGGCAGCGAGTCATGGGATCGTAGCCAGAGTCGCGGAAGTAGTCGGAAACCCAGTTAATCCAAACTTCCCTTACCCCTTGGCGGTTTTGGTATACCGTGGCGGGGGAACCGGAGGAAGCGTCGCACATAAAGCCTGACGGTGATTGACTTTGGCTGGGTTTAGCGCTCAGAGTTAGGCCGCCGATCGCGATCGCGCCCATTACCACACCAGTCATTGATTGCCATCGGATCATTGTTAGTAACCTCTCTTAACAAACTAATTGTTTGCCAAAAACATAAAGCCAGAAAAAAGACGATCGCAATTCATGCAATCTTCACCACTTCCCCAGCCCCGCGAAAAGCACATCCGTCCCGAACTAGGTTTTGTGTTTATTAAAATTGATTCAAACTTTAAAGCTGCCAGCCCTCACAGCCGTACAGCACAGATTCACTTTTGCTTTATTCACCTTGACAATATAATTTACACTATTCTCCTGTACTTGTCAACATCCTACAGGGATAAATAATATCATGTCCGGTCGATCGTCAGTTCCAAACAACCTGTTGAAATCGAAATAATCAATATCTGACGCACCCTACAACTGACGCAACCTATAAGTTTAATTGCTGTTTTCACCAATCAATAAAGCCGCAGGAAAGTAATTCAGAGCTTCAGCAATTGCTAATTGACCGTTACTTTCTACCATCTGATTTGTAATCGCGTCTTTCCAAACAGAGGGCATTTCCTCGGACAATTCTAGCTTCGTATCTTTCCAGACTTTTTCGCCTAGTGGCATTTCTTCTGGCTTGACTATCCCAGTCAAAAACCGAGGAGCAATGACAATAGCTGTCGTATTTTCGTAGCTGCGGGCAAAGGCGATGATATTATCTTTAAATCTCCCAACTACTTCCAGTGGCTGATAATTACCTGCTTGAAAAACTTTCAAGTATTGTTTTCTTGCTTCGAGAACTCTGGTGGTCAAAAATAACTTAATTCTCGCATCTTCTTTGGTTAATATCAACTCTTCAATTAGTTTCAAAATGTCACTTTGAGCTTGTTGTTTAATTTCCTGCAACACCTGAATTCGGAGTTCAAAATCGACCGGACGGCGATTATCTGGATCGACATGGCTTAAATCCCAAAATTCCGTACCTTGATAAATATCCGGGACACCAGGAGCGGTGATTTTTAGCAATGTTTGAGATAAGGAATTTAAAACTCCGTAATCAGCTACTTTTTTCCAGAAAGGCGTGAATTTCTTGAGGAACTGATTTTGTTTTCCCGGTTCGAGAACATGATCTACAAAAGTCATAAAACCATTCTCGTATTCGTTATCCGGTCTCAGCCAAGCAGTATGAACTTTGGCTTCGCGGACGGCTTTAATCACATAATTTTTTATGCGGTCAATAAAGTCAGTATTTTCGATTTCTTCAAACGGGAAAGTACCGATTAAGGTTTGGTAAAAGAAGTATTCATCATTAGTATCGGGAACCATACGATTCACCAAGTTGACTTTTTTGGAAGAATTCAACTCTCTCCAAGATTTGACTTGCTGTTCCCAATCATCGGGGATTTCTGACAGTACGTTAATTCGGGCGCGCACGTCTTCGCCACGCTTGGTATCGTGGGTAGCCGTGGCATTCATTTTGTGCGGCCACACTGCTTGCTGATGTTCGTTGAATTGGTGAAATTCAGTGAGGGAGACACCGAATTGACTGGGGTTTCCTCCCACTTCGTTGAGTGATAACAGTCTGTAATAGACGTATAAAAGTGTGTCTTCAATGCCTTTTGCCATCAAAGGGCCTGTCAACTGCTGGAGTTTCATCACGAAGTGGCGTCGCTGCTCTTTTTGTTCTGTTGTTAAGGTTTCTTCTGCTTCCAACAACAGGATTGTTTCGATAAAATTCAGTTCTTTTAGCAGCAGTGGGATTTGTTGTTTGGCTTTGGCGATCGCATCTTTTACATAAGTGCGATCGGACTCTCTCAAGCCTTCTTGATTAATGTAAGTTCGGTAAACTGGAAAACTCGCCAGAATTGCTGACAAGGCTTTTTCCAAGCCTGGGCGAGTAAAGTCATTTCCCTGTCGAGATTGACCGGATATATTTTTCAAAAGTTGAGCGAGATTGTCTACATCTCCCGCCAAGTTTTTCTCAATAATTAGCCTTTTTTTATCTATAAACAACTGTTCGTAGGGGATGCTCAGACGAGTAAATCTGTAATAAATTTCGCTAAATTGCTGTTCGCGATCGGACCGACAAAAAACACCATTTACATAATTCAAAAAGTCGTAACCGCTGGTTCCTTCAATGGGCCAGTAGGAGGGCAAATCTTCTTTGTGTTCGAGAATTTTTTCCACAGTGATGTAAATATCACCGATTCTGTGCCTCAGCCGTTTTAAATATTCTGTGGGATCGTAAAGTCCGTCGATATGGTCAATTCTCAATCCCGTAAATTTTCCTTCTTCAATCAAGTCGAAGATCAGAGCATGATTTTTATGAAAAACTTTTATATCTTCGACTTTTACCGAAATTAGTTCGTTGACCGTAAAAAATCTGCGGTAGTTAATTTCTTCTGCACCCACTTTCCAAAAAGCCAGACGGTAAAACTGCTCGGACAGCAAATCATCCAGTAGGTTAAAACTTTCGGGATTCCCCTTTTCTCCATTAAAAAACTTGATATTTTCATCGATAAATTCTTGAACAATCGGATTTTGATTGTAGAGTTCCCACAGCAGCCCTTTGACAAAAGCTATCTGGTCGTATCTTTCTTTACCTTTGGTTTCTGAAGGAATATTCTTAATCAGATAAAGAATTCCCAAAAACTTGATAAAATCTGGATGACGTCTGCCTAACTCCCTGCCTAAATGTCCCAAGTTATGACTGATGAAATTCGCGTAGGATTGTATTTTGACTGGCAATTTTAAGCTATAGTAATTGATGCTTAACCCCAGGTCGTTGTATTTTAGTTTAATTTCGCCATTTTCGAGACACTCTCCATAAAAATTACCCAGCAGCGGAGCCAGCACTCGACCTCTGAGATGTTCGTAACCGTGATCCCATTCAATATCGAAGTAATCGAAATAGTCGGAATCGGGTCCGTGTTCCAATACATCTAACAACAGCAAGTTTTGAGTGTCGTAAGCCATGTGATTTGGGACAATATCTTGCAACCATCCAATTTTTCGCTTGTGGATTTCGTCGGTGAGTGCTTCAAAGTCTTCTGAGGTTCCCAATTCTGGATTGAGCTGATTTGAGTCAACTACATCGTAGCCGTGGCTGCTGCCTTTTCTGGCTTTAAATATGGGTGAAGCGTACAAATCACTAATGCCTAATTCTTCTAGATAGCTAACGATTTGTCTGGCGGCTTCAAAGTTAAAACCTGCATGAAATTGAATCCGATAAGTTGCTGTGGGAATTCGCATCATGTTAATTTTACTCCGGGTTAGTTGTGCGGGTTTTATCTTTTTTGTATCGAAGTCTAGATCCCCCCTAACCCCCCTTAATAAGGGGGGGACAAGAGTATTATGGGGACAAGAGTATTATCTAGAGGCTCTGCCTCCCGTTTTAATTACGATAATTCATAAAGTGCAAAACTCTGTGGTTTAACAGTCAATTCTTGATCGGAAGTTATTTTTTCTGGCAATGTTGAACCGGCACTCATCCATTTTGCATCGGCAGAGTCTAAAATCTTTTGCCAATTGCCTTGGGGAAGTGCAGGGGTACAAGCAACCTGTTGTTTGTTGAAGTTTAGAATGCAAAATATCTGACTGTCATCTGTCCACCGACGTAGAAATAAGATTTTTTCTGCTTCGATGCTAGAAACTTCTAGGCTGGTTTTATCCAGTTTTTTAAGGGCGGGTATGGTGCGTCGCAGTTGAATTAAATGTTGGTGCCATTCCCAGAGAATTTTATGTTTGCCTTTGGTTTGTAGTTCCCAGTTTAACTTGCACTTTTGGAAACTGTCTGGACTCTGGGGGTCTTGAAATTCGCCTCGTCCTTCAAAGATTTTAAATTCTTGTTGTTTGTCTTTGCGAATCGCTTCAATTAAGTTTTCGTCCGAGTGTGAAACGAAGTACAAAAATGGTGCTTCTTCTCCGTATTCTTCTCCCATAAATAGGAAAGGAATGTAGGGAGAAGTTAAGACAGTGCTGGCGGCGAGTTTGAGGGATTCAAAATCAACTATTTTTGAGAGTCTATCTCCCAAAATGCGGTTGCCGATTTGGTCGTGGGTTTGGGAAAATACGACGAATTGATGGGCTGGTACATCCTTGGCAGAACTGCCGTGTTTTCGCTTTCTGTGGGGGGCGTATTGACCGGAGTAAACAAAGCTTTCTCGGTAAGATTTTTCTAATTGTTCGCACTTGCCGAAGTCTTGGTAGTATCGGTCGTTTTCTCCTGTGAGAAGTGCGTGCAGTGCGTGATGGAAATCGTCGCACCACTGGGCATTTAGTCCGAAGCCTCCTAGTTCTTTAGGACGCAGAACGCGGGCATCATTTAAGTCGCTTTCTGCTATTAAATAAAGTTGCCGTCCTAGCTGTTGAGAAAGCTCGCTGGTGGCATCGGCTATTTCTTGCAAAAACGGTCTGGCCGTTACTTCAAATATTGCTTGAATTGCGTCGAGTCTCAGGCCATCGATGTGATAGTCTCGAAACCAGTATAGGGCGTTTTCCAGAAAGTAGTGGCGGACTCCATCGCTGTAGGCGTCGTCGAAGTTGAGGGGGTCTCCCCAAATTGAGCCGTATTTTGATGTAAAGTATGGGCCGAAGTCACGGAGATAGTTTCCTTCTGGACCGAGGTGGTTGAAAACTACATCAAGAATTACTGAAATTCCTTGTTTGTGGCAGGCTTCGATCAGTTTTTTGAAGCCTTCGGGTCCCCCGTAGGAGTTTTGGACTGCG
This sequence comes from Microcoleus sp. CAWBG506, assembly GCA_020883125.1. Taxonomy (GTDB): domain Bacteria; phylum Cyanobacteriota; class Cyanobacteriia; order Cyanobacteriales; family Microcoleaceae; genus Microcoleus. The sequence continues at coordinate 8,129 of JAHREW010000025.1, forward strand.
TAGGGATATACGCCATCGTAGCCCCAATTGCGATCGCCTGGAAATTGGGCGACTGGCATAATTTCTATGGCGTTGATTCCCAGTTCTTTGAGTTGCTTTAGTTGGGGAATTATTGCTTGAAAGGTTCCGGCTTTGGTGAATGTGCCGACGTGGAGTTCATAGATGATGGTTTCTGCTAGTGGTACGCCTTGCCAATCTGTATCTGTCCAGGTAAATGTGCTTTCATCTATGACTTGGGAAGGGGAGTGTACGCCTTGGGGTTGATATTTGGATGCGGGGTCTGGTCTGTGGATGTTGCCTTCTAGTTGGTAGGTGTAGAGGGTTCCTGGTGGGATATCTGTAGCGGTGGTTTGCCAATAACCTGTGGCGGATTGTTGCATGGGGAGCAGGCGTTTGTCTGGGGAAACAAGTTGAACTGCTACTTGTTTAAGGGTGGGGGCCCAAACAGTAAATTCGCATTGATTGTTGCCAAGGTAGTTTGCTCCTATCTTCATTTTAAGTTCTGTTCCTGATCGAATAGGTTGGCGCTCTGACTAAAAATGCTATTTTGGCAATAGGTCTGTTGAACCCCGATCGCCAACCAGCCTGTTTAAAAAGTAATATCACTTAAAAGAGTAACAGACAACTAACTTTAGACAGAGCCACGTTTACAATTTTGCCCTCGGCTAAATTAGCAGTGGATTCCATTTACATTAAAGCATGAATCTGGTTTGCCCGATCGCCAAATTAGTCCTGTGTAAGGGTGACTATTTTTGGGGAAGATCATGTTTAAAATAGACCTAAAGGTAGATGACAAGTCAGCGAGTGTGTTCCTATGGTTATTGCTTTTGGACGGGAAATCTGCTGCAATCTCGACTCGGCGGAGTCTCGCGAATGGTTGGTCACAAACGGGATCGGCGGTTATGCTAGTGGGACGATCGCCAATCTCCTCACTCGTCGCTATCACGGTCTGCTGGTGGCTGCGCTCCAACCCCCGCTGGGACGTACTTTGATGCTTGCCAAACTGGACGAGACGGCGGTGTATCACGATCGCGCCTATCCTCTTTATACAAATCGTTGGACTGACGGGACGATAGAACCCCAGGGCTACAACTACATCGAAAGCTTTCACCTGGAAGGTACGACGCCTGTTTGGAGATTTGCGCTGGCGGACGCTATCCTAGAAAAGCGGATTTGGATGCAACAAAGTGCTAACACAACCTATATTCAATATCGTTTGCACCGCGCCTCAAAACCGATCGCCCTGGCTGTCAAGGCCCTAATTGACTATCGCGACTACCACCACATCACCACGGCGGACGATTGGCAAATCGGTCTAGAAACCTTGGAAAAAGGCGTGTGTGTGACTGCATTTAACAAAGCTGCACCCCTCTACCTGCTAACAGATGCCCCACCAGAGGCTAAATTTCGAGTTTCTACGCCCTTATACAATTGGAACTACGGATTTGACCTCGCAGCCGAAAGGCGGCGCGGATTGGAGTGTTGTGAGGATCATCTGCACGCAGCGACTTTCCATTTCACCATCGCACCGGGACAGTCTCTGACTTTAATCGCCAGCACTGACAAAAAACCCGAATTAAACGGGGATACCGCTTTAGAACTCCGTCGCACCTATGAACAAGAATTGCTGGAACAATGGTCAAAAGTGAGAGAAGCTCCTCCTTGGATAAATCACTTAGTGCTAGCAGCCGACCAATTTATTGTCAATCGCCCGGTGTCAGAGGAACGGGACGGGAAAACGATCGTCGCCGGCTATCCCTGGTTCAGCGACTGGGGGCGGGATACGATGATTGCTCTACCAGGTCTCACAATGTGTACCGGGCGATCGTCCATTGCTCGATCGATCCTGCGAACTTTTGCGCGGTATGTCGATCGTGGGATGTTGCCAAACCGCTTTCCCGATAGCGGTGGCGCACCGGAATACAACACCGTAGACGCGACACTCTGGTACTTTGAGGCAATTCGCGCTTACTACGAAGCCACTGGGGACGATGAACTTTTGAGCGAACTCTGGCCGATACTATGTGAGATAATTGATTGGCACATTAAGGGAACTAGGTATAACATCCGCGTCGATCCCGACGACGGTTTAATCTACGCTGGCGAAACCGGGGTACAACTGACTTGGATGGACGCGAAAGTTGGTGATTGGGTGGTGACTCCCCGGATTGGTAAGCCGATCGAAATCAGCGCTCTTTGGTACAATGCTCTACAAGCAATGGTCAGTTTTGCTCAAAAATTGGGCAAACCTGACTATGAATACCAGCAACTAGCCGATCGCACGGCTGCCGGATTCACCCGCTTCTGGAACGATGCCACAGGTTACTGTTATGACGTTCTGGACGGCTCAGACGGACACGACGGTTCCCTCCGACCAAATCAGATATTCGCGGTGTCGCTGCCCTTAGACTTGTCCCCCAAATCCTTGTCAGCAATGGAGATGAGGGTGAATGACAGTCATCGGTATAAACCGTTACTCACACCCGATCGCCGTCGGGGTGTGGTTGATGCCTGTGCTCAGCAGTTGTTGACTTCTGTCGGCCTTGGCAGCCTTTCGCCAGAAGACGCGCAGTATCGTGGCGAATATGGGGGAGACCAATTGCAGCGCGATCGGGCTTATCACCAGGGTACAGTGTGGGGCTGGCTGATGGGGCCTTTTGTTTTAGCCCACTTGCAGGTATACAAAGATCCAGCACAAGCGCGGGAATTGTTACAACCAATGGCACATCATTTATTAGCCGGCGGGGTTGGCAGTTTGGGCGAAATTTTTGAGGGCGATGCACCACATTCCCCACGGGGCTGCACTGCACAAGCTTGGACAGTGGCTGAGGTGCTGCGGGCTTGGTTGGCAATTAATAATACGAGAAATCAGGACACGGCAGTGCCGTGTCCCTACAATTAATCTCGTGTAGGGAAACGGCACTGCCGTGTCCTCTAGATCATTCCGGCTGCGCCGGAATGATCTGAAACCCAACCTAAACAAGTATTAGTTTAATCGGAGGTTTATGGCATTATTATTGGCGGGCGATATTGGCGGAACTAAGACTATTTTGCGTTTAGTAGAAAGGACTCTTGAGGGTGAAATGAAACCTCTTTATGAGTTGCGCTATCCCAGTGGAGAGTTCCCCGATTTAGTGCCCATGGTGCAGCATTTTTTGGCGGCAACTGCTGTTAAACTGGACTTGGCATCAGTGCCGGAAACAGCTTGTTTTGCGATCGCAGGTCCTGTCGTTAACAATACTGCAAAACTGACGAATTTGCCTTGGCAGCTTGAGGTAAAGCGTCTAGAACAAGAATTAGGAATATCTCACGTTAGTTTAATTAATGATTTTGTCGCCATTGGCTACGGCGTGTCTGGTTTGGATGCGACAGATTTGCACACTTTACAAGTCGGAAAACTCCGAGAACGCGATCCAATTGCAGTGATTGGTGCGGGTACTGGTTTGGGCAAATGTTTTGCTATTCCCGACACCAATGGCATCAGAGTTTTTTCTTCCGAAGGGGGACACGGTGACTTTGCACCCCGTTCCGAGTTGGAGTTTCAATTGCTGAAATATTTGTTAGCAAAACACGACATTCCCAGAATATCCATCGAGCGAGTAGTTTCGGGCCAGGGAATTGTGGCAATTTATCAGTTTTTGCGGGACATAAAATTTGCGCCGGAATCAGCGGAGGTAGGGAAAATTATCAAACAATGGGAGTCAGAAATTGGGAAAACTGAAAAAACGGTCGATCCTGGAGCGACAATTGCCAAGGCGGCACTGGAAAAGTGCGATCGACTTTCGGAACAAACCATGCAAATGTTTGTAGAAGCTTACGGCGCTGTGGCCGGAAATATGGGTGTCACCCTTTTACCCTACGGCGGTTTGTACATCGCTGGTGGCATTGCTGCTAAAATTTTGCCACTGATGGAAGAAGGCAGTTTTATGCGGGCGTTTACCCACAAAGGGCGCATGGATTCGCTATTGGAAATGATACCAGTTCACATTGTTTTGAATAGCAATGTAGGGTTGATTGGAGCGGCAGTTTGTGCAGCCGGTCTTTAGGGTATTTTAAATAGTTTTGGCGGGTTCTCCTGCTATCCACAGTCAGGACACGGCTTGGCCTTAGTCCCTACAATTAATCGGGGTAGTCCAAGGGCACTGCCGTGTCTTCATAGCGAGCATAATCGATGATTGTTTTGAGGTAGTCCAAGGGCATTGCCGTGTCCTCATAGCGAGCATAATCGATTATTTTGGGGTAGTCCAAGGGCATTGCCGTCTCCTCCTTCTCTGACTCTGTACTCTCTGCGCTCTCTGCGGTTTAATCATTAGATTCTCTCATCTTCAAAATCTTCTGTGCTGCACCTTCAGATATCGGCATCACCGATAACCGATTCCCTTTCCTCACCACCAAAATCTCATCAACGCTAAACTCTCGTTTTAATTCATCCAAAGATATTAACTTAGCAAATTCCTCAACAAACTCCACTTTCACAGTTTGCCAGCGAGGCGAATCAAACGTTGATTTAGCATCATAATATTCACTGTTTATATCAAACTGAGTGGGATCGGCAATATGAGTTTCAACGATACGCATCAACCCGACTATTCCCGGTATTTTAGTATTAGAATGGTAAAAAAAGACTAAATCGCCCTGACTCATTTCTCGCATAAAATTCCGAGCTTGATAATTACGAACGCCATCCCAGATCGAAATCCCATCGGATTTCAAATCCGCAATACTATAAACATCAGGTTCCGACTTCATCAACCAATAATTCATACAATCTATTCGCTATCCTCATAATATTCTATTTACCTCCCACTAGATTCACCTTTTTTTAACCAGATTTGATATCCGATCGAAGAATTGGAACAAAATATGATTCCACTTCTGCAAGCACACAGTTAAGATTAAATAAACCAAAATATGCACGCACAAAATCCCCCAATTTAAACTCAAATTTTCCCAAGTGGGATCGTAAACAGGAGTAGGCTCAAAGGGCTGAGGAAGCGTACTCCCATCGGGCAATTTAGTAGCTGCGGGAACCATGGCATTTACATTCACTAAAGAGCCATAAGCACCCACAGACCAGCGGCTTAACATCAACCAAGAAAATTTACTGGCGGCACCTTCCATCTTAAACAAAACTCCAGAAAAGATAATCTGAGGTAGTAATAACAGAGGTAAAGCGCTATTAGCTTGAGAGCTATTTTTGACGATGGCTGAAACCACTAATCCGAGACTGACGCAACTAAGTAAAGTTAGAAAAGTGGTAATGCTTACTCCGACTGTCCAGGAAATTAAACTCGGTTCTGGGTGTTTAAAAGCAATCAAAATTATTGCTACCATTAAGATAGTTTGCAATACGGCTAACCCGGACAGGATTAAAACTTTTGAACCTACATAGGCAAATAATCCTAAATTGACTAAACGTTCGCGGAGATAAATAGCTGATTCTTTGACAATTTCTTGGAGAGAAGTTGCCAATCCTACCCAAATGGCTGCACAGGTAAAGACAAACAAAACTCGCAAGGCTAAAGGTGCTAAAGTTGCTTCCGGTGCGCCAATTAACGGGTCTTTGTCTCTGACTGCAAGCCGCAGTAAACTAATGCCGATCGGCGCAGTTAAAAGAGCTAAACTTAAGTTAACGCCGTCGCGGCAAACTAGCTGGAAATAACGTTGAGCAAGTATAACCAGTTGTTGGATAAAAGATACAGATTTTGGCTGGGGAGGGGGGGTAGATTTTTTTTGTGCGGTATTGTCGATGCTGAAATGATTTTCAATGTATTGCTGATAGTAGGGAGAATTGCTAAACTTATCCGCCCAGCTTTGAACGTTGCTTTCTTCTGTTTCTAGTTCGTTGTAAATGTCGGCAAAATCACCAGTTTTAACATCAAAAAAGTCGAGGGCTATCTTTGGTGGCCCGAAGTAACAGAGGCGACCGCCACGACCCATAAATACGATGCGATCGCACATGGTGATATTCGCTGTGGCGTGAGTGACTAAAATCACCGTCCGACCTTGACTTGCCAACTTTCGCAACAGTTGCATCATCTTTTTATCCAAACCGGGGTCTAGTCCTGATGTCGGTTCGTCTAAGAAGAAGAGTTTCGGGTTGGCTAACAGTTCGACTCCGATACTAACCCGTTTGCGCTGTCCGCCACTAAGTTCTTTGACTAAAGCCTTGCTGCGGTGAGTCATTTCAATATCTTCTAAGGTTTTCGCGACTACTTGCTTAACATTTGTATCGGGTGGTAGACGTAGTTTAGCTGCATAGGTTAATACTTCTTCTACTTTTAAATCGGCGTGAATAATATCATCTTGAGGGACGTAACCAATTTGATTGCGATAAATATTAAAGTTTTTTCTGAGGTCGTCGCCGTTGATATAAACGACACCGCTAGTAGTTTTTTCGATTCCTAATAGTGTCCGCATTAATGTAGATTTTCCCGCGCCGCTACCGCCTACTAAGGCGACAAATTGCCCTGGTTCGATCGCTAATTTGATCCGCCTTAAACGCTTGGGAATCACCAGACAGTCAGCATCCAAACGAATTTGATTGCCGGAGTCTTGCATCTCCAACTCGCCACTGTGGTAAATTAGAGTAAACGGACCGATCCGAATGGCATCTCCCTCGGACAATTGTAGAGAATTTGTGACTCGCTGACCGTTAACAAACACGCCGTTGGCGCTGTGGTCTTGTAAAATATAATTACCGCGACTGTCTTGGTCAATGGTGGCGTGGCGTCTGGATACAAGGGGAGAGTCTAATTGCAGTGCTGCATTCGGATCGCGACCCAACAATACAGACCGATTTTTGAGGGAAATTGACTGTTTGTTTGATGCTACAACTTGATTTGCAGTGGGGTTAAAATATGTCAGTAAAACTTGATTTTTTGGGTCAAGACCGATTTTAATTTCTGTACCATTTTTCAGACAATAACCGTCGTTGGGAGTGATGCGCGTGCGATCGACAAATAGGCCATTAGTGCTTGGCTGTTGACCGTTACCGTCGTAAATCCAGTAATTATCACCTACTTGGCGCAAAACAGCGTGAACGCTGGAAACTGCTCGCCAGAGTTCAGGTACGATTAAATCGGCACGAGTGCGATCGCGCCCCAATACGTGTTGCTGCTGTGTCAACTCAAACTGTAAAACTTGGCCTTGACTATTTAAGACTAAATATGGTCGATTGCTTAAAGCTGTGGGTTGTCCTATGCTGCCTGTCATACTTCAATCGCGTTTGTGAGACTCACTTTGTTAGCATATCAAAACCTGGACAACTATAAACTTATATTAATTTTGTAGTCAAGACTTCAGTCCTTTCTCTGATTTGTGAGACAGTCCTGGACGCAATGCTCACAATTGGTAAGGTTATCTACTATCTAGAACCCCAAAAAATGTTCACAAAACTCACATTACGCACCAGAAAATTTAATATTTAAGTTCAAGAATAGATGTTTCCCAAACAGATAGTCCACAACAGGCTCGACAGTCTGTTCGACAGGAATTATGGGGATGTCCTGCTATTATTTTCTAGATTCTAGCGGAGGCAGTAGCTCAAGCCGCGCGATCCTGCTACGATCGAATTAGTTAACAAAACTTTGCATAACTGCCGTGACTACACAACAGCTAGTATCAGCCAACAGCTTAGAAAAATTAATTTGGACATGGCGCGGCCACAAAATTCAATATACAGTCCAAGGAACAGGCCGCCCTCTCATCTTAATTCACGGCTTTGGAGCTTCGATCGGACATTGGAGAAACAACATCCCCGCCCTGGCTGCTGGCGGCTACCGAGTATTCGCCCTAGACTTGTTGGGATTCGGTGCTTCTGCTAAGCCAGCCCTAGATTACAGCCTAGAATTGTGGGAAGAATTGCTGACAGATTTTTGGACGGAGTTGGTACAGGAACCGGCGGTGTTTGTCGGGAATTCCATCGGCGCTTTGCTGAGTTTGATGGTAGTCGCCAATCATCCCGAAATATCCGCCGGCGGAGTCTTGATTAATTGTGCTGGCGGGCTCAACCACCGTCCCCAAGAACTTAACTTTCTTCTGGGATTGGTGATGGGGACTTTTGCTCAATTAGTTCGATCGCCCATTTTTGGCCCATTGCTATTCCACAACATCCGCCAAAAACACCGCATCCGCAACACCCTGCGCCAAGTCTACGGGAACCAGGAAGCCATTACCGAGGAACTTGTAGAACTCCTCCACGCCCCCTCCTGCGATCCGGGAGCTCAACAGGTTTTTGCGTCGATTCTGACAGCCCCCGCAGGCCCTCAACCGTCGGAATTGCTGCCCAAAGTCGATCGCCCCTTATTGGTGCTTTGGGGCGCAGATGACCCCTGGACGCCGATCGCAGGTAGTAAAATCTATCAGGATTTGGCCGATAATGGGCGATCGGTCAAATTTGTTTCGATTCCCAACACAGGGCACTGTCCCCACGACGAACGCCCCACTCAAGTCAATGCTCTGATTTTGGACTGGATGGCCCAGTTGAATTGATGAGTATCCTCAGCATCCCGATCCTTTGTGCCGAAGGCTTTCAAGGCTGATGTTTCCGCTGTTAGAAGACTTGCCAAAAAAAGTTTTGTAAAAAGTCTTGACAGGGTTGGCTGAGTCGGCTAGAGTAATGGACGTGTGAGGAGCGAACCAGTAAGAGCACCGAGACGAAACACGGCCAGTCGTCGGTGCTCTTTCTGTTGAAACGATTTTTTTTAAGTTTTAAATTATCAAAGGCTGTTAATAGTTGGGTTGCTGGTTATTTGACTGAGGCGATCGCCTTGGGCGTTGATGCTGGTAGGGCGATCGACCAACCAAAAACCTAGGTCATTAGCTGGGGAGCATCCCGATTTCGCATAGGCGAAGCATGACCGCAGACAATTTATTAGTGATAACCAGAGATTTACAGCCGATTTCGCATAGGCGAAGCATGACCGCAGACAATTTATTAGCTCGCGCCAGAGATTTACAGCGGTCATGCTTCGCCCCTACGAATATATTTGCCAAACACAGATGTCCCCATTCATATTTTTTCTGCTTATCTTACAACCAGTTTACAAGTTATCTCGCCTTCTTAGTCCGCGCTTGAGTGGACGAAAGTGTTTGTAGCAGCGGTTAAAACCGCCGGACGATAAACTGCCTAATAAACTACAAACTTTGATTTTCTGCAACCCATTGAACGATCGCCTCACTGAGCCCATCCAAGGTATATTCCTGAGCTTCTACATCTAACTTACCCAATAAATTAGAGCAACTTTTGGAAGTTTCCGGTCCGATGGAAGCGATGCAAACATTTTTCAACCAATCGTGATTGCCAGACAATTCTGGGCTTTTTTCTATGAGTTTACAAAAATTTTGTACGGTTTTGGAACTGGCAAATGTTATAAGATCAACTGCTCGATTTTGCAGCGCGGCTAGGGCGATCGGATCGATGTTTTCGGGACAGCAAGATTGATAGGCTGGTGCTTCGATGACTTGGGCTCCTTTGGCGGTGAATTCTTTGACTAAAACTTCTCTGCCGCCGCTTTCTACTCTGGGAAATAGGATTTTGCAGTTTGTAGGGGCTATGCCCCCGCGATCGCCCTCCACGCCCTCCCAGGGGAAGTTTTCGACTAGGGAATCGGCGACAAAGTTGGGGGGAATAAAGTCTGGTTGCAAAGAGTGCGATCGCAAAGTTTCGGCGGTTTTTTTGCCGACAACTGCAATTTTAATTCCGAACAAGCTGCGGGCATCTTTGCCACTGGTTTCTAGTCTTTCAAAAAAGTAGTCTACCGCGTTGGTGGAAGTGAAAATTAACCAGTGAAAGCTTGACAATTGGGCGATCGCGCTGTCCAAGGGTTCCCAGGTGGAAGGGGGACCAATAACTAGGGCGGGCATTTCGATGGCGCGAGCTCCTTGTTGCTGGAGGCGATCGGTAAATTGACGAGATTGAGAAGCTGCACGAGTGACTAAAATAGTTTTTCCTGCTAGCGGCAATGGGTTCTTATTAAGAGTGATATTTATGTCGATCATGTTGGTGCTTTGGGGCTGGATTAAATATTCGCGTAATCTTACTACTTCCCCAATAATTATCACACAAGGTGACAGAGATTCGCCTTTAGTTTTGGCTAGGATATCGAAGAGATAAGCGCTCCAAATGTGTTGTTCTGGGCGGCCGCAATCTCGGATAATGGCGATGGGAGTTTGGCTGGATAATCCATGCTTTTGTAATTGCCAAACTATCTCACCCAAATTGCGCCCTCCCATCAATATTACCAAGGTTTCAATCTTGACTAATGCTTCCCATTCCAGAGCATCTGGTTCGTGGGCGCTCATCACTGCAAAACAGCGGCTCATTACTGGATCGGTGAGGGGAATTCCTGCTAGCAATGGTGCGGCGAAGGCGGAGGAAATTCCCGGTATGACTTCAAAGTCACAGTCCCCTGCGATTAATGCTTGAATTTCGGAGCTAGAACGTCCAAAAATAAAGGGGTCGCCACTTTTAAGGCGGACTACTTGTTTACCTCTGTGGCAGTATTCTACTAGCAAACGGTTGATTTCTTGTTGTTGAGTTGATGGTTTGCCTCCGCGTTTTCCGACTTCGATTTTGAGGCAAGTTACGGGGATTAATTCGAGTTGGGGGATATCGACTAGAGCGTCGTAGATTAAGACTTCGGCTTGGGAGAGCAATTTTTGCGATCGCACTGTCATCAAGTCACAATCTCCGGGCCCCGCCCCCACTAGATAAACTTTGCCTTTTGGGTTTTTCACGATTTTGCCTCCGTGGTATACTTGATATTAAAATTGTCGGTTATATTTGATTTTATGCAGATTATCATCATTACGGCGGCCGATGCAAATTACTTTGAACTGGTGCGAGGCACTATTTTATCGGTGCGGGAAAAACCAGAGGGGGAAAATGTGGCGATCGGCTTTTTCGATCTCGGCTGCACTCCCGAACAATTACAATGGCTAGAAACACAAGTTAATATCATTAAAAAACCCGATTGGGACTTTGATTTTCCTGGCAAAAATGAAGCCCCTCACTATCTAAAAGGACTTTTAGCACGTCCGTTTTTGCGCCAATACTTCCCAAATTTTGACATCTATCTTTGGATAGATGCCGATGCTTGGGTACAAAATTGGAATGCCGTTCAACTGTTAGTTAAAGGAGCAGCAAAGCGGGGTTTAGCAGTTGTCCCAGAACTGGATCGCGGTTATTATTTAGCTTACGGCAAACTGTCTTGGTACTGGGAATTTGTTTATCGGGATTATCAAGCAGCTTTTGGAGAAGAAGTTGCCCAGAAATTGCACAGCTATCCTACCATCAATGCTGGTGTTTTTGCGCTGCACAAAAATGCACCGCACTGGGAACTTTGGGCAGAATATTTGGTCCAGGGATTGCAGCAGCACGTCTCTTTGATGAGCGACCAAATTGCCTTAAATCTTTTGGTTTATGGCACTGCACTCTTTGACAAAACAGAGATATTGCCGGCTTGGTGCAACTGGAGTTGCAACTTTGGTTTGCCCGTGTGGGACAAGCAGCGGGGTTGTTTTGTGGAGCCGTATTTGCCGCAGGATGCGATCGGGATTCTGCACATGACCGGTCACAAACACGACTTGGTAAAATTGGCCACCACAGACGGCGATACAATAGAAATCAGCCTCCGTTACCAACCCATTAAACCGAAAAAAATGAGAGTACAAGGACACTCGGAAATCGCAAATAATACTTTATTGCCCGCCGGAGATTACATATCCCCCGGATTGAAAATCATCCTCCCAGATGCGTACTTTCCCAACATGATAGTCGGCGATACTCAGACTTGTCCGTGGCCTTATCTACGTCGAGAAATTCCTCACAATTGGTATGTCGATGGGCGAGCTTCTTCAGTCGGCTTTCTCAGTCGCGACGAAGCACACATCCTTTACAATACAGCCCTGCAATTTTCGGGTAAAAAAGCTTTAGAAATAGGCTGCTGGCTGGGGTGGTCTGCCTGTCATTTAGCCCTTGCCGGAGTTGCCTTAGATGTCGTCGATCCGCTGTTAGAAAGAGAAGACATCAGACAAAGCGTCATCGATTCAATCCAAGGATCTCTCAATGCGTCTGGAATTCAAACCTCTGTCGAACTAATTCCAGGTTACAGTCCCCAACGAGTCGAAGAATTTGCCACTCAATTCAACCGCAAATGGTCGTTAATCTTTATTGACGGAGAACACGAAGGTGAGGGACCGTTAAATGATGCAATTGCTTGTGAAAAATTGGCGGAAAAAGATGCGATAATTTTATTTCATGACTTAGCTGCTCCCGATGTTGCTAAAGGTTTAAATTACTTGAAAGAAAAGGGATGGCATACAGTAATTTATCAAACAATGCAAATCATGGGTGCTGCTTGGCGGGGCAATGTTGAGCCAGTAGCACATCAACCAGACCCCAATATTACCTGGGAGTTACCAGCACATTTGCAAGGCTATGATATTAGCAGCAATTCTCAAACAGCCAGCCAAACCAGTCAAAACCCACAGTCATTTTATACAAAAAGTTTTTATGAATTAATCGGACAAGGTACTCGTAGTTCAGATCAAGAAATCATTCCCTTATTGTTAGAATTAATGCAACCTGTTAAACCACAAAGTGTTGTGGATATTGGTTGCGGTACGGGAAGCTGGTTAGCCACTTGTCAAAGGTTGGGAATGGCTGACTGTTTGGGAATAGATGGCGATTATGTCGATCGCACTCTGTTAGAAATTCCCTTAAATCAGTTCAAGTCTCACGACTTAAAGCAACCGCTGCAAGTAGAAAGAAAGTTTGACTTGGCAATTTCTCTAGAAGTTGCCCAACACTTACCCAGTACCTGTGCAGAAAACTTTGTTAATTCTCTAACTAAACTAGCACCAGTAATTTTGTTTTCAGCAGCAATACCATTTCAAGGTGGAGTCGAACACGTTAACGAACAGTGGCCGCAATATTGGGCTTATTACTTTCAGAAAAACGGTTTTGTAGTCATTGATTGCTTGAGAAAAAACATATGGAACAATGAAAAAGTAGAGCCTTGGTATGCTCAGAATATCTTAGTTTTTGTCAAACAAGAACACTTGTCGAGATATCCAAAATTAGTAAATGAGCATCAAAATATTGATTTGAATCAATTGGCGATCGTCCATCCCAAGATTTATTTTTACAGCTTACAAGTGGCTAGAACTTCTAGCAAAAATTCCCACTCAAACCATCCACAAAGTGTAAAGCAAGTCGCAGCTTCGCCACAGATTCCAAGTCAACCTTTGATTTCTGTGATTATTCCCTGTTACAATCAATCTCATTTTTTACCACAAGCAGTAACTAGCGTTATCAACCAAACTTACAAAAATTGGGAAATCATCATTATCAATGATGGCAGTTTAGATACTACTAACACCGTCGCCCAAAATTTGATAGCAGAAAATCCCCAGTATCAAATTAGGCTAATAGAACAACCTAATCAAGGGATATCAATGGCGAGGAATGCTGGGATAGCAGCAGCCAATGGCGAATATATGATGCCCTTGGATGCAGATGATATCTTAGCTGAAAATGCCTTGATTTGTCTTTTAGAAATATCTCTAAAATCTCAAGTACCTTGCATAGCATTTGGTTCTTATCAAATTTTTGGTGGCAATGAAAATCGCACCGTACCCAGTTATGATTTATATTCACCAATAAACATTAAACAATCTAATATGATTTGCACGTCTTCATTGTATCACAAATCAGTTTGGAATTTGGTCAAGGGTTACAAAGGAGAGATGAAAGAAGGTTATGAGGATTGGGAATTTTGGGTTAATTGTCACAAACATAGCATTCCTTTTTTGGGAACGAGAGAAATAGTTCTTAATTATCGTCGCGTTCATGGTTCTAGAAATGAAAAAGCTCAACCATACCATCATAAATTGGTAGCACAAATTGTTTCTTACAATCCAGAACTATACGATATTGAAAGTGTAAACAGTGCTAACAGACTATTGGAATCAATCGCAAATTAATCTTTTTTATCTGGTAGGGTGCGTCGCTGCTATATTTTTGATTTTAATTGCAGATTGTCGAGTGCGACGCACCCTAAAGTATCTATCGGTGGATTGAAATTGTAATTTCAACCTACATTTTATATCAATTCCGGTTGTATCGGAATGATTTAACCGCGAAGGCGCGAAGTACGCGAAGGCAGAGAAGAGAGAGAGTTTGATACAGGACGATGAAGAGAGGATTTTATATTATTTGTAGGGGCGGGTTCGCCAACCATACATAATAATCACCGACAATTAATATAAACCCGCCCCCACCCCGCCGTAAATCTGAATGTACATTAATATTGTTTGTTGGGTGAGAGTGAGAGGGCGGGTTTTTGAAATTGTTAGTTTTGGGGCGATTATTGTTGATGAACCCGCCCCTACGGGAATTATGTATATAGCCCGCCAATCACATCCAAAAAACGCTTAACCTGTTTTTCCCAAGTCCAATCAAGCATGAAATTCGCCGCAGCTAAACCGCGACTTTTAGCTTGTTCCCGATTAGTATAAACTTGTTCCAAAGCCTCGACGACTTCATCAACATCAGACTCTCCCCAGCCTTCTATACCTGAAAAATGAACAGTAGGTTTCACTCGTCCCTGACTTGATAAAGGATAGCAATTATTGCTGCTAATCAAATCTAAATGACCAGTATTTGCTGATAAAATAGTAGGGATTCCGCAAGCCATGCTTTCCATCGCGACTAAATTAGTGCCGCCTTCGCAGCGATTGGTGAAAACGGCTGCATCGGCTTCTCGCAATATTTGTCCGGCTAGATGATTGGGAATTAAGCCAATGTCGATAAAAGAGTTAACAGGTAAACCGTTAGCTACTAACCATGGGGCAATTCCTAAACTGCCATCGCGGTTAATATTGGGAAGTCCGATGACATTTCCGGTTTGTTCTATGCCTAACATATATTGAGGCCAGAAGTTGTGCCATGCTGTTAGCAATAATGCTTCGGGATGTTTTTTGTGAAATTGTTTGAAAGCGGCGACAATAATATCTTGACCTTTGCGATATTCTAGTTTGCCACCGGAGAAGATGACAAAGCGATCGCCAAATAGATTAGATTTGGGTGCAGGATGGAAAATTGCGGGGTCAATGCCTTGATTTACCATGGCGACATTAGTCAAGCCGTAGCTTTTCAAAACATCGGCATTCCAGTGGGAACCGGCGACTATCGAACTATATTTTTTGGCTTTTTCTAATGCTTCTGCTGTGATTCTGGTGTCTTCAAAAAAGATGACTCCCACTGGAAAGTCACTGGTAATTTGATTTTCCACACCAGAGGATGCTAAATTATTGCCCAGGGCGTAAAGTGCTGGAAAGTTGCAATTGATTTGTTGGTCTGAATTGGCTGCTACTAATTTTTGAAACTGGTGTTGTTTTTCTAATAATGGTAATAACAGCGTTTTGTGCAGCGGGTTGAGAATTTCGGAGATGGAAGGTGGTGCTAATAGTGCAACTTCCCAGGCGGGATTTGCCGCCAGTTGCAGTGTTAAATTCATGCCGTAAATTCCCCAGCCGCTGGTGACGCTGACTGGCCAGGTGATACCAATTCCTGTTAGTTTTGGGGGTGTTTCTGGGGGTTTAATTTGAGGCTGAGCCTCTGGATTTGTGTTCCTAGCCTGAGCCTGGGAAGGAGTGGAAATTAGGTGTTCTAAGGCTGTTTTTAGGCGATCGCACACTCCCTCCCAATCACCGGCTTTTTGCTGCCTAAACAACCGTACAGTGGGATACCAAGGGCTATCTTCTCTCTCCAACATCCACCGCCAATCGGGCACAAAAGAGAGCGCAATCCAGACTGGTTTTCCTAAAGCACCGGCTAAGTGAGCGACAGCAGTATCTACACAAATTACTAAATCCAGTTGGGAAATAATGGCTGCGCTGTCGGCAAAATCTCCTAACTCTGGGTTCAAATCCTGAACTTGCTGTTTATTTAGTAAAGTGCGATCGCCCTGTGATAAGTCTTTCTGAAGGTTATAAAAACTCACTCCTGGCACATCTAAAAAATTCCTAAAATCCTTCAATGTACAGGAGCGATCGTGATTTTTTTGGTGCAGCGGGCTACCAGACCAAACAATTCCTACTTTTAATTGATTGTTGGGTTCTAGGGAATATTTAAAATCCTGTGGTGGAGCTAGGTAAGGAATATTCACGGGTACATTTTCTAAAGTTGTATCCATAATTTTGGGTAGACTCAACAGTGGGGCGTGCAGTTGAAATTCTCCCAAATCATTTGGCTTTGTTACTACACTATCTATGCCTGCAACTCCTTCAAATAAACGCTGCAAAGATTGATGACAAGCAACCATAACTTTGCCTCCTTTTTGCTTAACTAAAGGTGCATAACGAATAAAATGAATGGCATCACCAAAACCTTGTTCTGAGTGCAGCAAAATAGTTTTTCCCTGGAAATTACCACCATCCCAAAGTGGTTGGGCGAAATATCTGGCTGCCAATTCTTGAGTTTGCCAGCGCCATTCATATTCAGCAAAACCGCGGGAAAAATTGCCAGTAACCAGCAAGGCTAAGGCTAGTCTCAAATGAGTATGCGCTGAGTCTGAAGATAATTGAATTGCTCGATCGTAATATTCGATCGCAAGAGCAACTTTTCCCTGTTCTTCGAGGGCGCAACCTAAGTATAAGTTGGTTTCACCTTGATTGGGGTCGATTTTTAGGGCTTGTTGATAATGAGAAATTGCCTCGGATATTAGCCCATTTTCTTGTTTGAGATAGCCTAAATAACTATGGGCTTCTGGGTGCTGGGGATTCAGCGCAATTACTTGTTGGTATCGGGCGATCGCTGCTGCTTTTTTACCCTGTTTTTTGAGAGTATTTGCTATATGAAATTCTATCTGTGCGGGAGATAATAAATTAGACTGTAGGGGCGGTGTCCCCGTGCCCGCCTTGTCTTGTGGATGGTGCGTGCGGGCCATGTGTTGTAAGGCTGTTTTTAGGCGATCGAATACTCCCTCCCAATCACCAAGTTTTTGCTGGCGAAACAACCGTGCTGTCGGATACCAAGGGCTGTCTTCTCTGTTCAACATCCACCGCCAATCGGGTACAAAAGAGAGCAAAATCCAGACTGGTTTTCCCAAAGCACCGGCTAAGTGGGCGACAGCGGTATCTACAGAAATTACTAAATCCAGTTGCGCTATCACCGCTGCGGTATCTGCCAAATCTTTCAAATTATCGCTTAAATCTGCGACGGGAATTTGACTGAATAAAGTGCGTGAAGCGCAGCTATCCCGCAGGGAATCGCCCGCCGATAATTCTTTGTGAAGACTGTAAAAACTTACTCCTGGAATATCTAACAATTTCAGAAAATAGCTTAAATCAGTCGATCGCATAAAATCTTTCAAATGTTCCGAACTCCCAGCCCAAACAATTCCTATTTTAAAATTTGGGTTTGAATCCAGGGAAAAATTCCCGTCAGCAGGAGGCGACAAATAAGGAATATTTGCCGGGATATTTTCTAAGTTGGTTCCCAAAATATAGGGCAAACTCATCAGCGGTGCTTGTAACTGAAATTCCGGCAACTCCTCTACTTTAACTACTACTTGTTCAATCCCAGGAATTGTTTTGAATAAGCGCTTAAGTTCTGGATAGCAAGAAACCAATACTTTGCCACCTTTTTGCTGGAGAATGGAGGCGTAACGTACAAACTGAATCGCATCGCCCAAACCTTGTTCGCAACGCAACAAAATAGTTTTTCCTGCCAAATCAGAACCATCCCAAACTGGCTGTGGCAAAGGGAACCACTCCAATTGTTTTGCCTGCTCGGTTTTCCATCGCCATTCATACTCAGCAAAACCGCGCTCGAAGTCTCCATTCAAAAGTAATGCTAAGCTTAAATTGAAATGAGCTTGACCACATTTTGCATCTATCTTCAAGGCTCGATTGTAAGAGCAAATAGCTTTGGCTATGTAGCCAATTCCTTCTAAAGCACTGCCTAGATTATTCAAACTTTCCACAGAATCTGGCTGCAAAACTAAGGCTGTTTTTAAATTCTTAATTGCCGAGGCAAATTCGTGTATCTTTAAGTACAAAGTACCCAAATAATAGTATCCTTGCGGGTTTTCAGGTTCTAGGTGAATGCACTGTTTATAAAAGCGTTTCGCTTCTTCTGGCTGACCTTTGGCTTCCATTGCCACGCCCAGATTTATCAGTGCTGGCACGTAATTAGAAGTAGTAAACAGTGCTTGCTGAAAATAAGCGATCGCACTTGAAAAATTTCCCTGCTGCTGGAGAATTGAGCCGAGATTGTTCAGAGCTTTGACATAGAGTGGATTCAGGGCGATCGCCTTTTGAAAACAAGATACAGCCTCAGCCATATTGCCCTGGGATTGGTGCAAAATGCCTAAGTTGTTGTAGCCTTGAGGGGAGTCTGGGTCGATTTCTATGGCTCGCAAATAATATCTGGCTGCCTCGGTAAACTCGCCGATTTGGTGCAGCGTCACCGCCAAATTAGTTGTAGCTGCTATCAAATCTCGCTGATAAAATAAAGCTTTTTTAAAATAGGCGATCGCGTCGGAAAATTCACCCTGGGACTTCAGCAGATTTCCCAGATTAAACTGTTGTTGAGCCAACTCTAAACAGGACTGGTTTTTAATTAAATTTTCCTCTGGTTGATCGTCGCAAATCTGAGCTTTCAGCGCCAAAGCCACCCGCCCAAAAACCCCTTCCCAGTCCCCGGTTTTTTCCTGTCGAAACAACCTCGCCGTCGGATACCAAGGACTCTCTTCCCCCTGCAACATCCAGCGCCAATCGGGGGTAAAACAAAGCAAAATCCACACTGGTTTCCCCAATGCACCAGCCAAATGCGCCACAGAAGTATCCATGGAAATGACTAAATCCAGAGCCGAAATTGCCGCTGCTGTATCAGCAAAATCATGCAAATAAGCACTTAAATCTGCAATTTGCATTTGCTCTAATAAGGTACGTTCTGCTTCTGGGCATTCCTTTTGTAAGCTGTAAAACTCTACTCCCGGAATATCTAATAGTTTTACCAAGCAACTTAAGGGAAATGAACGCAGGTTATTTTGGGAATTTTTAGGATTTCCAGACCAGACAATTCCTACTTTCAAATTGGAAGTTGCATGGAGAGTAAATTCTAGACCTGGTGGCGGTGCTAAATAGGGAACCTTGGCTGGTATAGTTGCTAAAGTTGTGCCCAAAAGGTGAGGTAAACTCATTAATTGGGCGCGGACATCAAAATCCGGGGCTGCTTCTGGATCGACTATTAATCGATCGATGGCGGAAAGCTGTTCAAATAACCGCTGTAATTGGGGCGAACACCAAACAATGACGTTGCCGCCTTTTTGTTTAACTAAATCTGCGTAGCGGATAAACTGAATGGCATCGCCTAAACCCTGTTCTGGGCACAGCAAAATAGTTTTTCCATCCAAATCTTTGCCATCCCAAAACGGCTGGATAAAGTTATTAGTGGGAAACTGTTTTTCTTGAACAAGCAGCCGCCATTCATACTCGGAAAAACCGCGTTCAAAATCTCCCATCAGCAGCAAAGCTAAAGCGAGATTTAAGTGAGCTTCTGGATGAGTTTTATTGAACTCAACTCCGTGACTGTAGCAGGCGACAGCATCTGTAAACTGTCCTTTTTGCCGCAAAGCATTTCCCAAACCATTGCAGGAATTAATTCCATCGGGTTGAAGTTCGATCGCCCGTTGGTAACATTCGATCGCCTCTGCCATTTTTCCCTCATCCTCAAAAGCCTTACCCAGATTGCTCAAAGCTGTTGGGAAGTCTGGTTTGAGACTCAAAGCTTGGTGATAGCAGGCGATCGCCTTGGCAATTTTTCCCTGTTTGTGAAACACAATTCCGAGATTACAATGAGCCTCAGCATGGGATGGCAATTTCTGAATCGCTTGCTGACAAACGGCTAGAGCCTCATCTAACTTTCCTTGCTGTTGCAGCCCACTCCCCAAACCAATCAGAGTTTCTGCTAAACTCGGTTGCAGTGCAGTCGATCGCTCGTAATAGGCGATCGCCGAGGCAATTTTTCCCTGTCGAATAGTAGCATAGGCTAGATTGTGCAAGGCTTCAAAGTAATTGGGTTCGATCGCGATCGCCCGTTCATAATTGGCGATCGCCTGCTCATAAAACTCCTTGGCTTCCCCTTCCTGATCCCCTTGTTTTTCCAAAGCAATGCCCAAATTCAAGTAAGCTTCAGGACAATTAGGATTAACTTGAATCCCTTGCTGGTAGCAGTTTATCGCCTCCGCCAACTCCCCTTGGGATTCCCGCGCCAGCCCCAGATTAATCCAGGCTTCGGCGCAATGGGGGTTTAAACTCAAAGCGCGATCGTAAACTGCGATCGCCTCTGCTGTTTCCCCTGCATCCGCCAGAGCACTCCCCAAATTGCTGAGAGTTTCCGCCAAATTCGGATCAAGGGCTAAAGCTTGGCGGTAATGGGCGATCGCCTCTGGGAGCCAACCCATTTGTTGTTTAACAACACCCAAATTGCTGTACGCCATGGAGTTATGAGGATCGATCGCGATCGCCCTGGAGTAGCATTCGATCGCACCCGCAAACTCGCCTTGTCGCTGCAAATCACGCCCCTCCAGCAACGCTGCATCGGCCAA
Organism: Microcoleus sp. CAWBG506; assembly: GCA_020883125.1. Classification (GTDB taxonomy): domain Bacteria; phylum Cyanobacteriota; class Cyanobacteriia; order Cyanobacteriales; family Microcoleaceae; genus Microcoleus. The sequence continues at coordinate 28,750 of JAHREW010000025.1, forward strand.
ATCCGAAGGCGCGCCATGGTGAGAAGCCGCCAGCCCCAGAGCCTGCACCACCCGCCCAAAAACACCCTCCCAGTCGCCCCTGATCGACTGACGAAACAACCGCGCCGTCGGATACCAAGGACTATCTTCCCGCTCCAAAAGCCAGCGCCAATCGGGGGAAAACGCCAGCAAAATCCACACTGGTTTGCCCAAAGCCCCCGCCAAATGGGCAACAGCGGTATCGACGGTAATCACTAAATCCAGTTGGGCGATCGCGGCTGCGGTATCAGCCAAATCCCCCAAATGCGGGCTCAAATCGACGATCGAGGTTTGATGTAACAGTGTGCGATCGGTATCTGAAAGCTCTTTCTGCAAGCTATAAAAAATTACGCCAGAAACGTCCAAAAGTCGCATAAATGCGCTCAAACTGCAAGAACGCTGCATATTTTTGCGATGTTTAGGATTCCCCGCCCAGACAATCCCAACTTTGAATTTGCGTCCTGGTAATAGAGCAAATTGACAATGTGCTGGGGGTGTTAAATAAGGAGTATTTGCAGGTATTGTTGACTTAGTTGTACCGAGAATGTATGGCAAACTCAACATCGGCGCTTGCACATCAAATTCCGGGATAGGCTCGCCTTTAACTATTAGTAAATCAATGCCATCAACGGTGGCAAACAAGCGATGTAATTGCGGATAACAGCCAACAATTACTCGTCCCCCTTTATTTTTGACGATCGCAGCATAGCGCACAAACTGAATTGAATCGCCCAAACCTTGTTCGGCGTGGAGTAAAATCGTCTTTCCTTGTAAATCAGAACCATCCCAAAGTGGCCGATATTCTCTGGCTGAAATTGTATCATCTGGCCCCGTCAAGAAACCGGAATGACTTGTGTGAAATCCTTGAATTTTCCAGCGCCATTCGTATTCAGCCAAACCATTTTCTAAGTCTCCCACCAACAGCAAAGCCAGGGACAAATTTAGGCGAGCGCTAGCGTGTTCTGGATTCAAAGATATCACTCGTCGATAACAGGCGATCGCATCTTCTACCGCGCCTTTTTCGAGAAAAGTCCGACCTAAATTGTTGATAGCTTCCACAAAATCTGGCAGCAATTCCAGAGCTTTGTGATAATATTCCAGGGCATCTTCTAAATTCCCCTGTTCTTGCAATACTGTTCCCAGATTGTTTAAAGCTTCCCAGCTATGGGGTTGAACTTCCAGCGCTCGCCGATAGAGATTTACAGCCTCTAAAAGTTCGCCATTTTCTTGTAGCGCCACGGCCAAATTTATCAGTGCAGGTACGAAATCTGGTTGCACCGCCAGAGCTTTTTGGTAATGTTCTATCGCCTCTTGTGCTTGACCTTTTTCTTCAAATATTTTTGCCAAATTGTAAGCTGTTTGAGGAATATTTTGGTCCAGTTTCCAAGCTTCTCTATAGTGCGGAATTGCTGCATCTAATTCTCCCTTTTCTTGTTGGAGAAAACCCAAGTTAATTCTGGCTTGGACGCAATTGGGGACAGTAGAGATAATCTGTTCATAAATGGCGATCGCCTCTTCTTTTTCGCCGCTTTCCATTAAGGAGTCTGCTTGCTGCAATTGTGCTTCTAAAGCGGCAAAATTAGGCTCTGTTATGTCCATAGCAACCGCATTGAGTGCAGCAGTCTCAATTCCCTGGGAAATCTCTGTTTCCCTCGCCATCACTGGGGAGTTGCTACTTTCCTGTGTGGTTTGCAGGGCCATGAATTGCAGCGGTTCTGGGGCGGCATTGGTGGCAATCCCATCTGTGGCATAATTATCATTGTTGGCGATCGCAAAACAACTTAAAGCAGCTTTCACATCCTCAAACAATCCTTGCCAATTTTCCGGCTGACTTTGGCGAAACAGTCTCGCCGTCGGATACCAAGGATTGTCCTCTCTATCTAGCAGCCAACGCCAGTCAGGAGCAAAGGAAAGGAGCACCCAAACAGGTTTTCCTAAAGCACCAGCCAAATGTGCAACGGAGGTATCAACGCTGATGAGTAAATCCAGTTGAGAGATAGCAGAAGCGGTATCAGCAAAGTCGTTGAGATGGGGACTCAAATCCGGGACTAGGTGTTGATGTAATAAAGCGCGATCGCCCTCGGACAAGTTTTTTTGTAAACTATAAACAGCGATTCCCGGCACATCTAAAAATTTCATAAAATCGCTCAAATTGCAAGAGCGTTGAGCATTTTTTCGGCGTTTGGGATTTCCCGCCCACACAATTCCCACCTTCAATTTAGCATCAGAAGCTAGGGCAAATTTGCATTCAGAAGGCGGGGCTAAGTAAGGAATATTTACCGGGATTGTTTCCAAAGTTGTCCCCAAAATATAAGGCAAACTCATCAACGGTGCGTGAACATCAAAGGCCGGCAAACCTTTAAAATTAAGTGACAAATATTCCACACCAGCAACTGTAGCAAATAACCGCATCAATTCTGGATAGCAAACCAATATCACTTTTGCCCCTTGACTGTAAAGCATCGGCGCGTAGCGAATAAACTGAATCGAGTCACCGAAACCTTGCTCAACGTGGAGTAAAATAGTTTTTCTCTGTAAACTCGAACCATCCCAAACTGGTTGGGTAAATTGTCTCGGTTGTAGTTGGGAAGTGCGCCACCGCCACTCATATTCAGCAAAGCCGCGTCGCAAATCTCCGAATAATAACAAACTTAGGGCAAATTCTACGTGGGCTGTACTGTTTTCTGGCTGCAATTCTAAGGCTCGACAATGACAGGATAATCCTGATTGAAATTCTCCTAGATCGACAAAAGCACGACCCAGATTATTAATTGCATCGAGTAAATCGGGTTTTAATTTTAAAGCTTGTTGGTAATAGGATATTGCTAGCTGTGTTTTGCCTTGTTCGTGGTATCCTGCGCCGATGTTATTCACGCATTCAGCATTGTTGGGGTCGAGTTTTAGTGCTTGTTGATAACAGTCAATGGCTGCTTGAAATTCACCGTGCTGTTGCCATACTGTTCCTAAAGCGATTATGGTATTGATTAAATTAGGATTGGTATCTAAAGCTTTTTGGTAGCAAGCAATGGCGGCATGGTTTTGACCTTGTTCTTTGAAAAGATTACCTAAATTATGGGCGATTTCGCTCCATGTTGGTTCGAGTTTCAGGGCTGTTTGGTAGTAGCTAATAGCGGCGTTGGTGTCGCCCTGTTGCTGTTTTAGCCAGCCGATATTTTTGTGGGCTAGTGCTGTATGGGGAGCGATTTGAAGGACTTGTTCGTAGGAGGCGATCGCCCTTTGATGTTCCCCAAGATCCAACAAAACATGAGCCTTGTTTAAATGCGCTTCTACAAAATCTGGCTGTTGGGCGATCGCTTGTTCATAAAAGGCGATCGCCTCAGCAATTTTACCCTGCTGTCTCACAGCGATTCCCAACAAACAAAGCACATTCGCAGACTCCGGGTGTAGGACTACGACTTGTCTGTACAAACTTTCAGCTTCTAACAAACGCCCCGCTTGGTGATATTCCCAAGCAATTTTCAAATAGTCTTCCGCACTCAGTTTACTGACAGGTTGTTGTGATTTCTTTTGAGAAGCCATAGTTATCTTTGTTGTTTGGGATTTCGCTAACTTGTAGTTGCCAACTTGTTGTAATCTGTTAACTATTCCTTTTTTGTATTTCCTCGCGCATCCGCAAGACTTTCAGTTTTTTTCCCTCTTCCCTCTTCCTTCTTCCTTCTTCCTTCTTCCTTCTTCCTTCTTCCCTCTTCCTTCTTCCTTCTTCCCTCTTCCTTCTTCCCTCTTCCCTCTTCCTTCATCCCAACCAACAAGCTGCTGGAAAAATTATATACTCTATAAAAAATAACTTCCATATCAACTGATAAAATTGAGCTACTTGCATTTTATCCTCCAAATCAACTTTGATGCTCCAAAACCACATCAAACCCAAAGCCAGCACATGAGTAAGAGCCAGAAATCCTAAATTAACATTTGGCAATATTAACACTCCCGCTAAAATTATGCCGACATAGCAAACAGTCAATACCCAGCGAGACAAATCAAAGACGGCAGGCTTTCCCATTTTAATCGTAAACGTTGTAATATTGTATTGCCGATCGCCCTCCATGTCAGGAATATCTTTAAAAATGGCGATCGCAAAAGTAAACACCACCACAAATACCGTCAGTACCCAAACTTTCCCAGGAATCGCCACAGACAAACTCTCCAAATCCCAGCCCGAAAAAACACTTTTCGCCCTTCCCAAACTCAACACCCAATTAAAGTGCAAAAATAACCCTAAATTTACAATCGCGCCCCGCACCGTAAAAATGCACAACGCCGCCCAAAAAGGAAACCGCTTCAGCCGAATTGGCGGCAGAGAATAAGCAGTCCCGATCGCCAAACTTACGCCCACAGTCGCCAGCAAAAACGGTCCCTGCAAAATCGCCGTTAAAATTGCGATCGCACCAGTCAAAGCAACTATTAATTCTCCGGTTTTCTGAGAAAACTCTCCCGATGCTAGCGGCAAATAAGGCTTATTAATTTTATCTATTGCAACATCTTCTAACTGATTCAATCCCACAATATAAATATTACCACAAATACAAGCTAACCAGGCAAACGCCAGCGGTAAAACTACAGGATTCGCCAACAGTATATCGCTTTGGGCGATCGCATACAAAGCCAACACGCTCAAGCTAGTACCGATAATTGTATGCGGCCGAGAAAACTCCCAAAACGCCCTCAGCCAGCCTTGTGGAACCCAACCATTGCGATCGCTCTCAGACTTACCCACAGAATCATTACTCATAAACCTAAATTGCCCCAAAAATTAATTAACAAATTGTCTCACAAAATAAGAACATATCTTAAAGTTAAATTTATTAATCACCAGGTGAGGGAAACAGACTATTGTCTCCCCATCCCCCTTTTTCAGTTAAACCCTACCCCACAAAGCCAAACCACCACCTCTTCCCCTAGCCGCAATTATCCCATCTTCCACTATAAAATAAGCAAAAAAAGCCTGTTTCCCCACACTCAAACTCAAAAATTCTGCCTCCCGCGCTTCCCCACCGCGAATATATCCTTGATATACAGTTTTCCCCAACAATTTCACCATAATTCTGGTAAAATCAAAAGCTAAAATATTATTAGGTAAAAACTTAGTCGGCCCGGAAAGAGTCAGTTCCATAGTCCCAACTTTCACAGAATTTTCGACTCTGCCAATTTCACTATTGTCTTCTCCTTGGGCCACAGGTGCTGCGGAGTAGGCTATTTGAATTTTCGCAATCCACTGAGGAATGTATTTTCCAGCACCTAACACAATCCCCGCTTTTTGTCGAGTCTTTTTTGTACCAGTGATAAAGCACAGTTGCCAGTGGCCGATTAGCTGGTGAAAAGTATAGCGAGGTTTGGTTTTTTTGGAGTTTTTTTCGGCGGCTAGCAGGGCTGTGACTACGGCGCTGGAAGATGGTTTAGAATTAGATTGGGCAGCTTGTTCGAGAATTGATATATGTTCCATTTAACCAACAATATAGTAGCAGGAAGTTTGGGAGTGATGAGTTGAGTCCTCAACAGCGAAACTAGACGCTAATCAGGACTTTAGTCCTGACTACAAATTTAACTACAGATGTATTTTACCGCTCATCTACTTAATTAGTGGAGAAAAACATGGTTACGATCGCCCCAAACAACACAGAAATCATCATCATCGGCAGTGGAATCGGTGGCTTATGTTGCGGTGCAATGCTTGCCCGCTATGGCTTTGAGGTTATAGTTTGCGAAAGTCATTCCCTCGCCGGCGGGGCTGCACACGGCTTTGAAAAGGGCGGATTTAACTTCGACTCCGGGCCATCCCTCTACTCAGGACTATCTTACAGCCCCTCGGCAAATCCGCTGCGACAAGTTTTGGATGCGATCGGTGAACAACTCCCCTGCACCACCTACGATACTTGGGGCTGCTGTTTGCCCGAAGGCGATTTCGACACTTCCGTCGGCGCGAGTCAATTTGGCGAAGTGCTCGCCAGACTGCGAGGCACCGCCGCCGTCGCCGAATGGCAACAACTCCAGCGCGTCATGGAGCCCTACGCCCAAGCAGCCACCGCCTTGCCCCCCCTGGCTTTGCGCTTCGATTTAGGGGCTGTTTTCACCCTAGGCCAATTTGCCCCAGCTTTCCTGCAAAGCGCCGGCAATGCCCTGAAACTGGCTGGCCCTTTCAGCCAAATTATGGACGAAAATGTTAAAGATCCCTTTGTGCGCAATTGGCTGAACCTGCTGTGTTTCCTGCTGTCTGGACTTCCGGCAGAGGGGACTATCTCCGCCGAAGTCGCCTTCATGTTTGCCGACTGGTATCGCCCCAATGCCGTTTTAGACTATCCCATCGGCGGTAGTGCGGGTCTGGTAAATGCCCTGGTACGGGGTTTAGAGCGCCACGGAGGCCAGTTGCTGCTGAATTCCCACGTCGCAGAGGTTTTGGTGGAAAACAACCGGGCTGTGGGCGTGCGACTGCGATCGGGCAAAGTTATTCGATCGCACAAAGCCGTCATCTCCAACGCTTCGGTTTGGGATACCCTCAAACTTCTGCCTGAAAGTTCCGTGCCCAAAAGCTTTCGACAACAGCGACAGGCAACTCCCGAATGCGACAGTTTCATGCACCTGCATTTGGGAATTGACGCCACGGGAGTGCGATCGGACTTAGCCTGTCACTACATCTTTGTCAAGGACTGGGAACAGGGCATTAGCGCACCTCAGAACGTCGTTCTCATCTCGATTCCCTCCCTCCTCGACCCCGGACTCGCCCCAGCCGGAAAGCACGTAATTCACGCTTACACGCCCGGAAATGAGCCCTACGATTTGTGGCAAAATCTCGATCGCAGCAGCCTCGCATACCAACAGCAAAAACAAGCACGGGCAGAGATCATGTGGGAAGCCTTAGAGAGGATTATTCCCGATATTCGATCGCGCACAGAAGTCACCCTCATCGGCACACCCCTCACCCACCAACGGTTTTTGCGCCGCCATCGCGGTTCCTACGGGCCTGGAATTCCGGCGGGTAAGGGCTTGTTTCCGGGGCCGGGAACACCTTTAGCGGGGCTGTATTGCTGCGGAGATTCCACCTTTCCGGGGATTGGTTTGCCCGCTGTGGCCGCTAGCGGGGCGATCGCAGCTAATTCCATCGCCCCTGTGCACAAACATTTAGAAATGCTGCGCAGTATTAGAAATCTCCAATAATTATTGGTGGTTTCTGGTTTGTTATTTGTCAATTTTGATTAACTTTACGCTCAGTAACCAAAGTCAAACTTACCCATTCACCTTTCTCATTATAACTGCGAATCATCCGCAAACGCAAGTCAGGTTCCACCAACCAACCAGCCTCGAAAAATACAGGTTTTCTGAGTTCAACTTGGACAGGTAATGTGCAAGAACCACCGTCAGGAAGCAGCAAAACTTGCATCGGCGTAGTACCTTCCTTAAAATTAATCACCGAACCTTCTATGATACCTGTCGAAGCGATCGTCTTAGCCTCAGCATTCGTGCCCAAACTAATTTTCTGCACCAGGCGATCGCCACTTTCCAAATCCAATTGCAGTTTGGTAGGATAGCAATCAGGCCCGCGCCAATCTGGATACATCGTCACTGCTTCCCCATGCCATTCTCCCAGTAAAGCGTCAATAGTCAAAGGCGGACGTTCCGGAATATTTCTATCCGGCTGATGTTCCCGAATTAAAGTCAACGTTGATAAATTTCCCTTAGTATCGTACAACTGAACTAACCGCAATCGCCGATAATTATAGATAAAACCAAACTCAGCACCGCATTCCGAAAACGGCGCTATTTGAATAGTCCCCTGACAAAAAGCTCCATTCTCAAAAAATAGGATATCTCGTCCCAAGTTCTGATATTCTCGAACAAGTTCCCGGACTTCTGGTTCCCCGACACCACTAGGATTTCGGTAAAAACGACGCAGTTTTAATCTGACAGTTTTGCGATCGTTAAGACTTTCGAGAGTAATAATACTAGGAGTATCTACAACCACTTCTCCCCGTGGCGATAACTCAGTAAAAGAACCGTGCCATTCTCCCAAATTTTGCAGAAAGTTTTCCCATTGTGATACCATATTTTTACCTCTCAATTTCTCCAAATTTTATCAGAAAATATGATTTTTTAAGTTACTTAAACTATAGATTTTCTTCCTGCTTCTTTCTTCTTTCCCCCCTTGGGGGAGGTAGGGGGGGTTCTTCTTCCTTCTTCCTTCTTCCTTCTTCCTTCTTCCTTCTTCCTTATGTCGAAAAATAGAATGATAACTCTGCTAACAGATTTTGGATTAAGCGATGTTTATGTGGGAGTGATGAAAGGTGCGATCGCCCAAATCAACCCCCAACTCAAAGTCATTGACATTACCCACGACATTGGGCCTCAAAATATAGCCGCGGCTAGGTTTTGTCTGATGACTGCTTATGCTTATTTTCCCACAGAAACCGTACACATTGCCGTCGTCGATCCTGGCGTGGGAAGTAGCAGAAGGGCGATCGCGATTCAATGTGCTAATTGCTTCCTTGTCGGGCCCGATAACGGGTTGTTTAGCGGGGTATTGAGTCGGGAAAGGGCGATCGCCTGCGTCCAACTCACCAACCCCCAATACTGGCGCACACCTCAACCCAGCAGCACTTTCCACGGTCGCGATATTTTCGCTGCTGTGGGCGCTCATGTAGCGACTGGGGTGCGGTTGGAAGAATTGGGACAGGCGATCGACCCCGCCAGTTTACTACAGTTACAGATACCAAATTGTGCCATTACAGCCACTGGTATCGCAGGCTGTATCCAATATTGCGATCGCTTTGGCAACCTAATTACTAATATCCCAAAACATAGCATTCAAACCGAAAATTGGTCAATCACAATTAGCAATTTTAACAATACAATATTCATACCCAGCGGCCAAAGCTACAGCAACAGCCAGCCGGGAGATTTGATTGCGATCGTAGGTTCCGAAGGCTGGGTAGAAATCTCCCTTAACGGCGGCAGCGCTCAATCTCTACTAAAATTAGACTGTGGGGCGATCGTGCAATTAGTTTTTGAAACTAACAATTAAAATCATCTCTTTTAGTCCGCGCAGGCGGACTTCGTTTATGTAGAAGCGATTTCAATCGCCGATTCATATCTGAATAAAAATTAGACTACTTAGCAAAATCACAAACAATAATTATTCACCTCAAAAAGTAGCCTACTTTGAGGTAAACTAAATCTAGATGCTTCCTCTGTTAACAGTTGATTATATAATTTATCCGCTTGCCAAAAATAGTCTTGAGGCAAAAATCTAAATATTGATGCAGCAATATATTGTTTTTCTTGTTCAAAACTTATCCAGTTTCGTGATAATTCTTCTGCGGCATGACCAGTAGTATTAGAACCCGAAAAAATATCTACTACCAAGTCTCCCGGTTCAGTAAGAAAATTTATAAAAAATGACGGTAATCTTTCGGGAAAACGTGCTGGATGCACCTTAATATTAAACTCTTTGCACCAACGCAAGTATTGAGAATTACTTTCTGAATTAGCAATTTCTAGTAAATTAGATGGAATAGCACCTCCATTATCTTTAGCAAATCGATGGCTAATATTATGACCGGAAGGACGTTCCTTGGGCGTGTAAAATTCATCAGCATTTTTCAAGAGTTTTTTCATTCTCTCAGAATACTCTACTTTGACTTTAGTAATATTTGCTTGAGGTCGATCTGTTTTGGCAAGCCACCAAACAGTATTTACAGAATCTTTAGCCCGAATTTTCTGTTTATTCACCCACTCTATAGGAGATGGAAGTTTTGAAGGATTAAACCAGAAAAACTCTTGAGCAAGCTTAAATTCATATTCGTCACATAACCTAATAAGTACGCGGTAATTGTAGAGCGAACGTACAGGTATTCCTTTTTGATAAGCACCCCCAAGGTCTATAACAAAACTTCCAGTATCCTTGAGAACTCTTTTAATTTCAGGAGCAAAGCCCAGCAGCCAATCAACATATAAATCTTGATCTTCATTTCCATAGCTCTTTTTGCGTTGCAATGCAAAAGGAGGAGATGTCATCACCAAATCTACAGAATTGCTAGCAAGACTATTCAGAAGATGAAGAGAATCTCCCAAATAAGATTGACCGTATTTGGTGGTGTAAATTGGTGGCCGCAAAATGTTACTCATTTGTAATTTAGATTTTAGTTTAAGGTACAACAGACACAAACTGGTTTAATTATCATCCAAATCCGTACTTTCAGTACGTTGTTTAGTCCGTAAATTATTCGTACAATTCACAAAGCGAACTTTCAGTTCGTTTTTATGAATTGTAAAGAGCATGAATTACAAAGAAGCCAGACGACAATTTGCGGCAAAGGTAAGCCAGTTGCGCCGAGAAAAAAGGATAACACAGGACGAACTAGCAGAACTTATAGACAAGACTACCGACTATATCAGCTTATTGGAACGCGGTGAAAGATCCCCATCCTTTGAACTTATTTTTTTTCTGGCTGAAGCCCTTGATGTACCCGCTACTTATTTAATCAGTTTTAGTCAAAGCGGTGAGAATAAAGCTCTCGTTAACACACTCATAGCTGAACCAGTTTCCCCTTCCGTTGTAGAGCCTGTGGAAGAGGCTGTTACTACAAAAGAAGAACGTATTTCAGATGCTAAACGGCTCGAAAATGCGATGAAAAGCATCCAAGAATTGCAAAATCTCGCAAATGAATATGGGATTACCGATATTTTTCAAGATAATGGAGGAAAGACTTTACAGTTATTAATCCTTTTAGGGCTGCGTATATCACCTGGTCGCGAAGGAAATGATGCTATTGATGCCGAAGGAAAAGAATACGAGCTTAAAACAATCAATATTTCACTGAATCGCAGCGGTGGCGTGACGACTCACCATCATTTGAATGAGATTATACTTGAAAAATATCGCAAAGTTGGAGCTTGGTATATTGGATTGTATGAAGGGATAACTCTCAAGCAAATTTATAAACTCACACCCGAACTTTTAGAACCAAAATTTAAAGAATGGGAAGAAAAGCTGAAACTTAGAAATGACGCACTTAATAACCCTAAAATTCCCTTAAAATTAGTTAGACGGGGGCAACTTGTCTACTCAGATAGTCAAGAATAGCCCTCCGCCAACAACTTTTATTTTGAAAATTAGCTTATGTATAGAGCTTATAAGTGCACGACACCTATCAGCAGTTACACTCAAGCAACCACAAAATTAACCAACTTTCCAGGCACCACAATCACCTTTTTAATCTCCTTACCCTCCAGATGCCGCTTAGCCAAATCTGACTCGCGAGCAAACTTTTCCAAAGCAGCTTTGTCCGCACCAGAAGGTACTTGAATTGTACCGCGAGTCTTGCCCATAACCTGAATTACCAGCGTCATTTCATCAGTAACTAATGCGGAAGCATCCACACTAGGCCAAGTTTGAGTATGCACCGATTCACTGTTACCAATTAAGTGCCACAACTCATCAGCAATATGCGGCGAAAAAGGTGCTAACAGCAAAATTAAAGTGCTAATCCCTTCTGCATAAATTGGCGAATCTTTACATTTAGCATCAGTCAAAGCATTGCTCAATTTCATCATTTCCGAAACCGCAGTATTGAACTGATACTCGCCCTCCAAATCATCACTCACTTCCTTAATCGCAATGTGAATTGCCCGCCGCAAATCCTGCTCAGGTTTACTTAAAGTGTCCTTCCCCCCCCCTTGGGAAGAAATAGCAGAGGCTAAATTATCTTTCTCCCCCCCTTGGGAAGAAATAGCAGAGGGTAAATTATCTTTCTCCCCCCCTTGGTAAGGGGGGGCAGGGGGGGGTGCAGCAAACTCGGTCACCAACCGCCAAACGCGATTTAAAAAGCGGAATTGTCCTTCTACATCAGCGTCATCCCACTCCAAATCTTTCTCCGGCGGCGCTTTGAATAAAATAAACATCCGCGCCGTATCAACCCCGTATTTTGCCATAACATCCAAGGGGTCAACACCGTTGTATTTTGATTTGGACATCTTCTCATAGAAGACTTGCAAAGGTTCTCCCGTCTGAGGATCTTTTGGATTTGCCGCATCTACTTCGGCGGGAGGAACATATTTGCCAGTAACGGGATTTTTATAGGCCATTGCTTGCACCATGCCTTGAGTTAATAGGCGCTTAAATGGTTCGTCGCAATTAATCAAACCCCGATCGCGCAAAACCTTAGTAAAGAAGCGAGAATACAGTAAATGCAGGATTGCGTGTTCAATTCCACCGACATATTGATCCACCGGCATCCAATCATTAGTTTTCGCCGTATCAAATACTTGCTCCTCATTTCTCGCATCGGGATAGCGCAAGAAATACCAAGAAGAATCAATAAAAGTATCCATCGTATCGGTTTCTCGCTTCGCCGGAGTGCCGCAACTCGGACAAGGAACATTCACCCACTCTTCCAGCTTGGCTAAGGGCGAACCTTTGCCCGTAAATTCTACATTTTCCGGCAAAACTACTGGCAAATCCGATGCGGGTACCGGTACGATTCCGCAGTTGGGACAGTGAATTACAGGAATGGGAGTACCCCAATAACGCTGTCTAGAAATCAACCAATCTCGCAAACGATATTGGACTCGTGCTTTGCCATAACCTTGATTTTCGGCATATTTAATAATCGCTGCTTTGCCTTTAATTGAATCCATTCCGTTGAAGCTTTCAGAATTAATCATAATTCCAGGTTCGGTGTAAGCTTCGGTCAACGGCATCTCATCATCATCAACAATTACTATTTTAATTGGCAGTTGGTATTGAGTGGCAAATTGAAAATCTCGCGTGTCATGGGCCGGTACTCCCATCACGGCACCAGTACCATATTCATACAGTACATAATCCGCAATCCAAATGGGCATTTCTTCACCGTTGAAAGGATTGATTGCTTTGCCGCCTGTGGGAATGCCATGCTTGGGTTTGTCTTCTGCTGTGCGATCGATTTCGGTTTGCAGAGCCACTTCTTTCACAAAGTTTTCGACTGCCGCTTTTTGCTCCGGTGTAGTAACGCGATTAGTTAATGGATGTTCCGGGGACAATACAACATAACTCACACCATAAACTGTGTCTGGACGTGTAGTGAAAACAGCGATTTTTTCATCCATCCCGACAATGGGAAATTCCAAATAAGCACCGACTGATTTGCCGATCCAGTTGGCTTGCATTAACTTGACTCTTTCTGGCCAATTTGGCAATTTGTCTAAGTCATTTAATAACTGTTCGGCATAATCGGTAATTTTTAGGAACCATTGCCGCAATAATTTGCGCTCTACTTTGGCACCGGAACGCCAGGAACGACCTTCGTTATCGACTTGTTCGTTTGCTAAGACTGTTTGATCGATGGGGTCCCAATTAACTGTCGCTTCTTTTTGATATGCTAATCCTGCTGCTAAAAATTGCAAGAAAATCCATTGAGTCCAGCGATAATAATCGGGTGAACAAGTTGTAACTTCTTTTGTCCAATCAAAGGAAATGCCTAGGCGATGAAATAAGTCTTTCATTTGGGCAATATTTTGATTAGTCCATTGTGCTGGGGGAATTCCTCTCTCGATGGCCGCATTTTCTGCGGGTAAACCAAAAGCGTCCCATCCCATCGGATTCAATACGCGATAGCCTTGCATCCGCTTGAGTCTGGCAATTACATCAATAATTGTGTAGTTGCGGACGTGGCCCATGTGCAGGTTTCCTGATGGATAGGGGAACATGGATAAGGCATAAAATTTAGGCTTTTGGGTATCTTCTGGCATTTGGTCTAAGTTTTGCTCAGCCCATGTCTGTTGCCATTTTTCTTCTATGGATGCGGGGTTATATCTGGAATCCACAACAATTTCTCCTTTTAGGATTTAGTAGTGTTTGCTTGAATATTTTTGCACATTCAAGGGGCCTCGATTCGGATTTTTTTGAGTTCCAAGGATTTTGGCTCATGTTTGTGTATTATATATTGTAGTGTATGAATTTTGGTTGGGGGCAATCGGGAACGGGGAATCGGGAATGGGGAATCGGGCATAGAGCACAGGGTATTACCCATTACTTATTAGCTATTACCCATTACTTATTAGCCATTACTTATTACCCATTACCTATTACCTATTCTCGATGGTACATCATCTTGGGAGCATCCCGATTGTGCATAGGCGAAGCATGACCGCAGACAATTTATTAGCTCGCGCCAGAGATTTACAGCGGTCATGCTTCGCCCCTACGAATATATTTGCACTCATTGAGATGCACCCATCATCTTTCACCAGAAAGACTGTAGGCGCAACCATTCCCCAGTCACAGTTACTGTTTTTGGGCGTTACCAGCGTGCAAACCACACTCTTTTAATGTCGCTTCTTCCCACCACCAGCGACCTTCCCGTTCGTGTTGATTTGGCAATACTGCTTTCGTACAAGGTTCGCAACCAATGCTGACAAAACCGCGTTCGTGCAGTTTATTATAAGGGATATCCAAAGCACGAATGTAATCCCAAACTTCTGCGGAAGACCAGTTTGCTAAGGGGTTAAATTTAATTAATTCATGGTCTGGAGTGGAAAAGGCACTATCGAGTTCAATCACTGGAATATGGTTGCGGGTACTGGGGCTTTGGTCTTTCCGTTGGCCAGTAATCCACGCATCTAAAGTATTTAGTTTCCGGCGCAGTGGCTTGACTTTTCGCACGCCACAACATTCTTTGTGCCCATCTTCATAAAAGCTAAACAATCCCTTTTCGTCTACTAAGGCTTGTACTTCCGCTGCATCGGGAAACATTACTTCTATTTTAATGCCGTAATGTTTTCTAACTTGTTCTAAAAATTGATAGGTTTCGGAGTGCAATCTTCCGGTATCTAGGGTGAAAACGCGGAAGTTTTTGGTGAGTTTTGAAGCCAGATCGATCAGCACTACATCTTCTGCGCCACTGAAAGAAATTGCAAGATTGTCAAAATTTTCTAGGGCAAATTTAAGAATATCTCGCGGTGTTTTTGTGCTGTACTCTGCTTCGATGGCTGCAATGTTTAGATTGGTTCCAATGGCTACCATACTTTCTTGTTCTCCATGTTATTTTTTGTCTAACCCTGAATTGTAACCGATCGCAGTCTCTCTCATAGCGATCGATTTGACAATCCAGCATCCACGGTACATACCGCCGGATTCATCCCTGGAGAAACAGAAAACCTGCTATCCGATTGATTTGGGAACAGATTTATTCCTTCGCCGACAGACTGACGGGGTTGCTTTCTTCAACAGACTTCTCCTCAAAAGCTGCTAGAGAACAGGCCTCAACAGCCTGTTCCACCATCATGTTTGGAGATATCTCATACACTTCTGGCAAAAAGCTGGTCAAGCACAGGCCTCAAAAGCCTATTTAACTATCATGTTGGGAGATGTCTCATAGTGTCATCTAAAATCTAAAATCGGTATGTGAGTTATATTTGTATTTGCATTGGGGTGAATTGATCCGTCAAGCGCTAAAGTCAAAGAGGCGATCGCAGCGTCGCGAATAAAACTTATCTACGGTCAAAAATAGCAAGGAAGTGTAGAACCATGTCAAAAATCTTAGTAGTAGACGATGTTCCCAGCGAACTAGAAATCATCTGTCGCATTCTTCAAGATGTGGGACTGGAAGTGATCCGGGCTGGAGATGGCGCTGAAGCGATCGCCCGTATCCAAGAAAAAGCGCCGGATCTGGTCGTTTTAGATGTAGTAATGCCACGAATGAATGGATTTGAGGTGATTCGAGAATTGCGGGGCGATCGCAAAACTGCATATTTGCCCGTAGTATTTTGTACTCATAAAAACACCGAGATCGATCGAGCTTGGGGAACTGATTTAGGGGCTGATGCTTACCTCAGCAAACCCTTTGAACCTCAGCAACTTGTCAACATGGTACAGCGTTTGCTATCAAAATAAACTCCGGCTCAAAGATAGATATTTTTTTATAGTGTCACAGGGATCGAGGGCGAAATTTTGCCAAGGGCGAGTTCCGGCGATCGACTAAGGGCAAACAGATATCACATAGTTTCTTTTTTTAAGCTACACTAGAGACTAAAAATAAGCCATGAAAACAACTGCTTCTGGCAGTGCAGGGAATCAGACAAATGGAACAAAGCAATTTCTCGTCTTCGCTCAAGGAGACAGTTTGTTTGGCGTCGAGTTAGAAGCAGTGCGGGAAGTGCTTTCCCTCAAAGAACAACCCATTTCGCCGGTGCCGAACACCCAGTCATTTTTGCTGGGATTAACCAACTTGCGGGGCGAAATTTTAGCCACAGCAGACTTTGGTCAGTTCACAGGTATCGCACCGGTTGATACCCACCATTCCAACAGTCGCATCTTAGTTGTGGAAGCGCCCGATCCGCGAGACGTAAGACTGTCTAAAATGCGAATTGGCTTAGCTGTCTGCCGCGTTGAAGGAGTTTTACCTCTGAATCCCGATCGCATTGTCTCCGCCATAGATGTCAGTTCTGACCTCGCCCCCTTTCTCAAAGGTTTGTACAATTGTGATGGACGCTTACTCATGATTGTGGATGTAGAAGCGATCGCCCATTCCGAACGCTGGTAAGTAGAAGGAAGGAAGAAGGAAGAAGGGGGAGTAAATCTAAAATCTCGCAATCGATCCATCGCTCGCCTTTAATTTGCAAACTATAAATTTTATCATGAAACTTCTCTATAGCTCGATCGCAACAAGTTTTACCCTGACATTACCAGATATCTCCCAGCCATTACTGCTTGGGGTAGCCAATTGTATCATTTCTTTGTGTTACTTTGCGATCGCCTCACTGATTAGCTTAGGTTTGTGGCGAAACCGCCAATTCGGCTTCGACACCTTCGCCACAGTCACAGCATTCATATTTTGGAGTTGTGGCTTCGGGCATAGCGGCCACGCAGCAGAACACTTAGGATTGCCACACTCCCCAGTTTGGCAAACGGTGTGCGATTGGATTACTGTAATGCCGGCGATCGCCTTTTTAAGCCTCTCCAACCGCTACAGCTTATTAGTAGGTTCCACCCAAATTCTGCAAGCAAAAAAAGACACTGAACAAGCCCTAAGTGAAACTACTCAGCGATTTCAATCCATCTTCGATCAAGCTTTTCAATTAATAACGCTATTAGAACCAGACGGTACTCTAATCGAAGCTAATCAAACAGCCCTAGAATTTGGTGATTACGAACCGTCAGATTTGCTGGGTCAGAAATTTTGGTATACACCTTGGTGGGCATCATCCTCAACAAACCAGCAACAACTAAAAACTAACATCAAACAAGTATCCGCAGGCAAATTTGTCCGAGAAGAATACGAAATCACCGGAGTCAATAACCAAGTGACAGTAATTGACCTGTCCTTGAAACCCCTATTAAATGAAGCTGGGGAAGTATTTCAAATCCTCGCCGAAGGTCGCGATATTACTCAAAGCAAACAAACCGAAGCTCAATTGCAGCAGCTAACCGCAGAACTAGAGCAGCGAGTGCATGAAAGAACCGAACAGATTCTGGAAACAAATACACAATTACAACAAGAAATTAGCGATCGCGCCGCAGTCGAACAACAGCTATTGCGGCTCAAATCAATTTTAGAAGCAACCACAGACTGGGTAGGGATGGCAGACAGCGAAGGCCACAGTCTTTATCTCAACCGCGCCGCCAGAGAAATTTTGCACGTTGGCGTGGACTCGGATTTAGCCGGAGTCAGCATTTCCGCCCTGACATCGCCCAAAAGTATCGACACTATTATGAAAGTCGGCATACCCTCGGCAAGCCGAGACGGAGTGTGGAGTGGTGAGACAATTTGGCAGACTTTAGAAGGCCAAGAAATACCAGTTTCTCAAGTAATTATTGCTCACAAATCTGAGAATGGAGAAGTTGAATTTTTGTCAACCATCGCCCGCAACATTACTAATCGCAAGCGCACGGAACAAGCCTTGCGACAAAACTTGCAAATGCTCGACCTTGCCAGCGATGCTTTGATTATTCGAGAGCTAGATGGCACAATTAATTACTGGAATCAGGGAGCATCTCGCCTCTACGGCTGGACAAAAGAAGAAGCTTTGGGAAAGGTCACTCACAGCCTGTTTCACACAATCTTTCCCAAACAACCTTTAGCATCTATTTCGGCACAGCTAGAACAGCAGGATTATTGGGAAGGAGAACTGATTCATACTACCAATCACAACACCAAAATTACCGTATTCAGCCGCTGGACTTTGCAGCGAGACGAACAGGGAAACCCCAAAGCAATTTTAGAAACCAACAACGACATTACAGAACGCAAGCTTGCCGAAATAGAAAACCAAAGATTGATTTCGCTCGTAGAAAGCAGCTCCGATTTTATCGGCGTGGCAGCGATAGATGGGCAGGCAATATACCTGAATGCCGCTGGCATGAAGCTAGTTGAACTTCAAAACATCGAACAAGTCAAAAGCAAAACCATGTTTGACTTTTTCGCATCAGAAGACACTAAGATACTCAGGGAAGAGATTCTGCCTGCTACGATGCGAGATGGCTTGTGGCAGGGAGAATTCCGGTTGAGAAACTTTCAAACCGGCGAAAACATTCCCATTGACTTTACCCTGTTTACCGTCAAAGACCCAGAAACGGGCGAACCAGTCGGTTTAGCGACTGTGACGCGCGACATTAGCGATCGCAAGCGGGCAGAAGAAATGTTGCGCGATCGCGAAAGACTATTCCGAGCCATTTTTGACCAATCGTTCCAATTTATAGGTCTGCTAGAACCCGACGGCACGATGTTAGAAGTCAACCAAACAGCCCTCTCCGCCACTGATGTGGGGATTGAAGACATAGTAGGGAAGCCGTTTTGGGAAACCCCGTGGTGGGATATTTCCCCAGAAGTCAAGCAGCGAGTACGAGAAGCTGTCGCCAAAGCCGCCGGCGGCGAGGTAGTTCGCTACGAAGCCGAAGTCCTAGTTACCGGAGGTTTCGTCGCAACCATTGACTTCTCCCTCAAACCCATCAAAGACGATACTGGCAAAGTTGTGTTGTTAATTCCAGAAGGCCGGGATCTGAGCGATCGCATTGCCCTAGAACGAGAACTAACCTTGCGTCAAGCCCGGTTTGATGCCTTTTTCGCCGCTTCACCAGCGGGAATGTTTATCACCGACGATCAACTACGCTTCGTGCAGTTCAACGAAAAACTCTCCGAACTCGGCGGCCAGCCAGTTTCAGCATACATTGGCAAAACCTTATGGGAAGTTGAACCAGCAATGGCATCGACCACCTTCCCTCTGTACCAGCAGGTTTTGAGTAGCAACCAAGCCATTTTAAACATGGAACACTCCAATCCAACTACCGCACAGCCAGATGTGATGCGGGATTGGCTATCATCTTACTTTCCGCTACCGGGAGAAGATGGCAAGCCGATCGGGATTGGGGGTTTCATCTTGGAAGTTACCGATCGCAAAAATCTAGAACGAGAACTCGCCTTGCGTCAAGCCCGTTTTGACGCCTTTTTCGCAGCCGCCCCAGCCTCAATGTTTATCTTCGATGACCAACTGCGGTTCGTGCAAGTAAATGAAAAATTGGCCGAAACCACCGGGCCCTCAGTTGCCGAACACCTCGGCAAGACGGTGAGGGAAGTTGTACCCGAAATGGTTCATACCCTAGAGCCAATGTTGCAGCAGGTTCTTGCCACCAACGAACCGTTTTTAAACATAGAAGTTTCCGGCACAACCCTCAGTCAACCGGGCGTCATGCGGTATTGGCTAGCCTCTTACTTTCCTTTGCCAGGAAAAAACGGTAAGCCGATCGGTGTCGGCGGAGTAGCCGTAGAAATTACCGATCGCAAACAAGCAGAACAAGAACGCGATCGGTTTTTCACCCTTTCCCTAGACTTGCTGTGCATCGCCGATTTTGAAGGCAAATTCAAGCGCGTCAATCCCGCCTGGGCAACAACCCTCGGCTACACTTTAGAAGAACTACAAGAACAACCTTTTCTCAATTTTGTTCATCCAGACGATCGCCAACATACCGCATCCGAAGCTAACAAAATAGCTCAGGGAGTCGAAACAATCGCTTTTGAAAATCGCTACCGCTGCAAAGACGGCTCCTACAAGTGGCTGTCGTGGAAATCACGACCTTTACCCGAAGAAAAGATCATGTATGCAGTGGCTCGCGACATTACCCAAAGCAAACAAGCAATTAGTCAATTACAAGAAACAACCACCCAGTTAGCCCGTTCCGAATCCGAATTTAGACAACAAACCAATCTCTTGCAACTGCTAATTGATAGCATTGGTGAAGGCGTAGTTGCAGCCGACACAAAAGGCAATTTTTTCCTGTTCAACCCCGCTGCCGAAAATATATTTGGCTTGGGTTCAACAGACACACTGCCCGACGAGTGGTCGGCAAAATACGGTTTATTTTTGAGCGATGGAGTTACTCCCTATCCCACCGCCGACATACCTTTAACGCGGGCCATTCGAGGAGAAGTAGTTGACGACGCAGAGGTTTTCACCAGGCACGCAGGCAAGCCAGAGGGTGTGTGGGTAAAAATTAACGCCCGGCCGCTCAAAGACGAAACAGGGGCGATCCAAGGTGGGGTAGTTGTCTGTCGCAACGTGACCGAGGAAAGAGCATCCCAGCAACGAATGCAGCAGTTAGCCGAGGCACAAGAAGGCTTGCTGCAAGAACTTAAAACGCGGCAAAATGCCCTCGATGAAGCTGCAATTGTCAGCGAAACAGACCTCAAAGGAATGATTACCTACGTCAACGAAAGATTCACTCAAGTATCTGGTTACAGCATGGGAGAACTGCTCAACCGCGACCACCGGATCGTCAATTCCGGCTATCATCCCAAATCATTTTTTCAAGAAATGTGGCTAACAATTTCTCGCGGCTTGGTGTGGAAAGGAGAAATCAAAAATATGTGCAAAAATGGCTCATTTTATTGGGTTGATTCGACGATCGCCCCGATTTTTGATACCAGCGGCCAAATCGTTAAATATATCGCCATCCGCTTTGATATCACTGAACGCAAAGAGGCAGAAGAAGGATTAGAAAAATTTGCAGCAGAACGCAAAGCAGAAGCTGATTCGATGACACAGCAAGTCCTCAAATTATTGGGAGAAATCAAAGGCGCGGCTCAAGGTGATTTGACCGTTAGGGCTGAAGTTACTAACGATGTTTTAGGTGCGGTCGCCGACTCATTTAACTTCCTGATTGGTTCCCTCCGAAAAGTAGTAACTGGAATTCAAACTTTAGCAGAATTAGTAACATTTGCCACCGATGAATCAATTACAAACACCAGCGAACTTACCGAACAAGCTGAAATTCAAGCAGTCAAAATATCTGCGATTATGCGAGAAATCGATCGCATTGTCAACTCAATCCGTGACGTGCGAGATGTTTCGGTGCGTGCCGAAACAGTCGCCCAACAGTCTTCTCACACCGCTGAAGCCGGCGGTATGGCGGTCGATCGAGCCGTCGAAGGCATTAACGAACTCCGATTGACGATCGCCTCAACCTCAAAAATGATGAAACGTTTAGGTGAGTCTTCCCAACAAATCGGCAAAATTGTGACATCTATTTCGCAACTTGCTTCCCAAACTAATTTGCTAGCCCTCAATGCTACCATTGAAGCCGCGCGGGCGGGGGAACAAGGTTTAGGTTTTGCAGTTGTAGCCGAAGAAGTGCGAAAATTAGCAGAAAGATCCGCCGGTGCTACAGAAGAAATATCGGAAATTGTCGGTACAATTCAAGAAGAAATAAGTCGTGTAATGAAGGCAATGGAATCAGGAACACTGGAAGTAGTGGAAGGTACTAAACTCGCCAGCGAAGCCAAAACTCACCTGAATGCCATCATCGAAGTTAGCCGGGAAATGAACGCTTTGGTGCAAAATATTACTCGCGCCTCAGCCAAACAAACTATTTCGGCTGAAGAGATTTCTAACAGTATGCAGCAAGTGAATGAGATTGCGAATACAACTGCTCAAAAAGGTTCGGATGTTAAAGCATCTTTGGACGATCTGTCTGGTTCTGTTTCTAAATTGCAAAAGTCAGTGGCGAATTTTAGGAGTTAGTCATTGGTCATTAGTCATTGGTCATTCAGCAAAAATAAGGAGGAAGTTGTTAGTTGTTACACGAAATTAGGTTAAATCGCACAATTCCTGTAGGGGCGGGTTCATCAATAATCTTTAATTCCCACCGACAATCTACATAAACCCGCCCCGTCTAAACGCAAAAAGTGCGATCGCATTTCTGTCATTGAGGCGAGAAACCGGGTTTCTGAGAAAGTTTTGGATTGAGTACGAGAAATCTAGGAATAAACCCGGTTTCTGAGATTATTTGAGGCGAGAAACCGGGTTTATCAGAAAGTTTTGGGTTGAGTGGGGGCGGGTTTATGTAGATTGTCGGTGGGAGTGATAAATTAGGGTGAACCCGCCCCTACTAAGGAATGAAATTTAATAACTTAACCATCTCCTAATCCGTTAAGCATAAATGGTTAAATTCCCATACTATGCAACTGTCAACTGTCCACTGTCAACTGTCCACTGTTATATATGAATGATAACGATTTAAACGAATTAATAGATGCTTTCACCGCAGAAACCCAAGAATTTCTCCAATCAATGGAGACCAACTTATTGGGGATGGCAACTTCTGATTTAAAAGAGCGACAAGCCGCGGTTAAAGAATTGTTTCGGGCGGCTCACTCCATCAAAGGTGCTGGTTCGATGTTGGGGTTTCAAAACGTGTCTGCCGCAGCTCACACTCTGGAGGATTGTTTTGTCATTTTTCGCGATCGCACAGACTTGTCGGCCCTGGAACCGGCAACTGTGACTGTTTTGCTACAAGGTGTGGATGCTCTCAAAAAGATTACTACCGAATCAATTCACCACTCCGATGTCAGCAGTCCCGATCAAACAGAAAACTTGGAGATAATCGCCCAAATTCAACTTCAGTTCGAGCATCTATACGGTAGGCCAGAACCACCGCCAGTTCCGGTAATCACCAAATCGCCGGCCTCAGAAACCCTGAAATTGATTTTTGAACACGAATTACCACCAGTCTTAAATCGCCTAGAAACCGAACTTTCCCAAGCTTCAGAGGCTGATTTAGCAACCAGCGTCACCGCACTCAACCAGGTTTATTACCAACTCTCCGGTTTAGCTGGAATGTTGCAATTGCCAGAGTTTGGGAAAGTTGCCGAACCCCTCAGAGATTTGATCGACTCAAAGGATTTAACACTAGAACAGTTGCAATCCCAGGGTTGGGAGATTGCTCAAAACCTACAAACCGCACGAGGGCAAATATTAGCAGGAAAGGCGATCGACCCCCCCAAAATCTCCCCCGCCACTCAGGAAGAAAGCCAACCAGAACCCAAAACCAAGGACACCCACGCACCATCCACCGCCCCTAAACAATCCCCAGTCCCCAACCCAGGGCGCCCCACAATCCGAGTAGACTTAGAACGCTTAACAGAATTAGTCAATCTAGTCGGGGAATTAGTCATCAACCGTACCAACTTAGAACTACAAGAATCCGAACTCCGCAGCGAAGTCAAGCGCATCCGTCGCAGTATTATCGACTTGAACCAATTCGGCGGCCAGTTGCGAGAAGAATATGACAGGATGAGCTTTGGAGACTGGAAAAGTGCCCATGACAACCTAGGAATCGGAAAATTTGCAGAACTCAACCAAGAAATTCCCACCATTACTAACGGCCAATCCTCTAAGCCCCATTCTCACTTTGATGTCTTAGAGATGGATCAATACACAGAGTTCCACTCTACAGCCTCTGAAGTTATCGAAACCACCGAAGCAATTGCTCAATCTGCCACCAAATTAGACTCCTTATCCATGAGATTCGAGCGCAGTATCGACCAACTGCGCCGCATCACCGAACAACTACGCAGCCGCGTCATGCAGTTGCGAGTCGTCAGTTTCAGTCGCGCCGTCGATCATTTGCCAAGAGCACTCAGGGATATGTGTCTCACCTATGATAAAGATGTCAACCTGCTGCTGTTAGGACGCGATACCAAAATTGACGAAAGTTTGCTAGATGCTTTGCGCGACCCCTTGGTACATCTAGTGAGAAATGCTTTCGATCACGGCATCGAAATGCCAGAAATTCGGCAGCAAATGGGCAAGCCAGCCAGCGGTCAAATTGAAATAGAAGCCCGACACCAAGGCGGCCAAACTATTATCACTGTCGCTGATGATGGTAAGGGCATTGATCCGGAAATCATTCGTCGCAAAATTGTGAAAAAGGGTTTGGCGACGGAGGAACAAGCCCAAGATTTTTCCATTGCGGAACTCTACGACTTTCTATTTTGGCCTGGTTTTAGCACAGTCGAAGAAGTGAGCAATCTTTCCGGGCGGGGAGTCGGACTCGACGTGGTGCGAACGAATTTGCGGACTGTGCGGGGAACTGTAAAGGTAGATTCTCGCCTCGGAAAAGGTACGAGTTTTATCATCAAGCTGCCGCTGTTGCTGTCGATTACTGATGCTTTGATGGTGAAGACCGATCGCAATAAAATAGCAGTGCCCCTCGATGCAGTCGAGGAAATTCTCCATATTAAAGCCTCGGAAATACACACCGCTGGAAATCAGCCGATGCTGTGGTGGCGGGAGGAATTTATTCGTTTAGTGCGACTCCAAGATTTGCTGGAATACAGCGTTTTGGGGCCTGATGCCCCCTCTCCTGACCCTTTGACCCAAGACCACATTCCGGTGCTGGTTTTGGCTTCTAGCGAAGGAATGCTGGGGGTGGCCGTGGAACGGCTAATTGGCCAGCAGGAAATTGTGGTAAAACCTTTGCCATCGCCTCTGTCTAAGCCTCGCGGAGTTTTGGGGAGTACGATTTTGGGGGATGGCAAAGTTGTAACTATTTTGGATGTGGATGATTTGGTGGGTCAACCTTTGGCAAATAGTTCGATCGCGCCTGTGTCTGGTAAAGTACCACATTTGGCACCAACTTCGAGTCAGGCACCGCAGATTTTGGTGGTGGACGACTCTTATACTATTCGTCAATTACTTTCTCTGATGCTGACTAGGGCTCGCTACCGGGTAGTGCAGGCGAAGGACGGTTTGGACGCCATCGAAAAGTTGCAAAACGGTCTCGATTGCAGTTTAGCGATTTTGGATATTGAAATGCCCCGGATGGATGGATTTGAGTTATTGCGATCGATGCGATCGACCCAACGTTTTGCTAAAATTCCCGTAGCCATGCTCACCTCCCGTAGCGGTGAAAAACACCGCCAAATGGCAATGGAATTAGGGGCAAATCAATATTTCACCAAACCTTATAGCGAAGCCCTACTGTTAGAAGCCATCCCCAAACTAATCAAACATCAAACAATATGATTAACGAACCGCGAAGACACAAAGAGCGCGAAGAAAGAACAGCATTTTCTTCCTTCCCCCTTGGGGAGTAGAGGGTGGCAGGGGGGTTCTTCCTTCGCGTCATGAGCGCCTTCGCGGTTCAATAATCTTCAATCCAAAATCAAAAAGCGACATGACTCACGCCAACTACAATCGCCGCTTCCGCAAGCAGAAACAAACAAATGCCAGATCCCCGGTTCGCAAATTAGTTTCCTTTGACCTAGGCAGCGTTTATTATGCTGTTCCGATTGAACGGGTACAGCGGGTTGTCAAAGACTTTAATCCCTACGGTTTTTTAGATAGTGGTAATAGTTTAGTCAGGCATCAGGAAGAACTAATTACGCTAATTGATTTATCGAAAATATTTAAATCCACTAAAAGTATGGCTGACTGCAACTACCTAATTGTTTGCACTTTCAATCAAGGCGATCGCTTGGGAATCCCCATTCCTGATATGCCTAAAATTTTAGAAATTTCCGAAGCTGCTTTTTGCGAAATTCCCCTATTTTACCGCCAACAGCAACTACCTGCGGCTGTAGAAAAGTTAATTAGCGCACCGGATGGTTCCGAAGTCTTTTATTTAAATTTGGATTTATTTAGTTCAATTTAGCTCAATTATAACATAGAATATAAATGGTATTTTGTCAACGATATATGAAAAAAAATACAATGAAAAAAATTACAATATTGTCGATCGCCCTACTGATGTTTGCAGCAATTCCAGAATTATCTCATGTGGGACTGGGGCTAAGTGCGATCGCCCAACCAAAAGCCCCCCAACCACCCAAAAAAGACGACCCCAAAAACCTCGGCTACGTCTCCCCTGAATTTGCCGAAAAGATCTCCCAACAGGAAATTGAGCAAATCAACGCCAACGTCGAAACTCTGCTGCTAACTCAAAGCTGCATCCGCTGCGACCTCCGAGGTATAAAATTAGTTAACCTCACCTTAAAAAACCCGATCGTTACCGGAGCAGACTTATCAGACGCCAACCTCAGCGGAGGTACTTTCGAGATAGCAGATTTTGTCAACACGAACCTAGCACGCACCGACTTAAGCGGCTCAGTTTTAATAGGAGCCAGAATCAGCAATACTAATTTCAGGAAAGCTAATTTAACAAATACGAATTTAGACGGTGCAGACTTGCGCTTTGCTGACTTGAGAGATGCCAATCTTTCTAATACGAATCTCCGCAATTCTAACATGGATGGTGCTAGTCTCGATCGAGCAAGTATGGGAGGCACAACCATGCCCGATGGTCGGAAAAATCAATAATATTAAATTCATCATTCCTGACTGCTAACTATATTAACCGCCATGCAATTAAAGCTGCTGTTTTACCTTTAGCCACTATCGGTTCGCAAGGTTCAACCGTTAGATGTTGTGACATCCCTTGATAAACAGCATCAGAAATAGTAATCGCACCACCAGGCGTGGCACTTTCTAAGCGTTTTGCTGTATTGACAACATCACCAATCACCGTATAAGTCCGAACATCTGCACCGCCAAATAGCCCTTCAATAACGCTCCCGCAATGCACCCCGCAGCCCGCACCAATTCCATATAATTCAAGCATTTCTAAAGCAGCTTTACTCATAGATTTAGCCGCAGCAATTCCCTGCTGTGGCGTAGCATAAATCGCCATAATTTCATCGCCTGTAAAAGTTATTCTTAAAGGCTGAAACTTGGCGGCGGCTGGTTCAACACAACGGTAATATTCATTTAGAACCACTGCAACTGTCTCAGGAGAATTTTTTTCGCACCAACTTGTAAAACCGCGAATATCCATAAATAAAATCGTGCGATCGCACTTTTGAAAAGCCAAACCTGCTGGATTATTAAGCGCAGTTTCCACCACATGACTTCCCATCCCCCATTCTGCCATATTTCCCAGCAGTTGAGCAGTTTCTTGTAGCTGCTTTCTTTGTTTGACAAGCTGTAGCGACTGCAACCCTAAAAGCAAACCAATAAACACCATACTCCACGTAAGAAACCAGTGCGTTGCCGTCCGCGAAAATGTCACTATCAATTCTAAATTAGCAATTAAATATTGAGACTTAATCCCAATCACAACATAAAAAGCTACCACCATCAGAGCCCTTACCAAACTTTCCAGTGGAATCAGCCAATCATCAATACCCTTAGCCCAATGGAATCGCAATCCTTGCAAAGTAGCAATCATCAGAGAAAATAACCAAAAGACAACGTGACTAGGATTTTGGAAAAAATCTAGCCCGTCTATCGGCACATCAATCAGCGTATAGATACCAACGCAGATCAGGTTTCCCCAAAAACGGTGGCATTTCGAGTTCGACAGATACCAAGCCTGAACAAGCATTGCTACTATCAGTAAATATTCAGTTGGATCTGTGATAAATTTGAACAAACCAGCTAATATCAAGTCTGATAAACTCTTCAGAATTAAAAAGTGACCGCTGTTACTTAATACTTCACTTAGAAATGCACTGGTGCGGCTTCCTTGTAGCCTACTGTCCCATACATTTTTTGAGTTGAGACTTTTTTTTGCCGTTTCAATACCTCTATTCATCATCTTAATTAAAGGTCAGCGACCAGAGAATTATTGTATACCATTTCCCCAAAAAAGATGCAACTGTAGAGAGGATTCAAACCACGATATTCATCAGTCATTCCCTAAAAAACAATGGTATTAGCTATCTTCCTCTGTTGTTTGCGGGCGACGTTTGCGAAAAATACCAGTCATATTGATTCCTGTTACCAGCATAAAAATCACACCCAAACCCACCAAAAACACATAGATTGGCATCAAAAAATCTCCCAAATATTCTCCTTGGTGGATATTCAAAAAAACTTCTCCTACCTCTTTCGGCATCTTAAACCAGCTTCTGCCAACTCGGTAGATTACACCTGTCATCGTACTGACTGTTAAAGGCAATAAAATAATCGGCGCAGCAATACGGTGAACCTTACGAAAATCAAGTTTAGCACCGGGTCTTTCAGGGCGTGCGCCACCAAAAAATTTGGTCATCGTCAAACCAGTGACTATCAGCCCAATCACTCCCAAAGCCAGCAAAAGCACATAAAAGGGTCTGAGTTCCTTTCCGAGATAGCTTCCTTGGTGAATATCCATAAAAATCTCAGCAGCATCACCTTCTATGCCAAACCAATCTTCTCCCAGCCGATAGGCAACTCCCGTTATGGCACTCAATAGTAAAGGGATGAAAATAATCGGTGCAACTTGGCGGTGAAGTTTGCGAAAGTTAGCGCTAGCCATCTATTTATTATCCTATTTGTTAGATGTTTTGTTGTTGACAAATTAGATATTCTTGAACGAACGGGTAGGCAGAAACCGGGTTTTTTTGCGAAAGTATTTCGTTGTTACCCGCAGATTCGGTAAAAAACCCGGTTTCTTTGGTCGAAGTGGGTAAGTCCTGTTGTGAAAAACCCGGCTACGGCGCAAATCCTAGCATTATGAAAAAGTGAAATCAGTCGCGTTAAGATTTCCAGCATTAACTCCTTTCAATACTACTAAATATTGACCCGTGCCTGCTATCTGCAACAGAGTATCGCTTGCATAAATTCCAGTTCCTTGAGTGATATTAATGTTAGTAAATCCTAAGCCATCTTTCAGCTTCAGTATGTCTGCGCCTTTTTGAAAGTCCGTGATGATATCAGCGATATCGAGAGTATTTGTAGCCGATCGCCCTTCTAGCTCAAATAAATCCGAACCTATACCGCCGGTCAGAATATCTTTGCCCTTCCCTCCATCAAGGATATCATTGCCTGCACCGCCGTCAAGCGTGTCTTGACCCTTGCCTCCTTCTAGTTTATCGTTGCCGCTGTTGCTGCTCAAAATATCATTGCCATTGCGTCCTTTTAAAGCAACATTATTGCCAGGAATTCCTGTCAGGATGTCGTTACCATCTGTACCTTTAATTTCATTCTGATAGAAATTACCGCCGCTTTCGTATCCCTGAGAGCTGATAGACAAACTGTTTATAACTGGGGTATAAGTGGAAGAAGCAACAGGTTGATTGACAGAAAACCCCATCTCGTAACCGCTTTCACCACCGCTTTCGTAGCCAGAATTGCTGTTATTAATGTTGTAACCGCTTTCACCACCGCTTTCGTAGCCAGAATTGCTGTTATTAATGTTGTAACGGCTGTCATTGCCACTTTCGTAGCCAGAATTGCTGTTATTAATGTTGTAACGGCTGTCATTGCCACTTTCGTAGCCAGAATTGCTGTCGCCACTTTCGCCACTTTCACCACTTTCGCCCATTGAGAGTTGGTATCTCTCCGATGATGCTCGATCGACATCGATAGAATTGTCTTGTGTCACATAGGACTGTCCCACGCCTGTCCAAATTTTAGTTTGGTTGCTCATCTTTTAGATCCTGGTTGTTTAACTGATTTACAATTACTGTGACAAAACAAAGTAAAGAACTCGGAAAGACCTAAAATTTATTTCATCCGCTTCCAAAACCTCCTCAATAGTTCTGGATGCACGACATCTATATCTCGTGTGAATGTAGGGGCAATCCCCGTGGTTGCCCTTATCCCTTGGTCTCTTGCGTAAGTCCTGCTCAACCTAAACATCAGCCCATTTTCGCAGCAAATTAGCAATGCTTTTGGATAGCAAGTCAAACTCCGCTGTCTTTCCAGACTTCTGAAAAATGGTATCGCGAACCGTATCCAAATCAAAGAGAATTTCTCGATTATGAGCATCCCGAACTAAACTCTGCACCCAAGTCACCGCCGCTAGTCTTTCGCCTTCAGTGACAGGTTCCACACGATGTAAAGTTGTAGTAGGATAAACAACCATTGAACCAGCATCAAGTTTAAAAGCTTGTTCGCCTTGGGTACTTTCAATCACTAATTCCCCGCCCGTATAAGTTGCAGGATCGCTGAGAAATAGAGTGAGAGATAAATCCGATCGCATTAGTTCTTCATCTCCCATAATCGCATTATCAATATGTGTCCCGTAGTACATTCCTCCCTGATAGCGACTAAACATAATGGGACGAATTGCTTTAGGGCGCGCCGCTATTTGGAATAAAGAATTGCGTTTTAGTGCTTGATTGACTAAATTTCTGAGTTCCTGAGTAGGAGCCGCATCATTTTTTAGTTGAGCATTATTTTTTACTTGTTGCGCGTACCAACCTGCTGTTAACTTCCCATCGACAAATTCAGCATTTTTTAGGCGATCGACAATTACTCCTAATTCCTCTGAATTCAGAATATTGGCCATACAGATAATCATTTGGGACACTCCTAAAGGTTGCTAATGGACTCGCATTGTAGCAGCAATAAGGTAATGTCTATGCAAACAATTTTTCGATGTTTTTGGTTCTTTCCGAGTTCTTTACTTTTTTCTGGGATAGTAGCAGTAATCACCCAAAATAAGGCTTTTTGAAAGATGCAAAATAAAACTAAGATTTGGCTCGGCATTGGAGCTTGCGTTTTAACCTCTGTAGCTGCTAGTGCGATCGCATCCCAGAATGATAGCAGTGTTAATCAATTTTCCCCTATTTCTCTTTTAAATGCTGCTAATTCATCGATGAGCAACAGCAAGTCGGTTAAACCGATCGTCTTAATGAGTAGCAGTGGTGGCGAACAAGGAGAAAGCGGCGAAGGGAAAAAACCAAAACCCCGGAAAAAAAGTAGTTTTACTTCTGAATTTTCCTTGACAGATAGTAATGTCACAATGACAGCTTCCAAGGGCGGGGAAGGTGGAGAAAAAGGAGAAGAGGGAGAAAAAGGAGAAAGCGGTGAAAAAGGAGAATCTGGGAAGAAGAGTTAAGGTTTTCTATTAATATCAACTCTTAAGCTACTGAGGAGAATTTTACTTGAAAACAGCTACCTACTCCTAGCTGACTGGTAACGCTAATTTCTCCTCGGTGGCTTTGGACAATTGCTTGGGCGATCGCCAATCCCATCCCCAAACCCCCTGCACGGCGATTTCTCGCTCGATCTGCTCTCCAAAATCTGTCGAAAACTAACTTGACATCTTCTGGAGCAATGCCGATACCAGTATCCTCTACACTCACAATTGTCGATCGATTCTGTCTGCTCAGAAAAACAGTCACAATTCCGCCCGCTGGTGTATAATGAATTGCGTTTCCAATCAAGTTAGAAAACAAACGAGTTAGCTGTGCAGCATCTCCCATTACAGACGTATCAATGGCTAAATTTGAATTGAGAATAATTTGCTTTTCTTGAGCTTGCAGTTCCCACAAATCTAACAAATCCTCTAATAATTCGTCTAACGGAACCGCTATCCACTCGCGGGCGATCGTGGCTGCGGGTGCATCCATTCTAGTTAATAAAAGTAAGTCTTCAACTAACTGAGTCATCTGTTTAGTAGCAGAGGCGATCGCCACCATTTTCTTAACATCGGCTGCATGAATTCTCTCAGGATGACTCTGCATCACTTCCACTGAAGTTTTAATCGCCGTCAGCGGACTTCTCAACTCGTGAGAAGCATCAGCAGTGAATTGTTTTAACTGCTGAAAACTATCCTCAATTGGCTTGAGAGATTGCTTAGTCAGCCACAAACCACCAACCGCAGTCAAGCTCAGAAAAATAATACTCCCATAACCCAAATTCCAGCGGAGTCTGCTGAGAACTTCTTCGACTTCTTTAGTAGATTCGCTGGTGCGAATATAACCTTTTAATTCTTGCTTTTTATTATCATAAGAAATGTAAACTGGAATTGTTGCCGACCGAATTTGCCCGTTTTGTATGGTTTGGAAACCCGATTTTATTATTACAGGCGGTAAAGTCTTGCCGGAATTTCCTAACATTTTACCTGCTTCATTAAACCATTCTACAGATTGATCTGGTTCCCGCAGATTTTGCCAGGGAATGTCTAAGTCTCCGTCTTTGTCTAACTGGCGAGTTACTTTTTCGCGATCTAGTTCAATCTGAAAGTCATCATTGCGCTGTTCACTTTGTTGATGAGATAGATCGCCTTTTTTTTCTGGATGTTCAGAAAGGTGCTGCTTTTCGATCGCAACTAAACTGTGAGAAGCTGCTTGAGCTAAAACCTCCAATCGCTGGTCTAATTCTTGATACAGACTGCTGGCAAATAATTCATAAACAGCAATAGCAGAAGTCCCTAAAATAGCTACCATCACTGTTAAGTAAGATAGCAATAAACGCCATCCCAAAGCTTGAAATTGGGGATTAGAGGTTTTGGTTGAGCCGATAACCCATGCCATAAATAGTCTCAATAAAATTAGCTGGTGCGCCTGCTGCTTTCAGTTTTTGTCGCAAACCCCGGAGATGAACTTTTACGGTTTCTTCTCCTGGCGAGTCTTCAAAAGCCCATATATGGTCTAGGATAGCACTCCGTGTTAAAACGCGCCCTCCTGTTCGTAGGAATAATTCTAGCAAACTGTACTCCTTTGGTGTAAAATGCAGCAATTTATCGCGATAAGTAACTTCGCAGGTATTCGGGTTTAAACGCAGATTTTCCCACTCTAATACTGGTGGCAAAGTTGTACTTCCCCGTCGCAGTAAGGCTCGAATTCTTGCTGCCAATTCTGGCAAATCGAAGGGTTTAACGACATAATCATCAGCTCCGGCATCTAGTCCTATGACTTTATCATTGCTGGTGTCTCTGGCTGTTAGCATGAGCACGGGGGTTTTTAAACCTTGTCGGCGCAAGCGCTGACATAGGGTAATTCCATCTATTTTTGGCAGCATCACATCTAGCAGAATTAAGTCATAGGTAAAAGTTTCTGCAAAGTTCCAACCTTCTTGACCGTCGGCGGCTATATCTACGGCATAATGTTGATCGGTGAGGGCTTCTGCTAATGCTTGGGCAATGCGATCGTCGTCTTCTACTAACAGAATCTTCATAGCTCACTGCTCAAATTTTGTTGATTGTTGATTGTGAGATGGCATGGTTTTTTTTCGGAATGATTAAACCGCAGTTGTGGTAGGGTGCGTCAGGTTTTATGTTCTAAATTTGCACAAAAATTATGATTATGACGCACCGTTTGTTGCCAGGTGCGTCAGTTGTGAGATTGTTAGTTTGGATCGAAAATAATGGTAGCTGACGCACCCTACTAATGACTACTGACTAATGACTCATACTTGCTAGGGGTTCCCAACTTGTGACATCCTCAAACAAAGATTGATACCCCGCCACATTGGGATGCAGCCCATCTGCAATTAAGCGCGATCGACACCAATCACTACCCCGATCGCACCATTTGTCAAAAATATCTAAATAGGGGATTCCCCGCTCCAAACAAGCCACTCTGGTTGCTTCTTTATATCGATACTGGTCAGCATGACTGTAGTACAAACAATCCTGAAAAGGCATTTTACTTTCATCCACCGGCACCATCCCCACAAAAATCACTGGACAAAGTTGTTGTGACAAATTTAACAAGTTATCCAAAACAGTTTTAAAATGTTCCAAATCAGTATAATTGCGCCCGATCGCAGATTGTACCCTCGCCGAATCATTCAGCCCTACCGAAAGAATCATCGCATCCGGGACGCGGTTTCTGAGCTCACCACGGTGACGAAACTCATTCTCTAGCCGCTGGGCGACTTGATAAGCGCGATCGCCCCGAACACCCAAATTATAAAGAACGTGCCCAGGAG
Source organism: Microcoleus sp. CAWBG506 (assembly GCA_020883125.1). Classification (GTDB taxonomy): domain Bacteria; phylum Cyanobacteriota; class Cyanobacteriia; order Cyanobacteriales; family Microcoleaceae; genus Microcoleus. The sequence continues at coordinate 62,671 of JAHREW010000025.1, forward strand.
TCTCTGATAACATCCATTCTCGCCGCAGTCGTTCCACCCAGCCCCCACCCACATTGTCGCCAAAACCGTAGATTAAACTGTCCCCAAACGCCACTAATTTTAGGGGATGAGAAGTTATCGGACGCAAGTGATCGAAGGAATCGGCTGTGGCTACCTGCATAACAAAAAGGTACTCAATTAATAATTCACCTATTGCCACTATATTTCAATGCGACTCGATCGCCTTCAACCCGATCGCACCTAGACCGTGGATTTACCCGAATTTGTTGGTAAACTAGAATCTAACATCAGATAAGTAGGTAGTCTCATGGCTAAGCGTCCACCCTTTGATTCAACTCAGCTAACCCGTAGGGCAGAAGAGTTGATCAGTGCTGCATCCAACCGTTATCGGATTACGGTGCAGGTAGCGAACCGCGCCAAACGTCGTCGCTATGAAGATTTTGACAACAATGACGACAATCAAATGAAACCAGTGATGCGGGCTATATTTGAAATGTCTGACGAATTGACACAGCCGGAAATTATCGGAGACATCTAGCTATTTGGAGAGTTTTGAGGTGCGAGCAATTATTTTGACTCACACCAATTTTTCATGAGGCTGCATAGAATCCGATCCCCCCTAGCCCCCCTTAATAAGGGGGGGACAAGATTCTGATCAAAGTCCCCCTTCTTAAGGGGGATGCGAGGGGGATCGAAATATGTGCAACTTCACATTAAATTGGTATTACACTCAAAACTTGCTGAAATTATTTTATATTTGCATAAATTATCAAAACAGTGAAGAAATTAAAGCTGACCTTGAGTTTTTTGTTAATTACTTTGAGTGTGGCTATTTTCACGCTTTTGAGTTGGATACTGGAATCAGGCCAACTCAGTTTGTCGGCTTTGGAACCATCAGTCTTACTGAATCCTCCATCTATTTCTCAGATCCAAATTGCTCAAGAAGCCTCGCCACGACAAATCAGAGTCCAAGATGCTTGGAAATTTGTCTATCAAAAATTGCCTGATTTCCCCCTCGCCAATAATTACATTTCTAAAGAAACTGGAAAAGTAGACCCCAATAATACTTTAGTCGCACGCTTGATTCGATATCATGTGTTTGTCAAAGGACGGCCACCCAATTATCGCTTTGATTGGAAATTGAGTTTAGCTGATTATTTGGGTGTGACTGCCGATTATTTGGTCGAAAGTGTGTATCCCGGAAACGATGTTTTGCGATCGAATCCCTTGGAGGGCGATCGGGCTGCGATTCTAGGTTTAAATAGAAGTCAGCGGGATGCTTTGGTTCAAGCTTTGGTTGATGTTTTTACAGGGGATTTGGGTTCATCAGACCCGAAAACACCAGCGGGAGGAAAACCAGAAGGGCGATCGAACTCCCCCACCATACCTCAGTCCCAGCCCGGAGACGCCAAGTTACTAGCACCTTAAAATTTTGTTTCAATGATTAATATCAAATCCGGTAGAATCCTAACTATTCCCATCTCTTCTCGGACTCTGTGTTCTCTGCGTTCTCTGCGGTGAAATCATTCCGATACAACCCAATCAAAAATCAAAAATCAAAAATTTCTCCATGGTCGATCGCGTAATTAAGACAGGTGACGGATGGCGTTTGGGATGGAACCCCAACAGCACCGAGTTTCAGGGTTTAGTGGGTGGCGATGGTTGGGCGATCGAACTCACCCAGGCTGAGTTGAACGATTTTTGCAGCCTATTAGCCCAATTAACCGCCACCATGACTCAAATGGCCAGTGAGTTAATGGAAGAGGAAAAAATCGCGATCGAAGCCGAAAGCGATTTAGTGTGGGTGCAAGTAGAAGGCTATCCCCAAGCTTACAGCGTGCAGTTCATCCTCAGTGCTGGTAGGAGGTGCGAGGGTTTTTGGCCCCCGGCTGCGATACCTGGTTTGACCCAAGCTGCAAAAATTTTAAAAGTTTTTTGATTTTTTTTGACTTTTTTCTGAATTTGATGATATGCTATTAAAGCTGTCGGGACGTAGCGCAGCTTGGTAGCGCACTACTTTGGGGTAGTAGGGGTCGCAGGTTCAAATCCTGTCGTTCCGATTCAGGAAACCCGCTCAATGAGCGGGTTTTACTGTTTTTAGAGTTATTTTCACCCAGCATTCTCACTTTCACACTTCTATGCAGTCTCTCCCTCTACAATTTTAATTTCCTCAGCCGTCAATTCGTACAACTGATAAACCAGTTGATCTATTTCTTTTTCTAATTCTGTGGTGTCTGCTTTGGGATCGGATTTTTTGGCGGTCAGGATTTGATCGACTATTGATTCAATTCGTATTACAATTTTTTCATTGTCAAATTGAACAGGTAAATTCTTTAAAATTGTTGGTTTAATTTGCGCCAATGTTCTATTCACTTCCATAGATAACAATCTATAGAAATAAGTTAATAATTTTGAGTTTAAAACACCAACCAGCAATTTATTTGAATATTTACCATTACTCGCCATTACATACAATCCATCTGTCGGAAATATTTGATTAACATCTAATCCCAAAATTATTCTGTCTCCAGTAATTACACCAATAATCTTTTCTTGTTTAAGAAATATTTTTTTATTTCTTGGTCGATGCAAAGACCAAAAAGGATGTTTACCTTCCTCAACCTCTTGACAAGTTATCTGCTCCTTAAACGTTTGTAGATAGTTGAGAATATTAGGAATAAGTTGACAAGCGTCGCTTTTTTGTGTATAAATAATTTTCTTACCAACATCTTGAACTAGATATTTTTTGAGATCACGACCACCTGTAATCGTAGAAAAAATAAAATCTTTTTCCAATAAACATCTGTGAATAATTTGATCGTCAACAATAAAAGCATCTTTAAAATCAGGACTGATGCCTCTTTGAATCTCATCATTATCTACTAACTCAATCAATCTGGTATGTTTATATTTATTAATTATTTTATAACCAATAAGATTTTTTGTAGGAATAGCTTTATTGGGAATATCCTCGAAAAAAGATGTATTGATTTCTGTTAGTAAAATATTAGATAGCTTGTCAGAGCCACCAACAGAATATTCGCCAATCAAAGAAATATTGCTAATGTTAGATGTGAGGAGTATGATACAAGCAGGTCTTGAGACATCTTCAAAAATTGCATCTCCTAAATTCAAAGCTATCTCTAATTGAGATTTATTGAATATTTTTTCGCGTAACTTTTCATTGTCAATTTGATATAAAATCACATCAGGAATAATTTGACATACCAGACCAAATTTTGATTTCAGGGAAAATGTTAAATTAATAAAAAACATAAAAGAATCTACCATCCTAACAACAATGTCAGAATTCATAGCTTTTATATGTTTAAGCTGATTAGGATCTATATTGGCCCCCCAAGGTGGATTCCCAATCACCACATCAAAACCCACAAAATCACCATCATCATTCAGCACTTCAGGAAACTCAAACCGCCATTCAAACGCATTTTCGTAAATTTTGCCACTTTCTATTTCCTCAATTTCAAATTCTAACTTATCAATCTCATTACTTAACTTATTGATTTTCTTTTCCCGTGCCTTTTGCTCCGTCGTTGATTCCTGAAATAACAACATTTGATTCTCTAAATTATAACGCTCACCCTCAAGATTTCTCAACTTAGTCTTTTTTGAATCATTCCCATAAAGTGTTGTGCGAAAATTTCCCTTAATAGATGAGATTATGCCTTCCATTTCCCGTTTTTGCTCCTTACTTTCAGCATTGCGGTAAGTTTGCACAGCATTTTTGTAACTATCAATATCACACTTGCTTTTCCTTAAAGCTTGTCGCAAATCAACATCCAACGCAAAACGGCTAATCAAAGAATTACCACATTTGATATTGATATCAATATTTGGTAGAGTTTCCAACTCCGTGTAATGACTTTCGGCTTTATAATAAGCATTTTTCAAAAGTTCAATCCATAACCTCAAACGACATATTTTGACAGAGTTTGGGTTAATATCTACACCAAATAAACAATTTTCAATAATCGTCTGTTTTTCGTGAAATAGAGTTTCTTGTATCCGTTGACTTTCCGGGCTTTTGGGATTATACTCAAATAATAATCCATCATCATCGGTGACAACTAACTCATCATTTGCCACCTCAACCTGATAATCTCTTAATGTTTTCCCTTGTTGATCAATCAAAATTTTTAGTTCACTTTTAATCGCGATCATTTCATTAAGAGCCGAAACTAAAAAATGTCCAGATCCCACAGCCGGATCACAAATTTTGAGACTATTGATAATCTGATTAGCTTCTTTCTTGTCTTTAATATTGTCGTACAAGTCGTTAATATTTTGGCAATTCCAGCCTTTAATTTCATTAAAATTCTGCACAACGGCTCGGCGAATTGTTTCGTGGCACATATACATAGTAATGAAGCCTGGAGTAAAGAAAGCTCCATCTTTATAACCGTTGATTTTCTCAAAAATTAACCCAAGCACAGAAGCATTAATCAGCCGTTTATTGTCTTCCTTAATTTCTGATGAACCTTCGCTGATGAAATCGTAAGCATTCAGAAATTCAAAGAAATATTCCAAGCCATTAAGTTCGCCTGTGCGCTTTTTCCCGTTGCTATCTTTCAAGACGCTAGATGATAAAATCGGCAGATTCTCATCCCGGAGATTGCTAATAGAAATAGTTAAGTGTTCGAGTTCGGTTAGCTCAAATAATGAACTGTTTAAATAAGGAACCTGGGCGAAAGTATTTTGGATACTACTACTTCTTTCCTGTGGTTTGCGCGCCAAAACGCTAAAGAAAAGGCTATTTAGATCGTCATAGTTCTGTACTTTGCTTAAATTCAAAAATGCCAAGGATTTATCGCCATTGTGATATTTAATTAACTGCGCTTCTAATAATTTCAGGAACAGGATGCGATTTACCCAAGTGATTGCTAATTCTAAGCCAACATTAAACAGTCTGTCTTGGTAAGTATCACCAAACTGTTCTGGTTTTTCGAGTCGGGAGATTTTGTCTAAACTATCAAGTTGCTCCATCGCATTTTCAATCAGTGCACCAATATGGCGACCTTCTTTTTTCCGCCCGATGAGTTTTTTGCCGCCTGCTTTGGTTTCCGTCAAACCGATGATGTGGAGTAACTCGCTGTAAAATGCTTGATCCAGACTGTTGTTATCATTCGCAAACGGTAATTTCAATAAATGCTCTGGTGAAAGCAGCTTAAATAGTGGAATTAGTTGATTGTCATCTTGCTTTTCGGTATTCCTTAAAGATTGTTCGTAGTCTCGAAGATCGAAATGGGTAAAAGTAATCTCGTCTTTGATTGCTTCAATAGCAGGTGCCGCAATTTCTTGATAGAAAAAGTCAGTTTTTTTCCCCGTTAGTCTTCCTGCTTCAAAATCGGTAAATAGCTTTACCAGTTGTTGATTCTGAGCAAAGGATTTTTCAAAAGTACCAGCATCAAAAATGAACCACTCGTAAACATTGGTTGCGACTAAATATTTGATTTCAAGGTTTTTTCCCGAAATGCGATCGCGCAAAAAATAGAGTACCAATTCCTGAAAGGCTTTGCTATTCAGATTGTCAACCTTAAGCATCTCGCCTTTGTTGGTTGGCTTTTTAGCTTCCAGAATTACACCAACGCTGTTTTTGGCATCTTTTCCGTTATGAATAACTAGGTCATTGCGTCCTTTTGTGTTGATGAAATGATTGGCTCCATAATAAGTCTCACGCAAAAACTGCGCCACCAGATTTTTGTGAAACTCCTCCGATTCTGATTCGTTGATGTGGTCGATTAATCTAATCAGATTGTGTTTAAATTGTTCAAAATCATCCCGATTGGGTTTCACCTTAAGGAATGCTTTATTTAATGCTTTTATCGGCGGTATTTTATTTGGGCTCATCTGCTTTTAAATTTAATTTAATATTGACCATTAATATCGATTCCGGTTGCACTCAGCAATGATTGTTGACTGTTGACTGTTGACTGTTGACCGTGAGTCGAAAAACTGAAAATTGCGGTTATATTTGGTGGCCACTTGACCCGATTTTACAATTCTGATGGTAGCGGATGCGATCTAACTTCTGATCTCTGCCGATTGCCCTTCGCTAAAACCGGAACATTTCTTTAAGGCGGTTGCTATATTTTATACCGATACGATCAAATTAATTAATTATGTTCAATTATAGCAACCAAATAAAATGACGCCCGCAAAAGTTTCCGATAAGTACAAAAGCACTTCTAGAAAACCTGCGGGCGTCAAAATCAACCAACCTCAAATCTTAGAACAGACCAAGAGTGAAAGATTTGTCGATGGGGAAAACAGCGCCAATACCCAACCACAGAGTGATTGCTGTTCCCAATAGGAAAACAGTAGTAGCCACAGGGCGGCGGAACGGATTTTGAAACTTGTTAACGCCTTCGATGAACGGAATCAAAATCAGACCCACGGGAACGCCAGCCATGCAAGCAATACCCAACAATTTGTTAGGCAAAACGCGCAGGAGTTGGAACACTGGCCACAAATACCATTCCGGCAGAATTTCTAGCGGAGTAGCAAAAGGATTAGCAGGTTCCCCAACTAAAGCCGGGTCAAGCACAGCCAAACCGACGCACAGAGAAATTGTTCCCATGATTACTACAGGGAAAACATAGAGCAAGTCATTGGGCCAGGCTGGTTCGCCGTAATAGTTGTGGCCCATGCCCTTGGCGAGTTTAGCGCGGAGCGCTGGATCGCTCAAATCCGGTTTTTTGAGAATAGACATAACTACAGTGTTCTCCTTTTGGTTGTTGGCTGTAAATAAATATGATGAGCGATGAATTCTGAATTTTCAACTCAAAACTTAGCGGGGGGCAAAAAATATTGCCCCTACAACTCAAAACTTACAACGGGCCTGAGATTCCTTGCTTGCGAATCATCAAGAAGTGGGCCAGCATGAATACTGCAATCAGCCAAGGCAACACAAATGTGTGCAAGCTGTAATAGCGGCTTAATGTGCCTTGACCGACGCTGACGCCGCCACGGAGTAACTCAACCAGTAAAGAACCCACAAAGGGGATGGCTTCGGGAACGCCGGAAACGATTTTGACGGCCCAGTAACCAATTTGATCCCAAGGTAGGGAATAGCCGGTCACGCCGAAGGATACGGTGATGACTGCCAAAATTACTCCTGTCACCCAGGTGAGTTCGCGGGGTTTTTTGAAGCCGCCGGTCAGGTAAACGCGGAAGGTGTGGAGAATCATCATCAGCACCATCATGCTGGCGGACCAGCGATGGATGGAACGAATCAGCCAACCAAAGCTGACTTCATTCATGATGTATTGGACGGATGAAAAAGCTTCTGCTACCGTGGGACGGTAATAGAACGTCATGGCGAAGCCGGTGGCAAACTGGATGATGAAACAAACCAGAGTGATTCCGCCCAAGCAGTAGAAGATATTGACGTGGGGGGGTACGTACTTGGTTGTGATGTCGTCGGCGAGCGCTTGAATTTCCAGGCGTTCGTCAAACCACTGGTAGGTTTTTGATTCGGTGATTTGTTTAGAAAACATGGAGCCAGAATTCCTAAAAGAATATTGCTGTGGTTGAGATTAAGGGCAGCAGCCACAAGGATTTTTGTCGCCCCGCGATCGCCAGTAAGCTTTTACTAGCAACTGACTTTGGCTATTTTTAAATTGGGAGCTGACTGAGGCACTCGATGGTGCGGTCGCTGTTAGCGCTGGGAAACGGAGCCCTAGCTTGCTCCCCTTTGCTGGCGTTGCCCGATCGAATTCCTGACTATGATAAAAAATGTAACATAATAGCCGTGCAGATTTCACGGAGCGATCGCTTTTGCTTGGGTCTCAAACACCATTTTTCCCAAGCTGCATATCTGCCCCAAGCTGGCATATCGCCATGAGCCTAGCTACACAATAGAATCTGATGCAGTGAGCGGACTCAGGTTTCTAAATTTTCATATTTTTGATAAAACTTCACTTAATCTGGGTTAAATGTCAACTTTAACTAATTTTTGGTGCGCGACTGTCACAGACCTGATGCTGTTTAGGGTTTTGGCCTAAACCAGGTTGGTTCAGGTAATTAGCTGATTTGAGATTGAGGATGAGAACGACAAACCGATTTGTTTTCCGTTGAGTGCTTCCTGGACTGGCTGGATGACTTTTGCCTTCCCAGAGTTCAAGTTGAATGTGCAAAAGCTCAAAAACGTACAAACTTAAAATACAACAGATACCGATCTACTCATATTTTACGGAACAATGATGCACAGACGAGTTTTCCAGATCGCAATTTTACTTGTCCTCCAATGGGTCATGGTTTTCGGTACTTGGGCAGAGCCTGCAATGGCGCTGACTGATGAACAGAAGCTATTGAACGAAGCTTGGCGAATTGTCAACCGCTCTTATGTGGACGATACCTTCAATCATCGAAACTGGAGGTCGATTCGCGAACAGACTATCAAGGCCCCTCTGAGCGATCGAGAACAAACCTATACAGCGATTCAGGAGATGCTGGCTAATCTCGATGACCCCTTCACTCGACTGCTGAAACCAGAACAGTACCGGAGTTTGCAGGTCAACACTTCTGGGGAACTGACTGGTGTGGGGCTACAAATTGCGATCGACCCCCAGACAAACACCCTGACAGTGATTGCTCCCATTGCCGGTTCACCAGCCGATAAAGCTGGTATCCAACCCCTCGATCGCATTTTGAAAATTGACGGCACTCCCACCTCAGAATTGAGTCTAGACGAAGCCGCCACTAAAATGCGCGGCCGCGCCGGCACTGCTGTCATCCTCACCTTGGGGCGCGAAGGTAGGGAATCTCCACAGGATATTGAGTTAGTGCGCGATCGCATTGCTCTCAATCCGGTATATGCCCAATTGCAGTCTGGGCCGGAAAATTTACCCGTGGGCTACATTCGCCTGAGTCAATTCAGCGCTAACGCCACTGCTGAAGTCAGTAATGCCATTGAGCGACTCGAAAAACAAGGAGCGGCAGCCTACATTCTCGACCTCCGGAACAACCCAGGGGGACTGCTGCAAGCCGGGATTGAAATTGCCCGGTTGTGGATCGATTCCGGCACCATTGTCTACACAGTCAATCGACAAGGTGTTCTCGGCAGTTTTGATGCCTATGGACAGGCACTAACAGACGATCCCCTGATTGTTTTGGTAAACAAGGGAACTGCCAGTGCTAGCGAAATTTTGGCTGGTGCGCTGCAAGATAATGGCAGAGCTAAACTGGTGGGTGAAAAGACCTTTGGTAAAGGGCTGATTCAGTCCCTGTTTGATTTGTCAGATGGTTCGGGATTGGCTGTGACTGTGGCGAAATACCAGACGCCCAATCACACGGATATTCACAAAATGGGGATTGCGCCCGATCGGGTAGTACCGATCGAGTCGATGACGGGGGTTCAAATTGGCACTGAGAGCGACTTGCAATATCAAGCTGCACTCGAACTGCTGAAGCAAAAAACCGTAATGGCGAAGTCAGCTTGAAACCCAAGTTTTAAGTTTTGAGATAGTGGGACTGACCCCATCACAAGACTTACCCGCCTTTGAGTTGTTCGACGGACTGTCAACCGTCAACAATCATGGTCGAGTGCAACCGGAATCGAAATCTAACAAGCAGACTCTTAAGAAATTGTCAATGGCTGAAGATATCTTTGCGACCTTCTTGCTGAGTCCCTCGCACTTCTTCCTTAAGGTTGTTGAGTTGACTCCTCGGCGTCAGGGGCCTCCGATTCCTGCAAAATGACTGGTTGCTGCTGGGGGTCAACCCGATTGCTTTGCTCTTGCATCACTGTTTTAGCCAGACTGGGATCGAAGTAGCGATTAAAGTCCGATCGGGACTGATTCACTCTCTTTTCGGTAATATTGACTTCAGCTTGGATTTCCTGCAATTTTTCTTGTACTGCCCGGTAGTGAGGCCAAAGCTGAATCAAAGCAGAAGTTGCACACACTGAAAGTACCATGTTGACTGCTAACTTCACTCCTGCTTCCGCCGCGAGGGTTTGGTGAGGGTAAGAACGCGGGCGGCTGCTGGTACCTGCAGCAACGCGAGGGGAGTTTTTGACAGGACGCAGTGGGGTAACGGTAGGTTTAATCGCTTGCATAATTTTTTTTACCAAAGAAATGGGTCTAAAGCCCCGTCCTTCTAGGACGGCTTTCAATTTTATTGATGTTGAGCTAGAATAATTATATCCAACACCATAACGTAAAATGCTGGTATTTGAAGCAAAGCTTGAAGGCGAAAAGCATCAGTATGAAAAGCTTGATGAAGCGAAGAGAACCAGCGGGTAAAACTATTGGGCTGGATGTTGGGTTGAATCACTTCTACACCGACTCGGATGGACATACAATTGACAATCCCAGGCATCTCAGGAAGTCTGAAAAAGCGCTCAAACGGCTCGGTCGAAGGCTTTCTCGAACTCAAAAAGGAGCGATTAACCGAACCAAAGCGAGAAACCGATTGAGCAGAAAACACCTCAAGGTAAGTAGGCAGCGTAAAGATTTTGCTGTGAAATTGGCAAGATGCGTAGTCCAGTCTAACGACTTGGTTGCCTATGAGGACTTGCAGGTGCGAAACATGGTTAAGAATCGGAAACTTGCTAAGTCGATTTCTGATGCGGCGTGGTCGGCTTTCCGGAGTTGGTTGGAATATTTTGGCAAGGTATTTGGTGTAGCAACAGTTGCTGTTCCACCGCACTACACCAGCCAGATTTGTTCTAAGTGTGGGAAAGTTGTCAAGAAGTCTTTGAGTACAAGAACTCATAAATGTTCTCATTGTGGGTTGGTTTTAGACCGGGACTGGAACGCCGCTCGTAACATACTGGAACTTGCACTTCGTACCGTGGGGCACACGGGAACGCTTAACGCCTCTGGAGACATCGACAAGAGCTTGGGTGAAGAAATTCCTCCAAGTAAGCCGAGTCGGGGAAAGAGGAAGCCCAAAGAGTGATCTTTGGAATCACCGTGGCTTTAGCCCGGTGAGGATGTCAAAGATGTCTGATAGTGACGTTTTCAAGCTGCTAGTTCCAGAAAACTTTTAGTTGAATCCACACCTATCCTGGTTTGTCAAGGTGATACCAGCTAAAATTTTTGAGACTGAAGGACGCCTGGGGACAGATTTTTGACATAAAAATGCCTGCCCTTGCAGTTTTGTCTTGCTGACAACAAACAATCTACTCCACTGTGGCAGCAATTGTCTGCACTCTCAAGATTTAACTGCTGAGGCAGGTACTTTGGCGATTCTCGCTAGTGTCTGTGAACTACTTGTACAGTTCAGTAGACAACCGGAAAGCCAAGATTCCTGGAATCAAAGCAATTACGAGGGCGACGTAGACTTGGGTATCTGTTAAAGACATATTGGCAAAACTCCTTTTCACGGGCACGAGCTTTCACTAATTTCCGGCAAATTGGCGCTTTTGGGAATCACTTGTAACAACTCGAAATATAAAATACGGCCTGGACTTCTCAAGATGGAGCGCAGAAGGAGGGCGATCGGGTGTCGCATAGTTGCCAGATTAGGTTAAGATAAGTGAAGGTGACACTAATTCTCGACAGAGCAGGTGATTGGCGCTGCGCTCTACCCTTGCAAATTTTAGGTGCAGAACATAGTTAATGCTAGACCAATTTATCGAATCTTCTCCCAATCTTGGAGTTGACACCTTTTTGTTATTGTTAGTTTTGGTGGCTTTGGAAGCTGTGCTTTCGGCTGACAACGCGATCGCCCTAGCATCTATTTCTAAAGGTTTGGAAGAACCAAAGCAACAGCAACAGGCTCTCAATTTCGGTTTGATAATTGCTTTCGTACTGCGAATTTCACTGATTGTAACCGCTACTTGGGTGATCCAATACTGGCAGTTTGAACTGCTGGGTGCTCTCTACCTATTGTGGCTGGTTTGGCAGCACTTTTCCTCAGATACTGACTCCGAGGGAGAACATCACGGGCCCAGATTTGCGTCTGTGTGGCAAGCAATTCCCATGATTGCTTTTACTGATTTAGCATTTTCTTTGGATAGCGTCACTACTGCGATCGCAGTTTCCGATAACACTGTTATTGTTGTCACTGGCGCTACCATTGGCATTATTGCTCTGCGATTCATGGCTGGATTGTTCATCCGCTGGCTGGATGAATTCGTTCACCTGGAAAGTGCAGGCTACATCACAGTTGGGTTCGTGGGCATGAGGTTGTTGGTGAAAGTAATTAATCCAGATTTAGTTCCTCCCCAATGGCTGTTAGTTTCATGTATCGCCTTGATGTTTGTGTGGGGTTTTTCTAAACGCACTCCAGAGTCGAAGGAGATTACAGAGTCCTTAGAATCAGCATTTAATCAGGACTCGGAAGAGCAAGTCAAGGAGCAGGAAGCACAGAAGTCGGAAATTTGAGATACTTTTATTTTAATATTGACTTTTGTTTCAACATAAATTAGATCGCTCTTGTGGTAAAGGTCGATCTATTTTTTGTGTATAAATTCACCCGTAAATACCAATTTAATGTGAAGTTGCATATATTTCGATCCCCCTCGCATCCCCCTTCAGAAGGGGGACGAAAGAGAAGAATCTTGTCCCCCCTCCCACCAGGGGGGCTAGGGGGATCAGATTCAGGAGCAGCCTCATAAAAAATTGGTATAAGGCGATCGCTAGAGCTCACAGCCAATGTTATTTCAAAGACATATTTAAATCACTCTATGTGTTACTCTCTAAAACAACTTTGAGGATTCAGCCTTCTTGTCCGGCCTTGTATCTTTAAGATCGAGAAAAAACCTATGTATCGATTCCAGATTATTGGACACACGCAAACTGGCGCATCCATCGGTATCGTCGGTTCTACTCCCGAATTAGGACTGTGGGATATCACCAAATGCCTACGCCTGAAAACCAGTGCCGATCGCTATCCTCTATGGTACACAGATATAGACATTCAGCCATCTCTGGATTTGGGCGATCGCCAAAAAATTGAATATAAGTACGTGTATATTGATGCCAATGGTATCGCAGAATGGGAAGGATTTGGTTTTAACCGCTGGATACCGATCGACCCAGAGTACCCATCCAGCAAAATAATCGTAGACGATGGCGCATTTGGTTATTTCCAGCCTTATCCATTCGGATACTATGAGGAACCAGTTGTCAAGATACCCTCAGACAAAAAGTCTGAAGGTTTAAAAATTGCAGTGATTGGTAGTTCCGTCGCCAAGGGTCATAAAGCCTGGATGTTGAAAGGTTGGGCTTCCCAGTTGGAACAATCTTTGCAGGAAAAATACGGACACCAACTAATCAATTTGTCAGAAACCGGGGCAAATGTCAGCAAAACGATCGCCCGTTTTCCCTCAGTCGTCGCCCCAGAACAACCAGATGTGGTGATTATTGCCCTGTCCCTGGGTAACGAAGGGCTCGCCCACTGTCGCCCCCACGAACGAAGGGGCGCGCAACGCAGGTTTGAAAGCGGCTTGCGACAGTTGGTGAAAATGACGCGGGCACTGGGATCACGGCCGATTCTGGGCGGGGTATATCCCCACGGCAATTATAACTCTGAACACTACTGGCTGCTGCGAGATACTCACCAGCGGATGCTGAATTGGGGCGTTCCGGTCCTGGATTGGTTGGGAGTGTTGGATGATGGACAAGGAGGCTGGAAACAGGGGACATCCTTCGATCCTTCTCACCCAAACACGATCGGTCATAAGCTGATGTATGAGACGATCGATCTTAACTTGTTCGCGATCGACAAAGACGAATTGGTAAGAGAAAAACAATACTTTTCCCAACCGAAAACAGTTCCAGTTTACCTAGACAATGCGGGTTTTCAAGTCTCTGCTTGTCTGGAAGAACAGCGTTTGCGAATTGTCAATTCATCACCAAACAATTACACAATCGCTCCCTATTGGCAAGCAATCCAAACTGCACTGCAACGTAAAGCAGGATTGATACCGGGAATATACATTGCCAAAAATGTCAATTCAGGGACGCTTCCTTTCTTTGCAGTGCAGGAAAATGGGACGATCGAAACTACAGTAGAAATTCCCCCTGGCGCTGATTTGGAATACACTTCCGCTTTCAATCTTTTTGCACCGAACAACTCACAGCTTTTGTTCTATGACGGGCATTTGGGGATTTTAAAATTAGACGATAGCCACCTTTGGATTATCAACGAATCAGACAAAGAATACAACATTCAACCGATGTGGAAGGAGGTTCGTCATGTACTGAAAGCCATGCCATCGGGTGTGTATGATGATCCGCTAAATCCCGACGCCCCTTTTCGCACCATGATGATTGGCGACGACGGGCTCGAAAGTCGGGTGAAAGCACCGCCTAAGTCCGCTGTGTTGTTTCAATATAAATGTCAATTATCGGATATCAGCCGTGTGGCGATTTTGCCGCTGGGCGATCGGTGTGCGGTGCGGATGATGCTGTATAAGATGGAGTACGATGGCCCGGCTTTTCCCTTCGATTTGACGCGCACTACCAATATTGGAGATGTTGCTGATGCGATCGAAAACGGTTTTTATGATATGTGGAATCCGGCTTTTCTGCATTACAGTCCTGAAGCGGGCAGAATCTATCATAGCAAGTGGTCTGGTCTTTCTTTTGCCCATGAAGTTGAAGATACAGACGATCCTGTTAATGATATGTCTCCGGTATTTGAACGGATGCGCGAGCGATATACGGCACGTTCTGGGCGGTTTTGGTATGCACTTAAAAATTGTGATAAGGTGCTGTTTGTTCGCACTGGTATTGCCGATCGCAATGGTGCGATCGATCTAATCCATAAACTTGAATATCAATGTCAAGGGAAACCTTTTCAATTGCTGCTGCTTTCTCCCCAATCTTCCGATGAGTTTGCGGGTCTTGATAATGTGCTGCATTACAATGTGGAGTTTAATCCCGATCGAATGTATGACGATTTGGGACACTGGATGTACTGTACGGATGTGATGCGAGGGATTTTGGAGTCGATCGGGGTTTCTAGTAAAAACCTGTTTTGGTGTCCACCTAAGATACCGCAAAATAGATGACTGTTGACTGTTGACTGTTGACTGTTGACCGTTGTGATATCAATTCCGGTAGCATCGAAATTATCAATATTACTCACAGCCAGGACACGGCAGTGCCGTGTCCCTACAATGTTATTCTGGGTAGGGACACGGCACTGCCTTGGACTCTATATCATTCCGGTACCGCCAACTACCAACCGTCAACTGTCAACCGTCAACAAAATAATTGAATTATTGTCGGCTTAGTCACTTTTCCCATTGCATTTCGAGGTAATTCTTCAACTGTCAAAATTCGGGTTGGGACTTTATACACAGCCAATTGCTCTTTTGCCCAACTCCTGAAAGATGTTAAGGTTAAACTACATTCCGATCGCAAAACTAGCGCAGCACAAACTCGCTCACCCCATTCTACATCCTCAACCCCAACCACTGCACATTCGTGAATCTCTGGATGCGATCGCAATACTTCCTCAATTTCTAAAGCTGAAACTTTATAGCCTCCGGTTTTGATGATATCCACACTCATCCTTCCGAGTATGCGATAGTTGTCATTCTCAACTACTGCAAAATCTCCTGTACAAAACCAGCCAGCTTGGAAAGTTTTCGCTGTTGCTTGGGGGTTTTGCCAATATTCCAGAAATACTCCGGGACTTTTGACTTGAATTTCTCCTGGTGTTTCTGCTGTTACTAATTCTTCTTTTTCATTGACTAATCGCACTTCCACGCCAGGTAGAGGTTTTCCTACATATCCCGATGCTCGTTTACCGTGTAAAGGGTTGGATAAGGCCATGCCAATTTCTGTCATCCCATAACGTTCTAGCAGAAAATGACTGCTGATTTTTTGCCATTTTTCTAATACTTGAACTGGTAATGCTGCTGAACCTGAAACCATTAGGCGCATTTTTGCACAACTTTTCGATCGGCTTTTTTGGGTTTCTTCCGTAGCGGTTTCCCAAGCAGCAATCAACTTTACATAAATCGTGGGTACTGCCATAAATAAGGTAAAGTTACCGTCACAAATTCGATTCCAAACTGTTTCAGCATCAAATTTGCTCAACATTTCGCACTCTGCGCCGGCCCATAAAGCACAGGTTAATACATTGACAATTCCGTGTATATGATGTAAGGGAAGTACGTGGAGAATGCGATCGCTCGATGTCCATTCCCAAGCGTCGATTAAGCTGGTTACTTGAGCTTGAATATTTTGATGAGTGGTTACTACTCCCTTTGGTTTTCCTGTTGTACCGCTGGTGTAGAGAATTAAGGCGCGTCTGGTGATATCTATTTCTGGAAGAGGACTAATCTGAGTTGGAAGGGTTTCTGAGGTGAGGATAAATCGTAGGTTGTGCGATCGGGCGATCGGGCGCAATAAAGCTTCAAAATTAGGATGAGCAACAATAATTGATGCTCCAGAATTGGTGATAACATACTCTAATTCTGGTCGCGGGTGGGACACGCATAGAGGTACGGCGATCGCACCTGCGCGCCAAATTCCCCACAGAGTAGCGACATACTCAAACCCAGACGGAATCAGAAAAGCAATTCGCTGTTCTTGTAAATCTGTCACATCCTGAAGCAATTTTGTTGCTATTTGGCTGGATGTGTGCAGTAAATCTGCATAGGTATATTTTTGTTCGTTGGTGGCGATCGCAATTCGATCTTTGTGTTCTAGAACACGATTTATCAATGGGAGATTCACGTTTATTTACCAATTTATGGTTGATTTAGTTATTTCTTATTGAACACCAAGTGTGTAAGTTCGATCGACTCAGATTTTACAATTTATAAGTATATCGGTATTTTAGGTGCGATCGCTATCTATAGCAATCCTAAATCATTTGTGAATTTCTTGCTCCCTCCCCTGATTCAAGGGGAGGGTTGGGGTGGGGTAAAAAATTACGACTCCTGCAAGGATTGTTATAGGCGCAATCCAGCTAGGGCTTGCAATTTTTCACCCTACTCGCTACCGAGACTAGATTCTGTATTTCTTATTCTCAATATAATCATCAATATTATTCAGCAGATAAGTTAGGTATTTAACCAATTTATCTTTGTCATCAACTAACTTGCTCCAAAGTATTTGACTCGAAGCATCACAAAACGAAACATTTCCATGTGCCAAATCGCATCGGATCTTAACGACAAAATTCAGAATGTCATCTATTTCTCTACTCGCAACTCCTAAATTTCCAAAGAAGCCATACATATCTATGAGTTCTTTGATAGTTTTAGCATCCAAATTTCCCGATATGGGAATATTAGATGGATCTAACGAAACTATCTCATCATCCAAAACCGATTTAATTAATTCCTGAAGATTGTCAGCGACAGTATCCTTTTTGACATATGAGTCTCTGAAACTTTTACTTCTATCGTTCAGCAACCACAATCTCTTGATTTTGGGACTTAAATCTTTATAAGTTAATTGCTCGACTAAAATAACATCATGAATGGCAGTTATACCATTTCTAATAGAAGATTCGACGAGATTGTATAATAGCAGATAACAATGAGACTGCAAGATTTTTTGAATCTCGCTATCAACAATATATTCACCTGATGGGAAGATGATTGATTTAGCAGACAATGCACCAATTTGTTCGATTTTATCTACTAATTCAAAATATTTCAGGATTTCTGCCACTCGCCTGTTAAAGTCTCTGATAAACTCTTTCATAGGCTGCAACTTAAAACTTGGTTTTTAACATCATATGTCTTCAGTTTAATGGAAAAATCTGTCGGTACGCAATTCAATATCTTATCAAGAGTTGATGCGATAAAACACTTCATTTATTACTCTCTCATCAGCTTTGTCTGAGAAAACGATCGTTCGGAGTGAAGTATTTTTAAACTTTCTTTGGCGTGAGGGTGCGAGATCCTTAAAATAGGAACCATTTAGAGAATTTAATGTTTGAAGACTACTCAACTGGAACTGATTTGTGAGGAAAGCTGCCAGAGTCATCACCCTCTGAGCTCCATCAACAATCGCTATTTTTCCAGTTTCTTCAATTTCTGCGACAATCATGGCAGCAATAGGAACACCAAGAATAATTGATTCAATGAATAAAGATTGATGATTAATATCCCATCTCAATTTTTTTTGAAATTCAGGAATATAAATTTCACCGAGCCCGGCATCATCTTGTTCCAGGTATTTATCGACTATGAATTCGATGGTATATTCTGTGGTATGGTAGTCAATCTTTTGCCTTATTTCGTCAATCTGCTCTTCGGCGATATTGATGATGTCTTGCCTAATTGCTTGAGACATAAGAACCTGCGTTTATATAACAAGGGTATACAAAGATACTCCAACTTTTGTTGGTATCTATATTATAGTACATTGCGAAGAGTTCTCCAGTTTGTGTAATCAGTTTTAGGGGTTGCTTGAAAAGCATCACTGGAGACAAATGGGTATTGCTCGGCGTTAGGCATGGTTTTGATTTTTAGCAGCTTGTAGCACTTTTAGCATTGTATCCGCTGCTTCAACCGCATCATAGGGCGACCAGACTGGATAAGCTCGATCGGGCTTAATTAGATCCGTTTCTTTTTGAGCTAGTTCGGAAATTAGAAGCTGCATAATGTATAACTGGTCTGCACGATTCAGCCCTCGCAACGTCGAGATTAGTTCTGATGAAACCATGTCAAGTATCTCAGTTAAGTCAGGTTTGTCTCTCTATTTTATTAGACTTATGGGAATTATCCGTGCTTTATTTCTAATTTTACCGCAGAGGATTTTTGTTTTTCAATTGAGTATCGATCTGCATTAGGATGGTTTTGAGTTTGAGGCAGCTTGTAGCACTTTTAGCAGAGATTGCGATCGTATCTTGTACATCAAAAACTCCCGATCGACGGACATGACGAGAACCAATGCGAACAATCCAGATTTGAGCATCTGGATGACGGGCTTCGAGGCGATCGCAAGCAGCGATTTCACTGGCGTCAACTTCAAAAGCTGCTGTCTCAATGTCGATCGCCACAATCTTACCACGATCGCCTGTCTCGACTTGAGGGCGCACTTGAGATTCATAAATCTCATCGTCGGCTTTGGCAAATTCTTCTTTGCTGTAGCGGGGTTCGTGGACTATCATCGGTTTGACCTCGTTTCAAAGGTTGCTCTTTTATTTTAATCTGGGCGATCGCATTCAGCATTAGCATTTATACAACAGCACTAACGTCTAAAAATTAAAGACCGATCGATCTGACAAATCTTTTTCTTGAGTTTACCATAATAACTGATGCCTTCAAAACTCAGGATCGAGACTTGAGGATCAAACTGCCAATTTGTAGCTAGCAGGTTAAGTAACTTTTGAGCCGCATCCTCACTTTCCGTCCAACCTCGTTTACGAACAATTCCTAGAACACAGAAGCGCTTTTCTGGAAAATAGGTCACAACTTTCTCTGCCAGATAAGCTTCTTTAACCTGCGGATAGTCAGCTAGCTGCTGCTTCAATTCATTTACCTCTGATGTTGTTAGAGTATGAGGTTTAAATGTATCGCGATCGAATACATCAGATCTTTCCTGTTGAGCTTTCAGCAGAAGCTGATAATGTTGTTCTGCTCGATCGCGATATTTTTGTGCTTCTTCCGTTTGACCTTGTTGCGATAAGAAACTGTAAACTAACTCGCAACCATCTATGACCCAATCTATCCTTTCCACTATGGCTTTTTCAATGCAAGTAATACCTGCCACATCAGCCTTTTGTAACAAAATTCGCCCAATAGTGTAGTTTGCTTCTGCATGATCTGGCTGATTTTTTAACACATCCTGCAACAAGGGAAGCGCAGCTTCATCACGTTGCAATTCCAAGGTGTAGTAAACTTGTTGCCATACTTCTTGTTCGGCAAGTTTCTGGATTTGTGCTTTTTGCTCTAAAGCTTGTAATTTGTCAAGAGTTTGCTGTAGGTAGGCATAGCGTTGTCGCCAAGGTGTCGCTGCTGCTTCTTTCCAATCCCGATCGAACTGAGTAGCGAACTGTTGTAAAGCTGTTCCCAGAAGATGTTCTGCTGCACTGACTTGTATGGTTGCTGGCTGATATAGCTTTTCGGCCTTAGTAGTGGAATAACCGAGAGATTGTAGTCGATCGGTAAGGCAGGGATGGGTGTCTGCGTTATTGGTCTTTTCTGCAAGAGCCTGCTCTAACCACAGCTTGTTGTTGTCTTCAGCGATCGGACTATGCAATACTGTCAACATCAAGGAGTAAACATTGTCTGGTGGATCGACCTGATATTCCATCTGCTTATGGATATCTTTCCAGAAAAAATTTTCCAGAAAACGATATCTTAATTCTACGTTAATTAGAGCCTCAGCCGCAGTGTGCGATCCAGCGAGTTGGGCTGCACAGCGATCGGCTTCATACTCATTCATCCGCGCCAGAATAAAAGAGTAAGCATTAAAAGCAGGCCAATACCACTCCAGAAAGCGATTAAACAAAGCCGTGGCTCCATGCTGTTCGCTTTGGTGTAATCTTTCATAAATCTGAATCCATGTTTTGCGGATTCGATAAATCCATGCTGCAAAGCGGGAATGGTTGCCAGAGAGATGTCCTAACTCGTGTGCCAAAACTGCTTTGAGTTGTTCCAGAGACAAGGATTGCATCAAGGGAAGTCCCAAAAGTAAATAGTTTTCCTGCCAACCAAAGATACCCAATCGTGGAATTTGAACAACTGCTGCATTGAACTGTTGATTTAAAAGGATGTTATGGAATCGGGGAGCTTGAAGTTTAGTTGTCAATTCATCAACCAGAGCGAATAAGTAAGGGACTTGAGCGCGATTGAGTTTCAATCCTTGAGGAGGTGGGAAAGTTACCCAGAGCGATCGCACAATCACGCACACTATAACCAGCAAAAAAGCAGCGAATTTGATAGTGTTAGCACTGACACGATTACCAGAAAAGATAGTTAGAACTACTACCCCAATTAGCGCCAATAGCCCAGCAAGTACCAGAAAGATATAGGCATATCCTAATGCAGCAAATAGGGCAACTCGCAGGCGGTAATTCCCAGGATTGCTCTTCGAGAACTTTTCTAGCTTTCCGACTAATGCATCAAACTGTCCCTGTGTGATTGCCATAAGAATACGAATTCTTTAAGGATGTAATTAATTTACTGAATAGCGCTGATGTCTGTCAAGCTCTTTTTACTTTTCAGACGATCGTAATTTTTCATGTCAAGCAATAGCTGACTATCATCTATATTTGACTTTATGTAATGTTCTGACAAGTCTCCGTATTCCTACTTATTTTTAACATTTATCAAGATTTAGATGATCGAACAAGTCTCCGTATTCCTACTTATTTTTAACATTTATTAAGATTTAGATAGTCTAAAAAATCGAGTTCACCCTTGTCTTGAAAAAGTTTCATCGGAACGACAGACGATATCCATGCAACCGGTCAGGATCGAACTAAGCTAAACTAAGCTTAAGTAAATGACTTGATATACTGATGACTATTTTTACTCTGCGATCAATCAAAAAAGACTTCGGCATCAAGGAACTCTTGACAAATGCCAGTTTCAGCCTGGATGAAGGCGATAAAGTCGGACTCATCGGCACTAACGGTTCCGGGAAATCAACGCTGCTGAAGATGATTGCGGGCTTGGAGTCGTTTGAGCGGTACAGAGAATTTCTTGACGGCGAATCGGGTTGTAAGTGCGATCGATCGCCCGTTTAGTGATTAGATCGACTGGTTTGCTGAGGATTGCTTCAAGTTCTTCCTGCATTTGGGCGCGATCGAGTAAACCCCAGTTGCTTTTCGGGCCAAAGGCAACTAGGATATCGATCTCGCTGTCTCCATGAAAGTCGTCTCGAAGGACGGAACCAAACAGAGAGAGTTCGATGATTTGCCTCTGTTGGTAGAATTTGGTGCTTTGGTCGATTGGTAGGGCGATCGATTTGAACAAACAGTACGCAGTATAAAGGCATACTCGGTTTTATATCTATTTCTAAGTGTTTTGCTGGAAAATATTTGTTAAACTTCACACTTTACTTCACACTGTTGTTATATCCTAGTTATAGGGAACGATTATCGAGACTCTAGCTATGCTTAATTTCTTTGAAAACTCCAAAAAGGATGTAGAAAGTGGTTAATTACAATCCACTTACCGCACAGCCACCTGAAGAGGTACTGTTGAAGGATGCACCTCTGATTCGAGTGATTGCACAGGTGCGCTTTCCACCTATTCTCTCGATCGAGAAGAAAGATTTTGTGGGTTCATTTCAAGAGGCAATTAGAGAAAAATATCCTATCCTACAACCCGAACAAACTCAGACTTTTATATTTGGGCCTCAAGGTGTTGTACAACCAACTCTTCAACTAACTTGGCGTTTCATAGATACAGCAGATAGCTGGCGCGTATCTTTAGCGCCTAATTTTATGGCGCTTGAGACAACAAATTACTCTAGCCGTCGTGATTTTTTGGAACGTTTAGAACATTTGCTTATCGCATTTGAGCAAAGTTTTAATCCCCAAATTATTGAACGATTTGGATTGCGATATATCGACAGACTTATTGGTCAAGATTTGCAAGACATATCATCACTTGTCAAGCCTGAGATAGCAGGACTTATGGGTGCTGAATTTATAGAAGATATTCATCAAACTATTAATGAATCTTTGTTTGTAATTCCAAATAAAGGTGAGGAAATTATTGCAAGATGGGGACTTATACCTGGTGGTGTAACTTTTGCTCCCGATGCAATTGAACCTGTGGCTGAATCTAGCTGGATACTCGATATAGATATGTCCCTTTCAAAAAATCGAGAATTCTGTATTGAAGAGTTGATGAGTGAAGGACGGTGTTTTGCTGAAAGAATTTATACTTTCTTCCGCTGGGCAGTAAAAGATGACTTTTTGCGACGTTTTGGAGGTGAATTATGAGCACTATGTTGAGTAAAAACCCTAATGAGCGATCGAGTACCTCTGCCCTGGGAGCTATGAAACATTCAGATACTAATTCATCTATTGGTTCTATAATTTCGCTAGTTAGTTCGGGCACAACTGGTTCTAGAGTAAGTGACGATCGAGCGTTGTTAGCTGCTTTAGACAGGACGACCAGTGGGATTACTTTGCGAGCGACTGGCTCTCCAGAAGCAACGCAGAAATCTCTTAGCGAATTGAGAATATTAAGCGGGTTAACCTGGGAACAGCTTGCTAAATTATTCAATGTTTCACGCAGAAGCCTTCATTTTTGGGCAAGTGGGCAACCATTGTCTCGCTTTAATGAAGAACAGCTTAATCGATTGTTAGAGGCTATTCAATACATCGATAGAGGGAGTGCAAATCTCAATCGCAGTCTGTTACTGAAAGGCAGTAATGGCAATCAGTTTTTTGACCTACTCGTCGCAGGTAAATACAAGGAATTCAAGCAGATTGTTGGCATTGGTAATGCACCTCAAAAGCCACAATTAGGTTCTTTGTCTGAAGATGCACTTATGGCACGTCGGCCTCAGAATCCAGCGGCTCTGGTGGACGCTCTCCAAGAGCCTATCCATCGGGAGGTTGGACGATCAAGACCTGCTAGAGCAGCAAGGAGCCGAAAGAATAATAGTGGTCAATGATCATGGTGATGTTTTGATTCAGATGGTAGACACTGCTCTAAAAGAGTGGTGTCAGGGTGATTGTGTGCTTGGAGAACATTGGTTTGTCCATCGCTTTAATCCTCAACGCCCTTTGACATCTGACTCTGCTGAGGTTGCACAAGCAGAAACTGATCTTGCAGAATCTGAGGTCAAGGGTTTTACCGTAGTTACACAAACCTGTGATATTGTTCGTACTTGTGATAAGCGTCCATTTGTTGAGGTCGTACCTCTTGTGGAAGTTGAGCCGACAAACTTGCATGAGATTCAACGAAGTAGACAGCCTCAATATGCTTATATTCCTGGGGTTGCAGAACTTAATCTTGTCGCGGATCTCGATCGTGTAATGACAGTAGAAAAGGCTGTTGTGGCAGAATGGGAACGCAAACCCGGATGTCTTAACGATGAGGAGATTAGGCAACTTGGGCAAGCACTGATACGGAAGCGTGCTCGATTTGCTTTCCCTGACGACTTCACTGACTTTGCTAAAAAGCTCCAAAATCGGCTACGCGATAAGCATGATAAATCCACCAACGAAGGAGAAGCTCTTCGCGCTTTGCGTGAGATTAGAGTGGGGGCAGAACCTTCATGGAATAGCTGTGAAATCCGATTAATATTTTGGTTTGTCCGGGACGAGAAACAGAATCAGTTTGAGGGAATAGGATGGGAGCAGTTTCTAAAACAGTGGTTGAAATTAATCCCTGAATCTGGACGATTCCAAAATGTGGAGGCTTCGGTAGTAGCTTTGGAAGACATGACAGCGAAGGAGTATGTTGAGAGCGATCGGCTAGATCTGGATCATTTATCCTCTTAAAATGGAGAATTAACGGTTTTAATAAGCGATTATTCTGAACATCACTTGACATTTATGTGCTCTAAAAAATCGAGTTCACCCTTGTCTTGAAAAACTTTCATCGGAACGACAGACGATATCCATGCAACCGGTCAGGATCGAAC
This sequence comes from Microcoleus sp. CAWBG506, assembly GCA_020883125.1. Classification (GTDB taxonomy): domain Bacteria; phylum Cyanobacteriota; class Cyanobacteriia; order Cyanobacteriales; family Microcoleaceae; genus Microcoleus. The sequence continues at coordinate 87,171 of JAHREW010000025.1, forward strand.
TAAGCTAAACTAAGCTAGGTAAATGAATTTATATACTCATGACTATTTTTACTCTGCGATCGATCAAAAAAGACTTCGGCATCAAGGAACTCTTGACAAATGCCAGTTTCAGCCTGGATGAAGGCGATAAAGTCGGACTCATCGGCACCAACGGTTCAGGGAAATCAACCCTGCTGAAGATGATTGCCGGTATGGAGTCGATCGACTCTGGCGATCGCTGGGTCAATCCCGGCGCTACAATTGTTTATCTCCCCCAACAGCCAGATTTAGACGAAAGTCACACAGTCTTAGAGCAAGTATTTGCCGACAGTGGCGAACAAATGGCTTTGGTACGCGAATACGAGGAGATTTCCGATAAATTGTCCCACCACCAAGGCGATACAGACAAGTTGATGGCGCGTCTGTCTGCGGTGTCTGAACGCATTGATGAGGTGGATGCGTGGGATTTGGAAACTAAGGCTAAATTGATTTTGACTAAGTTGGGAATTGAGGATTTTGATGCCAAAATTGGCGATTTGTCCGGCGGCTATCGCAAGCGAATTGCCTTAGCAACAGCTTTACTTTCGGAACCGGATGTGTTGCTAATGGATGAACCGACTAACCACTTGGATGCGCTGTCTGTCGAATGGTTGCAGAACTATTTGAACGGCTATCGCGGTGCTTTGTTGCTGATTACGCACGATCGCTATTTTCTCGATCGCGTCACCAATCGCATTCTAGAGATCGATCGGGGCGACCTTTTCAATTATAGTGGCAATTACGCCTACTACTTGGAGAAAAAAGCCTTAGCCGAAGAATCCGCCGCCAGCACTCAGCGCAAATTTTCGGGAGTATTGCGGCGTGAGTTGGAATGGCTCAAGAAGGGGCCGAAGGCGCGCAGTACCAAGCAAAAAGCTCGGATCGATCGCATTAAAGATATGCGCGCAGAAGAGTTCAAAACCGCCAATGGCAAAGTCGAGATTGCTACAGCCGGCCGCCGGATTGGTAAGAAAGTTGTTGAGTTACTGAATATCCGTAAAGCTTACGGCGATCGCACTTTAATTAAAGATTTTACCTACAATTTCACTCCAGAAGACCGGATTGGGATTATTGGCTGCAATGGTGCCGGAAAATCGACGCTGATGGATATCATCACCGGACGAATTCAGCCGGATTCTGGTACTGTAGAAATTGGAACAACGATTCATATCGGTTATTTTGACCAGCATTCGGAGGATTTGACACCAAACGAAGACCAGCGAGTGATTGAATACCTCAAAAGTGTCGCGGAATTGGTGAAAACTGCCGATGGAGAAATCATTACTGCTTCTCAAATGTTGGAGAAGTTTCTGTTTCCGCCGATTCAACAGTATGCACCGATTAGCAAACTTTCGGGCGGGGAAAAGCGCCGATTATTTTTGTTGAAAGTGTTGATGAGTGCGCCGAATTTGCTGATTTTGGATGAACCCACAAACGACTTGGATGTCCAGACTTTGGCGGTGTTGGAAGATTATCTGGAAGACTTCAACGGCTGTGTAATTGTAGTATCTCACGATCGCTATTTTCTCGATCGCACAATTGACATGGTATTCTCCTTAGAACCGGGTGGTAACTTACGTTTGTATCCAGGCAATTATTCGGTGTATTTGGATCACAAAAAAGCCGAAGAAGCCAAGGAACTTAAAGCACAAAAAAATCCAGGTAAACTACCACAAGCAACTGAATCTAACAATCCTAAAGTCGAAGCTCAACCTCCAAAACCGAATAAGCTTTCGTTTAATGAAAAGCGGGAATACGAAAAGTTAGAAGCTAAAATTCCGCAATTGGAAGCTGAAAAAGCAGAGATTGAGCAGATTTTGTCTCTAAATTATCCGAGTGGGTTTGGTGAGGTGAAAAAGTTATCTGAACGTTTGGGTAAATTGAATCAAGAGATTGAAAAAGCAACAGAAAAATGGATGGAATTAGCGGAAAGGGTGGGTTAGAGATAAACGAAGGACACGGCAGTGCCGTGTCCCTACAATTGATCGTGGTAGGGACACGGCATTGCCGTGTCCTCTATGTCATTCCAATGCAAATGGAATTAATATCACAGAATAACTAGATATCATGCTAAGACGAATATACATTGACAATTTTCGCTGTCTGGTAAACTTTGAACTTGACTTTGATGCAATTAATCTATTTCTAGGTGCTAACGGTTCGGGTAAATCGACTGTTTTTGAAGTGTTGCAGAAAATCCAAGCATTGGTCAGCGGCGACAGTAAGGTAGAAGGAATTTTCAAACCAGCGGACTTCACCCGCTGGCAAACCTTAAAAATTCAGCGTTTCGAGCTAGAAATTCTCGGTAATGGCGGCTCCTACACATATCAATTACAAATCGATTACTATCAAGATAAATGTCGTGTTAGGTACGAGCGTCTATTTTTTGATAACCAGCCTTTACTGATATTTGAATTCGGCGAAGTTCAACTCTATCGAGATGATTATTCACCAGGCCCGAAATACCCCTTTGACTGGTCGCAATCTATTCTGCCTTCATTAATGCCAAGAAACGACAACACGAAGTTAACTTGGTTTAGAGAACGAATGGCGCGATTTATCATCGTGCAAGTTGTTCCCAGCTTGATGGTTGATGAAAGTAGCCAAGAACAAATGCGTTTGACTCCTAAGATGGAAAATTTTGTTTCTTGGTATCGCTACTTATCTGAAGATCAAGGTAAAGTTGCTGAAATTGGCAATATTTTAAAAGATGTTTTGAATGGATTCAACAATTTTAAGTTTGAGCGAGTCAGCGAAGATAATTTGGTGTTAAAACTGCGGTTTTCAGGAGAAGAAGATAACAGCAAGCCAATTGAATATCGTCTCAGAGAATTGTCGGAAGGACAAAAAACATTAGTGGCTTTATACGCGCTGATTCACGGTACAAAATCTGAAGACTATACTGTGTGGATTGATGAACCAGAAAACTTTTTAGCATTGCCAGAAATTCAACCCTGGCTGATTGAGATTTATGACCTTTGTAACGAGGGAAAACTTCAATCTTTACTAATTTCTCACCATCCTGAGTTAATCAACTATCTTTTAGCTTCACCAATTGGCTATTGGTTTGAACGTCAAAGCAATGCTGCTGTTCGAGTCAAACGAATTAGCAATGAAGTAGCTGACAATTCGGGATTGCCAGTTTCTGAACTAATTGCACGGGGATGGTTGAATGAGTCAGCGTAGAGTTCAGATTGTCATTCTCTGCGAGGACAGACAGCAGGAGGTTTTTGCGCGTTATTTCCTAAAAAAGCGAGGTTTTAGAGGTCAATTTCGGGCTAATATTTGTCCGGCTGGTAGCCAATCTGGAGAACAGTATGTACGCACTCAGTATCCGGTGGAAGTGAAAGCTTATCGCCAGAATAAAAACCGGGTGTCGATCGGATTAGTGGTGTTAATTGATGCAGATATCGGTACGCTACAAGATAGATTAAGTCAGTTAGCTAGTATACTTGATCTAGATGCTCAGGATAAGAGGCGATTGGATGAGGCGATCGCAATTTTTGTTCCCAAGCGCAATATTGAAACTTGGATACACTACTTGCAAGGAGAAAGTGTGAATGAGGAGGATGCTTATGCAAAATATGAGAAAAATGAAGCTGTTTGTAAAACCTATGTTGAGGATTTAGCCGATCGATGTTATTCTCAAGATTTACCAGAAGATGCGCCGCGATCGCTTCAGGCAGCTTGTGGGGAATTACAGCGGCTGTTATCACTTTTAGAGCAATGAGTTAAAGATTGGAGACGATATTAGACTTATATTTGCTTCCTTGACAAGCCCCTGGATTGATCCGTCGGGTCGATTCTTCAATTATAAAATCTAAAATCGATTGACTGCCTTTGCTGTCATCATGCCCCAAAACCAATCGATTTTGTATCGTTCGTTAGCGCAGCCCTCGGAGAGGATCGCAATTTCTTGCAATCCTTCATCTTCCATCATCCCTTGAAACTCAGCCACTCCATAGGTTCGCAAATGAGCGGGGTTGAAACACCGCAGGAAAAAGTCACAAACTTTGCAAGTTAAATAATCATAACACCAATCTGTAATCACTAGACGACCATTGGGTTTGAGGACTCGTTTTGCTTCTTGGAGTGCCTGGGATGGAGATCGAAAGAAATGAAATGCGCTGGTTGATACTACTATATCAAAATAGTTGCTGGCAAAGAGCAGGTTGTCAGCGCTACCTAGTTTTAAATCCACAGATTCCGGTAGTTTCTGTTTGGCAATTTCCAGCATTTCGGCACTAGCATCAATTCCGACAACCTCTGATTCTGGGGCTACCTGCAACAGACGCTGGATTAAAGAACCCGTTCCACAACCAAGGTCTAAAATACGCTCTCCTGGGTTAATTTCTAGACGGTTGAGTGTTTCTTCAACAGTCGCATTTACATAAAATGACCAGCGACGATCGTATTGCTCTGCAAGTCTAGCATACTCTTTTTGAATAGGGTCTGAATACATAATTTTTAATATTTAAGCAAAGGTGGTGTCCACTGATTCCTCACCCAAAATACGCAGATCCCGGACTTTGGAAAGAAGTTCGGGATCTGACACAATAGAAGTTTACGTTTAGTTTGAGCGACGTACTTATCTATTATCTAATTACCAAAAGCATCCTTGATGCTATCAACAGTGCGCTCAACAGCATTCTTGGTATTGTCTACTGCTTTTTGAGTCCGGGCGGAATCTTCTTCTGCTCTTTTCTCAATGGTGGTCGCATCTTTTTTGGCTTTGCGCTCTGCGACACTACCGTCTTCGGTTGCTCGATCGACTTTAGCTGCATTACTCTTGGCTGCTTCCTTCACCTTATCTTCCGTGTCTCGGATGAAATTCTTGGCTCGTCCCGCATCTGTACTGGCTTTATCTTGAATTTTATCGCCCTGGTCTGCTGCTGCGATCGAATTTGCAAAAGGGGCGGCCATTGCTGAGGTGTTGGAGAAAAACGCACCTTGCCAAACAACGGCGATCGCCGACAGACAAAGCACAGTTGCAGCCATCCAGCGTCTAGCAGTCGAAAACCGCTTCGTCAAGTAATTCAGCTTCATAAAAATACCATCTCTATCAGGTTTAGCCTCCTATTTGTAATCGATTTTACCGATCGCCTCAATCTTTCCCCAGATAGAGGTTTTTAGGCCATCGCTGGTTAAAGGAATTCACTATTTTGATAGATGGTGATTGTGGTCATTCTACGGTGTACGATTCCCTGATTTGCTTTTTGCCTTTGCAGCCCTAGATTCCACTGTAAATGGTGGAATGTCTGCCAATTCTGTGGCGCTCAAACTGTATTGTTCACAAACCAAACTCAGGCGAGTTCCACCGCTTGTCACCGCATTTACAGCATGAGTTAAATCTCCTTGAAAATACACGAGGGTATTTGCTTCTGGTTTAATCTGCCCGACTTGTTTTTTGTGACAGCGCAATACCAACTCTCCGCCTTCGAGATTTGTTGGTACTTGGATGTATAAAACGCTGACTGCTGCCGGAGGTTCCACCGTTTTGCAGTACGATCGCAAAGAGCGATCGATATGTGGATCGACACGGGAACCTTCTTTTAGCCACAGAGGGTTGAGATAAAAAGCATTGCAAGCTGGTTGTAGGGCTTGGTCTAAATAGGGTTTGAAGTATGGGAAACGCTGTTCTACTTGGGCGATTTCCGAACGTTGAAATACCACGGAAAAGCCTTTTGTACCGATGAAGTCGCGGTTGAGGTTATTGATGGCAAAATAAGGGGATGCGAGAATTGCTCCTCGCAAGTCGTTGAGATAAGTAAGGGAGAAAGCGTTAGGATGCTTGCTGTAGTATTTCAAGGAATTTCATAAATGTGCGATCGAGCAAGATCCAGAATACATCATGGTATCAATATTTGCTGGAATGGCGATCGGTTGTTCCCATCCCTCAGACATGGCTGTCGATCGCACTTGACACCTGAAAAAATACTGTTGCTAATGCTTTGCCGAGGTGATCTTACCTCACTCTGTTGGACGCATACATATTTATCTGTTATATCTTTTTCTTTTTGTCGATCGTGGCGAATGTCACTGTCCATTTCTTGCTAAAAGACAGCAAAAAACCTGACTTGATCTATGAGAACATCCGCAGATTCCGCTGGATATTTCCCTTGGCTTTTGTTGTCTTGCAAGGGATTATCATCACCTTATTTTTGGTGTGAGCCAACTGAAGCCATAAATATTGGAAAAACCCACTTGCTCAACACAAGTGGGTTTGTCGTCAAGGTATAGCAACTGCCAAGGCGATTAGGGCAGATTTTGTAGGGGCGGGTTCACCGATATCTTTCATCGGTATAGACAAATTCTATAAACCCGCCCCCACCCCACGACTTAACCACCCTGGCGGTTGCTATATTTTGATTTTATGGGAAAGTTCTAGCGGGTTTTTATAAGTAAATTTTATGTATTAGCTAAAGGTATTTTGGATTGGTCATATTACAATTCATGTTGTAAAAAAATCTAAAAAAATTATTGATAAAGATTCTGATTAAATTAACGATTTTGCGATATTTCAGAATCTATTACTAAAAAGTGATTAAGCTATGGTACAATCGAAGTTATATAATGTGGCGTAAGTTATGACTATTAAAAAGCAGACTCTGTAATATGAAAAACCGGAAACGTTTGTGGGTATTGGAATTGCGACGCTGATTTAGGTTAGAAATAAAAAAATGGGCTTGGTGAAAAAGTAAAGTAATATGAAGTAAAATTTTGTTTTGTATAAAAGGTGGGGTAAAATTCTCTAGCAGGAGTTGAAAAGAAACTCAAAATATGGTATGGAGTCGGAGAGAATCAAAGATAGGTAGCGAAAGTAATGCCGAGCAAAATCAAGAAAAAGTCGATCGCCCATGAAGTTGGCTACAGGTTAAACATTTTGTGAGGAGTGAGTTACAATTCACCTGTTAAGGTGAAAGAACTGCTAAATTTTAACTAGACAGACGGGAATTCCCCCGCTATAGGTGTACTCACTGTCTTCGGTGGGACGGGCGGCTCGTGAGAAGACGATTGCGTCGCTCACCAGATGTGATGCGCAGCCAGCAGTAGATGAGCGGTGCATGAGAAAGCGAACAAATTCTTTGCATTTTTCTACGATCCTTTATACAATCTTACCAGAGAAGCCGATCGCCGATAATGTATCAAGCCTATAAGTTCCGAATCTATCCGACAACCGAGCAGCAGACGTATTTTGCGGGTGCTTTCGGTTGTTGTCGTTGGTTCTGGAATTATAGTTTGAATCTGTGTAAGCAAACCTATAAAGATACGGGCAAAGGGTTAAGCAGAAGTGTAATTCAAGGATTACTCCCAAATCTCAAAAAAGAGTACCCTTGGTTGACAAATGCTTATTCTCAATCAATCCAAGTAGTCGCACTAAACCTGTCTAATGCTTACAAGAACTTCTTCGACAAACGCGGTGGTTTTCCTCGCTTCAAGTCGAAGCATGGTAGACAGTCTATTAGTTATCCTCAGAATGTCAAAGTAGGTACAAGTTCTCTCAAATTACCTAGGATTGGCGAGGTGCATTGCATAATCCACAGAAAATTAGATGGCAC
>JAHREW010000026.1:0-21357 GCA_020883125.1 Microcoleus sp. CAWBG506
GGTTGTTAAACGCTGCGGTGGCGAAGATATTTGGCGGGTCACTGCCTGAGAAAATAGCTCGATGCCTGGGATTCTATTTTTAAGATACAAAGCCTCTTTCTGATATCCAGAATTGGGCTTTGTTGTATAAAAAATAAACTAAGCGGATCGGGCAATGCGCGAGTCCTACGTGAAGGATTTAACTCATTTGTTTCGATTAGATAAATCGAAAAGTAATTCACAAACATTTTCAAGTTGCTTAGCCATAAATCTTAAAGGGCAGTGGTTGAGTATTCGTACCACTCATCCTCGCCAAAGATACTAAAAACTGTCTAACCATTGCCCAATTAGCTGGCGCGTTGCCACCGCTATGAATTCAGAGCCTAAAATCTCTACGAGCATCATAAAATAGATCGAGAAATTCAGAAAACCCGCATCATTAAACCCGGTAGCGGTCGGCCCTCTAAGTTGGCGATCGCCTTCTGCAAATCCTGATGACCCACCGTATACCTGCATCACCTACCCACCTTTCAAATCCTCGGGGTACAATTTGGAATTGGTGAATCAACTGCTAATTATATTTTTCACCGCTGGGTAAAAATATTGAGGGAGTTATTGCCAGCTTCGTTGTTAGAACAAGTAAAAAAAAATAACTCAGACTCTGCCTGGGTGCTGGAAATATTGACCGAATTTGAGTTAATAGTAGATAGCTATGACCAGCCCATACAAATACCTACAGATGCTCGGGAGTAGAAAAATAATTACTCGGGAAAACAGAAAAGACATACTAAAAAGAACCAAGTAATAGTCATGCCATCCGGCAAAGAAATCGTTGATGTAGTAGTTGGAGAAACTGGATCAACGGCAGACATAAAAATTTGGAGAAACCAACGATTGTCATTAGAAGCCTCGTAAGGATTCAGGTCTTTGATTGGGGAAGAAGAGAAGGCATAAAAAAGTTACAAGAATGGGCAGACAGAGCATCACGGAAAAAAGCTATTGCACTTTTACCCTGAAACCGACAAGTCTGAATTACAGATAACAAATCAGCAGTTTGCTCAAACCGAGACATCGATCGGGAACCGCCAGATACCTTGCGTTTAGTCACAGCTAGTCGTAGAGAACGTTCCGCTAAATTATTGTCAGGAGGAATGGAAGGATGGTCTAAAAAATACCACCATTGGTGCGCTTTCTCACGCAACGAACGCAGTAAAAGTCCAGCAGCATGACCGACATGACCTTGCCAAGTCTTTAACAATTCTGCCAGCCTGACCTTAAAGTCCCTCGCCCAAGCGTGATAATCTAGTTCTTCAAGGCAATCGCGCCATTTTCGATGTTGTCGGAATGCCTCATCAATTAAATCTAAGAATGCCTCTGCCACGACAGTGTTGTTACCGTGACTCAGAAGCAGAACTTTCTTAAAATGTCGCCTCAGATGCGCCAAACATTTCTGTTGTCCCCCGACCTCAACACCGTTGTAGACGCTAAAATCATGAGAACTCAATACCCCAGCAAACTCTGAACCGAGCATTGCTTCTAATTCAGCTCGACTGCGAGTGTCTGCGGCATGGAACAGGCCAAAATCTTGACAATCGGGCTGTCCACAACCATTCTTTGACTCCCTTGACACACCACGGAGTTTCATCCACATGAATGTGAGGTTGTAATGGTGCCCATTGCCACAAGTCTTCAACGGCGGGCTTTACAGCATCGGCTACCCGCGCGTTGGTCGCTTGTAATGTCCCGCTCCCAATTTCAATTCCACCTAGTTCCCGCAGGAACTCTTGTTGTTTTTGATAGGATATGTGCCCATAGTTACCTAACCATACCAATAATGCTTGTAGGTCGATACTCAAGTCTTGTCCTGGAACTATGCCCGGTGAGGCGGGTGCGATCGTCATTGCTCCGCATTCATTACACTGACATTTGGCTCGTTGATATTCGACTACTTCAATTGGTTTGGCTGCCAAACAGGCTACCTGCTGCTTGCTATAACCAATAATGTCACTTAATTCTCTGCTACCACAATGCCCGCAAGAGTCATGAATGCTGATTTCATATTTATCTACTCGTCCAAATCCTTTACGAGTTTTGCCGATATGTCCCGGCTGTCCGCCTGGTTTGCGCTTTGGCTCTTTCTGTGCTTCTGTTGAATTATCAACTTTGGCGGTCTCTGATTTCTGTATCAGATCGCTCGATGGGGGTTTCGATGATGTTTGGCTATTGCTGGGCTGTTTGTCTGTGAGTTTTTCGAGTTCTTGTTGTAATTTTTCAATCACCTTCTGTTGGCTCAGCACTATTTTGACCAGTTCCTCACGGCTGTACTGGTCAACTATTTCCTTTTTTAGTGCTGCGGATAACTCTGATTTTTTGCTCATCTGACTACATTACTATATTTCTTGGCGATCGCTCTCACTATTTTTCACCTGAATCCTTACTCTTAGTCTAAACTCCAGTCAGGTGATCTGGTAGGGCAATTCTGGTTCGCATCGGTTGGAGTGAGTTACTACTTCCTTATCATATGCGAGCGCTCGGACATAATATTACTCAACCAACTCAAGGCGAGGCGCAAAAAATCCGTGGCAAGTTTGGCGGATATAGAGGCGGTTTCGGAGATACTTGAAACCGACAGGAGCGAAATTTGAGCAGAAAATAGGACTATCGGTAATACAACTAACCTGAAACCCTTGGCGTACAAAAAAAATACAAAATGAGCACGGAGGGATTCGAACCCCCGACCCTCAGGACCGGAACCTGATGCTCTATCCACTGAGCTACGTACCCTCAACTTTTTTGACTATATCACGTCTTGCCGAAAATAGCTAGTCCGATCGCAAATTCGATCGCTACCCTCCAAATCCCTTAGCAATCAACCAATTACCTCCGAGTCCCCCGGATTAATGCCCACGCACGCTGACTGACTAAACTAAATCTACCATTCCCATCGACTTGACCTAGCCCTTAAATAAAGTCTCTGGAGCCTTTCTCCTCGCCGCCTACTAAAAAATATGCCTAAATTGTCAAAATCATAGGACAATTGATACAATAACAGCCGATAACATCGCCAATACTAGATTTAAATTAGATCGGGGGTTGAGCATCTACCGCAGCGAATAACCATAAAACAATTACCTATAGCTAATTGCCCGTTGATGGCGCTGCTGTTGAGACAGATTGTACCAGGACTGTCCTAGATTAAGTTCACCAAACCTCTCAAACTTATGGTTTTTAAACTTTTAGAGAAACTTCCCCTGCGAACTGTACTGATAGTTCCCTTTGTACTGCAAATAGTCGGAGCCGTGGGACTCGTAGGATATCTTTCTTTTAAAAACGGACAAAAAGCAGTTAATAATTTAGCTAGTCAGTTGATGAGCGAAGTTAGTGTTCGCGTCGAGCAAAACCTCCAAATTTACGTCGCCACGCCCCATCAAATTAATCAAACCAAGCTGGATGCAGTCAAACTGGGGCTGTTAAACATGGAAGATTTATCAGCTTGGGAGAAATACCTTTGGCGGCAAGTACAATTATATCCTTATATCAATTTTACATCCATTGGCAATAAAAATGGAGAATATAGAACCGGAGAAAAACTGTCCAATGGCTCCCTGATGATTAATATGTCAGGGGTCTCTACTGGGTTGGACTTTTATTCTTACAATACTAACAATACAGGCGATCGCACTACAGTTGCTACTGTTGTCAAGTCTTTCGACATTCGCCAACATCCTTCCTACCAAAATGCCGCTAACGCAGGCAAACCCACTTGGAGTTCAGTTTACATTTCCTTTTTGGAACCGACATTAATCATCAGCGCTCTACAACCAGTCTATGAAAAAGACAAACTGGAAGGAGTATTAATTACTGCTTTGCGCCTCGATCACATTGGTCAATTTTTAAACAGTCTCAAAGTTGGGAAATCGGGACAGGCATTTATCATGGAAAGAAACGGCACGCTGCTGGCAACTTCCACTTCCGAAAAACCTTTCCGTACCCGAGGTAGTAACAAAGAACTGTTTAAAGCTGAAGAAAGTGCTGATGCTGCGACTCAAGCTACAGCCAAATATGTAGCAACTAATTTTAGACAATTCAAACAAATTCAAAATTCCTATACTTTGAATTTTCAAATAGAAGGCAAACAACAATTTGTCAAAGTCCTACCTTTTCAAGATGGCAAAGGTTTAGACTGGCTAATTGTAGTCGTGGTTCCCGAAGCTGATTTCACCGCCGAAATAGATGCCAATACCCGCATGACGATTTGGTTATGTTTGGCTGCTTTAGGAGTAGCTGTAATTATTGGAATTTTTACTTCTAGGTGGGTGACAAGTCCAATTTGGCGCTTAAATACAGCAGCCAAAAACCTTGCCAAAGGTGAATGGAATCAAACAGTAAAAATTCAACGTAAAGACGAATTGGGAGAATTAGGCAAAGCATTTAACAGCATGGCTCAACAACTGCAACATTCTTTTGAAAATCTCGAAAACAGAGTGGAAGAACGGACGGCAGAATTAGCTGTAGCTAAAGACAAAGCTGAAGTCGCAAATCAAGCTAAAAGTACCTTTTTGGCTAACATGAGTCACGAACTGCGATCGCCTCTCAATGCAATTCTCGGCTTTTCCCAACTCATGACTCGCAGCCAAACTCTATCACGAGAAGACCAAGAAAATATGAACATAATTAGCAGCAGTGGAGAACACCTACTCACCCTAATTAACAATGTTCTCGATTTATCCAAAATTGAAGCTGGACGCACTACCCTCAATCCCAAAAAAATAGACATTTATCGCCTGCTGTGCGATGTCGAAGATATGTTTCAATTAAAAGCAGATGACAAAAAATTGCAGTTAATTTTTGACCGCAGTCCCGATGTACCACAATACGTGGAAACTGACGAATTAAAATTGCGACAAGTCTTAATTAATCTGCTCAACAACGCTCTCAAATTTACCGATCAGGGTGGTGTATCGGTTAAAATTAGCAACCAGGCAGAATCGGAAAGTTCTCCGATGTTAGAAAACTCTAAAAAAATAAAAAATCGCCAAATTAAAGATGTTCAAGACTCCGAATTATCTCTGTATAAAAATGCTAATTTTGCCTCACCAATTCCCCTTGATGATTCAATCTATGCCCCGGATTCAGTCCCCGTTAAGTCTTCTTTGTTTCTGCATTTTGAAGTAGAAGATACAGGGAATGGTATTTCCCAGGAAGAATTAGATAATATTTTTGAACCTTTTGTGCAAACAAAAACAGGGAAAGACTCCCAAGAGGGTACAGGATTAGGTTTGCCAATTACTCGCAAGTTTGTTGAATTAATGGGTGGTGAAATCAGTGTCAGTTCCTCGGTGGGAAAAGGCACAGTTTTTCAGTTTGATATTCAAGTTATTGTGGTCGAACGGGCTGAAGTTGACAGCAAAAAATTAACTAACCAGGTGATTGCCCTGGAACCAAACCAACACCCCTATCGAATTTTGATAGTAGACGATAAACCGCTCAATCGCCAACTATTAATTAAAATCCTGAATCCTCTGGGATTTCAATTGAAAGAAGCCATAAATGGTCAAGAAGCGATTGAAATTTGGGACTGTTGGGAACCGCATTTAATTTGGATGGATATGAGAATGCCTGTGATGGACGGTTACGAAGCAACGAAACACATAAAAGGGACTGTCAAAGGTCAAGCTACTGCGATTATTGCACTCACTGCTAGTGTTTTGGAGGAGGAACGGGCAGTGATTTTGTCAGCGGGTTGCGATGCCTTTATGCGGAAACCTTTCCGGGAAGCCGAGATTTTTGATGCGATGCACAAACATATTGGAGTGCGCTATATTTATGAAAATACACAGGAAGTTAATGTACTGAAAACAAAGAATCGGGATTTTGAGATACTTACTGTGGATGCTTTCAACGGATTACCTCAGCAATTAGTAGCTGAGTTAAAGCTGGCCATACTCAATATAGATCTGGATTTAATAGATAGCTCGATCGCCCAAATTAGTTTGCAGAATCCTTTACTGGCCAGTGCGATCGCAAATTGTATAGAGAATTTTGACTACGATCGAGTGTTGAATTTAATTTCTGAAACAAAATACCATGAATAACGACACGAATACTAACAACGGTAATATTTTAGTAGTAGATGATACACCAGCTAATTTGCGCCTGTTAGCGGGAATTTTGAATGGAAAGGGCTATAAAGTCCGCCCGGTCCCTAATGGCGAATTGGCACTTTCTGCTGCTAGGGGAATGCCTCCTGATTTGATTTTGCTGGATATTATGATGCCGGAAATGAATGGCTATGAAGTATGTCAAAAAATCAAAGCAGATGAACGCACTCGCGACATTCCGGTCATTTTTATTAGCGCCATTAACGATGTGCTAGATAAAGTAAAAGCTTTTGCTGTAGGTGGTGTAGATTATATTACTAAACCTTTTCAAGTTGAAGAGGTGTTGGTGAGAGTGGAAACTCATCTGGCGATGTGTCAATTACAAAATAAACTCAAACAAAAAAATGAAGAATTAACAGTTGCTTTAGCACAATTAAAAGCCACTCAAAATCACTTGGTACAGTCGGAAAAAATGGCCGCGCTGGGACAACTGATTGCTGGGATTGCTCACGAAATCAATACGCCCCTAGGCGCGATTCGATCGTCTATTGGCAACATTAACAATTTTCTGGATAATAACATAGAAAGTTTACCCATTTTTTTTAAAGAACTTTCCGTCGAACGCCAGCAAGATTTCGTGGATTTAATGCACAGTTCCAGCAAACAAGATTACTCTTTATCGACGCGAGAAAAACGGGAATTCAAAAGAGGTGTGAAGCAGCAGCTAGAGTTCCAAGAGATTGGTAATGCGGACAGTCTTGCTGGTATGTTAGTCAATCTCGGCTTGCAGACAGATTTACAATCGTTTTTGTCGCTCTTAAAAGACCCCGATAGCGAAAAAATTCTCAAGACAGCTTATGAGTTTTCTAGTATTCAGAGAAGTGCTAAAACGATCGCTACCGCTACCGAACGTGCAGCAAAAGTCGTGTTTGCGTTAAAAAGTTATGCGCGTTACGACTTTAATGGAGAAAAATTAGAGGTGAATATTGCTGAGGGAATCGAAACTGTATTAACTCTTTACCAGAATCAACTCAAACACGGTGTCGAAGTCATCAAAAACTATCAAGCCGGAGTGCCAGCAGTATGGTGTTATCCCGACGAACTCCATCAAGTTTGGACAAATTTAGTGCATAATTCTTTACAAGCGATGGACGATCAAGGAATTTTAAGAATTGATATATTACATGAAAATAACTGGGTAAAAGTTAGCATTACCGATAGTGGCAAGGGAATTCCACCTGAAGTATTGCCCAAAATATTTGAGCCGTTCTTTACTACTAAATCTATGGGCGAAGGCAGCGGTTTAGGATTGGATATTGTCCGAAAAATAATTGATAAACATCAGGGTAAAATTGATGTGGAATCTATGCCTGCTAAAACTACATTTACAGTCTCTTTGCCAATAAATTTACGGGAGTAGGTAAGTGGGTTATGCGCTCGAAATAAGTCCCTGTCGGGATTGTATAATTAATTGTGAATCTTTTGCCGATCGATCGCGATCGCCCAATCAGCATACTAGACTAAAAGAGGAAACTAGCCATGGTTAAACCAGCAATTCTGTGTGTAGACGATGAAATATCGGTACTGGAAAGTCTGGAAATAGAACTGCAACAGGCTTTTAACGGACATTATCTCTATGAATTTGCTGAAAGTGCGGCCGAAGCGCTGGAGATTATTGCAGAGTTATGTCAAGATGAGGTGAATATCCTCGTGATTGTCTCTGATTGGTTGATGCCTGGAATGAAAGGAGATCAGTTGCTGATCGAGATTCATCAAAAATATCCAAAAATTGTGACGGTGATGCTGACTGGACAAGCTGACAAAGATGCCATTGAACGTACCAAAACTCAAGCAAACGTCCATGCTTTATTAGCAAAACCTTGGAACAATCAAGAATTAATTGAAGCGATTAAGTCTGGTATAGGAAAATCATGAAAAAACCAGTCATTATTTGTGTAGATGATGAGCCGACTATACTAGATAGTCTGGAAATAGATTTGCTCAAAGCCTTTGAAGATAAATATTTAATTGAAACGGCAGAAAGCGGTGAAGAAGCCTTAGAGTTATTATCACAATTAATCGCAGATAATTATGAAGTTCCTTTGATTATTTCCGATCAGATAATGCCGAATATGAAAGGAGACGAACTACTAAGAAACGTTCATGCTATATCTCCGAAATCTCTGAATATTATGCTGACTGGACAAGCGGATTTGGAAGCGGTTACTAATGCTATTAACTATGCCAAATTATATCGCTATATCGGTAAGCCTTGGCAGCCGGACGATTTGAAACTAACAGTGACAGAGGCAATATATAAGTATTTTCAGGAGAAACAACTTGCGGAAAAACAAATAGAACTTCAGGAGATGAATCAGGAATTAGCAAAATTAAGTCGCAAGCAGGCAAGGTTAATTGCTACACTCCACGAAAACGAAAGTCGCTTGAGGCAATATTTGGAAGCGATGCCCTTGGGTGTGTGCGTGCTGGATGCCAGCGGTCAATCTTTTTATGCAAATCAGAAAGCGCGGGAGATATTTGGTAAAGGAACTGTACCCCATATTAATTCCGAGCAAAAAGCAGCAATTTATCAATTTTATAAATCAGGAACAAATCAGAGATGTCCTGTAGAAGAATTGCCAATTATGCGCGCTCTTCGGGGCGAAAATGTGCGGACTGAAAGTGTAGAAATTCGTGCGGGTAATAAGATTATTCCCGTTGAAAGTTGGGCGACTCCTATTTATGATTCTCTAGGGGAAATTTCCGATGGGATTATCGCTTTTACTGATATTACGGAACGGAAAAAAGCGGAAGCAGCGTTAATTCAAGCTGAGGAGAAGTATCGCAGCATATTTGAAAATGCTCTTGAAGGTATTTTTCAGACTACGACAGACGGACATTTTATTAGTGCTAATCCGGCTCTCGCTCAAATCTATGGCTATGATTCGCCAGCAGAATTGATAGCAAGTGTTAATGATATTGAGCACCAATTGTATGTGATGCCGAATCGCCGTCAAGAGTTTCTGAATTTGATGAAACACCACGGTACTCTATCTGAGTTTGAGTCTCAGGTTTACTGCAAAGATGGTAGGATTATTTGGATTTCTGAGTATGCACGCACTATTTTTGATGGGAATGGTGAAGTGCTTTACTACCAGGGTTTTGCTGAGGATATTACTTTGCGAAAAGAGGTAGAAATGGAACGGCTCAGATTTACCAATGATTTGGAAAAAGCTTTAGTAGCAGAAGAAAAGTTAAATGAGGAACTGTCAGAAAGTGAAAATCGGCTGACTCAATTACTGGAAGCGATGCCGGTGGGGATATTTGTCGTAGATGCTAATGGAAAACCTTGCTACATGAATTCGGCCGGTACACAGATATTTGGTCAAGGTTTAGTTTGCGATGTTATTCCTGGTAAGTTACCAGAAGTTTATCAAGCTTATTGTGCGGGAACTAATCAATTATATCCCATGGATCGCCAACCGCTGATTCGGGCGCTGCGAGGAGAAGTTGTGCGTGTTGATGATGCGGAAATTCACCGCCCGGATCGGATTGTACCGATCGAGGTTTGGGCGACACCAATTTACGACGAGGGAAAAAATATAGTCTATGCGATCGCAGCATTTCAAGATATCACAGAACGTCGATGTGTAGAAAAAGAGCGCCGTCAATTCACAGACGACTTAGAAAAAGCCCTAGCAGCAGAGGAAAAACTAACAGATGCTTACGGGCGATTTGTTCCCCACGAATTTCTGTATTTTCTGGGATATGAAAGTATTTTAGAGGTGAAATTAGGGGATCAAGTACAAAAAGAAATGTCGGTGCTATTTTCAGATATTCGTGATTTCACAACTCTGTCTGAAACTATGAATCCCGAACAAAATTTTAAATTTATTAATGCTTATTTATCGCGGATGGAACCAGTAATTACTGATAATTATGGTTTTATTGATAAATATATTGGTGATGCGATTATGGCATTGTTTGATGGTAGTGCAGACCATGCTGTGAAAGCTGGAATTGTCATGCTAGAGCAACTGAATGAATATAATACTACTCGAAATCAACCCGATCGCCAGCCGCTACAAATTGGCATTGGCATCAATACAGGTTCTTTAATGTTGGGTACTGTTGGGGGGCAAAATCGGATGGATAGTACAGTGATTAGTGATGCAGTGAATTTAGCCTCCCGCATTGAAAATTTGACGAAAGAATACGGAGTATCGATGTTAATTACTCACCATACTTTTATCCAGTTGGAAGAAGTTTATGATTTGAGGTTGGTCGATCGCGTCAAAGTTAAAGGTAAATCGCTACCGATCACAGTTTATGAAGTATTTGAGGCGGATGCGCGGGAGTCGCGACAGAAAAAGTTAGAGACAAAACCCATCTTTGAACAAGCTTTGATATTTTATCATAGCAACAGGTTTATAGAAGCTAGAGAATTATTTTCTGCCTGTCTGCAACACCATCCTACAGATAGTGTAGCTCAAATTTATATGGAGCGGTGTGTCAAACTAGCGATCGCCACTGTTTGACTCAATAAAGGCTATATTCTATTTAAACGGGCAGACACACAGAGACTATGGTTGATTCATTGGGAGAACTTTCTATTTTTAAGTTTCCGCCGTGTAATTCTGCAATCCGTTTCACAATCGCCAAACCTAATCCCAAACCTGCTTGTTGGTAAAGTTGGCGATCGAATTGGATATAAGCTTCAAGTTGTGAAATTTGCTCGGAAGTCATACCGCGTCCTTGATCTTTCACCGACAGCATAAAGCTCTGATTTTCCACCCAAACACTCACAAAAATTGGTGTTCCTTCTTCAGAAAATTTGAAGGCATTGTCCAGGAGTTCTTCAAGAACTTTTGTCAGCTTAATAGAATCTATTGCTACCGATAAATTTTGCAAGCTTAATTTTAAATCGTCTGTTCTATTAGCCAGCTTTGCTTGCTGCCGCGCTTTTTCCGATAGCAAAGATTCTACGCAGCTAAATTTACTGTTTCGCATCTCCTTAATTAATTCTGGATTGGTTGCTGCTATTTCCAGATCTGTATATAGCAAAAAATTCTGAATTAGTCGGTACAAGCGATGACCAGAACTTTGGATATGACCGATCATTTCTAAGATATCCGATTCCTCAAAAACCTTATATTCCGACAATATGAGTTCGGAGAAACCGATAATTGCATTCAAAGGAGTGCGCAATTCGTGAGGTAGGGACGTGCTAATATTGCAACGTAAATTCTCAAGTTTTTTTTGGGAGTGACTGCTAATTGCTTTGTGTTTTTCCAGTCTAATAGCAACAGCTTTTAGCAGTTCTTGGTGCGTACAAGGTTTGGTGATGTAATCGTCTGCTCCCAGTTCCATCCCTAGGCGAATGTCGGTTTTTTCAGATTTTGCTGTGAGAAAAATAAACGGAATTGTTGCAGTTAAAGGCTCCGCTCGCAATGCTTTGAGGACACCGTGACCGTCAATTTCTGGCATCATCATGTCGCACAAAATTAAGTCCGGCATCTGTTCGATCGCAATTTTGATACCGACTTTGCCGTTAGCAGCTCCCAGGGATACAAAATTCTCGGCTTCTAGCAAGTCTAAAATATTTTCTCTAATCGCTGCTTCGTCTTCAATTACCAAAATTTTTGCCATAGTTATTTCTGCGGTGATTTATTGTAGTTAATGTCTTAATTTATCCGGTTTTTAAATTATGTGTTTTTTGAAGATTTTTACCACGGAGTAATTAGCTATTTGG
Organism: Microcoleus sp. CAWBG506; assembly: GCA_020883125.1. GTDB lineage: Bacteria > Cyanobacteriota > Cyanobacteriia > Cyanobacteriales > Microcoleaceae > Microcoleus. The sequence continues at coordinate 11,833 of JAHREW010000026.1, forward strand.
GTCTAAATTATAACTTAAAGGTAGGGTGATTTTAAAAGTGGTACCTTTTCCTTTCTGACTGTGCATGAATATCTGACCACCGTGAAGTTCTACAGCTCTTTTGACAATTGCTAAACCGAGACCTGTTCCAGAAATAGTGCCGACATTTGTGGCGCGATAAAATGTTTCCCAAATTCGCTTTTGGTCAGATTCGGGAATCCCGATTCCTTGGTCTTGAATTTGAAAAATTACCTCTCCATTTTGAGTTGTTATGTGTAAATCAACTGAGGTTCCGGCTGGGGAATACTTGAGGGCATTTGAGAGTAAATTTCCCAATATTTGCCTCAGTAGTTTTTCATCCATTTCAGCTTTGGTGTTGTCGCCGGAGACAATCAAGGCGATGGGGTGTTGGTTGCTATCATTGAGTTTTTGTTCTTCTATAATCTGAAAGGAGAATTCTTCGAGGTTTAAGGAAACTGGTTGAAACTGTAGTGTATTGGCTTCGATTTTACCTACTACTAGGATATCTTCTAATAATTCTGTCATGCGTTGAATCGCTAGTTGAATCCGCGCAAAATGAGTGGATTTTTTCTCGCTCGACCAATTAGAACTGTAATCTTGCAGCAATCCAGCGGAAAATTGGATAGTTGTCAGGGGGGTGCGAAACTCATGGGAAACCATGCTCACAAATTTAGCTCTGAGCTCTGAAAGTTCCTTTTCTCTTGCCAGTGTTTTGATAATTTCGGCTGTCGCGAGCTTGCGATCGCTAATATCCCGTGCTTCAGCAATCAGCAGCAAAACTTGTCCTGTGTCATTTTTGACTGGCTTGAGGGAGAAATCAACGGTAACAATTTTCCCGCTGTTTCCTAACAAGTCAAGTTCGCTGCGAAAAAACTCACCTTGACTAGCTTTACTGATTCCTTCTTTTAATTGTGCTTTAGCATTGGGTGACTGTTGCCAAATCGGCTGTTCCCAAATCGGGTAGCCCACAATATTTTGCGATCGCATTCCTGTAAACTCCAGAGCTGTCTGGTTAACTTCCAACACAATTCCATCGGGAGTCAGCAGCTTTGTGAGTTGAAATGAGGAGTCAAAAATCGCCCGAAAACGTCGCTCGCTTTCCCTGAGCATTTGAAAAGTTTGGGAACGTTCAATAGCGTAACGGATTGTCCGCACTAACAATTGAGTAGTAATTTGACCTTTGACTATGTAATCTTGAGCGCCCAATCGCACAGACTTGAGTCCAACGGCCTCATCATCCCAGCCTGTCATTACTACCATTGCCGTATCCGGGGCCACTTCTCGCAACCGAGTTAGGGTTCCCAAACCGTGGCTATCGGGCAAAGAAAGGTCGAGCAAAACTATATCAAAAGATTGTTTGCTCAGATGTGCGATCGCCGAGTGTAAGAACTCAACGCACACCAGTTCCCACTCCACTCCTACAGATGCTTCTAACAGTTCTGCAAGCAAATCAGCATCAGTCGGATTGTCTTCTACCAACAGAATCTTAATCCACATAGCCTTGATGTTATTTATCCTCAGATTGCCACGGGGCCAATACGATCTTAAACTATTTTGCTTTACCCTTTTATTTGTAACTTGAAAATTATATTTTGGCAAGTGTCACCACCCATAACTATTGTATCCATTAAACGATGGGAAGTTTGACTACTGCTAGCCAGAACTCCTCAATTAATCTAACTACCTTAGTAAATTGTAAGAAATCTACTGGTTTTGTAATATAACAGTTGGCATGGAGCGAGTAGGACTTGATAATATCCTCTTGGGCTGCTGAAGTGGTGAGAATCAATACTGGAATTAGTTTTAAATTTTGGTCTGTCTTAATTTCTCTCAGGACTTCCACACCGCTTTTTTTAGGCAAATTCAAATCCAGCAAAATTAAGTCGGGACGCGGTACTTCCTTGTAGGGTGCTTTTTTTCGTAAAAAATTGATGGCTTCTACTCCATCTTCGACAAAATGCAAGTTATTTAAAATTTTACCGTTGCTGAGGGCTTCCATTGCCAAGTCAGCATCACTGGGAGAATCTTCTACCAATAAAATTTCTATGGGTTTAACTGGGGTTTGAGGAGTCATAATTGGCTGATCCTGATGATTATATGAAAAAAATATTCAAAATTTGATGTTGCAACTGTTAACGATAGGAATAGTAAAGTAAAAAGTAGCACCTTCTTCCGGCAAAGACTCAACCCAGATCCGTCCGCCGTGGCGTTCAACAATTCGCTTACACATTGCCAAACCTATGCCAGTACCTAAATATTCCCGACGGGAGTGCAGGCGTGCAAAAATGATAAAAATGCGATCGGCATACTCTGGATCGATGCCAATGCCGTTATCGCGGACACTGAACAGCCATTCATCATCTTGTATGATAGCAGTAATATGAATTATGGGGACCTCTTCGCGGCAGAATTTGATGGCATTACCGAGCAAATTTTGGAATAATTGCACCAGTTGAAATTCATCTGCCATCACCGTGGGCATCACATCCTTGGTAATAATAGCTTGCTTTTCGGCGATCGCAATTTGCAAATTGCACAAACTTTGCTCCACCGCAGCGTTGCAGTCAGCAATCTCAAATTCCTGAACCCTAGTTCCCAATCTCGAATAAGCTAACAAATCATTAATTAATTGTTGCATTCTGGAAGCACCATCAACAATATGATTAATATATTTATCTGCTTTAGCATCCAAATTGCCTTGATAGCGCTGGGCCAATAATTGAGTGTAACTGGTAACAGCTCTTAGAGGTTCTTGTAAATCGTGGGAAGCCACATAAGCAAATTGTTCTAATTCCTCGTTAGAACGCTTCAAATCTTCTGTAAGTTGCAGCATTTGCTGCTCTACCTGTTTGCGGTCTGTAACATTGTAAACCAAGGCACAGGAAGACAGCATACAACCAAATTCATCCATAACCGGACTGGTAGAAATATAAGTCCAAACATCTTTACCATCCTTACTCTTAAGCTTAGATTCATGTTTTTCACTAATTCCCTGTTTGCGCCGCTCCACATATTGGCTAGTTAGCTGTTGTTCCTGTTCGTCCATGAAATCAAAAATCCGCCTTCCCAACATTTCTAATTCTTCATAGCCGAGCATTCGGGCCATGGCATGGTTGACGTAAGTGGTGCGAGCATTGCTGTCAATTACCCAAATACCTTCTTCAGCTAATTCCACTATTTGTCTGTATCGAAATTCACTTTCCTGTAACGCTCTTTCCGTTAGTTTACGCTCAGTGATATCTTTCATAAAACAATGGTGTCCGTTAAAGATCCCTTGTTCGTCATCAGCTTTTACCATGGTGATTTGGTTGTAAAAAAACAAGCCATCTTTCCGCACACCTCTAGCTTCAACTTCTACTTTGCCAGAAATCAGCATTTCCCGCTCGGCTAACATCAACATCTCAACATCGTCAGGATGTACAATCTGCTTCCATGCCATCCCAATCATTTCTTCTGGTTCGTAGCCAAATTTATGAGCGTAAGCGCGGTTAACACTCAAGTAGCGTCCCTCAATATCCAGCCTCCCAATACCTTCCACGGCATTTTGCATAGCAGTATTCAGTTCCCGCACCTCTTTTTCAGCTTGCTTGCGTGCAGTAATATCCTGACCAATGCCCAAAAAACCGTTAATATTTCCGTCGCTGTCAGATAAAGCAGTAACCGATAGCAGCACCGGAAACCGCGAACCGTCTTTGCGAATATAAGTCCATTCATTCTCGTCAGCTATTCCCCGAATGGGCAAGGTCACAAAAACCTCAAATCCCGGCTCTATTTTTACTCCCAATTCTTGAGAAATAACTTCAGCTCTCTGCTCCACCTCCACAGGATCGTGAATTATTGCTGGTGTTAATTTACCCAAAACTTCCTCTACGGAATAGCCTAAGATTTGTTGAGCTGCCCGATTAAATGTTTTAATTACACCGTCGGCATATGTGGAAATAATTGTGTAATTAGCGCTGTTAAGAATCGCATTTTGCAGTTGGGTTAATTCCAACAAAGCTGTAGATATTTGTTGACGTTCTGCGATTTCTATTTGCAATTGTTGGTTGGCAATTGCTATCTCATTAGTACGCTGAGCAACTCGACGCTCCAGACTTTCATTTAGCAGTCTATTTTCCTCTTCTACGTGCTTGCGTTCTGTAAGATCGGTAATAGTACCAACATAACCTTTAACCTCCCCATTCTCGTCGATTTGCCCGACAGCTTGACCAAATACCCACTGGACACTATCGTTATCAATACCTTGAAAACGGTACTCAGATTTAAAGGGCAATTTCTCCTTTGCTGCGCCATACCATTCCGCAAAAACGCGCTGACGGTCGTCAGGATGAATACTTTTTACCCACCCTGTTCCGAAAGCTTCTTCGCAGGTAATTCCAGCAATTTGACACCAGCGTTCGTTGACGTATAAACAATTTCCTAAAGCATCAGTATAAAATATTCCCACCGGCGAAACTTGAGTTAAAGTTTGATACCTAGCTTCACTTTTTCGACGTTCAGCTATTTCTATTTGCAGTTTGTGATTAATTATCTCTAATTGAGTGGGACTGGGGAGAGCTAATGCTTGGGGAATTAAAGGAATTAAGATGAAAGCAATGTAAGCAGAAATAGCTGCGGTAATCAGTTTCAAGATGCCAAACAGCCAATAAGCAGGATACCACAGCGTCCAAACTGCCATCACATGAGTAGTGCCGCAGGAGAGAATGAAGGCTCCGAACAGCCAAAAAATGTTGCGAAAGGGCAAGTCTTGTCGCTGGCGGACAAAATAAAGCAGCGATAGAGGTATGGAGTAATAGGCGAGAGCAATCAGGGAGTCAGAGACTATGTGGAGTCCGACTAAATCTCGCTGCCACAGGTAACAGTGGCCATGAGGAATATACTTCCCGGTGAATAACAGGTTATTTAAAAAATTCCAGAGCATAAGGGTGAGATGCAAGTTACAGGCAATTAAGAAAATAAAACCGGATATGACACCATAACTTATAATTTATCTTAAAAATTTAAGATGGGTTAGTTATCTCCTCCATTGCTTAGGGCTTGAAACCTCGACTACATAAAATTTCCTAAGCCTCGGCGGACTAATAAGCTGTTATTCATCTAGATTATGTTTCAAGATGAACATAGATCTACAGCGATCGAATTCCATGGGCGTTCATCTGTCTTAATCAGCAAACCGCTAAGCTCACCTAATTACAGGACTGTTCCAGTTAAACCAGATGTATCCAAAAAAAAAGGGGCTGGCCATAAGCCCACCCCCAACTCAATTATGCTGTGGCTATTAGCCCAACAGCGCTTGAGCCTTAGCTACTACGTTCTCAACGGTGTAGCCAAACTTTTCTAACACAACGGGGCCTGGTGCAGAAGCGCCGAATGTGTCGATGCTGACGCTATCGCCTTCACCACCCACATAACGTCCCCAACCAAAGCTACAACCAGCTTCCACAGCCAAGCGCTTGGTAACAGCTTTTGGCAGTACAGATTCACGGTAAGCTGCATCTTGTGCATCAAACAATTCCCAGCAAGGCATCGAAACTACGCGCACTTTATTGCCGGCGGCGCGCAATTTTTCGGCCGCATCAACGCAGAGGTATGTTTCGCCACCGGTGCCGATTAAAATGATGTCGGGAGTGCCACCGTCATCAGACAAAATGTAAGCGCCTTTGGCTGTTCCTTGCATCGAACTTCCGGCCAAGTTAGGCAAGTTTTGACGAGACAGAGCCATTAAAGTTGGGACTTTCCGGTTTTCAATGGCTACTTTGTAAGCGCCGGATGTTTCATTTCCATCAGCAGGGCGGATGACATACAAATCGGGAATGACGCGCAAAGAAGCGATGGTTTCTACTGGTTGGTGAGTCGGGCCATCTTCGCCCAAGGCTACGGAGTCGTGAGTCATTACATAAATGACACCAGCTTCCGAGAGTGCAGACAGGCGAATTGCGCCCCGCATATAGTCAGCAAATACTAAGAAGGTAGCGCAGTAAGGAATCAAACCGCCGTGGAGAAGCATGCCGTTGGCGATCGCCCCCATGCCATGTTCCCGCACACCAAACCGGAGGTTACGTCCTTCGTATTGACCTTTTTGGAAGTCTTTTTCGCCCTTGAGCAAAGTCATGTTAGAAGAAGCCAAATCAGCGGAACCGCCAATCAGTTCAGGTAACACAGCAGCCAAAGCATTCAAACATTTTCCAGAATGATTCCGACTCGAATCTGCCTTATCTTCTGGCTTGTATGTCGGCAAAACTTTGTCCCAACCTTCGGGAAGTTTGCCAGCAACAGTGCGCTCGTATTCTGCTGCTTCGGCGGGATATGCTGCTTTGTAAGCATCAAAAGTTTGCTGCCATTCTTGTTCGGCCTCGGCACCGCGATCGCACGCTTTGCGGAAGTGAGCCAAAGCATCATCAGGAATTACAAACGGCTCATATTCCCACTTCAAGAAATCGCGAGTTGCTTGCACTTCAGCGCCACCCAAAGCAGCACCGTGAGCACTATAACTATTGCGCTTGTTGGGAGAACCGTAACCAATAATTGTGCGGACTTTAATCATGGACGGTTTGTCCGTGACTTTCTTAGCTTCTTCGATAGCTTTGTGAACTGCTTCGATGCTAGTATCTTGGTCTAGAGCGTCATTGTCTACAGTAATGACGTGCCAGTTGTAGGCTTCAAAACGCTTGCCGACATCTTCTGTAAAGGCTAAGTTAGTGTCGCCTTCAATCGAGATGTGATTGTCATCGTAGAGAGCGATTAATTTGCCTAGTCCGAGGTGTCCGGCCAAAGAACAAGCTTCGCCAGAAATGCCTTCCATGTGGCAACCATCACCCATAATCACGTAGGTGTAGTGGTCAACAATTGTGTTGTCTGGCTTGTTGAATTTAGCGGCGAGGTGAGCTTCTGCCATTGCCAAACCGACGGCGTTAGCAATGCCTTGTCCCAGGGGGCCTGTGGTAACTTCTATGCCTTCGGTGACGAAGTTTTCAGGGTGTCCGGGGGTTTTGGATTCCCACTGGCGGAATTGCTTGATGTCGTCGAGGCTGACGCTATCGTAGCCTGTCAAGTACATGAGGGCGTACTGTAGCATACAGCCGTGGCCGGCGGAGAGGACGAAGCGATCGCGATTGAACCACTTGGGGTTTTTGGGGTTGAACCGCATAAACCGATCCCACAGCACAAAGGCCATAGGGGCAGCGCCCATCGGCAGTCCTGGATGGCCTGATTTTGCTTTTTCTACCGCATCGATGGCCAGAAAGCGGATAGAGTTGATGCAGAGTTCTTCGAGTGATTGGGTTGCAACAGCCATAATTGTGGTTTTGATGTTTATGGAGTGAGTGTGTGTGGTCGATTCTGGCAGAGGTGCGATGAGTCGAGTTCGATCGACGATCGTCTCTAGTGTTCAGATTCTGTGGAACTGCCGTGAGGCTGCACTACAGATCATCTCACCACTTGGACTCGATATACAACTTAATTTTTTAATATTTTGCCGTCTTTGTGCTCTGGAGTCTGGGCTGTTGACTGTTGTCTGTTGACTGTTGACTCGTTACCCAACTCTGCCTGGGAATGAGAAAAAATCGCTCAAATCATTGCTATTACAGGATTTTTTAAGTTTGTTATTCCTTCTTCCTTCTTCCTTCTTCCTCCTTCCTTCCCCCCTTGGGGGGGCTAGGGGGGGGTTCTTCTTACTTCTTCCTTCTTCCTTCTTCCTTCTTCCTTCTGCTATATTTGCAATTTTAGTCAGGCAATAACGAATGACTCTCAGTGAAGCCGAAGTCCGCAGTCAAAAAGTAGACGAACTGCGATCGCAAGGCATAGAACCGTATCCCAGTCAATCCTACGCGCGATCGCACACAACCTTGCAAGTTCGCGAATTATTTAGTCAGCCGGGAAAAGAACTCGAAAATGGAGAAAGCGACCCCGAAGAAATTTCCCTGCGAGTAGGGGGCCGCATCACTTCCAAACGGGACAGCGGCAGCATTTGCTTCATCGATTTAAAAGACGCCACAGACAAAATCCAACTCAAAATTGAGAAAAAAGTCGTCACTGGCGAAGTCGGTTTAAGCTTCCAGCAAATTAAAAAATTGCTGGATGTCGGCGATTTTATCGGTGTCGAAGGCATCGGCTGTCGCACTCAAAAGGGAGAACTTTCGATTTTAGTGCGGGAATTCACGCTGTTATCAAAAGCTACCATTCAATTTCCCGATGCTTATTACGGAATTAACGACCCTGAAGTTTGCCGTCGCCATCGCGAAATGGATTTAGCCAGCAACCAAGACGCTTTCAACCGTTTTATGCTCCGCAGTCGCATCGTCTGGAACATCCGATCCTATCTCTCGAAAGCCGATTTTCATGAAATAGAAACCCCGACACTGCAAGCAATTTACGGTGGTGCTGCTGCTAAGCCCTTTATCACTCACCACAATGCTTTGGATGTGGATTTGTATTTGCGAGTCGCTCCTGAACTGTTCTTAAAAAGAGCAATTTGTGGCGGTTTTGAGCGAGTATTTGAACTAGGAAAAGCTTTTAGAAATGAGGGGATTGATAGCACCCACAATCCTGAGTTTACCTCCATAGAAGTTTACCAAGCTTATGCAGATTACTTCGACATTTTAGCAGTGGTAGAAGATGTCATGTGTAGCGCTGCTCAGGCTGTACTTGGGGAGGTCAAAGAAATTGAAAATCAGGGACAGATGATTAGTTTAGAACGCAAGTTCGACTACAGCGAAAAATATCCCTGTTTTAGTGGCCTGCACTGGGAAGTGAAAACGATGGTGGAAGCTGTCAGAGACGAGTTTGGGTTGGATTTTGATAGCTTGGATATCGAAAGTGCGATCGCCTCTGCAACTAAACTAGAATTACACCTTTCTAAATTAGAACAACAGAGTTTAGGCTACGTGCTGTACGCCGTGTTTGACAAATTAGTAGTCCCCAAACTAATTCAGCCAACTTTCATCATTGACTTTCCCGTAGAAGTCAGTCCCCTCGCCAAAGGACATCGCAGCAAACCTGGATTTGTCGAGCGTTTTGAGTTATTTATCAACGGGATGGAATACTCGAACGGCTTCTCGGAATTGAACGATCCGAAAGAGCAAAGAAAGCGGTTTGAGGAACAATTAGCACAGAAAGATGCAGGGGATGATGAAGCGCATCCAATGGATGAAGACTTTATTCAAGCCTTATCTTTAGGAATGCCTAATTGTGCGGGTATGGGAATCGGTGTCGATAGATTGGTGATGCTTTTGACTAATACTCAAAGCATCCGCGATGCGGTGATGTTCCCGACAATGCGGCCTGTTAAAGATTGATTTGTAAATCTTGTACGGGCGGGTTTTACCAACAACATCTAACTCAAACAAACAATCTCTATAAACCCGCCCTAAAATCTTGTACGGGCGGGTTTTACCAACAATATCTAACTCAAACAAACAATCTCTATAAACCCGCCCTAAAATCTTGTACGGGCGGGTTTTACCAACAATATCTAACTCAAACAAACAATCTCTATAAACCCGCCCTAAAATCTTGTACGGGCGGGTT
>JAHREW010000026.1:21457-21910 GCA_020883125.1 Microcoleus sp. CAWBG506
TTACCAACAACATCTAACTCAAACAAACAATCTCTATAAACCCGCCCTAAAATCTTGTACGGGCGGGTTTTACCAACAACATCTAACTCAAACAAACAATCTCTATAAACCCGCCCCCACCCACAAATAACCTACATCAATTGATTTATCGTTGGGTGGGGCGGGTTTATTTAAATTATCCATTATTGGCTGATATTTTTGGTGAAACCCGCCCCTACAATTATGGGATTTATCGTTGGGTGGGGGCGGGTTTATTTAAATTATCCATTATTGGCTGATATTTTTGGTGAAACCCGCCCCTACAATTATGGGATTTATCGTTGGGTGGGGCGGGTTTATTTAAATTATCCATTATTGGCTGATATTTTTGGTGAAACCCGCCCCTACAATTATGGGATTTATCGTTGGGTGGGGCGGGTTTATTTAAATTATCCATTATTGGCTGATATTTTT
>JAHREW010000026.1:22010-88981 GCA_020883125.1 Microcoleus sp. CAWBG506
ATCCATTATTGGCTGATATTTTTGGTGAAACCCGCCCCTACAATTATGGGATTTATCGTTGGGTGGGGCGGGTTTATTTAAATTATCCATTATTGGCTGATATTTTTGGTGAAACCCGCCCCTACAAGCCTAAATTTAACAGATTTGATTTCACCGCATAAATGAACCGACAACACCGTTCATATCCTCAGCCAAAGGATTTCCTATAGCCTTAAACTTCCACTCGCTACCTTCTCGATAAACTTCTCCCATTAACATATTTAATTTCCCGTCATAGGAAGGGTCATTTGACAAACGATAGCGAGCAATTTCTTTCCCAGTCGCATCCAAGGCTCTCACAAAAGCATTTTCTATCATGCCAAAATGCTGTTTTCTATCCTTAGCATCATAAATATTCACTCCCAAAACTATTTTGTGATATTCTTGGGGTAAAGCATTCAATTTGACAACTATTTGTTCGTCGTCCCCATCTCCGACCCCGGTGAGATTGTCGCCGGAGTGAACAACTGTTTTATCCTTTGATTCCAAATGACCGTAATAGATTACATCCTCTTTGTAGTTTTTTAATTTACCGTTCTCTCCTAATAAAAGAGCGTAGGAATCTAAGTCGAAATTTGCCCCGCTGCTTCTACCGAAAAGACCTTTGCTAGCTTTCGACACATCCCATCCCAAAGCCATTGTCAGCCTGGATAAGTCGTATTCGCTTTTGCTGAGAATGATTGATTGTCCTTTGGTTAAGTTGATAGCCATAGTTTTGTGATTTTGTTAAGGTAACAGTCAAGTTTCAAGATTGCCAAGAACAAGATTTGATTAGCTTTTGAGGCTAACTATAGGGTAAGAGATTTCTGAGTCGTGCTGATTTTACCCAGTTGGGATATTCTGTGGTCAGCAAATCGTATAATTCCTCGTCGGCAATACTTTCGGGGTCTTCTACACTGAAGAAATCGGCGTTGTCTAGGTGGCGATCGCCCATTTCATCAAGTTGCTCTAAAAAGCTAAAATCGCTGGCTGTAGCCCTAGCAAACCAGCCGCCAACTCCCTTCCGTTTGACATCTTTTTGCGATTGGCCGATCGCCATAAACTGCCAAAATAGAGCCTCATAAGATGACCATTGTAGCTGTTGTTTGGTTGCCGACTCGTCCGTAGTAGCTCCATCAGTGACAAACATCACATACACAGGTTTATCGGCGCTAATAGGTGCGTAGCGACTACCATCGCGAGAGTCGGGAAAATAGAAATTTCTGATTTCCTGCATCACTCTACCATAATAAGTACCTCCTTCTAAAGGGTATCGCTTCAGTATATGATGGATGAAGTTGGGAAAATTTTCGATCGTCATATCCCCCGCATAGTAAGAGTTGATCCCAAACAAAAATATATCGATCGCTGCGTTGTCATCAAACCGACATCCCAAAGCCAAAATTTTCTCAGCCAAACGCTGAATTTTTCCCGAACTGTACAGCGCAGACATAGATACAGAAATATCCAAGCACAGCGCTACCTTAGCATCATGATTTGTGAGATTTGCTTTCTGGAGGGAGATATCGGCTTTCTTAACTAGATTGAAAATGTGCGGCGCTTTTTCCTCCAGTTTTTTTTCTAAGGCTATAGCTTTCTGACGTTTGTTACTAACTTTGGGAGTTGCTAATTCTGTTATTGCTAATTCTGGCATTTTAAATTCAGGAATCACTACTTCGGGAATTTTTAATTGAGTAGCTGCTAATTCTGTTATTGCTAATTCTGGAGAAGCAAAATCTGAATTGTTTAGGTTAGTTTCTGGTTGATTATCTTCCTGTTTAATCTCGACATAATATTTATCTACAAAACTTTTCAAGCCAGCATTGTATCCTTGTCCGACAGCCTGAAACCTCCACTTTCCGTCTTTTTTGTATAACCTGCCAAACTCGACTGCTGTCTCTCGTGAAAAATTCTCTTGGAGATTGTAGCAAGCAAGTTCGCTATGGGTTTCGGAATTGTAAAGTCTAATAAAACCATTGTGGATTTGGCTAAAATTTTGATTTTTTGCCTGTGCTTCATGAATGGTGACGACAAAAATAATTTCCTGGATAGCTGGACTTATTTTATGGAAATCTACATCTATCGTCTCGTTGTCTCCTTGATTTTTCCCAGTTTTGTGATTTTCTAAGTGGTGTACAGAGTCATCGAGGGAGCGCAGATTATTGTAAAATACAAAATATCTTTCATGGGGAATTTTGCCATCTGCGCCCAACATGAATACAGAAACATCTATATCATAGTTGTCTCTGGTTTGATTCATTTGCCATCCGATGGCAAATGACACTTTTTGTAAATTAGGATTGGCTGGAAAAAGATTAAATCTTTCGCCCTTACTTAATTGAACTCCCATTAGCTTTATCCTGTAATTAGTAGCATCTAGAACCAAGGGAAATATTCATGATTTTTCCGGATTTTCCCTTGATTTATTTAGCTGGATGCGATCGCCCTTTTATCCGGCATACTTGTCTACAAAGCTCTGCAAACCAGAATTGTAGCCTTGTCCGACAGCTTGGAACCTCCACTCGCCATCTTTCTTGTAAAGTCTGCCAAATTCCACCGCAGTCTCCCTAGAAAAATCCTCATCTAAATCGTACTTAGTGACTTCTGTGTTAGTAGTAGTGTCGTAAATTCTGATAAAAGCATTCCGCACTTGGCCGAAGTTTTGCCGCCTCGATTCCGCTTCGTGGATGGTGACAACAAACACAATTTCTAGCACCGCCGGATCGACTTTAGTTAAATCGACTGTCACTGTTTCATCATCGCCAAATCCTTCTCCGGTTCTGCTATCTCCCAGATGAACTACAGAAGTGTCTGGGGACTCTTTGTTATTGTAAAAAACAAAGTATTTTTCGCTGGGAATTTTAGCATTGGCACCTAACATAAACACGGAAGCATCTAAATCAAATGCTGTGCCGGTGTCTGTAGCATTTGTATCCCATCCCAAACCGATACCGGCACTTTTGAGTCCCGGTGCTTCTTTAGATAGATTGATTCTGCCGCCTTTTTCCAAGTTGATAGACATTTGCTCTCCTATTGACAATATCACTGCGGTTACTACTGACATCTTGCACCAATATCAATCAGGGGCTTTTTTGTGGGTGCGGGCGGGTTTATTTAACCTGTCTGCACCATGAGAAAACTTTTGGTGAACCCGCCCCTACAAGCTTTTGATTTGCGGGTGCAAGATCTCAGTTACTACCAATTATATCAAGTGTTATAGTAAGTTTACAAATTGCTTTTGGTACTCATCCTCGCTCATCATTTCTGTGGTGCTTTCGACTCTATCTAAAAACACGATGCCATCTAAATGGTCGTGTTCGTGCTGAAAAATTCGAGCTACAAAATCTGTCAATTCTTGTTGATGGAGTTTGCCATCTCTACTGGTATATTCAATTTGAATCGATCGACTTCTCGGCACTAATCCCCGTATCCCCGGAATGCTCAAACAGCCTTCCCAGTCTTTGACTGTCTCTGTTGAACTCGCAATAATTCGAGGGTTAATCATGGCTGTGGGTTCCATGGTTGGTGCTTGGGGATACCGCAGATTGGGACGGGAGGCGACGACGAACAGCCGATCGCCCCTAGCGACTTGAGGGGCTGCAATCCCCACCCCGTGGGCGTGTTTTACTGTAGAGATTAAGTTGTCAATCAGTTGTTGAATGCGATCGTCCTGAATATTCTCCACAAATTGCGATCGGTGGCGCAATACAGGATTTCCTAATTGTGAAATTGGTAATATTTCTGTCATTGTTATTAGTTGTTGGTTATTATTCCTACTGTCAACTGTGAACAAAATTATCGAACTTTTTGTACGGGGAGACTGCCTGGTTTCACAGTCAATTTGAGGATTTGGCCATTGCGATTAATCTCCATTTGCAAAATCCCACCAACCCTAGCATTTTGTACGAATTCCTGAACAGCTTCCGACTGAATAATCGGCTGATTGTTAATCTTTTGAATCACATCCCCAGCCCGCAAACCAGATGCAGCGGCGGGAGAAGCAGGCACCACACTAATAATAGCCACACCCCGATCGACTGTAACTCGAAGGCTGCTGTTACCGTTTTTATTAATTTGCTCCTTCACTTCAGGAGTTAGCGTCGCCATTTCAATGCCCAAATAAGCGTGTTCGACTTTGCCCGTCGCAATCAATTCCTTCGCAACTTCTTGAGCCGCCTTAATGGGAATTGCAAACCCCAATCCTTGAGCACCTTGAATAATTGCTGTATTCATTCCGATCACTTCCCCGGCAGAATTCAGCAGTGGGCCACCGGAATTCCCTGGATTAATCGCAGCGTCTGTTTGAATAAAACCGATCCGCTTGTCAGGTACGCCCACCTCGGTACTCGATCGCCCCGTAGCGCTAATAATCCCCGCTGTCACTGAATTGTCCAAACCCAAAGGATTACCGATCGCGATCGCCCATTCCCCAGACAGCAGTTTATCAGAATCGCCGATCGTCACCACAGGCACCTGATTCGCCTCAATCTTCACCACCGCCACATCCGTCACCCCATCCGCCCCCAACACGCGCCCCTGAAAACTGCGGCCGTCCCTGAGAGTTACACTTACTGTATCAGCGCCGTCTACAACGTGAGCGTTAGTGAGAATCACGCCATCAGAGCCGATGACAAAACCCGAACCAGTACCCCGTTCCACCCCGCCACGGCCGCCTGAATTCGGATCTAAGCCAAAAAAATCCTGCGGTGAGATCCCTCGATTTCCCGCTTTCACCTTGCGGGAAGCATCAATCCGCACCACTGTCGGGCCAACTTTTTGCACCGCAGCGACAATAAAATTGACATTAGCGGGATTCCCCGACAGGGAATTCGGCGGCAAGACTTTGCCCGCTTGAGGCTTAGTATTGAGAGGGAGTTGTAATTTCGGTTCCAGCGTCCTTTGTGGTGTGCCAGAATTTGCTCTTAATCGGGAAGCCGTCAGACGATCGCCCAACATGGCGGCCCCAGCTCCCGTCACCAGCAGTAATATGTAGATTGCCGGTTGCTTCCAAAATTTGCCAGTAGAACTCTTCATCGCGACGTTTTTAGGGTTTTTTGCCAAATCAAAATATTTGCAGAGCTGATTCCCGATTTCTGTGAGCCTCCTGGTGGCCACAGAATTTTACAGAATTTTGGGGCGATCGACAGACTCCATTAACTATACCGCCGGGAAGTCCCGTTCTATAATTGTACTCAATTTAGCGGTGGCATGAGAGATGCAAGCAAGCAACCCTACTACCCCAGAAGGTAAGATTTATCATGTCGATGTATTATTCAAGCATTTTGCAATCCTCCGGCCACAGACAATGTTGATCGATCGATCAACCTCCCAAATCGCTAATTCGATTAAACTGAGTTTTCCAGAACAAAAATTCAATCTCTAAATGCCTAGCAGCAAAGGTGAGCAGTGGAAATTCCCCTCGAAAGTCTGTGGCATCAGATACTTGAACGTCTCCAGGTACAACTGAGCAGACCTAGTTTTGAGACGTGGATCAAAACAGCCAAAGCCGAACAACTCGAAAATAACTGTTTGATCGTCAGCACTCCCAACCCCTTTGCTCGCAATTGGTTGCAGAAATATTACGTCAAAATCATCGCCGATGCAGTCTACGACATTCTCGGCTACAAAGTAGACATTTACTTGACAATTGCTGGGGGCACTGAAACCGAAGGCCACGGCGGACAAGGACTGATTTGGCCATCTCCGATCGCCCCCGATGTCCCCGAAAGCCACTCCCTCCATCCCCCAAAACCCGCCAATCTCAACCCCAAATACCTATTTTCCCGTTTTGTGGTCGGTTCCAACAACCGCATGGCTCACGCAGCATCCCTAGCGGTAGCCGAGTCTCCGGGCCGAGAATTCAATCCCCTATTTTTGTGTGGCGGTGTCGGTTTGGGCAAAACTCATCTCATGCAGGCGATCGGTCATTATCGCTTAGAAATTGACCCTAACGCCAAGATTTTCTACGTTTCTACTGAAAAATTTACCAACGATTTAATTGCAGCCATTCGCAAAGATAGTATGCAAACTTTCCGCGATCATTATCGAGCAGCCGATGTTTTATTAGTAGATGATATTCAATTTATTGAAGGCAAAGAATACACTCAAGAAGAATTTTTTCACACTTTTAATACTTTGCATGAAGCTGGAAATCAAGTAGTTTTAGCTTCCGATCGCCCACCGCAACAAATACCCCGTTTGCAAGAGCGTTTATGTTCGCGATTTTCCATGGGGTTAATTGCCGATATTCAGTTGCCAGACTTGGAAACACGTATGGCCATTTTGCAGAAAAAAGCAGAATATGAAAATATGCGGTTGCCGCGAGATGTGATCGAATATATTGCTTCTAGCTATACTTCCAATGTGCGCGAATTAGAAGGAGCTTTGATTCGGGCCGTAGCCTATCTTTCAATTACCGATTTACCGATGACTGTGGAAAATATAGCCCCGGTTTTGAATCCCCAAACTGAAAGTGTAGAAGCAAAGCCCGATGCAGTAGTCGCAGTAGTTGCCGATTTTTTTGACATTTCTGTTGAAGATTTGAAAGGCAATTCTAGGAAGCGAGAAATTAGCTTTGCTCGTCAAATAGGTATGTATTTAATCCGGCAACACACAGGTTTGAGTTTGCCGAAAGTTGGTGAATTTTTCGGGGGGAAAGACCATACCACTGTGCTTTATAGTTGTGATAAAATTGCTCAGTTGCGGAACACTGACCCGAATTTGTCTCAAACCTTGCGTCAATTGAGCGATCGTATTAACGCGATCAGCCGTAAAATTTGAGCAGAAGTTATTGGTTGTTGGTGATTTTTTAGATCCTGGTTGACCGGTTCAGGGTCTCCTGTCCCTTCCCCTAACAACGTTCTTCCTTCTAATTAGCTGTGGAAAAACCTGTGGACAAAGAACCCTGAATTTGTGGAAAACATTAGTGTGTCCTTGTATAAAAATTCTAATAAAAGCAAGGGCGATCGCCTATTTAGCAACTTTTCCACAAGTTTTCCACAGGGTATAATCAATAAAAAAGTAGATCCAGTAATCCTTTCGCATTTTTTTCCACAGTTTACACCGTGCGATCGACCAAAAAATTAACCAAAAAAATTAAAACCATTATCCCCACCTCCAGAAAAGCCAGCCCCAGCCCCAAGCTAAAAATCCTGGGGATTCCCCCCACCGACTTTCTGTGATAGGATTTGTTTCTATCTCAAATCCGGTTAATTAACCTTCATCTCATGAAATTGGTTTGCACCCAAAGTGACCTCAACGCCAACCTCTCGTTGGTAAGCCGGGCCGTTCCCTCTCGCCCGACACATCCCATACTAGCCAACGTGCTCTTAGTAGCGGATGAGGAAAATCAACGGGTTAGCTTGACAGCTTTCGATCTCAGTTTAGGCATCCGTACCAGCTTTCCAGCAGCAGTCAGAGGTGGCGGAAGTTTCACCATACCCGCTAAATTACTCAACGACATTGTTTCCCGACTCCCAGATGGAGAGATTACTTTAGAAGACGAAGCAGGAGACACCGTAGCATATCTCAGTTGCAGTTCTGGCAGCTACCAAGTTAGAGGGATGGGCCCAGAAGAATTCCCAGAATTGCCCGCCATTGAAGGAGGCACAATCCTCCATTTGCCCCCAGAAGCCTTAATTGAAGGACTCAAAGGAACTTTGTTTGCTACTAGCCCCGACGAAGCAAAACAGGTACTAGCAGGGGTGCATTTAAAGGTACTAAAAGATTGTCTAGAATTTGCAGCTACAGACGGCCACAGATTAGCAGTAGTTCAAACTGCCAATGAAAAATCGGAAGGGGAAGAAACAGAAAAAGAATTTGAGGTGACAGTTCCAGCTAAGGCCTTGCGGGAAGTAGAAAGAATGCTAGTCATGCGACAGTGGACTGAACCTGTCACCCTGCATTTTGAACACGGTCAAGTTGTGTTTGAATGGGCAGACCAACGGTTGACAACTCGCACCTTGGAAGGGCAGTATCCAGCCTATCGCCAGTTAATTCCGCCTTCCTTTGAGAGGCAAATTACAATGGATAGGCGAGCTTTTTTATCCGCAGTAGAAAGAATAGCTGTCTTTGCAGACCAAAAAAATAATATTCTCAAATGCAGTATCGACTCCGTGAATCAGGAAATCACTTTGTCGGTAGATGCTAAAGATGTCGGTAGTGGCAAAGAGTCAATGCCCGCGCAAATTTCGGGAGACAGCATAGATATCGCCTTCAATGTCAAGTATTTAATTGACATTTTGAAAACGGCTCAATCCCCAGAAATTCAACTGCAATTAAATGGGGCTTTGGCCCCCGTAATTTTCCAACCTTTGGGCGGAGTCAATGCTACTTTCTTGGTAATGCCTGTTCAGCTAAGAGCTTAAAAAGAGTCATTAGACATCTCCCATAATTCCTGTGAAACAGGCATCCCTTCGACTTCGCTCAGGACACCGCCTGCCTGTTGTTGACTATCTTTTTAGGAGATGTCTATTAGTAGTCCTGGACGCAAAAAACCCGGTTTCTTCCAAAAAACGTCGATTTTTTCGACAAATATTCACGCAGAAACCGGGTTTTTGACCCCCCATGCGTAAGTCCTCATTAGTCAGCAGTCCTATCGTTTCTGGTTGCATCGTCAGGTGATTTAACCACAGAGAACACAGAGGACACAGAGGGAGAAAATAGAGATTTTAATAATTCAGATGCTGCCGGATTTGATATCATTAGTCGTTAGTAATTTGCCACCAATAACCACTGACTTTTTGCTTCAAATAATTGGCAACAAAATCTCAAACTCTGTACCAGTACCGGGAGTAGAATGCAAATTCAACTTACCTTGGTGCTTCTCCGTTACAATTTGGTGAGTAATTGCCAATCCCAAGCCCGTACCTTTTCCGGCTGGTTTTGTAGTAAAAAATGTATCAAAAATTCGCTGCTGAATTTCTGGCGGAATACCAGGCCCGTTATCTGCAATTCTGATCGCTATCCAACCAGCATTTTGATTTTTTTCCACTGCTTCTAAGTTCGGTTGACCGTTGAGACTTACTAAAGATAGGTGTGGGGAATTTTCCCGATCGCTTTTCACATAATTTTGAATTAATTCCGCACTCATGTAGTTGGTCTCAGAACTTTTTATGAACTCAGTTTGAATAGTAATAGTAGGTACAAAACCTGTTTTTCCTTTGAGTTCTTCCAAAGCATCCGTCGCGTTGCTGATGATATTCATAAATACCTGGCTCAACTGACCAGAATAGCACCTGACTAAAGGCAATTCTCCATAGTTTTTAACTACTTTAATCCCGTACTTGAGACGGTTTTTCATAATTAGTAGTGTGCTGTCAATACATTCATGGAGATTAGCTTCTTTGCGGTGGGTTTCATCCATATGAGAGAAGGTGTGGAGACTGGTGACAAGTTCGGTCAATCTCTGTGCGGAAACTTTCATACTTTTGATAATTTCCGCCCAATCTTCTTCTAAAAAATCAAATTCTATGCGTTCTTTGATATCGTCGATTTCTTCGTTGGTGCCGACAATTTTTTCATAAGCCGACAGCAAGTCCATCAGATCTTGGGAGTATTTTGACAAAAATTCGAGATTTCCCGTGATGCAAGTGACAGGATTTCTAATTTCGTGGGCGACTCCAGCCACCATTTGTCCTAAACTGGCTAGTTTTTCAGTTTGAATTAATTGCGCTTGTGTTTGTTGTCGCAGCAATTTTGTTGCTAGTTCGTGAATGTTGGATTGGGCTACTAGCAATTCGTGGACGTCCAATAAACAATAAGTTCGATCCGATGTTTGAACGACGATGGGCTCATAAAGGAGTTCTTGCGATCGCTGTAAGGACTTTCTCGCTGCATCTACTATTAAAGTATCGCTAGAAAAAATTAAAGTTTCTGTTTCGGCAAATCGGTACAAGGCCCTGACAGGTCGCTTTAAAAATAATTCTCGCCCAAAGGGACGGCTGATAAATTCCAAAAATCTCCGGCGGGAAATCATGCCGGCAAATAGACCCATATCGGTTAAAATCACTCCTGGAAGCAGGGGATAAGCCTCCAACATCTGAGCAATTTTACTTCCCAAATCTGTAGCTTCTACCTGAAAATCATAAAGTGACAATTCTTGAAGAGTTGATTCCAAACGGAACTCTGCTCTAGAATTATCTTGCATGAGTGGGGCTGGTATTTCGATGCAGGACGTATTCAACATAAATTCATCAGCACGAAGATAGAGGTTATATTTACAAGTAGACATTTAGCTGCTCGCGCATAGCAAACCGCTTTTAAAATTATCCAAAAAAACAGCAGAGCAGTATCAGCAATATATAGTATAAGCAATATAGAGGCATCCCGGCAGTTATGCTATATTTTATTTTATATTGAGTTTTGGCGGATTAACGATTAGTTCGCAAATTTAGGAACTTTTTAACCAGAATTTAAACTTTTAACCGATGGTTAAGACTAATTCAAATTCCTATCCATACTCTCTGGTTTAGAGAAGTCCTGAATACCAGCGATCGCATTGCATAGCCAGAGATTTTTAATGGAATCTTAACTTGGCTCTGCGATCGGCTATGATTAATACCACATCCGGGTTATTCACCCCATTGTTTGTCCCTCCCCCCCTCTCCCTGTCCCCCTCTCTCCCCCTCTCCATGTCGATAAATAGGGGTTTTTAACCAGTCTTTAGTATGACAGGGGGTAGGCCCCAAATCGCAGTTTACAAGTAGGTGATGGATGCAACCCGCCCTGACAAATCAGTTAAATAATGCTTTCACCCTGTTTCTCAGCTTGTTAGTAGAGGCTATACCTTTTCTGCTGCTGGGAGTTTTATTTTCCGGTGTGCTGCTGGGGTTTGTAGATGAACGCAAACTTATAGCCCGCATCCCCCGAAATCCACTGCTGGGGGCTTTAGCCGGTAGTTTAGTCGGGTTTTTGTTTCCCGTGTGCGAGTGCGGTAACGTGCCGGTGGCCCGCAGGTTGTTGATGCAAGGAGTACCCGCACCGGTGGCGATCGGCTTTTTACTCGCCGCACCGACAATCAATCCGATCGTGATTTGGGCGACTTGGACTGCTTTTCGGGATCAGCCAGAAATTGTGGTTTTACGGGTGGTATTTTCCCTAATCACTGCAACTATCATCGGCTGGGTGTTTAGTACCCAGAAAGACTTGCGGCCTCTGCTACAACCCGCGATCGCCCGCGCCCTTCCCCTACCAAAACCCGATTCCTCCGAAACACAGCTACTAACAGCCGAAACTCCTTCCCTGTTACAGTCGGGGACATTTATCCTAGGTATGCCAGGGGGGGCAGTGCCGATCGAATCTTTGCTACAAGACAACTGGAAGCCCTTAGAAACAGGCAAAACTGAAAAAACCTCGAAACCTTCCTCCCTGTTCCACCGCTTTTCTAAAGAGCGTCTGCGCCTGCTGTTAGATAGTATGGTACAGGAGTTGCGCGAATTGGGAGGTGTGTTAGTCGTTGGTAGTGCGATCGCGGCGATCGTTCAAGTTGGCACCCCCCGCGAACTAATTCTCAACCTCGGCCAAAGCCCCGTTTCTTCGATTCTCGCCATGCTGTTATTAGCCGCAGTGGTATCGATTTGTTCTACGGTAGATGCCTTTTTTGCCTTGTCTTTCGCAGCCACATTTACCAGCGGTTCCCTATTAGCTTTTCTAGTTTTTGGTCCGATGATTGACATCAAAGGCATCGGTTTAATGCTATCAATTTTTCGAGGTAGAGCCGTAATTTACTTAATGGTACTGGCGGCTCAGTTAACTTTTTTAATGACCCTCGCCGTCAATTTATATCTAGGTTAGCATCAGCAACATTTTTGTTAAGTGTAAATTAATTAAAGAGCGATCGGGAGCAATGCTCAAATCTCAACTCTTCAATTTCCCATCTCAAATCAGACGTGATGATTCTTAAAAAATTGGGTCCTTGGCTAGACACCGTAGCTATCTTATCCTGGGGAATATTGCTCCTCAAATATTGGATCACTGGCAAATTAAGCATTTTGATTCACCCCAATTACTTTGGCTTGACTGTAGCCGGAGGCATTGGCTTAATCATCATTGGCGGTTATAAAATGTGGGAACTCATCAAGCTGACTCGCAGCAACCACAAATCTCCAGCATCACCCACCATCAACTCTCCCAGAATCCCAAAAGTTGAACATATTACTTTATTTCCCCCCAGTTTTGGCAGTACCTTAATGTTGAGTGTCGCCTTAATCGGTTTAGTTACCACACCCCGTACCTTTACCAGTCAGACAGCATTAGAACGAGGCCTGACTGAATCCCTCCCCATCACCAGACTGCAACCCCAAGAATTTCGCAATACCACCAAACCAGAAAAGCGATCGCTCATCGAGTGGGTGCGCCTGTTAAATTTCAATCCAGAGCCTGACACATATATAGGTCAAAAAGTCAAGGTTCAAGGATTTGTAATTCACCCGCCCAACGTATCAGAGCAATATATTTGGATCGGTCGTTTTATCATTACCTGCTGTGCCGCAGATGCCTATCCAGTGGGTTTGCCGGTAAAATTACCGATCGGTCAAAGTCGCACCGCATTTCCCCCAGACAGTTGGTTAGAAATAGAAGGAGAAGCGAGCTCAGAAGAACTGCAAGGGAAACGCAAATTAACTATTCAGGCCGATTCCCTCAAATCAATTCCCGAACCAAAAAACCCTTATGATTATTAGACATCTCGCAAAAAGCCCGTGAAGAATATTAGCCTCTGTATCCTTACGGAGTTGCCAATAGCAAATGCAACAACTAGACTCATGATGAGAAGATAAGTTTAAAGTTTATGTCATCCGAAAAAAAACTAGCTATCAAAGGCGCAATCTGGACCATCATCAGCTATGGAGGCAGTCAAATTCTCCGATTTGGCAGTAACCTCATCCTGACACGGCTGCTTTTGCCAGAACTATTTGGTCTTGTCGGTCTTGCTTATGTTTTCATCGTAGGTGTTCACCTATTTTCAGATATCGGTCTGGGGCCAAGTATCATCCAGAACAAGCGTGGAGACGATCCAGAATTTATCAACACCGCTTGGACAATGCAAATTATTCGCAGCTTTTTTGTGTGGTTGTGTGTAATGTTAGTTACTTGGCCTGTGGCTACTTTTTACCAAAAACCAGATCTGCTGTGGTTGATTCCAGTGATCGGTATCAACACCCTGATCGGAGGCTTCAACTCCACTTCCATATTCAGCCTCAACCGCAAAATGGCAGTCAAGGAAGTAGTAATTTTTGAATTTGGCACCCAGATAATTTCTACTACAGTGATGATTATCTGGGCTTTCTTAAATCCCAGCATCTGGGCGATTCTGGCTGGTGGTTTTAGTAGTACCTTAGTAGAGTTAATCTGGAGTCATTTGTTAATTCGCGATCGGCCTCACCGCTTCACTTGGGATCGAGAAGCAGTTAAAGAAATATTTTCTTATGGCAAATGGATATTTTTGTCTACACTTTTATTTTTTCTATGTTCTCAAGCCGATCGGCTAGTTCTCGGAAAAATCTTTTCTTTGACGATGTTGGGCATTTATGGCATTGCTTTCACCCTCGGTGATATGCCACGTCAAGTGATTATCGCCATTGGTGGCAAGGTAATTTTTCCCTCTATTTCCATGCTAGCAGACTTGCCTCGCGAAGAATTGCGCGCCAAGATTCTTAAGAATCGCAACCTGATTCTGATCCCTCTAGCAATAGGTTTAGCCTTTTTTGTCAGTTTTGGAGATCAAATAATTTTAATCCTGTACAGAAAAGAGTATATAGCAGCATCTTGGATGCTGCCTATTTTGGCTTTAGGAATTTGGCACACCACCCTCCACAATCTGATGAGTTCTTGTCTGTTAGCTATAGGCAAATCTCAGTACGGAGCTATTGGCAATTTTGCAACTTTCTTGAGTATCACTATTGGCATACCAGTCGGATATCATTTCCTAGGTTATTTAGGTGCTGTGATTGCTGTAGCCGTCGGGGATATTCCTACTTATTTAGTAATTACCTACGGTCTTTGGAAAGAAAAATTATTCTGTTTTTGGGAAGATTTTAAATTGACCGCATTTTTTTTAGGGATACTAGCAACTATACTGTTTTGTAGATATCATTTTGGTGGTGGTTTACCGATAGACCACCTGTTACCTACGGATCTATCACCAGGTAAACTATTTTAGTAAAGAAACCGGAGAGAGTGTTAATTAAGTTTTCAAGTTTGGGCATAAATTTAGATAGGCAAGAGGAGAGAAAGATTAATGAGTATTTTCAATAAAAAAAATAATTTTTCCTCGTTGAATGTAGGGCTATTTAAACAGCCGATCGACCGCACGGCAATCATCTTGATGCTAGGACTGAGCCTGTTAATTGGACTGTTGCTACTGTCGGGCGATCGCACAGCACCGCGAGTCCGAGAATTTAGCTGGCAAAACCAACAAATCGGGGCGGCAGATACGGGATTTATCCTCACATTCTTTCGCCCCATGAATCACTCCAGCGTCCAAGAAAACTTAAAAATAGAACCACCTCTCCCCGGCAAATTTAGCTGGGCTGGAAGCCGCATGGCTTACACCCTCAAAAACCCCGCACCCTACGGCGTTACCTACACATTAAAACTCGCAGGAGCCACGGACAAATACGGAGGAGAAAACAACCAAAATCAAGGAAGGCAAATTCAACCATTTAGCGCTTCCTTTCGCAGTCGCGATCGAGCTTTTGCTTACATCGGTGTCAAAGGCGAAGCAGAAAGCAGATTAATGTTAGTCAATCTCTCCAGTACCGACCCGAAACCCATCCCCCTAACTCCCAAAGATTTAGTCGTCACCGATTTTAAACCCTATCCTAACAGCGATCGCATCTTATTCTTAGCAACAGATCGATCGCAAGTCAAATCAGGCTCCACCCTAAGCCAAGAACTATTCACTGTTACCACCGGGCTCAATCCCCAATCGGGAGGGGAAGTGTCGCCACCGCAGCCAGCAGGTAGAATCGACAAACTATTAGATGCCAAAGATTATCAGAACCTCAAATTCGACCTCTCAGCCGACGGCAAAACCATAGTTATTGCGCGCGTCAACCGCCGTAAGCCCGCAGATTTTAGTCCTTGGATTTTAGAAGAAAAAATGCCACCTCGACCCTTGGAAAATCAACAAGGTGGTGATTTTATGATTCGGCCAGACAACAAATCGATGGTAATATCTCAAAAACAAGGATTAGCCATCATCCCCCTCAAACCCCAAGCAGAACCCGTAGAATTCTTGCCCAAATACGAACAAGTATTAGGCATGGCCCGCGACAACTCCGCCGCAGCCTATGTTAAATACAACACCGACTTTACCCGATCGCTTTTCATCTTAGACAACCAAGGCGTAGAACAAGAAATATTGCGAATTCCCGGCAGCATTATCACCATCCATTTCGACCCCCGCAAAGACAAAGACAATCAATTCCAGCGCCTATACTGCCTTTTATCCCAACGTCTGAAAACAGAAGACTACAAAGAACAGCCTTTCATTGCCGCCATCGACCTCAAAAAAGAGGGAACTCGTCTGATAGGAACCATCAAACCCCTGCTGATTTTACCCAACCAATTAGATACCCAAATCAGCTTATCTCCCGACGGACTGGCATTACTTTTTGACCAATCAGTCACATCAGCACAACCCTTAACACCAACCAGTCCTCGCAATGATAGCGGACAGTCGATCGCCAGCAGTCGCCTTTGGCTGCTACCCTTAATAGAAATACCTCCCGACGTTTCTCAACCCAAAGTGCAGCCCGAAGAACTGCCTTTTGCGGGCTATCACCCCCGTTGGCTACCCTAAACTAATTTGAAATTTGAACCCACCCTGGGAACTCATCTAAAATCTCAAATTGAAAATCTAAAATCCTATGACTCCCGCAGAAATTACCCATACCCTCAAAGATTTATTTGGTGAAAGCGTCGAAATGGCCGCAGCCACTTCTTGGCAAGTAGAAACGCCCAAGTTTCGCCTGTTAGTGCTGCTTTCAGAAGACAGCAGTTGGCTGCGGATTTTGATCCCCATCGCCGATGCCACATCCACTCAAAAATTTTTCGATAAACTGCTAGAAGCTAACTTTGACAACACCCTCGAAACTCGTTACGCCGTACATCAAAATATGTTATGGGGAGTATTTCAGCACAACTTGACTACTCTGGCCACTGCCGATTTTTCCGCCGCCGTAGCCAGACTGTTGGCTTTACAACAGCGCGGTTTGTCAGACTTTTTCGACGACTTGATCGAAACCCGTATCCGTCAAATCATCAAAGCTGCCAAGATCCAGGGACAGTCTGTGGAAACTACCCTTCAGACTTTAGACCGTTTTTACGCAGAAGGCTTGATGGGAGAAATGGAACTCGGACGAGAGTCTCGCCAACAGACTCTGGCAGCTTGGCGGTATCAATTAGAACGTCTATGGCCAGAAGTAGAACCGTGATCCTGAAGCAATTTCCTCTCTTGCCTCGAATTCTCCCTAGAGAAATCTCACAGTTACCCATAATTTTTAATCAGCCCCCAGAGGCATCTGTGGGGAAAAAGCCCGCGTCCCAAATTCCCAATTGAAATACTCGACCAGCACGCTGAAGATTGTATAAAAAATAACAATAGGCTGTTTATAAAATTTTAAAATTTTAGCAAAATACGCGCTCTTACGGTATTTTATGGTAAAAAGTTTATATTAAACATCTGTAAGTTCCACAACAGCTTTTATCCCTTAACATTGATTTAGAAACAATATTTTTAGCAGACAATGCTGACCCGATCGGTCTTTCCGATGGGGTGCTGTTGCAAATTACTTGATGGGAATGGAGAATGGAGAAGAGGAGAATCGGTAACAAAAAAGTTTTGAGGTGGCCGCTGTCCTTGGCGAACAACGCTCTGGAAGTGCGTAATGTTTAAGTTAAAGAGTTGCAAATTCACGCCCTCGATACTTAAAAATCAAAACTACTGACTTGCTTACCAATGACTCATCACCAATTAACTATGACCGATTAAGTATGAATGACCAGCAACTTTAGTTATCTATCAATAAAATATTTAACAGAGGTTTCATCAATGTTTGCTTTGCATGAGTTTAACTCGGAGTTATCAGTGTTGCATATACCTGAAATTTGTACTTGGAACCTCTCTTTAGAATCAACCCTCCTAGACCTGCCACTGTACAACTGCCAAATTGAATTAACTCAACAGGCAAAAGAAGTGGCTCAGGCTTTTGACAAAAAACCATTACTTCCAGGCGTTATTTTGACGGATAGGGGGAAATTTGTCGGCATCATTTCCCGAAGACTATTTTTTGAAAGAGTCAACCGACGCTACGGTATAGAAATGTTTTTTAAACGACCAATAGAGGTTTTATATCGTTTTTCTAGAAAAGATATGCTAATACTATCAGGCACTAAATTAATAGTAGAAGCAGCCGAGGAATCGCTCTACAGACCAGCCGAATTAGTTTACGATCCCATAGTAGTCGAAGTAGCCCCAGAGACCTACTGGCTGTTAGACGTACAACAGTTAATGGTAGCTCAATCAAAGATTCACCAATTAACCAATAAATTGCTCCAAAAGCAAACAGAAGCCAAATTGATTCAAACAGAAAAGATGGCCAGTTTGGGAAATATTATCGCAGGGGTAGCTCACGAAATTAGGAATCCCCTCAACTGTATTTGGGGGAATTTAAATTTTCTGCTGTCTTATTTTGAAGATTTGCTCGAACTAATGTCAGCTTATGAAGAAGAATTTTCCGAGCCATCTCCTGTAATTGCAGCTATCAAAGAAAGGATCGAATTTGATTTTTTACGAGAAGATTTACCAGCTACCCTAGAAGGTATGAAATTTGGGGCTGAACAATTGCTCAAAATTGTTAACAGTCTGCACAACTTCTCTCACATGGACGAAAGTAAGCCCTTTAGTACAGACATCCATGAGTGCATAGAAAATACACTTTTAATCCTAAAAAATAGATTGAAACAAAGCACCGAAGTGGTAAAAAATTACGGAGATCTGCCACTAATAAAATGCTATTCTGGTCAGTTAAGTCAGGTATTTTTAAATTTGTTAATCAACGCTCTAGATGCCTTGGCAGAGCGGGCAGGCGATCGCGAAATGAACGCGCATTACCCGCAAAATTGGTATCCCCGCATCGAAATTACCACCAAAGTAGTAGAAGTCGATGACAGGAAATGGGCAGCAATTATCATTACCGATAACGGCCCAGGCATTCCCCCAGAAATTCAGGAGCAAATATTTGAGACCTTTTTTACCACCAAACCAGTAGGTAAAGGAACCGGGATGGGGCTGGCTATCTGCCATCAAATCATCACAGAAAAGCACGCGGGTAAACTAAATTTGCGATCGCAACCAGCACCCAACACCGAATTCGAGATCCTGCTACCTATAGTTCCGACCTGCGATCAAAAGGCACTATAAAAGACTTTTGTGGACATCTTGACATCGCAGACAGTCTGGCTACCATCAAAAGTCTTGTCAAACCAAGGCAAGCAGTTAGCACCAGAAACTAGCCAGATGCTCACCAGACGGTAACATCGAAACCATGAGAACAACCAGACCTACTCAAAAAAAATTCCCCAATTTTGCTGCTTAGGTGAAATGATAGACTATGTTAGTAGCACCCGATCGTTTTCACAGTCAGGGTATTCCGGTAACTCAAAGCGAGCGTGGCAAATACATTCAGATCTAAAATACTTGGTCCTTTGCTCTCCGAAGGCAGCCATCAAGACCTTTCGCTAGAGTCTACTCTCCGGGACTTGCCCCTGTATCAATTTCAGGTAAAGTCTAGCTGCTTGGGCGCTACTGTGGCCGAAATCTTTGAAAAACACCCCCTATTACCGGGAGTCGTTTTGGTAGAAGCAGGAGAATTTGTGGGCATGATATCGCGCAGGCTGCTGCTGGAATACCTGCTCAAACCCCAAGGTACGGAGCTATTTTTGCGCCTACCACTAAAAACTCTCTACAGTTATGCTCGCGTCGAGATGTCTGCGATCAAGGAGAGTACAACCATCTTAACCGCAGCCCCGCAAGCTCTGCGTCGATCGCCAGAATTGCAATCAGATCCCATCGTCGTGCAAATCGACTCCCAATCCTATAGGCTGCTAGACTCCCAAACACTCAACATCGCCTACTGGCAAATACGTGGCATAGAAACTCAAGTGCGCTACGAAAGAGCCCAAGCGCAAATGATTCAAAGCGAAAAAATGGCTAGTTTGGGGCGTTTAGTCAACGGAGTAGCCCACGAAATTTTAGATCCAGTAGGCTTTATTTGGGGCAATTTAACATACATAAGCGATTACAGCAAAAACTTGATCGAGTTGCTATCAGTTTATGATGCCCACTGTACGGAGCCTCCGCCAGAAATCGCCAGACTAAAAGAAGAGATAGACTATGACTTTTTGCAAAACGATTTCCTCAGCACAGTTGGCAGCATCAAAGCCGGAGCCGAACGTTTGAGCAAATTAGCCACCAGCTTGCAAAACTTCTGCCACATAGACGACGTGTATCCCAAACCCGCAGACTTGCACTCAAATATTGACAGCATTCTGTTGCTGCTAAAAAGCCGCTTAAGCAGCGAAATTCAAGTAATAAAAACCTACGGATACCTACCCCCCGTACCTTGTTATGTAGGAGAACTAAACCAAGTATTTATGAATATCTTGACTAACGCCATCAAGAGTTTAATTAACGAAGCTGTAGGTCAAGAATTAGCAAAAGAATTCAGAGGAAAGGCCTTGAAAAATTTAGAGCGCAAACCTCAAATTGAAATCATCACTCAAGTTTGCAGCCCCGAACCGCCCATCGACCAGGCTCGACCCCACCTTCGCTGGGTTTTAATCCGCATCAAAGATAACGGACCGGGAATGTCTGCGATGAAATACAAAAAAATCTTACATTCATTTTCAGCCGAAAAACGAGTCCTCAAAGAAACAAGTTTGGCAGTTAGCTATCAAATCATCACAGGCAAACATGGTGGCATCTTCAGAATGCAATCGGAGTTAGGAATAGGCACTGAATTTGAAATTTGGTTGCCATTGACATAAACAAGTCCGTTGTCCATTGTCCATTTTCAAAAATGCCCGATGCCCTTGGGGGGGGTAGCCCGATCCCCCATGTCTAAATGAGTGCCACACATTTTGCAGAATCTAGCATTAGCATCATGTACCGACCAACCGCAACCTTGACAAACAGTATCTACTTGATTAGTAGTTTTAACTAATTGTTTAATCAAATCCCCCAACTGCCAAGGAATCAGGGCAATGCCCGTAACTATCATCAAAATAGTCAAAAAGCGCCCCGCTTCCGAAATCGGAATCACATCACCAAATCCCACCGTTGTCATCGTCACCACGGAAAAATAAACCGCATCCAAAAAAGTGTCAAAACCTTCAGGATTTACCGGATGTTCGACTTGATAAATTAAACCCGAATAAACTAAAATTATTGCGGCCAAAGTAAAAATTATCCGGGAAAAAATCGCACTATCTTCGCTAGTAATCCGAACCACGGAATTTCTCAATTCCAGAAAGCGGATGAGTCTAAGAATTCTAAACCAACGGAAAATACGGATAAAACTGACATTGACAAATCCCAATAAAAATGGTAGGATTGCGAGTAAATCGACGATGGAAAAAAAACTCCAAATAAATTTTAATTTATGGTCAGCGCACCACAGCCGTACTAAATACTCAACTACAAAAATAACTAACAATACTAGATCGAGAGTTTGCAATTTAAATCTCACAGGTTCCGCCAGGGGGTAAGTTTCGGCGATGAAGCTGGCGGAAGATAGGAGAATAAGTCCGGTAAGAGTTAAATTGACGGTTTTGCCAATTGGGGTTTCGATATCTTCGAGATAAAAGCCTATTTGCTTTCGAGTTAACATAGATGGAATAATTAATACCATTTGTGAGCTAAGGGAACGATCGCATATGAGCATCGAATTAACTAAGGGTGAAAGGTTCAATCTTTCTCAGGAAGTTCCTAATTTCAATAAATTGGCGATCGCCCTAGGTTGGCAAGTCAGCCAGACAGCACAAAACTGCGACATTGACGCATCAGTTTTTATGTTAGCAGCAGATGGTCGAATTCCCGATGAAAAGTATTTTGTATTTTACAACAATCTGACATCGCCGGACGGTGCGGTGCGACATTCAGGAGACAGCGCAACTGGACAAATTGAGGGAGATGATGAGACTGTTTATGTGGATTTGAGTAAAATCAATTCTGCGATTCAAGAAATTGTGTTTGTGGTGACGATTCACGAGGGACAGGAAAAGCATCAAAGTTTTAGTCAAGTTACAAATGCTTTTATCCGGCTTTACAATTCCGAGACTGGAAATGAATTGGTTCGGTATAATTTGAATCAGATATTTTCGGAAGAAACGGCTTTGGAATTTGGACGTTTGTATAGGAAGAATGACGAATGGAGGTTTCAGGCGGTGGGACAGGGATATAATGCTGGGCTGCAAAGTTTTGTGGATAAGTATTATGTTGAGAATGCGGTTACTCAGGGCGCGAATGCTGGTGGGAAGGTTGATGATGCTGAGGTTTTGAGGCAATTTAGCGATCGGGTGGATCGGTTATTGCGCGAAGAGGCGATCGAGGAGACACCGATTCCAGTATCTAGCGAAGCGGTAGAACCGCCGGCTGCTACTCCTGTAAATGCGGATACTGTGCCATCTGAGGAGGAAAAAATAGATAATTCTGCACTAGAAAATCTGGAACCAGCTATCAGTGCTGAGGAATTTTTGAAACGGTATAATCAGGGAGAACGAGATTTTACGGGAGTTAATCTAGCAGGAGTAAATCTGAGCGGAAAATCCCTGGGTGGTGTTAACCTCAGTAGCGCTAATCTCAGCGGTGCAGAACTCTCTAAAGCATACTTATTGGGCGCTAACCTGAGTGAGGCAAATTTATCTCATGCAAACCTTCACAAAGCCAATCTAGAATCATCAAACTTAGATAAAGCACAATTACTCAATGCAAATTTAAGTGAAGTAAATCTATTGTATGCAAACCTAAGTGAAGCTAATTTAAGTGGACTAAATCTCAGCGATGTTAATTTGTCGCGGGGGATGAATCTCAGTAGGGCAAACCTCAGTAATGCAAACTTAACTGGGTTGAATTTGAGGCAATCACAATTGATGAATGCTGATTTGAGTAATGCAAACCTAAGTAATACTAACCTATTCGAGGCTAAGCTTGAAGGGGCAAACCTTGAAGGAGCAAAATTTGAACAAGCGCTGTGCAACGCACAGACTATTTTGCCCATAGGATTTGATCCTGTTAAAGCAGGTGCTTACTTAATCGTTGCTGATGCTTCACTTTCCAACGTAAACCTAGCTGGTGTTGACTTAAATTGTTTCAACCTGAGTGAAGCTAACTTGAGCGGTGCAAACTTAACCAAAGCCAATTTGGCGGCCGCAAAACTACTTCAGGCGAATCTGAGTGCAGCAAATTTGAGTGAAGCAAATCTGAATGGTGCTGACCTAACTACAGCAAACCTAAGTGAAGCTAACTTGAGTAAAGCAAATCTGAATGGTGCGAAACTAGCTGTGGCAAACTTGAGTGGAGCCAACCTGAAACAGGCAAATTTAGAGTACGCTAACCTAGTTGCGGCAGACCTGAGCCACGCTAATTTGAAAGATACAAAATTAGGCCGTGCCAACTTCAGCGATGCTAATCTGACTGGCGTAAATCTGGTGGGAGTAGCGCTTGAATCAGTAGATTTGAGTAGGGCAAACTTGACTGAGGTTAATCTCTGCGGCTCAAGTTTAGTGTACGCAAATTTGAGTGGAGCAACACTTAGCTCGGCCGATTTGCGCGGTGTAGATTTGAATAATACAAACCTAGAAAAAGCCAATCTAAAGGGAGCTAACCTCAGTGGGGCGGCTAATCTGGAAACGGCAAAACTTGCAGGCGCAATTATGCCAGACGGGACAATTCACGAATGAATTCGATCGCCAATATTAAAGAGCAAGATGAACAATTTATTTGTGTCAATTTAACCGAAAGTCCGCCAGGGAATGAATTCCCTGGCGGACTCAGGGAAAAAGCGTTAAATTGGCACGAAGGGTGGGGTTTGCCCGCCCAAAAATAGAGTAGGATTAGTCTTAACTATCTAATACATAGATTTTCGATGAATGAATCTGACACGGAAATTATAGAATCTACCCTGAGATGGATGACGGAGTTTGTCGAGTTACCCCATTCTGTTTTAGGCGATTTACCTGTTTGTCCCTTTACTAAAACAGCACGGTTGGCAAATCAAATTTTATTCAAAATAAAACCGTTTTCAGCTCTGACTGAGTTCGATCGCGATTCTGACATCATGCAATCAATTCATGAATTTTGTAATTCTGAATTTGAAATAATGTTAGTAATTAATCCCGAAAAAACAGCAATTACTGCGCCAGAAATTCAAGAATTAATAAAAAAACTCAATTATCATATTTCAGAGCTGGGTTTGCTGGCTTTTCACACTCATCCCGAAGAAGATTTTAATATTTACGGGCTTCATACTAGGAGGATGCCCTATCCGGGATTCACTGTTCAAGTGAATTCTCAGCTTAAGCCAGCTTCTGATGCTTTGCTCAAAACTGAATATTATAAACATTGGACTGCTCAACAACTAACAGATTTCGGGATTCCGAGAACTTGAGGATGGAAAATCAGGACGGTGGCAATTCTTCCATCTAAAGTCTCACATCTGAAATCTAAAATCGATCGCGCCTCTGGCAGCCATTACAATAAGTTCAGCAAAAAATCTTTACAGATTCAGAACTTATGCAGCTTAAGTCCACAACCCGCCATATTCGCATATATACCGCCATCCTGGAAGATAACGAACTTGTACCCAGCAACGATCTGTTGACACTGGACATTGACCCAGACAACGAACTGAACTGGAATGATGAGTCGGTTAAACAGGTGTATGCCAAATTCGATCAACTTGTAGATTCCTATGAAGGCGAGGATTTGACGGAATACAACCTCCGTCGCATCGGCTCGGAATTGGAGCATTTGGTGCGATCGCTCTTACAGAAAGGCCAAATCAGCTATAACCTCAACAGCCGTGCTGTCAACTACAGCATGGGACTTCCCCGAGTGGATGCGAAAATTCACCTGTAAGGCTATCTAGACGGAGATCGCCACTAGATGGGGAGATGGGGAGATGGGGAAAATGGGGAGATGGGGAGAAGGGGGAAAATCTGCTTTTATTCTTCTGGATCCTGGCTTCTGGCTTCTGGCTTCTCCTCGATCTCCTCAGCTTCAACTGAACCATTTAGCTGGCCCTTGCGCTGCAAAAACTGTTTCACCGCCACCTGGCGGTTGGCCATGAAGTTACCCCAAGCACCGGGAAATACGCGATCGAGGGTTTCCACCAGCGCCCAAACCTCAAGATTCATCACTTTGTAGTAATGACCGTGGGAATGCTTAATCCGAGTTAGCATTTCGTCAACTTCGACCGCGGCAGGAAGTTTTGGGTCGGGAAAATTTTCAGGAACAGGGCTCGATTCCTCTAGGGGCATGGATAGGTACTCAACTGCTTGGAGAGGCTTGTAAAATTAAACTTTAGTTGATTAATGACTCCATGTTATCAACAATCGCCAGAAAACCCGATCGACTAAAGTCCAAGTTTCAAACGTAGTTGCTGGATTTATTCAGCCTGGATTTACCGATGGTGCCAAATGATGTTAACACAGTGTTTTGGCGTGGTAAAATACCACTTGTCAGTACAAGACATTAAAACCTACCCTCCGACTGAGGGAAAGTTAGGACCGAGGAGCCCAGTTGCAAGACTAGGAGAGCAAACCGCGATTTTTGGTAACAGGATTGCGCCCTGAAACCCTAGCAATAGGGATATTAAGGCAACAAAGTCTTAAAATCCCCGCGTATGCGAGACCGGGGAGTGTAAAATAATCGCCACGTATTAACCCGTCGAGGTTCAAGCGCTAAAATAGTTCAGATCAGCACTGGGCCCAAAGGCGTCTAGGAACCCTTATGCAAAACTCTGTGCCAAACAAATACTTATGGGCTTTAGGTGAAGGGATAAAAGCTTGTAAACCGGGCGACCTAATTGCCGGTCGCTACAGGCTTAAGCGCGAGCGACTTCTGGTAGATACTCAACCCGAACAGTTACCGGAACTTCCCGAAGACATTCCCAACTTTATAACTCCTTATCTGAGACTGTTTGCCCATCAACTGCACGTACCCCAAGTATATGGGATGGTATCGTCCAAGGCCAGCAAGCTTTCGGGGGAGATCTGGCTGCTGGAAAACGCGCCAATTCAGAAGGTCAGCGAATCCTTGATGCCGGAATTGACGGACTTGTGGAGAGGGGCCTCGGCCATGCGTCAGCTTAATTGGCTGTGGCAAATTGCCCAACTTTGGCAACCCTGTATTACTCAGGGCGTGGCGGCGACGCTGTTAACTCCCGAATTGCTACGGGTGGAAGGGCCTGTGGTGCGGTTTCTGGAGTTACAGCCCGATCGCAAACCACCTAATTTGTCGGAGTTGGGAAAGTTGTGGCAGCAGTGGCTGGATGAGGCTCACCCGGCTATCCTCAATTTTTTGGGGGAACTTTGCCGACAAATGGTCGCCCGTCAGATTCGCAACGGCGAACAACTCGTGGCTCAGTTGGATAAGGCTCTGCTAATTTGTGGCAAATGGTACGATCGCACCGTGGAGATTGCCACCGGCACTGATGTGGGGCGATCTCGTGCCCACAACGAAGATGCTTGTCACCCCCCCAGCGGTACCGTACTGTTGGCGATGCCGGGATCGGAAGCTTGCGCCATCGTCTGCGATGGTATTGGCGGACAAGATGGCGGGGAAGTTGCTTCGGAATTGGCAATTTCTGTACTCTGCAAAAAGTTGCAGCAAGTTGTCCTCCACAAGGATATTTACGAGCCACTGACTCTGATTTCCAAGCTGGAACGAGCTGCTTGTGCTGCTAATGACGAAATAGCCAATCGTAACGACAGCGAACACCGACAGGGCCGCCAGCGCATGGGAACTACCCTAGTGATGGGTTTAGCCCACGTCCACGAACTTTATGTCGCCCACGTAGGAGACAGTCGGGCTTATTTGATTACTCGCACTGGGTGCTATCAAGTTACTCTCGATGACGATGTGGCTTGTCGCGAGGTGCGTTTGGGCTACGCGCTGTACCGGGACGCTTTGGAACAGGTGGCCGCAGGTGCTCTGATTCAAGCTTTGGGGATTACTTCTTCTAACAATCTCCACCCAAGCGTGCAGCGTTTGGTGGTGGATGAGGACTGTGTTTTGCTATTGTGTTCCGATGGTTTGAGCGATAAAGACCGGGTTGAGGAATGCTGGGAAACGGAGATTTTGCCGATTCTTGACGGTAGCATTAGTGTGGCTTCGGCGCGCGATCGATTGATCGATATTGCTAATACTCGCAATGGTCATGATAACGTCACCATTGGCTTAATTCACTGTCAGGCACATTTGAAAGACAATACTTTTACAGAATTGTCCATTGCAGTTTTAGAACCGTCGCGGGAACCCATTCCTGACACCGAAGATGTGCCCACGGATTTGAACGATCGCACCAATACGGGTGAGGGTAATTCTCAATTAAAAACAGAGTTTCTACAGCTACCACAAAAAAGCAAAAGTCTATTCTCGCTGTTGCTGAAAATAGTATTTTTATTAGGTTTGGGAGGAGTATTTGCTTATTTTTTCATTCCTCCGGTAGGTCGGGCGATCGATGCTGCCGGGGAATCAATGTTTGGGAAACGTGGTGTAATTAATACTAAAAGCAGTCCATCACCAACGGCAACACCCCTCCCCGATCCGATTCAAGCTTTAGAACAAGGCTCCTTTGTAGAAGTTAAAAATTCTGCCGTTTCGGGAACCGAGGGCGATCGCTTGTATTTGCTAAAAAAAATCGGTGATGATCTAAAAGGAAAAGTCCCTGCCGGTAGCGTTTTGCAGGTAACAAACAAACAGGTTGCACCGGCAGGTAATTGGCTGGAATTGAAAGTTTGCTCGATTCCTGAAGTAGTGGCATCTAATTCTCCCAAACCAAAGTCAAATAAAGATTTTTCCCGAGTTTTTAAACCAGAAACTAATCCTTCACCTGCTGTTTCTACTCCATCGCCTTCCCCCACGGTTAAACCAACTGTTGCAGTCCAAATCCCTAAGCTGCAACCGGGGGAAGTAGGATGGATTCAAGAAGAAGATGCCGTGTCTCAGGTAGTCTCTAACCCAGCCTTAAACTCCAATCAACAGGGAAAATGTCTTGATGCTGATGCAACCAATCCCAATGGTAATTAAAGTATCAATACTAGATGCTGTCTCCGGAATTAGAGTAAGTTTTGTAAATAGGAAGATCCAGTTTGCTAAAGATAGAGTAATTTAAGGCAGACACAGACCTCAAATAAAATTTGGGGACCCTCAACCCGAAGATTCAACAGTCTCTTGATTTGATCTCAAACTATGACGAAAATCACAGATTATTTCCAGGGAGTTTATGCGGTAAATCTCCCTGAGAGGACAGATAGACGCAAACTCATAGTCAAGGAATTAGAGGGTGCAGGAATGCCCCTGAAGCCCCATCAGGTTGAAATATTTCCTGCAATTCGCCCCGACGATGCAGGAGGTTTCCCCAGTATTGGGGCGAGGGGATGCTTTTCTAGTCATGTGGCTATCCTCAAGCGGGCAAAACAGGAGGGTTTGAGCAGTATTCTGATTGTTGAAGACGACTTAGAAATATCACCAGATTTCAGCACAGAGCAAGCGGCTATCATCGAACAACTGCGTCAGCAAGACTGGGATTTCGTATACTTCGGACACGTCGCAAAGGTTGGAGAAAAGTCTCCTGTCCCCCTGATACCCTTTTCTGAGGCGATGATGACTACTCATTTTTACGGTGTAAACGGCAGGATTTTCGATCGCCTCTTGGGTTTTCTCGAACAAGTGCAACAGCGACCTCCTGGACATCCCGACGGTGGTCCGATGCACCTCGATGGAGCTTATTCTACTTTCCGGGCTCAAAATCCCGATGTTGTGACTTTGATTGCTTCTCCCAACCTGGGGTGGCAA
Organism: Microcoleus sp. CAWBG506; assembly: GCA_020883125.1. Taxonomy (GTDB): domain Bacteria; phylum Cyanobacteriota; class Cyanobacteriia; order Cyanobacteriales; family Microcoleaceae; genus Microcoleus. The sequence continues at coordinate 50,110 of JAHREW010000026.1, forward strand.
AAGAGTTCCCGTAGTGACATCTATCCTAATCCGTGGTTTGACCGTGTACCGGGGATCAGGGAATTGGTAGCAGCAGCAAGAACAGGGAAAACATGGCTGAAGCGTCGCCTTTCTCCTTAGTAGAATTCGACTTGAAAATAGTTCGATTCTCTCCAATCTTTGCACACAATAGGCATCTACAATAATTGTGGAACAGGCATCTTGCCTGTTCAAAGCTTGCTTTTATGAGAGTTTTAATAGCCCGAAAAACAATTAAGTAATATCAATTCCGGTTGTATCGGAATGATTTAACCGCGAAGGCGCGAAGTACGCGAAGTTCGAGAAGAGAGAGTTTAATACAGGACGATGAAGAGAGGATTTTATATAAGTCACACTCAAATGCTATAAAAAGCTAGCTGTTAAAACCCCGACTTGTTTAGCTAAGTCGGGGTCAAAGAGGCCTAACCTAATTTCTTAGATACTTCTGCAAGTTTTGTCACCATTTGTGATACTGCTTTATCCACAGCGGCGCTCAAAAGTGAATCCTCATTACTGCTGCTGGAATTGCCTCCGATACCCCTGATCGAGATACTAGAATCGCTTTGATCTGCCTCTCCTACTGCTTTGGCGGTGGCCAGAATATCTCCCGAAGCGGTACCAATTAACCGTGCGTCAATTTGAACTATGGCTTTGGTTTTGGAAGAACCACCGCCGATTCCCATAAAACTGCCGCCGCCGGATTGTTTGTCAACATTAAACTTGGTAATAGTGCCGATGAGCACGGCATCAACTCCTAATTGTTTGCCAATTTCTGCTCCGGTGCCGGCATCCATTGTACCGCTGCGATTTTGCTGTTTGAGCGCTTGTTCTAGTTTGCTGCGATCGACTACTGTATAAGTGCCATTGTTGACCAGTTCGTTAATTAGCAATTCGCTGATGCCTTTGGCTGCACCGACTCCCCTGTAGGAGCTATAGTAATTGTTGGTAGTGCCGTAGTCAAAGTCCATCACCACAAGGCGTTTTTTCGCAGTAGCTTGGGCTGTTTGGAGAGTTTTGGATTTGAGTAGTGGCTGGTGTGGCGATCGCACTTACACAAACGCCTGTTAGCATTAGTCCAGCGAGGGAAATACTGGTCAAGCGAGATATCTGGGTTGTGTTCATGAATTTTTTTCACAGTTGTTTTGTTCCGACTCTAGAATAGTTTAAAGAACAGGCCGATGTCAGCCTCCATAAAACCCATCAACCAATTAGCCATCGTCGCCCTCCGAGTCTGTCTCGGTCCGAATTCCCCAATTTTATAGCCTTGAAAGCCCAATTTTTCCTTCAATAACTGCTTGTTTTCTGGAAGGATCGATCGAGTCAATTTCACCGTTGCGGGTCTAGAATCGATGAAATCCGGCGGTTCAGGATACTCTTTGCGCCACTCGTCAGCAACATTTATGCTGTTCCATTTGCCAGTCTCTGCATCACAGTGATAGCCCAGATATTGCCAAACTAACCGATTGACAGCAGCATCGTCCATCTCTTCGTTGAGGATAGCCCAAATAGTTTCGTTATTGAGAGTTGGCAATTCAGACATATCTAAAGAAGGAATTGGGAATTGGGAATTGGGAATTGGGAATTGGGAATTGGGAATTGGGAAATAAGGAAGATGCAATAATATCAATGATTTTAGCAATTAAAAATGCTTTAATTACCTAGTGTTTGGTAGGGTGCGTCGCTGCGAGATATTGGATAAAACTTGCAGATTATAGATGGCGACGCACCTTACTTGCATCGCAATATTGTGTGTACCACATATACATGGAATATGCTGTAATTGTCAGGAACGGGCATCTTGCCCGTTCCACAAAAATTACATAAATTTGCTTGTGGGGTGGGCTTCTAGCCCGCCCAAAATGCTACCCCACAAAAAATTAATTATTCAAAATTCCGTCTTTCTCGGCCATCGACAACATCAAATCAATCACCCGGCTAGAATAACCCCACTCATTGTCGTACCAAGAAACGACTTTAAAAAACCTAGAATTAAGTTCAATTCCCGCACCCGCATCGAAAATACTCGATCGCGCATCGCCCTGAAAATCAGTAGAAACCACCGCATCTTCAGTATAGCCGAGAATCCCTTTGAGTTCACCTTCCGAAGCTTTTTTCATAGCTTCGCAAATTTCCTTATAGCTAGTTTCCTTCACCGTTTTGAAAGTAAGATCCACTACAGATACATCGGGAGTCGGTACGCGCAAAGCCATCCCCGTCAGTTTTCCTTTCAATTCTGGCAACACCAAGGTAACAGCTTTTGCCGCACCGGTCGAAGATGGAATAATATTTTGACCAGCACCTCTTCCTCCCCGCCAATCTTTGATGCTGGGTCCGTCTACAGTGGGTTGAGTAGCTGTCATCGCATGAACTGTAGTCATTAAACCTTCTTCTAAACCGAAGTTATCGTTGATAACTTTGGCAATAGGTGCTAGACAGTTTGTAGTGCAGCTAGCATTAGAAACAACAGTATCTTTTGTCGGATCGAACTTGTGATGGTTGACACCTACTAGAAAAGTTGCAACTTTTTCAGGATCTTTGGTTGGTGCTGAAAGTATTACTCGTTTTGCTCCCGCAGTCAAGTGTTTTGATGCGCCGGCAAAATCGGTAAACAATCCGGTAGACTCTACAACATAATCTGCATTCCTGTCACCCCAAGGCAATTCAGCGGGATTTCTGATTGACGTACAGGGGATAAATTTTCCGTCAACCATAATGCCGTCTGCTTTGGCTTCAACTTCGCCGTCGTAAATGCCATGGGTGGAGTCGTATTTGAAAAGGTAAGCGAGGTTGTCTGGGGGAACTAAGTCATTAATACCGACAAATTCGATATTGGGGTTTTTGATGCCGGCACGCATGACTAGCCGTCCAATGCGACCAAATCCGTTGATGCCTACTTTTAGGATAGCCATGATTTAAACTCCTATTGAAAATATCTCAATGTCGATCGCGCGTTAACGAAGCCCTCGAAGAGGATCGCAACTTATCGGTTAGAATTTACCACAGCAAATCATTTGTGCAACTTAATCTTTTTTATATCTTAAGAATTATGAATTTTTCTGCGCCCATGGAAAGGGGAATTGCTGACTGTTAACTGTTGACTGTTGACTGTTGACTGACTACTAACAACTGCCAACTGCCAACTGCCAACTGACTAATGACTAATGACTAATAACTATCCAACACACCTAGTAATTAGCAATTCCACCGCATCCGAAATAAAACACGACCCACCAAACTTATTCAGAACTGGTCTAATGTTTTCTGCAACTGCTGATACTTGATCCGGAGAACAAAAAGCCAGCACATAAATGTTATCCAGCGTCGTCATTGATGAATCGCGGGAAACATGATCCCTGGTGCTTTTTCCAGCAACATCACGAATCACCGAATAACCAGGCACTCCTGCCTTATCTAAGCCATCTAAAATCTTTCCCAGCTCAACTGAATGAGCTATGATTTCTATTCTTTTAACTGAATCCATCATCTCACCTCCAAAATATATTGATTACATATAGATACATGGGAATACCTACAATGATGTTAAACGGAAACGTCACTGCTAAAGCCGTTGAAATGTAAAGACTTGGGTTAGCTTCGGGAACAGTTAGCCGCATGGCTGCTGGAACTGCTATATAAGAAGCACTGGCGCACAATACCGAAAAGAGCAAAGCATCTCCTTGTGGCATTCCAATTAATTTCGCTATTAGCAAACCAATTACTGCATTTACTATAGGAATTAGGATGGCAAAACCGATCAGAAAAATTCCTGCTTCTTGCAAATCTTTAATTCTGCTGGCTGCAACCAGTCCCATGTCCAACAAGAAAAAAGTCAGAACGCCGTAAAACAAATCTTGGGTAAAAGGACTCAGCACTTGCCAACCATGTTCTCCTGTCAGTATACCCATAATTAGGCTACCAATGAGCAGAAATACAGAGCTATTCAGGAAGGCTTCTTGCAGCACTTCTGGCCAAACTATTTCGCGTTTTCCTTCTTCGCCACCGAAGACGCTAACGAGAATTAGCCCGACTATAATTGCTGGGGATTCCATTAATGCTAGGGCTGCTACCATGTAGCCGTTAAAATCAATTCCCAGTTCTTTGAGGAAAGAAGTGGCGGTGATAAATGTTACCGCACTGATGGAACCATAGGTAGCTGCTATCGCAGCAGCATTGTAGGAATCTAGTTTGATCTTCAGTATAAAGAAAGTATAGACTGGTACAAGTGCTGACATCAACATCGCTGCCAGAATTGTCAGTGCGACTTGCTGATTGAAGCCGCTTTTTGCCAGTTCCACGCCGCCTTTAAATCCGATCGCAAATAACAGGTACAGTGAAAACAGTTTGGGGATTGGCGCTGGAATTTCTAAATCAGATTTCAGAAAAACTGCCAGCAGTCCCATAAAAAAAGCTAATACGGGTGGATTTAAGATATTTGACGCTACGAGACTCAAATCCACGATCGGTTACTCCCATGTCTGATTTTTTATCTTACTTCACAAGTAATTGTGACACGAGAATGGATCGATCGCGCGATCGAACTTTTGACCGAGAACCTTAATTGCGCCAAATACGACAAAGGTGCGCACTGCGCACCCTACAACTTTTACAAGCTATTTGTCCCTAACTAAACAACAGCCAAATAAGATTCTAGGGCTTCGGAGCCACCAATCAATTTGCCATCGATAAATACTTGTGGCACTGTGGTTGCCCCAGTTACTGCACGGAGCGATCGAGTTGTGATATCTTGACCCAAGACGATTTCTTCATAATCCAAGCCCTTTTCAGTCAGTATTGCCTTTGCCTTAGCGCAGAAGGGACAGCCGACTTTGGTAAACAAAGATACAACTTTGGGCTTTGCTGCTGACGAGTTGATGTAGTTAAGCATCGTATCAGCATCAGACACCTTGAAAGGATCGCCCGGTTCTTCCGGCTCAATAAACATTTTGTCAACCAAGCCATCTTTCACTACCATAGAATAGCGCCAAGACCGCTTGCCAAAACCTATATCAGTCTTGTCAACCAGCATTCCCATGCCTTCAGAAAATTCGCCGTTACCGTCGGGAATTAAGGTAACGTTGTTCGCTTCTTGGTCTTTTGCCCATTCGTTCATCACAAACGTGTCATTGACGGAAATACAAACGATTTCATCTACGCCATTTGCTTTGAAGGTTTTGGCTAATTCGTTGTAGCCAGGGAGGTGTGTTGACGAACAAGTGGGAGTAAATGCTCCAGGTAGCGAAAATACTACTACAGTTTTGCCTGCAAACAAATCATCGGTGGTGACATCAACCCACTCGTTATCTTTGCGGGTGCGAAAGGTGACATTGGGTACTCTTTGACCTTCTTTGTTCGGCAGCATGATTTTGAATCCTTCGGTATTTGGGTTAAATAGGACTGACTCCTGGGGCCGAGAAACCGGGTTTTTGACGAAAATACTTAGTTCCAGCCCGCTGATTGGGAAAAAACCCGGTTTCTTTAGTCGGAGTGTATCAGTCCTGTTAAATTCACTTGCAGCTTTAATCGTACTCATAACGAGTATGAGTTGTCAAGGGGGAGAGGAAGAGATGGGGAGTTGCCCAATGCCCAATTCCCAATTCCCTCCTCCATTCCCCCCTAGGGGGGGTAGCCCAATTCCCAATTCCCAATTCCCTATGCCCAATCAAATCTTCTGCCTAAATAATCCTCTAGTTCCTGATTGTAAGGTCGAAAATAATCGCTCAACCAGTCGCGCACCGAATCGCTTATAGGCTGATAAGAACCAGGATTAGCATTTGGATATTCAGGTAATTGATATTCAGGCAAATCTAAAAAATCTAAAACTTGCAAAACAGTCGTCGCTGCACTGGCATAAAAATCTTCGCTTCTCAAAATCAACAACTGTGATTTCGGAAAACAATCCAGCCAGTTTTTGATAAATTCTATATACCTACCGCGAGCTAAATAATTACCCGGTTCCTCGCCAATGATGTATGCTGGATTTTGAGCCAATCGTGCAATTTCATCGCTAATTGCTCGATCGAACGATCGCCCTTCCCAGTTTAACTCAGTCAAGCGGTAGAATTGAGAAATAGCGCGATCGACCGGATTTCGCAAAAGTACCACTAGCTTCACCTCTGGAAACGCGCTGTAGAGCCGTCCCGGTGCTTCCCGACAGTCAAAATAGCTCGGACTTGCTTCACCAGTCAAAAATTGCTCCCCGGCTGGTATGGGTGGAAAATGAGCCAAATACCAATCAATCCCTCTGTCAAAGTGCCACGAGAAAAAATCCATCTCCTTTTTAATCGGAGTCAAAATTTGCGGATGTTGAGCTAAATAAGTGTACAGAGAAGTCGTGCCGCACCGCTGAGAACCAATAATTATAAAATTGGGAGCTTTGACTGATTTTAAGTTCCAATGCTCTTGTTTTTTAGCGACGAGATATGCGAAAGTTTGTTTGAAACTGACCGTTCGATAACAATCAATCGCATTGGTGATTTTGCCTTGTCTCGTCAAAACTTCCCCCAAATTCAAATAAGGCCAAAAAGCCTCCGGTTGAGCTGCAACAACTTCGCGGCAAAGATTTTCAACTTGATCTAGCTTATTTTCTTTAACCAAAACTTCCCACAAATTGTAATAAAACCACCAAGGAATATCTGGGTTTATTTTTATTGCCTTTAAAAACGATGTCGCTGCTTCATTCCACTTTTTTTGATGGCTTAAAACAGCACCTAGATTGTAATAAGACCAGCAATCATCTGGTTTTTGGGCGACTATTTCGCGAGATGAGGCTAAGGCGCGGTCGCACTTTTCTTGCTCCTGCAAAAATTCCCCTAATTGCACCGCCAACATATCACAAATTGGCTGATTTGTCAAGAGTAGTTTACAAAAAATAATTGCGCTTTCTAGGCGATCGCCCTGTGCTAAACTCCTCCCTACACCCAAATAAAAGTCGCGATTTTCCAGTGTAATCGGCAATTCACCTGGTAAAAACACTGACCTTAAGTCAGACTCTGCTTGTCGGAGAACATAGCCCAACTTCTCATAAATTCCAGGCAAATATCGGTCAATTAGAATAGCTTTTAAATACGCATAAATCGCTTCATTCCACTGTTTTAGCTTAGTCAAAGCATCGCCTAAATTTCCAAAAGACCAAGCAAAATCTGACTTAAGTTCAATTTCGCAGCGGTAAGCAGCAGCAGCATTCTCCCATTGTTCTAGCTTGAGCAAAACATCGCCCAAATTATGATAAGACCACGAAAAATCGGGATTTAACTCAACAGCTTTGTTATAGGCTACGACAGCTTCCTCCCACCGTTCGAGTTTCACCAAAACATCGCCCAAACCGTGATAAGACCACGAAAAATCGGGATTTAACTCAACAGCTTGTTTGTAAGCAGTAGCAGCCTCATCAAATTTTCCACTTTCTTGCAGGGAATTACCTAAATTATGGTATTCATTATTCATGCAAAACTCCTGCAATATTCATTAACTTCTCCAGGGATGTCAAATCCAAGTGCATATTTTTATGTACGGGTTTTTCAATAGTTAAGTCATCCAACAAATCACCAATTAAATAGTAATGTTCCAAACCGCACAAATTGCTAATCATCCAATAACAACTGGGAACATAAATCGGAGAAAAAATCTCGATGACTTTAGTTCTCGGAGAGCAGAAAACTAGATTAGTCAATCCAGCTCCGTGAGGTGCCACAACTACTTTAGCAGCAGCCAAACAAGCTGCTTGTTCAGCTACCGACATCGTTTCCAGTTCGACACTGCGAAACCCCAATTTTTCCAAAAAATTAATTACTTCTTCATCGTTGACAATTCGCCGATAAGATGCTTTTTGTCTGCTGATATAAATTCGTTCTGAATAATTTATTTTTAGTGGTTGCTGTGTAGTTAAAAAAGCTTTTTTTAGATAAGCGCATTTCCATTTAGAAACTGCTCCCGCTCCATCATAAGAAATTGACGGAACTATTAATTTATCGGCGGTTATGTGGAGATTACACCGACTTTCTAAAATTTTATGTTCAGGAATTCCTAAAATATTTAAAGTTTCTTTTTGGTAAGCAGAATCGCAGGCGTTGACAACAAACTTATCTATACTTTCGATTAAACCGCTCCTTTGCAAAAGGTCAAATCGAGTCATGACATCAAACATCCAATGAAAATAAGCCGCTCCTCCCCAACGTGCTGATAAAAAAGCCACATTTCCTTCAATGTGTTCAACGGGAGGTAATTTGTCGGAAGTGATGACTAATTCAGCACAACCCATTGAAATATCGCGCACAAGTTTGTTGTCTGAAGTAATGACGGCTGTAGTCACAACATCAGCCCAAGCTCGTCCCTTTGGTAGTATCGCCACAAAAGCTTTTCTGCTATGAGTTTGGTTGGCCCAAAATCTGTTGTTGCTGTCTGTTGTTTTGGAGGTTAATAAATTTATTTCATCGGCTGGATGGATGTCTATGCAGGTGATGTTCGGATTTGACTCGGCGACGATTGCCAAATCCTCTGTAAATCCACAGTATTTTTGCAGTACACTTAATGGTAAGATTTGATTGCTGCATTTTATGCGATCGCTCTCATCGACTTCCCCTTGTTGTTCCAGAGCATAACCTATGCTATCATAAACTTCAAACAAATCGGGTTGGATTTGTAGCGCTTGAATTAAATTAGTTACTGCCGGTTCCCACTGCTGTTTTTCAATTAAAGTTAAACCCAATCCTTCATAAAACCAACAGGATTTGGGTTCCAGATTAATGCCTTGTTCATAAATTGCGATCGCACTTTCCCAATCCCCTTGTTTTCGCAGTGCATCACCCAACTTTTTGTAAAGCCAAATAGTCTCCGGCGACAAATCAACAGCACGGCGAAAAGCCACTGCTGCTTCCGGCCAATTTTCTTGCTCTTCCAGCACTTCTCCCAAACTATTATATAGCCAACAAAAGTCAGGATTTAACTCAACAGCTTTGCGATAAGCAACCTCCGCTTCCTCCCAATTTTTCAATGCAATTAAAGCCTTGCCCAACTTGTCGTAAGCCCAACAAAAATCAGGATTCAATTCAATGACTTTGCGGTAAGAGACAGCAGCTTCATCGAACTCAACAAGCTCCATCAAAACATCACCCAGACTGCTGTAACTCCAACAAAAATCAGGATTCAACTCAATTGCTTTGCGGTAAGCAGCCGCAGCATCAACATATTCCTCAATCGCCTCCAAAGTCTCGCCCAAATAGTGGTAAGCCCAACTAAAATTTGGATTCAATTGAATTGCCAGTCTGTAAGCGGTGATAGCTTGGTCAAACAGTTGTTTTTCTTGTAAACTTTTACCTAACTTATGGTAAAGTGAGTAGGTGTCAGACTTAATTTTAATTGCTGTTTGATAACGGGCGATCGCCTCATCGGCATAACCCGTATTTGTCGCAATATCCCCCAGCTTTTCCCAACCTTGAGACAAGAGTGCTTGCTCATTCCCCAAGCTTTGATTACCAGTTTTTTTGACAATCAGTTGATAGCCTTTATTAACTATTTCTAACTGACTTCCAAACATCTCCAGAAAAACATCTATCCCGATTTTAGTATCTTGCTCCGGGCTGTCTGGAAACGTAAATTCGTAATCATCAAAAATCATCAATCCCCCAACTTTCACCAACCTCCAAGATAAAATTGCATCTTGCAGGGCACTGGTGGGTTTGTGACAGCCGTCAACGTAAGCAATGTCGTAAGATTCCGAAGTTAAATTCACTAATAAGTCTTGAGAATAGCCTTCTAATTCAATGACTCGCTCTGCTAGTCCAGTTTTCGCAATATTCCCCTTAAAATGTTGTTGGAAGTGTAAATCTATGCAAGTAATTTTGGCGGTGGGGTGAGTTAAAATATTATCCAACAACCAGCAAGCAGACATTCCTTGAAAACTGCCGATTTCCACAACTTGAAATTCGGGAATTCCTGCCAAGGGTTGCAAATATCGTTTCCAAATAGGGATATTGTGGGTAAACCAATCTTGGGTAAATTGATAATTTTTCGTCGCACATTCAGCCCACCCCCTCAATGCGCTGGCTTTTTGGTGACAGACAATTGCTTCGTCTAATTCGCCTAATTGTGGTAAAATGTTGCCTAAATCGTTGTAAGCTTTAGAATCATTGGGGGCGATCGCAATTTGGTGACGGTAAGTGGCAATTTGTGCGTATAACTCCCGTTGTTTCTGCCTAACTTCCGAAAGTTTGGCGACTACTTCCGGCACCTTGGGTTCTATTTGCAGCGCCATGCTATAAAAGACGATCGCACCTTCCAACTGTTTCTGCTTAGCTAAACTATTTCCTAAATTTAGATAAAATTCCGCTCCATCTAACTCAATCCACAGCAATTTGTGGTAAATTTTGCCGCTAGGAAGCATCTCAATATCTTGACAATAACTAACAATTGTGTTATCTATACCAGACTCGCTGCGTTTCCGCAAAACATATCCCAATCTCTGATTAATTCCCGTCAAATTGGGTTCAAGCTGAATCGCACGCAGGTAAGCGGCAACCGCTTCATCCCAGGATTTTTCACAGGTTAAGGCAATTCCCAAATTGAGGTAAAACCAAGGTACATTTGCATTTAATTCAATAGCTTGGCGGTAGCAAATCACCGCTTCTTCCCACAGTTGCTTGTGAGCCAAAGCTTCCCCTAAGTAATTATGAGCCCAAGCGGAATTGCTATTAATTTTAATTGCTTGGCGGTAACAGTTAATTGCTGCATCCAACTCACCCTTTTGTACCAAAACATTGCCCAATCCCAGGCAGGCACGAGCATATTTTGGATTAATTTCAATACTTTTTTGGTAACAGGAGATTGCCCTGTCTAATTCTCCTCTATCCGCCCAAATTTTACCCAAACAGTGGTAAGATTCAAAGGAATCCGGATTAATTTTAATGACTTTCCGGTAGTTGGCGATCGCCTCGAACCACCTTTTTTCCCGAAATAGGACCTCTCCCAAATTATGATAAGCTATTAATAATTGAGGATCGATTTGAATCGCCCGCGAATAACACTCGATCGCCCGATCGCACTTATCTTGTTCCACTAAATGATTTCCGAGGGTGACGTACTCGTCAGCCGTTGCCCAATTCGGATCGATATTAAAAGCTTGATACCAATACTCTGTAGCTGTTTCTTGCTTCTGCAACTGCGTCCAAACTATCGCCAACTGTCGGTAAGCAGCAGCAAATTTCGGTGCGAGGGAAATTGCTTTTTCACAAGCTGCGATCGCCTTTTCCCAATGTTTTAGCTGAGAATACAAAATGCCGAGATTAGCGTAAACTTCTGGTAAATTGGGATTGCGATCGATCGCCGCTTCATACCACTGTTTAGCTTGCTCAATTTCTCCTCGAAGCTGCATTACTTTTCCCAGTGTCTGACAAGCTGTCGCCAAATGTGGCTGAATTTTCAGGGCTGACTCACAAGCAGCCACCGCCTCATTTAACCTACCTTCAGCTAAATAAACTTCTGCTTGCTGACTCAAATCAACCGCTGCTTTTTCCATCTTATCAATCGAGGGCATAATTTCCACTACTCTAGACGCCAACTAACCCAAACCAACCACCTCAACCATCCTCTTGAGCGAACTCAAGTTCACCAATATATCCTCTGTCAGGGAATTTTGATACATCAACTGTCTAATAGGATAACACTCAAAAGCCTCCCCAGTTAAAAAGTAATGTTCCAACTCCAAATATTGACTGGTTCCCCAGTAATAATGGCTGATATAATGAGGCGACATCAACTCAATTACTTTGGTTCCACCCTGACAAAAAAGCGTATTTGTCAACCCACTACCGTGGGCTGCAACTATCACCTCAGCATGATAAAAATAGGCAATTTGCTCCTCCAGAGACATAGATTCAGGTAAAATAGAAACAAACCCAAATTCTGCCAATACCTCAACCACATCTGCCTCATTCAATACTCGCCGATATCTAGCTTTGCTACGACTGATATAAATCCGTTTTGGGTAGTTAGAACTAGGTATAATTTCCTTCAGAAACTCCCCTCTCAAAAAATCTATCGCCCAGGCAGAAGGCCAGCCCAAATATCCAGCAAAAGATGGTACAATTAACTCTGTGGCTTGAATGTGAGGCAGGCGATCGCTCTCCAAGACTTTCTCCTCTGGAATCCCCAGAATTCTCAGACTATCCCGTTGAAATTGATGCTGGCAACTATTCACCAAAAACCAATCAATCTCCGCCAAATCCCTACCACTTCGCCGCAGCAACTCTATTCTCGGCAAAACATCAACCATCCAGTGAAAATAGACATTTCCCGATAAACCAGAAAGCACCGCCACCCTACCTTCAATCTGCTTTAAAGGTGGAAATGATTCTAAGTTAAAAACGCTATGTTTTCTGAGATCATGCTTCTCGCATCCCGGCAAAAATCCCGGATAATCTCTCGACACATCAGCCAACAAATAGTTATCAGGAGTAATAACTGCGATCGCCTTACAGATCAACCAATAATTTTCCTGCGGCACAATCCAACTTCGCCCACTAGGAATTGCAGCAACAAAAGTCTTTGGCGACTCCACAGGTAGAGGTTGCGAGTTTGACAAACGGCAAACTCCCCAACCCAAATGTATCGGATCGAACCACTTAGAAATTCGATGCAAACACAACCCGCAAGTTAAACCACCACAATCGGAATTAGCTAATTGGGAATTGGCAATTGGTAATTGGGAATAGGAAGTATTTTCTGCCCTGGTTTCGGCTGCATATTTCCAAACTATCTCAACATAATTACCCGCATCCAACCTAGCATTAACCAGCCAATCCCAAGTAGATAAATAAATACCTTGAGGAAGTTCCATCGCCCTTGAATCTACGGCAATAGAATCACCTTGTGGCGATAATTGTGGCTGTGAATAGCCGTAGGATTGCAACTCCAAAACTTTTTGATAATAATCGATCGCCCGTTCCCAATGGCCCTGTTTTTGCAGAACTTTTGCCAACTCAAAATAAACTTGCGGTAGAGCAGGCTGAATAGCCAAAGCCCTGTGGTATAAAAAAATAGCAGCATTTAAGCGCTTTTGCTTTACCAAAGAATTGGCCAGCCGCCAGTAAAGCTCTGTATTTTGAGGCTGAATTTGTAAACCTTTTTGGTAGTAAGTTGTCGCTGATTCGTGACCGCCGTACTCTGTTAAAGTATTCCCTAAATGTAGGTAAACTTCTGCTAAATTATCGCAAATTTCACCAATTGGAAATTGGGCATCTGGCATCGGGAATTGGGCATTGGGAATAGTTTCTTCCTTCTTCCTTCTTCCTTCTTCCTTCTTCCTTCTTCCTTCTTCCTTCTTCCTTCTTCCTTCTTCCTTCCTTCCAATTAATGCTTGCAAAAATCTACCACAAGCTGCGATCGCCTTTGAGAATTCATCATCATCATCTCTAGCAAATTGCTCCCTCTGTGCCAAATCGCAATAAGCCTCAACAAAATCCGGTTTCACGGCAATTGCTTGGGCAAAATACGCCAAAGCTTGCGTAATTTTGCCCAAAGCCATCAGAGAAAACCCGGCATCAGTATAGCCCGAAATATAGTCGGGATTGAGTTCGACTACGCGATCGAAACAAGCAACAGCCACCGAATGTTCCCCTTGTATTTGCCACGCCTTCCCCAGATTGTAATGAGCCAAAACCAGATCCGGCTCTAACTCGATCGCTCTTTGATAAGCTGCGATCGCCCCATCGGGATTTTTGTCAAGCAATACTTGACCCAAATTATTATAAAGACTCGCCGAATCTGGCTGAATCGCCAGCCCAGTCTGGTAAATTTCCCTCGCTTCTGGAAAGCGATCCTGCTTTACCAAAGTGCAGCCTAAATTGTTGTAAGCATCGATATAATCAGGCTGGAGAGCAATTACCCGTCGGTAGCTATCTATGGCTGCTTCTAGCTGATTATTTTCAGCTAAAACCACAGCCAGATTGTAGAAAGCAAGTACATAATTGGGTTTGAGAGCGCTCGCCTGTTGATAACAGTCGATCGCCCCCAACAAATTCCCCTGTTTATGAACCACATTACCCAAGTTATAATATAGTTCCGGCCAGTCTGGTTTCAAATCCAGAGCTTGCCGATAGTGAAAAGCCGCCTCATCCAGCCACCAATACTCGCTATATAATTGACCCAAATAAGCATGAGCCACAAAAAATCCTGGCGAAATTTCCAAAGCTTGCACAAAAGCATCTCTCGCCGCCGTCGGATCTCCCTGAGCTTCTAGGATTTCGCCTAAAGTCGTGTAAGCTGAGGGTGAAAACGGCTGAAGTTCGATCGCCTTTTTGCAACAATCCATCGCCTCAGTTAACTTTCCCCGGTTCAAATAGACCTGGGCTTGCCCAATATATTCTTCAATACTCATTACTCGCCAGCAGTTGCAGTTTCTTCACCCTAAATTTTAATGTTTAAACTTTTTGATATTTTACGATCCCTTTAGGGCTGGGTTGCTGACTCTACATACTACAAAGACATCTACCAAATCTCACTGATTGTTAGCAAATGTTCAAAAAAAAATTTAAAAAAAATTCTACACTTAATCAACCTCACCCCGCCCGTGGCAGAGTGAGGTTGAAATCATCAAAAACTACCAACCTTGCGAGAACAGCCCCGGACACAATCCAGTGCCGCCCCACAACCACCAGTTGTTCTAGAACAACTCGAAGTTGCTTGCAGTAATCGTCAGACCAGGTGTCAACTGAGCCACAGTCAGCACAGAAGAGCCTTGGTTGAAGTACAACACACCGCTTGTCGGATCGTAGACCAACTTGTTCGCCGTAGCAGCAGTTGGAGTCCCGGTGAAACCAGAAACCACAACAAACTCGCTAGCATCGAAGGTTGTGCCCAAACCAGCGAAAGCACCGCCCGACTTCAAGCGAATCTTATCTTCCACAGGTGTAAAGTCAGTGATCGTGTCTACACCGAAATCTCCACCAGCGGAAGCAAAGTAGAAGGTATCGCTGCCAGCACCGCCTGTCAGCAAATCGGAGCCTTTGTCGCCAGAGATAAAGTCATTGCCAGCACCGCCATCAACAGTATCGTTGCCTTGACCGCCGTAGACGCTATCGTTGCCGTCACCGCCACTGACGATATCATTGCCAGTACCACCGTAGACCATATCATTGCCCGCACCGCCAAGTACGGTGTCGTTTCCTTCACCCCCAGAAACGGTGTCATTGCCAGCACCGCCATCAACGAGGTCATTTCCTTGATTGCCAAAGAGTAAGTCATCGCCATCGCCACCGGAGACCACATCGTTACCTTTACCAGCAGCTACAATATCATTGCCAGGACCGGCACCGATGACATCATTGCCTTTACCTGATAGAACCAGGTCGTTGCCAGCACCAGCGTTGATGATATCGTTGCCATCAAAAGTCAGGATGATGTCGGCTTGTGGGCTGCCAGTCAACCTGTTGTCGCCTGCGATACCTCTAATATTCGAGCCACCACCGGGCAGTGTGACTGAAATTGCTGGCGTAGTTGGATTAGTTACCTGTGTCATTTACACTCCTCCTAAAAGATGAATCATTTTTCTACAATACACTTTTCCCTCCAAAGGGATTCAATAAATTAAACCGGACATCGGTTGAGACTCTAATTTACCCATCTGCTATAGGCTGTCATCTGAAGTACCCCAACTAAGCTTCGTTATAGTTGGGGCTTCCAACTAACACAAAGATAATACAATATGCTGCAAATACACATCAACCATTTTTCATCCGATCGCGAGCTCAATAGGGAGAAATCGCACCGGAGTGGTATTTAGTGTCGATCGCAACTGGTTCGATCGCCTTGAATCCGGCTCTCACCCAGTTGGGTTCTGTTAGTATACTCTCCTTGACCAGACTTTTGAGTTCCACTGATAGTTCCCTAAAAATCCAAATTTTTGTTTGCGACATCTAAGATTGGCTGTGCACCATGACCATCCAGCACCCTGGCTACAAACCACCACATTCATTCCCACACCCACCCTGACTCGTCTCCCATCGGCAGCTAATTCTGCCATAGCCAATCCCAAATAGCCAATCCCCAATCGATTAACTGGGGCTTATAGTAGCAACTCTTTCGGAATGATAAAATCAGCCCTATTACTGTTGACACCCAGACAATAGTGAGCTGCGATACAATTTGCAATAATCCCGCACCAGGAGATCCCACCACCAGATAGAACTCATCACCCGAAAGCAGCACTGTATTCAATTACACCATGTGTTCCTAGCTCTTACCTCAAAAATTAACTAGGATTCTTCCTCTAATTTAGCTGATTCTACAGGGGATTTTTTGATGCTTATTTGCAAAAAGGAGAGAGGCAGAACTACAGGCCAAAAAAGAGGGCCGAACACTAAAGCGACCCAAGATATCCAGTCTGTTTTAGACGTAGCCGTATCGTTCCAAAAACGTTGAAACCAAACTAAAAAAACCATTGAAGCAATCAATAAATAACCAATAACTATCATGTTTCCTTGCCTCTAATTTTCTGAACTCACACTGTTTGTGATTATTATATATCAGATTGATTTCGGATTTGGGATTTTTGATGCCGGGATTTTAGATGCTCCCCACTCATGAATCACTGGGGCTTCAGTCACTAGGGCTTCAGTCAGCAGTCCCACAATTTCAGATTTGAGATAGTCGATTCTGCCCCGTTAGTCAGCGCGTTAGATAGAATCCAAGGCTCGTCCTGCTTGAAAATCCCAAATCCCGGCATCAAATAGGCCCGCCTCACCAGTCAGACTTCATCGGTCAGCCCTCATCAGTCATCCGTAGCAAGACATTAGGAATTATGAATTTAAGTGTTAAAATATTTTAAGATATAATACCGATTAGATCCTACTCCAAAGCTACAAATTGAGACGGATTTAGTACGGGACTCCTGGGAGCGATTAAATACAAGCACCAGAGTGAATCACCGATGACACAAATCACTAATTCCCAGCCAATAAATCACATTTACTCGTGTATAGAAATCACATCAATCTTAAATAAATAAGTCAATACTATCAAAAGTGAGTTCAATAAAAATCCAATGATGACCAAAACACTTTTACCTCAATTTACGATTGCAGAGCTAGTCTTTCAGGTATATCACTCTGGTTTATTAACTCGGACTCACCGACAACAGATCAGGACAGCACTATTAAACGACGGTCTCACCGAAGAAGATCAAACAGCCATCAATCGTTTGCTCCACGCTGTCCGCCGTGGGTGGCTGAAAGTAGTAGATTAAAATCAGCCCCCATCTGATTGGGGATTTTGAATTTGAGATTGGGAATTTGGGATTTGGCCAGTCCTCAGTATTGTAAAACATGGGAAGCAATGAATCTGCGGCTTTGCTCCCTGGATAATTTCATGCCATTGTCATCAAAATATTTAATAATATCTGTAACATTTCAATCATATTAGGCATGAGCGACCTTTACATTTCTTGGTCAGAGTACCATCAAAAAATTGAGGATTTGGCTGTAAAAATTGATGAATCTCAGTGGAAATTCGATCGCATTGTGTGTCTAGCCCGTGGTGGGCTGCGGGCTGGCGATATTTTGTCACGGATTTTCCACAAACCCCTGGCAATTTTAGCGGCCTCATCCTATGGTGGAGCCGAGGGGAAAGTCCGAAGTTCGATTAAATTTGCCCGCGATTTGACCATGGTGGGGGATGATGTAGGTAAAAAAATTTTGCTGGTTGACGATTTGGTCGATTCGGGGGTGAGTTTACAGCAAAGTATCCTATGGCTGAAGAGTCGGTACAGCCAGGATATTCAGGAAATTCGGACGGCGGTGCTTTGGTACAAAGCTGGTTCCGCTGCGAAGCCAGATTATTATGTAGATTATTTGGCTGATAATCCTTGGATTCATCAACCCTTTGAAATGTATGAAAATATGAGTGCGGCTGATTTGCGGGCGAAAGTTAGCAAATAGAAGACTAAACATATATAGTGATCCTAAAGGATTCAGATATATTTTTAGGGGTAGCGCTAAGAATGCCTACCCCTTATCTATCGGAGATTTTTAAGAACAGGCTCTCCGACCTGTTCCACCATCCTACTATGCACTTTTTGTGGCACGGGTCGGAGAACCCGTGCAAATTTAGTGACACAATTACCGAACCGAAAGAATGCGCGCACCCAATTCCATACTTTCCGCCAAAACTTCCTGCCGCGCCCACTTATCCGCAGCCAAAATATCATCTAAACCAGGAGTTACACAGTTATCTTGTTGATGTTTATCGCAGGTTTTTTCAATCAATTTCGGAATATCCAAAAACTGAATCTTTTCCTCCAAAAATAGTGATACCGCCTGTTCGTTCGCCGCATTCAATACCGCAGGCATGGAACCCCCAGCCCGTCCAGCCGCATAGGCTAACTGCATACAAGGATACTTTTTATGGTCTGGTTCTCGGAAAGTCAAATCCCCGGCTTTTACCAAATCAAAGGGTTTCCAATCAGTATAAATTCGTTCCGGCCAAGACAAGGCATAAAGCAGTGGCAACCGCATATCTGGCCATCCTAATTGCGCTAAAACCGACGTATCTTGCAGTTCTATTAAGGAGTGAATTATGCTCTGGGGATGAATGACAATATCAATATCGTCATAATCCATTCCAAACAAATAGTGAGCTTCAATTACTTCTAATCCTTTATTCATCAAAGTCGCAGAATCAATTGTAATTTTTTGTCCCATGGACCAATTCGGATGTTTCAAAGCATCGGCAACTTTGACTTCCGCTAACTTTTCAATGGGCAAATCTCGAAAAGAACCTCCCGAAGCAGTCAGAATAATGCGCCGCAAGCCGCCTGGAAGTACCCCTTGCAGACACTGAAAAATTGCGGAATGTTCAGAGTCTGCTGGTAATATTTTAACTCCGTGTTTTTCGATGAGGGGGTTGACAACGGGACCGCCTGCGATTAATGTTTCTTTATTGGCTAAGGCGATATCTTTACCTGCTTGGATAGCGGCAATTGTTGGTAACAAACCAGCACAGCCCACTATGCCCGTGACGACGGCTTGAGCGTCGCCATATTTGGCAACTTCGACAATGCCTGTCTCCCCAGCCAATAAAATAGGTTGAGGGTCGATATCTGCGATCGCCTCTTGTAATTCCTGTAATTTATCTTCGTCCCCAATCGCGACAATGGATGGCCGAAATTGTCTGATTTGTTGCGCCAGCAAGGTCACATTTCGTCCAGCGGTTAAGCCGACAATCCGAAATTGTTCGGGGTATTGAGCTACAATATCTAGAGTTTGAGTGCCGATGGAGCCTGTAGAGCCGAGAAGAGTTATCGCTTTCACAATTTTTTAAGGTTTTGTGGATTATTCTAATATTACGATTGCGGGGATGAAATTTGGCGATCGACTAATAGACCTCTCCAGTAATTGTTGTGGAAGAGGGATTCAGCCTGTTCCCACCTTAGTTTTCGGGAGATGTCTAATGAATTGGAGGATTTGTCAGGAGTCAGGTAGTGGCAGATTTTATGCGGAATGAGTCTAATTTTGATGATTCCAGTGAGGACAGTGGCGTCTCCATAACCGAAAATATAGAAGAAAGTCGATCGCAGCCACCGTCGAGTTTGCTAATTGCGATCGCCACTACAGCGACAATTTTATTTTTGTCTAGCAGTTTGCGACACGCCTTGTTTCAATCCACTGCTTTCGATTTAGGCATTTTTGACCAAGCGATTTACTTAATCAGCCAAAACCAAACGCCTTTTTCCTCTTTGATGCAGATGCACATTTTAGGCGACCACGCAGCGGTAATATATTATCCGTTGGCTTGGTTGTACAAAATTCACCCCGATGTGCATTGGCTGTTTTTGGTACAAGCAGTGGCTTTATCCTTGGGGGCTTGGCCTAGCTGGAGTTTAGCACGCTTGGCAAGTTTGAATCCAGAACAAGCCCGCGCGATCGCATTTATTTACTTACTATATCCCGTAGTATTTAACATCAACTTATTTGATTTCCACCCAGAAGTAATCGCCTTACCCGCACTTTTAGCAGCAATTTTGGCAGCCCGTTTAAACAAAATTATGTGGTTTAGTGCCACTATTTTATTAATCTTAAGTTGCAAAGCAGTTTTGTCCCTAACTGTCGCGGCCATGGGTTTATGGCTATTGTTATGCGAAAAAAAACAACGATGCGGCGCGATCGCACTTGTGTTCGGTGTAGCCTGGTTTGCGATCGCTTCCCAAAAAATCATTCCCTTCTTTAGTGGTAGCGAAGTCGCTGGAGTAGGGCGCTACAGTTATCTAGGAAAATCTGTTATAGAAATTATTATAAACCTCATATTAAAGCCACAATTAATTTTAGGTAAGTTGTTGTCATTTGATACTTTTAAATATATATTTCTACTCAGCTTACCACTATTTTGGGGACTCTTGCCATTCTCCAGCAAAATAGGAATGCGCTACTTGCTTCCACTGATTCCAGCCCTCCCAACTCTCGCCATCAATATCCTCTCAGACTTGCCATTTCAACGCAGTTTAGCCTATCAATATTCAGTGCCTATAATTCCATTTTTATTATTAGCGGTTATCTCTAAGTCAACCCCACTCAACCCCGCACAATTACCCCCCCCCGACCCCCCCCAAGGGGGGAAATTACGAGATAAAATTGTTGAATTGTGGGAAAAAATTAATTCTGTTTTCCCCTTAAAAATATACCCGATTCCTGAACTATGGCGGGGAATGCAATTGCCAAAAGCGATGATAATTTGGTCATTAATCATCTTCCTGTTTCTCGGCGAGTACAAAGATTTTTTTCTGTATCTAAGTAGACTAGATACTTGGCAAGCAACACGGGAAGCGATCGCCCAAATTCAACCCCAAAGCAGTATCTTAACAGACAATAGACTTGCCCCTCACTTTGCCCACCGCCCCATCGTCAAATTGCTTTCCCAAATTTCACCCCAAACAGATTTAGCTGAATTTAAATACATATTATTAAACCAACGCCATCCCTGGCCAGATACCGAAAAAATTGGTAATAACTTAGCCACTCAACTGCAAAACACTCCCCAATTTCAATTAACCTATCAAAAAAACCAAGTTCTGCTATTCAAACGCATCGCTGATTAAACCAATAAAATGCTAACCTTAAAATCCCTAAAACCGCATCCAGTATTTTTAATGATTGTCGCCACAACGATAATCTTATTTGCTTGCAGTAGCGTGCGACACGCTTTGTTTCATTCCACTGCCTACGACTTAGCTATTTTTGACCAAGCCATTTATTTAATCTCTCAAAATCAAACGCCATTTTCTTCTTTAATGGCAGTTAATATTTTAGGCGATCACGCGGCTTTTATTTTTTATCCCCTCGCTTTACTTTACAAAATATATCCAGACGTTCACTGGCTGTTATTCGTACAAGCAATTTCCTTAGCTTTGGGTGCTTGGCCTAGTTGGAGTTTAGCACGTCAAGCAGGCTTAGATGAAAAAAAATCAATGGCAGTGGCAGCAGTCTATCTGCTTTATCCCGCAGTCTTTAATGTCAATCTTTTTGACTTTCATCCAGAAGTAATTGCTTTCCCCGCACTTTTAGCAGCAATCTTGGCGGCGCGGCTAAACAAAATAGTATGGTTTTGTGCAGCCATTGTCTTAGTTTTGAGTTGCAAAGCCGTGTTATCTTTAACTGTGGCAGCCATGGGTTTGTGGCTGTTATTTTTTGACAAACAGCGGAATTGCGGACTAATCGCTTTATTTCTAGGTGTGGGTTGGTTTTTGATAGCAACTCAGGCCATTGTACCCTATTTTAATCAAGGGAAAGAACACGCGGGAATTGGCAGATATCAATATTTAGGTAAGTCGGTTTTAGAAATAGCTGCTAATTTGATATTGAAGCCCCATCTAATTTTAACACGTTTGTTTTCTGGGGAGACTTTTGGGTATTTAGCATTATTGCTATTTCCGGTAATTTGGTGGATTTCTCCACGGCATCTGACACCTTTGATTAGTGCAGCGCCGATGTTAGCTATGAATATTCTTTCGGATATTCCGGCTCAACGAGATTTAATTCATCAATATTCTATTCCGATATTCCCGTTTTTATTGGTGGCAGTGATTGCCAATTTGTCTGACTATAATCAGCCCGAATTCAAAACACCTAAAATATTCGATCGCCTCAGAATTTCTAGTTTATCTTGGGAGCGTAATATCGTAATTTGGTCATTAATAAGTTTTTTGTGCTTGGCGAAATACGGCTATTTTTGGAGTATTTATTTAGAAGGCATCGACACTCTGCCGGCAACGAAAGAGGCAATTTCTCTGGTTCAAACTAAAGGCAATGTTTTAACGACATCGAATATTGCTCCGCACTTAAGTCACCGTCCTGTGGTAAAATTAACTTTGGCTCACACGCCACCTGCAAATCTGACAGAATTTGACTATGTGTTGCTGAATTGGCGCTATCCAGGCTGGATGAGCGATCGAGATTTTGTGCAAAACTTAGTAACTCAACTCACCAACAATCCCAAATTTCAACTGAAATATCAACGGGATGACATTTATTTATTTACTAAACAGCCCTAAATGCGATCGCCCACAATTCCACTTCTTTACCACCACCCAGCAGTGCGTAAACCTAACTAGCCCTCGGTGCCCTTAACTCTGACACCACTTCCCCCTAAGTCTGCGTTACCCAGTCAAGTAGATTTTAAATTACATAAATATCAAGTGTTTAAAATCACCTTCTGCGGTACAATCATGAAAAGCTCGTGACATCCTCAACTCCGATCCTAAACTATGAATACAACAGAGAACACAACAGAAAAATCCAAACTCTCCAACGAAAAAACCTTGGAGGCTATGAAGAATTTCTCCGAAACTTACGCCAAGCGCACCGGGACTTACTTTTGTTCCGAGCTTTCTGTCACCGCAGTCGTAATTGAAGGACTAGCAAAAAACAAAGACGAACTAGGTGCTCCCCTATGCCCTTGTCGCCACTACGAAGACAAAGAGGCCGAGGTAAAAGCAGCCTACTGGAATTGTCCCTGCATTCCCATGCGGGAGCGCAAAGAGTGTCATTGTATGTTGTTTTTGACACCAGACAATGATTTTGCTGGAACGAGTCAGGAAATTGGAATGGATCAGCTTCAAGCAGTCAGAGAGACTATGTAATCAGTTAAGTAGGCGGGCGTTAACTAGCCGCAGTTTTGAAAACAAGTTTTTCTGTATAGATATTTTTAAGACTTAGCTATCAAAACTTTTAATCAAATCCGCCTACTACAATAGGTTGCTCCCAAAAAAAACGTCACTGGCGGGAGGACATCGCACAATAATTATTCAATATTTCTCAAGAATTTCTCGAATCAACAATTTCAAGTCTTAAATTTAAAACCCAATGGAACAGGAAATGCCGACGGAGTTTTGGCAAGGCATCGAAGAGTTTAACAGTAAACAATTTTATACCTGTCACGATACTTTAGAGGCCTTGTGGATGGAAGCAGGCGAGCCAGAAAAAAGATTTTATCAAGGACTTTTACAAATTTCTGTGGGACTTTATCACTTAGGAAATCAAAATTGGCGCGGCGCTGTGATTTTGTTGGGAGAAGGGATAAATCGGCTCAGTTATTATCAGCCTAGTTATGCAGGAATTGCTGTGGAAGATTTGCTCCAACAAAGCACTCAACTATTGAATGCTTTGCAACAAGCAGGTTCGGAAAAAGTGGCGGATTTTTTACCATTATTAAGTGGTGTGGAAGTTGCGAATTTGCAATTGCCACGCATTAGTTATTAGTTATTGGTTATTGGTTATTAGTTATTGCTTATTGGAGGTAGAGTCTGGAAGACTCAAAACAAACAAAATAAATAATTAATAACCAATAACAACTAACAATTAATAACTACGATCGCCACTTGACAGAACAGCCGCTCGCCTCTGTACTCGAAGGATCTACCGATTCGTCCTTCAGTAATTGAGCGATCGCACTTCGTAGATAAGCCACCTGTACCGCTGTGGCATCGTCAGCATTGTCATCAATTAAGCCTTTGTAACGCAATTTGCCATCTCGATCTAGCAAAAATACCTCCGGTGTTTTAGAAGCCCCAAAACTTTCAGCGACATCTTGAGCCACATCTCGGATGTAAGGAAAATTGAGTTGATTGTTAGCTGCAAATACTTTCATGTTTTCAAAACTGTCCTCGGGATATTGATTAGCATCATTAGCATTAATCCCGATTAAAGTAAAAGCCTCGTCTTGAAAATCTGCTTGCATTTCCTTGAGGCGATCGAGATACAACTTTACGTAAGGGCAGTGATTGCACATAAATACTACCCCGATCGCCTGAAATTTTTCTAAATATCGAGCTAAATGGTGAACTTCTTCATCAACTCCCGGCAGTTCAAAATCTGGAGCGTAGCCATTAATCGGAGTACCCATTGTTTCCCTTAGTAATTTTTTTTCACAGTCAACAGTCAACAGTCAAGAATCATATAAAGTGCAACCTGAATCCATCTTAACCCTATTTTTCAATCCATATCAATCACAACCATCGGGTATTTTCTCAAAAACCCGGTGGTTGTGTCAAGGACTAAATAGCTTGCTGGTGGGACAAATCTTTTCATCCTTTTTGCTGGTGTTCTAACCTTCGTCTTGCTTTAGCCAACCTTGAGCCACAGCTTGATATCCAATCATTTTGTATGCTAATTTAGCGGCAGTAAATTCTGAGACTACAGAATCTACAACAGGTGCTAATTCCATAATGTCACAGCCGATCACTTCGTAGGACTCGAAGACACGGCGCAAAAATCCAGTCAGCGAATACCAATTTAACCCGCCCGGTTCTGGAGTGCCTACCCCTGGAATTAAAGTCGGATCGATGCCATCTAAGTCTATAGTCAAAAATACCCGCTTAGTTGTGATACTGGCAATTGCCCGATCGGCCCAATCTGGTTGAGTAGCAATTTCCCTAGCTCTAATCACATTAAGCTGTTTTGCTTTAATCAAATCAGCTTCTTCCTTACAGATAGCACGAATGCCGATTTGCAGTGTGGGTAAACCCATATCAACCACCCGCCGCATCACACAGGCGTGGTTATGAATCGAACCTTCATACTCGTGTCGCAAGTCGCCGTGGGCATCAACTTGTATAACTGTGAAAGGTTCGTCTGGGTATGCTTGGCGATAACCTTCGACAACACCGGCGGTGATGCTGTGTTCGCCTCCGAGGGAGATGACAAATTTATTTTCTGTAACTAACTTATATACTGCTTCTTGGGTGACTCGCAGCATTTCTAAAGATGAAACTGGTTGGCTGTTGCGGGTATCTGCGATCGGCTCTTTTGTATAAATTCCGACATCGTAGCAAACTTCAGAATCGAGTTCTTCGTCGTAACATTCGAGTTGATGAGAGGCTTCTAGAAGTTTCGCGGGCCCGTTTTCGCAGCCCCGGCGGTAGGTGGTGGTTGCCTCGTAGGGAATTGGTAAAATAACTACTTTGGCTGTGTCGTAGTCGGGTACAATTTCGGAACCGAGAAATGGTACGACAACTGTTGAGATGATCGTTGGCATAGGGGAAATTTCTATAAGGCAAAAAATTCAGCATCTTTAATGGTGGCATAATAGCGGCTCTAACTGCAAAGGAAGAAGAAAGAGGATTTAACCGCAGAGAGCGCAGAGGGCGCAGAGGGTGCAGAGGGAGGAGGGAAAGAAGGAAGGTTGCCTCGAATTGCGATACGGTTTGTGTTAAGGGTTTTGGTCTTTTGTACTGTTGAATTTTGAGTTTTTTACTTCTATGACTTCTTCTACGTTAACTACTGTCGCACCTCAAACTTGGGTGTGGAAAGGCTTTCCGATTTGTTACCAGACTGCGGGAACCCAGGGGCCGGAGGTGGTGTTTGTCCACGGTTTCGGTGCGTCTTGGGGCCATTGGCGCAAGAATTTGCCGGCATTGGCTGTTGATTGTCGCTGTTATGCGATCGATCTGATCGGTTTTGGCGCTTCTGCTAAACCTGTGCCGAAATTGGAAATTGACTATTCTTTTGAGACTTGGGGTCAGCTAATTGCTGATTTTTGTCGGGAAGTTGCGGGGGGGCCTGCTTTTTTGGTGGGAAATTCGATCGGCTGTGTGGCGATTATGCAAGCTGCTGTGGATTTTCCTGAGATTGCTTCTGGTGTCGTTTTACTTAATTGTTCTTTGCGCTTGTTGCACGATCGCAAACGGGCCCAAATGCCTTGGTATCGCAGTTTTGGAGCGCCCATAGCACAAAAAGTTTTAAATGTCAAATGGATTAGTCAATTATTTTTCAAACAATTGGCCACGCCGAATACAGTAAAAAAAGTGCTTTTGCAAGCTTATCGCCGTCCTGAATCTGTTACTGATGAACTGATAGAAATGTTGTTGAAACCAGCACGAGATCCTGGTGCTGTGGAAGTTTTTGTAGCATTTATCAGTTATTCTCAAGGGCCTCTACCGGAGGATTTGTTGCCTCGTTTGAGCTGTCCTGCTTTGATTTTGTGGGGTACGGATGACCCTTGGGAGCCGATCGCCCTTGGACGAGAATTGGCTAAATACCCGGCGGTTGAACAGTTTATTCCTTTGGAGGGGGTTGGCCATTGTCCCCAGGATGAAGCGCCGGAATTGGTGAATCCTATTTTACTTGATTGGATTAAAGGGCGATCGGCCTTGGCATAAAATCAGTCTGCGTTAGCTTGGCAATTAGCACCGCCGAAAGCTAACCTGAAGAAAACTTTTGAGTTTTGAGTTATGAGTTAAACAGTCCCCAATCCACAACTCTGCACTTAAAATTCATAACTCAAAGCTATATTACCAATTACTTGCCCTTTGATTGATTTTATGTTTGGGGAACCGCCAAGAAAGTTAGGAGATTCTTCAGTTGATTGTTGACAGTTAGCAAGAAGAGATCTCGTCGAGGAGTTGACGCTTGACGCCAATTCGGGCGACTTCTACCTGGAACCAAGAGGATTGCAGTCATGAATCGTCTGATTGTAAGTCGCTGACAGGCTTTTTGGTTATTTATGAAACATTAGAGGTAAATTGATACTATTTTTTCTGGAAGCTTCATCTGTTACATTTTTTAGCAAATCTGTTGCCGAACATCCTTCTGTTGTGAACAATAACTTTGGTCGATATGGACAACTTGAGCATCGACACTAAAACCCGCGCCGTCAAGCTGGGTTCAGAGTGTATAGACTTAAACAAAGAAGAATATATCGTGCTGCTGCTGTTGAGCAAGCACTACGGCAAATATGTCGCACCGGCAGCGATTTTTAACGTGCTGTACAAGCGTCCTCCAACAGGTGACGAAGAGCAAATTATAGTCGATCGCATTTTTGAACTCAGGAGAAAATTAAAAGACAACCGCGACACACCGATGCTAATTCATAGCGAACCAAACGGGAGCGGCAAATACGGCATTCTTGCAGTCGAAAGCCCCGTGCAAATCAACGGCGAAATTTTGCAGCCGCCGGAACCTAACCCTGAATCTGAACAACTTTTAAACAGTCGCTACCGGGTGATTGAGAAACTCGGAGAAGGAGGTTTTGGCTTAACATTGCTCGCCGAAGATACGCAAATGCCTTCGCATCGATGTTGCGTCATCAAGCAGCTAAAAACCCAGACTGATAATCCTCAGATTGACCAAAGGGTTCGAGAGCGTTTTTCTCAAGAAGCTGCTGTCTTGGAAAAGTTGGGTGAAGGACATTCTCAAATACCCAAACTCTACGGACACTTTGAGGAAAATAATTTGTTTTTCTTTGCCTTAGAATGGATAGACGGGGAAACCCTCAACAACCGGATAAAAGTTGCTGGTAAAATGAGCGAGGAACAAGTTAAAGAAATTATCGCTAGTTTGCTGCGAGTTTTGGATTATATACACGAAAACCAGATTATTCACCGAGATGTCAAACCGCAAAATATTATTTTGCGAAAGTCGGACGATGAACCAGTATTAATAGATTTTGGCGTGGTTAAGGAAACAATAGATCCTGCGGTAACTACTGGAGGAAATGATGTAACTATCTCTATTGGAACGCCGCAATTTATGTCTCCGGAACAAGCCGCAGGCAGACCAGAATTTTCTAGCGATTTGTACAGTTTTGGCTTGACTGCAATTTATTTGCTGACCGGAAAGTGGCCGCAGGAGTTGGAAACTGACCCCCAAACTCGGGAGATGCTTTGGCAGAATCACGCATCAAAGGTGAGTATCAGATTTGCCGCAGTTATGGATAAATCAATTAGGTTTCACCCGCGAGCTCGGTTCGCTACTGCTAAGGAAATGTTGGCGGCTTTGCAGGAGCCTACATCGGCTACTTTGGCACAAGTTAATATTCAATAAAATTCAAAAAAAACTCCTAAAAAAAACTGGATTGTTTATTTAATATTGATGTTTTTAATTGCTTTAGGTACAGGGGCTTTTTTATTCAAAATAGAATTGATTAATATCTTAAAAAATGCTGTACATTTGGCTGAAAAAAACCTGAATCCTAGCGTTTCTAAAATACCTAATTTACCAGGGGAAAATTCCCGGACTTCTTCACCTGTAGATGTCAGGAATTACATCAGTGCGGGCGATCGCATTTTGTTTGCTAGCACCGCCACTCCTGACAAGCAAGCAGGAGTTAGCGCGATCGCCACCAAAGACTTCAAAACGGCGGTAAACAAGCTAGAAGCGGCTTTAAAAGTCGATCGCACAGATCCGGAAACTTTGATTTATCTCAACAATGCTCGACTCGGTACAGCACAAGCCCTGAAAATTGCCGCAGTAGTTCCGATTGGCGACAATCTCAGCGCGGCGGCGGAAATCTTGCGCGGGATAGCCCAAGCTCAAGACGAAGCAATTAAGGCGGGAGTGCCTTTAAAGGTGGTAATTGCTGATGATGGTAACGATGAAAATCGGGCTCAGGCTATTGCACAGAGTCTGATTGCAGATAGCAGTATTTTAGCAGTTGTCGGTCACGGCACCAGCAAAACTTCGATCGCAGTTGCTCCAATTTACAGTCAAAATCAAATGGTGGCGATCGCACCTACGAGCACCAGCATTGAATTAGCAACGGTTCCTAGGCGCCCCGACGGCGTGAACTATTTTTTTCGGACGATACCGAGCGACCAATTTACAGGTACGGCTTTAGCTCGCTATATGTTAAATGGCATGAAAAAAAGCACGGCTGCGGTTTTTTACAATTCCAAAAGTTCTTATAGCAAGTCGCTACAAACAGCTTTTTCTACTACTTTGATTTTGGAAGGCGGTCAAGTTGTTAAGGAAGTAGATTTATCGGAACCAAATTCTACGGCGCACTTGGATGGGATTGAAGCAGATGTTTGGGTTTTGTTCCCGGATTCTGATACTGTAAATTCATCCCTAGAAATTGCTCGCAACAATCAAAAAGGTTTACCAATGATTGGCGGCGATGCTCTCTACAATACGGATTTATTAAAACAAGGTGGAGCGGCTTTGAGCGGGACAATAATTTCTGTTCCTTGGCATTTTGCTGATACTAAAAATCAAAATTTTGCACTTTTAGCTAGAGATTTGTGGGGAATTGATGTTAACTGGCGGACGGCGATGAGTTACGATGCGGTGCAGGTGTTGCGGGTGGGAAGGTCGATCGGGAAAATTGCTCCTTCTAGCGGTCAAGCAGGGCGAGTTATGTTGGCTAAAGCCTTAGCTGCTGAGGATTTCAAAGTTAGCGGTGCAACGGGGGAAATTAGATTTTTGTCGAGTGGCGATCGCAACAGCAATGTAGTTCTTGTACAAATTGTACCAAACACTCAATCCGGTGCAGGTTACGATTTTGTGCCAATCAGTCGATTTTAGATTTTAGATTTTAGATTTTAGATTGATTTCATTGGGTGCATCTCAATGAAGGCAAATATGTTTGTAGGGGCGAAGCATGACCGCAGTCAATATGGGATTATAACTAATAACTTATATGCGGTCATGCTTCGCCCTCTTCAAAAGTGAGATGCACCCGATTTCATTTTGCCTCGAACCATTACTATCAGATTGGTTCGTAGGTTCGTAGTGAGGAATGCGAGTCCTAGGATTGCTAGATTCGTAGTGAGGAGTTTAGTCCTAAGATTATTCGGTTCGTCGTAGTGATAACTTTAGTCCTAGACTTTTTCTGCGGACTAAAGTCCACACTACAAACCAATTTTACTGTGAGGACTTTAGCGGCTCTAATCTGCTGAAAAATCTCGTGATACGAACACATACTCCCCTATAAATATAGATGATAATATTAAGTATTAAATTAAATTAAAATCACAAAAATGAATAGTTCGATCGCGGCTCGCCACAATGTCAATATCCTGGGTAAAGGCGCTCAAACCCTGATTTTTGCCCAAGGCTTCGGAACGGATCAAACAGCTTGGCGACATCAGGTAGCCACATTTGCACCAAACTACCGCATCGTACTTTTTGACCACGTTGGGGCTGGAAATTCAGATTTTGCTGCCTACAGCCCGCATCGCTACAGCAGTCTTCACAGCTATGCAGAAGATTTGCTAGAGCTTTGCTGCGAGTTAAAATTGACACATTGTAATTATATCGGTCACTCGGTTAGCGGTATGATAGGCTTGTTAGCAGCCCTAGCCGAGCCAAAACTATTTAACAAGCTCGTATTTATTGGTGCATCTCCATGTTATTTAAATGATGCTGGATACGTAGGTGGTTTTGACCAGTCTGACCTCAATAGCTTGTACGGGGCGATGTCATCTAACTTCTACGCATGGGCTAGCGGTTTTGCGCCGTTAATGATGAGTCACCCAGAGCAGCCGGAATTGGCTGCCCAGTTTGCCAAGACTCTGACTGCTATCCGCCCGGATATTGCGCAAGCTGTGATTAAGGTGATTTTTGAGTCGGATTATCGATCGCAATTACCGCAGCTAAAAGTACCGACACTGATTCTCCAAGCTAAGAGTGACCCCGCCGTACCTGTGGATGTAGGTCGATATATGGCTCAAAAAATACCCAAAAGTCAACTGATAGAAATAGATGCGCGGGGTCATTTTCCCCACATCAGCGCACCAGGGAAAATCACGCAGGCGATCGCATCCTATCTTTCCTCTCCCTAAAAATCAATCAAAATTGAGAGTTCAACAATTAATAATGGACTTGCTGGAAAAGTGCTTTAACTATTTCAATAAAATTCCTAAATCAAGTCTAAAACTGTCAAAAAAGAGGTTATTTCTAAGTTTTCAACCTTCAGCGCTAGACCATCCCGAAACTTTGCCAATGTTCAGGCTGCCTTTGGTATTGCTGTTGGTTTTTTTCATCGCGATCGACAGTTGGCAACACACAGCAATAAGTTACTCGATCGACGAAACGATCGTATTTCTGCTGTGCGTGCTGCTGCCGCGCGATCGCGCGTCGCTCGGAATGCTGGGACTTTTGACTGGTTTTACAGTTTGGTTTCCCGCCACCGATGACTTGCTGCTCGACTTGTGGATGACACTCGCTATCGCTGTGCCTTTGGGCATTCTGGTGCGGAGGTTTCTGTTACAAGTTGAGTGGCAATTGGCTTCGCAAAACGTACTCGCGGCCCTCACCCGTAGCGGCGATACAGAAGGTGCTGACAGAGTTATTGCTAACACGTTGATCGTGCTGCAAAAGTATACAGAAGCCGATGCAGCGATCGCCCTGCGCCAACTCGATGACGTAACTGCCGAGGCGATCGCCTGTGTGCCCGCCACAGCTTTGCCGAGTCGATTCACCAGTCCGAAAATCTTTGCCGAGGCCCTAGCCCACAACCGCTGCATCTACTATTGGGACTACCCCGCGACTCCCGGCGCTAACCGTACCTTAGTCGCCAAAGGAGCAAAATCCATCGCAGTGCTGCCGCTGTCTGCACCTGCGGGCGACGAGGTAGTTCGAGGGCCCAAACCAGGGGCGATCGTCCTGGTGTGGTACCGCAGCTATCGAGTTTCCGCCTACTTTCAAAACTTCGCCGTATCAGTGCTGGGGGGATTGAGCACCATACTCAGGTTTCACTACACCAACTTCCGCCTAGAAAAGCTGCAAACTCGCTACAGCGCCATTTTGCAGACGATACCGCAGGGCGTGGTATTTGTGGACGCCAGTGGCGAACAAGGTTGGATCAATAGTGTCGCCGCCCAGCAGCTAAGTTTGACAGAAGGCGCTCAAGAAGCGACAGCGATTGCTGATGGGATGGCAAAACTGCGATCGAGGGCCGCCAATCCAGAGGAAATCGCAGCCAAAGCAGCAGATTTTTTTAGCAAACCAGACGCTAAGATTCGCGATTGGGAGTGGGTTTTCTCCGAACCCAACTGCCAAGTCTTGAATCTGTCAAGCACTCCTACTTTGCTGCGCGACGTACCGGGCCGCCTGTGGCTGCTCAACGATATTACCGATCGATATTTAAACCGTTTAGCATTGGTCGATCGTACCGCACAACTGGAAGCTGCCAACAACGCTCTGCAACTGACTCAGTTTTCGGTCGATCAAGCCGGCGATGCTATTTTTTGGATCGGATCGGATGCTCAAATATTGTATGTCAACGATGCTGCTTGTTTTGCCCTCGGTTATTCCCGCAGCGAGTTGTTGTCAATGAATATCAGCAAAATTGATGCCAACTTTACCGTCGAAGTCTGGCCACTGCACTGGGAAACTATCAGGGAATGCGACTCTATTACCCTGGAATCTCAGCATTGCACCAAACACGGCAAACTTTTCCCCGTCGAGGTAAAAGTCAATTATTTAGAATTCAACGGCAGCGAGTACCACTGCGCCTTTGTCCGGGATATTAGCGATCGCAAGCAAGTCGAGGCAGCCATCCGAGCGGAGCAGGAAAAATCAGAAAAATTGCTCTTAAATATTTTACCGCAATCCATTGCTAAACGTTTGAAACAAAGAGAAACAAACATTGCTGAAGGATTTGCCAATGTGACGATTTTGTTTGCCGACATCGTTGGCTTTACTCAGCTTTCGTCGAAAATTAGTCCCAAAGAATTGGTGTACTTGCTAAACGAAATCTTCAGCGAGTTCGATCGCATGACAGATTTGTACCATTTGGAAAAAATCAAGACAATTGGCGACGCTTATATGGTAGCTGGCGGCATTCCGCTCCCTCGCAGCGATGGCGCGGAAGCTGTGGCCCAAATGGCGATCGGTATGCAAAAGGCGATCGGTTTATTTAACATAGCCCGCGGTCACTCTTTAAGCATTCGCATCGGCATCAATACCGGGGCCGTAGTCGCGGGCGTAATTGGCACGAAAAAGTTTATTTACGATTTGTGGGGCGACGCGGTGAATACGGCTTCGCGGATGGAATCTCACGGCATTCCGGGCCGTATTCACGTCAGCCAAGCAACTCGCGAACTGTTGGGCGATAAATATGCTTTTGAGGATAGAGGAGTAATTTTCATCAAAGGTAAGGGGGAAATGAGGACTTATTTGCTAACTGGAAAGGTTTAAAATTATCACTAATAACGCACATTAAATCTCACTGTTCCGGTTTTTTATCTCCTACGATCGGGCATTAATTTTATTTAAAATAAACATTTTGTTCAATACCGATCGTGTTAAATTTAAAATCTCTCATCTAAAATATCTCATCTAAAATCCCATGACTTTTTATAGCCTTTTTTTCAAATATAGAATTGCTTTGCTCATGGGTATAATTGTAATTATCCCTTTAGGTGCTGGGGTCAGGTTTTCTCGCGGGCTGACCCCGGAATGGTTCAACAACTTGTTTGGGAACGTAGCTTATGAAATGTTTTGGATTTCGCTGGTACTTTTCATCTGGCCTCGATTTTCCCACATGATAGCTGCTGTAGCTGTGTGTATTGCGACGTGCGGAATAGAGTTTCTCCAACTGTGGAAACCTCCGTTTTTACAAGCAATTCGAGCTACCTTGCCGGGAATGCTGGTATTGGGAAATAACTTTAGTTGGTCGGATTTTCCCTCTTATTTTGTTGGGAGTTTTTTAGGTTGGTTGTGGGTGCGATGGCTGCATTTCACTTGGTTCTGCTTGGAATGACGTGGTTGTGGTTATTTTATTTTGTCATAGGGTGCGATCGACTTTCAAAGCGATCGCCCTCATCTGAACTCATAAAAAAATAGGACGCAGCAGTGCTGTGTCCCTACACAAATAAAAAAATAGGACACATCACTGCTGTGTCCCTACACATACAAAAAAACAGGACACAGCACTGCTGTATCCCTACACATACAAAAAAATAGGACACAGCACTGCTCATTGGTGTCAACTTAAGCTGTCAGCCCGCCCATGTCTGTTAGTCGTCCCACGAGTCCTAAGCGGGGTTGAAACCCCTGTCTAATAGCTAAAGTCCTCTCAAAGAGGACTCAAGAAATCATCAGTCCTCTTTGAGAGGACTTGCGCTCCATCGGCAGGGGTTTCAACCCTTGCCGGACTGTGAAATGAACCTGGTTGTTGACACCTATGAGCACTGCTGTATCCCTACACATACAAAAAAATAGGACACAGCACTGCTGTATCCCTACACATACAAAAAAATAGGACACAGCACTGCTGTATCCCTACAAATACCGCGTTTAAAACCCAGTTTAAACAGACTTAAAGTCCCCGGCCAGACTCAGTTTTTTTACTCAACCAATCCTTACCCAATCTTATGGTCACATCCGACTGCAAAGCACCGGTACTCTCAACCAGCACCTCTCCAAAACCCAAAGACTGGCGAATCGCTTCGGCACCTTTAATGTCGCCATCTTGAGCTACAATCGTCGTTACATCTAGCGGTTCAGACCAAGCTTTAGAAACCTGCACATTCCGATAGCCTGCCCGAGTTAAAGTCCTGACAAAATCTTCAACAGCCGATCGATCGCCCGTACTGTCTTGAATCGCCACCTTCAGAAAAGTCGAATCAACATTATCAATTTTCCAAGTATTTTGACCGAAGTCAAAATGCTCTGCTGCCAAAGTTTCGATGCCATTTTGATCTGGCAACCAAAAACTTGCCTTGTAGTCCTTAGGATCGCTAAATTTGCCGGGAACCATCAACATCTGCACGCCAGCGCGATCGGTTTGAGTAGCAAAACCAGCCAAAGCCACCAATTCTTCTATACTCAAATTTGTATCAAGGTGAGACTGAATCACCGACAAAATCTTTGGCAAGCGAGACAGCAAACCAACATTAACTTGCTCTTCCACAAAAGCCCGCATCAACAATTGCTGGCGCTGTACCCGCCCGATATCGCCTAAATCATCGTGTCGGTAAAGCAAATAGTGAACGATTTGTTCGCCATTGAGACGCTGTTTGCCAGCCTTTAAATCAATATATAAATGCTGGCTCTCATCGGTATACTTCATGTCTTTAGGGACATTAATCGTAATCCCACCCAGGGCATCTACCAAACTTTTGATGCCTTGAATATTGACTGTGACATAGCGGTCAATTCCCACGCCACCCAGCAGTCCGCTGACTGACTTTGCTGACGAAGCTGGACCACCGTAGTAATTGGCTTCGTTGATTTTCGCCAGACCTCTACCTTCAACATAGGTGCGAGTGTCTCGCGGGATGGAAAGCACGCTTATTTTTTTATTTTGAGGGTCAAACCTCACCAACAGCATAGTATCGGTTAACCCTTTAAAAGAGTTTTGCCAG
Source organism: Microcoleus sp. CAWBG506 (assembly GCA_020883125.1). Classification (GTDB taxonomy): domain Bacteria; phylum Cyanobacteriota; class Cyanobacteriia; order Cyanobacteriales; family Microcoleaceae; genus Microcoleus. The sequence continues at coordinate 85,691 of JAHREW010000026.1, forward strand.
ACATCGTATCCCTTGTCTTTATCGGGATGGCCTTCGAGGTCTGAACTCAGAACCTTAAGTCCTAGAACTAAAATATTAACTGGGCGAGTCAGCTCCGGCATCTTCATGCTGAGCTTTGCCATGTCGCCTTGAGAAAACACCGCCGCTTCTTCAGGGCTCAACTTTTGTTGCTGAAGCGGGGTTGTGGAGAGAGAAACGGCTAGCAGTGCTCCGGCTGTGGCTGAGAGCATGGCGACTCCAGCTAAACCAAAACCAAATCCCAGCCAACGGCCTCGATGAGGCTGGGCAGATTTTCTGGTTGAGGGATTGGTGGCTGGTTGTTTGGTGGGGTCTTGATTAGGAGTTGTTTGAGCTGGCACTGGCTTCCTCACACACAATAAGAATAAAAAAAGATAATGGCAATTTGTAGTATCAACCTCAAGAGGCAATCAATCAATACGGTAAGGGCGGAAAATAACCCTAAATTATGATAGATGTTTGCCGACCAATTTTTCGGCTACGTGGCTAATGCCGGGGAGCCAGAGTGGTTGGCGTCTCCAAAGGCGAAACATCAGACTGAGGCTGATGATGAAATAGCTGGTTGTCAACAGGCTACTCATTAATAACATGGGAAGTGTCCAAGATTCCGCAGAAATGGCTCCTGCTTCTAAAAAAATATGCCCTAAAAGCCAACTTAAAGCCAGGGCAATGGCTAAACGGCTGACGGCTTTGTGTTCGGGGCTGCCCTGGTGGCGGTAAAGTTTCCACAGGGCAGGAAAAAAGCCGATGACGGGGATGAGTAGTACAAACAGACTTACTCGATCGAGTTCAGGATTTTCTAAGGGATCTCTGTTTTTCATATTTTTATCAACATTTCGCAAGTTAAAACTAAAAACTGCCAACTCAAAATTCTTCAGCCCCCAGACCCACATTTTGATAAACTGGATACAGCACAGGAGACAGGAGAACAGAGTTAGCCATGACCCAATCCCAAAAACCGATCGTTATTTCTCCATCAATATTATCAGCCGATTTTAGCCGTCTCGGAGAAGAGATTCAGGCTGTCGATCGAGCTGGGGCTGACTGGATTCACGTAGATGTGATGGACGGTCGCTTTGTTCCTAATATTACGATCGGACCGCTGATTGTAGAAGCAATTCGCCCCGTGACTAAGAAACCTCTGGATGTCCACTTGATGATTGTGGAACCAGAAAAGTATGTTGAGGACTTCGCTAAGGCTGGTGCTGACATTATTTCGGTTCACGCCGAGCACAATGCTTCGCCTCACTTGCACCGCACCCTGGGTCAAATTCGGGAATTGGGCAAAATGGCTGGTGTGGTGCTGAATCCTTCGACACCGCTGGAGTTGATCGAGCACGTGCTGGAACTTTGCGATTTGGTGCTGATTATGAGCGTCAATCCGGGCTTTGGCGGTCAAAGTTTTATCCCGACTATGGTGCCGAAAATTCGCAAGCTGCGCCAAATGTGCGACGAGAGAGGTCTCGATCCTTGGATTGAGGTGGATGGTGGTTTGAAGGGCAACAATACTTGGCAGGTGCTGGAAGCGGGCGCAAATGCGATCGTCGCGGGTTCTGCTGTGTTTAAGGCGAAGGATTACGCTCTTGCGATCGAGGGTATCCGCCACAGCAAGCGCCCGACTCCTGAGTTGGCCGCTGTTTAATTTCAAAATGCGATCGCATTCGATGAATTAGTAATAGACTTTTCCCAAAATTATCGCTTCACAGGCGCAGGATGCTTGTGAAGCGATAATTATTTGAGAGAACTGTTTTGGTCTATCGATCTCAAATATTGATTGGACATGATATATAGCAACCGCCAGGGTGGTTAAGTCGTGGGGTGGGGGCGGGTTTATAGAATTTGTCTATACCGATGAAAGATATCGGTGAACCCGCCCCTACAAAATCTGCCCTAATCGCCTTGGCAGTTGCTATAAGTCCTCAAAATATCAAGATCTAACCCGCAACGTCAGGCGCACTGTATTGCCAATTGGGTGAGGAATGCGCCACCTAAACAGCGATTTTGTAATTGTTTTCAGCAACTCCACATCTGCCAAAGTCGAAGCATCGGTATCTACAAATATTCGGCTGGCGCGCACTTTACCGAAAACAATTTCTAACACCAATTCGCCATTTGTACCGGGCGGGATACTCAGGGTTTCCAAGTATTCGTTTAAACTACTCATTGCCATGTGATCTAACCCTTGGGCGCTAACAACTTCTACTTGCTGTAAGATCCGTGGTTCTACGCTTGCACAGTAATGCTTCATCCCTGGGTACAGTATAGGAAACTCCGCAAAAGGAACCCTTGCGGGGAGGGAGATGCCGCGTTCTTGTTCTTGTTCCATCCAGTCTGTGCAGCCATTATCTTCTACATAGCCTGTGCCGCCGAATACGCCCTCATATTCCACCGCTTCCGGCATTGCTACAGGAACGTTCATCGCGATCGATTCCGTACCCGGTTCAACGCGCACCTCATCGCTGACAGCGACAAAAGCCGTGTATTGCGACAAAAGCTGATAGGTTAGCGCCGTTTCTGTTACTGTTTCCACCCCCACCTTAGTTTCATATTGCAGCATCTGATTCATCAAATCTTTGATGCGATGTCGCCCCCAAAGTTGCGCAACTGCCGGATTTCCTGTTTCGGTAAAGTTCATTTCGTAGGTTTGGATGTACTGGTGTCCGCCTGCGCTAACCCCTTTTATCTGAAGTGTTCCAGCTTGGCGATCGCCCTTTTTTCCAAATAAAACGAGGGGTTGTTCGGCAAATAAATCCGGCGCAACTGACGGATAAATTACCGGATTTTCGCCCTCTCCCTGCCAAGTAATTTCCAGATTCACCAACACGGGATTGTTGATTTGGCGGAAGAACTTTTCGACAAATTCGTTAACTGGTTCGTCGTGGGTGACAATCCGGGAGAACCCCCGCCCAATTTCGGCAATGCGATCGAGTAAAAAACGATTGACGGAACTCCCCGCACCGAAACTGTACAGGCGATTTCCCGGTTTAAGATGCTGCTGCACTTCGGCGAAAATCTCGTTTTCGTTGCCGATATAACCGTCACTAAGCAATACCACAGTCCGCAAGCGCCCGGATGGTGCGGGAAAATCGATCGCCGCCCGAATCCCGCCCAACATTTCCGTACTATTGTCAGCGTTGAGTTGGTTGATACAGCGGTTCCCGCTGTTATGAGGTACAGTAACAACAATAAGCAAACCAATTTCTTAGATGTTGAGGATTGATTAAGTTGAGAGCAACTGCAATTATTTGATCAATCATGGACGTGGTAGTTGGA
>JAHREW010000027.1 GCA_020883125.1 Microcoleus sp. CAWBG506
TTTGCCAGCGGAAAGTCTGACAAAGGTAGAAACAAAGCCGTCAGTTTTGCCAGCGGAAAGTCTGACAAAGGTAGAAACAAAGCCGTCAGTTTTGCCAGCGGAAAGTCTGACAAAGGTAGAAACAAAGCCGTCAGTTTTGCCAGCGGAAAGTCTGACAAAGGTAGAAACAAAACCGGCTTTAGTAACTGAGGTAGAGAAAACTGAAACTACTCAAGTTGTTGTAGCCGCAAATCCTGTAGAGTCGGTGAAGGAAAGTCAGCCAACAGTGGCTGTTGAGAGTAAAGAAACTCCAGCGATTGTGCCGCCGACAGCAGCGAAAACTATGCCAGTTGTAGGTACGAATAGTGCTGTAGACTTGCGGAACAAGGAGATAGTTGCTCAGACTGAGACTGCGGGTGTTAATGATGCTGCACCAAAAGAGTCATTGCCAATTTCTCCAACTGTTGCAAAACGAACTGAGGATACTTCGACTGCTGCGGTGACTGAACCGGTCAAGGAAGAAGTAGCACAAAACAATAATAATGTCAATGCTGATTGGATAGCTCGATTGGAAAGCGTTAAACAACGTTTGAGTAATTTGGGTAGTGCAGATGTTGTGGGGGAAAATGCGATCGATCGCACTTTGATCGATCGTTTGCAAACCATGACTGAGAAGTTGAGGGAGCAAACTCGATCGACTGCTGTTTCGGATAATACGGGGGCGTTGATTTCGCGGCTGGAAGATATGGTGGTGAAAGTTGCACCTAAACCAGTGGAACCCGTTCAACCAGTACAGTTTGAGTTTCCTGTAGCAAATCAGCCGTTAGTGGGTGTAATTGATACGGGTTTCAGTGGCAATAATCCTGATATTGACTATTCACGGATTGTTTTAGGGCGCGATCGCGTTTCTAATGATGCTAACCCCTTACTGGCGACAGGTGAAGGCAACGAACACGGTACGCACATTTTAGGCATTATTGGCGCAACTCAAAACAATGGTGTGGGCATTGATGGGGTGAACGATAAAGCGCCTTTGTGGGTGGGGCGGGCGATCGGTTCTGGACAGTGGGCGGAATCTTTGGTTGAATTTGTCAATGCTGCGATCGAGTCGAATCAACCGAATGCTGTTGTCAACCTGAGTTTAGATTTAACTCAAGTCAATCCTGACGGTAGCGTTACTACTCGCTACGAATTTACGCCGGAGGAAAGAAGTGCGATCGAATATGCGCGTCAGCATAACGTATTGCTGGTAGTTGCGGCTGGTAATGATGGCGGTGTGATGTCAGTTTTGGGTCAAGCTTCCCAGGAATTTGACAACATTATTACTGTCGGTGCGGCGGAACGAATTAATGATGAAATTGCGCTTTCTAAGGCTTACGATCGCGCCGATTATTCTAGTTACGGTCGCGGATTGGATATCATGGCCGACGGGGGGACAGTGGAAAATCCAGTGTTGTCCACTACTGGCGATGGAGTTGGTACGATGGCGGGGACTTCGGTGGCGACTGCGAAGGTAACGGGTGCTGTTTCGCAAGTTTGGGCGGCGAATCCGCAGTTGAGTTATCGCCAAGTGATTGATATTCTCAAGTCTACGGCGACTGATTTGAAGGAGCCTAATTGGGATGGAGAGACGGGTGCAGGGTTGTTGAATATGGCGGCGGCTTTGGCTTTGGCGGGTGTGACGACAGGGGAAGTTTATCAGCCCACAGCTTTCTTGAAACCTACGACTTGGGGCGGTGATGGGATAGTGACACCCAGTGAACGGGCTGTCAATATTGTGAATGAAAACTTTACTGCTTGGGTGGTGTCACAAAATGGAATTACTCTTCGTAATAGTCCGAATACGAGCGATCGAAGTAATTTGGTTGTCAAGTATGGTGATACTTTAACTTTTGATGGTTGGACTTACGGCGAACAGCTAAATGATTTGACGACACAGGAAGCAGATGCTTTATGGTATCGCTTCCGATATAACGGCGGTACTTATTGGGTGCCGAGTGCTTGGACTGGTGGCTATCCTGGAAGTAAGCCACCCTTACTTCCGCCGGCACAGCAACAGCAACCCCCACAACAACCTCCACAGCAACCAACTGCTAATACTGTGTACCTGTCTACCAATGGCGGACAGATATTGCAGGTTAATACGGCGACGGGTGCACAAAATCCAATCTATCAAGGTCGCGCTTTTACTGATTTGGCGGTTGCTCCGAATGGCAAACTTTACGGGTGTACTTTCTTTGATGGTTTGTATGAGATTAATCCCTCTACGGGTGCGGAACAATATGTCGGGCCATTGGCGGGGGGAACTCTCAATTCTCTGACGTTTTCTCCTGATGGCCGACTCTACGGGGCCGATTATGGAAATGGCAATTTGTTTCAGATTTCGCCTGATAATGGTCAGATGAATTTGATTGGCAATTTGGGCGGGCCTAGCAGTGGAGATTTGGTTTTCAACGGGGCTAATGAGATTTTTGCAACGCTTGGTAGTTCTAGTAGTCCGTTGAACGATCGCCTGGTTGCTTTCAATGTGGCGACGGGTACTGTTCGCAATATAGGCGATCTGGGTTCGCGGGAAGTGTACGGTTTGACGTTGGAAAATGGGCAACTGACGGCATATACTTCCGATCGCCGGAAACTGTCAATTGACCCAAACACGGCTATAGCAACTGTTGTCGGTACAATCTCTAGCAACGGTTTGATCTGGGGGGCGGGAACAAAGCCTGCAACTGCATCGAGTCCTACAGATGATGTCCGTCAGAAGTTCTTGTATGCTGCTAGCCAGTATTCGCAAGTGGGTGCTGCTATTACTGGTGTTCAGGATCAGGGCGGCGGTGTTTTCCGGCAGGAGTTTGAACGGGCGATTATGATCTGGAATGGTCAGCAGGTGACTGTTTATGAGACAAAAGGGCGATCGGTTTCGACAACTCCCCCGTCTTCTAATCCTCAGCCTGTTAATAATCTTAATCAGTCGCTTATTGCTGCTTTAAGAACAGCGATTTTTGGACAAGAGAGTGGCTACAACTACAAGGCGGTAAACCCTAATTCAGGGGCTTTAGGAATTGCTCAAGTTATGCCCGCAAATATTCCTTCTTGGAGTCGTGAAGCGTTAGGATACGAGATTACTCCTAATCAATTCTTGAATAGTCCTGACCTTCAGCTTAAGATTGTTGACTATAAGCTGAATCAGTATTATCAGCAAGCTATAGCTGCTAGTGGTGGTAATGTTGATATTGCAATACGTCGCGTAGCATCAGCGTGGTATTCTGGAAATCCCAGTCTTTACAATAACACAACGCCACAATACACCAATGGCGTTCAATACCCCAGTATTGCTAATTATACGCTTTCCGTTCTTGGTAAATTTCAGCAGGCTTATGGTGGCGGGAGTAGTGGGAATACTTATAATAATTCAGGTAATGGGGGTGCTTTAAGCAATAGTAATAATCCCATAAGTGGAAAGGGCGTTACAATTCGCACTGGTGCTTCTGGGGGCAGTAATAGCAATACCAATAGTTCTGGCTCCAGCCATGCTTCTAGTAGCAGCAGTTCTAGCAATAGTCCCAGTAGCAATACTTCCTCTAACTCCAGTTCTAGTTCTGCTAATGCTTCCAGCGCTAGCAACATTCCAGAAAGCAATGCTAATAACTCTGACAATAATGTAAAGGGCCCAATTGGTGGTGAGGGCGTATTTTCTTATGCTGTAGAACGACCATTTAAAACGTACATTCCTGGTTACATTGTTGAAGGGACTACTGAACTTAAAGTGGCTGGAAAGTTAGCAGTCGATTCATCAAGAGTCTCGTTCAGTAATGAAGAAGTGAAGCTCAAACGTGAAATCGATTCCAATGAATTGAATTTGAAAGTTGGTTTGAAAGAAAAACTTGTTTCCGTTTCGATGGGTGGTGATATATTGGAAGTTGGAATTACTGGTTTTTCAGCCAATTTTTTTACAGGTTGGATAAGTGGAGAAGGAGAAGAAAAAATTCCATTGGGAACCTTTACAGGACTAAACGCAAAGCTTGAGGGATCGCGAAGCGTTAAAGTTAATGCTCGCTATCATTTGGATCTCGGAACTAAGAGTGCTTATGAAAAAGTTGTTGAGTTTATTAACATTGTTGCCAAGTCTGGAGAAAATATGGAAATTGCATGGAATGTTTTTTTGGCTGCATACCCAGATGTCGATTCATGGATGAGGGAAGTGGGAATTACTACTGCTATAGGGATGATTGCTGTGGGTGTAGGACTTGGTATATTCTCCATCGCGACCTTGGTCGGGTCGGGTGGACTTAGTTTACCCTCTTGGTTAGGCCTAAGCACTGCATTGGCAGGAACTGCTACAGGGCTAGTTTTGCTTGTAGGTCTAAAGAAGGTTTACTTCTGAGTATAGGAGCCAGTAAGCAAGTATTTCTGATGTGTAGTAATTTCTCCTCCGCATTGAACTGAGGTAGCGCTTGCTTCGTTGGAGAAAATTTTTTTGTAGGTAAGATACCCCTTCATATATATCAGATACAAAACCTGCGATCACCCTTTGAAATTAATCAAAAATTACGATCGCTCTTTCTGTTTTCATCAATAATCAAATGCCATTGCCCTCGATCGCATCCAGCCACCCATTCAACTCTCCTCCCCTCATGTCCCCCCCTTCTTAAGGGGGGTTAGGGGGGATCTGGCCCTAACAATAACGCTAAATCAAACCCAACAACTCCCGACAAACCCCCTCAAAACTCTGCAACACATCAACATTAGTAAACCTGACAACCTTCAATCCATACCCCTCTAAAATCCCTGTTCTTTCCGCATCTTTTTGTTTCCCCAGTTCCGTAAAATGACTCTCCCCATCAATTTCAATCACCAACATTAAAGCAGCACAATAAAAATCTACAATAAAATTGTCGATCGGTCGCTGTCTCAAAACTCGAAAAGGGAAATTTCTCAGAAAATCCTGCCAAAGTTTCTTCTCCGCTGGAGTTGGATTTTTCCGAAGTTCCTTGGCGATGGGGATGAGTTTTGGGTTGTAAGGTAGGTGGAAGTTGGAGTCGTTTAATTTGGGCATAATCGCTCCTAACCTTGGCCTGATCCCCCCTAACCCCCCTTAAGAAGGGGGGGACTGGATGTTATTTGAGATTATAGGTGAAGAGGGGATTATTTTGGAATGGAGATCGAGATCCCTTGACTACTTTTTACAGGCGACGGTCGATCGCACTTTTTGCATCAAAAGGTCGATCGGCCTTTGTGAAATCGAGAAAGCGATCGTACTGTAGGATAAAAAAAACTGCCAATTTTCCCACTTCTATGCCTGAATCCATCCAGCAAGAAGCCGAAGCCATACTGCATAATCTTACATCCATTCCTTTTCAGGATTGTATAGCTATTTCTAAAGAATTTCGAGAACTGCCAATGGCCGCTGGTATCTACGCCGTCAAACATCGCACCCTTGGAATCCTCTACATTGGGAAAACTAGAACTCTACGCGATCGCTTTCGTGGTGGCCACAAAGCCTTACTTTGGGCATTCATTGAAGAATTGAAAGTCGCAGACATCCGCATCGCCTTTTACCAATTAGATTTTACTCAATGGATTCAGCTATCATCAGAGTTAGAAAGCCTAATCATTCAAGCCGTTCACCCACCCTATAACGTGAAAATTCCAGCGAGGGACTAACGAAGATGCAAACTCAACCCGTGATTACTGGACATCTGTCACCTGAATTAGCACAAATATTTATAGAAGGATTACCCGAAACCATTCGTAAAGCATTGGAAATACGGGCTAAAACCATGAACTATCCAGTTTGGGCAGTAATTGAAATGGCGATCGCAGGATATCTGGATGAAGAGGCTCTATCCTTTGCCGATTGTAAGCCCAAGCTTGACTAGCGATTGTTTAGTGCGATCGCCCTTTTGGAATAAGTCAAAAAGTGCGATCGCCCTTTCTGTTCTCATCAATCATCAAATCCCATTACGCAGATAGATTTGCTAAAATGTCAATACAAATATCAGTACCAAAATAAATCCATTGCACAGGAAAGAAGCCCATGCGTAAACAGACCATTGAATATACATCACCCTTAGATGCCTTAGTTGCCGTTGCCAAGCGACTTAGCTTATATGAGAAGCAGCAAAAAATTGACTCAGAAGAATTTTTTTACCAATACAATCAGGGATTATTATCAGATGATGCCCTATTTATAGAATGGGCAAATGACTATCGACATTACCTGGTTTTGCATCAGGAGCTAGCGCAACGACTGAATTATGCTGCCTAATATTTTATCTGATTACCTCGATCGAGTCGAGCAAGCCATTCAACAATGCAGCAATGTTTATGTCGAACGCTATGAGGAAGAAATTTTAACCCCAAAACGGGCTAATCTACGAATTCGATTACGTTTTAATCAAACATACCTGCTAGAAATCAATGAAGCGGTCGTAGTTACAGATAATCAATTAGAATTTCTCGATTACCGCTACCACTTTCAGAATGAACAAAATCAACTTATTTTTCGCTATGACAGCACACCTCATTTTCCCAATCTACCTAACTTCCCCTATCACAAACACTTACCAGATGACGTAATTGCTTCTGATAAACCTGAAATCACTCAAGTTCTGAGAGAAGCAATTGAGATACTGAGGTAAGAGCAACGATCGCCCTTTTGGAATTAGTCAAAACGTGCGATCGCCCCTTTGGCATTAGTTAAAAATAGTGCTCACTTTTTGGGGATATGGAAAGGGATCTCGCTTTTTGGGGCTGTGAGTGCGATCGTGCTGTAGGATGAAAAAACTGCCAAAATGATATAATCTTACAATTCCCAAAATCTATATTTTAAAAATCAGCCATTGACACAATCCGATCGACCTACCGACGCAAAAACACCCTGCATCATTAACGATCGCAAGCTCAATTACTTATTCAATGTCAACATAAAGCCAGACGCTCATAACTCAAAAAGAGCGGTACAAAATAGACAACAACTAAATCGCTTGGGATTTGATGACGATTCAGAATCTCGTCAATTTATTCAAACTCATCTAGAACAAGCAGTCCAAGAAGAAAGTAATATTGTTGAGCGATTTATTAATATTTATACAAACCACACTACAGGAGAAGAGGGTACAATAGATACAGAGCTTAGAGATTCACGCTCTACCGGGCATAACCGGAAAATTCGCCCAAGTCCAAAGTTCATGGGAAGTCTTGCCCGATGGAACTCGCCGCTTTCTCAGTGCTATAATCTATGGAAAATAACTCAATATCTTAGGTAAGAAAATGGCAAAAATCAATTTACATGAGGGATTTGATGAACTAGCTTTTATAGAATTATTTTGTGAAGAACCAAAAGATTCCCAACCCTCCGATGGCTATTGGTGTTATGAAGTGACAGATTCATTAGGTGTCACCCTCAAATTTGGAATGAATATCATTCAAAAATCAGTTCAAATTGAATTAAAGATAGCCGATGCCACTGTAGGTATTATGTGTTTTGAACTCGTGAACTTTATTGAAATTAATGATTATATTAACGGTAAATTAGAATTTTTAGTTGCTCCCAAAAATGAAGAATTCAAAACTTTAGTTCAAGTTGAACTGCGACCGAGAATTAAAGTTGATTGTTCAACTCTGAGCCTTTGCCCGATGGCTGCTTAGCCTTGATAAACTACAAGGCAGATCGCCCTTTATTCCTCTTTCTCAAACAAGGTCGATCGCCCTTTTGAAATAAGTCAAAGAGTGCGATCGCTTTTTGGCTATTTTTGACTATATGGAAAGGGCGATCGCTCTTGTGTATGGGAAGGGCGATCGCTTGTTGGGGATGGAGAGGGCGATCGATGGCAATCTCTACCAATTAATTACCGTTAAACTTGTTACCTTTGCAAACTCTCGATCGGCTGTCACCAAAGTTGCTGAATTTTGGATGGCCATTGCTGCAATAACCGCATCCGGCAGTTTCAAGCGATGTTGCTGGCGAATTTCAATGATTTTGTCAATCAAAACAGCATCCATCGCCCCTAAACCAAGAACCTCCACTCGTTGCAGAAACTGCTCAAAAATCTGACGATCGTCTTGAGTCAGCCCCGGAAACACCAGAAACTCAATTTGGCTAATTATTGAAACTCCCAGCCAATCAGCATCTTTCAGTAATTCAACCAGTTGAAGATTCCCTATGACAGCAAAGCTACGATCGCATTCGTATCCAACACATAGCGATTACCACTCATCGCGTAGATGCCTCTGCATTGTTACTGCATCTCCCCGCCAAGTTAATCGCCCTACCAAATCCGAAAAATCATAGCAGGCTTTATGCTTGCCTTCTGACGAAACCGGATTCAAAACAACTAAAATTTCCCGTTCTTTTAGCAATCGTAATCCAGCCAGAATCACTTCAGAAGCAGATGAGTACCTACCGTTTTTGACTGTTGACTGAACAAATTGTTCTAGTTCAGGAGTTAAGGATATATTCATAATGTTGAGTCACCTATTTGAGTCAACTAAGATTTCCATAATAACACAAAGTATCACATTTTGTTATTCAAGATATTTGGGTATGGAAAGATGACGCTAGTGTTCTTTTGGTATCGTGCCGGTCGATCGCTCTTGACAACTTTTTCACAAGCCACGGGCGATCGATCTTTTAGCATCCAAAGGTCGATCGCCCTTAACTCCTGTTTCACCGGCGAAGGGATCTCGACCTTTTCGACATCGCGCCACTCGATCGCCCTTAACTCCTGTTTCACGCGCCAAGCGCGATCGCTCTTTTAGTATCGTGCCGGTCGATCGCCCTTGACAACTTTTTCACTCTTAGGCGGGCGATCGCTTCTCCCTCTTGTCCCCCCCTTAAGAAGGGGCTCCAGGGTGATCTGACCCTAACAATTACGCTAAATCCAACCCAACAACTCCCGACAAACCCCCTCAAAACCCTGCAACACATCAACATTAGTAAACCTCACAACTTTCAATCCATACCCCTCTAAAATCCCTGTTCTTTCCGCATCTTTTTGTTTCCCCAGTTCCGTAAAATGACTCTCCCCATCAATCTCAATCACCAACATTAAAGCAGCACAATAAAAATCTACAATAAAATTGTCAATCCGTCGCTGTCTCAAAACTCGAAAACGGAAATTTCTCAGAAAATCCGGCCATTGTTTCTTTTCGGCTGGAGTTGGATTTTTCCGAAGTTCCTGGGCGATGGGGATGAGTTTTGGGTTGTAAGGTAGGTGGAAGTTGGAGTCGTTTAATTTGGGCATTATCGCTCTGAATCTTAGCCTGATCCCCCCTAACCCCCCGAACCAAGGGGGGGACTGGATGTTATTTGAGATTATAGGTGAAGAGGCGATTATTTTAGCATCGAAAATTTGATCGCCCTTTACGACTTTTTCTCAGGGAAGGGCGATTCCCACGGTATAGCTTCGCTTCACGCTCTTTTTGCATCGTGCCAGTCGATAGCATTTTTCAATCTGCCATAGTCAAAAGCGATCGCCTTTTTGTGAAAAAATGCGATACAGTAGAAGTATTGTCCAACCCTTGCCCCCATCAGAGGTAACAATGCAAATCACCTTAAGCCAAGAACAAACCCAAGTCCTTGAAGCTTTAGTAAAGCATGGTCAATATCCCTCCCTTGAAGAAGCAATTAATACAGCCTTACTGTTATTAATCGATGATATTACTTTATCCGATGACGACAACAGCCCAAACTATTTAGCGTGGGCCCAAGAAACTCGGAATAAAATCGAGCTAGCACGAGAACAGGCGCAACGGGGTGAGTTGCTCAATGCAGACGATGTATTAGCTCAACTTAGAGAGAAAGTGAAAAAAGCCAGAAAAGTAATAGCATGAATCGCTTGGTTATTACCCTCGAAGCAAGTCGAGATTTGTCCGAAATTTCCGATTACTTCTTGGCGCAAAGTGTAGATGCGGGCGATCGCTTTGTGGAAGGATTTGGTAAAAAATGTCAGCAGATCGCGCAGTTTCCATACTTGGGGCGATCGTATTCACAATTTGCCCCCAATTTACGTGGTGTGCCATTGATGGGATACATAGTTTTTTATCAAATAGTTGGTGATGGTATTGAAATTTTGCGCGTTATTAGCGGTTATCGTAACTTGCAGGATGTCTTCAATACTGATTGAATAAAAGCAATGCGATCGCTCTTTTTGGTATCGCGCCGGTCGAGATCCCTTAACTCCTGTTTCACTCTTAGGCGATCGCTCTTTTGGTATCGTGCCGGTCGATCGCCCTTTACGACTTTTTCACAAGCTACGGGCGATCCTGCAACGAGTGCTTCGCTAACGCTCTTTTGGTATCGTGTCGGTCGATCGCCTAACAGTATCAGGCATTGTTTCTCAGTGAGCAACACGATGTATAGATTCAATGTATCGCTCAATTTCCTCATCAGTCAAACAGATTCCATTCTGCCAAAGTTCATACTCACTGAGATCGATGTCCTCATTCCAAACCAGTCCAAAACCACCCGGTTCAACTCTAAAACTCCTGAAAAATGCAGGATTGCATAACGGAGCAAACATGGGATTGTCTAATAATTTAGAAATATCATATTTGCGGATTTCAAGATTAGTAAACTTAACCATCAAGGTATTATCATCAATAGCTTTAGCCGAAACAATGCGCTCAGGTTTCATAAAAAATCACAGTTATTTTAACGGTGGAAGTTTACTAAATTCTTGGCTATTCCACATATCCAGCAGTTCTTTCTGGTACAACGCAGCCCATTCTAATACCAGCTTTTGGGCCCGATTCGGTAAATCTCCTTCAATAATGTCTAAAGACTCAATGCCGATCAAAGCATTGTACTCACCGTAAACTGCGTGAAAATGAGGAGGTGGGTGATCCCCAAAGAAAATTTTGATGATAATTCCGTAAAATCGTGCAACTTCTGGCATAAAGCTTCTCTAGACGACGATATGAGGATTATTGTAGCCGAGGTAAGAGCACAATGACATTTTAGAGCGGATTTCCAGCGATCGCTCTTTTTGACATCCAAAGGTCGAGATCCCTTAACTCCTGTTTCACGCGCCAAGCGCGATCGCTCTTTTTGGTATCAAAAGGTCCATCGCCCTTGACAACTTTTTCACTCTTAGAAGGGCGATCAATTATCCCTCTTGTCCCCCCCCTTAAGAAGGGGGGCGCCAGGGTGATCTGGCCCTAACAATAACGCTAAATCCAACCCAACAACTCCCCACAAACCCCCTCAAAACCCTGCAACACATCAACATTAGTAAGCCTGACAACTTTCAATCCATACCCCTCTAAAATCCCTGTTCTTTCCGCATCATATAGTTTCGCTTCCTGAGTCAACTTTTCCCGACTCAAATCTGCGCTTTGTAAAGTTTTATGAAGATGAGGCTACATTCTGCATAAAACTAGCGCCTTCCTCCAGATAGATAAGTGACGGCTGGTTTTTGAGTGCGACGGGCGATCGCCCTTTCCTCCTTTTTCTCAAGAAAGGGCGATCGCCCTTGGCAAATAAATCAATCGTAGGATACGGCAATACCTTGTAATGACACGGTTAAAAAGTAAATTAGAGATTGGAATAGAGAGGTGCACATGAAAAAAATCAACAAAATGTTTCAACAAGCTCCCTTGAGCAGATTTGTTCACAGTTCTCTGTCGCTGGCTGCTTTCACGATATTGGGATTTACCGCAATTGAACCTGTAAATGCCGCCAGTTTGCATACAGGTTTCGCTTCCTATAGCATTACCGACCTCGGTGAAGGTAATGCCAGTGGTATCAACAATCTCGGACAAGTGGTAGTTGGTCAGAAAGGTGTTGGTTGGATATGGGACGAGGGTCAGTTGACTGAGGTTAAAGATAGCACTTGGGCTTACCAAATCAATAATTCTGGTCAAGTCGTGGGTCGTTATCTTAGTGAAAATTGGACGGATAATGCCTACCTGTGGGAAAACGGTCAAAGGACTGACCTCGGTTATCTTGGTGGTATCAGCAGTCTGGCTAGTGACATCAATGAGGCTGGACAAATAGTTGGTTGGTTTAAGACTACACCAGACAAATTTAATCCCTTTTTATGGCAAAACGGCGAGATGATTGATCTCGGTACTCTTGGTTTCAATGGAGGAGCTCAGGGTATCAACAACCGAGGGCAAATAGTTGGCTATTCGGGTCTGGTTGTCGGCATAACTCACGCTTTCCAGTGGGAAAATGGTCAGATGATTGACTTGGGAACTATTCCAGGATATAACGGCAGCACAGCTTATGATATCAATGATGTTGGACAGGCGATCGGCTATTCATCAAATAATATCACTCAGCAAGAGCGCGCTACTTTGTGGTCTAACGGTCAAGTTACAGATTTGGGCACTCTCGGTGGCAATAAAACTGCTGCGGTTGATATTAACAATAAAGGTCAAGTAGTCGGTTTTGGTAACACTACTGGCAATGGTGGACTTGCTCATGGTTTTATCTGGGAAGATGGCAAGATGGCTGATGTAAATAGCCTGATTGATAAAGATTCTGGCTGGTTTTTACAACAAATAAACGGCATTAATGATCGAGGACAAATGGTAGGTCAAGGTATTAACAGTGCGACCGGGAAACAGCATGGTTTTCTGCTGAATCCGATTTCCGGTACTTCTCAGCGTAATCCGTTGTTACCGGATAGTTTTGAGGATGGTTGGCATATTTTTAATAATGTGGCAAATCGTCTCTGGTTCGATCCGCCAACCTCTGCTGGTTTTACTTTCAAAATAGGCGATCATGTGACTGATAGCGGTGGTGGGTATCTAGTCATCGGTAGTCCGATCGCCGTTAATCCCAATCCAACCGAACCATCGCTATTTACCAAAATTCTGGGTTTACCTAGCGGTATTGATGCTGACGAGCTTTTTTCCGTCTTAGTTGGAGGCAAAGAAATTGGCAAATTTAAACCTAATGAAGTAGTAGATTTTGTGGCTTTACTTGGTTACGGTGTCTCCGAGTTTAGCGTCACTGGTATCGACGCAGCAATTGACCCAACAAACCCCGTAGCATTCCCGATTAAGTTAGAATCTAATCGGGATATATTCTCTTTTAAGATGCGGGGGATTGATGGTGCTGAAGCTGTTCCCGAACCTTCAGAAATTGCTGGTATCGTAACTTCCGCTGCTTTTTTGGTTGGCGTGTTGCTTAAACGCAAATCTAAATTAGTCGGCTAATGTCGCGGGAATTATAGCTGTTGACAGTTGACAGTGGACTGGTATAGCAACCGCCTTGGTGGTTAAGGCATAACTTTGGGGTAAGGGCTCTGGCATTCGGGCAGATAATTTATGGGTTTTACTCAAGGATTTTCCGCCCAAATGCGAGAGCCCCTACCAATAACCAATAACCAATAACCAATAACCAATAACCAATAACTACCACTGTGGCTGAGAAGCCATCAAAGCAGTGGCCGCTTCACTCGGTAACGGCTTAGCAAAAAAATAACCTTGCCCGTACTCGCAGCCGATCGCCCTTAACCTAGCCAATTGTGCCGCCGTCTCCACACCCTCAGCAATCACATCCATACCCAAAGCATGGGCGAGGGTAACAATCGTCCGCACGATCGCCACATTCTCCCCCTCGCTTTCTATCTCCATCAGGCCCACAAACGACTTATCAACCTTCAAAGTATCTGTCGGAAACCGACTCAAATAACTCAACGAAGAATAACCAGTACCAAAATCATCAATTCCTAACTTGACATTCAGGGCTTTCATATGCTTTAAAACCGCGATCGCCGACTCCACATCATCCATCACCACACTCTCAGTAATCTCCAACTTCAAACTATGGGCACTCAAACCCGTTGTTCCCAAAATCTGCTTAATTCGCGCCACCAAATCCGGCTGAGCAAACTGCTTCCCAGACAAATTTACACTCATCATCAAAGGTCGATCGAAATCAAACATCCCCTCCCACAGACGCAACTGACGACAAGCCTCCTCCAACACCCACTCACCAAGGGGTACAATCGCCCCCGTCTCCTCAGCCACCGGAATAAACTTCACAGGCGACACCAAACCCCGCACCGGATGCTGCCAACGCACCAAAGCCTCAAACCCAATAATCCTCCCAGTTGCCAAACACACAAACGGCTGGTAGTGCAGCAAAAACTCCCCACGCTTGAGCGCCATCCGCAAATCCGTCTCCAACTGCAACCTCTCCAGGGCCAAATCGTGCATCGAAGAATTAAACAACTGATACCTTCCCATCCCCAAAGCCTTCGCCCGATACATCGCCGTGTGGGCATCCCTGAGCAAATGTTCCGGCTGTTCCCTGACAGTAGCAGCGGCGGAACCCCCCACCGCAATGCCGATGCTAGCAGTGACAAATACCTCTTGTCCTCTCAACTCAAAAGGCACAATTAAAGCTTGGTGAATGCGATCGGCCAAACTCATCGCACTATCAACATCCGTGTTTTTCAGCAAAATCGCAAAATCATCACCCCCCACCCGCGCCACAGTCTCCCCGTGGTAAAGACTTGCTCTCAACCGCAGCACAACGCCCATCAGCAGTTCATCCCCCGCCAAATGACCCAAAGAATCATTAATCACCTTGAACCGGTCTAAATCCAAAAACAGCACCGCAAACAAATAGCTGTGGCGACTTCTAGTATTGCCGATCGCCTGCCCCAGACACTCCACAAACAAATCCCGGTTAGGCAAACCTGTCAGCGAATCGTGAAAATCATCGTAGAGTTTTTTGTAAGCAATGACACCCACACCAGTCATCACCAAACCCAAAGCCGGCGACACCAGAGGCACCCACCCACCCACTGTAAAAACGCCAAAACTCATCCCCAACAGCGCTATCAATACCCCAAGCCCAAACAATCCAGCCCGAAGAGGGTGCTGAATCCGCCAAGCTATAGTCCCGCCGAGCACCGCCCAGGAAGCATTCCACAAAATTTCTGCCCAGGATGGCCACATCCAAAAATGCGATCGCCCATCCAACACTGCACTCAATAATTGGCTCAGCATTTGAGCGTGCAGCAGCACCCCCGGCATTTTTGGACTTTGGTTGAGCGCTGGGCTATAGGGTGTCAAAAACAAATCTCTGGCACTAGGGGCCGTTGTCCCAATCAACACAATCTTGTCTTTCACCCAACTGGGGTCAATTTCTCCCTTCAACACCTGCGTGATACTCACTTGTCGCGCCACGTTGTTAGCAGAATGGTATTTGAGCAGAATTTGGTAGCCTTTGGTGTCAATATTGGCATAGCCACCACTGTTAGGTCTTAAAGGTTGGAATTGTGCCTTACCCCAGTTGATTTGGTTGGGATGAACAGGGCTATTTTCTGGTTGCAACCTGTCTTTGAGATACAGCAAAGCTAGTTGTACAGAAAATGAGAAAGCGATCGTTCCATCTGGTTTCGACACAGAAATCAAATTGCGACGCACCACACCATCAGCGTCGAGCACAAAGTCGTTAAAGCCCACTCGCTCTGGTGGTATCCCCGGTGGTGCAGATACTCCCGGACTTTCCCCATCGCTCAATTTGTCGATCGCCACCACATTCGGTGCTTTCAATTGCGCCAACAATTCCTGATTTCCCGGTGCTTGCGGCAAATCGCGGTACAAATCCAAACCGATCGCCTTTGGATGATATTTTTGCAATTTTGTCAAGGTTTGAGCAAGGGTTCGATCGGTAATTGGAAATCTGCCCAAGGCTTGAATATCCGCCTCAGAAATGCCCACTACCAGCAGTCTCGGATCGGCTTCCTTCGATGGCTGCAAGCGCACTAAGGAGTCAAAACTCCCTAATTCCCAGCTTTGGAACCCTCCCAACCGACGCACTCCCAGATTCAGTAGTGTTACTGTTGCGCCCGCCAATACAGCAGGCAAAACCCATACCCGCCCACCTTGACAATTCAAGTCCAGGCGAGTTAGGACAGAAAACAGCGATCGAATATTTTGAGATAATTTGGAACTCATCCGAAAGTAAATCGCACAAAGCAAAATGTCGAAGGCATAATTAAACCTCATAAATTCAGAGAGAGAGCTTTGATGCGGGGAGCAACTTCTGCCATCGGCAAAAATTGACCTATACAAATTTACGTATCCCAGTCTGTTGTCACAGAATGGTTTCAGAAGTTGTGGCAAAAACGAGTTTGCCTAAACAGATTGCTTGATTTAACAAAGTTTATACGAACCTTAAGAGTGTGTCAGTCCTGGTAGGGTTAAAATTTAGTCGATAGACTTTCAGGATTTTTTTTGAGATTATGGCGAATCAACTTCCAATTCCGGTGATTGTTAACGGTGCTGCGGGCAAAATGGGCCGCGAAGTAATTAAGGCGATCGCCAAGGCTCCAGACCTCACCCTATTCGGGGCCATAGACCACTCTCCGGAAGTCCTGAACGCGGATGCGGGAGAATTGGCGGGGGGAGCCGCGTTAGAAGTTCCCATTACCGACGATTTGCAAGGAATGCTCGTATTAGCAGCCCAGGAAAAACAGCCAGGGGTGATGGTAGATTTTACACACCCGAAGTCGGTTTACGAAAATGTGCGATCGGCCATAGCCTACGGCATTCGTCCCGTCGTCGGCACCACTGGTTTGAGTACCGAGCAAATTCAAAAATTAGCTGATTTTGCCGACAAAGCCAGCATTGGCTGTCTAATTATACCCAATTTTTCCATCGGCATGGTTCTACTACAACAAGCCGCTGTCACAGCATCTCAATATTTTGAACACGTAGAAATTATCGAACTCCACCACAATCAAAAAGCCGATGCTCCCAGTGGTACTGCCATTCAAACTGCCGAAATGCTAGCAGAAATGGGAAAAACTTTCAATCCGCAACAGGTAGAAGAAACCGAAAAATTAGTGGGAGCTAGAGGCTCTTTAGCCGAGGAAGGAATTCGGATTCACAGCATCCGCTTACCCGGTTTAATTGCTCACCAAGAAGTAATTTTTGGTGGCGAGGGTCAAGTTTATACTTTACGCCACGACACCAGCGATCGCGTTTGTTATATGCCCGGAGTCATCCTATCTATACGAAAAGTAATTGAATTGCGCTCGCTCGTTTACGGCTTGGAAAAAATATTGTAGATTATTGGTTATTTGTTATTTGTTAGTGGTTAGTGGTTGTTTGTTGTTTGTGTATTTGTTATTTGCTACTGCTTCCTTATTGAGGGCAATGGCGATTTATGATTTCGAGTAACTAACCCATAACAAATAACCCATAACAAATAACCCATAACAAATAACCCATAACAAATAACCCATAACAAATAACCCATAACCCATAACCCATAACCATTATGCTAATTCCCTTAACTCGCGAAACATTTCAAGAACTAATTCCCGCCGTCGCCACCGGAGCCCAATACAAATATTTCTGGGGAAAACCACCAGACTTTCTCAGAAGAATGCTAATCTCTGCTGTCGCCGTAGTTTTTCTAGTTGTCCTCTACAACTTCGCCGGTTCCGATGTCGGGCCCCTAGTATTAATCACCGGATTAATCGCAGGTTTGTACTGGTTGTGGGGACCTATTTTGTGGGCGAGTTTGCGGAATGCAGAATGCCGGAAATATAAATATTGCGGTTTTTGGCAAGGACGAGTTTTGGATATATACATCACAGATGAAGTCACAAGTCAAGAAGAAACAGTTAACCAAAAAGGGCAACTCGTAATAGTAGACAACTTAGAACCGCGAATCAACTTAGAAGTTGGCGACAAAACGGGATTTACGACTACACTAAAAGCTCCTTTGCAGAAAAATCATCAGGGAATTGTCCCCGGCCAAGCTGCTTTGATGTTAATCATGTCGAATCAAGAAGATTTGGGCAGAATTGCCAAAGTTTCAGATATTTACATTCCCAGCCGCGACGTATGGGTTAGCGACTACCCTTATTTGCGTAAAGATTTGTTTGTTGAAATGAGCCAACAAATAAAAAAAGGTAGGCAGAAAAAAACCCGCAATACTGACAATTGGAGTTTAGACTAAGCAGAATTTATACTCAGCGTTCGCTGAGTATAAATTGTGGTGAATTTAGAGAGAGTAGAAAGGTTAACTAATCGATTTTGACGAGTTTTGGAACCTACCTTTACCCTTCTTGACCACAGGATAGCGACATCTTCGAGTGCGAGGTTTTCCTGTTTGCCATCCATCGGAATTTCCTCATCTATTAATCGTGAAAGCTCAAACCCTTGATTTTGCTAAATTATAAGCATTACTTGGCTGGCAGAACCTCTAGTGACACTCACGAGCAAAACCTAATTAATTGGGATAAGAATGCTGTCGGGATTTTTCTGATCGTTCGTCGATCCGTTCTCAGGATCAATTAATCACGATCGCAGTCGCATCTATCAACGGGGGGATTTGACCAATAGCAATCTGGAGGCGATCGCCAAAGATGCCATCGGAGACAGTTATAAAATTGCGGCTGCCAAAAAAGTGAGTGAAATAGGAGATGGATATCAATGCAAATTACAACCCATATAACCGATTTCTTAAATTAATCTCTAGGGTTAGTCGCGATGAAATGTTGAATACAACTTGCTAATTTGTAGGGTGCATCGCGATGAAATGTGCGAGAAAAATTGCAGATTATAAATGACGAAGCACCTTACGCTAACGAGATATTAGCTGTTTTCAACGAAGTGCTAATCTGTTGATTCTACCGTCTGATGAACAGGCCGACATCCCGACAATATACCGTGCAAATTGACGACATTTCCGATGACCGCGATCGCCGGTGCTGCAAATCCAGTCGTCTCAACTTGCTCTACAATTGTAGCTAAATTTCCGATCAATTCTTCCTGTTCCGGCCTGGTTCCCCAACGCACTAAAGCTATGGGCGTTTCGGCACTCAATTGCGCTGCTGTCAACTGGTCGATGATGTATGGTAAATTGTGAATCCCCATGTATATTACAATGGTTTCGGAGCCGTGGGCGATCGCCAGCCAATTCACCTCTGGTCGATATTTTCCCGCTGATTCGTGACCGGTCACAAACGTGACAGAGGAACTGTACGATCGATGGGTTAAGGGAATTCCCGCATAGGCTGCTGCTGCAATCCCAGAAGTGATACCGGGAACTACTTCTACAGAAACTCCAGCTTTGACCAAATCTGCCATTTCTTCGCCACCACGGCCGAAGATAAACGGATCGCCACCTTTGAGACGAACAACGATCGCATTATCTTGAGCTTTTTCGATTAATAATTGAGTAGTTTCGTCTTGGATTAGTGAATGGCGGCCGCGACGTTTCCCGGCATCAATTCGTTCTGCTTGGGGGTTGATTGACTCCAAAATTTGAGCACTGACTAAAGCGTCGTAAATCACGACATCGGCACACTGTAACAGAGCTTTTCCTTTCACCGTCATCAAACCTGGATCTCCGGGCCCTGCACCTACCAAGTAAACTTTACCAACAGACATTGTTACCTCTTGTTTTTGTTTTGCCTCTTGTGTATCTTTGCGGTTCATTTTTGAATTAACTCTCCAATTAATTCTGCTAATTCTACAGTTGCGCCTAGAGGATTTGCTAGATGAATTTCCGCTGTGGAAAATTGCTGCTGTAATTCTGTGACTTTTTTGGCGATCGCATCTGTAATTCCTCCTTTAAATAAGAAGTATGGCACAATGCCAATTTGCTGCTGTCCATCACGAACTAAATTGTCAATTTGTTCTTCCACACTCGGCTTTACTGACCAATAAGCTGCTACAGCACCGACTTTGCTAGCTATTTCCTCCACTGTCAAGTTGCCGGACGGACGGCGACTACCATGAGATAGTAAAATCCATTTTGGAACTTGCAAATTAGGGAGAAAAGCCACCTCTTCCATCTGAGTTTTCACCAACTTAGCTAAACCTGCTTCTTGGGTTCCCAAATGGGGCAGCAATTCTATTTTCAGTTTGGGAGAAAGAGTTTTTTGGGCAATTTCTACCTCTGCCGGTATGTCTTCAGCCACATGAACACCGGGCAATAAAAATATGGGTAAGATTTGGACTTCTGTCAATCCCAGGGAGAGGGTATCTTCGGCAAAACGGCAAATTTGCTCGTGTAGTGGCGCCGGGCCCAACTCTAAGGTGGCGGTTCCGACTGTGGGAACACCGGAAGCGCCAGAATTGCTCAACATTGGTAATTTTTTAGACAGCAGTTGAGCTAGGTTTTCCAAAGCGACTTGGGGTCGGGGGTCGCGACTGCCGTGAGAGACTAATAAATAGGTCGATCGCAATTTCAATATGGATGTGATGTTAATGGTAGATCGGAATCTTCAATCACTATAACTATAACATCTCCCAGCCGAAACTACTCAACAAACAGAACACCTAGGGCGTGTTTTAAAACTGCTCCATCAGATCCCGACCCCCCTAAATCCCCCTTAAAAAGGGGGACTTTGAGCTTCTTTCTCCCCCCTTTTTAAGGGGGGCTGGGGGGGATCTAAGACGAAAGAAAACACGCCCTATATCCCCGACTTCTTTAAGAAGTAGGGAATAGGACACAATCCTAGTTGCCAAAGATTCTAATTAACCTTGAGGAGTCGGATCGGGGATATAATTGAAAGTTGGTTCCGAATTCAAGGCATTGGGTTTATCCTTGCCATCGCTAGACAAGTTAAAGAACAGATCCACAGTGGAATCTGGCTGAATATTACCAAACATGGGATCGGTAAGTTTGCCCATAGATTCCAAAGCTTTCATAAACATTTGAGTGTGCGAAATTTCGCGAGTCAACAAGAAGTGCAGCGTCTTTTTCGTACCCGCATCCGGTGCCAGATTAATCAATGCTTCATAGGTTTGGCGAGCTCCGGCTTCCGCACCGATATTAGCACGTAAATCGCGCACAACATCCCCACCTTCGTTGACATAAGCTCCCGTCCAAGCTTGACCTTGGCTGTCCAACAAATGCGGGCCTACACCTCGCACAGCAAACAAAGTGCTTTTGTAAGCTTCTGTTTGGTCAACATTTTTGGTGTGTGATTCGATGAGTTTGCCAACCATTTCTAAATGGCTGAATTCTTCGATCGCAATATCTTGTAGCATATCCTTAATCTGTGGATCTTCACAGTGAAAGGACTGCACCCAGTATTGCAGAGCTGCTGTCAGTTCTCCGGTAGCTCCCCCAAACTGTTCTAGCAGTAGTTGGGCAAAACGAGGGTGGGCTTCGTCTACCTTTACCGCAGCCATCAATTGTTTTTTATGAAAAAACATAACTCTATCTCTCCACTGAGTTCTGTTGTTAAAATCTGAGCAATTCAGACTTTAGCTGTGTTCACCTTTGTCATTCATTGTGCGAGCGGCGATGGGCTACAACCTCGGTCGTGAGATACATATAATGATCGTAATTTCTCTGCTTTGAGGTAGAGTAAAAATTATCACAATTACTTAATATTTAGAACCAATTACTATCTAGCAGAAATATTACTGCACTGGGTTAATCTTGTTGAGATGGCATCCAGGTGTCGCAGCCATTGAACACCGCCTACCCAACTACGAGATGGCAGATGTTCTTGGGGTGCTTGTTGGCTAAATTTAAGCTGGCTCAAAGCTGTCGCAGAGTTGTAGGTTGGCCAGTTTAAACGCATAGCTTCTTGACGAAATAGTTCCAGGGCTTTCTGGAAAATTTCGGGATCGCGATCGTAAAATTGAAATTGCTTGAGTGCACAGCGGGGTTGGGATGGTAAGTCTTCATCCACTGCTAAAAAAGTTTTGCCAAATCCACCTTTCCCCAGGGGTTCTATGGGGCGATATCGCTGTCTGAGCAATAAGTGAGAGCCACAGTTTAAGCAAAATTTGGCAGTGCTATAATTTTGAGGCTGGCGACATTCTGGGTTGACACAGTAGCTCATATCGATTGGGTATGGGGATTGGCGAGTTGGGATTCGACGACGGGTAAGAATCAGAAATCGCTATAATCTTATTTTAATTGTTTCGTTTTTATTGGCGTTCTGGTTGGTCGCTGGGCTGCTTCTAGCCGAGTCTGATATCAATTCCGGTTGTACCGTCAGGTGATTTAACCGCGAAGGCGCGAAGCACGCGAAGTTCGAGAAGAGAGAGTTTAATACAGGACGGTGAAGAGATGATTTGGTATGACTCCGCCTAGGACTGAGTAGTTGTGGAATCTCGCAGCAAAGGCGGTAACAACTCTTGGATAGAGTGCCGGCCCGTTTGGTGTTTCTGTGTATGGATTTGAGGCGATTTCTATGGGATGGGTGCTGGGGCGATCGCAAATTTGGGAAAAATTTTTCAAAATAGGGTTGCTTTACCCATAAACCTGTGCTAAGGTAGGATACTATAGTGAAAAAAACACGGCGAGCGTAGCCAAGTGGTTAAGGCAGTGGTTTGTGGTACCACCATTCGTGGGTTCAAGTCCCATCGTTCGCCCTTTTAAATCTCCATTTTTAATTGGTTCCTAGTTTCTCCCTCGGAACCAGTTTTCACA
Organism: Microcoleus sp. CAWBG506; assembly: GCA_020883125.1. Taxonomy (GTDB): domain Bacteria; phylum Cyanobacteriota; class Cyanobacteriia; order Cyanobacteriales; family Microcoleaceae; genus Microcoleus. The sequence continues at coordinate 22,358 of JAHREW010000027.1, forward strand.
TTCAGACCTTCCCTGACGGTATTACACTGCACAACCCTGGGATTTGGTAGACACATGGTGGGTAGACCTGCACAAGTTCCGATCGTGCTAACGTTATATTTATCGAGGCGACAAACAATCATAGAAAATAAAGATGCCATCTTTAGTCACAGAAGATTGGGGATACAAATTTACTGGGAATCGGGCGATTAATAAATTTATTCGCGATGTTGAAGGGGAAGCAGCTTTAGCAAAATATTGCGATTGGGAATGCAAAGAGCGTGCGGAAATTCTGATGTCAGAGATTGCCGGTAAATCTCACAATATTTTCTATCTGCGTCGCCAACAGGTAAATCAGAGATTTTCGGAAGAAGAAATTTGGGAATTGATCGTTGCTACGGATCGAGATGATTTTGAATTCCCAGAATTGCTGCAAAAAACAGACCGCACTTTACGTTTATTAGCAACTGTACGCTGCGAAGATGGTATTGGTGGCCTCAAGTTATTGGATGCTGGTTTAGTAAATCAGCTAAGAGGTAAGAAAGACGGTTATGTTTTGCCCCAGAAATTGCGACTTTTAGGTAATAGTAAAGCTGGTGTTCCTCGTAAGTCGATCGCCCGCGTACAACAACTGCCATTTTGGGAAGATAGACACATACCAACCGAGGAACAACTAAAAGTTTGGCACACTTTCCTAAAAGTTGAAAAACGGATTGCGGAAGCTCGTCAATTTTGCGTCCCTTTCCGAGGTCATAATTACGGTTCGACGCTCAAAATCATCACTTTAGAAATCGATCCTAATTCCGCAACTCTAGATGGCTATGATGAAAATTGCTTAGAATTGGGCGACTTTCGAGACCGGCTAAAAAATGCCCGCCATGAAGAAATTACCCTGTTTGATTCTGCGCCGGGAACCAGAAGCAGCCGAGATGGAGAAACTTTAGGATCGATCGCCGAAATTGACTTTGAGCATAGCAAATTACGCATCAAATTAGACCCAGATTTAGCTGTGCGCATGGCTGGCGATCGATATTTATTACCTAAACAAGGATTTTTGTATTTTGAGGCTGCTGGCGATATCAGTCAGATCAAACGCAAAGAACAAGCTTTGAAAATGTTGGCAGATGGCCGGGCTCAAAATCCCTATTTGAGCGATTTTTTGTTCGACACTTCCCAAGCAAGGTTGCCACAAAAAAATATTAAACTAGAACGGGAAAATTTATTAAATCCCAATGCTAATGCTGACCAAATTTCTGCGGTAGAAACAGTGCTGGCTGCACGAGATTTAATTCTGATTCAAGGACCTCCGGGAACTGGAAAAACTACGGTGATTGCCGAGATTTGCTATCAAATTGCCCGTCAAGGTGGCAAAACCCTGATTGCTTCTCAGGCAAATTTAGCTGTAGATAATGCTTTGAGTCGCTTGGTTCACAATCCGGCGATTCGGGCATTGCGGAAGGGAAAAGCTCATAAGGTGCAGGAAGAAGGACAGCCATTTTTGGAAGAAAATGCGATCGGCACTTGGCTACAAAATACGGCGACTGACTGCGAACAAAAACTATTAAATCGTCAGCAAAATGTCACTGATTTGCGAAATTTATTGACAGAGTATGAAAAATTTCCTGCTTATTTTGCAGCGGAATTAGATTTTTATAGTCAACACAAACACCTGCACAGTGCCAAGGCAAATCTTGAGGCTAACTGCAACCACCAAGAAACAGTATACCAGGAAAGTTTAGCAGAAAAGCAAGAGATTGAAGCTTTATTTGTGGGTTTAGAAAAACTTATAGATTCACCAAAAGTGGATTGGGAATCTCCCGAAACAACCGAATTTTTACCCAGACTTAAACCTTATTCAGAAGATAATGTTTTAGTCGAAAACTTTATGGCAAATGTGCGGATCGCAGCTAATCAGGCTACTCAAATCGGCTTTGTTAGGCCCGCTTGTGGTGCTTTTGGGATTGCGGTTTGGTTGCGAGAAACTGTAGCACCTCAAATAGCAGAATTTCAGACAGCCTTTGATTGTGGTGATGACGTTTGTAATGCTATGTCAGGAGTTGCGGATTCGCGGAGGGTGTCGCGACAGATTTCTGATGCTTTGAGTCAGCTACAATTGGGCGATCGCCAAAATCAGGCAAATCGCCAAAATTTACAGCAGAAAATTCAGAATTTGGAACTGCGAAAAGCAGAAATTGCCGCCGTTGTTGTCGCCGTTGCAGAGTGGATTCAGACTGCGGATACTCGACTGGATGCAGTGGTCAAATCTTGCTGGGAAACAGGGGCGCTGCTAACCGATGACATGGTAGAATTGCCTGGGGGATTGTTGAAAATTGCCCGATCGCTCAAATTGCCCATCCTCCCCCCCAAATGGAAAGTTAGTTTGCCCGATTTAGACAGACTACAAAAGGCGATTTCCCATGAAGCCAGCGCCGGTTTTAAGGACCTTCAAGGTCAACAATTCCGATTTAGCGAGTTTTTGCACCTAAATTTGAGTCAAACGCCGATCGTGCTCTCTATAGGCGATCGGACCCAATGGCAACAACTAGCCAAAGACTTTGATAACTATTCCCAAATCAGCCGAAATCAACGCCAATTTATCATAGAAACAGCCAGCACTTTCTTAGCCAATATTCAAAAAATTTACAGCGCATCTTTACAGCCACATAACATCCAGACAACCCTCGATCGTCTCGCCAAAGAATTGCTGCACACCATCCTCGAAAATGCACGCCAATGTGTGGTTCCCCTAAAAACAGAAACCGAACAGCAACTACAAAAACAGCAACAGCTATTAGAGCGACTAAACTTCAGCTTAAATCAGCCAGAAATATCCGCCATTCAACTTCAGCTAGAAACAGCACAACAAGCAACCAATTTAAAAATTAACACAGCAACTAATCTCTTGCAAGCAATTGTCGCCCAGCCAAACCTCCCCGAAAAAATGCAAGCCTTAGCCGAACAATATCTTACCCGCACATCTAATATTTGGGAACAACCACAACAATTTATTCGACAATTTGAGGCTTGGAAAGAAATTACTTCTCAGCTAGAAAACTACATAACAGCCCTAGATCCTTTCGGTATCTTGGAACTCATTAAAAACAGTCTCAAAGACCATTTATTGCCGCTGCAACTAGCATCCAACAAAGGGTTAGAGCAACTCCAAGAACTCCAAACAGAATTGAGCGAAGTTCTGGACAAACTCCAACAGCAGCAGCCAACACCCGCATTAATTATGGACAGAACTTGGTGGGAGTCCGCATGGCAAAATTTCCCAGATAAACACAAGCCAGAAGTGAGCATTACGGGATTATTCACTGTGGATTTTTTACGCAAAATTAAACGACAATTAACTAAATGGAAACAAGAATTAGAACGAGACGAAACCGAACTAAATCGCTCTCAAAAATTCGTAACAGACTGGATAAAAAAACTCCAGAATCCTTCGGAAAAAGACCAAAGTGATTTAAAGCAAATTTATATAGACAATGCCAATGTTATTGGCATTACTTGCGTACAAGCAGCCAGTTTCGACTTCAGCAAAAACTTCCCCAGCTTTGATGCAGTCATCATTGACGAAGTTAGTAAATGTACTCCCCCAGAATTATTGATTCCCGCTTTGAAAGGCAAAAAATTAGTATTAGTAGGCGATCACAGACAGTTACCGCCTATGTTCGATCGCAATACCATCGCTGATATTGCCGAAGAAATTGGCTGTAGCGGAGACGAACTAAGTTTCATCAAAGAATCCCTCTTCAAAACGTTGTTTGAAAATGCCAATGACAGCATCAAACAAATGCTGACAACTCAATACCGAATGCACCCACAGATTATGGGAGCAATCAATCAATTTTATGAGCAAAAACTCAACTGTGGCATTACCGAACCAGAGGAAAAACGCGCTCACAATCTTGCAGGTAAAATCATTCAAGATGCTAATCATATCCTTTGGGTGAAAACACCAATTGGACAAGGTTTTGAAGAAGAAAGAAATGGAACTTCGCGCTTGAATATCAAGGAAGTTGATGCAATTGAACGTTTATGTCAGCAAATGGAAAGAGCTTGGTATCCCAAGGTTGCTGACGGTGAACCGCCCAAAGAAATAGGAATCATTACATTTTACGGCGCTCAATTGAGGTTAATTCAAGATACAATAGAACCAGAAAAATTTCCTTCTTTGAGCATCCGTACTGGGACTGTTGACATATTTCAAGGCATGGAAAGACCTGTGATTATTGTCAGCACAGTGTGCAATAATAATAGAGGCGATATTGGATTTGCTAAGGAACCGGAACGGGTGAATGTAGCATTTTCCCGCGCTCAAGAATTGTTGGTAGTTGTTGGCTGCCACGATTTATTTACCCAACAAACAGGTACTGTGGGCAAAATGTATCAGGAAGTTTCAAAAACGGTGCGTTACTTTGGAGGTTTTGTAGATGTTTCTAGCGTCATCAACTAAGCCAATTGATTCAAATTTAAGCGCCGTCGTCGAACAAATTGAGAAACAAAATCCCGGTTTGTCAGTTTTGGCTGCGCGTCAATTCCGCTGTGCGAAGCGACAAACACCTTTGGAGGTGACAATTAGCGAACCTCGCAAATTCAACGTGCTAGAAGAGTTTATATTACGGGCTTGTATCGAGTTTGAACCTCCGCCCACTTTGAAAGAATTGGCTGATTTGCTGGGGTTAGATGAGGTTTTTGTGAAAACTACGGCAACGACTTTGGTGAGTTTGGATATCTTGGAGGAGTCTGGAATGGGCAAAATTGCGATCGCACCGGGAGGACAAGATTTTTGCGATTTAGGTGCTGTTAATCGATCGCAAATTCAATCAATTTATGCCATTTCCGATCCCTTAAATCAAACTCTTACCTTTAAGTTAGATCCTCTACGGGCAGAAAATATCGACTTACCAGATTTAGCGGATGTAATATTAATTGAAGATAAAATTGCTGATATTGCCAATTTAAGTATCACAGAAATTCAGCCATTAATTGAAAATTCTGGCTTAGGAATTCACATACCAGCCGACGGCAAACTTGTCACCAAGTGTGATGTCATTGGCGACGATCTGAATATTTGGCAAAGCCTATCTATTTTTGTGTTGTTTGATGCGATCGAAAATAAAACTACCATCCAAGTGCGAGAGGGAAAACAAATATTAGAAACAGCATCAAACTTACTAAACGAACTCCAAGCTCAAGCAAAAATATCCTTAAATGACTTCTCCAAAGGCACTGAAAATGTTGTAGTTCAAGAAGCCAAAATAATCGCCAATCCCCAAAAAAAGAAACAAGCATCCAAGCAAAAACCCAAGAAAAATGAGTTAAAAAAAAAGTAATTGGATGACGGAAGTCCTCACTACAAACCTTTTTGTAGTAAGGATTTTAGTGTCGATCGAGTCCGAACTTAAAACTCTGCTTTGCTGCTACTGAGTCTTAACACATTTCAACATCCGCAAAGTAGCCGCCGCCGCATAATTCCGTTTTGCAGAATCATCGGGAGCAAACCGATTTCCAATTTCATTCAGAGACGAAGCAACTGAACAATAGGCAGACATTTGATTAATAATTGTCGCCGCCCAATGACTTTGAGTATCAGAAAAATTTTTAGCCTGCTGTTTTGGAATTAAATCTGGCTTCATTCCCCGCGCCGACAAACCAAATTCTGCGGAACGACGGAGGACAGCCATTAATTCAGCGCGAGTGACTGGTTGGGTAGGTTTAAAAGTTCCATCTTTATAGCCGCTGACTATGTTATTATCCCGCGCAAATTGAACTTTAGCTGCACTCCAACGGGAAGTATCAACGTCGCTATAGGGACGCAAAGAAATATTGGTAAGAAATTTGATGTTAGCCCCTGGTATTCCTTTCAAACCTTCTAATACTAAAGATACCAATTCTTCTCTAGTGACAGCCACTTGCGGTCGAAAAGTATTATCTTGAGCAAATCCTGCTACAAATCCCAGGCTGACAGCTTCTTTTATTTCAGAAGCATATATATCATTGGCAATATCTCTAAAGGTAGGAGTACCAGTGTTTCCGCCAGTGTTTCCGCCAGTGTTTCCGCCAGTGTTTCCGCCAGTGTTTCCGCCAGTGTTTCCGCCAGTGTTTCCGCCAGTGTTTCCGCCAGTATTTCCGCCAGTATTTCCACCCGTATTTCCGCCAGTATCTCCCGGTGCAGCTTGATTGCTAGTGAAATAAAAGTGACCTAATACTTTGCCTTGATAAGATCTTTTGGTCAAGCGCCAAGCTGGATCTAGAATAATTTTCATAAAGCCATTAGCATCACCATTAGTTCTACCGATAATCACAGGTTCGCCTTTGAGATCGATAGGAGTTCCCATGAGTAAAACATCACCGTTGACCTGCTGTAAATCTAGGGTGTATTTTAATGCTAAGTCAGTGCCGGCCATGCGAATAGAAAAACCGTTACTGTCAGTAGCACGACCGCAAATACCGGTAAAATCAAAGGAGATCAATAGCGGATCGACTTTCACGGGATTAGAGCCACTTTCGCTCCAGCACGCTCGCTTGTCAGATACCTGTTCCACAATTAGTAATTGGTAGCCACCAAAACCGCGGGGTTGAGCAATAGCAATCACTCGGTCTTGATTAATTTCTGTTTGGTCAAAAGTAAATGCTAGGGCGGAACCGATCGCCCCCATGGTTAAAAGTGCGGAACTAGCCAGGGCGGCTGCTGTACGTCGCAGTGAAAGTTTGATCATGTTTCTTGATTTTCCCCTTACTTTAATTCAACCTTTCTCAAATAGACATCTCCCATAATTGTTGGGGAACAGACCAGAAAGCCTGTTCAAGCCTTGGCTTTTTAGGAGAAGTCTAATTAAAAGATTAGCGTCTTTCAGACAACAAGATATTGAGATAGAATTTTACCATTTGTTGTTCCTGATATCAAATCCTCTGTTCTCTTCCTTCGCGTCCTTAGCGCCTTCGCGGTTAAATCATTCCGATACAACCGGAATTGATATGAGTTAGCAGGTCTAGGGAATAAGTAGAAGGAAGAAGATCGATGTGAAGAAGATCGATGTGAAGAAGACTTATGCAGTCAGCTTTTCGGTCATCTGTATTTTACGTTTAATTAAGTGGATTTACTTACTTTACCGCCGAAAATGCTCGCCCAATGGATGACAAGGTTTGCAGTGGATTTTGGGTGATAAAAATTGGCGCGCTAAATTGAGTTAACGCACCAGACTATGTACATTAAACAAATAATTTTTGGCTCTAGCGGAACATACTGCTGACAGAACTATCTTCGTGAATCCGCCAAATAGTTTCTCCCAGCAAATTCGCCACCGAAAGCACAGTTAACTGCTCGAACTGCTTTTCTTCTGGTACAGGAATTGTATTGGTAACAATCACCTCTTCCAAAACTCCACTGGACAAACGTTCGATCGCCGGAGGTGAAAACACCGCATGAGTAGCACAAGCATAAACCTGTCTTGCACCCTCGCGGCGTAACAGCCTCGCCCCCTCACAAATCGTGCCAGCAGTATCGATCATATCGTCCACCAACACCGCTGTTTTGCCTCGGACATCCCCGATCACATTCATCACTTCCGCCACATTGTGAGCTTGACGGCGTTTGTCAATAATTGCCAGTGGTGCGTCATTGAGTTTTTTGGCAAAAGCCCTGGCCCTAGCGACTCCGCCCACATCCGGCGACACCACAACAATATCTGTCAACTGTTTGCTCTTGAGGTAATCTAGGAGTATGGGAGAGCCGTAAACATGATCGAAAGGAATGTCAAAATAACCTTGAATTTGAGCTGAGTGTAAATCCATTGCCAAAATGCGGCCAGCCCCAGCTTCTGTAATCAAATTAGCGACCAATTTCGCGGTAATAGACTCTCTTCCTGCGGTTTTGCGATCGGCTCTAGCATACCCATAGTAAGGAATCACGGCAGTAACTTGTCTGGCCGAAGCACGACGACAAGCATCGATCATAATTAATAATTCCATGAGGCGATCGTTTACCGGACAGCAAGTTGGCTGAATCAAGTAAACATCGCAACCTCGAATCGATTCCTGAATTTGAACATAGAGTTCCCCATCAGCGAACCGCTTGCGAACCATCGGCCCCAAATCAATCCCCAGATAGCGAGCCACCTCTTGAGCGAGGGGAACATTAGCAGAACCGGAAAACAGCCGGAGACGATCGTGAGAGGAAATGGGCGGCTCTGGAAGCGGAAGCGGTAAAGTAGCAGAACGGATCACAGCAGGCCTCTTGCAAGACGTTTATTTTACCGCTATCTTACCATCGGAAACTAGAAATATAGCAACCCTAATTGAGTCGTGTAAGGACTTTACCCTCTGAAACGGGGTTTTTTTGATTGGTATAAATGATTTAGGCTAGCTATGTATGGTAGCTGAAACTCCGGTACGATCGAGCGGAGCGATCGATGGAAAGGGAATAAACTTGCAAAAAACCGCAAAAAAAGTTAAGAATTTGAAGCAGACTCCTGATTTTTGAGATCGGGCAAAAAAAGGTGAAAATCCATGAGCTTAAGAGAACGCATTGACGCAGAAATCAAAGCCGCCATGAAGTCCAAGGACAAAGTTCGCTTGGAAACAGTACGTGGCATCAAGAAATTTATTCTCGAAAAAGAAGTCAGCCTCCGTCCCTCCGGGCAAGACACCCTGACAGAAGCTCAAGAGATGGAGATTTTAATGCAAATAGCAAAACAGCGCCGGGATTCGATCGAACAATACCGCAAAGGCGGCCGGGAAGATTTAGTCGCACAAGAGGAAGCGGAGTTGGCAATTGTGGAAGAGTATTTGCCACCTCAGATGTCAGACGAAGATATCAGTCAAGTTATTGATGCAGTTATTGCCACGGCGGGTGCTACTTCTGCCAAAGATATGGGCAAGGTGATGGGAGCAGCCATGCAGCAGCTTAAAGGCAAAGCAGACGGCAAGAAAATTCAAGACATGGTGAAAGCGAAGCTTAGTCCTTAGTCAGCAGGCCTTCGTCAGCAGTCAGATTTAAGTAGGGGCAAACCCCCCGTGGTTGTCCCTACTTAAATCTGCAAAAAAAACCCGGTTTCTGAAAGTTGTACAAAAAAATGTAAAATGCTAACTTCGATCGGGACTCTCAGCTAGAGACGGTGAAGTATGCTATGGAGCCTTAAACACATAACAGTCTAAGTCTGTCCGCGATCGTCTATTTTTAAACATTGTCTACTTAAATTTATGCAGCCACCTATTGCTATTGGAACTCTCCTACAAAGCCGCTACCGGTTACTGAATATTTTAGGTCAAGGAGGATTTGGCCGCACTTATTTAGTAGAAGACTTGGGACGATTTAAAGAACATTGCGCCCTGAAGGAATTTATTCCAGCCCAAAGCGGTGCCTACGTGCTGGAAAAATCCAAGGAATTGTTTCAAAGAGAAGCAGCAATTCTTTATCAAATTCAACACCCCCAAATTCCCCAGTTTCGGGCAATATTTGAGGAGAATCAGCGTTTATTTTTGGTGCAAGATTACGTGGAAGGGAAAACATACCGGGAACTACTGCTCGATCGCCTTGACCGTGGCCGCACCTTCTTGGAAACCGAAGTGCTGGTATTTATCCGGCAAATGCTGCCAGTGCTAGCTCACATCCACGCCCGTGGCATCATTCACCGGGACATCTCGCCAGAAAACATTATTCTCCGCGAAAACGACAAAATGCCCGTACTGATTGACTTTGGAGTAGTGAAAGAACTAGCCACCAAAGTGCAGTCTCCCGAAGGCACAGCCCACGCCACAACAGTGGGTAAAATCGGCTACGCACCCCTGGAACAGTTGCAAAGCGGGCGAGCCACAGCCAGCAGCGACCTCTACGCTTTAGCAGTAACGGCGATCGTGCTGCTGACAGGGAAAGAACCCCACGAATTACTCGATCAAACCACTCTGCTGTGGAATTGGCAGCAGCGAGTGCAGGTGAGTACGGCTTTAGCTTTAGTCTTAAATCGGATGTTGAGTCGCACTCCAGTCGATCGCTATCAATCAGTCAGCGAAGTCGCCCAAGCACTTGATGGACAAATAAATCCCTATGCTAACCCCCAAACCGTAGCCCCCACTGGGCCACCGGCATCGTCCAATGTCTCCCAAGTAGCCACAGTAGCCGTGGGTAGACGGCCAGATCCGATCGGCCAAAGTTCCCACCCCCAAAACCAGCCCAATCCACTCATCGAACCCCCCACCAGCTCTATTTGGGACAATCCAATGGCGGCGATCGGCATCGGTGCAGGTTTAGTCATCTTGACCGGCTTCGGTTCCTGGGCCTTAGTAGGTTCATTCCTCAACAATCAGCGCCCGCAGCCCACTCCAACAGAGGTGAACACAGAAACACCACTCCTACCATCTCCCACACCCAGAGTAACTCCCACACCAACCCCGGAACCATCACCAGTACCCGATCCCGTACCCGCACCAGTACCCGATCCCGTGCCGGCACCAGCACCAGATCCCCTACCAGCCCCAACACCAGAACCCGTACCCGATCCGACACCAGCCCCAACACCAGAACCCGTGCCCGATCCGACACCAGCCCCAACACCGGAACCCGTGCCCGATCCGACACCAGCCCCAACTCCCACACCAGCCCCAACTCCCGCACCAACTCCCACACCTTCGCCGTCGCCAGCACCCGCACCGGCACCAGCACCCGCGCCAGCACCTTCGCCGTCGCCAGCACCCGCACCCGCGCCGTCGCCAGTACCCGCACCCGCACCCGCACCGTCGCCGGAACCAGCGCTGTCGCCGGAACCAGCACCAACACCCGCGCCTGTAGAAAATCCAACTGAACCATCACCTGCTCTGTAATTGATAATATTTGGTAGCAGAGCGATCGCTGTTACCAAGGTAAATTTTCAGTTGCTTTTTTTCAGTTGCTTTTTTTCAGTATCTTGCTTGCCGACAGAATAGGGCAGAATATCTTTTAAGGTTTGCAATTTTTTTGCTCCCGATTCACCGACTTCTAAAAATACTGCAATATCTGGTTTTTCTGCTCTCACTAAAGCAATGACGCTTGCATAGTTGTCTTCGCGCTTTTCGACATTCGATAGAAACACGCGCAATTTTTGTCCATCGGGATTATGGCCACTAAATAACTGAGGAGTATAGAAAGGCAGAATTTCGACTAAGTTGATAATTAAGCACAGTATGCTAATCATTAACCCGATTTTGCTGCGACGTAGTGCCAAGTAGAAACAAGGAATAAATCCTCAAATAAGATATTGAAACTTGAAATGAGAAATTAATTATAAATTTTGGTTGAATTCTCCGAAATAACCACCTATAGAAATGGCAATTAGCGCCAGAGGAGCTCATAAAAATATTCGGTCAAAGAAGTTTTTAATGATAGATAGCCATGGCAGACGAGGGATCATAATTAGATGGTAATTGAGGTGGCTGTTAAAAAATCATAAATACATGATATCCTAGTTAGTAAATGATGAGGCATGATTGCGACATACTACACTTGGTATAAGAAAAATTAGCCATGACCCATTACCTATTAGCTATCCATGAACTCCCTGCTAATTACTGGAACTGATACCGACGCGGGCAAAACGGTTTTAACGAGTGCTCTGGCTGCTTATTGGCAAACGTATTTTTCCGATCGCACTTTGGGAATTACCAAGCTGTTGCAAACGGGAACAGGCGATCGCGAACACTACACCCGTTTATTTAACCTCGACCAATCCGCCCAAGAACTCAATCCACTGCACTTTGATGCGCCTCTAGCACCTCCAATCGCCGCCGAACGGGAAGGGAGACCTATTGAACTAGAAAAGGTGTGGACGACGCTACAAAGCCTCCAGCAGCGCAAAGACTTTGTGTTGGTGGAAGCTTTGGGAGGACTCGGTTCCCCTGTAACGCGGGAACTGACGGTGGCGGATCTGGCGAGGGACTGGCGGCTCAGGGGGGTATTGGTGGTACCCGTCAGGTTGGGGGCGATCGGGCAAGCTGTAGCTAATGTCGCCCTTGCCAGACAAAGCGGCTTTAAACTCAAAGGTATTGTCCTGAGCTGTGTTCAACCTACTTCCGAGCAAGAAATTGCCGATTGGACTCCGATCTACTTAATTGAGTCCCTTACTCAAATACGTGTTTTGGGTACTTTGCCACATTTAGATGACCCCAATGACCTGACTAAACTAGCTAAAGCAGCGTCAGAATTAGATTTAGAACGATTATTACCTGGGGTAAATTTAATTCCTCAGATTGCTAAATAACGGTCTTGTAAACACCTCTCTTTTTCAATATTCTCTTTCTCTGCGTACTCTGTGCCCTCTGTGGTTCATTAAAGACTAAGATTTTATTTTAACCGCAGAGAGCGCAGAGAGCGCAGAGAGCGCCCCGAAGGAAAATAGAGAGTTTTAGAAATTATTTAACAGCTTGGCATCTAGAGCCGTTAAAGATTAAAATAAGTAGGAAAATAACAAGTAAGAAGCAACCAATAACATGATTTATACTTTACCAAAATTAACTTCAGTCGATTTATCTCAATTGAGGCTAGAAATTAGAAATTTACAGCCTCAATTAGTGGAATGGCGTCGCCGTTTGCACCAAAAACCTGAGTTGAGTTTTGAGGAGAATTTAACCGCGGATTTTGTTTCCCAAAAGTTGCAGGAATGGGGCATTGAGCATCAAACTGCTATTGCTAAAACGGGGATTGTCGCTACTATAGACAGTGGCAAACCAGGGCCTGTTTTGGCAATTCGGGCTGATCTGGATGCTTTGCCAATTCAAGAGGAAAATCAGGTTGATTATCGATCGCAACATAACGGCATTATGCACGCTTGTGGCCATGACGGACACACGGCGATCGCCCTCGGTACAGCCTGTTATCTCGCCCAGCACAAACACAGCTTTTGCGGCACTGTAAAAATCATCTTCCAGCCCGCCGAAGAAGGTCCCGGCGGCGCAAAGCCCATGATTGAAGCTGGAGTTTTAAAGCATCCTGACGTTGATGCGATCGTCGGCTTGCATTTGTGGAATAATCTGCCTTTAGGCACTGTAGGTGTCCGTAGTGGAGCCCTGATGGCCGCCGTGGAAATTTTTGATTGTACAATTTTGGGCAAAGGTGGACACGGTGCGATGCCACATCAGACTGTAGATGCGATCGTAGTTGCAGCCCAAATAGTCAACGCTTTGCAGGCAATTGTAGCCCGGAATATCGATCCGATCGACTCCGCAGTAGTCACCGTCGGCAAATTCCACGCAGGCCAAGCCCACAATGTCATTGCCGATACCGCTCAAATCGGAGGCACCGTCCGCTATTTCAATCCAGCATATCAAGGTTATTTTAACAATCGCATCGAACAAATAATTGCCGGAATTTGTCACAGCCACGGAGCAAATTATCAATTCGATTATTATTGGTTGTACCCCCCGGTCATCAACGATACCAAGATGGCTGAATTGGTGCGTAGCGTAGCAGAAACCGTGGTAGAAACTCCAGCCGGAATCGTGCCAGAATGTCAAACAATGGGCGGTGAAGATATGTCATTCTTTTTGCAAGAAGTCCCCGGTTGCTATTTCTTTTTAGGTTCAGCCAATCCGGAGAAAAATTTAGCCTACCCCCATCATCACCCGCGATTTGATTTTGATGAAACTGCTTTAGGGATTGGTGTAGAAATGTTTGTACGGTGCGTGGAAAAATTTTGCGAACATCAATAATATCATTTCCGGTGGCATGAGAATGATTTCACCTTTCTCGAACACTCTTGACACAGAGTCATATCAATTCCGGTTGTATCGGAATGATTTAACCGCGAAGGCGCGTTCGGCGAAGCCGTTCCCGTAGGGTAGGACGCGAAGGAAGAGAAGAGAGAGTTTAATAATTCCGGTGAAGAGAGGATTTGGTATCAGAGAATAGAGTTCTGAATAATTTCGATGCCACCGGATTTGATATTAGCTAGTTTGAAATATATTTTGCACCATCTTCTTATCTACCTTTGCCGCCGCTTTATCCAATTCTGCAATCTCGCCAGAGTCTAATTTCCACCCTAAAGCACCAATATTTTCTGCCGCCTGGGCCGCCGATTTCGCCCCCGGAATCGGAATAGTTTCTTTACAAATACACCAGTTAATCGCCACCTGGGAAATAGTCTTGTTTCTGGATGTCGCTATTTCTCGCAAACACTCCAAAAGCGATCGCATTCCCGGCAATATCTGTTGACACGCCAAACCTCGGATACCTTTAGGAAGGGGACCATTTTCCGAGTATTTTCCCGTCAACAATCCCAAGGCTAGAGGACTATAAGCAATCAATTTTATTCCCAGTTCGTCACAAACTTCTTTTAGTCTAAGTTCCGTAACTGGATAGGTAGAAAGTAACGAATATTGCACTTGCAAAGTAACAATAGGAATCTGGCGATCGCGAAATCTTTCATATACCCATTTTAAGCGTTTAGACCCATAATTAGACAGACCTACTCCCTTCACCAAGCCTTGCTCGTAAAGGTCAGCCAAACCATCTAAAAGAGCCCCTTCTTGCCAAGGAGCATAATTAGCTGTAGACCAGTGCATTTGCACCAAATCCACATTTTTCCCCAGGCGGGAAGCTGAGGCTTTGCAAGCAGATATCATAGATTGTCGCGTCAATCTCCAAGGATAAGCAGCCAGTTTAGTCGCAATACAAATACTATCTTGATTTACACCTTGATAGGCTTGAGAAAACTGCCCTAAAAGCATCTCGCTACGTCCATTTAATTTCCCAGTTCCATAGGAATCACCAGTATCAAATAAAGTGACACCATTACTCACACAAAGATTGAAAACGGCTTGCAATTGGGCATCCATACTTTCATCATAACCCCAGAGCAATCTGTTGCCCCAGGCCCAAGTGCCACAGCCCATTGTTGGTAGAAAAAGTTGTTGGTTTGTTTGCATTTTTTTGGTAAAAATGATAAACACAGATTAAATCTCATTGGGTGCATCTGTGTTTGGCAAATATATTCCTAGGGGCGAAGCATGACCGCTGTAAATCTCTGGTTATCACTAATAAATTATCTGCGGTTATGCTTCGCCTATGCGAAATCAGGATGCTCCCATTTCATTCGCCTTCATCTGTGTTTATCTGCTGATATCTACGGTGAAAATTTCCCAATCTAACTATAGCAATCCTAAATCATTTGTGAATTTCTTACTCCCGGACCTGATTCAAGGTCCGGGTTGGGGTGGGGTAAAAAATTTACGACTCCTGCAAGGATTGCTATAATTGGCTGTAACAGCCCTTCAAAGTCACAATAAATCAGCCAAAACGACCGCTGACATATTCCATAGTAGAAACTTCCTTGGGATTTTGGAAAATCACCTCAGTCCTGTCGCACTCCACCAGATAGCCAAAGCGTTTGCCATCATCAGAAAGCTTAGCATTGAAAAAAGCAGTCAAGTCAGAAACACGAGAAGCCTGCTGCATATTGTGAGTCACAATCACAATGGTATACTGCTCTTTGAGTTCCCGCATCAACTCCTCAATTTTGATCGTAGAAATCGGATCGAGAGATGCGCAAGGTTCATCCATTAATACTACATCAGGATTAATGGCGATCGCCCTAGCAATACACAAACGCTGCTGCTGGCCACCCGAAAGCGAAAAACCACTCTGCTTGAGTTTATCTTTTACCTCATCCCAAAGATAAGCTTGGCGCAGGGACTTTTCCACCAACTCATCCATATCGCCCTTATAGTTATTCACCCTCGCACCGTAAGCAATATTGTCATAAATCGACTTCGGGAAAGGATTCGGCTTTTGAAACACCATCCCAATCCGACGGCGCACCTCCACAGCATCAATATCAGGATCGTATAGATTTTGACCGTGATAATAAATTTGACCGTTTAAACGAAAACCATTAACCAAATCATTAAGACGATTAAAACATCGCAAAATTGTACTTTTTCCGCACCCAGAAGGCCCGATAAAAGCAGTAATCCGATTTTTAGGAATCTCCATCGAAACATTTTTTACAGCTTGAAAACCGCCGTAAAAAATATTGATATTGTCTACCTGCAAAACTGTTTCCGTTTTCTCTTCCAACAATTCCATCATACAATTAATACTCCAATCAAATTTTACAAACTAAGCGAAAAATATTATTGGTTATTAGTTATTGGTTATTAGTTATTAATTATTGGTTATTAGTTATTAGTTATTAATTATTGGTTATTGGTTATTGGCTAGTAGCCTTGCCCAGCGACTAACAAGTAACAAGTAACAAGTAACAAATGACTAATGACCAATGACTAATGACCAATGACTAATGACCAATGACTAATGACCAATGACTAATGACCAATGACTAATGACCAATGACTAATGACTAATGACTAATGACTAATGACCAAGGACTAATAAACTTTTTGGCGAGTTGCCCAACGAGAAAGAATACTCGTCAGTAAAACCATGAACACCAAAATTAAAGAAGCCGCCCAAGCCAACTCTTTCTGTGCCTTAAAAGGAACCGTTGCAAAGTTGTATACCAACACCGCAAGGGACGGAGTTGGCTTATCAAATCCTGCCGGCCAAAAAGGCGAATTCAGCGCCGTGAAAATCAAAGGAGCCGTTTCACCAGCAGCGCGGGCAATTGCCAGCGTCACACCAGTTAAAATAGCCGGAATAGCCGCAGGCAAAACCACCTGCAACACCGTTTGATAATTAGATGCACCCACACCAACCGAAGCCCATCTAATATCTTGAGGGACGATTTGTAAAGCTTCGTCAGTAGTTCGCACAATCGTCGGCAACATCAGCACTGCCAGCGCCGCACCCCCGGCAATTGCCGAAAAACCTCCCATATTTACCACAAACAAACCGTAGGCAAATACCCCCGCAATAATCGAAGGAACACCGCTGAGAACATTAGTAGCAAAACGCACCCAGCGAGCTATATTACCACTACTGAACTCGGATAAATAAACGGCTGCTAATACACCAAAAGGTACAGCAATCAGAGAAGCAATTCCTACGGTCATCAATGTACCGAGAATTGCATTAGCAATACCGCCTCCCGATAGTCCTGGGGGCGGTGGTAGCTTAGTGAATAAGTCTAAATTCAGGCGATTGAAACCTTGTATAGTAACGTAGGAAAGCACTGCAAACAAAGGCAACAGAGTAATTGTTAAACAGGCTCCAGCTAATACTGTCATCGCTATATTGAACAGCGATTTGGGACTGTTTTTAACTTTTTTTAAATTACCTGTCTTCGAGGCAAAAGAATCAAGACCTTCGGAGGTTCTGTTTGACATAAATTAAAACTGTAGGGGGATTTGCCACCAATTTTTAGTTGTACTTGGCTCTAACTTGAGAAACAATCCACTCTGCCAAAATATTAACAATCAGGGTCATAATAAACAAAATTAGCCCCGTGTACATCAGAGCTGCTACTTGCAACCCGGAAGCTTCGGCAAACTGATTTGCCATCAAAGAAGCAATAGTATTGGCAGGAGCTAGCACCGAAAGACTTAATTGATTGGAGTTGCCAATTAACAGAGTTGCAGCCATTGTTTCTCCCATCGCGCGTCCTAAACCGAGCATAATTCCGCCGACAATACCGGAGAAAGCAGCGGGTACCAGCACCCTAAAAATGGTTGTCCAACGAGTTGCTCCTAAACCTAAAGATGCTTGCCGCAATTCGGGAGGCAGACTTGCTAAACAGTCACGGGAGATAGCCGTAATAATCGGCAAAGTCATGATTCCCAAAATTACTCCGGCGGGTAACATTCCCGGACCCACTGGGGGGGTGCTAAAAATTGGTAGCCATCCGAAAGTGCCGTTGAGAAACTTGCCGAGGTTGGTAATAATGGGAATCAATACAGCAATTCCCCACAAACCGTAAACTACGCTAGGAATGGCGGCTAGGAGTTCTACCAAAAAAACCAAGGCTGTGCGGATTGGTAGTGGTAGAAAATCTTCGCTCAGGAAGATAGCAGTGCCTACTCCTAATGGTACTGCAATTAGGAGCGCGATCGCCGAACTGACGATCGTCCCGTAAATCATCGGCAGGGCACCGTACTCTTCTTTAACGGGATTCCAGCTACTGCTAAATAAAAATCCCAAACCGTACTGTTGAATCGCAGGTAAGGCTCTGAAAGCAACTGTGAGTGCGATGACGAGCAAAATTACCCCTATTCCTATGCCCAAAATCCGGGTGAGCCAGATAAAGGCTCGGTCTAAGGATTTTTCTAGTTGAGAGCGCGATCGGGTTTCCGATTGAGAGTTATTATTATCTGAAATCATAGACAAAACAACCAAGTCATAGTATTGGAAAAAACTATTTTACGAAAACGTTAGCGGGAAGGAAAGAAAGAAAAAACATAAATAATATTCAACAGGAGTGGGTGGATTAATCGCCCTGACTTTTCCACAAATATTTCTGATGAAAATCGCTCCTTGTATTTGGAAAGAGGTAGATGGCGATTTACCGTTGGGTGGGGGCGGGTTTATGAGATTATCGATGTTAGGCTCATATTGTTGGTGAAACCCGCCCCTACAAAAATATCCTTCTTCCTTCTTCCTTCTTCCTTCTTCCTTCTTCCTTCAATTACTATTTTGCAACCTCAATCTTGTAGTCGGCGCTGATGCCGTCAGCAGCCGCGGCCACTTTTTCTTTAACGCTTTGGGGTAGAGGAACGTAGCCCAATTCGGAACTAACTTTTTGACCTTCATTCAAGCCATATTCCACCATGGCCTCGATCGCTTTGGCTTTGTTGGCATCCGCAACTGTTTTGGGGACTAGCATCCAAGTGTAGGTGACTATTGGATAGGATTTAGCACCTTCTGGGTCTTCGATAAATGCTCGCAGATTTTCTGGCAGTGGAACTGTTGCTAGAGCTTCTGAAGCTGATTCGTCGTTAGGTACGACAAATGTACCTGCTTTGTTTTGCAAAGATGCAAATTTGAGATTGTTGTTTTTGGCGTAGCCGTATTCTACATAGCCAATGCCGCCGACGGTTTGCAGGACTTGGGCTGTGACACCTTCGTTGCCTTTTGCACCGACAAAGGTACCTGTTTTGGGCCACTCTACTGTTTTGCCTTCGCCTACTGTGCTTTTCCAGTCGGGGCTGATGGCACTTAGGTGTTTGGTGAAGACGGCGGTGGTGCCGCTACCATCGGAACGGTGCACGACGGTAATGGCTTGGTCTGGTAATTTAGCACCAGGATTCGCTGCTGCTATTTTGGGATCGTTCCACTTGGTAATTTTACCGGCGAAGATTTCTGTGTAAACATCCCGTGGCAGTTTCAGTTCGGGTACGTCTGGTAAGTTGTAGCCGATGACGATGCTGCCGGCTGTCATGGGCAACAAAATCACGCCTTTGTCTGCTGGAACTTTGGCGATTTCGTCGTCTTTCATGGCGGTGTCGCTGGCACCAAAGTCTACGGTGCCTTTGGTAAATTGTTCGACTCCGGCTCCGCTACCTACGGATTGATAGTTAATTTGTACTTTGGGGTTGATTTTGTTGAAGTCTTGAAACCAACGCTGGTACAGGGGAGCGGGGAATGATGCGCCGGCTGCGGTGATGGCGACGTCTGAGGCTAGGGCGAGTTTGCTGGGAGTAGCAGTGCCGGTGGTGGCAACGGGGGAAGCGCCGGGAGTGGTGGCGCTGTCACTGCCGGTGCTGGGGGTGCCGGCGCTGGGGGTGCTGCCGCCACCACAGGCTGCTAAGCTGAGGGCGATCGCCATTGCTGAGATTGCGGTCGTCAGCCTGTGGGAATTAATCATGTTGATACGGAAAATCATGGGTGTAAAGTTTTAGACGCTACATAGGGGGTTGGGCCCTAGCATAACGCTCGAAAGTAAAGCTTTGGTTAAGATTCTTTACATTTTACACTAAATTAAATTTTTAGTTCAAAACAAACTTGACAGTTTTGGATCAATAAGATATTTAAAAGGGTAGAGACTGCTGTAATCGCTAGATTGCCGATCGCTAACCCCAAAATTCATAGTGAATTGTAAAATATCCCGGAGAGAGAACCAGAAAACCCTACAATGGTGGTTGTTTTCATAAGGTGCAAGAAATGGTGCAAGCGCCACTGCCAACATTTTCTCAGAGTTCGATCGACATGATGTCGGAGAAATTACCGCTGCAACTACAACTAGATAGCCTCGTAGATCAAATAGTTAAAGGATATCGGATAGGTAGAGACGAAGCCCTGGCTTTGACAGCCATCGAGGGCCAAGAAAATATTTTATTGTTGTGTTCGGCAGCCGATCGCGTGCGTCAAGCTTGCTGTGGCAATACGGTAGACTTGTGCAGCATCATTAATGTCAAATCTGGTAACTGTTCGGAAAATTGCGGTTTTTGCTCTCAGTCGGCTCACCATCCGGGAGAAAATGTCCCGATTTATGGCTTAAAAACCTCCGATGAGATTTTAGCCCAAGCCAAGGTGGCCGAGGAAGCCGGGGCGAAAAGATTTTGTCTGGTTTCTCAAGGGAAAGGGATTAAACATAACAGTCCGAAATCCTCGGAATTTGAGCAAATTCTTGATACAGTGCGCCGCATTATTCAGGAAACTAATGTTAAGCCTTGCTGCGCTTTGGGAGAAGTTACTGTCGAACAAGCTCAAGAATTGCGAGCTGCGGGAGTAACTCGCTACAATCACAATTTAGAAGCGTCTGAGCAGTTTTTTCCCAATATTGTGACAACTCACAAATGGAGCGATCGCACTGCTACGATTAAGAACTTAAAAGCAGCAGGCATTCAAGCTTGCAGCGGTGGAATTATCGGCATGGGCGAAAGTTGGGAAGATAGAATTGATTTAGCTTTGTCTTTGCGCGAGTTAGAGGTTGAGTCAGTACCGGTGAATTTGCTATCTGCTAGAAAAGGTACACCTTTGGGTGATTTACCTCCACTAGATCCTTACGAAGCATTAAAGGCGATCGCCATTTTTCGCCTCATACTTCCTCTTCAAATCATCCGCTATGCAGGGGGTAGAGAAGCTGTCATGGGAGAACTGCAACATTTGGGCTTAAAAGCTGGAATTAATGCTATGCTGGTCGGTCATTATCTGACTACTATGGGTCAACCCGCAGAGCAGGACCGATCAATGTTGGAATCCCTAGGACTTCAAGGTGGCGAAGCACCAATTCCCGGCAGTTTTCCTGGTTAAATATTGAGTGGGTAATTTTGAATTAAATTCATCATACCCAGATTCCCGACTTGTTTAAAAAGTCGGGAATCTCACATATTTATCAGTGGAAGTGATATCGTTGAGGGCAGTTTCTGACTGAGGATGAAACCGCTACCAAGACATTTTCTGTAGTCTAAAATCTCAAGCTTATGCTGAGCGAAGTTGAAGTATCTAAAATTTAAAATATAAAATCGAATGCCTGTTCCCATAGAACTAATTTGGGCTTTTATTGGTTTACTCCTAACCATAGGAGGCGCGTTTTTTCCTGCCTTTGTTACTACTCCAATTGGGTTTTGGGACAATCGAGGATTTCAGGCTTATTCTTTAGGAGTAAACTATCAAATAGGAGCCGTTTTGCTGGTAGGCTGCATGGGTGGTAAAAATGCCGCTGCTTTATCACAAATTGCCTATATAATTTTAGGATTAACTTTGTGGCCAGTTTTTTCTCAAGGCGGTGGCATTGGCTATATTAAAGAACCTGCTTTTGGTTATTTACTGGGTTTTATTCCCGGTGCTTGGGTGTGTGGCTGGATGGCTTTTAAGGTGGCTTCGCGTCTGGAATCTATTGCTTTTAGTTGTTTGTGCGGTTTGTTTACAATTCATGCGATCGGCTTAACTTATCTGGTTTTAAGTCACTTGTTGGTGCTACCCACCAGAACCACAGGTTTGTTTGAGCAAATCCTGAAATATTCAGTTTATCCTTTGCCGGGACAGTTGGCGGTAGTTTGTGCGATCGCATTACTGTCATTTGTTTTACGTCGAGTGATGTTTTATTAATGGTAAAATAAGAGAAAATTGAGCCTAGAACCTAGGGAATTGGTAATTGTGCAAAATTGGGTTATACTGTCATTGCGAAACGGGAAAATAATCTCGCTGTGGCTGGGATTGCTTTCCTGCACTGCATCCTCCTCGCAATCACCCGCGAGATTTGAGTGAATTCTCCCATGCCTGATGCCCTATGTTCTACTGTCTAATTCATGCGTTTTAAAAAAAATCCCTGGTTCTGGGTTGCTGCTATTATCAGTCTAGTTTTAGACCATCTGACTAAATTTTGGGTGGTGCAAAATTTTGAATTGGCTGTTCCTCCGCAAACACAGCCACTGTTACCTGGGGTGTTTCACTTCACTTATGTTGTTAATACGGGTGCGGCTTTTAGTTTGTTTAGCAATGGTGGCGCGATTTGGTTGCGCTGGCTGTCTTTGGGCGTTAGTGTGGGATTGATGGTACTCGCTTGGTTCGGACCACGAATTAATCGCTGGGAACAAGCTGGCTATGGCTTGATTTTGGGCGGCGCACTGGGAAATGGGATCGATCGATTTGTGTCTGGGTATGTGGTAGATTTTCTCGATTTTCGCTTGATTCGGTTCCCAATTTTTAATCTCGCTGATGTTTTTATTAATGCTGGAATTATCTGTTTGTTAATTGCCACTTTCCACAGTCCACCACCTCGAAACAAGGACGAAAAAGATTATATTTCCGAAAATAATTGAATAAGTGAATGGGATCATCCGGATTTTGCATAGGCGAAGCATGACCGCAGACAATTTATTAGTGATAACTAGAGATTTACAGCGGTCATGCTAGATCATCGTACGAATATATTTGCCAAACACAGATACACCCAAGTGAATCAATTAGACACCTCCAATAATTACTAATGACTTCTAACCCATTTGTTGAAGAACGCTTGCTATTTGCCCCAGCAATCCCCGATGTTGGCGCTATCCAGACGATTTTTGCTTTTCCCAACGAGTACACGGTTGGTATTACCAGTCTCGGCTATCAAATAGTATGGGCAACTTTGGCAGTGCGCCCAGATATTGAGGTTGGTCGTTTATTTACTGATATCCACGAACCACTTCCGAGATCTCCAGAATTACTGGGATTTTCTTTTTCTTGGGAACTCGATTATGTGAATATTCTCAATTTATTGGAATCTCTAGAAGTTCCAATTTGGGCAACTAAACGCACAGATAGTCATCCTATAGTCTTTGGTGGTGGTCCGGTTTTTACAGCCAACCCCGAACCTTTCGCTGATTTTTTTGATGTGATTTTGCTCGGAGATGGCGAAAATCTGATTGATAATTTTATAAATGCTTTTAAAGAAGTTCGTACCGCTGACAGAAAAACTAAATTGCGCCATTTAGCGCAAGTTCCGGGAGTGTATGTTCCTAGTTTGTACGAAGTAACTTATCTGGATGCCACGGAGGGTATTCAATCAATTCATACCCTGGATGCAGCAATTCCCAGTGTGGTTGAAAAACAGACTTATCGTGGCAATACTTTATCTGCTTCTACTGTGGTGACATCCAAGGCTGCTTGGGAAAATATTTACATGGTGGAAGTGGTTCGGAGTTGTCCAGAAATGTGCCGCTTCTGTTTGGCAAGTTATCTGACTTTACCTTTTAGAACTGCGAGTTTGGAGGCTTCTCTAATTCCGGCAATAGACCGCGGTTTAGCTGTGACAAATCGCTTGGGTTTGTTGGGTGCTTCCGTGACTCAGCACCCGGAATTTGAAGTTTTATTAGATTATTTAAATCAGCCTAAATACGATGGTGTACGGCTTAGTCTTGCTTCAGTCCGTACCAACACGGTGACGGTGAAACTTGCGGAAATTTTGACCAAAAGAGACAGCAAATCTGTGACGATTGCGGTGGAAAGTGGCAGCGATCGCCTCCGCAAAATTGTTAATAAAAAGCTCACCAATGAGGAAATTATTCAAGCTGCTATCAATGCTAAAACAGGAGGTTTAAAGGGCATTAAACTCTACGGAATGGCGGGAATACCGGGGGAAGAAATGGAGGATTTAGAGGCGACTGTAGCCATGCTGCGGGCTGTCAAAAAAGCTGCTCCCGGTTTGCGCTTAACTTTTGGTTGCAGTACCTTTGTCCCGAAATCTCACACTCCTTTTCAGTGGTTTGGAGTCAATAAAGATGCAGAAAAAAGATTGAAGTTTTTAGATAAAGAATTGCGGAAGTTGGGTTTAGAATTTAGACCGGAAAGCTATAACTGGTCTGTGATTCAGGGTTTGTTATCGAAGGGCGATCGACGCTTGTCTAAGCTGTTAGAATTAGTGCGGCATTACGGCGATACATTGGGCAGTTATCGGCGGGCTTTTAAGGAATTGCGGGGACATTTGCCGGATCTGGATTTTTATGTTTTCCAGGAGTGGGAATTGGATCGGGTTTTGCCTTGGAGTCACTTGCAAGGACCGCTGCCAGAAGCGACTTTGAAGAAGCATTTAGCTGAGGCGATGACTCATACAAAAGGATATGAAAATTCACTAATTCACGTTTAGTAAATTAGATTATAATAGTCTCATGCGTGTCATTAGCCGAAAACGACTAAAAGAATTTTGGGAAACACACCCCAATGCTGAAATAAGTTTGTTGCTGTGGTATCAGCGTAGTTGTGATGCTGAATGGCAAAGTTTAGTAGATATGCGTAAGGTATTTCCTTCGGCTGACTTAGTAGGTAACTTTACGGTATTTAATATTGGTGGCAATAACTATCGGTTAATTGCTTTCATCGATTATGAATACCAGATAGTGTTTGTCCGCTGTGTTTTAACTCATGCAGAATATGATAAGGAGAACTGGAAAAATGACGACTGGTTTGAAAAATCCTAGTAGCTACTACATTGAGATCATCACGACTTTTCCACCGCGTCCAATTACTTGTGAAGCTGAGTTAATCGCTACACAAAATCGGATTGATTCTATTCTGAGTCGGAGAAATTTGACCCAAGACGATCGAGATTACTTAAATGTACTGGGTACTCTGGTTTATGATTACGAACAAAAATGTGAGCCAATGCCTGTTTTGAAAGGTATTGCACTACTGAAAGCGTTAATGATTGAAGACAATATTCAAGAAAAAGATTTGGTGGATATTTTTGAATCTGATTTTTTTGTATCTGAGGTTATCAATGAAAAGCGGGAATTAACGGCGAGTCAAATTAAAAAATTAGCTACTTTTTTCCATCTTTCCCCTATGGCATTTCTTGAGTATAATTAGTAGATTATGCAAATTATGAGTCCGCCTTGGCAACCAGTTTAAGATAAGATGAGGAGCGACATACTATCATACAATTATGCCAGAAGTCCAACCCAGGGAAATTCAGCGTTATGTTGCCGTAGACGGTCAAGTGCCGTTTGATAACTGGTTTGATTCGCTCCGAGATAGCAAAATTTCAACAATTATCAATAAAAGACTTAACCGAGTTATTTTGGGGAATCTGGGAGATTGTAAATCACTTGGAGAAGGAGTCTTTGAATTAAGGATAGACTATGGCTCTGGTTTCCGCATCTATTTTGGGCAAGTAGGAACAACAATTATACTTCTTCTGTGCGGAGGAGACAAAAGCACTCAAGACCGAGACATTCGCCAAGCAATAGAATACTGGACAAATTATAGGAGTTAAAAAAATGCCTAAAAGTTTACCGTATCATGACTTTTTGATAGCACGCCTAAAAAACCCCAGTTATGCGGCAGTCTATCTCGAAACTCATTTTGAATTAGATGAAGGCGAAGAACCTGACGAAGCATTGCTCAGACTTGCTCTCAGCGATGTAGCAGAAGCTCTCGGCCAATCAAAATTGTCTCCCGAACAATATGAATTGCACTTAAAAAAACTGGAGGAATTGCTGTCTGAACAAGGAAGTGATGCGATTTATAGTTGGGGAATTTGGCTGAAAACTCTGGGATTGAAACTAACTGTTGCGGTTTGTACTGATACAGAGGATAATGATGTAAATGCTGAGATGCCAGCGCAATTAACTGTTTAGTAAGATTTGAATAATGCCTAATTTTCGATATTCATCGCTAATTGATGCGACGGTTGAAAGTGTCTGGAACTTTCACGAAAGACCGGATATTTTGCAAATATTAACTCCGCCTTGGCAACCGGTGACAATCATTCGCCGCGAAGGTGGACTTGGTGTGGGTGCTGTATCGGAATTTCGTCTTTCATTGGGGCCGATTCCGGTAAAGTGGGTGGCAACTCATACTGAGTGCCAACAGTATAGGTTGTTTGTTGATGAACAAACTGAGGGGCCGATGGCGAGTTGGACTCATCGACACGAGTTTACCACAGAAAATGGTAAAACTAGATTGACAGATGCGATCGCCTTTTCGATCCCTGGTGGGCCGATGGTCGATCTATTATTAGGTTGGTGGGTGGAAATGCGACTAACAGATATGTTTCGTTACCGCCACGAAGTTACCAAGAAAGAGTGCGAAAAAGATGCAAACAACGGCTGAATATTACTGTGCTTTTTGCGGCGAACCAAGTACAACTTTTGTGGATATTAGTGGGGGAATGGAGCAATCATATATTGAAGATTGTCAAGTTTGCTGTCGCCCGAATGTTCTGTATATCAGAATAGATGAAGATACCCTTGATATTGAAATAGACACTGACTATCAAGAATAAGTGACTATAAAAATGTATGAATTTGATTTGAACTTGACTTGGTGGAATTCATCAATTTTGAAGCTGCTGCTTCTATGAAAGCCCGAAAAATTCGAGAGTTTATCAAACATTTTGGGGACATTTCCGGGTGCCATTGAATTGCAATCATCCACGGGTGATTTTGATACTCCATTGCTTCTACCAAAGTGTCTGATGCCTCGGCTACAATTCGCCAATCGGATGTTACTTTCCGCACAGCTTGATGATGCCAAGAAACAACGGTTGTGGAAGTTGTTCCCATAATTTTTGCTAGCCGACTGTTGGGTTCAATTTCAATGCTATGCTCGATCGCACGAGGGGGAATTCCCGCTCCATGACTCACTTCATCTCCGTAAGCATGGGGTACGTGAGTCACCAAACTACCACCGCTAGCTACATTCAGCATTTGCATTCCCCGACAAACTCCCAAAACAGGTATGTCAGCTTTGAAAGCTAGTTTGGCTAAGGCTAGTTCAAAGTTATCACGTTCTGCATCGATCGCATAAACCGTGGGATCGATCGCACCGCCATAAAGTTCTGGATTAATATCTCCGCCACCGGAAAAAATCAAACCATCTACTACATCAAAAATACTAGCTGGATTTAATTGATTGGGCGGTAGTAAAATCGGGATGCCACCAGCCGCTTGCACTGCATCAATATAAGATCCATTTAAGCGATATTCGCCTGCTTGACAGCGGTTATATGTAGTGATACCAACGATCGGAAATTTTTTCATGTTGTGGAACAGGCCAGAAAGCCTGTTTCTAGTATGATGACATTGAGTCCTAAAGTAAACTGATAATTGTCAGCCCTGCTGTCTAATTTGTAACAGTTTGCACTGTATTTTCCGGCAAAGACTGGCGCGTACACAAATAAACTAGGGGGCCAAACAAAGGAACTAATGTTACCGCCCAAAAAACTGTGCTATTTTGCATTCCTCGGCGCGCCATGTCATCTCCCAGCAAGGCTGCAAATAACAGGGAAAGCATACAAAAATCTAAACTCATTACATGAATAAAGCGGCTAGTCTGCCACTGGCTAAGAAAATCAGACCAATCGCCTTTTGTCAACCCAAAGGCAACTAAAGCAGCAGCGCCTAATGTTAATATAATTCCCGTAAAACGGGAGTCTAATACCTTTAAAAAGGCATTTTTATTTCCCACAAATTCAGGATTTGGTTGCCGCAGGGCTAAATAAGGCAATAAGGCAAATGCACCGACACCAAAGGATAAAATGGCAAATAACCACGCTGGTATTTTTTGTCCTCTACCATCAGCAAATAAGACGCAACTATAGATGATTGGCCACACGCCCATGATATTGAACAAGGCGACAATTAAAGGGTTGATTTCTGCTATTTTTCCGGTGGAAAGATTGGTAATTAAGGTCAATGTTTCGGGGCTGTCGGGAGGTGCAAATACAAAAGCGTAGGTGCTAAAGGCAATCCAAATCACCCAAAAACCAATTTTTCTGAACATATTTAGTCTTTACTCCTTTCTGCGGTTACTACTATCATAAATCAGAATCCTCCTATTTTTCAATCTGTGGCTAGTTGGATCTGCTATTTTTTTAGATTAGCAGAGTTACTCCGATCGCCTTTTTGCCCAACTACTAATTTTTATGCTTAAATTTTTGCATAAATTGGCGATCGATCCAATCTTTCCAGTACCAGAGTAGCCGGGATTCCCACATCAAAGAGCCACGAGAGGCGATCGCCTTTTTATTCCCAGTACCAATTAGCCCTAAATAGTGGGCTTGTGGTGCAAAGGGTTTTAGCGGTTTTGCTAATAAAAATTGCTGCAAATTTTCAAATAAAGGCGGTCCCTGGCGCACCGCAAATACTCCTGCTTTGGGCCGCGGATAATTAATCATCGTGCAGATATCCCCAGCGGCAAATACATGAGGGTGAGAGACAGATTGCAAGTAATCATTGACTTGGATAAACCCGTTGGATTCCGTGGCTAAACCCGATGCTTTGATCCAATTAGCTGCGGAGGCTTGTGTCACCCAAAAAATTCGATTTACGTCTAATTTTAAGCCTGATTCGCAGGCAATTTCGTAATTTAGTATGTGGCATTCCGAACTTTGATCTATGTCATTTTTTTTTGTATTTTTGATACCCACCACTTTTTCCATTAAGTGCAGTTTGATACCGCGATTAATGATAATTTTTTTGAGGCGATGACGTACTCTTTGGTTGTGTTGTGGCATTAATTCCGCACCGCTGTGAACCAAGTTAATTTGATAATTATCGGTTTTTTTAGCCAGACGAGATTGCATATTTAATGCTAATTCTACACCGCCGGCACCACCACCCACAATGGCAATATTCAACGGTTTATTTAGATAATTTGCTGGCGATGTAATTAACTGATTCCAGTTAGCTAAAAACTCCGGGACTGGTTTAGCTGGAATTGCATATTTGGCCGCACCAGGTACGGATAAAGTCGCGGGAGTGCTGCCGATGTCGATCGAAAGCAAGTCAAAACTAACGGGGGGGCTATTTTGACAAATTACTTGATTTTTGTTAAAGTCGATCGCGATCGCCCGATCGACCAATATCTCGCACTGAGTAAATTCACAGAGAGAACGCAAATCGATGTGACATTCATCATAACTGTAAAAACCCGCAATGTGTCCCGGTAGCATCCCCGAATAGGGTGCGTACAGCACGTCGGTAATCAGAGTCAAATGCACTCCCGACAGCGGTTTCATGCCGAACATTTTCAATACAATAGCATGACTATGACCGCCACCAATTAAAACTAAATGTTGTGGCATGGATATTCCATGTATCAATATTAGACATCTCCCATAATTTCTGTGAGGAGTAGCGGTTAGACATCCAGCCAGCCCTTGACAGCCTTTTTGGGACAAGTATATTATAGTTTGCCAAAGTGCGAGGGTGGATCTGTGTTTTGCAAATATATTCCTAGGGGCGAAGCATTGTGGCTGTAAATCTCTGGTTATCACTAATAAATTGTCTCCCGGAATGCTATAGCCATTACAAAATCGGGATGATCCCAAGTGCGATCGCATCGAAGCGATTCCCCCATTTCACTCAACCAATTAGCAAATTAGCACAAATGGTTGTAGACTGTAGAACGACTAAATTTAATTAGCAAATTATGCCAGGGTGTGTTTCGATAACCGTCTCCATAAAAGCCTGTCAATGGCTGACTTTCGGGCTTACCCCACCATCATTTTTGGAGATGTCTAAGAGCCAAATCACCATTTAACACTATGACATTAGGCATCATTTCTCGCGGTTGGCTGCGATCGATTAAACCTATTCTCCCGGTTTTATTTGCCATCTCATTCATGATAGCACTGCTGGCGAACAACTGGATTCCGGCGATCGCCCAGCAACCACGTCAGGAAATTCGCGGAGTTTGGATGACAACAAATGACAAAGATATCCTCAGAGATCGGCGCAAAGTAACAGAAGCAGTAACCAAACTAAAACAGTTAAATTTCAACACTATTTATCCCGTAATTTGGAATTCTGGCTATGTGATGTATCCTAGTCCTGTCGCCCAGCAAAGAGATATTCAACCCTTTGTGTACAGAGGCTTAGACGGACAAGATATGCTAGCAGATTTAATCCAGCAATCTCATCGCCAAGGATTGCTAGTAATTCCGTGGTTTGAGTTTGGTTTTATGGCTCCTCCCACCTCAGAATTAGCATTAAATAATCCCGATTGGCTAACACAAAAACAAGACGGAACCCAGACATCCAACGGTGCGGGTGGCGAAGTAGTTTGGTTAAACCCTTTTCATCCCGAAGTGCAGCAATTCATTACCGAACTCGTACTAGAAGTCACTACTAAATACAATGCTGATGGCATTCAATTTGACGATCACATGAGTTTGCCATCGGAATTTGGTTACGATGCCTACACCGTTGCAATGTATACTAAAGAAACCAAAAAAGCTCCTCCAACAGATTTTCAAGATCCGGCTTGGGTGCAGTGGCGAGCTAATAAAATTACGGCATTTATGTCGAAACTAAATCAAGCTGTAAAAGCAGTAAAACCCAATGCAATTTTCTCCATTTCTCCCAATTACTACGATTTTGCTTACAAGCATCACCTGCAAGATTGGCTAGCTTGGGTACGGTTAGATATTGCCGACGAGCTAATTGTGCAAGTTTACCGCCCCGATTTAGCATCGTTTATTAACAAAATCAATCGTCCAGAAATGCAAGAAACCCAGCAAAAAATTCCCACAGGAGTTGGGATTATGACTGGTTTAAGAAATCGTCCAGTTCCCATGCACCAAATTCAATCTCAGGTGCGAGCAGTCCAAGAATACGGCTTAGGTGTGGCTTTTTTTTACTACGAAAGTTTGTGGGAATTAACACCGGAATCTCTTGAAGATCGCTTGTCAAAATTTCAAACTTTCTTCCCATTTTCTGCATTCCGAACAGCTCTACAAATACCCAGACGGGCGGCTACTTTTCCGCCACTACCACCAAAACCTGAACCCAAAAATCAGCCAGAAAGCCCTAAAAACAATAGTCAACCTTTAGCATCTCCAACTACTCAAAGAAACTAAAATTTTCCCATCAAGTAGTAAGTAGAAGCAAGAAGGAAGAATGCAAAAAATATTTTATATTTTAATATAAAATATCTACCACGTCAAAACTCATTACTTCCTCATCATATAAGTAGAAGGAAGAAGGAAGAAGTCACCTTAGAAGATATACTAGGGTGTGCTGTAGATTTAGGAACGGAGGATGCTTTGAGGGAACATTTGCGGGAACCTGTACTCAAGGAGGCGATTCGTGCCTTCTAGAGAGTGGTGGCTGCGAGTTGAGGATATTGTGAATGCGATCGCTGACATTCAGGCTTCTACTGCTGGGATGAGTTTTGAAGATTTCCGGCAAATTGAAAAAATTATCCTGCAAGGGATTCTTTATAACTTGATTATTATTGGTGAAGCTTCTGTTAATGTCAATGATGGAATTAAGTCTCGTTATCCATAGATTCCTTGGCGTTTGATGGGTGATATGAGAAATGTGATGGCTCACGAATATTTTCAAGTAAATCAGAGGTTAGTTTGGAATACGATTGAAAATCATTTACCTCCTTTATACCAATTTAATGGGTCGTTGCACAGATCTCGATCCCCCTAAATCCCCCTTAAGAAGGGGGAATTTGAGCTTCTTTCTCCCCCCTTTTTAAGGGGGGTTGGGGGGGATCTCCGGGGAGAGAAAACACGCCCTAGGGGGATCAGATTCTATGCAGCCTCATAAAAAATTGGTATTAGTGCCGTTGTTACAGAAGTTATTAGCACGGGAAATGACGGGAGATTAAGGGCGATCGCACTTTTGGACATTAAGGGCGATCGCACTTTTGGAGATGAAGGGCGATCGGGTTATCTATAGCTTCAACACGGCTGATTTTTGTCACCTATTACCAATAGAACTAGGAACAATATGAGAACGCAGCCACTCAGTAAATTCATCGCGGGCGATCGCGCTTGATGCGACTTGTAATATAATTGGTTCTTGCTCTTCCACAGGTGCAGAAATCTCAAATCCATTCAAGATCAGAAAAACTTCCATTGCTGCGTGACCGATGCGTTTGTTACCATCTAAGAAAGGATGATTTTTAATCAAAGCAAATCCAATGGCTGAAGCTTTTTCGACAATAGTTGGGTAAAGTTCTTCCCCGCCAAAAGTCATGCGTGGCTGAGCTAAAGCCGACTCTAAGGCTCCTAAATTAGCGATGCCAAATGCTCCGCCAGATTCCTCGATAATGCGCTGATAAAGTTCTAAAACTTCTGTTAAAGTTAGATAGCGCATTAGGCGAGTTTTTGGTAGAGTACAGCATTCTTTTTGAGGACGTATTCCATAGCGTTGTGGAAGGATGCTTCTGGTGGTGCGAGTAAGTTTTCAGCACCCGCAAGCAGTAATGCTTCTAGGGAAATGCCGAGGCGATTGGCGGTTTCTTGGAGCTTGTGCAGGCGATCGTCTGGAATGGTGATGGTAATGGTTTGCATTCAGTTTGTGGCTGTGACGATACTCTGAGTGTAGCACCTCAAATGTCTGTGGGAGTCCAGAAACCGGGTTTTTTACGAAATACTTTGTTACAAATGGTAAATTCGGTAAAAACCCGGTTTCTTTGAGTGAGGTTAAGGGGACCAGAAACCGGGTTTTTTACGAAATACTTGGTTACACAGGGTAAATTCGGTAAAAACCCGGTTTCTTTGAGTGAGATTAAGGGCGATCGCACTGGGTGCATCCCAGTTTGGCAAATATATTCGTAGGGGCTATAGCATGACCGTAGTAAATCTCTGGTTCTAACTAATAAATTGCCTGCGGTCATGCTTCGCCTATGCAAAATTGAGATGCACCCATCGCACTTAATTAACAAATAGCCGAAGCAGGCACAATTTCGCGGAGTGGCATCAGGAATTCTTGCTTTTCGACCGGGGTGATGTAGCCCCCATTTACAGCCATTTCCATGAGTTGTTCTACAAATTCTTTTAACTCTGTGATAACTTGAGTTTTATTCAGTTCAAAGTGTTGATTTCTGGATTTTAGGGTAAACTGGTTTGGAGATAAATATCCAAATCTTTTGAAATCACAGCTAATGCGATCGTTAGCTAATGGCTGTAATTCCAGAGTTAGGCAAACACTTTCAACAAATTCTATTTTGATGAGTTTCCCTTGGGATAACTCACTAAGTTTTTTTGGAAGTTCATCTTCTAGGAGCATACAGATATCGGGGTCTAAAAAAACTTTTACTTTTTGTTCACCGATTTCTATTGATACTGGGCGATCGCATTCAAAGCAAAATAGTTTGAGTCCTAATTCAAAATGCGAAAGTTCTCCTAATGAGTCATCTGGTGGCTCAGCATATTTTTCGCAATTAGGTGCTTCTAGGTGGATTGTAAAGTTGCTATATTTATTCATCTTCATCGCTCCTATTTAATGAGTACAGCGTGGCATTATTGAGAAAGTGATTTTTTCTGTAGATATGGGCGATCCTCTTCGAGGGCTTCGCTAACGCACTTTGGGGCGAAAGGGCGATTCCCTACGGGATAGCTGCGCACGCGCTTGACGAAAGAAATTGGTTGAGCTAAACTAAAATTTAGTTTAAATTGCTGATAGTAGATGCACATAATCAGCTACCGACCATGCTGAGTATGATAAGGAGAAATGGAAGAATGACCCTTACTTTTAATCCAGATAAATACAAAGAGTTATTGTCTCAGTATCAGCCAAAAATAATGAGAAATGAAACGGATAATGAGAAAGCTCTGTCTATGGTGGAAGAGTTGATGCACCAGCCGTATCGCACTCCCGAAGAAAATGAGTTATATGAATTACTGATTGTATTGATTGAAAAATTTGAGCAAGAATACTATGCACCAGCAGCCACAGCAACGCCTCATTCAATATTGCTGTTTTTGATGGAACAAAGAGAGTTACAGCCTGCGGATTTGGTGCCCGTTATGGGATCTGAAAAAAGAGTGTATGAAGTCGTTAATGGCGATCGAGATATTGGTAAAGAATTGGCATTGATTCTGGGGAGTTTTTTTCATGTAGAGCCGAGTTTGTTTTGTAATTGAGGGAAGTGAGATCGTTTCGATTTAATTCAGAATTGTATCTGATGAAATTCTGTAGGGGCGGGTTCACCAACAATATCTAACAAGTACAAACAATCTGAATAAACCCGCCCCCACCCAACGACAAATCTTAATTTACCTCTTTCTTGAGATTATTCATCTTCATCGATCGTATATGATACGATCTAAAAAAGTAATATCTTCAGGAACCTGCGAGGTGTAAACCTGATGGACAGAACCTACAAAATTTCTGGGCTAAATGCTACTTTCTCATCCCCGATTTGGGAGACAGCAGAAATAGAAGAAACTTTCTTAGATCTGGCGGAACAATGGCGGCGCGAGACAGGTATGATGTCTTTAGTTACTAAAATGTCAATGCACCCAGCATACCAAATAATTATCGGTATGGGTCAAGCTGTTGTTCCCCTAATTCTGCGAGAATTAGAGCAAGAACTGGATCATTGGTTTTGGGCATTGCAAGCAATTACAGGTGCTAATCCTGTTAAATCGGAACAGCGTGGCAGGCTCAAACAAATGGCACAGGCGTGGATAGAGTGGGGGAGAGAAAATGGCTATAGATGGCAAGCTGGAACAGTATAAAGAAAATGAATTTCCTCACCTAGCTGCTTTTTAAGGACAGGATTCTTGAGTTGGTTCGCCACTCTCATCTATTAAAAAATTATTATTATTGAGTACAAGAGTAAAATCTCTATATTCACAGGCTGCTGGGCTGCCATCTTTAGGAGAATAACGCAACCAAGCTCTTATTATCGCTCTAGTCGGCGATTTGTCCATAGCCTTCGTGTCAATAACTTCGATATAATTAAAATTACTGACAAATGTTTTTTGATTGTCTGCATCTGTTGAACTGTATTTTTTCCTGAAATTATCACTTGTAAATTTTTTCCCGGCAGCCTTACTATCTTTGACTGTCAGTTCATAATAATTCTTGAGAGTTTGCTCAGGTGTCGAACTCACCGGAGTATTTGTTGCAGGTGTCGAACTCACAGGAATCTTTGAAGGTAAGACTTCAATATTAATTGTGTAGTCTGACTGATTGGGTGCAGAAACTTCAATAACATAATCTCCATCACTAGGCAGTTTATCTTGCCACTTGGGTGTACCCTTCGCCACATTACCAATTGTTTGACCTTTAGGAGAAATAATTGTCATATTAATATCTCCCTGCTTGATTTGCACAGTCATGCGCTGTCCGCTACCGCAGTTTAGTACGTAGCGCTTTTTTTGATTGGCTTTGATGGTGTTACTAATTGTTTCTGATGTAGTACCTTTCTTAAAGATTACTTGTTCTGTTGAATCCGAGGGTGTAGGTGAAGCAGTTTGCGATCGCACTTCTTCTTTAGGACTTGAGTTAGGTGACGAACCTAGATTTATAAACTGAGGCTTACCCTCTTGAGCCTGATAACCCGCTGGACATTGAACAACATTATTGGTGGGAGATTTTTGATTGACAATTGTTGATAAATCGGGGAAAGAGGTAGAAGCTTGAGATTCTTGGCAAAAAAGTGTTTCAGTGCTATCTTTTTTAACGCTTGCAACAATACCAACATAACCTTTGAGACCAGATTTTTTGGGTTCGGCAACAGCTACAATTACTGAATTATTAGACCTTTGAGGAATTTGATATTTATAATTTTCTGTTTCCGATTTTATTCCCAAACCTAAATCAGGAATGTTAGTGGAAAAGGAAGCCTTTTCTGCAAAGACAGCTTCTTGCCCTTTGTTCATTGATGCTACATATTGTTGAGCTTCTGCTTGTTTTGCTTTGTTGGCCTGATTCGTAAATGAAGGTAAAGCAATAGCACTTGAGATTAATACAATCACTCCTGCCCCTATTAACCATCCATAATTTATATTGGGAGAGTTGGGTGTTGGTCTTGGGTTTTCGTTAGCCCGATTTACTATTGGGGCTTGCGTCTCTCTGGAACGAGTATTAAAGATTGTATTTTCCTGTCTATTTGCTGTCCCATTACCGAATCTTGCCGGAGGTTGATTATTTACCCTTACACCTATCCGACGACTAGGAGTTCTTCCACTAGAAGATACAGCGACGGCACGAACCGCCTGACTTCCACCACAAGATCGGCAAGACTGCTTCTCTTGCCAACTTTCTAATTTCATAACTGCACCGCAACTATTACACTTCATTCCTTCCTCACCAGGTTGGAATGCAGTTCCATCCCAGGGACAAATTGTATTATCAGCATTAAATGTTTCCATAGCAAAAACTCTAGTATGAAGTAAGGAGAATAATAAAATTATCTGGTCATTCTTCGTGTCACATTCTTGGTTCTAGTCACCGCGCTATTTTCTGTAGTCATAGACTTATCATTGGTAATCTCACTTTGTTTCCCCCATTTTATTTGCTGTCGATTAAGTGTTGTATTTTCATTCGTTTCTAACTGAGTATTTTGATTTCGCCACTTGACTTTTGGTAATTCAGGTGTCTCTTTTATTAAAGATGAATTAGCTCGCTCTAACAAACCAGGTGGAAGACCGTAATTAACACCTTGTGCAACGACTTCATTTGCTTCGTTGATCTCATTAGGATCAATGATAAAGATTTGCGAGTTATTTAACTCCTTTAAAACTGAATTGCTAAACTTACTTGTTGTGCCATCAGGTGTTGCGAAAATAAGTTTTATTCCTTCTTGTTGGGCTAGACTTACTAGCCGTCTTGCTTGTTCAGCATCATTAAACTGACCAGATTTAATTTCTAAAATAGCAAAGTCCGATCCTTCTCTATCAGAAATCAGACGATCTATTTCCGTATCTTTATCAAAATCCTCCGTGTAACGACGTTCTGAACGATCGGAAATATCAACGTCAGCTTGCCACAGCAAATCCTCTACAAGCAGTTCAAAAAAACTACCTTTTTCTTTATTGTCTGGCCCCTGTCTTGTCACCATAAAATTATCTTCTCCATCTAATTCGAGGTTGATTTGACTCTGAGTTGCTTGTTGAATCCAAAGTATTTTCTTGTTCCTGTCTTCTGCTATGCCAAACAGCTTTGTGTCGGCTTGGCGCAAGATTAGTGTTTGTTTCCTGGTTAGCACGATGCCATCTAGGTCTTACGATTAGAGAGGGTTCCCACACAATATCAGGCTCTATGACTCTCTCATAATCAACTAAAAACGGCTTGCGACAAGCAGTTCTGGAATGAACTACTGCTACATACTGATTCCCCACAGGATACTGAATTTCTCGGCTATCAAGTACAGGAGCAGATTCGCGCCAGTTTTCATATCTTTCTCGATCAAAACGAGTCCGTAACCAAGGATTCTCATCTTGTGGATTTGGTTCGTGGTGTCTCCGCCTTCTCAAATTTTGGTTGCGACTCCCCAAACGATTACTCAGCCAATCAGCCGCGCCGACACCCACATTCCGACAGAGAATAACTGTATCGAAATTTTCCATCACCTGCTCTCGATATTCTGGGGTAATTTGCTCCAAACTTTGAGCAGCAATCACAATACTTCCTCTCGCTGAGCGGGCCACACTGGTAAACTCAGGAATATCTATCTGTTGTTGTATTCTGGGAAACTCATCAATCCAAAAAACAATTCCTTGACCCTCCTCATTTTGAGTCCATCGCTCGTAAAAAATCGTCATTAAAATATCAATAAAAGCTGATGATATTTTTTTAGAAACATCACGTCCTGCTAACTCAGCACCAATGACTAATAAAGTAGGCTGACGCTGAATGTCGCGCAGTAAAATATCGCTATGTCCAGTAACTTGTTGAAAGTTTGGCCAGCTAAAAAAGTTGAGCGCATCTTGAATTGCCCAAGTAAAAGCATTTGCCCCATTTTCACTTTCTTGAACTAATATTAATTGAGATTGAATTGCTGCTTGTAATCTAGCATCTTGACAGTGGCGTAAAAGTTGCGTTAGAGTTTGAACAGGATTCTCGGCAATTTGGTAGATATGGGTGAGGTTGGCAGCATTTCCAAAAATCTGTTTAACCAGCATTATCCACTGC
Organism: Microcoleus sp. CAWBG506; assembly: GCA_020883125.1. Lineage (GTDB taxonomy): Bacteria > Cyanobacteriota > Cyanobacteriia > Cyanobacteriales > Microcoleaceae > Microcoleus. Next base: position 60,512 of record JAHREW010000027.1, read on the forward strand.
GCCATCCAACTAATCTCCCTCATGGCATAGCGCTGGCTTTCTCCTAAGTTATCCGTATTGCCATACAAAGATTTAGCTAAGATTTGAGCATCTTGAACGGAGTTAATATTATCGAGTAAGTTAATACTATGACTGCGGGTAACTTCTTCGGGAAGCGTACTCCAATAGATAACCCTTACTCCTTTTTGTTCTGCATAGTGTCCCAGTTTGTTGATTAGAGAGCTACCTTTAACGTCAATCACGATGTTAGATAAACCAGCATCAATTGCAGATTTAATGCCTGGAATGATTAACCCTTCTGTTTTCCCAGAACCAGCGGGCCCAATAATGGCTACATTTTTGTAAATAGAATTCTCTTGCAGCCAAATTTTTTCGTTTTGGTTGACTTTTCCTCCAGCAATTTTTATGAATTTACCTAAATTGATAACTGGCTCAGAGGCATATCTATCGGGATGTTTAATAATTCTGCAATTATCAAAATCAGACTGAGGAGAATTAAGAACATCGCTAATCTCATTAAGTGTTGCTGTGCCTGAGTAATCCCTTAAGTCTCTCAGGTGAATATCTGTAGGGGGTAAAGGTTCGTTGGGGCCAATAATAGTTTCACCACCCCCAAACAGGTTTCTTAACCCCCAGCCTAAGTTTTCAAAAGAGTCTTGCCAAGTCATATTATGAACGTCTAAATTTAAAAAAACTTGTGAAAATGCTCAAACAGCCTGGTGCAGAATTTTCTGAAGATGATACTGGCTTTGTATCTGTTGAATCATCAACAGTGTTCGGCTCTGATTGCTCATCTTCAACTGAGTGGTTTTCGCAGTGTTCGTCCGTGGCTTGAGAAGATTCAAATTCTTGAGCTTGAGGCGGGAAAGTTTTGCTAGCGGTCATTTCCTGACCCTTAGCGCCACAGAAAAATCCTATCTGTTCTCGAATAGGATCGTAAACAACAGCAATGTGCCAAGGTTGATTAAAATAAACTCCTTGAGTGTCTAAATCTACCCCAGACAAAAATATTCCAAAATCGGGATGAGAATGATACCATCCAACAATCTGTGTTTGTGGGAATAATTCTTTCTGTGATTTAAGGATTGCAGGCCAGCAGTTAGGAGTAAACCGAAAATTTGAGCGAGTTCCAATTGTAGTGGGTGCGGCAATTGCGCCCGTTATTTTTGTGTGGTAGATACCTTTTAACTCAGACACATTTCCTACTAAAATACCTCCCGTTTCTTTGCTTGTGTCTTGGGATAAGTGAGTTTTCAGCCTATCGATAGCGGATTCGATTACAAAAAGCTGAACATTGTTATGAGCGAAAGATTGATATTGACTCTGATCTTCTAAAGGGAGGACAGAAACATCCTGTTTTGTTCTGTCTTCGCTGCCTTTATTTTCAGACCGCTTATGCCATCTGATGTTGGTCATGTCTTTTTCCCCCATTTAACTTTTTGACTTTCTAGTGGCTCATCACCTGCTTTTTTGCCCAGAGGAAACCAACCTTTCTGTTTATTTCTGTCGTACCAGTTTTTAGCCGAGTGATTAGCTGGATCGCCAAAATCAGTGTTGGCATATTGAATCATGGCGATCAATCTTAAAACCAAAAGATTAACAGGTTGGTTTTCAGTCATATTCGTACCATAAATACAAGTCCATCCGCTTGAGCCTACATTTGGGTGAAAGATCGGAGTTTTAAAATGTACTGTGGGAATACCTTCTCGCACAGGCTCTGGATATGTGAGGTTAAAGTCTGAGATTTCCAGGGTATACTGCGTTCTATAATTTGGTGAATCATCAGAATTAATCGACTCTACCCCTACAACATTGGATATCTGAATGACGTACTTTCGAGGCTTCGGTATGTAGTCCAAAAGTTTGATATTTTTATTGAAAGTGCAAAGCCTTAATAACCCTTGATAGTCACTTTCTAGTCTTCGATCGCGAACTGACATATTCAAGCTCCTCCCATATCTGGCATGAGTAATAAAACGGCATTATTTTGGATGCCTGCACTCCGAAATGTATCACTATCATCCAGAACTTGATTAGTTTTTTCAAGCATCAGGTGACAGTTGCGATTTTTAGCGATGCCGAACATTTCTTGAGCTTCTTTACGAAACTCACCCAAGTTTAAATCTAGTATTACAGTCGCTTCTTCTCCATCTTTTCCCCCAGTTAGATACTTGATAAGTACAGTGATTTCTTCAATTGCCATAACGAGAGTCTCCTTAGTTCAAAAGTAAAATTTTGATTCAATCCAGCTTAACAACAACGAATCTCAGGAATAAGTAGCAAAACAGCATTATTTTGAATTGCTGCAACCCGAAAAGTCTTATCATTGCTGAGAACTTCATTAGTTTTTTCTAGGATGAGGACAGTTGTACAAGTGTTGTGAATACCAAATACTTCTTGAGCTTCCGTCCGAAAATCACCCAAATTGAAATCGATGGGTATCTCTGCTGTTTTCTGTTGCTCACCACTATGGGGATGACGACACTTAACAACTACAGTGATTTCTTCATGCTTCTCTTCTGCTAGTCTCATCGGTTAACTCCACATAACTAAGTTGACCATTTTGTGAAAAATGAATAATCTCTCGCTCGGAAAGCCAAAAAGTTCGCAATGGTAATTCTGAATTTTCATAATCTTTATAGATTTGGAAGCTTTTTGTCGGGTTTCTGTAATCAGAGTCGCACTTCGGACACCAAGTTTGACTTTGTTTAACTTCTTGTACAGGAGTTGCGATTGGTTCAATATGCCCGCATTTGGGACAAGTCAATTTGAAGACAAAATCGAAAGGAAGTTCTAAAACCCACTCACCATCCAGCCCTAACATCGCTGCTACTTCACTTGGAGTGCTGTCTATGCTAACTAAGTGAGTAGAAAGATTTTGCTGTCCGGCTATTAATTCATGGTCGGGGCATTCTTCATTGAGCTTAAATTTACCCAGATTAAAACCCGTTGGAAAGCTAACCGGCAGAAATAATTGTGTTCCGGGTTGGAAATTTTGCTCTCCCAAGATGACTTGCACAGCTATTTCCACTTGGTAAGCTGCAATGACGGAAGATGTCATAATGCTTGTGGCAATTACTGGCTCTTTGTAGTCATCTTTTAAATACCCATCTGGACAAGAACGCCTTTCATTAATTTGCTCCCAATGGGTGCTATTCATTTTGCAGCGGTAGCAAGCTGTCTCAGGCACTCGCGGATCGAACAGAGCAACGTTGCCCATCGCGTAATCGATCCCGCCGTCGATCCAAGGAATCCCTGCAAAGTAGCATCGCTCATTTAGAGTTCTTCTTGCCCCAAAGCTGTCCACGCAACCAAAAGCTACATCCATCTCCCGCAGCAAGCCGCGTCCAAAGGCGAACTCTAACTTGCCAAGAATCGGATGTACTTGAGTATCCGGGTTGATTTCCTTAACCCGCTCCGCTACCACCTCCGCTTTATATCTGCCTATATCTGACTCTCGAAACAAAACCGATCGCGTCAAGTTGTGTTTCTCGATCGTGTCGTAGTCCACAACCCAAATGTTGCCAACTCCCAGCAAAGCCAGGTTTTTCAACACTTCGTTACCCAGTGCGCCGCAGCCAAACACAGCCACTTTCGCCTGCGTCAATTTTTCTTGACTCCAGTTGGGAATTCGTTTTAGCCGATCGTACTTATCGTCAGACATCAATATTTCACACTCGCTTGTTTCAGAGAGGTAATTAAACCAAAGTCTTGCATAACAAAGCTTTGACCGATCGCACTCACAAACATGAGTCCAATCCCCAGAAGGCGCATTGCACCCTCCTACTTATATATCGGGGCCACATCCACAAAATTATGCAAAATCCAGAAAATAAATTAAAAAAATTACCAGCAGCACCCGAAACTAGAGTCAAACCCAGAAAATTACCAAAATTTAGCCCTAATCCCCGTCGTAAAACTAACTGTAGTCAGTAGTTACTCAAAAGCCCTGCCACAAAGGTTTTAACCTGTGAGTCGCACCATTTAAACTTGAGCTTTCAAGTATATTAAGCCAAATAACACCGAGCATACACTTACATACATCAGGAATTATGTTAGACTTCCATCAGGAACTTCATACACACCTATTTATGGCATCCACAAACGATCGCTTCGTCGAAGCAGAAAGCCGCTGGGATCTAAAAACTCTGTACGCAGACTTGGCCGCCGTTAAGGGAAAGCCTCTCACCCCCGTTGAAAAGCTCCACCTGCGGGGGTTGCTTTGTGGCAACAGTCCCGCTGAAATCGCCGAAAAGCTGCAAAAAAATCCCAAAGGTGTGGAAACTGACCTGTGTGCCACTATTTATAGATACGTTAAAGGCTTTGTGGGTAAAAGTGATGGAAAAATAGAAAATTGGAGAAATATTGCTGAATGGCTTGAGGATGCTGGATATAAAACTAAGCCACCTGCTAAATTGCCTATTCCAGACGGTTTATCTGAAAATAGTAAAGTTAATGTAAGTAATATAAAGTTTGAGAACAATCAAATAACAATTGATGTTTTCCTACAAATAACTGTACCGCTACCTTCAGATATTTTAATACAAAATTTAGACCTAAACGATAACAACGCTAACTAAAATTTAGCCACAATTCAACTGATTGGTAGAGTGAAGCTACTAAAATCAGGAAGTACGATCGCGCTTTTACCCGATCGCGCTGGGCGATCGCGCTTCTATCGTACTACGATTCAATCAGAGCGTCAGTCACTAAAAAAAATGGCAACAATTACCCTTCAAATTCCCGACGAACTAGCTCAACGTCTAGAACCTTTCCAAAATCGATTGCCAGAATTGCTTTGGCAACTTCTAGATAAAAATCCCACAACTATCGAGCCGGAAATCAACACTCATAGTGGCAATATTCCCGCAGTTTATCAAGAAGTTCTTGATTTTTTGATCGAGAGTCCCATTCCACAAGAAATTGTTAATTTCAAAGTTTCACAACAGGCTCAGACACGCCTCCAAATTTTGCTTGACAAAAACCGCGAATCGACCCTAAACGAAATGGAAATAGCAGAATTAGATGTTTGCGAGCAGCTAGAACATCTGATGATTTTACTAAAAGCAAGAGCCTATTCAGTGATTTCATAAATTATAATATAGCAATCCTAAATCAGTTGTGTAATTGTTGTAGGGGCTCTTGGCCCCGTGGTTGCCCCCAAATGCTGGGGTAGGCACGGGGCACTACCCCTACAAATCCTCATGAATGATTTAGGATTGCTATAGTTTCCCAAAATAATGCAACTGTAAGAAAGCTTTAAACCTTATTATTAGCCAAAATGAGGAGACGGCTTGGCCTTAGTCCCTACAATTAATTGGGGTAGGGACTAAGGCCAAGCCGTCTCCTCTATATTATAAGGAGTGCAACCGGAATTGATATCAACAGTCAACCCTCAACAATCAACTAATTACCCGATCGCACCGTCAAGACTTGCGGAGGTGTCGCATCCGGCGGATACAAGAAATCCACCTGTACCAAACGCCTTTCCCCCGGCTTCATATTCAAATTTACCAAAGGTTCCCCTTGCTGGCCCCGGCGCTGCACAATGTGAGTATAGCGAGTCACAGTCTTTCCCCTATCGTCACTAAACATTACCCGCACCGTACCTCGGAAAAATATCCGATTTTCTGGAGGATCGTAAAACATCAATCCCCCCGATTCTGTATTTGCCTTAATCGGTGTTTGCATCTTAATACTAACCGACTGAGAATCACGAGATTTATTATAAAGCGGAAAACTTAAACTGTATTGAATCCCGTAATTTCCGTGAGCAAAATAAGCCGTATCTGGATAGCGAGCTAACATTTTCGCACTTTGAACTTGACCAGTTCCAAAAGTACCAGTATCAGTAGTGCTCAAAGCATAGGAAAATTCTTCGCCACGTTTAGGAATGCTTAAATAATCGGTTCTTGAACTATCAGTAATTTTAGCTTCCCACTGGGAACCTTCAGCTACTCCCGCAACGCGGCCATAAATTTTTTGCTCAGGATTTGAGCCGATCGCACTTGGTGCCAAATCTCTCGGCCCAGCCAAACCTTTGGTAGTTAAAATATTTTCCCACTGTTCCAAAGTCGGAGATTGTTCGACTCCTGCTTGAGTTTTGGGAGCAAACATTGCTAAACTAGCAACATAAACAAAATTGCTACTCGAAACTCGCATTAAAGTCGATCGACCATTAGAAGAAGGCGTGACATTCCCCACAGGTATCGGCAAATTCATCAGCATTCGGCTCTGATTGCCCGGAATTTCCATCGTAGCCGGCAAAATGCCTTGTCTGTACCCCCGCAATACATCGCTCGTGATGCGGCTTCCAGGCCCCGCAAACACAGTGCCTAATCGATTTTCTAAGTAGGAAGGCAAATCGACAAACAGAGCATCGGGTTGAGTTAAGTAACTTGCTCCTTGCAATATATCCAAAGTCACAGGTTGGGAATTAGGATTATGAACAATTATGCCTTGAAATAAAGTGCGAGTTTGGGCGCGATTTGCGGCCTTGGCAATGTGGTGGGCAAAAATGTCAAATCTGCCTTTGAAGGGAAAGTTTAAATGAGCCGAAGGTACTTGTTTTGATTGTTGCCCAAATGTGGAAAGTAAAATGCCTTCAGTCTGGACAACTTCGGGGCTATTGCTATTGAAAACCGGGATGTTGTCGAGTTTTCCTGGCAAAACTCGCACTTGCTGGGGCATCATCACGGTTTTCAGTGGGCTGCTACTGGGCACAGGCGGCAAATCCAGTTCGTTTTCGGGTAGGGGGACTTCCGGCTGGATAATCAGTTGCTGTCGGGCGGGAGGTGCGATGATTGTTTGAGCAAGGGGGAAAATTGGCAGAAACATTGCTGTAGGCGCGTTTTGGAACTGAACTTGGATTGATATTTGGTCGCTTACGGGCGATCGACACAAAACTTTACCACAACTTGGTGCTGTGTTCAGGGGATTATTGGTCAATCATCTAAAATCTAAAATCTAAAATCTAAAATCGAATGACCATAATTTTAACCAACGACGACGGCATAGACGCTCCCGGCATTCAAGCGCTTTTGCAAGCAGTCACTAGCAAGACTATTATGGTAGCTCCTCAAGGGCAATTGTCCGGCTGCGGGCATCAGGTGACGGCTCATAGTCCGATTCATGTCGATCGCCGATCGTCCGTCGAGTATGCTGTAGGAGGAACACCCGCAGATTGTGTTCGCATCGCTCTCAATCACATTTGTCCAAAACCAGATTTAGTTCTTTCTGGGATTAATGCTGGTGGTAATTTAGGCGTTGATGTCTACATTTCCGGTACGGTTGCCGCCGTGCGGGAAGCAGCTATGCACGGAATTCCCGGTATTGCGATTTCCCACTGGATCAAAAAGCCTTGGGAAATAGACTGGGAAATTGCGACTCGTTGGACATCGCGGGTGTTAGCGGATTTACTGAATCGCGAAGCTAAGTCTGGGTGTTTCTGGAATGTGAATTTGCCGCATTTAGCGCCGGGAAGTGCGGAACCGGAAATTGTGTTTTGTCGCCCTTCTACTCAGCCTCTACCGGTTGAATACCGCCAAGAGGGAGAATACTTTCATTATGTGGGAGAATACGGTAAGCGCGATCGGGCACCGGGTACTGATGTGGATGTCTGTTTTGGTGGCAATATTGCGGTGACACAGATTTCCCTGTGAGCGATGTGGGCTAGGATCTAACTAAATTTTGGGTAGTTCGCCCACAAGATTGTTACCAAATTTTTAATAAAAAATAATAAAAAACAACATAATATTGAGAAATATCAAGTTAATTTTCACAATTCTGCCAAGTGCGATCGCCATAACTGGATTAGATATAAGATTTAGATATAAAATTTTTAGTAATAGTTCATATTTCGAGATGAGACTTCTATGGAAGTAACCGAGCTACTCAAAGACTATGAAAATGGCAAAAGAGACTTTGCAGGAGCCAACCTCAGTGGAGCCAACCTCAGTGGAGCCAACCTCAGTGGAGCCAACCTCAGTGGAGCCAACCTCAGTGGAGCCAACCTTTCAAAGGCTAATCTTATCGGCGCGAACCTGAGCAGGGCTGTTCTCACCAAAGCACAACTCAGCGGTGCTAACGTTCACAGAGCAAATCTCAGTTTTGCCAAAATGGGCGAAGCCAGACTAGCGGACTCCGATTTGACCAAAGCCAATCTCAGCGGAGCTTTCCTCGTCAAAGCAAAAATGCCCAGAGCGCGACTCAGTGGCGTTCAACTCATCGGTAGCAACCTGCGGAGTGCCATCCTCTGGAATGCCAATTTGTGTAATGGCGACCTGCAATTCGTCAACCTGCGGGGCGCGAATCTGACCGGCTCAAACCTTAACTGGGCAAACTTAGGGGGGGCAAAACTCAGCGGTGCGATGCTCTTTGGAGCCCAACTCACGGGCATCTGTCTGAAAAAAGCATACATCAACGGCATTGATTTGAGTGGAACCGATCTCAATGGTGTAAATCTCAGCGAAGCAAAACTCAACGGTGTCAACTTGGAAGGCTCAAATTTGGAAGCAGCCAATCTCACGGGGGCTCAGTTGCGGAATGTCAACTTGACGGGAGCAAATTTAACCAGGGCGAATTTGGCTGGAGTTTCTTTGGTGCAAGCCAATCTCGATTGGGCCAGGCTGTGCTACGCCGACTTGAGCGAAGCTGACTTGACGGGAGCTACCTTAATCGGAGCGAATTTTGAGGGTACTCAGTTAGGGGGAGCCACAGTGTCGGAATCTGCCAGTGGCTATTTCTGTTTAACTGCTGCGGGTGCTGTCGCAACTTGGGAAACGCAAACAATCACGATTGCTGCTACTGGTTGAGCTTTAAATTTAAACTAGAGCGGAATTTCGATCGCAAATGCCGCTCTCTCTTGCGATCGCAACCTAAGTCCGATCGAACATAAAGTGATTCTGAATATCCTGGAAACGTGGCGCGATCTGTGTTACTAATGGCAACCATGAAAATTGAACAACCTTAAGCGCAATTTCGACAGTGGCAGCTATCTCTACTTGCGGCCTTCTGTACTACCATAATTTTTGTTGTCATTTTTCGGCTTAGCAACACCATCAGGCTGTTTCTTTGGCTTTTTGACTTCTTTGTTACTTTTTCTTTCTTTTGACATAATGATTCCTCAATTTTGATTAATTATAACATAGATTGAAACCTGTGCCTAAATCTAAGTATATCTGGTGGCTCTACCCTCAATTTTTATATCCTATCCGGTCAATTAATCTCAACCACACAGCAATAAACAAGTGCCAGAATTAGGAATTTAACAGCGGAATTTCGATCGCAAATTCCGCCCCCTCGGACGGTGCAGAAATACAGCTTAACTTACCCCCGTGTTTTTCCACCACAATCCCATAACTAATTGACAATCCCAAGCCCGTACCCTTTCCCACGGGCTTCGTTGTAAAAAATGGGTCAAATATTTTATCCATCGCCGATTGTTCCATACCCATACCATTGTCAGCAATCCTGACTACCAAATTCTGACTACCATTGACTAAAGTCCGAATCACAATGGTAGGTTCTTGATTCCAGTCAGCACAATTTTCCTCTGCATCTCGCAAAGCATCTATGCTATTACTAATAATATTCATAAATACCTGATTAATTGACGAAGCGTAGCAATTGACTAAGGGTAATTCACCATATTGTTTAATCACTTGAATCTCGGCATTTATACCATAAGCTTTCAGCCGATGTTGTAAAATTAACAGAGTGCTATCAATGCCAGAATGAATATCTACAGGTTTCTTTTTCGCTTCATCATGGCGGGAAAAAGTTTTGAGAGAATCCACAATTTTGCAGATGCGTTCCGTCCCAATTTTGATAGAATTTAGTAATTTTGGAAGATCGGTTTCTAAAAAAACGATATCGATTATATCCGCTTCTGTGGCGATTTCTGATGGGGGTTGCGGATAGTATTTTTGATAAAGTTGTAATAATTTGAGCAGACTTTCTACGTATTCTTGCAGATATCTCAAATTACCATGAATAAAAGTGACCGGATTATTTATCTCATGGGCTATTCCGGCGACTAACATACCTAAACTTGACATTTTCTCTGCTTGAATTAGCTGTGATTGTGTTTCCTTAATGTTACTCAAAGCCTGTTTTAAATGTTGTGATTGATTTTGGGATAAAGATGTCAGTTCTTTCTGCACTTCTAGTGATGCTTGAATCTGAATTTTCTGCTGAGTTAATTCTTCCGTCAAGCTTTGAACTTCCCGAATAGCCGTTTGGCTAGTTTGTTGCAAAAACAAAAAATCGGGAGTCAGATCGTGAATTGCAAAGTCTTTCAACTTGACAGCTAATTTGGATAGCAGGCTTGAATCTGGATTCCACACCGAGCAAATAAACAGGATCACCTGTTCCTCTTTCAGAGCGACCATTTGCCCCTTTAATCTTAGAGAGTTATGCTTCGATTCTAGAATAAATAATGATTTGATTTTTTTCTGAATCTTTAAAATGTCAAAGGCGATCGCTGGCTGATGAATTTGAAAATGCCCATCTATTTGTTCACCTAATAATGTGATTTGATGAGTCCGTTGTAATACCTCCCCAACCTGGACAATTTCCAGATTGTGATTAAATCCTAGATGAAAGGGAAATATCTCACAAAAAGTCTGGGGATTCAGTGTATACAGTGGCTTATTCATGAATATTTTGCAGTCTATTCCGCTCTGTATTCAATCCGAAATGTGTCACGTTCGCATCCTGCTTCACGGGATTCCGTTTGGGTGATATCAACTGCTGTGTGGAAGCGATCGCCCAAACCCTTGACTAACCCCACTACCATGGGTGCTAGACCTTCCCGTGTAGACTGATAATGCAGGTCTATCACATTTTCGGCAACTTCTGTACATTCAAAAGATGGTGGTTGCAACTTAGGGAATTGCACCCCAATCCGAGTATGTAAATCATCGAGATTTTCGAGAAATTCCGGTAATGTATCTCCCGCCATATCTAGTATTTCTTGATAACCCGCAGTAGCCGTAAATTTCACCCAGTATTCACCAAAAGCTTGCATAATTTCTGCACTAGATAAGCCTAGCTCTTGACTAGCAGATTTAACTAGACGATGAGTCAAATCATCGGGATAAGCTTCTAAAATCAGAAATTGCTGCTCTATTACTTCCGCTTTCTGTTTGATTTTTTCCCAAGTAGCTTCATCAAACAGATCGCATACCATGTCTTGAATCGCACGATTCACTAAACCATACATTTTAACTGCCTCCACTTATACTGATAACTTAGTGTTCATAATCGATCGCAATCGATCAATTATTTATTGAAACTAAAATTTTGACCGGAAAAATTAAATGTATCATACCACAATTTTTGATGAGGTGGTTACTCATAATTTTGAGTGCTGGTGTAAGTGTTTATTCGTAAGTGTATTTACTAGATTTTAATGTATTTTTTGGGTGACACTTACTTAAGTAAACATCGAAGAACTTGATGTCAAAAAAAAGCCAGAGCTTTGGCTCTGACTAGCACCAAAATCGACATGAATTCTTTGCGTTGGGCGCTAGAATCTATGGGTGTAAGCGCTCCCTAGCTTAATTGTTCAAGCCAAAATTAAATCACTGCCATCTTTTCATCTGAGTTAATGGGTTCAAATTCAGTCGCTAGAAACTCAGCCACTTGTGCTTCAATTTCATCGCGGACAATCTGGCGATACTCGAAGAAATGCTCGATTTGGGCGCAAACGGAGAGATAGCTGCTGACACCACCGGGATTATGGTAGTACATACTGAACAAATGGCTCCAAAATTGCCAGCGTGTGCTGCGAAGTAGGCCTTGTCGCCAGCAAATTGTCAGTAGCGCCCGGATTGTGACCCAGTTGATTTTTTTGCTACTACCTTTGCCTTTTTTGGGATAGGTTGCTTCTCCTAAAAGGCGATAGTGGCGGTATGTGCGATCGAGAAAACGCTTTGGCTCATATAATTCCCAGAATGCTTCAATATACTCCTGAGCAATGTCTTCGAGGGGTCTCGTCGGCACAAAGTTCATTAAAGTTGTCTGATTGATATTAGCGGATTCTTTGCGTAATCTTCCTTCTTTCGCTAACCGATGCCAGAGTGCTGTATCAGGAAGGGCTTGCAGCATACTAAACAGAGCTGTGGGAATTGATGTTTGCTCTACAAACTGGACAATTCGTGCACCTGCTCCTGGCTTTTCTCCATCAAATCCAATGATGAATCCTGCCATTACTCGTATACCTGTGCGAGTGATTCTCTCCACGGCCTCGCTGAGAGAACTCCGAGTGTTTTGGTACTTTTGAGTCAGGGCTAGGCTTTCTTCATCTGGTGTTTCAATGCCTAAAAAGACGGAACCAAAGTTACAGGCGACCATTGCATCCATCAATTCTTGGTCGTTGGCTAAATCTACGGAAGCTTCTGTGGCAAAGGAAAATGGATATTGATGTTCTACCATCCAGGGTAGAAGTTCTTTTAGGAATAGTTTGACGTTGCGTTTGTTGCCGATGAAGTTGTCATCAACCATGAAAATGCTACGCCGCCAACCGAGTTCATAAAGGCGATCGAGTTCTGCGATAATCTGCTCCGGGTTTTTGGTTCGTGGTTTGCGACCATAGAGGACGATAATGTCACAAAATTCGCACTGGAAGGGACAACCTCGTGAGAATTGGACTGACATTTCGGCGTAGGCTTCAAATTCTAGTAAGTCGAATCTGGGGATTGGTGTGCCGGTGACATCGGGTCTTTCGCCACCTGCTCGGAAGATGCCTGAAGTGACTCCGTTGGCGATCGCCTCTACAAATAATGGTAGGGTAATTTCACCTTCATCTAAAATTAAATAATCTGCACCGGCCATTTTTGCTTCGTCTGGTAATGCTGTGGGATAGGGCCCACCTACAGCAACCCGTTTATTTCTCTGCTTGGCTTCCCGAATTTGCACGAGTAAATCTTCTTTTTGGACAATCATTGCGGACAGAATCACTAAGTCTGTCCAGGCCCATTCGGCTTCGGTAACTTGACGCACATTGCGATCGACTAACTTAAATTGCCAATCTTGTGGCAGAATGGCAGCTACTGTGACTAAACCTAGAGGTGGCAACATTGCCGATCGATTGAGTAAAGCTAGGGTTTTCTCAAAAGACCAGAAACTTTTGGGAAATTGCGGATAGACAAGCAAAACGTTCATTCAAATTCCCGTTAAGTAATAATTTAGTGTTGCTTTTTAATTATTATCACAGGATTAGAAAAAATAAACAGGACTTATCTCAAATCCGGTAGCATTGTCCTTAAGATTACCTGAAATTAGAAGACGGCACTGCCGTCTCCTCCGTTACTTAAGACCCAAGTCCTGTTCAAATTAAAGATTGAAAAAATCGGGATTCAATGATGAGTTAGGCAGGATGTGGAACTGAACATTATAATTGACATAGGTTTAAATACAGAGATTTGTAAGGGCGATCGCCATGACGACAACGACAGCGACCAGAAAACTCACACTAGAAGAATACCTTGTTTATGACGATGGAACAGACACCAAATATGAACTCATAGACGGAGAATTAGTTGAAATGCCTCCAGAAACGAATCGAAATAACCGAATTGCCATTTACCTGCTGTCAGAATTTCTCAAAGTCGTTCCTTTTTATCTGATCTGCTGCAAAGATACGGAGATTGTGGTAACGGGTCAACGGACTCGTGTTCGTTTGCCAGATTTGATGATATTAACAGAAGAATTATTCGCGGCGATCGATGGCAAACGAGCTACAATTACGCAGGATATGCCACCACCTGCATTAGTGGTTGAGGTGGTTTCTCCGGGTAAAGTGAATGAAGATCGAGACTACCGCTACAAGCGATCGGAATATGCCGCACGGGGAATTCCTGAATACTGGATCGTTGACCCCAGTCAAGCAAAAGTTACCGTGCTGATCTGGGTAGATGGAATGTATGAAGAAGCTGTTTTTCAAGGAAGCAATTCGATCGTCTCAACGACTTTTCCCGATCTGAAACTCACCGCAGCACAAGTTTTAGGAGTCGGGGAAGCATGACCTATTTCAGGATATCCTGTTCATCATCTACCAGCCATTTCAGAGATTGCAGAAGAGTATGAAACCGATAGTTTACAAAAATTAAATCCCCGACTTTTTGAAGAAGTTGGGGATTTAAGTGTTCTTTCTGACTCCAGATAGATGCTACCAGGAGTCAAATGCACTATAGCAACTGCCAAGGCGATTAGGGCAGATTTTGTAGGGGCGGGTTCACCGATATCTTTCATCGGTATAGACAAATTCTATAAACCCGCCCCCACCCCAGGACTTAACCACCCTGGCGGTTGCACTACTTGGCAGCTTGACGCTCTTTGGCAGCCTTAATCACTTCTTCAGCGATGTTGCTTGGGCAAGGAGAATAGTGGGAGAAAGACATGGAGAATTGTCCGCGTCCAGATGTCATGGTACGCAAGTCACTGATGTAGCCAAACATTTCGCTCAATGGCACATCTGCCTTGATTCGTGCTCCTGTCTGGCTTGTTTCCTGAGCTTTCATCATCCCGCGGCGGCGGTTGAGGTCGCCGATGACGTCGCCCATGTAATCATCTGGGGTGAATACATCGACGTTCATAATCGGTTCGAGCAACTGAGGGCCTGCTTTCGGGATTGATTGGCGATAGGCGGCTTTGGCTGCAATTTCAAAGGCCATTGCGGAGGAGTCAACGGGGTGGAAACCACCTTCCAGGAGGGTGAATTTCAAGTCTAAGCAAGGGAATCCAGCTAAGACACCTTTATCGACGCAGCTTTCAAAGCCTTTTTCGACGGCTGGCCAATATTCTCTTGGTACACTACCACCGGTCACTTTTGACTCAAAGATGAACCCACTTCCAGGCTCACCGGGCTCGATGACGTAGCCGATTTTGGCGAATTGACCAGAACCACCGGATTGCTTTTTGTGGGTGTAGTCGTCTTCTAGGCGCTTGGTAATCGACTCGCGGTAGGCTACTTGGGGTTCGCCAACTTCTACTTCGATGCCGTGGGTGCGCTTGAGAATGTCTACTTTGATGTCGAGGTGTAACTCGCCCATTCCCTTGAGAATCATTTCGCCGCTTTCTAGATCCGTCACCATGTGGAAGGATGGGTCTTCTTGCACCATCTTGGTGAGGGCAGCTCCCATTTTTTCTTCGCCGCCTTTTTGTTTCGGTCTGACCGAAATCGAAATGACGGGATCGGGGAATACCATTGGCTCTAGGGTTGCGGGATTTTTGGGGTCGCAGATGGTGTGTCCGGTGCGGACGTTTTTCATGCCGACGATCGCCACAATGTCCCCTGCTTGAGCCGATTCAATTTCTTGGCGAGAGTTGGCGTGCATTTCCACCAAACGGCTGACGCGCTCGGTTTTGTCTGTGGCGGTGTTGAGTATGGTGTCGCCCTTGGACAGTGTACCAGAGTAGATGCGTGTGAAGGTTAGAGCGCCGTAGCGATCGTCCATGATCTTGAATGCTAGGGCGCGCAATGGTCTGCTGGGATCGACAATGGCAAATTCGCCGGTTTCATTCCCATCGAGATCGACTTCTGGCTGCGGTGTGACTTCCATCGGGTTTGGTAGGTAGTCAACGACGGCATCTAGAACCAACTGTACGCCTTTGTTTTTAAAGGATGAGCCGCAGTAGGTGGGGAAAAAGGCGCGATCGCGAGTACCTTTACGAATGCAGCGCTTGAGGTCATCAATACTCGGCTCATTGCCTTCGAGATATTGTTCCATCAGAGCGTCGTCTTGCTCGACGGCCAGTTCGATCAACTGTTCGCGCCAAGTTTCGACATCATCGACCATATCGGCGGGGACATCTTTAATTTCATAGTTCATGGGATCGCCGGAATCATCCCAGATCCAGGCTTTGCGGGTCAGCAGATCGACTACGCCGCAGAATTTTTCTTCTATGCCGATGGGCAACACCATGACCATCGGCTTGGCTGCAAGAATTTTATCGACTTGCTTGACAACGCGGTAAAAATCTGCACCGGTGCGATCGAGCTTATTGATGTAGATGACACGAGCGACTTTGGAATCGTTGGCATAGCGCCAGTTGGTTTCCGATTGAGGTTCAACTCCACCGGAACCACAAAACACACCAATGCCACCATCGAGTACCTTCAGAGAACGGTAAACTTCAATGGTGAAATCCACGTGTCCAGGGGTATCGATGATATTCAGTTGGTGTTCATTCCAGAAACAAGTAGTTGCAGCAGATTGAATTGTAATTCCGCGCTCTTGCTCCTGTTCCATGAAGTCCGTCGTCGCCGCGCCTTCGTGCACTTCACCAATCTTATGGATTTTACCCGTCAGCTTGAGGATTCTTTCGGTTGTAGTGGTCTTGCCTGCATCTACGTGGGCGAAGATGCCGATATTTCGATAACGAGTGAGATCTTTCATAATAAAAATCGGTATGCGGGAAACTCAGTGTCTAAAGACCTGAGATAAAAGCGACACGGGCGGCTTCAACCGCCTTATCAAGAGGGGAACAGGCTGGATTTCCATGACGCGGAATCAATAAATTTTTTTTCCGTGTTTTTGGCTTTACTACTTAATTGTAAACTATAGTTACACTACATGATTTCAGGGTAATGCCCGAACAGACCTTGGCTCTAGTTGGGGCTTCCAACTAGAACAAAGAATGATTGGTGTTTGGGGTTTCCCGTAGCAACCGCCGATACTCATCTGTGTGGCGAGCTAATTCTGGTGGCTGGTCTAATATTCTAGGTAGGAAAAAATAATTTTTGGCAAACTAGATGTGCGATCGGCTATTTTTTCGGTAAAATCACATCAAAAAAAGCATCATCCAAGTCATAGCCCAACATTTGCGACATCGACATCAACTTAGATTTGCTAGGAATTCCTTGTTGATGTAACCAATCAGTTAATACAAAAATTTTGTGCATCAAAAACATTTCCAAAGCTTCAGGATTGTACTGAATTCCTTCGGTGCGGTGGAACTGATGCGGCACCAACATGGCGGCATAGCGGGCTAATTCTCCGACTTTCCAATCTAGCAGAAAGGGGAGCCAAGGATAATAAGCATCTAAGCGTATAAACCACAGCCGAACCTCTGGGATTTCGGAAATTTCTCGCGGATCTAAATCTTCGCGCGGGTACTCTATTTCAAATTGTAGCTGTTGTTCGTTTTGGGCGATCGCCCCTGCTGCTAGCCACTGGTCAATTACTGTCTGCACCGGAGACAAATCTAAATTGTCGATCTGCTCGGCATTGATTGCTATCATAATACTCATCAGAAAATTGGGTAGAAACCCCGTCCCTTCGGCTACGCTCAGTGCATCGCCTTCAGTGGACGGCTTTATATTTTCCCCTTGCGGGGTAGAGGGGTATTGTTGCCCCTCCGGTGGAGATATGGTTGTCTCCAATCCCATCGCTGGGTAAAGTTAGCTTCGCCAATGTTTAGTGAGCTTGCGCACGGCTAGCAGCACCGCCTCTGTTACCTTAAGACTGTTTAACCACTAGCGACAGAGCTCTTGACTAGCTTCGCATCCCAGGGTGTCGTGACTCAAAAAACGTAGTACCCAGGGTACTTAGGCTGGTCAGAACGGCTGGTTAGATTTCTCTTTCAAGCCTCACGCCTTGATAGCTGAGGTTCCTGACAAAATGTCAACTTATTTGAGATGGTGGTCGCGCAGGAATCCGAGGGCAATAAACCGAATTATACCAATTTAATGGGTCGTTGCACAGATCTCGATCCCCCTCGCATCCCCCTTAATAACGGGAACTTTGAGAAGCATCTTGTCCCCCCCTTATTAAGGGGGGCTAGGGGGGATCAGATTCGGGAGCAGCCTCATAAAAAATTGGTATGAGCGGATTGTGAATAGGATAGCATTTAGCCGATCGCCGCACTAGGGAATTATTTAACCTTACTAGAACACAGAGGACACAGAGCATTGAATAGGACTGAATTCGTCACTACAAACGAATAGACGATCGCACTTTCTTGCCTTTCTCCTTGTTACCCCGCACCCGATTAAAAATCCAGATTTGGAAACCATCCATATAGGTGAAAATCACCGGAATCACAATCAAAGTCAAAAGAGTGGAAGTCATCAAACCGCCAATTACCGCCATCGCCATGGGGCTGCGCACCTGAGAACCGGCACCAAGTCCCAGGGCGATGGGGACCATCCCAGCAATCATGGCGATGGTTGTCATCAAAATCGGCCGCAAGCGCGCCACCCCAGATTCCAGCGTCGCTTCATACATCGGCTTTCCTTCCTTCTGATTCAGCAGCGCGTAATCCACCAACAAAATCGAGTTTTTCGTCACAATTCCCATCAGCAAAACGATCCCAATCAAAGCGTAGAGCCCCAAAGACTTCTGGCCCACCAGCAGCCCCAGCAAAGCACCCCCAACTGACAAAGGTAGGGCTGCCATAATTGTGATCGGATGCAGAAAATTCGCAAACAGCAATACCAACACAGCATAAATAAACAAAACCGCCGTTCCCAAAGCCCCCGCAAAACCACTGAAGATATCCTGCATCACCTTGGCATCTCCCGAAGATTCCTGTTCCACCCCAGGCGGCAGAGGATTCATTGCCGGCAGTTTTTTCACCGCAGCCAAAGCTTCTCCCAAAGTAGTACCGGGCAACAAATTGCCCTCTACAGAAACTTGGCGAGCTCTGTCATAGCGATCGATCTGAGAAGGCCCGCTACCCAAAGCAATATCAGCCACCGCCCTCAAAGGCACCAAAGTATTATTTTTACCAGGTACTTGTAGATTCTTAATTGTTTCGATATCGCTGCGAAACTGTGGTGCTAACATCACATGAATCGGGATTTGTCTATCTGGCAAATCGAACTTAGCCAAATTCGAGTCAATATCTCCAATGGTTGCCAAAGATGCAGTACGAGCAATTTGTTGTACAGATACACCCTGATCCGCTGCCCGATTTGGGTCAGGTTTGACCAAAATTTCTGGCTTCACCAAACTCGCGGTAGATTGCACCTCAATCAATCCTGTCACCTGACTCATTTGTTGAGTAAGATCGAGGGCTGTTTTCGTCAAAGCAGGAGCATTTTCGCTTTTAAGGACGATCGACATTTGCTTTCTACCCCCCACTCGCCCTTGAGAAAAACTGAGCCGCACACCGGGAACATCCGTGAGTTTGGGGCGCATTTCCTCTTCAAACTGCTGTTGCTTGATCCGTTTGTCAGCCGGTTTGAGTTTCACATAAAGAGTCCCTGTATTCACACCACTAGCACGGGCAGTACCCCCACCGGGGCCACCAGAAACTGTCGGAGAACCTTCTGTCTCCAAAACGCTTTCGACTGCTGGATGGACGAGCAACAATTTAGTTGCTTGTTGTACAGCTAAATCCGTCTGCTGGAGAGTGGAACCGGGAGGAAGTTCAATAGAGACAGTAGAAAGTCCAGTATCATCGCGATCGATAAACCCAGTCGGAATATAAGGTATTAACTTAAAACTGCCGAATAATAAAGCCACAGCCATAATTAGGACAATCGCCCGATGTTTAAGCGACCAGATTAAAAGCCGTCGATACTGATAGGATAATTGGTCTTTTTTCAACTGTTTCTGATGGTGTCCTTTATCCTTAAACAAATAAGCAGCCATCATCGGAGTCACAGTGCGGGCTACTAGCAGTGAAAATAAAACCGAAGCCGAAACCGTCACCCCAAAAGGTCGAAAAAACTGACCCGGAATTCCCGGCATAAATGCCACTGGTGCAAATACCGCGACAATCGTCATAGTAGTAGCAACAACAGCCAAACCAATTTCAGCAGAAGCATCTAAAGCAGCTTGATAGGGAGTTTTTCCCATCCCGACGTGGCGTTCGATATTTTCAATTTCCACGATCGCATCATCTACCAATACTCCCACCACCAGCGCCAAGGCCAACAAAGTCATGCTGTTGAGAGTATAGCCCAAAAGTCGGAGCACAGCAAAAGTAGGAATTGCCGACAGCGGTAAAGCCACAGAAGCAATCAGAGTTGCCCGCCAATCCCGCAAAAAGATTAAAATAGTAATTACCGCTAAAGCCGCCCCCAAAAATAAAGCATCAACAGAAGCTTCATAGGAATCGCGAATGTGGTCTGCTAGGGTATAAATAAGCTCCAACTTGACATCAGGCGGCAAAATCTTTTCCAATTTTTTCACAGTTTCCCGCACTGCTTCTTCTACAGTTACCAGAGTGCTGCCGGTACTGCGGAGGATCGAAAAAGCCACTACAGGTTTGCCATTAAGTCGCGCCGCCTGACGAGCCTCTGCATAGCCCTCAGTTACTTCTCCCAAACTGGTGAGAGGCACAAAACTACCTTTAGGTAAAGTAATTTTATAGGTTTTGAGTTCATCCAGAGTTTTGGCACTACCAAGGGTGCGAATAGTTTGCTCAGAATTACCAATTTCCGTGCGCCCACCTGGTAAATTGATATTAAAATTGCGAATTTGGTCATTTACTTGGGTAGCTGTAATCCCAAGACTTTTGAGTTGTTCCGGGTTTAAATCTACTCGAATATCCCTGTCTCTACCTCCAATCCGCTGCACTTGAGCAACACCTTTTACCGAGAGGAGGACGCGGCTGATGTTTTGGTCGATTAAATCGCTTAACTGTTCTACAGATTGGCGATCGGAAACCACAGCATAGGACATAATGGAACTGCCGGCAAACTCAACCCGCTTCACTACAGGATCGTTAATATCTTGGGGCAGACTTTGGCGAATTTGGGCGATCGCATTGCGGACATCATTGGTAGCGCGATCGCTATTAGTTCCCAACAAAAAGTTAACCGTAGTATTAGAAGAACCATCATTAACGGTGGAGATAATGTGGTCAATATTGCCCAAACCAGCAACAGCATCTTCTACTTTTTTCGTAACTTGAGATTCCAGTTCCGCTGGATCTGCCCCCGGTTGGCTAACAGATATCGACACCGAAGGAACATCGATATTGGGCGAATCATCAATGCCCAAAACCGGAAAAGATAATAAACCACCTATTGTCAAAATTAAGAATAAGACAATAGTAGGAACAGGCTGTTTAATCGACCAAGCCGAGATATTAAAAGACATAATGGGGAATGGGGAATGGGGAATGGGGCCGAAGAGCATTGGGCCGAAGAGCATTGGTAATACAGTTCCTGCTTTCTTCCGCTTTCTCTCTTCTTTCTTCTCTTCCTTTGCGTCCTTCGCGCCTTCGCGGTTCGTTCAAAAAAAGTAATACTGTAGGGTGCGAAGTCCGCACCTTACACTTACTGACTACTGACTAATGACCCTTCGACTACGAGGAAGGGCACCGCTACTAACTAATGACTAATGACTAATGACTAATGACTAATGACTAATGACTAATGACTAATGACTGCTGACTAATGACTGCTGACTAATGACTGCTGACTAATGACTGCTGACTAATGACTAATAACTACTGACTACTAACTACTGACTACTAACTAATGACTAATGACTAATGACTACTAACTAATGACTACTAACTACTAACTACTAACTAATGACTAATGACTACTAACTAATGACTACTAACTAATGACTAATGACTACTAACTAATGACTACTAACTAATGACTAATGACTAATGACTAATGACTAATGACTACTAACTAATGACTACTAACTACTAACTAATAACTACTAACTAATGACTAATGACTACTAACTAATGACTACTAACTAATGACTAATGACTACTAACTAATGACTACTAACTAATGACTAATGACTAATGACTACTAACTAATGACTAATGACTAATGACTACTAACTAATGACTACTAACTACTAACTAATAACTACTAACTAATGACTAATAACTACTGACTACTAACTAATGACTACTAACTAATGACTACTAACTAATGACTACTAACTAATGACTAATGACTACTAACTAATGACTACTAACTAATGACTAATGACTACTAACTAATGACTAATAACTACTGACTACTAACTAATGACTACTAACTAATGACTACTAACTAATGACTACTAACTAATGACTACTAACTAATGACTAATGACTACTAACTAATGACTAATGACTACTAACTAATGACTAATGACTACTAACTAATGACTAATGACTAATGACTACTGACTAATGACTAATAACTATTTAACAACCTTAACCCGATCGCCATCCTTGAGATAACCAGCCCCAGCAACCACCACGCGATCGCCAACCTTCAAACCCTTTTTAATCTCCACCTTAGCATTAGTCAAATCACCAACAGCCCCCCCAGAAATTGCCCCAACCTCAACAGATTGAGCCTGCACCTTATCCTCACCAACCAATTTATAAACCACAGCACCACCATCAGCTTGGGGTAAAATAGCCTTAGCAGAAACCTTCAAACCTTGAGTCGTTGCTGTCGCAATCGCAGCCCGCAAAAACATTCCCGATCGCAAAAAATCACTTTCCGGCAAATCTATTTTGACTGTAGCTTGGCGATTTTGAGGGTCAACCAGAGGCGAAATATCTCGCACAGTTCCTGCTAATTTAATCCGCTTGTCAGAATCAGAAGTAATATTGACGGCGGTGCCAGGGCGTACCTGGGAAAGTTGAGTTTCCGGCACTTTCAATTGCAATTCCAGCTTGTTTCCCCGAATAATCGAAAACAGTTTTTGGCTACCGGAAGAAACATCCCCAACTCTACCAATTCTTTCAGCCACCGTGCCGCTATCTGGTGCGCGAACTACAGTTTGTTCTAATTGAGTTTGTAACTGTTTGACTCGCGCATCATTGCTACGAACAGTAGCAGCATTGTTTCCGACATTGGCTCTAGCGCTGCTGACACTTGAACCAGCCGTATTCACTTTCGCACGAGCACTGCTGAGGGCTGCCTTAGCTGTATTGATATTAGCCATCGCATTTGCTACTTTAGCAAGAGCCGATCGCACTTCTTCGGCTGCTTTATTTTGTTCTTCCAAAGCTCGATTCAAATCAGCTTTAGTTTTGTTCAAATCTTGAACAGCCGTTTGCTGCTCTGTTTTACGTCTTTCTAATTCTTGCTGACTAATTACTCCCTGAGATGCCAAATCTTGGGTACGATTTACCTCTCTTTGGGCCTGTTCTAATTTAGCCTGAGCAGAAGCAATGCCCGCTCTAGCTTGTTGTACACCAGCTTGAGCTTGGCCGACACCAGCTTGAGCTTGGCCGACGCCTGTTTTGGCTTGCTCTGCATCAGCGATGGCTTTTTGAACGCCAGCCTGAGCTTGAGAAACGCCCGCTTCGGCTTCTTCTTGGGTAGACTGGGCTTGCTCCACCTGAGCTTGGGCTTGTTCTACGGTAGAAGTGGCAGATTGTACTTTAGCAACAGCTTCGGAAATTTGCGATCGCAACACCGAGTCATCCAAAACCGCCATCACCCGACCCTTTTCTACCCTATCTCCTTCCGCCACCAACACCTGCTTGATTTGCAAGCCATTAGCTTGTGGGAGCACCGGCAGCAAATCGTAGGGGGCTACAGTGCCCGTTGCTTCCAGAGTTTGAGTCACCTGGGCCGATTCCACCGGTGCCACTGTCACAGTCTGAGCAATCGGTGCTTGAGTTGCCGCTTTTGCGGGAGCAGCCGGAGGCGCACTGGGGCGTGGGATCAGGTGCACTGTCGCTAGTGTAGCAACTACCCCAATGCCTACCCCTGCCAATACCCCTGGCCACTTGATGCCTTTGCTGGGCGCAGATGCTGTTTCTTCCCCTTCCCAAATTGCTGATTCCTCGCCGTCCATTTCTGGAACAAAAGGAGAAATTTTGCGTTCATCTTCCTCAGAGACGAATTTCCGGCGAGACTCGTCTTTGATGCTATCTTCATACACAAGCCCTGCTTCGTTGCTATCGCGATTTTGGTGTAGCTGATGAAGGGGTTGCGTTTCTTCCGCTTCTGAAATAATTGGATGCGTCACAGTAGTTCCTCCCGCCGGTATCAGCCTTTGGTTTTTTATATTGTAAAGAAAGATTGCGTTCTTAATATCTACTTCATTGTAATGGAGGTCGTCAACAGTAGCGCGTCCTCCTTTTGGGTGACTGCGCGTAATTTAGCGTGGCCGCCTTGGAGAACATGACTCCACGGATCGGGAGCTTGTAGGTGGAGGCTTGATTGTCACAGGGAGTCGATCGGCCTAATTTCTGTTTCCTGGAGTCGTTTGGCTCTCACCAACTCATCAATAATCCGGTAAGTCTCATGGGGAACTGATTATTATTGTTAGTTTATATTCCCGATGTTTAGTGTAGAATAGGGCACATATAACCCAAAAATTGTGCCAGTTTAATTGACAAAAATCCCAGTCATAAACCCCAGCCTGAAGGCATGGGGCTTGAAAGAGGAAGGCTCACCACCCTCCAAATTCAAGACCAAAACAGTGTCTAGCCTGCGTCTTTAAAAGACCAACTGAACTGCCTGAGAGTGGTATCTCACAAAACGTTAAGAATGCCTCCCTAGTTCTTAACCACTTTGGCAGTCAGTGGCGAAGGGAAATATATACCTAGAAATAGGACTTACCGTAAATGTTTGTACCCGTTGTAAACAGTGAAAATAGACCGTTAATGCCGACTACCAATGCCCGCGCCAAGCGTTGGATAGGATCGAGCAAGGCAACACCATTCTGGAAAAAAGGAGTATTTTGTGTCAGGTTGAATGCAGAGCCTTCAAACCACAACTATCAACCCATAGCGGTTGGCATCGATCCAGGTAGCAAACGCGAAGGATTTACCGTTAAATCCAAATCGCATACCTACTTAAACATCCAGACCCATGCAATTGATTGGGTAAAAGACCATGTTGAAGTAAGGCGAAATATGCGACGTGATCGGCGGTTTCGGAACACACCGTGCCGTCAAAACCGAGCTAACAGGTTGGTTAACAAAAATCGGCTCCCTCCATCTACTAAGGCAAGATGGCAGTGGAAGTTAAGGATAGTTAACTGGCTAACGTTGATGTTTCCAATATCGACAATTGTTGTGGAAGATATCAAAGCAAGAACCCGAAAAAACGGACGCAAGTGGAATGTATCGTTTAGCCCTTTGGAAGTAGGCAAACACTGGTTTTACTCTGAGGTTAGAAAGATTGCCCATCTTGAGATTAGATCGGGAAACGATACTTACGAACTGCGTCAAAATTTAGGACTTCTCAAGTCCAAACAGAAACTATCAAACAAGTTTGAGGCTCACTGCGTGGATTCTTGGGTGTTAGCTAATTGGTACGCGGGAGGACACATCCAACCCGACAAGACCAAGCTAATAGAAGTAATTCCCCTTGAGTTTCATCGCAGACAGCTCCATCCCTTGCAACATTCCACAGGTCATATTCGCCTTCGTTATGGTGGCACAATTAGTATCGGGTTTAAGCGCGGTTCAATTGTTAAACACCCTAAATACGGATTTTGTTACGTTGGCGGTTGGCAAGAATCTCCAACAAAGAAAGACCCGTACCGAAAAACAATTAGCTTGCACGATTTAAAAACTGGCAAGCGTCTAACTCAAAACGCATCGCCCGCAGATTGTAAATTTTTGTCCTACAACTCGTGGCGCATTGCAAATTAAATTGTAAAGCCGTCCTAGAAGGACGGGGTTTCCAACCCATTTTTCTGATGAATAGCATCTTTTCTCCCGCTCAACAGTTTCTAATCACTTGGCTGCTAGTGCTAGTGACAGGATGGTTTACCCTAGCTGCTATCAATTATGTGGGAGAACTGGTCAGCATTTTGGTAACGGCGGGACTAATTGCCTTTTTATTGAATTATGCAGTAGTAAGACTCCAAGTATTTTTGCCACGGGGAGTAGCTGCGGCCCTGGTTTATTTAACTGCTGGTTTGTTATTAGTAGTAATTGGTTTAACTATTGTACCACCGGTGTTCAGCCAAGCCAGACAGTTGGGGGTGAGACTCCCGGAATTGCTGGAGTCTGGGCGACAGCAGCTAGGTGAATTCCAAACTTGGAGTGCCGATCGCAATTTGCCTTTTAACGTGGAAATTTTGGAGCAGCAACTATCTGCTAAAGTGCAAGAACAAGTACAGGCGATCGCGGGTACTGGTTTAGGCTTAGTTGTCGGTACGGTTAACTGGTTTTTGGATTTAATTCTAATTCTCGTCATTTCCTTTTATATGCTCCTAGACGGACAAAGACTCTGGGGTGGCTTGACAAGTATTTTTTCCCCAGATATTCGCTATGTTTTAACTGAAACTTTGCAGCGAAACCTCCAGCGCTTTGTATCGGGACAGTTGCTGCTGGGACTATTTATGGCCACAGCACTGACTCTGGCTTTTTGGTGGTTGCGAGTCCCATTTTTCCTGTTATTTGCGGTATTTATAGGATTAACAGAAATAATTCCGTTTATCGGTGCAACTTTGGGAATTGGAGCAGTTAGTATAATTGTAGCATTTATTGATTGGTGGCAAGCGCTGCAAGTCTTAGCAGTGGCGATCGCCCTTCAGCAAATCAAAGATAACTTAGTAGCTCCCCGCATCATGGGAAATCTCACAGGATTAAGCCCGGTAGTTATTTTCACAGCCTTGTTGTTAGGAGGTAAAGTGGGAGGATTATTGGGAGTTATCCTGGCAATTCCGTTAACTGGGGTAGTAAAAAGTATAGTAGAAATTGTACTCAACCCCAAATTGCCACCGCAAACAGGCTCCTTTTTCTACAATCCCTTTAGGGAGGAAGAATTACAGCAAAATGATATTCAGTAGTCAGCGGTCATGAGTCAGTAGTCATTAGTTATGAGTTATGAGTTATGAGTCATTAGTCATTAGTCATTAGTCATTAGTCATTAGTCATTAGTCATTAGTCATTAGTCATTAGTCATTAGTCATTAGTCATTAGTCATTAGTCATTAGTCATTAGTCATTAGTCATTAGTCATTA
>JAHREW010000028.1 GCA_020883125.1 Microcoleus sp. CAWBG506
TGCCATCTAATTTTCTGTGGATTATGCAATGCACCTCGCCAATCCTAGGTAATTTGAGAGAACTTGTACCTACTTTGACATTCTGAGGATAACTAATAGACTGTCTACCATGCTTCGACTTGAAGCTAGGAAAACCACCGCGTTTGTCGAAGAAGTTCTTGTAAGCACTAGACAGGTTTAGTGCGACTACTTGGAGTGATTGAGAATAAGCATTTGTCAACCAAGGGTACTCTTTTTTGAGATTTGGGAGTAATCCTTGAATTACACTTCTGCTTAACCCTTTGCCCGTATCTTTATAGGTTTGCTGACACAGATTCAAACTATAATTCCAGAACCAACGACAACAACCGAAAGCACCCGCAAAATACGTCTGCTGCTCGGTGGTCGGATAGATTCGGAACTTATAGGCTTGATACATTATCGGCGATCGGCTTCTCTGGTAAGATTGTATCAAGGATCATATAAAAATGCAAAGAATTTGTTCGCTTCCTCATGCACCGCTCATCTACTGCTGGCTGCGCATCACATATAGTGAGCGGCGCAATCGTCTTCTCACGAGTCGCCCGTCCCACCGAAGACAGTGAGTACACCTATAGCGGGGCAATTCCCGTCTGTCTAGTTAAACCTTCTCTAGCAAATCGGCTATGTAAACTACCCGACGCTCATCGCTAGCCGATAGAGCGCTTGCTTCCAGTGTCTATTTAAACAAGGAAGAAGTCACCCACCCCTGCCCCCCGCTGCACGCTACCCCCCCTGCCCCCCAAGGGGGGATGAAGGATGGCGGTAAATTCTGGAAGCAGGAAGTCAGGAATAAACTATGCCCAATTCCCAATTCCCGATTCCCGATTCCCGATTCCCGATTCCCGATTCCCACTTTCCTCCTCTGGTTGTCTATGATTCCTATTATTTCGACTATTCCTGTGGTGCAGCTTGCTTCTGGCGATCGACTTTCGCTGCAAGTCTATCAGTTCCAAGGTGCGATTCCCGGCAAAAAGGCTTATCTTCAATCTAACCTCCACGGCGCTGAGATTAGCGGTAATGCCGTTATTTACCAATTGATTGAGTTTTTAAGGTGTTTGGACTCCACTGAGTTAATCGGGGAAATTTGGCTAGTTCCTGTTTGTAATCCTGTGGGTGTCAACCAGCGATCGCACCATTTTTCCCCTGGTCGCTACAATCTTTATGATGGGGTAAATTGGAACCGGATTTTCTGGGATTTTGAAAAGCAAGGGGAAGATATTCTGGGTTTTGCTCAGTCTCAGATGAATCTGGATGCCGATACTGTTAAAGTTAATTACAGAAAAGCAATTGCTTTGAGTTTTGCCAAAGAGTTGGCAAAAATTAACGCTCCTAGTTGTCGCCCCTACAGGGAACTTTTCCGATACCAGCTACAATCTTTGTGTTGGGATGCTGACTATGTGCTGGACTTGCACAGTTCCACGAATCAAAGTTTAGATTACCTTTATTGTTTTAGTTCTCGCGAGGAGAGTGCGAAAGCTTTTTTGCTCGATCGCGCCATCTTGATGAACGAGTATGATGGGGATGCTTTTGATGAGGCATTTCTCAAACCTTGGCTGGCTTTGGAAAGGATTTTAGCAGAGTTGGGGAGTCCGATTTCCTTTGATATTGAATCTTGGACTCTAGAATTGGGTTCGGGGATGGAAATCCATCCAGAATCGGTGGCCAAGGGCTTACGGGGAATCAAAAATTACTTAGCCAGTAAGGGTTTATTGAAAATAGATGGATTTCCGCTTCCAGAAACTGAGAATCATCAAGTCATTTTCACTCCCAAGAATTTGGTCAAAGAATACTACGCGCCGGCGGGCGGGATGATTCAAAATCGAGTGGAATTGGGGAGTTTTGTCAAAAAGGGCGATCGGCTTTATCAAATTCTGTGCTTTCACAAACATGGAGATTTTCCCACTTTAGTCGATGTTTGTGCTGAGTCGGATCTTTTTATTTTTGATGTTTCGACCAATCAGTCAGTAAATCAAGGAGAATATGTGTTATCTGTGATGGCTGATTGATTTGTGTAAACATGGTCATAAAGCCCAGACTTATTTGGCGAATAAGTCTGGGTTTTAGCGATGCTATACTAGACAATAATTACTAACAAAAGTCGGTATACCTGAAAAATAAAATGATAAAAATCGATTCAAGCCACCACAATATTTCACGGAAATTTTCAGTTTTTTGACTCAAAGTCAACAGTCAATAATCATTCCCGTAAAACAGGAACTGATTCGTTACAGCTCAAGAGTCTTGATGCGAGAGCATCAAAAACAACCCCCCCCAAACCGGCCATAAGCGCACATTGGCGCTCGAAAGAATCCGAGTTAATTCCCCTCCCCACAACGCCCACAAATAATCCCACAACTGGGAGGTGAGCTGCTGGTGCTTTTTCACTAAAAGTGAGGTCGTTGTAGTAGAGCCTTTCGCCCTTTTTTAGCCAGCCCACTATGTAACGAAAAGTCTCCCAAACATCGCTATCATATTCATTGCTTCCCTCCAGACTTTGATAAATACGATTTTGTACGCTAAAGCCAAAGTGACCGTTGGAATATTCTTCCCAAAGTTGGTCGATGGTATGCAAGTCCTCGCAGGGAAATTCTTCAATACTTTCTCTATCCAGCCATCCTTTTTCTTCGCATTTGACAGCCCGCAGCATCAGTTTAGTAGTTTCTTCGTCTGCCTCTTGCCACTTTTTGGCGGCTAATAAATTACGCAATTTGCTATAATCCATACCCACTGCTGATCCTAACTTAACCTCATTAATTTCCAGTTTAAACATTACTAAATCCTACCTTGTTTGTATTTTTTATGGATAGTTATTATCTAATTTATCCTGCAATAAGTTGATTTACCCGGATAATCCGATAATATTAATGTGGCGTAGGGATATAGTCCCTAGGGTTTTGGCATTGATTGGGTCTGTGAAAGATAAATTTGTTGATAGTGCCTACTATAGCTTATGTAACTCTAAATTTCATCAGTCTTTTAGGGTAATTCTGGTGATAGTTCCTTGACTACAGCATGAGATGTTAGTTGTTATAAAAACATCTTTTTCAGTAACCAGGGCTACTAAAAATCGCTACTACACTGACGAAATATGACTACATAAGTTATAAAAGTCACAGTCAATTTGGGCAAAGCTAAGTCACTGATACATAGAGAAAATATTCTACACATCTTATACGCTCGCAGTTTATTGTCAACCGGATCGTAGTTGATGTAGTATCATTTTTAACCAGTAAGTAATGTTGCTCAAAAAAAGTTTTACTTGAGATAGGCCGATCGCCAGAATAAGAATCGTGACGGAGATGATTGGGGGTTGGTTCCGGGGATTCTAATTAGCGCCAAAGTAACGACTGATTTTTCTCCCAAACTAGGGTTGAATGAATATTCCGATCGCATTATGAACTCTCGCTGCCGTTGACAAAGGTCGATCGACTAAATTCCCTCCCAAATACAAACTCGTCGAACTTCCCCCATCCAAATTTAAAGCCTCCACAGCCCCCATTTGCTGCAATATCTGGGCGAGTTCGGCGAAATTTGGCCCCGCCCCCCCCGCCCGGTTATGCACCGCTACAATCAGCAAATTACCCGCTGCATTGCGCCCGATAGCACTCCGAATCGCCGTCTGTCTCACATAGGCATCGCTAAACCCTTCCGCCTGCGGATTGAGCACAACTCTACCGTTTTTTACCAACAATGGTCCACCACCTAAAATGTAAGGAAAAGCACTGAATTCTGACGGAATTGTCTGAGTTTCCAGACGTAATAAAGTGCCTGGTGTCAGTTGAGGGGCGATCGACAAATTGGAACGCAATGCTAAAATATAACCGTTGGCTGGTACTGGAAACGCTGTTTTTCCCATCCCACCAGAGGGAACTTGGCCCACAACGCGATCGCCCACAACAGTCACAACTATCTCATTGTCAGAAAACGGAGTATAAGTCGTTCCCCAATCGGGATTGTAGCGGCCGATTCCAGCTTCTACGTAGGCACTATTGAGGTGAGAAATAGATAAACGTTGATTTGTCGGAGTAATCAAGGTTTGTTGCAAAGTCAAACGGGCGATCGAGATTTCGCCACCATCGTTCCAGGCGATCGCCCCTCGGTTCAAAATCGGGCCAGCCAGCCACTTGTTGTCGCGCCGAATTGCCCCTAAAGCTAACCGATTTATCCGATTGAAAAATCCTGCATTAATCGCAGCCGCCGTTCCCGAAAGTTCCGCTGTTTCCCTCAGAGGTGCAGTGCCTTTATCGGTGGGGGGATTGCTCAAAATAGGTCTGATTTTGACACCGGTTTGACGCGGATTAACTTCTAAGGAAACAACTGGAAAACGAGCGGTTCCTAAGTTTTGATACTGTTGTCGCCACCGGACTCCCCGCGCCCAAACAATGTCTTTTTCTACTAGGGAATCTGGCCGAATATCAATCACTAATCGATGGGGATTTCCCAGGCTGAAAACTTGTGGACGCCAACCTAAAGGTATGGTGACTTTGATTCTAGTTTGAGTCTCGGTTGGTTGGATTTTTAGTGCTAGTAATTGTTTGCTGGTTTGAACGGCGCGCTGAATTATAGCGGGTGGGATTTTGGCATCGAGGTCGATCGACCATTCTTGACCGATGATGGGCGCAGATGGTGCTAGCGGGAGTGTGATGGCTGGTTTGCTGGGGTCGTCTGGTGTTTCGAGGTTTGGCGCTGGGGGGGTTTTAGTCTGGGGAAGAGTGGGCTTTGTGGGGTCGTCTGGGGTGTCTCTAGGTGTGGGTGTTGGGGATGGGCTTGGGGTATCGACAATGTTAACTTGCCACGGAGCACTGCGATCGAGGTCTACCACGATGCGATCGCCCCATTCTTTCTCTGCTTGCCGCACTCCTGTAACATTTGCTACTGGAGATGTGATGCTCAAAGTATTACCATCGACCGATATCCGCCAACCCGCAAGTCTGGCAAAATCTGTGATATCTAAGTAACGATACTGTCCCTGCGATCGCCCTGTTATACTTTGAGCTGCCGTTAAAGATACTGAAAACCACTGTACGGGCTGTTTAGTATTATCGGCGGTGTTGAGCAAATCGACTCCGGCCGATTGCATTAACCCAATGTCGGCAATCCAAGTTCGGATATTCGGCGATATGCTATTTGTGGGCTGTTGTGTCCAAGCTAGGGGAAGGATGCGCCCGTTGAGAGAGATTTGGCGGCCGCCTTTGATTGTGGCAGCGGGTGGTGGGGATTGAGTCAAAAAGCGAGAGTCCGAGTCCGACAGGGGTTGAAACCCCTGTCTCATAGCTGAAGTCCTCTCAAGAGGACTATTGAGGGGTATTTCAGTCGGTTTTAACCGACTTTCCCTATTAGCCAGGGAATTCATTCCCTGGCGGGCTGTGGAAGCATCCATCAGCCCAGCCTTCTCATTCTCTGCTTTCCCCGCAAGATTCCAGACTAAACATAGTGCGATCGCCAGTAGGGGCGCAATCGAGACTTTAGTGTGCATTTTTTTACAACTTTGATACTTAAAACAATTCACCCTCAAACACGCCATACAGCACAACGGTGAAAATTTATCATTATTATTGATAAACTTAATTTCTTTGGCTGTGTAGTTCGCTGTAGTTAGCTGCATAATATTAAGACATGGTTTCATTGGTGGTGCAGCACACTGCAAGACTGATGGAGGGGATTAAATAAAAAAAACACAAAACTCGATCGCCTGCAATTTACCTGGTTGCAAGGCAGCGATTTTCCAGAGAATAACTGTGTTTTTTAACAGCAGCGTATTCTATGAGACATCTCGGAGGCGATTCGATCGAGATAATTAAGAAACTGCAAACAGAGTTTCAGAGCTAGGTACTGGCAGTATCCATGTAATTTTTTGATCAAATCTGCTGGCTTTGGCTGTTTGAAGGTTTTCCCGACTCCCACAGATGGGTAGCCTTCTGTTTTTCAAGTTATAACGAATCAACCACACAATCACCGAAATAGTATTCAATCAACATGGGCAACACGAGCGATCGAAATCAAAATCAAAATCTGGGTCATCGAGGAACTCCTTATGCCGGTCAAAGCTGGCTAATCGAAGAAAGAGATGCTTGCGGTGTGGGCTTCATTGCTAACCAAAGCGGCAAAGCTACTCACTCCTTAATTCAAAAAGCTTTACCAGCCTTAACTTGTCTCGAACATCGTGGCGGTTGTAGCGCTGACTCCGATTCCGGTGACGGTGCTGGTTTGATGACCGGAATTCCCTGGGAATTGTTGGATGCTTGGTTCGCAGAACAGGGAATTGTGCCTCCCGCTAAGGAAAATTGCGGAGTCGGAATGCTGTTTCTGTCCAGGGATGAAAACCAAGCGGCGATCGCGCGGTATATGGTTGAGGAAATCCTGTTAGAACGCGGGCTGACACTGCTGGGATGGCGAAAAGTGCCCGTGGATGCGTCAGTTTTGGGCCCCCAAGCGCTAGAAAATCAACCTCAAATCGAACAAGTAATCGTTAGTTCACCGCAATTACAGGGCGACGAACTCGATCGACAGTTATTTCTGACTCGCCGCGCGATCGGACACGCATTATCCCATCGCCCCGACTTCACCCGCCAAGACTTTTACTCTTGCTCTTTTTCCTGTCGCACGATCGTATATAAAGGAATGCTGCGATCGGCCGTACTGGGAGAATTTTACCTAGACCTGAAAAATCCAGCCTACAAAAGCGCCTTTGCAGTATATCATCGACGCTTCAGCACCAACACCATGCCCCGCTGGCACTTAGCTCAACCGATGCGCTTGCTGGGACACAACGGCGAAATCAACACGCTGTTGGGCAATATTACCTGGATGAGGGCGCGACAAGCCAATTTAGCTCACCCGAATTGGAGTCAAGCCGATCTCAACACGTTCAACCCCATTGTCAATTCTGACAGCAGCGATTCGGCCAACTTGGACAATGTGATGGAACTGCTGGTGCACTCCGGCCGTTCTCCCCTGGAATCCTTGACTATTCTAGTTCCTGAAGCTTACAAAAATCAGCCAGATTTAGCTCCCTATCCCGAAATTGTCGATTTTTATGAGTATTACAGCGCCATTCAAGAACCTTGGGATGGCCCCGCATTACTGGTATTTAGCGACGGGAAACAAGTAGGTGCTACTCTCGATCGCAACGGTTTACGCCCCGCCCGCTACTGCATTACCAAAGACGGTTTGGTAATTGTGGCTTCCGAAGCAGGTGTAGTCGATATCGACGAAGCCGATATCATCGAAAAAGGCCGTTTAGGGCCAGGACAAATGATCGCAGTCGATCTGCAAACTCAGGAAATTCTCAAAAATTGGCAACTAAAACAGCGGATTGCGAAGCGACATCCCTACGGTGAATGGTTGCAAAAAAACCGCGAAACCTTGGAACCACAACCTTTTGCCGAAACCGCAACCCTCGACTCTCAAACACTGTTAGCCAGTCAAATTGCTTTTGGCTACACCGCCGAAGATTTGGACATGGTGATCGTGGAGATGGCGAGCTCCGGGAAAGAACCGACTTTCTGCATGGGAGACGACATTCCCTTGGCTGTGTTGTCAGAAAAACCTCAGTTACTGTACAACTATTTCAAACAGCGGTTTGCTCAAGTCACAAATCCGCCGATCGACCCCCTGCGCGAGGGGATGGTGATGTCTCTGACGGTGAATATCGGGCTGCGGGGTAATTTATTGCAAGCAGTGCCGGAAAATGCCAAGCTACTGAAAATAGATTCTCCCGTACTCAACGACGCTGAACTGTCTTACTTGAAGGAACAAAAGTCTTTCCCCGCAGAGGTTCTATCAACGCTTTACAAAATTGATGGCGGCCCGGAAGGTTTGAAGTTGGCTGTCGAGCAACTTTGTCAACAGGCAGCCGATGCGGTACGATCGGGCGAAGCGATTTTGATTCTGAGCGATCGAGTATCGAAGGAAGAAGGAAGAGGAGGGAATGAAGAAGGAGGTTTGAGTGCAGAATGCACTTATATTCCACCTTTCCTAGCAATAGGTGCCGTTCACCACCACTTGATCAAGGAAGGGCTGCGGATGCAAACTTCCCTAGTAGTCGATACCGCCCAGTGTTGGAGCACTCACCACTTTGCTTGTTTAATCGGTTACGGTGCGGCTGCGGTTTGCCCCTATTTAGCCCTGGAAAGCGTGCGCGGCTGGTGGGCTGACAGCAAGACTCAAAACTTGATGAAACATGGCAAAGTGCCGAATATTACCGTGACTGCGGCTCAAGCTCAATACCGCAAAGCGGTGGAAAATGGGCTGTTGAAGATTATGTCAAAAATGGGGATTTCCCTGTTGTCCAGCTATCAAGCGGCCCAAATCTTTGAGGCGATCGGGATTGGCGGCGATTTGCTAGATTTGGGCTTCAAAGGCACCGTGTCTCGCATCGGCGGTTTGACGGTGGCGGAACTAGGCCAGGAAGTGATGTCCTTCCACTCCCAGGCTTTCCCGGAATTGAACGCTAAAAAGCTGGAAAATTACGGCTTCGTGCAATATCGGCGCGGCGGCGAATATCACATGAACAGCCCGGAAATGGCCAAGGCTTTACACAAGGCTGTGACTAGCTTTAAGCTGCAAACTAATGGTAACGGCAACGGGGCCGAACCAGAAATGAGACCCATGGGTCTCAAAAATTCAGAAACTGCCTACGATCACTACGAGGTTTACAAGAAACAGCTTGAAAATCGCCCGATGACAGCTTTGCGGGATTTGCTGGACTTGGCGAGCGATCGCCCTTCGATTCCCATAGAAGAAGTAGAATCTGTAGCAGATGTTGTCAAACGTTTCGCCACGGGCGGAATGTCCCTCGGTGCTTTGTCCCCGGAAGCCCACGAAACCTTAGCCATTGCGATGAACCGCATCGGCGGCAAATCCAACTCCGGTGAAGGCGGCGAAGACCCAGTTCGATACAATGTGCTCAAGGATGTGAGCGAGGCTGGCTTGTCACCAACTCTGCCTCACTTGAAGGGTTTGCAAAACGGGGATACCGCCTCAAGTGCCATCAAACAAGTAGCTTCTGGGCGTTTCGGCGTGACTCCAGAGTACCTGATGAGCGCCAAACAGATCGAAATCAAAGTGGCCCAAGGTGCGAAACCGGGTGAAGGTGGCCAATTACCAGGGCCGAAAGTGAGCCAGTATATTGCCTTTTTGCGCCGATCGAAACCAGGTGTCACCTTGATTTCCCCCCCGCCTCACCACGATATTTATTCAATCGAGGATTTGGCACAGTTGATTTTTGACTTGCATCAAATCAATCCGAAAGCGGGAGTTTCCGTCAAGTTGGTGTCGGAAGTCGGCATCGGTACTGTGGCTGCTGGTGTCGCGAAAGCCAATGCTGATGTGATTCAAATTTCCGGCCACGATGGTGGCACCGGTGCTTCTCCACTTAGTTCGATTAAGCACGCAGGTTCTCCGTGGGAACTCGGATTGACGGAAGTTCATCGGGTGCTGATGGAAAACAAATTGCGCGATCGGGTTTTACTCCGCGTTGATGGTGGCTTCAAAACAGGCTGGGACGTGATTGTAGGCGCTTTGATGGGCGCCGAAGAGTATGGGTTTGGCACCGTGGCAATGATTGCTGAAGGCTGCATTATGGCCCGCGTTTGCCACATGAATACTTGTCCTGTCGGCGTTACCACGCAGAAGGAAGAGTTGCGGAAGCGTTTCCCCGGTACGCCGGAACACGTAGTCAATTTCTTCTACTTTGTGGCCCAAGAAGTACGCAGTTTGTTGGCAAAATTGGGCTATAAGTCGATCGCAGATATTATTGGCCGCGGTGATTTGCTGACAATGCGGGCTGGGGTGAAGTTGACCAAAACTCAAGAGATTAATTTGGATTGTTTGACCAAATTACCTGATACTAAGACCGATCGCTCTTTCTTGATCCACGGCGACGTACATACCAACGGGCCAGTGTTAGATGATGATTTGTTGGCGGATGCTGAAATTCAAAGCGCGATCGCCAATCAAACCAGTGTTACTAAAAGTGTAAAATTGGTGAATACCGATCGCACAGTCGGCACCAGAATCAGTGGTGCGATCGCCAAGCAATACGGTAACACGGGTTTTACTGGACAAATCACCCTCAACTTTACTGGTACTGCTGGTCAAAGTTTCGGCGCATTCAACTTACCGGGGATGACTTTGGTACTGGATGGCCAAGCCAACGACTACGTAGGTAAGGGAATGCACGGTGGTGAAATTGCGATCAAACCGCCAGCGGATGCGACTTATGATGCTTCCGAAAATGCGATCGTTGGTAACACTTGCTTGTACGGCGCAACAGGGGGAACTCTGTTGGCGGCGGGTAAAGCTGGCGAAAGGTTTGCAGTGCGTAACTCCATGGCGAAAGCCGTCATTGAAGGTGCTGGAGATCACT
Organism: Microcoleus sp. CAWBG506; assembly: GCA_020883125.1. Taxonomy (GTDB): domain Bacteria; phylum Cyanobacteriota; class Cyanobacteriia; order Cyanobacteriales; family Microcoleaceae; genus Microcoleus. The sequence goes on from JAHREW010000028.1 coordinate 10,391, forward strand.
GCTGCGAATACATGACTGGCGGCGTCATTGTCGTATTAGGAAAAGTCGGCCGCAACGTCGGCGCTGGAATGACTGGCGGCTTGGGTTATTTCCTTGATGAAGATGAGACCTTCCCAGCTCATGTCAACGGGGAGATTGTCAAAATGCAGCGGGTTTGTACGGCCGCTGGCGAGGCGCAATTGAAAGAGTTGATTGAAGCTCAGCGCGATCGGACTAACAGCAAAAAAGCCGCTAAGATTTTGGCAAATTGGGCCGAATATTTGCCAAAATTCTGGCAAATTGTGCCACCGAGTGAAGCGAAATCGCCAGAGGCTTCGGAACCAAAAATTGCTGTGGAAGCCTAATTTGGCCGGTAGTTAATTAGACAGTCATGATGAAGAGAGGAATTGATATAATATAAAAACCTCTCTTCATAGTCCTGTATTCAACTCCTCTTCTCTTCCTTCGCGTACTTCGCGCCTTCGCGGTTAAATCATTCCGATCCAACCGGAATTGATATAATTCGATATTACTGATGCTCGTTGCATCCAGGATTTTGAAATTAATGACTGATAGCAACCGCATTAGCGGTTGCTATAATTAACACTTTCTAACCGCGATTCTTGTCCGACCAAATACGAGTTGGCAATCCCCAAACATAGACAAATCCTTCCGCTGCCTTATGGTCAAATTCGTCTTCAGCACCGTAGGTTGCTAAGTCGAAACTGTACAAGGAATTTTCGGATTTGCGGCCGACAATTGTGGCGTTTCCTTTGAACATTTTAATCCGCACAGTTCCAGTTACTCGCTTTTGCGTGTCCAGAATGAATGCGTCTAAAGCTGTTTTTAAAGGATTGTACCAAAGGCCGTTATAAATCATTTGGCTGTAGGTTTCTTCGATGCCGCGCTTGTATCGCGTCACATCAGCAGTCAGCGTCAAACTTTCTAAGTCTCGGTGGGCGTGCATCAACACTAAAATCGCTGGAGTTTCGTAAATTTCCCGCGATTTAATCCCCACTACCCGGTTTTCAATCATGTCAATCCGGCCGACTCCGTGGTTTCCAACTATTTCGTTGAGTTGGGAAATTAAGGCAACTGGTGATAAAGTTTCGCCGTTGAGAGTGACAGGATTACCTTTGTCAAAACCGATTTCAATGTATTCGGGTTTGTCGGGAGTTTGCTCGATCGCTTTTGTCATCAAATAAACTTCCTCTGGCGGTTCCGCCCAAGGATCTTCCAGAATGCCGGCTTCAATTGCCATTCCTAGTAAGTTGCGATCGATACTGTAAGGTGAAGACTTTTTCACAGGGGATGGAATTCCGCATCTTTCCCCGTAGGCGATGGTTTCTTCCCGGCTCATTTTCCATTCCCGCGCCGGTGCTAAGATTTTAATCTTGGGATTTAGTGCGCCGATCGACACATCGAACCGTACTTGATCGTTTCCTTTACCTGTGCAACCATGGGCGATCGCATCGGCACCATATTTTTCCGCAGCTTCCACTAACAGTTTAGCAATCAGCGGGCGAGCCAGAGCAGTCGAAAGTGGATAGCGATTTTCGTAAAGTGCGTTGGCTTGAATTGCTGGAAACGCATAATCTTTGACAAATTCTTCAGTAGCATCAATCACTAAGGATTCCGAAGCACCGGATGCTAAAGCTTTTTTGCGGATCGGTTCTAATTCATCTCCCTGTCCCAAATCCGCAGCCAGAGTAATTACTTCTTCTACACCCCACTCATTTTTGAGGTAAGGAATGCAGACGGAGGTATCGACTCCGCCGGAATATGCTAGCACAACTTTTTTAGCGCGACTCATCGGTATGTAGATCCTGTATTTAACTCACATCTTGCACCATTTTGAATCAGCCTTTCGGGGTTCGCCAGAGGTCTACTCCCCAAAAAAATCTATTCTTGTGGAACAAGCATCTTGCCTGTTCTGGAAAATGGTGCAAGATATCAGATTTAACCAACTTTGTATTATGCACCTAATTGACATCGATTCTTGTCAGGAATAGTACAGATTTAGATATTCTTTTTTGATCTAGTTGACTGTTTATCTGTATAATTGCTGCTAAAAATCTGCTACGGTGGGAGACGGTAGCTGTGGCAGTGGGGAAAATCCGTGTTTTTTAGTGTCGTGATTCCGACGTACAATCGTAAACCAATTTTGGCGAAATGTCTATGGGCTCTGGAAAACCAGCAGTTTGGTAACACGATCGCAAAGTATGAAGTCATTGTAGTAGACGACGGCTCCACAGATGGTACGCTGGAATGGTTAGCCGCTCATGGCGATGACTTGTCTCATGTGCGATCGCTCGTACAGTCTCACCAAGGCCCAGCCGCTGCGAGGAATCTGGGGGTGGAAGATGCCAAGGGCGATACGATTATTTTTATTGATAGCGATTTAGTTGTTACCGAGCATTTTTTGCAAGCTCACGCAGAATCTTTGTTACAAGGATACAAGGAGAGCGATCGGGTTTTTACTTACGGCAGCGTGATCAATACTTGCAACTTCGACAATCCCACCTCCGAACCTTACAAAATCACAGATTTTTCCGCCGCTTATTTTGCGACGGGAAATGTGGCCATCGCCCGTCACTGGTTGATGGATGCTGGATTATTCGACACTCGCTTTCAACTGTATGGATGGGAAGATTTAGAGTTGGGAGTCAGGTTAAAAAAATTAGGTTTAAAATTGATTAAATGTCCGGCCGCAGTGGGTTATCATTGGCATCCGCCCTTTAGTTTAGAGCAAATCCCCGGTATGATCGATCGAGAAATTCAGCGGGGAAGAATGGGAGTTTTGTTTTATCAAAAACACCCTAGCTGGGAAGTGCGGCTGATGATTCAAATGACTTGGTTGCACAAAATACTGTGGGGAGTTTTATCTGTGGGTGGGCTGCTAAATGAGCGGAGGATGTCGCCTTTGTTACAGTGGTTGATCGATCGAGGTGATTCCCAGTTGGCCTTGGAAATAGCTCGGATTTTTCTGAATTGGTATAATGTGAAAGCGGTATATGCTGCTTACCATGAACTTGAGGCGACTACCAGTATAAAATAGTTTAGTAAATTCCTCTGATTCTATGTATGATTATCTTCTGTTAGATGCCCACACCACTTAAAGTGCTCCGGGGTATCGTATCTACCTATAGTGTTTTTTAGCCGTTGCTGGGTGAAGAAATGCTTGACATCAGTAAAATGTACTGATACAAAGTAGTTCAAAATCCTCAAACCATCAGAATGCGACAAGCAACATTAAGAATTGTAGTGGAACGTAATTTTGAGGAAGCTCGATCGACTGTGATGACTTACTGAAAAATGCAAATATTTTTGATACAATTAATCAGTATATATCGGTGTCATCTATTTGCCATCTGCGCCATACTCCCAGTGACTCCAACCACAGGTAAGTCGAAGTTGTCAGTAACTCAAGTCTAAGAACACGCTCCCTTGCAATAAAAGCAGTTATGGCTGGTTCACTATGGGGTTTATTGATAATTTTGAATTTACATCCTTTTATGCAAACAAAAATGGATGCGAAGCTGATGGAAAATAGGAGATTTAACTTGCCATGCCTAAATCAAATTATACAATATTTTCCCTAATTCAAAAATAACTACCACCCAAAAGACCTCTCCCAGAATTATTTTGGAACAGGCATTCTGCCTGTTGTTGACTGTATTTTTAGGAAATGTCTAAAAGATTGTGAAATATTAAACAATTTACTTACCTAAAAAAATCATAATAAAAAGGGGTTATTTAATGAATAAAAACGATCAAAAAACAATTGCCATAAAAAAAATTACAACAGTAAACAATTCCTTGAGACCAAACATTTTACTCGTTGATGATAGCCCAGAAATATTGCATCTTTTTTCAACATTATTGTCTAAACTTGGGTACAAAGTCCGACCAACACGAAATGCTAATTTAGCTCTAAAATTTGCGCTCAGAAATCCGCCAGACTTGATATTGCTGGACATTATGATGCCGGAAATGGATGGCTATGAAGTCTGCCAAAAACTCAAAGCTTGCGAGCAAACAAAAGATATACCAGTTATTTTTATCAGCGCTTTAAATGAAGTATTTGATAAAGTTAAAGCTTTTTCTATGGGGGCTGTAGACTATATTACCAAACCGTTTCAGCTAGAAGAAGTGGTAGCTCGCATCGAAAATCAACTGAATATCCGTCGTCTTTCTCAACAAGTCTTAGTCCAAAATGCGCGACTCCAAGCAGAAATTGAAGAACGCAAACGCACTGAAGCAGAACTGCGAGAAAGCCAGCGGTGGCTGTCTGCAATAATTCAAACTAATCCTAATTTGTTGTACGTTTACGATTTAATAGAAAACCGAAATATTTATCTCAACCGCGAAGTTTCTACCGAGCTAGGTTATACATTGGAAGAAATACAGCAGATGCCAGGAGCGTTAATTCCTCAATTAATCCACCCTGATGATACCCCTGCATGGTCAGCACACATAGACAAACTTGAGAAAGCAAAAGACGGAGAAAGTTTTGAATTTGAGTATCGACTCCAGCACAAGAATGGTGAATATTGGTGGTTTTTCAGTCGAGATACCGTATTTGCTAGAACTGAAGATGGTAAACCTTGTAAAATTTTGGGAACTGCAACTGAAATTAGCAGTCGCAAACAAGCAGAACTGGATCGTAAAACAGCATTAACTGCTTTAGAAAGGCTGATTAAGCAAAGATTTTTGCTAGAAACAATTACTCTAGAAATTCGCTATAACTTAAACCCGGATCAAGTCTTTCAGACAGCCGCCGCCCAAATCGGTAGAGTTTTTAATGCTGATTGCTGCTTAATTCACGCTTACATAGTAGACCCTCCTCGTATTCCTTGTGTTGCTCAGTATCAAAAATTAGGAGTAGAATCCGTAGCCCTGATTGATGTAGAAATTCCAATTTATAACAATCCTCATGCTGAATTTGTATTATCTCAAGATAAAGCTGTAGTGTCTGAGGATGTTTTTACCGAACCGCTGCTAGAATCTACCAGGTATTTAGTCGAGCAAATAAATTTAAAATCCATGATGGCAATTCGCACCTCCTATCAAGGAAAAGCGAACGGAATCATGGCATTGCATCAGTACGATCGTCCTCGAAGCTGGACGCAAGATGAAGTCAGATTATTTGAGTCCGTGGCGGCACAAATGGGAATTGCCATCGCTCAATCCAATCTTTTGCAACAAGATAAACAGCAACGAATTCAGCTTCAAAAAAGTGAAGCTAGTCTAGCAGCAGCCCAAAAACTTGCGAGGCTAGGTAGTTGGAAATTTGATCCCTTAGCCCATAAATTTAGTTGGTCAGAAGAAGTATTCCGCATTTTTGGTTTCGATCCGACTCAACCTGAACCGCCCTATGCCCAAATCTGCCAGATGTATCATCCCGACGACAGAGAGTATTTTCTCCAAACTGTAAACCGGGCTATTTCAGACAAAAAACCCTACAAACACGAGTTACGAATTTTGCATTATGATGATGGTCAAATGCGATATATAGAAGTGAGGGGAGAAGGTGTTTTTAATGAAACGGGGGAATCGATTGAGTTCTTAGGCACGGTAATGGATATTACTGAACGTAAACAAGCAGAATTAGCTCTTAAAATTAGTGAAGAACGTTTTTATTTAGCCTTTGAAGCTAGTGCAATGGGATTGTTTGATTGGAATATTGCCACGGGTGAAGTATATTTTAATCAGCAGTGGAATACAATGTTGGGCTATGAAGTAGACGATATTAAAAATACTCTTAAATCCTGGGACGAACTGGTACATCCAGAGGATTTTCCGTTGACTCAAGTGGCGTTGGCATCTCATTTTTCTGGGAAGAGTCCATTCTACGAAGTAGAATTTAGGATGCTGGCAAAATCCGGTGAATGGAAGTGGATTTTGGCTCAAGCTAAGGTAATGGAACGCGATTATGCCGGGAATCCGCTGCGGATGACTGGCACTCATATCGATATTAGCGATCGCAAACAAGGAGAAGTGGCTTTGCGAAGCAGCGAACAGCGAGAACGGGAAAAAGCCCAACAATTAGAACAAACTTTAGAAAAATTAAAAGGCACTCAATCTCAGCTCATTCAAGCAGAAAAAATGTCAAGTATCGGGCAAATGGTGGCGGGAGTAGCCCACGAAATTAATAACCCAATTAGCTTTATATATGGTAATATTAATCCAGCTACAAGATATGCTGGAGATTTGCTAAGTTTAGTGAAAATATATCAAAAATATTATCCTGAACCCGATCCAGAAATTACCGATAAATTAGAAGAAATAGATGCCGAATTTATTGCCGAGGACTTTCCGAAAATATTGGGTTCTATGCAAGAGGGTGCTAACAGAATTAAGGAGATTGTGTTGTCTTTGCGAAATTTTTCGAGACTTGATGAAAGAGACCGGAAATTAGTAGATATTCATGAAGGGATCGAGAGCACTTTAGTAATTTTGCAGCACCGATTGAAGGAGCAGCCCAAACGTGGGGAAATTGCAATTATTAAAAAGTACGGAAAACTGCCCAAAATTCAGTGCTATCCAGCTCAACTCAATCAGGTTTTTATGAATATAATTTCAAATGCGATCGATGCTTTGACAGATTTAGCAAGCAATAGCAACGATGAAATATGTATGGAGATTAGCATTACTACGGAAGTCAGTGGCGAAAATCAAGTATGCGTGCGTATTGCTGACAATGGACTCGGAATTAGTGAGGAAATTCAGTCCAGAATATTTGACCCATTTTTTACTACTAAACCTGTGGGTAGTGGTACTGGTTTGGGATTGTCGATTAGTTACCAAATTGTCAAAGACAGACACTGCGGTGAATTGAGATGTTATTCCGAAGTTGGTAAGGGTACGGAATTTGCGATCGCAGTCCCAATTGTTTGAACCAAAGAATAAACCAGAGGGAAGAATTTGTTGAGTCCCTAGATGCTTTGTCAAGGTTTCATTACTTGTCTGCCTTGAAAATTTTAATCTATAGCAACCGCCTTGGCGATTAAGGCTGTAGGGGCTCTCGCATTCGGGCGGAAAATCCTTGAGTAAAACCCATAAATTATCTGTCCGAATGCGAGAGCCCTTACCCCAAAGTTATGCCTTAACCACCAAGGCGGTTGCTATAAATAGGTTTTTATGTGATATAATTAAAAGTTACTTTTTTCGCGGTGAGATGTTGCACTCTTTCTGCGACGAGCCAACATAGTAGTTTTTCTCTAGGAAACTCTGTCAACTTAAGTCTGTAGCATCTACAACATTTTAACTGAATTATGACTGACCCAATTCGCTTTCTGATGTGCGCTCCCGACCACTACGATGTGGACTACGTGATTAATCCGTGGATGGAGGGCAATGTCCACAAATCATCGCGCGATCGCGCCGTCGAACAGTGGGAAAAACTGTACCACGTCCTCAAAGAAAATGCCACTGTAGACCTAGTACCGCCCCAAAAAGGCTGGCCTGATATGGTTTTCACCGCCAACGCGGGTTTACTGTTAGGTAATACCTTTGTGCTGAGTCGTTTCTATCACAAAGAACGTCAAGGCGAAGAACCGTATTTCAAAGCATGGTTTGAGGAGAAAGGTTTCACTGTTCACGAACTACCGAAAGACTTGCCCTTTGAGGGTGCTGGCGATGCTTTGCTCGATCGCGAAGGACGCTGGTTGTGGGCGGGATACGGCTTCCGTTCCGAACTCGATTCTCACCCATTGCTCGCCAAATGGCTGAATATCGAAGTGCTTTCTCTGCGTTTAGTAGACGAACGTTTCTATCACTTAGATACCTGTTTTTGTCCCCTCACAGGCGGCTATTTGCTTTACTATCCAGCAGCATTTGACTCCTACTCCAACCGCTTAATTGAAATGCGAGTTGCGCCGGAAAAACGCATTGCCATTGAAGAAGCAGATGCCGCCAATTTTGCGTGTAATGCTGTCAATATTGACCAAATTGTGGTAATGAATAAGGTTAGCGAAGCCTTGAAAACTCGCATCACTAAGGCCGGATTCCAAGTTATTGAAACCCCGCTGAGTGAATTTCTCAAAGCCGGCGGTGCCGCTAAGTGTCTGACGCTGCGGGTAACGGAACCGGTGCAAGAAGATCGATCGGCAAACGTGATGGTAGAAAGCCGCACCATTCGCATGGAAGGTCACTTGCTAGATGCGGGTTTAATCAGCCGCGCTTTAGACTTAGTTATCGAAAATGGTGGCAGTTTCCAAGTGCTCAATTTCAATTTAGGAGAACAGCGCCAAAGCACATCATCTGCGGATGTGAAAGTTTCGGCACCTTCCCACGATGTGATGGAAGAAATCATGGGATTGCTGATTGACTTGGGTGCAGTCCCGCCGCCACAAGAGATTTGCGATGCTATTTTAGAAGATGTTGTCCAAGATGGTGTCGGCCCAGACGACTTTTACGTTAGTACAATTTATCCTACAGAAGTGCGGGTAAATGGTCAGTGGGTGAAGGCGCGAAATCAGCGGATGGACGGCGCAGTTGCGATTACTGAAACACCAGAAGGCCCGGTGGCTACGTGCAAATTGTTGCGCGATTTGAAAGTAGGTGAAAAAGTCGTTGTCGATGTGGTAGGTATCCGCACGATCCGCAAAACAGAATCGCGGGAACAGCGGAATTCTCAAGAATTTAGCTTTATGTCCGGCAGTGTTTCTAGCGAGCGCCGGGTAGAATTGGTAGTGGAACAAGTAGCGTGGGAATTGCGCCAAATTCGCGATCGGGGCGGTAAAGTTGTAGTGACGGCTGGGCCTGTGGTGATCCACACCGGCGGTGGCGAACATTTAGCGCATTTGATTCGGGAAGGTTATGTGCAAGCCTTGTTGGGTGGAAATGCGATCGCAGTTCACGACATGGAACAATCGAGCATGGGAACTTCTTTGGGAGTTGACATGAAACGCGGTGTTGCTGTGCGCGGCGGACACCGACACCACTTGAAAATGATTAACACTGTGCGCCGTTATGGCAGTATTGCTAAAACAGTGGAATCTGGGGTGATTACTAGCGGTGTGATGTACGAGTGCGTGAAGCACAATATCCCATTTTCACTGGCTGGTTCGATCCGCGATGACGGGCCGCTTCCCGACACGCAAATGGATTTGGTTAAGGCTCAAGAAGAGTATACTGAGCTGTTACGTGGTGCGGATATGGTGCTGATGCTGTCGTCTATGCTGCATTCGATTGGTGTGGGAAATATGACGCCGGCGGGTGTGAAGATGGTCTGTGTGGACATTAATCCGGCTGTGGTGACGAAATTGAGCGATCGAGGTTCGATCGAATCTACTGGAGTTGTGACTGATGTGGGATTGTTCCTGAGTTTGTTGGTGAATCAATTGGATAAGTTGACTAGCCGCCATCATGTAACTCAATCTGTGTAGAAACGACGAGTAGGGTGTGTTTTGAAACCTGGAGATCCCCCCTAGCCCCCCTTAAGAAGCAGGGCTGTTTCATTCTCTTGTAGGGGCAATCCCCCCGTGGTTGCCCAGATATTTGAAACATCGATTTCATAGTCCGTGGGGGGGCGGGCACGGGGGCACCGCCCCTACAAAAGCCTGATTTTCGTGAGAATGAAACAGCCCTGCCTTAAGAAGGGGGGACTCGAAGCACTCAAAGTCAACCCCTACTCCCCTTTTTAAGGGGGATTTAGGGGGATCGAGACTAGGCTACAAACCTAATTTAGAGGTGGTTTGAGCCTGCTTGTTGACACCACTGGCAGGCAAGGCCCACTTTCGGAAATTTTTATAAATCTTGAGGTCAAAATCAGAAGTAGTAACCGGGAACTTTGAAACACTAACTAGCGTTGCTCGTTCTATTTTTTTTCACTGGTCAAAATTAGCAGTCATCGCTGCTGTATCCGCTGAAGTTCTTGCTGAACGTTTTTGAGGCGATTCATCATGTATTCAAAGTTTGCTCTATCTCCTTGAGCATTATACAGGTTCGCTGCTGTTTGCCAGTCGGCTACTGTTGCTCTAATATCTTTTAAGTTAAGACGAACAGTACCCCGAATGCGGTAAGCATCAGCATCATTCGGTCGAATGCGGATGGCATTATTGCAGTCTCCAAGTGCAGCAGGATAGTCCCCGATCAGAAGTCGTGACAAACATCGGCTTTGGTGTGCTTCAGCAAAATTAGGATTGAGTTTGATAGCTTGGGTGTAGGCTTCAATTGCTCCTTTATAGTCTTTGTTATTAAAAAACTCGTCACCCCTTGTATAAAAGTCTGTGGAACTCGCTTGAGATATAATAACTACGGGAGCATGGCTAGACGCAGCATTAGGGATTATACCTCTTGTGAGTGAAATTGCCACGATGGTGATAGCTGGGTATATAAAATTCATGATTAAATTGGTTGGTGTTTGCAAGTATTATGAAATAAAGAGGAGAGATTTTAGTTGCCATTAGTCGCTAGAGTCCCAATCCTCAATTTTAACTTCCAATCCACCCATAAAACTTACTCCTAACGAACTTTTAGCAATGGATTCGTTGATAGCAACTGATTGACCAGGCTGTAACGTTTGATCAATTCTCACCAGATGCGTGTAGAGAATTTTATTGCCTGTACTGATCTGAAGCTTTGGGATACCAATCTTGATGGGCCTACTGCTGCGGTTCGTGATTACACCTTTAATGTTAGCCCAATTTTCCAATCCTTTTGTTAAGTCTGAGGATACTCTTAAGTTAGCAATCAAGGGGTTCTGATTTCGTTCTATTGCCTTTATAGCCTCGTCTATCCGTCCTCTCTCACATACTGGCTCAAGGGATATGTGGTTGCCCGTTTTGGGATCTGTCCAGAAACAGCCCGGATACTCTTGAGCGATCGCACCGCTGTAACCCAAAGGCAAAAACGGAATTACGACAGCAGAAAGGGAAGTCGCCACACGCAGAAGTTTCAGTCTAGCCATAACACTTGGTTCCTTGAGCTTTTCTAGTATATTGAGTGCGATCGGCTTACAACTTTTCTCTGAGAACCGATCTCCGTCAGCATTTTGATAATTCTCTCGAATAGCCCTTGGCTTACAGCTACCGCTTTATGCCAAGCTCATGTTTATCACTCTTCCACATACTATAGCGATCGCCCCTAAGCTGAAAAGCGGAAAAAGACGGATCTTTCTAACCTTTGGGGTACAAGTCGGAAAAAGACGGATTGAGGCAGATCAAGTCGGATATAATAATTGCAGTTTTCTCATAGCCCTGCTGATGGACATTCGCGAGGTACTCGAATTTGTAGATCAAGTTGTCTACGATAAGACAGGCAAACGCCTCAATGATTTACAGCGTGGAATTATCGAGGGAACTCTGAAGCGACAAAAGTATGCTGAGATTGCCGATATTTATCGTCTTTCGGAAGGTCACGTTAAGGATAGAGGTTACGAACTTTTGCAAATGTTATCTGATGTTTTTGATGAATCAGTTGATAAACACAATCTTAAATCTGTCTTAGAACGGAAAGGAAATCTCAATATTACTTTTGGCGATAACAATATTGGCGATAACAATATCAGCAATATTATGGGTTATATCAATATTTGCTCCGATCGCCCCACTCCTACCTCCAATAAAAGCCAGCCTGCGACTCCTGACTTCCAATATGGTCAGTATCAAGCCAAGATTGAAACTGTTGGTAAGTTACGCCAATTCGGCTTGAAAGACGAACAAATAGCAGAGTTGCTGGGGCTAGCTTTGGAGGAAGTTAAGAAGGTAGAATCGGAGGAGTAAAAGTAGGGTGCGCCTCGCTCCCCTTACAGGGGAAGTAATGTAGTGCGTTACTGGCTGGTTGATATTACAATAAAAAGCCTCAGACCCGTAAGTCTGAGGACTGGATTTCCTGAAAATCGTCACTTAATAACATTGTGGCTAACGAACAGGAGAGAATACAAGGGGGTGCAACCCATCAGTGCATTTTTTGCATAACGCAGAAGGCTGTTTCGAGTTTTGAGTTGTGGGTTTTTAATTCCAAACTTTAGGATCTTTCCCCGATCGCAATATAAGGCTCACCGTGAGTACCCGTATAGATTTGAGTCGGGCGATAAATGCGGTTTGCTTCTAGCTGTTCCTTCCAGTGAGCTAGCCAGCCAGCAACGCGGGCGATCGCAAAAACTGGCGTAAACAAGTCTGTAGGAATTCCCATTTTCCGATAAACTAGACCAGAATAGAAATCTACATTGGCATAAATTCCTTTATGACCCAGTTTTTCTTCCACCACTGCTTCCAACTTGACAGCAATGTCGTAATAATCATCGCTACCGAAGTTCTCAAATAACTGTTCTGCTAATCCTTGGAGAATAGTTGCTCTGGGATCTTTCACCTTGTAAACCCGGTGGCCGAAGCCCATGATTTTCTCCTTGTTTTCAACGCAGTTTTCGACAAAAGGTCGCACATTTTCTACGGAACCAATTTTCTCCAACATCTCAATCACTTCTTCATTCGCCCCCCCATGCAAAGGCCCGGCTAAAGTGCCAACGGCTGAAGCAATTACCCCATAAGGGTCTGTCAGCGTCGAAGCTGTTACCATTGCCGAAAATGTAGAAGCATTGATGGTATGTTCCGCGTGGAGAGTCAGACAAGCATCAAAAATATTAGCCAACAGCGGATCGGGTTCTCGCTCGTTGAGCATATAAAGAAAGTTAGCCGAGTAGTTCAAGTCGTCCCTCGGTAGCAGAGCGTCATTACCCCGTCGCATTTGTTGGAATGCTGCTACCATTGTCGGAATTTTGGCTAGCAGTCGCACTACTGCTTCACGAATGTATGCTGGGTTGGCTAGAGCTCGGCGCGAGTAAAACAAACCCAAGGCTGCTGCTGAAGCTTGCAGAGCGTCCATGGGATGTCCTCTTTCGGGGAAGCATTTCATCATGTCCCGGATGCGATATTTGATCCGGCGATGATACCGAATTTCATGCTCGAAAGCTTCTAGTTCTTCCTTTGTCGGAAGTACGCCCCAGATTAATAAATATGCAGTTTCCACAAAGGAACTTTTGAGTGCTAGTTCCTCGATGCTAATGCCGCGATATTCTAGTACCCCTTTTTGTCCATCTACAAAGCTAATGCTGGATAAGGTAGCAGGAACACCTTCTAAACCTGGCTTGAATTCGCCGACGACCATTGCGATACCGTGTTGTGTGAGTGGAATCTAATCTATTCAAAGTACATTAGCAGAAAGCAAGATAGTGTCGCCGCGTTAACAAACAATAATCAATTAATGTGACTATTTGCTTTCTACCCCAGCAAAAACTTGGGCGACAGTAAACAGAACATTTGGCTGCGGCCAACTGGGGAGCCTGTTTCGGGGAGAATTAAGCCGATCGTACCTGCTTTTTTGAGGATCAGGGCATCTTGGGTTGTGCCCCACAACAAAGTTTCTGCCCAGTTGCCTAAATCTGGTTGGTGACCAACTAGAGCTAAGCTACGGTTTCCTGTTTCGTGCCACTGTTGATACCATTCTAGCCAGTTGTGGATGTCTCCTGATGGGGCTAGGACAGCGGATTCTTGGATTTGGGAACTCAGACCTACTGTTTGCAGGATTTGGGCGGTTTGGGTGGCACGTAAGAGGGGACTGGTGAGAATTAGGTCAAACTGAATTTCGATTTCATACAGGCGCTGGGCGACTTTCCGGGTTTTGCTGGTGCCCTCTTTGGTGAGCGGGCGTTCTGCGTCTGTCGCGTATGCTTCGGGTGCGGCTGCGATGCCGTGACGGATTAGATATAGATGCACTGGCTGTCCTTTGTCCTTTTTTTAGTTTTTTTGAGCTTAGGTGCGATCGACATTTTTTGTCTATTCTACAACTGGGTTAGAAACTGTAACTTAATTTATGGACAAAGCTACCCATCCTTTACTATTTGGGTAGCTTTCGCGCCGGCGCGCTCGTATCACGCGAGACCCCACAGCCCCTAGTTCAATTTGTTTTTGACTCTTAGTGCCATTTGATTGCAGATGCGCGCGTTTTGCGTCAGAGGAATCTGCGTTTGGACTAATTATAATTTTTTTAACCTGCCATCTTGACGCTCGCAGGAAGTCGTATATAATACGAAAGAAAATACATTTACTCATGTCGAGTCAAATGCAGTTAGTAGAAAAACACCTAATTAACAGACAGCATAGATTTTGGCAAGAATGCGACCACTTAGCATTACAATCAAAACATCTATACAATTCTGCTAACTACGTCCAGCGCCAATACTTTTTTGAAACCAACAAGTATTACAACTCCATCAATATTTATCACCAGACTAAGAACTTAGAAGCTTATAGGTATCTACCAACAAAAGTTAGCAAACAAATTGTTCGTAGAGTTGCTGAATCTTGGAAAGGATGGTTAGCTGCACTTAAAGATTGGTCAAAGCACCCTGAAAAATATCTGGGCAAACCGAAAATACCAGGATACAAGCATAAAGAGCATGGCAGAAATGTTGTAATTTATCCGATAGATGCAATATCAAAACCTGCTTTGACTAAAGGGAATGTTAAACTATCTCAGACTAATATTGAGATTGAGACTCAAGCTAAAAATGTAGACCAAGTAAGGATTGTTCCCAAGCTTGACCACTATGTGATTGAAGTTGTTTACACAGTTAATGACATACCCTTATCCCACGGGAAATATGTGGCTGGTGTAGACCTTGGTTTAAACAATTTGATGGCTATAACGTCAAATCATCCCGGCATCAAGCCGCTGTTGATTAATGGTAGACCATTGAAAAGTATTAACCAATTCTTCAATAAACGGGTAGCTAATGCACAATCAATCGAAGCTAGCAGACAGATTAAGGGACTTAATAGCAAACGCAACAGAAGAATTGACAACTATCTTCATACTGCGAGTCGTCGTGTAATTGACTGGTGTCAATTGAACGAGATTGGTCAGTTAATTATCGGCAAGAACCCAGGATGGAAGCAGTCAATCAACATTGGCAAAAAAAATAATCAAGCATTTACCAATATTCCCCATGCCAAACTGATTGATTTATTGACATACAAAGCACAATTAGCAGGGATTGCAGTCACCTTAACGGAGGAAAGTTACACCTCAAAAGCGAGTGCTTTAGATGGTGATAATTTACCGACTTATAGCAAAAATACAGAGGTCAAGCCTATTTTTAGTGGTAAACGTGTTCAGCGTGGTTCATATAGAGCTTCCACTGGTAAAATAATCAATGCTGATACCAATGGCAGCATAAACATAGCGAGAAAAGTAATTCCCGACTTCATGAAGGGAATAGAGGGATTGCCGTTTATTCCTGTAGTTTTAGGACTGTGGACTAAGATTATCAACGTAGATGTCTAACATTGACTACTTTTGGGTAGCTTTGTCCAGGTTTTTACGAGCGGTAGAAATCTGGTGATTTCATCTGGTTTGCGCTTCTGTAGCGATCGCGCCCCTGTTGTTTGGCATCATATAATGCTCGATCGGCGAGGGCAACGAGTTCATCCGGTGATGAACCAAAGCTGGGAATCACAGTCGCAATTCCCATGCTAACGGTAACAATCTCGCTCACATCAGATTGCTGATGAGGAATTCCCAAATCTCGGATTGCCTTTTGGATCGACTCAGCCACCGCTGCTGCCCCAGCAGCATCAGTATGCGGCAGGATGACGGCAAATTCTTCGCCCCCGTAACGTGCAAACAGATCCGATGAACGTCTAACCGCAAGTGCCGCCGATGAAGCCACTTTTACCAAACAAGTATCCCCAGCTTGATGTCCGTAGCAATCGTTATATCGCTTGAAATAATCTACATCCAACATGATCAGGGACAGCAGTTTTTGTCCCTCTATCAAAGTCGGCCATTCCGACTGCAATCGCCGATCGAAACAGCGACGGTTTGCTACTTGTGTTAACCCATCTGTCGTGGCGATTAATCTGTCTCGCTGAGCCTGATTTATCAGCATCTCCTCTACCTGCTTGCGTTCTGTAATATCAGCAAAACTCGTGACTACTGCATAGGGTTGAGACTGATGGAGATGGAACAGCGGTTGCGAATTAATCGAAATCCAAGTCAGTGTTTTATCCGATTTGTGAATGCCCATCACCACATTTGATTGCGGTTTTCCCGTCCGTAGGGTGATCATTGCCGGATGCTGTTCCCCTGGGAAGGGGGAGCCATCTTCCTGAACAGTTCGCCAGTCTAAATCTACAGATGTACGCCCCATCATTTGTTCGGGGGTCAGCCCTATAATCCTTTCTGCACTAGCATTACAGGCAGTAATTTGTCCGTTTGCTAGCTGAAGTACGACGCCCTCAGTCATGGTCGCAATCACAGAACGATACCGTTCCTCACTTTCCTGTAATTGACTCAGGAGAATGTTTTTGGCATCAAACTCTGAAGCCAGATGCAGGCTACCAGCCAAAAACCCAGCCATCAGTTGTAAAATTTGGATGTCTGACTGTGTAAAGGCAGAGGGTGTCGCTGAAACAACTTTTAAGACACCAACTGCTTCTTCTTGATAAAACAACGGAACAACCACCATTGACCGGACACCAATGCGCTGACAGACTGACAGATCCACCCGTGCATCGGTTTCTGAATCGTGGCAAAGTAGGATTTCGCCGGTCATCATACATTGTCCCGATAAACTTGTCCCTAGTTCGATCCGTAATCCCACATAGGCGGTGGCGATACCACTCGCTACCCGATACACCAATTGATCCCCTTCAAGCATTTCAATCACTGCTCCATCGGCGCGGGTCAAATGTTGAGTCCTCTCTGCAATCACCGCCATGACTGCATCGAGATTGGGATTGCGGATGGCGATTTCCTGTTGGGTAGCAATCACCGTACTCAGACGCTCCAACTCTTGTTGCAATGCTGCTTCTGCTTGTTTGCGATCGCTGATATCCTTCATAAAGCAGTGATGCCCGATGAACTGCTGTCGATCGTCGTGAATCGAGATCATCACCAATTGTTTGTAGAAGCTAGAGCCGTCTCTGCGAATGCCTCTGGCTTCAACCTCTACTTTGCCGTCTTGCTGCATTTGTTGATAAGCCGCCATTAACTTTTCTAAATCATCGGGATGTACAGTTTTTTCCCAGAACATTCCGATCATTTCTTCTGGTTGATATCCAACTGTATTGGCATAGGATTGATTGACAAATATATATCGTCCTTGAGTATCCAGTTGAGAGATACCAGAAACTGCATTTTCTAAGGCAATCATCAATTCTCTTCGGTCAAACTCCGCCTGTTTGCGCTCACTAATATCGGTGTGAGAGCCACACATCCGAATCACATTGCCTGCCTCATCCCAAAGGGCTTGACCGCGATCGAGTATCCACTTATAGCTGCCGTCTTTGCACAAAACCCGATGCTCTGAGATGTAAAACGGTGTTTTCTTGGCAAAATGGTCAAAAATTACTTGCTTTACACAATCTAGGTCATCGGGGTGTATACGTTTTGACCATTCATCCAGATGGTGAGAAATTTCCTGTTCTTCAAATCCCAACATCTCTTTCCATCGACTGGAAAAAAAGACTTTGTTGGTTTTCACATTCCAATCCCAGATGCCGTCGTTATTGCCTCGTAGTGCTAGTTGCCAACGTTCTTCGCTCTCACGCTGTGCTTCAGTTTGTTCGATCAGCTTGCGAGCCGATAGACGCAGTTCCATCTCATCTATGACGATCGCGGCTAGATCCTGTAAGGTGGCTTCTTCTGCTGGGGAAAGCTCACGGGGATGCTTATCAATTATGCAAAGGGTTCCCAAGTTATACCCATCATGGGTTTTGAGTGGTGCTGCGGCATAGAATCTCAAACCAAATGCTCCCGACACTAGGGGATTTGCGATCGTCCGTGGATCTTCCAGAGCATTCCGAATTTCGTACACATCATCTTGCCAAATCGCGGAGCCACAGAGTCCGGGTTCCCGATCTATTTGCTCGACATCCAACCCGTAACGAGATTTGAACCAAATCCGATCCCGATCCACCAAGGTGACAAGCGCGATCGGCACTCGAAAAAAACGCGCTGCAATTGCCGTAATGCGATCGAAGGCACCATCAGGTGGAGTATCCAAAATCTCGTAGCGCCGTAAACTTTCCAATCGCTCAGACTCATTGGCTGAATGATTGATTGTAGAGTATTGTTGTTCACTCTCTGGCCGAGTCATTTCTACTGGCTTGTTCTCTATGATATCCGTTTCTGTTTCTTGAAGTTCAAGGGTTCGGGGCTCTAGCTTTACTTCTGATTGGTGAAGTTGTTGATGCCGTTCCTCTTCATCGACGATCGCGCTGCCGAGTTGGAGAGCCATTTGTTGCAATAATTGTACATCCAGAGATTGCCATGAACGTGGGCTTCTACAGTGATGGGCAATCAACAATCCCCACAAATTGCCCTGACTTAAAATGGGTACGACTAAATTTGCCCGAACCTGGAGGCGATCGAGGAGTTCGACATAACAAGTTTGAATATCACCCGCGTGAGTGTCAGAAATGGCTGTTGTTTGTCCCAGCCTGTAGCGTTCTACCCATGTTGCTTTAAAACAAGGATCATAAATCAGTTGCCCAAGAATCGGGGCCCATTTACTACCCACCGATTCCGCAAATACTACACCATCTCCATTGGGCAGGAAGCGATAAATAATCACGCGATCGGTTTGCAGCAGCACCCTGGTTTCTGCTACCGCAAATTGCAAAATAATCTCCAAATTCGTGAAATCGTTGACTTGAAGTGCCATTTTGGAAAAATTTTCTATAATTTTATCTGACGACCAATAGAAAGCCTGTTGTGTAGACATCTCCCATTGGTGTCAACTTAAGCCTGAAAGCCTTGATAAATGTCGTTTTTACCATAGTCCAGATCCCCCTAAATCCCCCTTAAAAAGGGGAGTAGGGGTTGACTTTGAGTAAGTTCTTGTCCCCCCCTTAAAAAGGGGAGTAGGGGTTGAGTAGGGGGCAAGAATGCGGGGGGATCTAGGCTTAACAGTCAAACAGCATTATGTGACTGGGTTTGACGTTAAGTTGACACCAATGGACATCTCCATGTTCCTTTCCTTTTCTCAACCCACTTTGTACCAGTCTAACCTGCTATCTGTATGTATTGCTACAGTAATTTATTATTGGTAGGTGCTAAATAGCATAGATTGTGGCTTTCTTACATCAAGCTTTTTATCACATATCTGTTAAGTTTAATTAAGTTTAATTAAGTGGATTTACTTAGTTAGCAAATCGGGGCTTGCTACCCCCTTGATGATTCGGCGTTTGAAACTAAGAGATAAAAGGGGTATTTAAGCCGGATTTAGTCTGAATCGGTAACTGGTGATTTGTCGGCGCATAGAACACTTAATTAACCAGGTTATAGTTAATCTTGCCAGTAAACTTATTGGCAAACAATTGGTGAAGTTAATTATGATAAACAGGATTGTCTGTAGGACTAATTAATTTCAGTAATTTTTGCTTAATCTGAGCATCAAATACTTCCCATTTCAGTCTTGCATAATCGCTATTGTCATTACCACCAGAAAGAAATCCTACGGGAATTTCAAAACCTCCAGCTTGACTTCTGCCTCCACCAAAAAAGCGTCCTTGCGAGTCCTGACCGAAAGCTTCTTTAATAAATTCATCAGGATCGAGAGTGAGTTTAGTAGTTCGCAGGGAGCCAATTACTACTTCAATTTCCTCGTCTTTGTCGTGAACAATTGCATAGACAACGGCTGTGTGTACGTTCTCCTCTGTGACTAAAAAGTCCGCTGCTTGGGGAATAGAATCGCGATCGTCATAGCGGAGATAGCCGATACCTGCGATGGAAAAATTATTTTGGACAATGCGGTGTTTGAGCGATCGCTCGATCGCATCCATCACCCATTTAGAGCGAGAGGACTGCAACACCGCATTCAGCAACTGGGGGTCATAAAACCTACTCAAATAAGCCGCAGCTAAGAAATCTTCCTCCTCAGCTTGTCGGAGAGCGTTGGTATCCGATCGCAAACCGTGCATCAAAGCCGTAGCACACTTAATATGCTGGCTGAGACTACCATCAAGATTTAGGATTCCTGCTTGCAAATATTCCGTAAAAATCGTGGCTGTAGCGCGGATTTGGGGGCGCAAATCCGCAAATTCTGCATTCATTTCTCCTTGAAAACTGTGGTGGTCTATAACTGCTGCGATCGGAATTCCTGCCCCTAAAACCAGATCGGTTAACTGGCAAGTAGTGCCTTGATTATCGATAAAAACACAGCCCTTATACGCAGATAAATCCTTAGTTTTTGCCGTTTCCACAGTCCACCTTTGCAACGGTAAACCAGTCAATTTAACTAAAGCAATATTTTCTTGGTGACTGAGGGCTCCTGCATAGATAAGATCGCAGTGAATGTCGTACTGTTCGGCAATTAATTTGTAAGTCCAAGCACTCGAAAGTGCGTCGGGGTCTGGGAAATCTTGCAGTAAGATTAACTGGCGCTGGCCGCGGTGTCGATCGAACATTTGGCGCAACAGTTCTACTTGGCGATCGGCCCTAGGGTCTGAAAATCTTCTGGAGCGACTCTCATCGACGGGAACTTCAGCTTTGCTGCGCCGTTTACCAGCACTATTTGATACTACAACTTCATCATTAGATTCTAGTTGAACCTGGTTGTTTACCGAGGTTGTACCAGAAGAGTTAGGGGGGTCTTTCATAAAAATTTTTGAACTTTTGAACTCTAGAACTGAAAACTCAACACTCAACAATCCTACAAAAAAACCCCCGCGCTTGCGCTGACAGGGGCTTTAAAGACCGATTACATATTTTTGCCATTCTTGGTGCATACCGCTCTTAACGTGTTTAGTCACTTCAAAATAAAGACCGCTGTAAGGTTTCCGAGGCGGATATCGCAAGAGCATTCCGGCTTCTTTCGGCGTTCGGCTGCCTTTTTTGACATTGCAGCGCATACAGGCGGTGACGAGGTTTTCCCAAGATTCACCTCCTCCGCGCGATCGAGGAATCACATGATCGAGGGTTAAATCATCCCCAGTGTAACTACAGTATTGACAAGAGTGGGCATCCCGGTGCAAGATATTCCGGCGGGTGAGTGGAATATCCTTGTAGGGAACTCGGACATAATGCCGCAGTCGAATCACTGTCGGTAGCGGGAAATTAGGCGCAATAAATTTCCCGTTGTGTTCTACCTGCTCAGCTTTTCCTTTCAGCAACAAAACTACTGCCCTTCGCCAATTGGTGATGTTAAGGGGTTCGTAGGAGACGTTCAGCACCAGAACATTGCCCATTGTTGATTATTAAGCGAGAATATTTTCACCGATGGTAACACAGGTTCCAAATTTAGGGGGGCGAGATCAGCAATGATTGAGTCTCAACACAAAAATGAAAAAATACCAGGTTTAGCCTCTAGAGTCCAGCAGATGCTTGTGGGGGTGAATTATTTTCTGGCCCGGAGAGTAAGTGGGCGAGGATTTCTGTCGAGATTTTAGACCTGATGAGTCCAGTAGCAGGGATGGGGAAAAAGTTTGCCCATATTTTGATTTTTTTCCCTAAATCCCTAATCTTCCCGGCAAGCACCAGTTTAAGTTTTTAGACTAGGAATAACCTTCGATCGCCTGCCTGATTAATTCCCATGAAATTTTGGCTCTTAAAGTCAGTTTTTAGCGCGTCAATAATAGCGATCGCCCCGATTCTAACAAACATTCCCGCTTTCGCTCAAACAGATTCATTCTTCTGCGGGGCTGCTGGTAGCCATCCAGCCACAATTGCTGACCAACAAGGCAAAAATATTCCCGTTATTTTGTGGGTGACAGACAACTATTTCAATGAATCCGGCGAAGATGCGATTACTCGGTGTACGCGAGTTTCAGCAATTCTCAACAATGCCCAATCCCAGGGAAACTGGGACAATATTGTCACAGCAGGTGCATCCCGTACAGGTCAACCGATTATTTGTGCTGCGAATCCTCAAGACGGTTCCTGTAGGTTATTATATCAGATACCGAAAGGGCAAAATCCTGAACAAGCGAGACAAGAACTATTAAGAAGAATCAAAAATCCTAATTTAAGTATTCCACCTATTAAAGTAAATTAATAGTTATTAATTATTAGTGATTTTAACTACTGACAAAGACTTGAAACTCTTGTCAAATACTCTGGTTGATTGGTGAAAAATTTGCAACTTTCTTTCAGTAATTCTTCTAAACTTTCAACTTCCCTCAACCAGACAGTACCATTGCTTCCAGCCACAGCAATTTGCTTTCCATCGCGACTCCAACTGACACTAACAACATTCTCTGCAAACTCAAATTGAGCAACTTGTCGCCCTGCTAAATTCCACAACCGCACTGTCTTATCAATTCCCACGGTAGCAAGCCGTTCTCCATCGGGGCTAAAACTAATTGATTTCGCATCTAAATGCAAAGTTTGAAATTCATTCACTAATTCTTGCTTTGACAAATTCCACAACCCAATTTTGCCATTCAATGTTACTGTAGCAAAGCGCTGCTGCTGTTGGTTGAGACTGAAACTAATGCCGATCGCCTCAACGGGCAGTTTTTTGATTAACTTACCAGATGAATTCCAAATGCGCACCGTAGATTTGCCATCTAAAGTAGTTAAAAAATCCCCTGTTTGACTAAAATTAACGCTTCTAACTAAGCCGTTATGACCAGGCAAAAAAATTGGCATCAATCTAGTTTTTGGGATTGGAGAAATCTGCCAAAGAGCAGCATTACTTTCTATTCCAGCAGCAGCTAAAAACTTGCTATCCGGGCTAAAACTAATGCTAGTAACCGAGCCTGACATGGCTTGAAATTCGTAGATTTTTTTTCCCGATAAATCCCATAACTTAACTTTGCTATCTTTACCAGCAGTTGCTAAAGTTTTGCCATCGGGACTAAAGCTTAACATATTTATCGACTTTTGGAAAGCTTTCCATTCAGAAACTTTTTGCCCAGATAAGCTCCAAATCCGCACGCTATCGTCTACTCCTGCGGTCGCTATAATTTGGCTATCTGGGGAAAAAGCCACACTGGTAATAGCACCCTTGTGAGCTTTCCAATTCATCTTTCTGAGTGGCAGAGTAGATTGTTGAATCTGCTGTTTTTCATTACTAACTTTATCGAGAATCACTTGTAAAGCTAACAGCGGTCTAGTGGCAGGATATAGTTCTAAATGAGGTTGATTTTTTACCAAATTTTTCAAGGCTTTTCCGGAGGCGATCGCCCGTAGTAAAGCCTCTGACAAAGCTTGACTATTTTCAGTCTTCTGAGACACAGCTAAAAGTAAAGCATCACTACCAGTTTGTTCAATTTCGATACTAGCTTGTGCTAGTTTAAACCGCTGGTAAGCGAGAGTTGAAAAACCGATCGCCCCCGCCAAAGATACAGCAAGCACCGCAGAACCAAGACCGATCCACTGTTTAGCCTTTTGTTTGGCAGCTTCTGTTTCTAACTGAGCTTTTTGGGCATCATTGACAGCTTCTTTGATTTCTAGTTTAGTAGCTTCTAAGAGCTGATTTTGATCTGTCAACATCAGTTTTTGACTGGCTGTTAAAAACTGAAAATCTTCATTTCTCAAACTTTTTTCTGCTGCCCAAATTAACGCTGATTGTAAATATTTACCTTGCAAAAGTTGTGAATTGTCTTGACATTTAGAATTAAACCATGCTTTAATAGCAGAGGAGTACGGAGCCAATTGATCTAATTTATTTTGGATAATAGTGGCGTTAAATATAGCTTCATAAATAGGATTAGCTAGTGTTAGTTTATTACCGCTCTTAACTATTAATCCAGTCAAGCGCAATTCCATTTGTTCCGCACTGCCATCAGGGATAACTTCAACTTGCTGTAAAATTTGCTGATATAATCCGAGTCTCCTGACAATGCGCTGGTTTTCTTTAAACAGGCGATCGCGAATTGTTGACAAATGTTCCGGCACATCTTGAAATTCCCAATTATCCACAATTTTTAAACGCACCACTTTCTCCACCCAATCTTTAGGATTATTGAGTTGCTGTTTTTGCCCATGGGTAAAATTTTTGAGTTGCTCTTTCTCAGTCTGGGGCAAATTTTTGAGTTGCTCTTTCTCAGTCTGGGTAAAATTTTTGACTTCCTCTTTCTCAGTCTGGGTAAAATTTTTGACTTCCTCTTTCTCAGTCTGGGTAAAATTTTTGACTTCCTCTTTCTCAGTCTGGGTAAAATTTTTGACTTCTTCTTTCTCAGTCTGGGTAAAATTTTTGACTTCTTCTTTCTCCCCCCCTTGGTAAGGGGGGGCTGGGGGGGGTAAATCCCGGATTAAATGTGAATTTTCCAAGAGAAGTTTGCAAAGCTTTTGAGTCAAAAAAGGTTGCCCTCCAGTCCAAGACAAAACCTCTCGCAAAACTTCTTGATAACTATCTGTAATATCAGCCAACCCTGCTGCTAGCGGTTGCGATTCTCTTTCGTCAAAACCAGTTAATTCGATCGCCTTGCCAATATTAAATGGGGTGTTATTGCTGGCATTCTTGTCCTGACACAAATCCGTCGGTGATGCTACTCCTAAAAGCGCCCACGTTAGGCGATCGAATTCTGAATTATTGGCACGTTTATTGTAGCACGATCGAATTAACGCTAAAAAATCGTCGGCGCAAAAATCTAGGGCGAGAATGCTATCGATTTCATCAATAAAAATGACAATGTTACTGGCAATATTGGCTAACAGTACAGTTTCTATGAATTCGCTCAATCTTTGAACTGGGGCTAAAAAATTGCGATCGCGCCACCAAGTCCGCACGTTGACAACATCTGACAGATTAAAATTATTTTCGAGAATGCGGAGAAGACCAGCATACCACTGTTCGGGAGTCACGCCGCGGTTGCCAATTTCCGAAATGTCGATCGCCGCACAAGCAATTCCGTCATTTCTCAGCCGTTGAATTGTCCGCACCTGCAAGCTAGATTTGCCCATTTGGCGAGAATTTAAAACATAACACAATTCCCCGGCTTTCAATCCGTTATAGAAGTCGTCGTCTGCGTGCCGTTTCACATAATTGGGATCATTATTGGTGAGACTCCCGCCGACTTGATAATAACTGGGTTTGGTGGTAAAATTCATAAATTAGTTCGGCGGTTGAAACCGCTCCTTGTCAAACAAAGTCCGCCTGCGCGGACTGAAGAATCGAGGCGGTATAAAAGCACAATTTTGTATGATACATAGTACCATAATACAAGATGCAAACTGATTGGATTGGATATGACCACGACAAAGACAAGTTAAGAACCGAAATTTGGTCTTTGCTGAAGCAGCAAGCCGCATCTGTTGGCGATCCGTTTGGGCATATTCCAAATTTTGTTGGGGCCGAGTTGGCGGCGGAAAAGTTGGCAAGTTTATCGATTTGGCAACAGGCAAAAACGATTAAGTGTAATCCTGATTCGGCGCAAATTCCGGTGCGGATGCGGGCTTTGCAAGATGGAAAACGCCTGTATATGGCAGTACCGCGCTTGACAGACGAGCGCTGTTTTGTTGAGTTGACTGCTGAGGATTTACAGAGGCAAAATGTATCTATTACTCAAGGTGCGATCGCCCGTAAAGCCCTCGCTTGTGGCAAATTGGTAAGTTTTGCAGAAATGGAGCCGATTGATTTAGTAATTGTCGGCTGTGTGGGGGTGGCGCGCAATGGGGGAAGAACTGGAAAAGGTGCAGGATTTGCTGATTTGGAATTGGCTATGTTGCAGGAATTCGGGTTAGTAGAAATTGATACTCCGATTGTGACTACAGTGCATTATTTGCAAGTAGTTGCAGATTTGCATTTCCCAATGCAGGCTCACGATTGGGCGTTGAATTGGATTGTGACTGCTGAGGAGGTAATTGAAACTAATACAATTTATCCGCGTCCCATCGGGTTAGACTGGGATAGTATACGGCAGGAACAGTTGGAACAAATTCCGATTTTGCGAAAAATTAGGCGACTTTAAGAGACTGTTGGCGAATTAAAAAAGGGTGAAGAGTGATAATAAATTATTTAATATGCTGGCTGATTACACAGTCATTCTGCCTATTCACGAGGTCGAAATCTGAGGGGTAAAACCCCTCAGATTAATTCCGGTTATATCGGAATGATTTAACCTTACTAGGACACTCTTGACACAGAGAAAGAGAAGAGAGAAATAATAATTCCTATGTCTACTGATTTGAGATCAGATATTCCCCAACAGTCTATTTATAGCCGCCGGAATTGATTTGTTTCTAGTTCTCCTTCAAAACAACTTTGAGATCGGACAAACCTGTAAGTTTTTCGGTCACAGGTTCCTCTTGAATGCGGGGTACAAACACAGTTAACCCCCCCGGTACACACTCAATCGACAGCGGTGTCATGCCGATAATTTCCCCATCTAAAACAACTTTTTGAGGTGGATCGGTAGTAATTTTGATCTTTTTGGCTCGCATATAACCGATGTCATCCCGATCGCTAGCATTTCCAGTCAAAGCAGTTTGCAATAGATGATAAGAAGCTGCGATCGCCCCAGCTTTATTCACAGGTGCCACCAGCGTCACATCCAGCAAACCATCATCAAAAATAATCCCCGCCGGCCCTTGAGCTAAAATAGAAGTAGGCGGCGCGGCATTCGCCACCGTAACAGCCACAGCAGTAACACTGACTATCTTATCTTCAGTTTCGATTTCCGCTTCAAACCTTTCTAAGTTATTTAACTGTTTAATCCCCGACAAAACATAAGCCAACATTCCCCAGCGATTTTTCATTTCGCGATCGGCTAATTCCACAGTTTCCGCCTCAAAACCAACTCCCGCCAACAAAACCATCGGCAGTTCACCGTTGCAAATACCAGCATCCACCACCCGCGTTAGGCCTCCCAAAATCGTTTCGCAGGCTGTTTGAATTGTATTGGGCAGATCTAAAGCATTTGCAAAAGCATTTGCAGTTCCCCGCGAAATAATGCCCAAGGGAATATTTGTGCCGACAATCGCACCCGCAACCGCCGACAAAGTACCATCACCGCCGGAAGCAATAATGGACTCAACACCTCTAGAAACCGCTTTTTGGGCGATTTCGGCTGCATCTAATTCAGGTGTTGTCAGCCGAATATCCAAGTCGATCTCAGATTCCAAAAGTTGCTGAATGAAAGCTAAATCTTGGTCGGGATCGGTTTGACCGGCCGCGGGATTAAAAATTAGGCAAGCAGAACGTTTCATAAATAATTCCTAACAGGTAAGCTTGATTTTTGAGCAGCAATTCTGTCAGCGATGCCGAAGCCAGAGATGAAAAAACACCCAGAGTGCTGGATAGATCCTAAATCACGAAAGGTTCGATCGCACTATCGTGCCACTTCCGGTCAAATCGTTCCGCCACCAAAGGTCGGACTCGGAACTTGGGCGGGGATCCATCCAAAACATCAATCCGCAAACACGAATAAGGACGCCGTTTCTGGGAACCTTGACCGCTGCGGCCGACATATAGCAAAGATTCCGCTACCGGGCGGCCGACTTTTGTTCCCTCCGCCGATCGCGCCAACTCATATACTGGATAACCGGAAGCTTCCTCCAACACTGGCCCTTCCACACGCTGACGACGCAGACTGTGGCCACTTCCCCCACAGATAATCCAATTAATATGAGAATCAGCGTGACCCGTATCCCCAGTCCGCAGGTATTCCAGACAATGAGCGTGGCCAGTGAGCACTAAATCTACTAACGGACGCCCCCGCAACTCCTCCCCAACTCCCCGCGCCACCGCATCGAATACCTCCCGTAAACGCCACCGAACAGCCAAAGTTTGAGCTTGATTCCACTTAGTCGCCTCAGTCACGTAGGGGGGATGGTGCAGGTAAATTACCCGCCCCCGCACCTGGGAATCAGCCCAAGATGCAATCAAACCGCGTTTCAGCCATTCGAGTTGTTCAAAGTCAGTAGCCGCGGTTTGGTCCGGGGAGAGTTGTTTGTCAATATCCATCAGCATTTCGTCAACTTGCGCTAATTTGGCACGCAAGTCGTCTAGCTGTTCGGCTTCCGACGGAATTTCCGGCTTCAGACGAGCGGAGGTTTCCAGCATTTCGGTTTTTTCTTGCTCCAATTTCTCCCTTTCTTGTGCCAAATTCCGGCGGCGAAGGTCGCCCTCTTTGGTTTTTGGGAGTGGCAAAGGTTCGTTAAAGGTGTTGGAATCGAGAGCAAAGAAGTCAATGTCGCCACTGCGGAAACTGTAGTAACGGTTGGGTAAGCGGGTAAAGCTTCCTGGTTGGTAGCGCAAGCAGCGGCCTGTGTTGGTTTGAGCCGTGTAGTGGGTGTCTAGGTGGCGATCGAGTTCTCCCGGCAGTTTGTGAGCTTGCAGGTAGTCGAGAAAGGCTTTAGCATAGGTATTGCCACGATCGGAACCGTGCCAACCTACATCCAGATCTAACTTTGAGCCTAACAGGTGGCGCAGTGGCTTTGCCGTAGCCGAGAGAATGCCGTAGACGATGGGTAAGTCGTAATAGTCGTGATTTCCCGGTACTGGTAGGAACGGAAAATTGAATATCATGCGATCGTAGGCAATCCGAGATGGCGCATCGCCACCCACTAGAAACTCGCGGTAAGGGCGAATGAAGTTTTGCAAATAGTATTCGCTGGAACCGACTAGATAAACGACATCGCCTGTATGCAGCAGAAAACGGCAATTTTGGCGCTCGTGCAGCATCAGTTCCGCAACTTGGCGCTGGGGGTTGTGACCCCGGTGGTTGCCGGTGCCGCTGTCCCCTGCGACTAAAAACGAAAACTCTGGATCGTCTGGAACTCGATCGTCCAAAATTATCTTAGTTTGGTCGATCGCCCGATCGGCGATCGATTTATCTTGCCACCGTACCCGCTCTTTCATCTTGCGGACTTTTACCGAAATTGGCGGGTCGGACACGAATTTCACGCCACTTCATCTCCCAATAAGTTGAATTCCTAGTTAATAGTGCGACGAACGATCGAGTTTTTGCATCTCTCTAAAAGCAGAAAATTGACTTAAGACGGGGTTTTAAACCCAGTTTTTTGATAAAGTAGCCCAGCAACTTTTGTCAACCCTCAACCCAGAAAAAATACTGTGAGATTGGCACCGCAGGAAGCTGAATTGCCACCATCCCAAAGCTTTTGTCGGCTTTAGTGTAATTCAAGATACCGATCGCCTCTGTTTGACCCCTCGCCACAAATCTCCAAGTTTTAATGTTTTAAATTTTCTCTCTCTCCCAGTCTTTCCCCCTATCGCCTTCTGCCTCTGTCTCCCATGCGAGCAGTTTTGATCGATGAATCATGGCACGATCGCAGCGCATTTTGATACCATTCAATCAAACGGAGGAATCAGGGAATGCACGGGAGGTGCGTAAATGGAACTCTTTGGAGAACAAAAACGGTGCTTGGATTGCTTAGTGACGTCGATCGAACAATTAGGAGGTCGAGTAGACGTTCCCAAGCTAGAGCAGATAGCCGAACTCATCATTCAAACCATGAGGGGGCCTTGGCGCTATTTTCACACGTCGGAACATATTTTTGAGGTCGGGGGGTCGGTCGATCCGATCGAAGTGTTGGCGGCGCTATTTCACGACCTGGTGTACGTGCAAGTCGATCAGGGAGTAAATTTTAATATCAGTAGCGCCCTTTGTCCTTTTGTCAAGGAGGTGCGATCGCAGTTAGTGATTAGGGATGAAGCCGAACTCCCCAACGATGCTATGTATGACCTTGTGACGGCCGTATTTGGGTTTTTCCCCTGCCAAACTCTCTCTCCCTTTGCCGGTCAAAATGAATTCTTGAGTGCGGTGATTGCAGGGAAATGTTTGGAACCTTTTTTGCCTCCTCGGACGATCGTTCAAATTGCAGCCTGCATTGAAGCTACTATTCCTTTTCGTGGAGTTTCGCCCAACGGTTTAAGTGCGATCGAACTTTTGCACCAGCGTTTGGTCAATGTAAATCGTGATTTTAATTTAGGATTAACAGATGCAGAACTCTGCGAAATTGTCAAGCGATCGGTCCGATTAGCAAATCGCGATGTCGAGAATTTTGCCTCTCCAAATTCCTCTAACTTCTTAGACAATACTTGGAATTTGATGCCCGAAACCAACCACGAATTGAGCAACGTCAATTCCTATACTGTGGGTGGATATCGCAGATCCTTACAAAAAATGGAAGGGTTTTTGAATTTCCTCAAACCAGAACTGGTTTTTCAGCAGTTCATGGAAGAACCAGACGATGAAACCTACACTAACATGATTGCCCGCACCAGAAAGAATATTGCTGTTGCCAAACTGTATTTGGGTATCAAGCTGATTACGATCGCTATCTTAGAAGCCCTTTCCTACCGTTTGGGGCGCGACATTCCCCTTTCTACTATGATGGGAGAATTACGCGCACCTGGATTTACAACCTCTGCCTTAGAGGACTACTTACCAGAGCGCAATATCGCCTATCCGCTCGAAAATCAGTTACAAAAACAAGTCTTAGATTTGTTAGAGATAGGACGCAATCAAGAATCTCCCTATGATATTAAAAACTCCCCTGTTTCTACGTTTATTATCAAATCTATTGGCTTTGCAGAAACTGACAGCTTTTTGAAAAAAGCTCACGATTTTTTCGCAGGTCATATTTCTTCAGAAGAACTTCTCTCCTACTGCGATGCCGAGGTTATTGATACCATAACATCAGGAGTTATGAAACTTTTTGATAGTAGAAAGATGGCTTTAGGGAAAGTTCAATTAGCACATAAGGTGATTTCTTAGAATATCATTCATTACTGGAGCAAATTTCATATCTTCTAATCCCCCTTTTTTTTAAAGTTTTGACCCTCTTCCCCCTAAAAAAAGGGGGAAGAGGGGGGATAGAATCACTGATTATTATCCCAACCCCTAGGGGTTAAGTAGTCTCATTCTTTTCGATAATGATAGTCATGTGAGCTACTAAAGCACCGATCGCCCCTACTGCTGCAATCACTGGAAACAACGCCGCCCCGATCACTCCACCGACTACTCCCACCGTCAGAGGCACTTCTATCAAGATCCGCCCCTCTTCATTTTTGATAATTATCCGGCGGATATTGCCTTCGTGAATCAGTTCTTTAACTTTAGCAACCAAATCATCACCATTAATCTTTAACTCCTCAACGCTCACTTTTTGCTGAGTATAAACAGGGGTTTCTAGAGGTGGTACTTCCACTCCACTAACTTTTTGGGCCGAAACTTTAGTGCCTACAGGTATCGAGTCAATTTCTCTTTCGCCGACTTGTTCTTGTTCGCGGTCTGTGTATGTGTCCATTCTTTCTTCTCCCTTCCTTTAGGTATTTTTTTTATATAATTACTCTAATTAACACCGAAATTGTTGTTAAGTCATCTTTCTTTTGGCTGATATTAACCAGAGCAAAAGTTATTCAGAGAATCATTCCCTCAATGGCCTGGGCGGGCACGCACCTACAAAACCCTGATTTTTCTGAGAATGACACAGCCAAACCCCTCTTCCTTGTGCCAATAGGCTAACTGTCTACCCATCGCCCCCGCATCGCCCCAGCTCGAAAAAGCCTCTAATCCAGACAGAGGAAGGATTAGAGCTATATTTTTACGGCTGAGTGCTTCCGACTCAGCAACTGTGCACATTGAAAAAGTGACATTGTACTGAAATGGCGATCGACCCATAGTTAATACACTTAGCACATCTAGTTCGGCAAATCACCCATGGAAATCCTCACTTCCTGCCCTCAAATTAGGCTCCAATCAAACTCTGTGAAATCCCCAGAAAAAGTCGCGCCCCCGGAAGTTCCCACCGTTAATATCCTAGAGTTTTTAATGAGAATTGCCTAAACAGAAAACGGGAAGAAGAAGAAATTATGCTCCAACTTGTATCAAAACCCAGCCAACTGCAACAAGTCGAAGTTTCTGTTTGCCAAAACCCAGGTAAAATAGAAAAGTTTCCTTTTTTTTCCAGTTTAATTTCAGTGTCAGATTTGCCAGCGACAGAATTTGAATATCAAGTAGGGGGAAGTTTGCCCCCAAATTCTCCTACCTATGTCACCAGGGCTGCCGATCGCGAACTTTACAAATCTTTAAAAGCCGGTGAGTTTTGCTATGTACTAACTTCCCGACAAATGGGAAAGTCGAGTTTGCGCGTACAAGCAGCCCGCCGCTTGCAAGCAGAAGGTACTGTCTGCGGTACTGTTGATATTACAGGCATTGGCACTACCGATATGACTCCCATGCAGTGGTATGCGGGTTTTACTGGCACTCTCGCCAACAGCTTTAAAATTAAGTCGATCAATTTTAGGACTTGGTGGCGCGATCGAGAACACTTACCACCAGTCTTAAGATTAAATGAATTTATCGAACAAGTGTTGCTTCCTTCCACAGAACGCAATATAGTTATTTTTATAGATGAAATTGACAGCGTTCTTTCCCTCAAATTTTCCAGCGATGATTTTTTTGCAATGATCCGAGGATGCTACAATAAACGCGCTGAAAATCCCGAATATAACCGCCTTACTTTTGCCTTATTTGGAGTCACGACTCCTCAAGATTTAATTGCTGATAAAACCAGAACCCCGTTTAATATAGGTCGCCCCATTGAACTCAAAGGATTTGCGCTAGACGAAGCAATCCCTTTAGCTCAAGGATTTTCCGAACAAATAGAAAACTCCCTAGAAGTGCTCAAATAAATCTTGGAATGGACGGGAGGACAGCCTTTTCTTACTCACAAAATCTGTAAATTAGCTTCCGAAAAATTAGCAATCCAAGCAAGTAATCTATCTGGCGGAAATCAACCTAAATATCGAGGGGCTAACACTCAATTATTCATGGCAGATTTAGTGCATTCGAGTGCCGTAAACAACTGGGAATTTCAAGACGAACCGGAACATCTGAAAACAATTCGCGATCGCCTCCTGAGACATCCGCAACGCAGGGCTGGTTTGCTAGGACTTTACCAAAAAATATTGTCAAATCTCACATCTGTCACTATTCTCAATAACTGGCAAGATGCCTGTTCCACAAACAGTGAATTTGATGGTGGGGTGGACACGGAGATAGCCTTAGTTCAAGATAGTCCAGAAAAAATGGAATTATTACTTTCAGGTTTAATCGTCAAAGATGGACAAAGACTGAGAGTCTATAATCCGATTTACGCCTCAGTTTTTAACCAAGAGTGGATAGAAAAAGAATTAGCCAAACTGCGGCCTTACTCGGAGTCGATCTCCGCTTGGGAAGCCTCCAATCATACCGACACTCCCCGCTTGCTGCAAGGTACAGCGCTAGCAGAAGCCTTAAGCTGGGCCGCAGACAAAAGCTTGAGCGATCGAGATTATCAATTTCTGTCAGCCAGCCAAGAATTAGAAAACCTGCAAGTACAAAAAGCTTTATCCACAGAAAAAGCAGCGTCAAAAATATTAACCGAAGCCAATTTAGTCTTGACAAAAGCTCAAAATAAAGCTAAGCTAACAATCCAATTAAGCCTGTTAGGAATTGCGACCACTACTACGATTGCTGTCGGCATTATAACTCACGCCCAACGAGTCACCAGAAAAATAGAAAATCAAAAAAAACAAGCAATAATTGCCCAAATAGAAGCCCTAAACTCTACAGCCGAGATTTCCCTGGCCTAGGACCAACTAGGAGCTTTAATTGCCGCAGTCAGCGCCGGGAAAAAACGTGGAAGCTGGGGAACTTGACAAATTGCTGACTATCGGGTGCGATCGACTCAGAGACTACCTACAATACAATCCGAATGTTGAAAAAGACCGACATTTGTGCGATCGCAAACAGAAAATCAATATACCTAATTTTTTCAATAAGTAGGGTATCTAAATC
The DNA here is from genome assembly GCA_020883125.1 of Microcoleus sp. CAWBG506. GTDB lineage: Bacteria > Cyanobacteriota > Cyanobacteriia > Cyanobacteriales > Microcoleaceae > Microcoleus. The sequence goes on from JAHREW010000028.1 coordinate 44,071, forward strand.
CCATTTTATGTTTAATAGTTTATTACTTCTTCCTTTTTCATTCTGATTCAAAATCGGCAAACCCACTTCCACAAAGGATGACTAGGCCCCTGTTGGCGAATGCGGCTAACTTGTTGTTCCAAACGCTGTTTTTCTCGCATTGGTAATCCTCGCGCCATATTGCGACCTTGCCAAGTTAGCACTCCCAAAGTCATCCCCAAGCACAAACCCAAACCGAGAGTTGGCCAGCGGTGAAAGTATAAACCGTAACGCACCGCAGCCCAAGTAAAGTTTTCGATGCACAAAGCAATTTCATCGCGCAAAGCCCAAATACTCAAAGAACCGACGCTAAGCCACAAAAATATAACAGTTAACCAGCGACCGTATACTGTTAGTTTATGGAGCCTTTGGACTTCGATTTGAAAATTTGGATCGCTGTCATTAGTCATTGTTATTTGTTGTTTGTTATTTGTTATTTGTTGTTGGTTGTTGGTTATTTGTTGTTGCCTGGGTGCATCTCAATGAGTGCAAATATATTCCTAGGGGCGAAGTATGACCGCTGTAAATCTCTGGTTATCACTAATAAATTGTCTGCGGTCATGCTTCGCCTATGCAAAATCGGGATGCTCCCCCTTGCCTTAGACCCTTAGACTACGTGGCGGTAGGCGCGTGCGAAGGGTCGAAGGGTCAATAGTCAACTAAACTTCATCAGATGGACTCATGGCTTCTACAGGGACTGGGATAGAGTTGCCCGTGCGACTGCGCCACCAAGCTAGCAGCGTACTAGCAATGAAAATACTCGAATATGCACCAGCAATAAAACCCACAATCAAAGCTAAAGCAAAGTATTTGAGTGTTTCGCCACCAAACAAAAATATTGAAAACAATGTCAGCAGCGTAGTAAAAGTCGTGTTAATTGACCTTCCCAGGGTCTGGATCACAGCATCATCGACAATTTGGTCGATCGACATACCGGGATTTAGCTTAATTACTTCCCGCACGCGATCGTAAATTACCACGGTATCATTAACAGAAAAACCGATGATTGTCAAGAGAGCAACTACAAATAAACTGTCTACTTCTATGCCTAGAACTAAACCCAAAAAGGAAAAAACACCAACAGTAATTAACACGTCGTGGAATAAAGCCACAAAAGCAAAAAAGGCATAATCCAATTGAAATCGGAATGTCAGATAAATAGTAATCCCAGCAAAAGAGAGTAATAAAGCCAACAATCCCGAAGTAAATAATTGTTTACCGAGGGTAGGACCTACCGTATCAATTTGAGTAGATTTAGGGGCAAAATCACCTATTTTTTCACTCAAAGCTGTTTGCAACTTAGTCCGCTTTTCCACATCCAAAGTTTTCGTTCGTAGCGATAAGCCTCGCTGTTCTTTGCCGATCACTTGAATGGTACTACCGGCTAAACCTTGGGTATCGAGGACTTCCCGGACAGCAGCAAGATCGATGGGTTTACAATTTTCAGGTTTCGTGCAGTCAAGTTCAAATTGTAGCCTAGTACCACCGATAAAGTCCAAACTAGGACGTAGGGGTGCGCGGATATCGGGACGAGTCCAAGAAATCGCCATCGAGACTATACCCGCAAGGATAATCGCGGCGGAAATACTCCACCAGATCGATCGCTGTTTGATTACACTGAATTTCATAAGTTGAAGGAAGAGGGAAGAAGGAAGAGGGAAGAAGGAATAAGGAATAAGTCACCCCCCCAGCCCCCCCTTGGGGGGAAATTCAGGAAGAGGGAAGAGGGAAGAAGGAAGAGGGAATAAGTCACCCCCCCCCAGCCCCCCCTTGGGGGGAAATTCAGGAAGAAGGAAGCAATCAGTAGTTAACTGTTAACTGTTAACTATTGGCAGTTTTCGACAAATTAGGACAGAACCATTCAGGTTTCCGCAATTGTGGAAAGCCCAAAACTACCAACATCAGAGTGCGGCTACAAGTGATAGCAGTAAACATACTGACTGCGACACCCAAGGCTAGCGTTACAGCAAACCCTTTCACTAAACCAGCACCCAAGTAGAACAGCGCTGCACAAGCAATTAGCGTTGTGACATTACCATCTAAAATGCTAGAAAAAGCCCGGTAAAAACCTGATTCTACAGAACGGTATAGAGTTTTTCCAGCCCGCAACTCTTCTCGCGTGCGTTCAAAAATCAGCACATTGGCATCCACAGCCATGCCAATGCTGAGCACAAAACCAGCAATTCCCGGTAGCGTTAAGGTTACTCCCAACAGCACGAAAGCAGCCCAAGTTAGCAAAGCATAAATCAACAGGGCAATATCTGCAATTACGCCAGGGAGTCGATAGTAGGCGATCATGAAAATCAAGACTAAAGCTAAACCCCCAATTCCTGCGGTGATACTGCTTTGAATACTGTCTTTACCCAAACTAGCACCGACAGTGCGGTTTTCAATAATTTCTACGGGTACTGGTAAAGCACCACCGCGCAGTTGCACTCCTAAATCGTTAGCTTCTTGCGCTGTAAAACGACCTTGAATTACGGCATTTCCTCCTGTAATTCCTGTTTGGGCAAATTCCACGCCAACTACAGGAGAACTAATCATTCTTTCATCTAGAAAAATGCCTAGAGTCCGTCCAGTTCCGGCTAAATTTTTAGTAAGTTCGCCAAATAATTCGCCTCCTTTTGTGTCGAAGCGGAGAGCGACATTCCATTCGTTACCACTGGGTTGAGCTTGAGCATCCTTCAGGTTGCTTCCGCCGAGTTCACTACTTTTGTATAGTTTCGAGATTGCCTCATTACTCCTTTTCAAAGCAGCCTGATTTTCTTTAAATGCTGCCTCATTGGGGGTAATTTTTAATGCTGCTTGTTTTGCGAGTAATTCCTGCTGCAACTGCCTCTCAATGGCTAATTGAGCTTCTGTTCCCGGCAGTTGTTCCCGGAATTCTAGCTTGGCGGTGCCGCCCAAAACTCGTTCTGCTTGCTGGGGGTCATTTACTCCTGGCAATTGTACGAGAATTTGGTCTTCTCCTACTGTTTGTACTAAGGCTTCGGAAACTCCCAAACCGTTGACGCGATTTTCTACGATGCGTCGCACTGCTTCTAACATTCCCTGGTCAATTTTGGGGATGGTGGGGGTAGTTTTGACTTGAATTGTGAGTTGTGAGCCTCCTTGCAAGTCTAATCCTAGCCGCGTAGGAAGTGTTACTATGACAGTAATGGCGGCGATGATTAAAACAAAAATTAGGGCTAATACTGAACGTTGTTTTTGCATATTTAATTATTAGTCATTAGTCATTAGTCATTAGTCATTAGTCATTAGTCATTAGTCATTAGTCATTGGTCGGTAGTTAAAGGGAAGAAATAATCAATCTGTGCATCCGTGTTTTAGCATCAATGTCCTGCTGGCCGATCTCGTTAGTCTTAGCGAACCACCAAATACTAATAACTAATAACTAATGACTAATGACTAATAACTATTTATACTCGCAAAGCTACCATTTTTTGGACGGCTTCGATAATTTGAGCTGGCTGTACGATTGTCAGTCTTTCCAAATTGCCGTTGTATGGTGTGGGGATATCTTGGGAAGAAAGCCGCAAAACTGGTGCGTCGAGTTCGTCAAAGTAGCGATCGCTAATCGAAGCAATTAGTTCAGCACCAATACCTCCTGTTTTCATGCACTCCTCCACAATAATTACTTTGTGGGTTTTGCGAATGGATGCGCCGATGGTCTCCATGTCAAGGGGTTTGAGAGAAATCAGGTCAATTACTTCTGGATCGTAACCTTCTTTTACGAGGGCGGGTACGCCTTGCATGACATGATGCCGCATCCGAGAATAGGTCAAAATTGTGACATCTTTGCCCGATCGCACTATTTCGGCTTTGTCCAATGGCACCAAATATTCTGTTTCTGGCAAATCTTCTTTGAGGTTATAAAGAAGGACGTGCTCGAAAAACAGGACGGGGTTATCGTCACGGATGGCTGATTTTAAGAGTCCTTTGGCGTTGTAGGGAGTCGAACAGGCGACTATTTTCAAACCCGGTACTGCTTGGAAATATGCTTCTAAGCGCTGGGAGTGTTCGGCACCGAGTTGTCGTCCCACGCCGCCTGGCCCGCGAATTACCATTGGCATTTTGAAGTTGCCGCCGGAGGTGTAGCGCAACATTCCAGCGTTGTTGGAAATTTGGTTGAAGGCCAGGAGCAAAAATCCCATGTTCATGCCTTCGATGATCGGGCGTAATCCGGTCATTGCTGCGCCTACTGCCATGCCTGTAAAGCTATTTTCGGCGATCGGGGTGTCGAGCACTCTCAGTTCGCCATATTTGTTGTAGAGGTCTTTGGTGACTTTGTAGGAACCGCCGTATTGACCTACGTCTTCGCCGAGTACGAATACGGATGAGTCGCGGGCCATTTCTTCGTCTAGGGCCTCGCGGAGGGCGTTGAACAATAAGGTTTCTGCCATAGGAGGTGAATGATTGCAGGAGGGTTAGATTAGAATCTTAACCTTTTGGGGGTGTGGATCTAGGAGTCGATCGCAAATTCGGCAGTTAAAACCTGAGATTTTACCAATCTTTATCATAACATTTGTCTTATGTCAATCAATATTTAAGTCACGCAACCTTAGCTGTAGGGTGCGTCGCCATCGACAATCCCTCAACAAAATCGACAATCTAACAGCGACGCACCTGTGCTTGCAAGACTCGTGTAAACAAACCTATATGTCAGGTGCGTCGCCACTCGAAAAGTCGATAGAATTTAGAGATTAAGAATGGCGACGCACCCTACGAATACTGTCTACATATATATGATGTAAAATATCAGCAAATTTCAGAAGACGAAACCCAAAAATATCAAGGGGCTGCGTTGCACAAACTATGCCGTACCCTAAACGCAACCATCAAGCTTGTCGAAAAAAAAATAAACCAGTAAACCCAACACAAGAACCCAGACTCATGATTAACTTTTTTGGAAAACTAATACCGAGCGTTCTCATTGGGCTAGTAATCGCGCTTGTGATCCGCAATGGCTGCACTGTTGCAAACGACGAGACAATCTCTGATTCAGTTTCGACTGTCACCTCAGATTGCTTACAATCTCTCCCTGACGTTCCTGTCCGAAAGGATGAAGCTTCTAATGATGTAGAAGCTGAAGGAGACAAACTGAAGGGGCAAGCAGCCCTAAATAAATATGGCGAAGCTCGTCTACTTTATGCGGGAGAGTTAGGCTACGCAGCCGGTAGAGCTATGAGAGGAGATCCTAGTGCCTCTATGGAGCTGAACCGTTCAGTTGACTCCCCAGAATTTCCATTTAAAGTAGGTCAAGCTTTCGCTAAAACAGGAAAGCATGAAATAGCGATCGCTTGCTTCACCGAAAGCCTAAATAAAAAACTCCCACCGCCTAACGATGCCAGCGCTTACCTGAACCGTGGAGAATCTTACTTCACTACGGGGCGAAAACAAATGGCGCGTCAAGACTACCAGAAGTCCGCAGAACTTTTTAAGAAATACAATTTGCCACAATACGAAAAAATGGCTACCGATAAACTTCGCAGCACTACGCCATAATTTTGCGCTTTAAGCTGTAGGGTGCGTCGCCATCCACAATCCCTCAACAAAATCGACAATCTAACAGCGACGCACCCTACGAATACTAAGCTTTTGTTGCATTATATACCGTTTAACAGCAGAAAAATACCATGCTCCAGACAAAAACTCAACTAACTCTGGAAGAGTTTCTCACTCTCCCGGAAGGGGAAGGCGATATTACCTACGAACTGATTGATGGTCAAGCATTACCAAAAAAGTCACCAAATAAATTTCATTCTAGACTCACCAGAACCCTAATAAAAATCCTCGAACAGTGGGGTGATGAACGCGGAGAAATTGGTGTAGAATGGGCGGTCAAGTTAACTCGCAAGTGGCGAGACTGGGTTCCGGTTCCAGATGTTTTATACGTTTCTTACCAACGCTTATCTCCCGACTGGAATCTAGATGAAGCCTGTCCTGTAGTCCCAGAATTAGTGATAGAAATTATTTCAGCAGGACAGACTTTCGGTCAGTTGGCTGCTAAAGCGAGAGATTATTTAGATGCTAAGGTATTGCGGGTTTGGGTAGTTGATAGCAAGGCTAGAAGTATTACAGTTTTTTATCCCGATGCAGCACCGCAGACTTATATGGGAGATACGCTATTAACAGATACACTTTTTGATGGATTAGCATTTACTGCGGAACAGGTATTTAAGATGGCAAAAATACCATAATTTTGTTTGAATCAGGATTAGTGTGTGCTAGTTCACAAGCTATTCCATTATGGGCAAACGATGTCGCAATTTCAGCCCTACCAAAATCCAGTCTTCCAAAGTGGATCGCAACTCATTTTGACACTCTTTTAAAGTTGAGCCAAAGGCGATGACTCCCTTGCAAACAGGAATTTTGCCGACAAAGCTATGATCTTCGAGTTTGTCATACATAGCCTCAGTCATTGCTCGATCAACGTATTCACTCAGAATGAATTTTACAGTCATTGAGTTTGAGTTTCCTTTTGCTTGTCGAATATTTGGCGATCGGGTATTTAGCTCTCCTTCACAGTTACATCTATTATACAGCAGATTCCAGGGACACGGCAGTGCCGTGTCCTATTATACAGCAGATTCCAGGTATGTAGGGACACGGCAGTGCCGTTTCCTATTATACAGCAGATTCCAGGTATGTAGGGACACGGCAGTGCCGTGTCCCTACGGCACTCGAAGAGCGGGGTGTACTTCATAAAGCTGGAATCTGCTGTATTTGTTTTTGTCAAGCTACTACATTTATATGTCAGCAAAATGCTTTTGCAATAAATTGTGAATAAATCGATAACGCCGATCGCCCGTTTTTTGCATCAGCAAGCGCGCCGCTGCTGCATCGAGGAAAAGACTGTAATTCCAAGGCATGTACCCATTAGACCACAGCACTAGGTGCAAGATAAATTTTTCAATGGCTGGAATCCCCGGTAACAAAGCACTAATTACCGATGCGATCGCCCCTGCTATCAATCCCCAAATCGAGCCACTAACCAAAGTGGCGGCTAATCCCAAAATCACCCAAATCAGCCCGCCCACCAGCTTAACTCCAAAGTAATAGGCCCGCTGCTGTTCGCCAGTTTCTAGCCAGGTAAAAGGCATTTTATCGAGTAAAACTTCTTGAATTCCTTGCTGTTCCATCTTTCTCGCCAACCACCCCAGCCAGTGCCGTATTTGTTCCGATCGCAGTTCTTTACCTCTGGGATACTGCTTGACTTCCCCTGTCATTTGGCGACGAATGTAGGCTGTCAATAGGTATTTGCGTTGTTCTTCCGCTGAATTTAAACGCTTCCAAGATTCGATTAAAATGTCCTCGTAGGCCAAAGCCATCATGCTTAACAATAGTGGTGCTTTAGCCATTTTTAACAAATCCGGCTCCTGTTCGATGCTATACCAAAGTTCGCGACTTCTAGCTTCTAAAAGATAATTTTTAATTTGAAGTTCTGTCAGAGGTTTCAATAAAACTGCTGCGTGCAGACTAAATCTATTTAGGCAGTGTTTGTAAACTTCAAAACTGCTACAAACTACTAAATTTTGTGGTTTTAATTCACTTTCAATAAATTGATTTATTGCTTGAATGCACAAGTCTTGGCGGTGAGTTTCTACTTCGTCCAAACCATCGAGCAAAGGGAGTAATTTGTGTTCGATAAGCCACTTTTTGCCTACAGCCGTGGGGATGTCGTATTTAAACTTAAGTTGAGCAATTAACCAATCGGCGATCGGCTCGGATTCCGCTTTCCAAGTACCGAGCTCAAATAGTACCGGTATCGGCTTCGTAGCATCTTTTTGGGCGCGGGAAACTAAGACCAGAGCTAATTCCAATAGTGTAGTGGTTTTTCCGGCACCCGTCGTGCCCAAAATGACCAATTTACCTCCTGTGCGATCGAACACTTTAGCGACGCTAGCTTTGGGAGGTAGCCGAAAACTGGGACGGTTTCCCACCTTTACTTCCACATCCCAACAGCGGCTGACACCGGGAGGCGCAGCTTCTTGACGGAGGTTGGATAATACGGCATTGTGCAAAGAGTGCGATCGAGATGCTTGGACTTCCCGCTTCACATCCTGGAGTAATCGATCGCGAGGCGGTTGTAATCTCAGAGGAATCAATCTTGACATTTTAGTTAATCGGCTCAACCTTACCCTGGATGCTTGCTTTGCCAGATTAGGCACAACTGGCTCACAGCAACAGTACCATCACTATAGGTGTTCAGTAAATATTAACTAGAATTGGACATCTCCGGCAGCCGGAAGCACGGGGCTTTAGACCCATTTTTGGGGGAGCATCCCGATTTTGCATAGGCGAAGCATGACCGCTGTAAGTCTCTGGTTATCCCTAATAAATTGTCTGCGGTCATGGTAGAGCATCGTACGAATATATTTGCACTCATTGAGATGCACCCCATTTTTTCGGTAAACTTTGCCCCAATAGGATTGTTCTGTAGAATTTGCCCTCACCTGGTGTTGTTGATTATTCTGGATATAGCCATCCCAAACATCCATGAATATTTCAAAAATATATGTCATTAAAAACTAGCCAAATCATCATCCTCTGCCTAGCAGGGCTATCAACGGCGATCGGAGTAGCCTGGGCCACCATACAGTCAGGTTCGATGCAAGTCTCAAATCCTCCCCTGACAGACTCAGCACAATCCGACAAAAAAACTACTTCAGCGGTTCCAACTACAATTCCTAAATCTCAGAAAACAGAACCAGTGGAACTAAAAACCAGACCCATCCAATCTCAGAATTTTCAACCCCAACCTGCAAAAAATTCCCCAGTTACATCTTCTCTAATCCCAGAAAACTCGAAGCAAAAAGTTGAGCCGATATCCATCACACCTCCCGATTCCGGCTGCAAAATCAGTATGGCTCTAGTCAGCGATCCCAATCCACCGCTGAATGTGCGATCGAACCCAGGATTAGCAGACAGCAAAATAGTAGGAACACTCAAAAATAATACCTTTGTTTCCGTCGCCGAAGCACAAAACGGCTGGTTGCGAATTACCGATCCAGTGCCCGGTTGGATTGCTAAAAACCGCACCGAAAGCAGTTGTCCTAACGTCAGACAGGAGATTAATTTTCTACCTGGGGGAGATGAGGCAATTGTTAAAGGTCGAATTATTGGTGGTGGCAGTCACTCTTACATAATTCGCGCCGCTAAGGGTCAAACAATGACTGTGAGGAACCGCAAAGATGTTTTTCCACAAATTTTGACTCCTGACGGGAAACTGTTGGGAGAAGACTCTTATCAAGACAATCAAACTGAGTGGAGTGGAAAAATTCCCGTTACTGGTAATTACACATTTCAACTAGACTCAAATTTCCGAGGATACGAATATGAATTTTCAGTAAAAGTCCGATAAGTGTGCAGGTTTGTAACATAGGAATTATATCAAATCCGGTAGCATCGCCCTGTATTCATCTCTCTATTCTCGGACTCTGTGTCAAGAGCGCTCTAGTAAGGTTAAATCATGACCATGCAACGGTCAACAATATTACGGATTGGTGGTGAGAAACCTGGTTTTTACGATAATACTTCCTGGAGGCGCACAGATTCGCTAAAAAATCCGGTTTCTTTGTGGGAGTGCGTAAGTCCTAAAATTAAGGAATCGCTCCCAGGGAAACATCAAGAATCGCAAATTTTTCCCAATCTTCTGAATCAAAGTGCCACCATTCTGTTGTGATTCCCATAAATCCTTGCTTTTTCATCGCATCTTCCAGCAATTGACGATTGTTCCGAGATAGGGCGCTGCCTCCTTGGTAATCTCTGTGAGCTTTTACGGTAAAATCATCAAAGGGTGTGGGCATTTCTAATTCTTTGCCCGTGCGATCGACTAAAGTTAAATCAATAGCAGCACCGCGATTGTGGCGCGAACCCCTAGCAGGATTAGCCACATAGCGGGGGTCTGGCAAAACTTGCCACATTTGTTTTGTAACAGAGAAAGGCCTGTAGCAATCGTAAACTTTCAAACCCAATCCGATTTTTTCTAAATCTGTTTGAACTAGCGCTAATTTTTGAGCAACAGACTTTCTCAAGGCACATTTGGCTGTGGAGTATAGTTTTTGTTTTAAGAAATTGTTAGCTGTGGCGTAGCGAATATCGAGACGAATGTTGGGATTGACAGTGCGGATATCAACCAGTCGTGCCCAACTGGGAAGTTGACTCATGAAAATACTTTCAGGTACTATGGGGTTTAATTCTGGTTGGGGAGATTGCACTTGTGGTGGCTCCTGGGCGTGGACAAATGTGGGATGGTGCAGACCGTGAAGCGAAGCTATCCCGTAGGGAATCGCACATAGCAAAACTAGCATAAATGCGATCGGATATTTTCCAAAACGATTAAATTTCATATCTGTTATGATTGTTAGTCTTAGAAGGTAGATTGCACCATTGTCAGCAACAGGCAAGAAGCTTTATGAACAGGCTTTCCTGCCTGTTTATAAAGCTTCTTGAGAATGGTACAATATCTCCGCTCAACAAATCGATCGCCAAGGCTCAAATCAAATCGGGATCGATACCCTGCGATCGCAAATAGGCCGCCAATCGTTCTTTTTGTTGCTGTTGGCGATCGGCCCGTTGGCTCTCAGCTTCGGCCCGTTGGTGCTCAGCTTCGGCCCTTTGACTCTCAGCTTCGGCCCGTTGGTGCTCAGCTTCGGCCCGTTGGTGCTCAGCTTCGGCCCGTTGGCGTTCCTGTTCGGTATGAAGGCGTTCTAGTCTGGCTTGTTCGCTCCCGATCAGCAACAAATTACCCTGGTTATCCCACCAGCGCAACCATCGCTGTGTCTGATTTTGATAACTACCTTCCCATACCCCCAACTCCACTCCCATTAGTTCGATCGAATAGTGTCCGCGAGCGTTAGGTTCCATGCGAATATAACGAGTATTCACCCAGTTGTAGACTTCTAATTCACCAGTTTTGATAATATAGATGGCGTAGTAGGGAATGCGGATAATCTGCTCGTATACCCAGAACTTTCCGGGTTTCTGAGTGACACCTTCTGAGATGCGAGATAGAGGAGTATTATCGCGTTCTTCGGCACCATTCCCACTAGCAAGTTCGATCGCAATTAGTGGGACCATATACTCGCGCCACAACACGTAAGAGCGACGAATTTCTCCATCCACGAGGGGTGGGACGTTGGGCACGTAGAACCAGTCGGGGGCTTCGGCTCCACGTTCTGGTGGGTCGGTTTCACGCCAGTAGATGCCACTATCTTGCCCGATCGCATACATTCCGTCCGGGTGTAGGGTTTGCAGCGTGGTTTCCAGGGAGTCGGTGAGCAGGATACACTGAGGATGTTCTTGGAAGTTTTTCACAAACGTGCCGTCGGATTCGGGAAGTTGCGTATGATCGGGGAAGGCGCGGACTGAGGTTATAGGACTAAGGCTTTGGGTCATGACGGGTACGCGATCGATTGGCGATCGGGACTGATGCTCTGTTCACAGCATAGCGATTGCTGTTGCAATTGTGTCGATATCAAGTCTATTCTGAAGAGTCATCCGAACTAGATCCAGTCTTGGCAAAGATGCAATTTAGGTTGGGTTTCGTTCCTCAGCTCAACCTACACTATCTTGTCTGCAAGCCCGACAGTCCGACAGGGGTTTAAACCCCTGTCTCATAGCTAAAGTCCTCTTAAGAGGACTAAGATATTTCTCATTTCTTGAAAATTTTGTTTTTATGAGTCTTTCAGTCGGTTTCAACCGACTTTAGCTATGAGACGGGGGTTTGAACCCCCGGCGGACTTTCGGATCGGCGCGAGAACTTTCGCTCGCTCTCTTGTGATTTTAAATTTTCCTCAAATTCCCAAGCGCTGATACACTAAATCTAAGTGCCTCAATTGATACTGCGGATCGAAACAATCATCAATTTCCTTGCTGGTCATCTTAGCAGTAACTCGCTCGTCCTTAGCAATCAAATTGTAGAAATTGCCACCCGTTTTGTTCCAAACTTCGTGAGCGCAAGATTGCACAATTTTGTAGGCTTCTTCGCGACTCGTGCCTTTTTCTACTAAAGCTAACATCACGCGCTGACTAAAGATAACTCCGCCGTAAACATTCATGTTTTGTTTCATGTTTTCGGGATAGACTAGCAGGTTTTTTACTAAGTCGGTGGTTTCCACTAACATGAAGTGGGTGACAGTGGAACTGTCTGGCAAAATCATCCGTTCTACGGAACTGTGAGAAATGTCTCTTTCGTGCCAAAGCGCTACATTTTCTAAGGCTGCGACGGCGTTGGCGCGGACAATTCTTGCCATTCCTGTGAGTCTTTCGGAACGAATTGGGTTGCGTTTGTGGGGCATGGCGGATGAGCCTTTTTGCCCTTTGGAGAAGAATTCTTCGACTTCGAGTACGTCGGTGCGTTGGAGGTTGCGGATTTCTACGGCGAAACGCTCGATCGATGCTGCTAAGAGTGCTAAGGTTTGGACGTATTCGGCGTGTCGATCGCGCGAAATGACTTGAGTCGATGCACAATCGGGTTCGAGTCCGAGGTTTTGACACGCGATCGCTTCTATGCGCGGATCGATATTAGCATAGGTTCCGACTGCACCGGAGATTTTGCCGACGGCAATGGACGATCGCAAATTGACTAATCTGGCGCGGTTGCGAAACACTTCGGCCAGCCATCCTGCTAGTTTAAAGCCAAAGGTGATGGGTTCGGCGTGAATTCCGTGCGATCGGCCAACCATCACAGTATAGCGGTGTTGTTGGGCCTGATAGCGAATAGCTTGACTCAAATCTTCGACACGTTGTAACAAGATATCGACACTAGCGACTAATTGCAGCGCCAAAGCAGTATCGAGCACATCGGAACTTGTTAAACCGAGGTGGATGTAGCGTCCGGCATCGCCTACATATTCGTTGACATTTGTCAAGAAAGCGATCATGTCGTGGCGGACTTCGGCTTCAATTTCAAGGACTCGTTTCGGGTCAAAATTAGCCTTAGCTTTGATTTCTTCGACTGCGGCGGCGGGGATGTAGCCGAGTTCGGCTTGAGCTTCGCAGACGGCGATTTCTACTTGCAGCCAGCTTTTAAGTTTGGCGTTTTCAGTCCAGATGTTGCCCATTTCGGGCAAGGTGTAGCGGTCAATCACGGTTTGAGTTGGGGAATGCGATCTCACCATTGTACCTCTGCGAGGGCTCCGTCTTGAGTCGCGATGGGGAATTTGGGGCGATCGGGTAAAAGCGGGGGAAAGTGGGTTAAAGGGCGATCGAACTGTCCCACTTCCGGATTTTAATATTTCGTTTGTTTCAGATATTGCACTTAAAGTGTGTAAAGTGTTATCGTGAACATAAATAACCAAGTGTGTCCTGGAAAAATATTTACAAACCCCTTCCAACAATAACTACTGCACAGGTTTTGCCTGATAGCAGCCTCAAAGTCCGGAGAAAGAGAACGGGTTACTCTGGTATAATCAGCGGTTTAAATCGCTAACAATATTACACCATTGACTATCTACTTCAAAAAAAATCACATCACAAAAGAGATTAACTATGTTGAGCCAAAGAACATCCCATGAGTCTGTTTTGGTTCTAGAACAAGAAAAAGAATCAATAGCAGAATTAGAGCGAATTATAAACCTAAATCCTTCACAAGCAAAATTAGTGGGAATGAACGGAGAAGAGATTCTGATTCCTGAGTCTGTCTATCGTATGTTCCGTAATATCGTTCACATGATGGCATCAGGTCAGCGCATTTCTATAATGCCTCACCATTGCCAGTTGACAACACAAGAAGCTGCGGACATTTTGAATGTATCGAGACCATTTCTGATCAAGTTACTAGAAAAGGGAGAAATTCCATACCTCAAAGTTGGTTCACATCGACGAGTGATTTTCCAAGACTTAATAACTTATCAGGAACAGCGAAAAGTAAAGCGTCGCAAAGGACTGGAAGAACTAACCCAATTTCTTCAGGACGAAGGCTTCTATGAAGATGTGGTGTGTGATTTAGCTAAGTAAGATGGATGTTTCTTCTGTTGTTTTAGATTCTTGCGTCATCTTTCCTATGCCTCTATGCGATACGCTACTTCGTGCTGCTGAGGCTGAATTATACTCCGTTCGCTTTTCACGAGAAATTCTAGATGGTGCTACCCGCAATCTTGTAAAAAAAGAAATAATGACAGAGATTAAAGCAGCACGTTTTCAGGCGATGATCGAGAAAACTTTTCCTGAATCAATTGTAGAAGTGCCTGCAAGTTTGGTGGAAGCAATGACAAATCATCCGGGCGATCGCCATGTTGTAGCTGCTGCGATCCTAGCAAATGCTAAGGTCATCGTTACAGATAACCTCAAACATTTCCCAAAGGAGGCTTTGGAGCCTTATGGTATTGAGGCGCAGCACCCGGATGTATTTCTCAGTGAGCTTTTCGATAATAACCCCGAGTCGATGCTTCAAGTAATTCGGCAGCAGGTTGAGGCTCTAAAAAATCCTCCTTATACTATTGCCGAAATTATTGAAAAATTAGAAAAAAATAATAGGGTACACGAATTCGCTAGTAAAGTTCGTTTCTACGAATACTGTAATTTTCTAACGGAAACTGCGAAAAAAGCCTTACGGAAGATTGGACAACCTGCACCCGAAGGTGGTCGATGTTATGAAGGAGAAAGATATCGACTATGGATGAAAGGGCAAACTCTAATAATTACGGCTAAAGACGGTAGAGGAGAAGTTATTCGAGTTCAGAATGACGAAATTGAGGGTGATATTTCATCGGAAGATGTCAAATTATTCCAAAAATTTGCTCAACGCTTGGAGCAAGAATTAACAACAAATAAGGTTGACGAGTAATAAGCGGATTAAAAGCCTAATTCAGTTTTTATCTATTCCCAAGTCACAGTTACCTTTTACTTAGCTGACAACAGTTACTCAAGACCATACATAGTAGACCTATTGCCAAGTTATATATAAAAGTAATAAAAAAATTAGTTTATTTAAGATTTTTGGCCTAGGAACATATTAACTAAACTAGCTTTATTCAAAGCAATATCAGTCAAATATGGAATAAGTGCAAAGCCAATACACTCCGCCAAGCGCGGCGGCACAGCATTACCAATTTGCCACATTGCCTTTTTCATCGAACCTTCAAAAATAAATGAATCCGGGAAAGTTTGCAATCTAGCCATTTCACGGGCAGAAATAACGCGATTAAGATAAGGATGAATATGAGTGCCGCCGTGATTTTCTTTCACCGTCATGCTCGGTTTCCCCGGATACTGTCGCTTAAAAGCATCTGCATAGCTTTCGTACAAAGAACCTCCAGGCGGAACTTTAGCAAGTCTTTCCATATATTCAGCAGAATGACGAGTCCACTCATGATTAATTTCTGGTATGCGAGTATACTCTGGTAAATCATCAATTGCTGACTCAATTGCTTTGTATTGTTCGGGCAACAATTGTGGCTTAGGATAGGGATTTGGCATCCCAAATCTGTTAGCTATAAAAATAGCTCGTGGCCTGATTTGCGGAACTCCATAGGCGGCTGATTCCAGCACCGCAACGGAAACGTGGGGATAACCAATTTCGTCAAAAGCCTCGCAAATCGCTTGCTTAACAGCCCCTTTCTGTATAGTCAGAATTCCCGGCACATTTTCCATCACCACGTACCAGGGACGAATTTCTGAGACGATGCGGACAAACTCTCTAAATAGGCGGTTTCGAGGGTCATTGGGGTCGCGTTTTCCGGCAACTGAGAAACCTTGACACGGCGGCCCACCTACAACAAGATGAACTTCCGGCGAACCCATTTTAGAGAGCAAGTTTTGGGAATTTAAGTTTTTGATGTCGTCGCAAAAGTGATGACAATCAGGAAAGTTTTTGATATGAGTTGCAGAAGCTATCGGGTTAACTTCAACACTTGCTACAGGTTGAAAACCTGCTTGCAATAAACCTTGTGTCATTCCGCCAGCACCGCAGAAAAGATCGACAAATCTATAGTCTGAGGCTGGCATTGACTGAGATTCAACATCAATAAAAATCTTGTAAGGATCGGAGTCATCCGCTTCTAGTTGGCGTTGGATGCGTTCGTAACGCCCTAATTTTGCTTGCTTCGGCTTTTTGGCAGGAATTGTCTCTTCCTCATTTAAGAATAAAGATAGTTGTATTGCTTCCATTTTATATTTGTTTACTGCTTTTTATCTGATGTTACCCATTTCGGGCAGAGTGTATGGCTTTATTGCGGTTGAGGTCGGGGAGTGCGATCGCCCTATTGTACATCTGCGAGGCATCCCTCTTCCCATTTCTAGATTTGGATATTTCGCTTGTTGCGGATATTGCGTTTATGGCGTGAAAAGTGTTATCGTTTCCGGTTATATCGGAATGATTTAACCGCAGAGAACACAGAGGACACAGAGGGAGAGAGTAGATCTGAATAATTCAGATGCTACCGGATTTGATATGATACTCTGATTTCCAGTGCTGATGAAGATTTGTATTTACCATATTAGTCTCAGAAAATCATTGATACAGAACCATGAAATATACAGTTGTTGTCCAATGGTCAGAAGAAGATCGATGCTTTGTCGTATTTTTGCCAGAATTTGAGGATGTAATGCAGCCCGTAACTCACGCAGATTCTTACGAAGAAGCTATCTACAATGCGCGAGAGGTAATATAGCTACTAATCGAGAGTTGTCAAGCTGAAGGTAAACCATTACCAGCAACTAAGAAGCTAGAACGATTATTTCAGGCTGCATAAATTTGTTCAAAGCCATATCATTATACCCAAAAAGTAGGCGATTTGGATATTCTCATCAAACTTCCGAAAGTCTCACCTTATTACCAATTAACTTGAGAAAACTCGACCCAAAGTGTTGAATTTCCAAAAAATTTGCATAGGCAGAAGCTGGCTTGTAAACTCTAAAAGTCCGCATAATCCCTAAAGTAGCCGCACTTTCCAAGGGACCAACAAAGCTAGTATCTCTATCCAAAAAATGAGATTGTTTAGCCCAGTAAGCCATCTGTTCTGCATTCAAAAAATAGCACCCTGAATGAGGATTTAAAGCCCGCTCAAAAGCGATTTTTTGTTCCATTATTTTGCCAAATAACTGCCGTTGTTCCTCAATATTTTGAAAATTAGCCGTAGCAGAATGTGTTAAATCGCCATCGATATAGGCTTTAAAAACGGGGGCTTGAGGTGATACTTCGTAACGGTTTGGTTGTAACAAGTTTCCATTGCCACCGTGATGTCTAAACCAGTTTAATTTGTTGAAAAACCACGGATCATGTAAAATCAAGTCATCTTCCAAGTAACAGAAATAATCATATTTGTCAAGACAAGCTCGTAAAACTGCTTGACACTCAAACCCCAACAGCAGCGGTTCGCATTTGGTAGCATGGTGCATAAAAGATTTTGGCTGCACCGGCAATTGAGACAAGAGATGATAGCCTTGGGTTGTGCAAATCACAATGTCAATTTCGTGATTCTGATCTTGATTGGCTGGGATAGTTGCACATTCGCCAATGTGAATCATGCACTGAGATTTGCCATACAAAGCTTGCAGGGATGCAACGGCAGCGGTTAAAGCATTGAGTCGCGGTTGCGGATCGTTTCTTTGGGAAGCGTGTTTTCCGTCGCCACTGGGATTGTAAAAGTGAGCAATAGTGAATAGAATTCGCATTGGTGTGAATTAATAATTAAACATTAAACAATAAAACATTAAGGACGGTATTTTAGTCGGCGCAGGGGGACTTTATAGGTTTAGCCGCGAATTATATTCGGCTGGGCTGAATTGGAGGGCGATTTTACCCAATATTTTTTGCATAAATATACATCAATTTTACTACATTCAGTCATCAAATAACTCCGGTAGTCGATCGCGCAATTCAGCATTCAAACGCGGCAACTCATCCCGCATCTGCAAGTACCAGTCTCGCCGCTGGCGATAGTACCCGCACAGCAAACGGTTATCCCGGACCCACTCGTAAGCATTCCCAGCTATTTCTCGGCGCATTTGAACATCGGAAATCAGCAAATTAAGCTTATTTTCAAACTCTTTTTCAGAGCGATAAATTAACCCGGTTTCACCTTCAACAATTGAATGTTCGTATACCGTAGGACTTGCCAACACCGCCACTCCCCGCGCCGCACATTCAATGAATTTTAAGTCAGATTTCATTTCATTTATCTGGTTATGAACTAGCGGTAACAGAGCGATATCGCAACTGTACATAATTTCTTGATACCGTTCGTAACTGCAAAATGACTCAAATTGTTTTTGCTCTGTTTCTAAGGAGTCAAAAAATAGGCGATCGTGAATCACTTTAACTCGAATGCGGTGTTTGTGATCTACTAAAATTCGATTGAGTTCTGCCATAATTGGTTGCCAATCTTTTTCGCGATTCAGGGCTCCAAAAAAGATGGTAACAGTATCTTCTGCATAAGTGCGCGGTGGCGGTAAATAGGCTAATTGATTGGGAAATACTGTAACATTGGGATTGTACTGTCGTAAAATTTTGGCGAGGGGTTCTGTGGAAGTTTGAACGCAATGACAGCCACGGTAGCTGAGGTAATTGTTGTCTGCGTATTCCCGGCGACGGATGGGATTGTCGTCAATTTCAGCTACTATTAAATAGTCTTGTTGTAGGAGTTGTTTGATGCGGGGAAGATAGGCGGGATATTGCATGATTGTCCGCTGCCAAATAAATACTTTTTCTTCCGCTGGGAGTGGGGCAATTAATTCGAGTGTTTTCACGCCAGATACGGTGCGGACACCGGGAATTGTAGCGCTAAATTTGTCCGGTTCCAAAACTCGCAGGCGATCGCACCCTGTAGGTGCCATAATTATGGTTTGAATCAGCAATCTGCGTGGTTGTACAGCAGTTTTGGTCGATCGCACAATATAATATTCAGCACTGGTTTCCGTAGCAAAACTACTCGATTGTAGCTCTAATGCCTTGACCATGGGATGCAGCAATTGCTGAAATTGGGCAAAATTTTCGGTTTTTTGTCCCTTTCCTTGCAATTCGTAAACTTGCAATCCGGCTTGAGTAAAGAGTGATTGAATACTTTCTAGGGTAAACCAGTGCTGCATTTTGCCATCGGCATTTTCCCAGTGCCCGCGCAACAAATTGACAATGCGCCGCCAGTATTGAACATTGGGAATTCTGGCGAAAATTTGGCCCATTGGATGCAGCAAAGCACTGTATTGTTTGAGGACATCCCAAGGATTTTTGAGGTAAGGTAACAAATCGCCAAACACCAAACAATCAACGGTACCGTGGGCGATGTCGAGACTGGCGATATCGGTTTCTTCTATATTGGCGATCGCCACCCAGTTTAGCCGATCGACTGCTATTTTAGCTTTTTCTCGATCGCATTCAATGCCAATATATTGACAATGGGGATTTGTCAGCTTGTACTGTGCGCCCATCGCCCCCGTACCGCAGCCTATTTCCACAATGACTTTAGCATCCGGGGGTAGCAGATTCAAGAGGTCATGGTTGATGCTATCGATCACTTTCTCTAAAATTCCTGATTAGTGTTGATTAAAATGAAACCCAATAACATTACCATAGACCACCTGCTTTTAGACATCTCCATTAAACCCAGTCTTGAACAGCGCCGAGTCCCTGTTACACAATAATTATGGGAGATGTCTTTTGGTGATTAGGCAGATGCCAGTATACAATGGCGATCGGCACATTTGTCAAGCACCAAATCAACTGAAAAACAATTATAGCACAAACTATGAACCCTAACTTAGGAATTAACATCGCCGGCTACATCAACGGTGAATTTGGAGTGGGAGAAGGAGTCAGAGCAAATATTAGATCCGTAGAAGCAGCCCACATTCCCTTCACTATCAACAATTTCACCCGCAGTCCCCACCGCAGTCAAGACACCACCTATCAAAACTTCAGCCCAGACAATCCTTATCCCATAAACCTGATTCAAGTCAACGCCGATGAAGTCAACACTTTCTTAAAACATTCTGGTTCCAGCTATTTTAAAAATCGCTACAATATCGGCTTTTGGGCCTGGGAAATGCCAGAATTTCCTCAAAAATGGCAACCAGTATTTGACAACTTTCACGAAATCTGGACTTACAGCAACTACTGCGCCGAAGCAATTTCCATAGTATCGCAAATTCCAGTCATCAAAATCATGCCCAGCATTGATTTAGCCCCATCTTCCCTGAACAGAAAATCCCTGAATTTACCAGAAAATAAATTTATTTTCCTATTTATATTCGACTTTTCCAGCCTCATTGAACGGAAAAATCCTTTGGCCGCCATTCAAGCATTTAAGCAAGCTTTTGGTCAAGACGAGCGCGTACTATTGATCCTCAAATCTTCCAACTCAGACAAACATATCAAAGATTTAGCATTGTTAGAAGCAGCCATCGCAAATGCGACCAATATTCAACATATAGACGGACATTTATCAAAAAATGAAATAAATAGTTTGCTCTACAATTGTGACTGTTATGTATCCCTACATCGCTGTGAAGGATTTGGTTTAACCATGGCCGAAGCCATGTTTTATGGCAAACCCGTAATTGCTACTGCTTATTCATCAAATACAGAATTTATGAATGTGGGTAATAGCTTTTTAGTCAAATATAAATTAATTCCCCTTGAGGCAGATTGTGGTCCTTACAAAAAAGGCAATTTTTGGGCAGAACCGGATACAGAACACAGCGCTTATTTAATGCGACATATATTCAATAATTACGGGGAAGCTCAACAAGTAGGAGCGATAGCTGCGCAGGAAATTAAGACTTTACTAAGTCCGTCAACTGTAGGTAAGAAAATTCAAAAACGTTTGGAATATATTGCTCAAATCACGCAGAATTTTCAAGATTTAAACAATTCAAAAAGTGCCATGCTAAATCATCCCCAAACAGTACAACCTTTAGTGAGTATTTGCATTCCCACATATAACGGAGCAGCATTTATTGGCGAAGCAATTGAGAGTGCTTTGGCTCAGACTTATCCTAATATAGAAGTGATTATATCCGACGATGGCTCCACGGACCAAACAATTGCGATCGCCCAATCATTCACCTCAACAACCTCAGTAGATTTACGCATCATCCTCCACCGCAATTATGGCCTGTCGCAAAACTGGAACTTCTGCATTTCCCAAGCTAAAGGTAAATACATTAAATTTCTGTTTCAAGACGACTTACTCACACCAGAATGTATTGAAAAAATGGTCGAAATTGCCGAAACACACCAAAATATAGGCATGATTTTTTCACCCCGTGGGATTACCATAGACGCATCTGAATCCAATCCTATTTTACAAAAAGCTTCCAAATCAATTAAAGATTTGTACAAAGGTTGGTCAAATTTAAAACCGATTCAGCCCGGACAAGAATTACTAGCAGATCCTAACTGCTTAAACAACCCCATCAACAAAATTGGTGAACCGACTACCGTCCTAATTGCCGCCCGCGTTTTTGCCGAAATCGGATTATTTGATTCGGGATTATCTCAGTATGTAGACTTAGATATGTGGTGGCGAATTATGGGAAATTATCACATCGGATTTGTCCCTGAAACACTCTCCTCACTGCGGATTCATCCCGAACAACAAACTTGGAAAAATTTATCTGCGGGCGAAAATCATAAAGATGTAGTCAGATTTTACCAGAAACTCCTAACTAGCCCAGAATACGGTTTTTTGAATCCCCAAATCAAACAGACTATTCAACAAAAATTAGGTGCCAAAACTCAGCGTAATTACTCTGAATTATCTAAGCTAATTCAAGATTATCACAAATCGCCAAGTAATGAGTCTACTGTCGGAAAAGTGCGAAAATACCGCCTACAAATGGCTAGATATTGGCTGAATTTACCAGCAGAGCAATGTGAAAATGCTTACAGGGGAGACATGGGCAAAGCTCACCAATTGCTACTAGATAGTGGTATCAAACATGAAACCATGACTGAGGAAGAACAAAGTTTTGTCCAGGAGTTATGTTCCACTTTGTCTCTAGGAGGAGAACTTATATATAGGCTGCAATATCTGCTAGCAGCTATGCTGTACCGCGACGCTTATCAGTTGCCATTATCCTATCAAAATGCAGCTATTCCTCAGTGGTTTTTTGACGGTTTTTTGAAATTCCTGTTTCAGTCTCCTATTTATTTTCAAGAAGCTGGAGAGGTTGCAGGATATGCTCAGTATTTGCAGCGTTTAATAGAGTACGTGGCTGGGAATATTGCCAGTTTTCCGGCTACGGAAATTTGGCGTTATTTGGCGCAGTTTATTGCGGAAAATCTCAGCTTGAAAAGCTTGTATTTCAGCGAAGGCAATCTCGTTGATGTTGGTAAGTTAAGAGCTAATATTATTGAGTATCATTTGAGGAATATAGGGTGTAAAATAGACTTTAATTTTGAGCAGGCAGCCCCTGTCGGCAGTAAAATTAAGTTAGGGATTTTACTGGATCAAATCTGTGCCGAACCAGAGACTTTTGCCGCCTTGGCAAGTTGTGAATATTTAGATAGAAACAAGTTTGAAATTATTGTGTATAATTTCTATCCTCTGCCACAGGATTCCTTGGGTAAATACTTTGAAAGTCGGGTTGACAAGGTAGTACACCTGTCAGCAGACTTGCTCAGTCAAGTAGAGGAAATGCGATCGCACAATTTAGACATTCTGCTCCTGGGCACCAATACCACCGACACCCCCAAACCTAGCACTTTGCTGTCCCTACACCGACTAGGGCGGCTCCAAATAGCTGCTGCTCTATCGATGCCGGTGACTACCTGGGCTCGCAATATCGATCGCTTCTTGACCGGAAATTTGACATCCCCCCCAGATGCACCCCCAGAGTATCGGGGAAAATTAATCACTTTAGAAGGCTCAGGAGTTTGTTTCAGTTATCCTGTAACCTCAGAAAAATCCACTGTGAAACCCACAAGAACCAGTTGGGGTGCAACGGAGCAATCTGTAATATTTATGTCCGGTGTCACAGCTTTTAAAATCATCCCAGAATTGAGAGCGACTTGGGCAAAAATAATTGCCTCAACACCGAATTCGATCTTAGTTTTATATCCCTTTCATTCGCGCCGGGAAAAATTTCCCATGATGTCTTTTTATCACCAAATGCGATCGCTATTTGCGGAATTTGGGATTGACAAACAGCGATTGGTGATGCTCAAGGCACTGCCGACGGCTGCCGATTACCAAGAATGTTTGAAATTAGCTGATATATATTTAGACTCCTATCCCGATAGCGACGCTGCATCCCTAGTAGCACCGCTGTTGGCGGGGTTGCCGGTGGTGGTGAGAGTCGGCCAAACCGGGCGCTCTCGACAATGTGCAGCAGTAATCGCAGAACTACAACTTCCTGAATTGGTAGCAAACAGCGAGAATTCTTATGTGGAGATTAGCAAAGCATTGGGAAGTAACCCAGAATTGCGCCGGCACTATCGGGATCGAGTCCAAAGCCAAATGGCTACCAACCCAAAATTGTTGGACAGTCGCGCTTACTCCTTTAAACTCGGAACACTGTTGGAAGAGATATTTTTCAAGGGGATTTAAATGTGAGATGGGGCGGGTTCCCGTACCTACCCACCAGCAGATTGATGTTTGTAGAATCCGCTCTCAGGCCTGTTTTGGAGAATGTTGCCAGATGTAGTTGTTAGGGAACCCCCCCGAAAACCAAGCGTCAGGAAACAAACAGGAAGAGCGTTAGCCCGCTAATGGTCTGCTATTATCGGGAAACTGAGGTAGCGCAAATTCTGCCAAATATAGCCCACCGGCTACCTGGTGTCGATCGAAAAGCGGTGAAAGCTGTCGTCAGCACCCGTTAAAACGATCGAAAAGTAATAAGTTTACTCGGCTAGTCCTAGTAAATTCTATGGAATTATAACTGTTAGTGGTTTAGTGGTTGTCGCTCTTTTCCTACCACAGTTAGATTAAAAGGGGAAGCGCAAGTCAGTTGGAGACAAAAAAATGACAGGACTTTTTCAAATCGGGGATAAATTACTGCAAGCTCAGGATATGCCATCGCTCCTGAAGCGCTATCAGTTGATGCCACAATTTTTGCGTGGCGTAATCATCGACCAAGCGATCGCATCCTTCAGTTGCAGCGACGAAGAACGCCAATCCGCCTTGGAGAACTTTCTGGTTCAGTACCAACTGACAGCCCCCGAAGCCAGAGAAGCTTGGCTTCGCAGCCAGCATATGACCCTAGAAGAACTTCAAGAAATGGTCACCAGACCCTTGCTGATCGAAAAATTCAAGCAAGAAACTTGGAGACCTAAAGTAGATAACTATTTTTTAACCCGCAAAGCCAGCCTAGACCACGTAGTCTATTCCCTGGTCCGCACTAAAAATCCAGCATTAGCCAACGAACTATACTTTCGCATCTCGGAAGGGGAACAAAGCTTTGCTGAAGTGGCCCAGCAATTTTCCGAAGGCCCAGAGTCCAAGTCCGGCGGCTTGTTAGGACCAGTACCCCTCAGCCAGCCGCACCCAGCAATCAGTAAACTTTTGTCAGTGAGCAAACCAAATCAACTTTGGCCGCCACGTCCTCTGGCAGAATGGATGGTCATTATTCGACTAGAAAAATTCATGCCAGCTCAGCTAGACGAATCCATGCGACTGCACTTAATTAACGAACTATTTGAAACCTGGGTCGCCGAACAAATATCGAAAATAGGCCCGCTACAGCCGCTCTCTTCGGTGTCTTCAATCTCATGAAGATATAGCAATGAGGGGTCAGTTACCCCCCATTGACCCGTTGGACTGTGGAGACTCGATCGACTAACTCCGCATCCTGACAACCATCAAACAGTAAAGGGTGCGACTCAATTTTTCAATCTAAAATCTAAAATCTAAAATCTAAAATCTAAAATCGGATGACTTCTTCCGCTGTTTCCCCATCTCAGATTCAGGATTTCCTGGCTCAAACTCCCCCTTTTGACCGACTCTCGGAGACGGCACTCACCGCTTTGGTGGCGAAATGCCAACTGTTAGGTTATCGCACCGGGCAGCCCCTGTTTGAACGGGAAAAAATGCCGACTCAGGTGGCAATTATCTATGATGGTCAGGCCCGACTCCTGGGCTTTGACCAGCGCTCTCAACGCCACGTCAGTTTACGATTGGTACAGCCCAAGGAAATTCTCGGCTGGGCGGGTTTGCTCAGGTGTGTTCCTTGCGAAACTGCGATCGCCTCTACAAATGTAATTGCGATCGTCATACAAGCAGAAGATTTTCTCAGCTTACTCGAAAAACAGCCGCAATTTGGAGAAGCCTTTCGCGAACATTGTTCCTTGAGCGAAGTATTTGAACTGTTAAGCCTAGAATTGCAGCGCCAGGCCGATTCCTCCTCTAACCTCAAGGACATCACTGTGCAAGCTTGGCAAGATGCAAAAGTGATAAATCTGCCCAATGGTAACAAAAAAACCCAAGAGCTCGCCAAAGAGTTAGAGGGCGATCGCATTTGGCTAGTCAGCAGTGGCGTCTTGGGCGACTTTCCCACCGGCAGTCGCTTACATCTTAACGGCGAAGCCAAATCCCTAAAAGTAGAAGGCCGCCTGGGCACTCGCTTGGTAGGCTTCCGGGAACCCCCACCACCAACACCAGAAGCAGATCCCCTAAACGATCCCACAGAAATCGAACCAGGAGACTTGGAGAACCAAAGTCTCTTTGACAAAGTAACCATCGCCCCACCGCGTCCCCCAGAACCCTCATCGGGCCAAACCAAGGATGCTGCTAAATACCCAGTTTTCCGGGGCCGAGGGCAAATAGACGGGCCACTAGCTTGCTTCCAGATGTTAAGCAAGTATTTTGGCATGAAGTTTCGTCGAGATATCATCCGCAAAGTTCTCGACAATCAGTTAAAAACCGCTGGTTCTATCAGTATCCAAGCCTGCGGTGCGATCGCCCAAAGCATCGGCCTGACACCTCAAATGGCCCAAGTACCAGCAGAAGCCATCAACCGCATCAAAGCCCCGGTAATGATTAAATGGAAAGACAGCTTTGCCATTATTTACAGCATTACCGAGCAGGAATTAACCATCGCCAGCCCCGAAGAAGGGCTGATGCGAAAGCGCGTAGCTCAGTTTAGAGAAGTCTGGGGAGAATCAGGAGAAGTCCTGCTGCTACAAGCCCCGCAAGTTGAACAAAAAGAGCAGTTCAGCTTCTGGTGGTTCGTGCCAGCCTTGATGGAACACAAGACAGTATTTATTGAGGTGTTGCTCGCCTCGTTTTTTGTACAGCTATTCGGTCTTGCCAATCCCTTAATTAGCCAAGTAATTATTGATAAAGTATTAGGTCAACGCAGCATTGACACCCTAGATATTTTAGGGGCATTTCTGTTAGGAGTTGCCTTGTTTGAAGGACTCCTCAATGCTTTGCGTACCTTTTTGTTCATAGACACTTCCAACCGCATAGATGTCAAATTGAGTGCCGAAGTCATCGACCACTTACTCCGGCTTCCCCAGAATTACTTTGACAATCGGCGCGTGGGAGATTTGGTCTACAAATTTAGCATGATGGGCCAGATTCGGGAATTCATGACCGGTACAGCCCTGACAGTAGTTCTCGATGCAGTATTTTCGGTGGTTTACGTCGCCGTGATGCTCTCCTACAGCGTCCAGCTAACCTTCGTCTCTTTGGCCGTCGTACCAGTGCTTGCCCTGATGATCGTGCTGATCAATCCCCTGGTGCTGCGCCTGATTAAACAAAGAAATATGCGTTTTGCTGACTCTCAATCTTATTTAGTAGAAGTAGTCAGCGGGATTCAAACTGTTAAGGCGCAAAATATTGAATTGAAATCCCGCTGGGAGTGGTCTAGCCGCTATGCTAAATACATTACTGCCAGTTTTAAAACTATTATTACGGGGACTACAGCCGGTACAGTTAGTAGCTTCTTAAACCAAGTTGGTAACTTAGCTCAGTTGTGGGTGGGAGCTTATTTAGTATTGAAAAATGACATCACTTTGGGTCAGTTAATTGCTTTCCGAATTATTTCGGGGAACGTGACAGGTTCATTGCTCAGGTTTGTCAGCGTTTGGCAGAGTTTCCAAGAGGTGTCAATGTCGATCGATATGCTTAAGGATGTCGTCGATACGCCCACGGAAACTAGCGATGAAGACCGCAGTAACATCCCGATGCCCGCAATTCAAGGACAGGTGGCCTATGAGGAGGTTTCTTTCCGATTCCTGGAGAGCGGTTCCCTGCAATTGGCCAATGTGAATTTGGAATTTCCGCCTGGTAGTTTTGTAGGAATTGTGGGGGGAAGTGGTTCCGGTAAGAGTACAGCGATGAAGCTGTTGCAGCGTCTTTATCCGCCACTTTCTGGTCGGATTTTTATTGACGGATATGACATTGCTAAGGTGGAATTGTATTCCCTCCGCAGCCAACTTGGGGTGGTGCTCCAAGATACTTTGTTGTTTAACTGTACGGTGCAGGAAAATATTGCTCTGAGCAATCCCGACGCGAGCACGGATGAGATTGTCCGAGCTGCGAAACTAGCAGTAGCCCACGATTTTATTATGGGCTTACCCGCTGGCTATAATACGGTAGTGGGAGAGCGGGGTTCTTCGCTTTCTGGGGGTCAAAGGCAACGTTTGGCGATCGCCCGGACAATCTTGCAAAACCCCAGACTGCTGATTTTGGACGAAGCTACCAGCGCCCTAGACTATCATTCCGAACGCCAAGTTTGTAATAACTTAGCAGAAGCTTTTAAAGGTCGCACGGTGTTTTTCATTACTCACCGTCTGACTACCATCCAAAATGCGGATGTGATTATTATGATGGATCAAGGTGCTGTAGTCGAGCAGGGAACTCATAAAGAATTAATGAGTCTTAAAGGGCGTTACTATTGCCTCTTCCAACAACAAGAGTCATCTAACACTTGATAACCAAACAATTACCAAATAACTAATAACAAGTAAACCAATGGCAATGAAATCCATAATGCTCTCAGAGCAACCAGTCATTCTAGAAAAACCAGCGATTTGGTCCCGCTTGTTTTTGTGGATGATCATGTTGATGACCACTTCAGCAGTAGTTTGGGCCTATTTTGCTAGCGTCGAACAATCCGTACCCGCCGTCGGTCAATTGGAACTCAAAGATGGTGCCAGAGACATCCAAGCGCCTGCTACCGGGGCGGTGGTGAGGGTTCACGTCGAAAATGGCGATCGGGTAGAAAAAAACCAGCCTTTGCTTACTTTTAACCCCGTGGCATCCAGTGCCGATTTCACCTCCCTGAAGAAAACGAAAGAAGCCCTGGAAAAGGAAAATAAATTTTACCAAGATGTGGTAAATGGCACCATTCAAGGTCCGATTCCTTCTAACCTAGAATCAACCATCAAAGATAGGCAAAGCATCGCTGCACAAAATCAAGTGCTCCAAGCCTTAATTGACGAGCTCTACCTGAACCGGGGAGCCAGTGGCAATTTTGATGCAGCTCAGCAAGGACTTTATGTTAATTATCGATCGGAATTTCTGTCTCGTGCAGCCGCCGTCCAAGGACAAATTCAGGAGTTGCAAAAACAACTCAAGCAAGCTGAAGATGCCGAAAAAGCAGCAGGCGATCAAATGACAGTAGCCCAGCAACAATTGGGTTTTGCCCAGAACCAATTAAACTATTCTCAGCAGCAATTAGATTCTGCCAAAGAGCAAGTAAAATCTGCCGAATCTCAGAAAATCTTAGCCGACGAACAGTTAGCCAAGTCCCAACAGGTGCTCAAGTCCAATCAAGGTATTTTGAGCAGACTAGGCCCATTGGTGGAAGCAGGAGCGATCGCTGAACTCCAAAAAGAAAAACAGGAGCAAGATGTTTTCCGAGGCCAAAGCGATGTCCTGAAACAACAAGATCAAATCAAGCAGCGCGAAGGTGAAATAAATGCCCGTAAAGGCGACATCAATACCCGCAGAGGTGAGATCAATACCCGCAGAGGTGAGATAAACGCCAGACAAGGTGACATCCAAAAAATCACGGCTGAAATCCAACGCCAGCGAGGAGAGCAAGAACGAATTCAAGAATCGATTAAACGAGCAGAGGAACAGTTGAAAAACACCAAGGATTCCTGGGCAAAAGAACTCTATACTAAAATTTCCGAAAACCAGAAACAAATTGCCAGCAGCGACTCTCAACTGAGTCGGTACAAAGTAGAAAACCTGAAAAAGCTATCAGACATCAATTCTCAACTAGAAAAGGCACAGGAAAACCGTAACACTCAAGTTCTGAAGTCCCCAGTATCCGGCGTGATTTTTGATTTGAAACCTTCTACCAAGGAGAAATCCAAATTGGATCTGGCAAAAGATCCGATCTGTCAATCCATTATTAACTCAGTGTTGAAACCGGGGGAACCGCGCCCCAAACGCTGCGAAGAGGCTTATTATGAAGCGC
The DNA here is from genome assembly GCA_020883125.1 of Microcoleus sp. CAWBG506. Taxonomy (GTDB): domain Bacteria; phylum Cyanobacteriota; class Cyanobacteriia; order Cyanobacteriales; family Microcoleaceae; genus Microcoleus. The sequence goes on from JAHREW010000028.1 coordinate 73,405, forward strand.
AGCAAACTGAGAAGTTGCTCAAAGTTTTGGATGATGAAAACGGCTTACAAGCAAATGTTTATCTAGAAAACAGCAACGTAGCCCTGGTATTGGATGCTTTGAGACAGAAGCGGGCAAAATTGGAGCAGTATCACGGCAAACAATTGGATGGAGAAAAGATTGACTGCGAAAAAGGTAAGAGTTGCGCTTGTCCTGAGAAGGAAGTTAACAGAGAGAAACTGGGTTTGACTAAATACCAATGCGTGCCTGTGGAAGTGAATGTAGAAGCTTTCCCGGCGATGGAATTTGGTACTGCTGAAGGTGAAGTTATAGAGATTAGCAGCGATGCTGTGGCTCCGACTGAACTGCGGAAATACTACGCTTTTAAAACCACAATTAAGCTCAAAAATCAAAAGTTTGTGTTGAATAAAGACAAGCCGAATCAAGTGGAAGTTAATTTACAGTCGGGAATGGCCGTGAGTTCTAATATCAATATTGGTAAGCGGACTGTTTTGCAGATGTTTATCAACCGATTTACTGGCAAATTGGATACCTTCAAGACTGTTAAGTAGCCACTATAATTCAGCGATTGCAGGGATTTTATAAAACCGATAGTCCGGCAGGGGTTAAAACCCCTGCCTCAAAGCAAAAGTCCTCTAAAGAGGACTCATATCAATTCCGGTTGTATCGGAATGATTTAACCGCGAAGGCGCGAAGGACGCGAAGGAAGAGAAGAGAGAGTTTAATAATTCCAATGAAGAGAGGATTTGATATCAGAAGAAGAATTTTCAACCATTAGTCATCTTTGAGAGGAATGTCACTATTAGACAGGGAATTCATATCCCGCTATATTAAATAGATTGCTGATATTTTTCCAACAATTCCGGGATGTAATCATAGCCATCAACTCCGATCGCCGGAATGATACTTCCTCGACTCTTAGCCAAAGACTCCTGAAAAGCCTCCGCCCCCATTTGTCCCCGCAAAATAGTCAGCAAACCAGCCGATTGACGCCACTCCATCGCCCCAATTTGCTCCAAAGTATACATCCCCAAACTGCCAGCAAATATAGCTTTTTCTAGCTGATTCATGCTGTAATAAGCTTGAGCTAAATAAGCCAAATTCAGACCTTGCAAATACAAGTCACCGGAGAATTGGGCCGCTTGCCAACCTTTGACCAAATATTCGATCGCACTTTCAGAATTTTCCAGCGCAATTTTAGCAATTCCCAGACTGCTGGAACAAAAAGCTTGACTTTGCCTGTCACCCAACCTTTCCGAAAGCAACAAACCTTGTTCCAAATAGCCGATCGCACTTTCATACACCTCCGGTTCCACATCCTCCAACTGCCGTGCCTGAAACACCTCACTATAACCCAAATTAGCCAGGGCATTCGCCTCACCTTGCCGCTCACCCGCTTGTCGTGCCATAATTAAAGCCCGCTGACTGTAATTAATCGCTTCCTGATAGTTTTTCTGAGAAACATAGTTGCGGCTGATGTGATTGAGATTGGCAACTTCGCAGGCTTTGTCATCTTCTAGACGGGCAATTTCCAGCGCTTCTTTATGCAGTAAGATCGATCGCTCATAAGCTCCCACAGCCCGCATCGAATAACCCAACAGCGTCAAAATTCGAGCCTTAACTTGAGTCCCTTCTACTCGTCGCAGCGGTTCATCTAAATACTCCAAAGTATGGCGCAGAGATTTGCCATCAAACGAGGCAAAAATCCCACCGTAAAGCGGAAAGTATTCTCGTTGAGAAAAAGCCCGCAAAATTTGCAGCGTTACTTGAAAACAAGCATTTGCCAACTGTTCGCCACTTTTGGTATAATTGTTAAATCCGCTGGCTAACTGACTCCAAATTACCGAAAAAGTAATGTAAGTAGAAATTGAAGCTTTTGTTGACACTTGGGAATCATAAACTTGCTTGTCAAACCATGTCGCCAAAGCCCGCTGCAAGCACTGCAAAATAATCGCCAATTCCACCAATACGCCTAACTCTATATTAGAGGTTTTTGCAGCTAATTCAACTATGGAGTCACCGATCGCAATTGTCTGCAAAAGAGCGTGAGGAAACGAACTTTTCACCTTTTTCGCCCAAAAAGCCCAAGGCCCATTTTGTTCGGGACTACCGCCAAATCCTAGCTGCTGGGGCTGATAAATCCAGCCCACGAGTTCCGGTTCCAGCCGTTGCCAAGATTCTAAACCTTTGGCAATCCCGGAGGTGATTTGCTGCAAGTCTCGCTCGGTTTCGGGATTGGAAGTTTGCAGCATTTGTTGGTGCAGGGATTTTGCTAATTGCTGCAATTGATCGAGAGTCAGGGGAAGTTCTTTGTTGGGGTCGATTACTTGGAATAATGTCAGGAGACGGGTGTTAGATTCGGCGGTAAGGATTTGTTGGATGGCCGAGGCGATCGCACTAGAAACTCGGTTGTCCTTTTGCCACCGTTCCCATTCTCCTTGGATGGTTTTTAGCGCTCTGAAGGTGCGATTTGCTTTGGCTTGTTTGATTTCGTCCTTTTCATTTCTGAGCAGGTTGTCGGTGGCATCTAGGCGTTCTCCGAAACAGCGTTCAAAAATTTCGCCAGTGCCGGTGCCGATGTCTTGGACGAGCATTTGATATACTTGTTCTTTGGAGCGAATTTGACCCTTGAGGGTAATTTCGACGATTTTGTCGATGAGGGCTAAGTAGCGATCGCGCAATGAGGTAGATTCTGGCATAAGTAATTTTTTGTTAATAAATTTTTATGGACAGTGCTAGCAGCATTTGACGCTAGTATTTAATTTTACAGCTCATCTGGATTTATGCCCATTGCTCTGAGGCGATCGGCCAATCGATTTGCTCGCACCCTTTCTGATTCAGCTTGCTGTTTTTCAAATTCAGCACGTTTCCTTTCTGATTCAGCTTGCTGTTTTTCTGATTCAGCACGTTGTTTTTCAAATTCAGCACGTTTCCTTTCTGATTCAGCTTGCTGTCTTTCAATTTCAGCTTGCTGCCTTTCAAACTCAGCACGTTGACTTTCCAATTGAGCTCGCTGTCTTTCAAATTCTTCAGGAGTCGGAATCAAATTCCCATTAATATCATACCACCGCAGCCACAGCCTTTCATTTTGCAGAAAAGCACCTTGCCACAAACCCAAACTTAACTGTATTTCCGGTATCCAAAATCGAGAACCTGTTAACACTTGCTCGCGGTAACGGTTGCCAATTAAGCGAAATACTCTCAATTGGTTGTTGTATTTGCTAAACACAAAGTAATAAGGAATCTTCAAAATTCTCTCGTAAACCTGCCACTTAGTCGGAGGTTTGTCTGGTTCTGATTCTGTCAGCCCCAAATCTTCATCTTCCGTACTTGGTGACAGAAATTCGATCGCAATTAAAGGACTTACCACCTCATCCCAAATCACGTAACTTTGGCGCAAGTCTCTGTCTTGGTAAAATCTCGAAACGCCCACAACTAAGTACCAATCGGGTCTTTTGTACCAATTGAGGTGGTTGGAGTCGTAGTATAGATTGAGATCGCTGGCAGAAAATACGCGATCGGCTGGATAATTAGGGGGAATGCAGCTAGCGCACAAAAGCTGTGCTTGCCACTGATGATATTCGTCAGGCAAACCAGGCTCCTCCGGGTCTTCACTTGGTAGATCGTACATCGTCGGCAACGCTTTTGCTTGGGAAGATTGCGAATCTGGTATGTACATTGTTATATGATTAGCATAAAACTACAGTTCATCTGGATTAATGCCCATGTCTCGGAGGCGATCGGCCAATCGATTTGCCCGCTGCCTTTCAATTTCAGCACGTTGTTTTTCTGATTCAGCACGTTGTCTTTCAATTTCAGCTTGCTGCCTTTCAACTTCAGCCCGCTGACTTTCAGATTCAGCGCGTTGTCTTTCAAATTCAGCCTGCTGTCTTTCAAATTCAGCCCGCTGTCTTTCAAATTCTTCGGGAGTCAAAACCCAATCGCCACTAGCATCGTACCACCGCAGCCACAGCCTCGAAAAACCTTCATAACAGCCTTCCCACAAACCGATACCTAACTCTAACTCCGGTATCCAGAATCGTGACTCGGTTAAAACTTGTTCCTCGTAATGATTGTCAATCAATTGAAATACTCTCAGTTGATTGGTGTAGCGACTAAAAACAAAGTAGTAAGGAATCTGCAAAATCTCTTCATAAACTCGCCACTTAGTAGGCGGTTTATTTCGTGCTTCTGGCGTAATTCCCAAATCCTCATCTTCAGTTCCCGGTGACAGCAATTCTACTACTACTAGAGGACTAATATTTTCTTGCCACATCACGTAGCTGAGGCGTAAATCCTCACCTCGATAGAATCTCTGGGCCCCTAAAACGACAAACCAATCGGGTCTTTTATACCAATTGAGATGGTTAGAATCGTAGTATAGATTAAGGTCTGTCGCTATAAAGATTTGGTCTAGGGGATGGTTGCGCGAACGACAGGTTAGACGCAGCAGTTGGGGTTGATAGTCATGGAATTCGTCAGGCAAACCGGGCTCCTCCGGGTCTTCACTAGGTAAATCATACATCGTGGGGAGCAGTTTGGTCTGGGAATGCTGCGAATCCGGTATGTACATCGTCATAAGATTACCCTGGCGAGACGGCTTGAGGAGATTGAAGCGGTACGGCAATGGAAACATTATAGCGCGCTGCGATTTCTTTGGGCAAAAAGTCAGTATCCTTTGCACCGGGAATTTTTGCCAAATAACAATCACGAACTGCTAACATAAAACCTTTAATTGCCTCTGGCGAATTTTGAAAGTCTGCATCTATTAGAAAATCGCGCCACTTGCTTTCATTTTCACCATAAATATCGACTAAATGCAACCCTGCTAAATACTCGGCTACGGGGTCAAGTACAAAGCGGACATTCTCTTTGCTAGGAACATTCGTTTGCATGAGATGGAGTTTTTATTCGAGATATTTAAAGCGTCTTTCCACATCTTGTGGCTCAAATGTAGATAGCGTATTGATGGCATCTTGAATCTTAGTGCTAGTGGGTCGATAAGTCAGCTTCAGGCATTCCCAAGCGAGCAATTTAGCATCTTCGTGAACGGTGATATCTGTCAATTTATTCTCTACCATGTCCCGGTTTAGCTCGTTCAGGTAGGACAGCATTAAATCAGGTATATTTTCAGGTAAGTTACCACTTTTGTTGCCTTCCATTTTAGCGACCAACACATCGGCGTACAGTTTGGCAAACAATACAGTTGTACTTCTGCCTTGAATTCTGATTTCCTCTAAAAGTTTAGCCAAATCGCCGCAGGCATAATGAAATTGGGAACCGTTAAAAAGATTCAATTTCCCTAGCTTATCTAAGTATTTTTCCATGAAAGCTGATAGTTCCGATCCCTCAATCCGCAACGGGTGAAGCGTGTTTTTGTTGGCTTTCCCCATTGTGGAATCAAGTCGCGAAGTCACAACCAAAGCATTGATCGGAAAATCGGCAGCATTAGGGTCAATTTCCTTTTGGGTTGTTTCTGCCATTTCTGAAAAGTGGTCGGCTATTACCAGGATACGGCGCTGTTGTAGCAATTTTTGTAGCAGTTCTTCAGAAATAGGGGTGGGATGGTTGGTGATAGATTTTAGTTGACCGCGTATGGCTTCAAAAAAGGGATGTTTGCCCTCGGCAACTTTAGTTTCTAATTCTTCTTCGATCAAGATTGGAATCATCAGGTGTTTGCAGAGGCGTTTGGTTTTATCGGGTTCCATTGCCCAATCAGCAATTTGACAAGCGATGCTAGTTTTGCCGATACCGCCTTCACCCCAGATGAGCAGACAGATTCGCTTTTTGGTGAAAATTGCTGGCAAATCTTGACCTCTAAGTTGAGGTAGTTTTTTGTCGTCTAATTCAAAAGAAACTGGGATATAAGTAGCGCGGCTTTTGACTGTATTTCGTTGAGCAAATTGTTCGCGGACTGTTTCGATGTGGGCCGAAATCCAGGAATCTAGAACTCTGGGACGGTAAATAAAAATACTGATAAAGGTAAGGTCGCGAATTCGGACGGGAGCACCGCCCCATGTTTCAGGTAGTTTAAATTCGTAGGGTTTGAGTGCGTCGTTGATTCGCAGCAGCCATAGGGGACGCAGCCGGAGGATTGCAAACCACAGGGAGGGGAAGAAGATTAGGTAAATTATTGTTGCTGCTACCCATTGATTCTGGCTAATTAAATTGAATAAGTTGGCGTTTTGTTCGGCTTTAAGATTCTTGATGTATACACGGAGATTTGCGATCGTTGTTTTTGAGAAATCAGCTTGAGGTTCTACTAAAATTTTCAATGCTGATTCTAAGTTTGATATAACCTGACTTAACTCCTGTGAAGTTAGCGTTTTTGCTTTTTCTTGAAGGCTAAGAGCAATACTCTCCAAAGCATAAGCTCCACTGAAACGCACGTCTGTATCGGAGTCTTTAAGCAGGGGAACTAGCTGTGACACAGCAGCTTTAGCTTCTGCACCAATACTCCCCAAAGCACTGGTAGCACTTCTACGCACGTCTGTATCGGAGTCTTTTAGCAAGGGAATTAGCTGTGGCACAGCAGTTTTAGCTTCTGCACCAATACTCCCCAAAGCAGAGGCTGCACTTATACGCACGTCTGTATCGGAGTCTTTAAGCAACAGAATTAGCTGAGGCACAGCAGTTTTAGCTTCTGCACCCATACTCCCCAAAGCAGAGGCTGCACTTCTACGCACGTCTGTATCGGAGTCTTTAAGCAACAGAATTAGCTGAGGCACAGCAGTTTTAGCTTCTGCACCCATACTCCCCAAAGCAGAGGCTGCACTTATACGCACGTCTGTATCGGAGTCTTTAAGCAACAGAATTAGCTGAGGCACAGCAGTTTTAGCTTCTGCACCCATACTCCCCAAAGCACTGGTAGCACTTCTACGCACGTCTGTATCGGAGTCTTTAAGCAACAGAATTAGCTGAGGCACAATAGTTTTAGCTTCTGCACCAATACTCCCCAAGGCATAGGCTGCATCTCTACGCACACGTGCATCTGAGTCTTTAAGCAGGGGAACTAGCTGCGGCACAATAGTTTTAGGTTCTGCACTGATACTCCCCAAGGCATAGGCTGCATCTCTACGCACACCTACATCGGAGTCTTGAAGCCGGAGAATTAGCTGCGGCACAGCATCTTTAGCTTCTGTGCCGATTCTCTTGAAACCATAGGCTGCACTGCTACGCACATTTGCCTCGGAGTCTTTAAGCAGGGGAACTAGCTGCGGCACAACAGTTTTAGCTTCTGCATTAATACTCCCCAAGGCAGAGGTGGCATCACTACGCACATCTGGACCGGAGTTTTTCAAGGCTTTAGTAAGCGCAGGAATAGCAGGGCCAGCAATTTGTTTCAGAACCTGGGCGGCACTCCGGCGGACTAGCAAATTCTGATCCTGGAAAGCTTCTATCAAAGCCGGGATGGCTGGTTCACCTATTTTTTCTAACTTCTTAATAGTTGCATCAAGTTCCCTTTCATTGTTACTCTTTAAGTTCTTGATGAGGGAGGCAATTTCTTTGGGATTAGCTGTGGGTTCGCTCGGAATTCCAGCCGTAGCATTGCGAATTAACAGCAAAGGCGATGTGAAAGATAGAAACGAGAGGGCAATTACGGCAACTAATGTTTGTCGGTAGCGCTTCGTCATGGGCCAGAATCCTTGTATTTGATGAGCAGTTTCAGTCATTTGAATAATTCTGTTTACATTCTCATCAAACTGGTTTCGGGACTCCGGGCGATCTAAATTTGTGCTTGTCTGTGGTGAAGCAGATTTCGAGATAAACTGAGGGCTACTTATCTGTATCAGCTTTCCTATGCTCATTCCAAATGCAGAGAATGCAGTTGTTGATATTCGCAAACTTCGTGGTTACTGCCTTAATCTAGAACACGACGATGGCAAGCACAAAGCGAGGCTTTTTTCGTCAATTCTTGGGATGACGGCTGACGATGCTGAGGAATTGCGCCAAATCTTGCTTGAAGTCGTTAAAACTCACGAAGCTCAGTTAGGGAGGTAAGATGAATTTGGGCAACGCTACACTCTCGACTTTACAATTGAATGGCAAAATAGAAATGCAACTCTTCGGAGTGGCTGGATCATTGAGCGCGGGTCGGAAATTCTCAAATTAACGACCTGTTATCCTTTATAATTAGTGAAGGTGATAAACATGATAAATAGTACAAGCAAGTTGCTAGATGTTGTAGCCCTGACTGTTGACCTTCCTCAGTACAATTTGTGGCGCGGGCAGGTTGGGACGATAGTTGAGATGCTAGCAGATGGTGCTGCATTTGAAGTTGAATTCAGCGATCGCAATGGACGAACTTACGAGTCTGTCGGGTTACGTCCAGAGCAAGTCATGGTACTACATTTTGAGCCAGCATCTCCGATATCCAGCATGAACATGGTGACAGTATAGCAGTTGACAGTTGACAGTTGACAGTTGACAGTTGCATAACGGGAATCAAACCATTGATTCCGTAGGGGTTCGATTAAGGGTAGGGTAGGAAAGCAATTCGCTTGCGCTTTGGGATTGCTTCTTTCCTCGCAATGACAGTAAATATATATGTCCACCTACTTACTTGAACTTATAGCTGGTGTGATGGGAAAATTACAACAGTCAATCTATTTTCAATACTGCCAAGGGCGACCATCGCATCTTCCCACACAACCCAAAAATTATTTACGTGTAACTTTTGCTAGGAATTTGGATATATGAATCCGGCATTTCATGCTGTTGGTGAATAGCAAAGAAACGGCGCTCAATTTCTTTCAGAACTGCTGCATCATAATAAATCATGCCGCAATCAAGACAAATCTCAACAGGCGTGTTAGGAACTAGCAAGTATTTACCTTTGTGACTGTAAAGGTAATTGATTTTACGTTCTTCATAGCGGTTGCTACCGCAGGTATTGCATCGGATTTCTCGCATGAGTTTATCCTCATTATCCCGGATTTCGGATTCTCAATCGACCTAATTCAGCAGTGATAATAGCACCTGACTGGAGTTCTTGTCCGTGAAGTGCGATCGCCTGCAAACAAACTTCTGCTTGCTGTCTAGCTGCTAGATTAACTAAACGGATAATCCCGCAATGAAGTACGCCTTTGACTATTGCAAGTTCCCCAAAATCTTTATCTAAAGTTACTAGAATACGACCCTCGTTATACGCACGAGCAAGAATCTCTTCATCCCCTGGATCTTCTGGCCAATCTCCCGTCCATATTGCATCATGCCCAGCCCTCTCAAGTTGTTGGCGTGAGCCACCCCAAACACAAGTATCTAAAAGTATTTTCACGGTTAAGCTTCCACCAAAAGTGGTTCGATACGCTCGTGACTAACCAGTCGGTGAGCGTAAATTAGACAAGCTTGAATATCTTCTCTTTCTAGCCAAGGATAGCCTTCTAAAATGGTTTCAGGAGTATCGCCGGCGGCGAGCATTCCTAGAATATGCTCGACAGCCAGCCTGCGACCCCGAACGATCGGTTTTCCGTTAAATATTTTGGGGTTGACGGTGATTCGTTCTAAAAGTTTTTGAGCATCCATAATTTGAGGCATAATTAGATAATCACTATTATATCATATTTGATGATTGCCGAACGACTTACTCTCTCAAAAAGCACTCCTGTTTTAGAAGCCCAAGCATTAACTCGCCGCTTTGGTGGTTTGGTGGCTGTAAACGACGTATCTTTTACAGTTCAAAAAGATGAGATCTTTGGATTGATCGGCCCTAACGGCGCTGGTAAGACTACTCTGTTTAATGTAATGACTGGACTGATACCTGCTTCTAGTGGCAATCTGATTTATCAACACGAAAATATTTCTAAATTGCGGCCTTATCAAATTGCTAATAAAGGTATTGCGCGGACGTTTCAAAATATTAGATTGTTTGGAGAACTTTCTGTGTTGGAGAATGTGGCGATCGCCCGACACATCCACAGCCGATCGCAAAATCCGGTATTATCGCTACTATCGGGGATTTTCGGCTTACCAGAGTCTAACGCAATGGAGCGCCAAACCCAGCGGAAAGCCAGGGAATTGTTGGATTTGGTCGGTTTGGGCGATCGCGCGCAGGAACAAGCCAAAAACCTGCCCTACGGCGACCAGAGGCGCTTAGAAATCGCCCGCGCCTTAGCCCTGGAACCGCAAATCTTGCTGCTAGATGAACCTGCGGCGGGGATGAATCCCACGGAAAAGCACAAGTTAAGTGATTTCATCCGGGAAGTGCGCGCACAATTCAATTTAACTGTAATATTGATCGAGCATCACGTACCGCTGGTGATGGGATTGTGCGATCGAATTGCAGTGTTACATTTTGGTCAACTAATTGCCTTGGGAGAACCTGCTATTGTCAGGAATGATCCTGCTGTAATTGAAGCTTATTTGGGAGATGAAAAATAGATAAATTAAAATTGGATAAAATTCACATATTCCACCATTATTACACATTCTGTAGGGGCGGGTTCACCGAAAATAATTGCCTAAAACCAACAATCTCGTAAACCCGCCCCCGCCCAACAATAAACCCCAATCTGTAGGGGCGGGTTCACCGAAAATAATTGCCTAAAACCAACAATCTCGTAAACCCGCCCCCGCCCAACAATAAACCCCAATCTGTAGGGGCGGGTTCACCGAAAATAATTGCCTAAAACCAACAATCTCGTAAACCCGCCCCCGCCCAACAATAAACCCCAATCTGTAGGGGCGGGTTCACCGAAAATAATTGCCTAAAACCAACAA
>JAHREW010000029.1:0-80015 GCA_020883125.1 Microcoleus sp. CAWBG506
TTTATATGGTTGGTGAACCCGCCCCTACAGGATGGCTAGAAGTGTACATTGAGATTGTTGGTGGGGTTGGGCGGGTTTATGAAATTTTGGGTTTTCCATTTATATGGTTGGTGAACCCGCCCCTACAGGATGGCTAGAAGTGTACATTGAGATTGTTGGTGGGGTTGGGCGGGTTTATGAAATTTTGGGTTTTCCATTTATATGGTTGGTGAACCCGCCCCTACGACAGGGGTCATCAATTTTGTTTTACCTCGATGGTTTCATCGTTGTTGATGCCGATTTCTAGGGTTTGTCCAGCCAATTTGTTGGTATCTGGAATATTCTCGAATATCCAGCTATTTAATGGTCGTTCCACTAAGGATTCTAAAAGTGATTTGATTCGCCTCCCTCCAAAGAGTAAATTGTCTCCCCGTTCCATTTTTTGCCTCAAAACATTGAGTGTTGATGGCAAGAATTTTAGGGTGAGTCGATACTTTTCTATGGCGCATTCGGAGAGTTGTTGTAAAAATTTGTCTCCGATTGCTTCCACGAAATCTGGCCGCAGTAGGTCAAATACTACTATATTATCTCCTAAACGGTTCAGCAATTCCGCGCGACCGATGCGGCTGGTAAAATGCCAGTCTACTTCTGTGCGGAAGTGGTTTTCTACTTGTTCCCAGGAAAAGTCATTGGCATTTCCCGCTTTTACTTGGTTCATTATACCTCGCCGGACAATATTCCCGGTTTGAGGGTCGGTGATATCCGATGCGCCGATGTTGCTGGTGAAAATAATTGCTGTTTGGTTGAAGTATGCTGTCTGTCCTTTTCCGTCGGTGAGTCGGCCATCTTCCAGGATTTGCAGGAATTTATCCAATACTTTGGGGTGAGCTTTTTCGATTTCGTCAAATAGCAATATACTGTGGGGGTTTTCCATGACTCGGTTGGTTAATTGTCCCCCTTCTTCGTAACCGACAAAACCGGGAGGAGCTCCGGCTAATTTTTCCGCCGCGTGTTCTTCTTTGTATTCTGACATATCAAACCGGGCGAAGGCTTTTTCGTCCCCAAATACTAATTTGGTCATGGCTTTGGCTAGTTCGGTTTTCCCGACTCCCGTGGGCCCCACGAAAAAGAAAATACCTTTTGGTTTGCCGCTGCGCCCGCTACTGCCGCCGATCGTCAGTCCGATTCTGGCGGTGGTCAGCATGGTGGTTACGGCTTCTACGGCCCTTGGTTGCCCGATGACGCTACGTGGAAGCTCTTTTTTGGCTTGCAAAACCTTTTCGGCTCCCATGCGCTCCCAGGGGTCGTCTCGCACCCCGAATTTGTAGAAGTCGATGAGCCGCCACATTTCTTTGGGTTTGACTGAGATGCGATCGCGCCAGGATGTGGCTCGCAGCGCATCTAGTTCTAGGGTGCGGAAGTTTTCGGTGAGTTCGGCAAATTCTTCGGCGAGGTTGTCGAGCTCTGAGAGTGTTCCTGGGGCGCTGGGTTTGTTGTTTATGCGATCGCCCCCATAGAAACCCGTGAGGAACCGCTGAGCAAACAGCCGTCGTTCATCTTTGCTCGGCCGTGATACCTGAATCATTGACACCGTAGGATTGTTGTGGTAAAGCCATTCTGGGACTCGCTGCAAGTCTCTAGCCAGGATGACTAAAGTGTTGCGACAGCCGACTAAATCGCCTTCTCGGATCAGGGATGCTTCTAGGGTGCTTTTTTTCAGCAATACTAGGGCGTTTCGCTCTTCGCCGCTGTACCGGGAGGCGTCTGAGGTGATCATATCTGCTAAATCGACCACGGCTGCGGCTGGGTTTGCAGTTTGGGAGACGAGGGCTCGCAGGTTCCCGAAGGCATCTTCTAGGGAGACTCTGGTGTTCATTCTGGGGCCCACTGCTCCGGGATTGCCACGGGGGGGTGGAGCCATTGGGTTTGCGGGTGCTGCTGGGGCTGTGGGGGCGGGCTGGGTTGGTAATTGGGGGTTGATGCGGGTGGCGGCGGCGCGGGTTATTTCTTCAAAGCGATCGCTCATTTCCGGTCGAGCAAAGGTGAATCCGTCTATGGAGTCGTAGCGGACTATTACCTGGAAGTTGAGGTCTTGGAAGTAGTTGGTGAGGAATTCGTGTATTCCTTGGTAGCTGCCGCGCCAGAGGAATTGGTCGTCTATGTTTCCGTATAAAACTATGTGTTGGCGGCGGTATAGTTGTTTTTCAAATTCTTGTATCCAGCGTGATGATGTGATGTTTTGGCTGTTCATTCTATTTGGGATTTTGGATTGATTTAACCGCAGAGGGCGCAGAGGGCGCAGAGGAAGAGAGGAGGGAGATGAATGATTCCGATGTCAAGGGGTTTGGTGTTAGCCCCCGGATGAATTTGGGGGCTATTTTTTGGTTGGTTTTGGTTAGTTTCCGGTGCGGTTTTGTTGTTGGTCGTTGTTGGGTAAGTCGTCGGCTTTTCGTATTATCCGATCGGGGTCTTTTCCTTCCCAGGTGAGTTCGCTCATGTTGATGCCGAATTCTGCTCCGAGGCGATCGTGCATTTCTGTCAATACCTTTTCGGCTTCGTCGCAAACAGCGGCAGTACCTCCTCCGACGGCTGCTTCGGTGGTTTTGGAATAGCCATCGACGTTGTACCAAACTTCGCCTTCTACTGGTATGCTGATACTAATTCCTTTACCTGAATTAGTCGCAGCTTTCAGTATTAGTGCTGCGTTGGGATAGCGTGAATCTTCTAGTTCAGGTTTGTTGACAAAAAAGCCCATTTCTGCTAGGCTTTCTGCGATACTTTTGGCTATGTAATCTCGCTGGTCGGCTTGGATTTGAGCTGCATTTGCTGTTGCTATGATTTCTTGTTCTTGGGTTTTTGCTGCTGCTAGAATTAGGGCTGGTTTGTCAAATTGTTCTGCTGCTAATGCTGCAATTCCTGTTTGCAATTGGGTGGCTAATTCATCGATTAAATGGGTTTGCCACCGCTTGGCTACGGGGTCGGCTTTTAAACCAATAATCAGGTCTTCTAGTTCCCCAATTGCTTGTTCGGCTGCGGCTTTTTGTTGTTCCCATCGGGCTCGGTTGCTTGCTACGGATGCGATATGCTGTTCTACTGCTTGTGTGGCAGTGTTTAGGGGCGATCGCACTGTTTGGGGGTTCCCGGAGGCGATCACACTTCTGAGAGCACTGAGCGCTGTTTGGGCTGCTGTCTGGCCGGCGCGATCGAATTTAATCGCGTCTGTTTGGGGAATTTGGGATATTTGCCGTTCTAGTTCTTCGAGCTCAAATTGCTGTTTTTCTAGTTCGGCTTTGCGTTTTTTCTCTTCGTCGTCCCGGCGTTTGCGACTAATTGCGCGATCGAGTTCTTGTTCGATTTTGGGCAATTCTTGGATAGTGTTTTGCAGTTGATATTCGGTTGTAACTCCCCGGAGGCTATTCAGGAGGTTTTGACACCGTTTTGTGAGTTCTGAGCTATCTTGTGGGTAGATTTCTGGTGATTTTTGTTGTATTTTGGCGATCGTGGCTTGAGTTTGGGCGATCGACTGATTTTTCAACTTTTCTAAACGTTGAAGGCGTTCTCGTTCGGCGGCGGCGGCTCGAATTCGTGCTTCTTCTGCGGCTTTGCGCTGACGTTCTTGTTCTAATCTTTCTCGTTTTTCTCTTGCTAACCGAGCTTGAGCTTCTTTGTGGCTGCTGCTACTCATCTATTTTCTCTCCTTATTAATGGGATTTGTGTATCATAATCTCTTAGTCTGCGGAGGCAGACTTCGTTCGTGTAGACGCGGTTTCAACCGCCGATTTAACTTCGGAATTAATCTTCCTTAATTGGCTGCACAATTACTCCGCGCTTTAACATTCGAGCTTCAAACTCTTGGCTAAAACCCGGTTTATTTGGCACTCCCACAAAGGAGAGTTCTCCTGCTAATCCCATAAAAAACTCTAGCCCTGCGGATCTATCTGCATCAGATAATAGAGCAGTAATCAAGCTGCGATAACGCTCTGTCAAAGGCAACAGTCGCTGATTTGCTGAACCCCGCCAGAGTAAATCTCCGTGCAGTTTTTCGATGTAAAGTCCATCGATCAGTAAATCTATTTTTTGCAACAATGTTTGCTGGGCTGCTGTACCCTGTTGCTCTAAGTGCTCTAGCCGATAACCAGTGTAACACATTACACCTAAATTAGTGCGATCGAGCAGAGCATCTACTAAGTTGCATAAGGCTTCTGCTTGCAGCATCGGCTCACCACCAGAGAAAGTAACACCTTCAATTCCCGGTACTGCTAACACCCAATCTACTAACTCTGTGACTGTTACCAAATCTCCTGCATTCTCATCCCAAGAATCTGGCACAATACAACTTGGACAAGCAAACCGACAGCCTTGTACCCAAATAACTGCTTGTTTTCCAGGGCCGAGTACGTTCACTGGAGATTGGCGTTTAAATAGACGTAATGTTTCTGAATTCATGGGATTTTAAATTGTAGATTATAGATTACTCTTTTATAGCCGGATTTGATTGAAGATTAAATGAACCGCGAAGGCGCTCATGACGCGAAGGAAGAGAAAGAAGAAGATGCTGTTCTTCCTTTGTGTCCTTCGCGTCTTCGCGGTTTGATCGTTCCGATACAACCGGAATTAATATAGAGCTCGACCATATTTATTGTGGCACAGGCATCTTGCCTGTTCAAGACTGGCTTTTTGGGAGGTGTCTAATATCTTAAGCATAAAAAAATCCCCCATTTGGGGGACTTTCTTCAACACTATTACATAGCCTTAGTTTCGGGCATCAAACACTTATCAGAATCACAGCCCGCTGGCCCGGAATCCATCATTTCACCCATGTCATAACGACTGAGTGCAACCTCAAAAACATCTATTTGACGACGTGCTAAAACGTCTTTAAACAGGGTCTCGTAAGTTGCCTTTTTAATCGGTTCAAAGGGCAAACGTGGGAAAGTCTCTAGGGCATCAAAGCGAGACAAAAGTGCGGCGGAAATGTAGCCTTCGTCATGGCGAATGGCTTCGTAAATCCGCGTTCCTAAACTTTCAATTTCATTTTCTCGCAACTCTATCGTGGCGCTGGTGTTGTGTCGCACGTAGAACTTTTGGACTTGCATATAAAAGTCCATTTGTGCTGCTGCTGAGAATTTGTTGATGTCAATTTCATCGGCACCGGGTAAATCTGCCCAACTGACAGCAACTGGTATTTCTACTAGCCATTCTGTACAGCGTTCATCGAAGGGGTTGTTTAGCAAATTGCCGTTTTCATCTTTGTCTGATTGGGACGGAATTACGTTGTATCCGTAGTCGATGCAGGCGAGGGCTACAGGGTCGTTTTTGCCGAAAGTGATGCGGCGAATGAAACGTTGGGCTTTGGGGGGATGCCAGCCTGGGGAAGCACCTGTCAGTAGTGATTTTGTTCCCGATGGTTGGACGGTGGTGCAGCGATTTGGGCGTTTTAATGAATGGCGATCGCAATAATCCCATACTACCCGATTCACAATCTCCCGCCAACCAGTCAAATACTCTTCTTCCCGCTGTTTAAACGCGATTCCCTGGGGAGTTTGCGGGCGGCCTTCTACCCACCAGCGCAGCCACTCAACGCCGAAAGCATGAACGAAGAAATCGAACAATCCAGTGAAAGATACGCCGACAATCGGGTCTAATTCGCGGCTGTATTGGTAGCGCGGTTCGAGAAATTTGTGATTGAGAAGTACCGCGACAGATAGAGCTCCTGCTTTGAAAGCTTCCTCTTGTTCTTTGAAATTGTAAGGGTCAAGTTGATTGAGGTGGATCTCAGACAAATTGCAGAAAAAATTCGAGCCAATGATTTCCATTTTGTTATCCTAAAGGCTTTTTATCCTCTAGTTCTACTGCTTGATTTTTCGCAGTAGCTCCGCGTACCTTTTGCGTGTATTCCCTCAAATAATAGAGGAGTTCCTTTCTGCTACATGGCTTACCTGTAACAATCTGAGATATTGTTCTGATATCCAGAATGTTATTTTGTTTTTGTATTGAGTCATGTAAAGGTTGAAAAAGCTCTTTTAGGTTATTCAACTTTACAGATAAGAGGGCTTCATAACTATCCAAGGCAAAAGTATGAGCTAATGTTTGAATATCAGAATTAGTTGTTGAAGTTTTTCCATGCTGCGATTGGATAGAGCAAGTTTTTGAACAAAAACGACGCTTGGATACTTTGTGTTGTATAACTTCAAAACTGTTCTGACAAAATTCACAAGTAAGAATAAATCTAGGTACTAACGCACCTGTTTTCTTTCCCTTGCGTGACTCATGGTATGCTTTTCGCCTGGGACTATTGAGAAACTTCTCTTTGAAACTAGGGTCGGCAAATCTTGCATTCGCCTTAGCTTTGATTTTGGCTTTGGTACTTTCAGATTGAGTAACACCATACATAGGGTTTCTCTTTCCGAAATTATCCATGCCTCTTACCTTAGCATGAGATTTCCATTCCTGTTTCAAATGCTCAAATACAAAAGGAGTATCCTTGATGAGTTGTCTTAAGCCCTTTTCTTGAATAATCGTAACTTTTGCGTTGTACTCAGACTCAAAACGCTGAATTTTTGGCAAGTCACTTTGATAATTAAAAGTGCCTTTAATTTCGACATACTCACCATTTTCAAGAAGGAAGTCTGGTTTGTACCGAACTTCATTCGAGAGTAAATAAGTTTTATGTTCGTATGTCCAGCCAATTTTCATGTAGTCCAGGTATTTCGCGTAAATGTACTCAAGGCTTGACCTTAAACAATGCTCACCGTAGAAACCTGAGTAGCCATAGAAGGTGCTTGTCATACGCGCCCCCACACTCTTGGAGAGATTATATTCTAGATTGCTTTTTTCATTGTAATCTAGTTTCACTCTCTACGCTGTACGGTGTCAAAAGCTTTTTATTTCTTCTGATTACCACGGGATTAGCATTTCAGCTTTCCCCGTATTTGCGAGGTTTTTAACGTGAGGCAAAATTACTTACCACACGGGTTTAAGCCCAAACGGACTGACCGATGCTCTAATTCTTCCGCAGTCATGTCAGGATAGCGTTCCTGGAACCACTGTTTAGCTTTTCCTTCATCGTAAGCTTTCAAAAACTCAAGTTTAAGACTTGGTGTTGAAAGTAAATCAACGTTAGCTCTAGCTACAGCTTCACCAGCCCATTGAATTGCACCTTCACCAGAATAATACTGTTTGCGAACAGCATCAATACATTCTTCTAATGTCGGTTTGGAATGGAAAACTCTTGTATGGTTTGCCATACGAAGAGCATCGCGTTCTGGATCTATTTTCCAGTTGCCTTGATCGTCTTGTTGCCACAAATTGTTTTTAGCATTTGCCCCCAGTTCATCACCTGATTCAAATTGGCGCATTCCGGCGCTTCTTCTAATATTTCCCGCGACGATTGTGACCGCCGCTTCGTCAATTAATACGCAGCATTCTACTGAAGTTAACTGCCGCCCTTGAGCTTTATTTAAAATTGCCGCACACCGCTGATAAAGGTCGGGCAATTTCACCGGATTTGCGACTCCGCCAAAACCTTTTAAAGGTTCTCCGACGGGGCGAACATCGCTCAAATCGATGTAAACTTGAACTGATCCGGCAAATCTTTCATCTGTTGATAATTCCAGCAAAGCTTGATAGGATTTTACCCAACCTTGACGAGAATCTCCGACATAAATAGTTGCGGTTTTTTCGGCTATTTTTACTTCGGTTTCTTGACGGCGCAATTGAGCTGGTGTTGAGCCGATTTCGCCTTGCATTGTCACGGTTAAGCGGTTGCTAATCGGTGGCAATTGGTTGATGTATTTGGGTTCCAAAACTGCGCCGGTGCCGCAGCCCATCATCGCCAAATCCATCAATAAGCCAAAAGCCCGCCAGTCAATAATATTTGTTGAGGAGCAATTATATGCGCCGGAAAAATTCTCTGGTTGCTCGATCCATTTGCTACCGCCCACCCACAGCCAGCGGCCGGAAGCGAGGGTTTTGAGCTGGTTTTGCATCCGGTGTAGGAGCTCTGTTTCTTCGGGGGTGAGGTTTCCGAGCTTTTGGAGACCTTTGACGGTACGATCGCACACATCGGCCCAAGTTTCCCTTCCCGTGTCGGTACGACGGCTGTACGTCCTGAAAAATACTGGATTGGCTGCGGGTGCTGTTTCGGGGAAATCGGACAGGTGGCGTTTCTCGCGGGCACTCGATCGCTCTAATTCTCGAACCATAGGTTGTGTACTGACGTGTCGGAATATATCAACAGACTATGAATATACAACAGGATTCAGATTTAGGGTTAAAGGTTGACAAATTTCACAATTTGCACTAAATATGGTGGACACCTCTATACAGGCAGAGTGTCAGAATAGCGTCAAAACTTCACCAAAAAACCCGATTTATTCAAGAAACCGGGTCATGCACAAATATTGTGAATTGTCAATCATTTGTGAGTAAAAACTCAATATTTGGCTGTAGGGGGTCTTGAACAATGCCTACACCCTGAAATCCCCAACGTTCGAGGAGTTTTTTGATTTGTGGACTGGAAATTGACTCGACTCCAAAGCGATCGGCAAAATCGGCCGCGTGGGTGTTAAGGTAACTCAAAGCGTCATAGTCTTCGCGGAAAATCAGCAGAAAACTTGCCACTGTATCTGGGTTGGGACAAGCGCTGAGGTATTTGCCATCAGCACGGGAACGCAGCAGGTAAAAAAATTGAGATAGCATTTTATCTTGATTGGTAAAAATAATAGATTAGCTTAAATTGGACATGGGGTATAGTGTCTTTTGTATAGTAAGCGCCTTGGTGGTTGCTATACTCAAAAGACAACAACCATCCAAGATACTAAACGCAACGAGTCAGTATAGCTATGTCTGCTAAAGATTCCTTTCACGAAGTTGTTAAAATCGCTCTCCAGAAAGATGGATGGCAGATTACTCATGATCCATACACTTTACAGGCAGGAACTTTAGAACTTTACATCGACTTGGGTGCCGAAAAGGTGGTTGCCGCCGAAAAAGATGGACAGAAAATCGCTGTTGAAATCAAAAGCTTTACTGGCCCATCTAAAATCTCGCAATTTTATACAGCTTTAGGGCAATTCATTAGTTATCGAGCAGCTTTACAAAAACAAGAAAACGAGCGTGTTTTATACCTAGCAGTACCAGAAAATGTCTACGATAGCTTTTTTACAATGGGGTTTATTCAGTCTTTAGTTAAACAAAATCAAATTCATTTAATCGTTTATGATATAGAACAGGAGGCGATTGCACAATGGCAAATTTAGACCTTTATCGGCAACATATTCAAAATCTGCTCTCCCAACACGCTAGTCTGGTTTGGGATGAGCGGATTCAGGCTCAAACTATCTTTGATATCGATCGCGATCATTATCAATTAATCTATGTGGGTTGGTGCAATCAGCGGCGAGTTTATGGCCCGGTGTTGCACGTGGATATTATGGACAATAAAATCTGGATTCAGCAGGATGGGACTGAGGTGGGTATTGCTAACGAACTGGTTGAGTTGGGAGTTCCCAATGAAGACATTGTACTTGGCTTTGACCCGCCGATGATGCGGAAATTTAGTGAATTTGCGATCGGATAAGTTTTGCGATCGCCTATGATTATGATGCCAAAACATCACTCAGGATGACAGATAAGCTGTTACGCATTTAAACCACTAACGAGGCCCTCCGGGTGCGTCAGCTCGATGGCCCCAAAGGCTAAGGTAAACGCTGTGGGCTGACGCACCCTACAATACTTTTTTTTATATGAGATTTTCGCCCGAATGCTTCGCCCTGCGATCGTTTACAGCACAAGGCAAAATAGAATCGCTAATCAACCCAATTTTCTAAGGTTAATCCTGGGATACGGGACAATTCTCTAACATTATTCGTCACCAGTGTCAGCCCCAAACTGATTGCTTGGGATGCTATCAGCAAATCCATTGGGCCAACGACAATACCTTGACGTTCTAATCCTGCTCTAATTTGTCCATAAGTTTGCGTGCTTCTTTCATCAAAAGGAACTACTGGTAAGGTTATTAAAAACTGAATGAGTGCAGCCCGATTTTGTTGTTGACGCTGACTTTTGTAAACCCCATACTCAAGTTCGGCAATAGTAACAGATGAAATGCCAATATCAAAAATTTCAAGTGTTTGGAATTTATCGAATACTTTTTGGGGTTTGCGCTTGATGATGTAGATACAGATGTTAGTATCTAGTAAAAATCTCATTCAAAAGCCTCTCTCGTCTCCAAGGACAACTGCTCCCTGACTAGCATAAAGTCGTCGGAGAACATATTCAAACTATCAAAAAAAGTTTTCCAAGGGTTTTCTTTGGAGATTAGGACAAGAACATCTCCTATTTTTTTGACATACACTTCATTACCTGCAAAATGAAATTCTTTGGGTAATATGACTGTCTGGTAGTCATCCGCGATCGATAATTTAGCAGTATTCATTGTTTTGCCTCCTGGTGGTTCAATTTATATTTTAGATTGACCGTCCACTTGCTCCAATTAAATTATAGCAGAGGATGGTAGGTTTAGTCGTCCCATTAGTTTTTTTCTTCTTGAAGTTCCCGGTCAATTTCTTCAACAGTTCTGGATACATGACGGCTGCGGATTTCCGTAAGCAATTCCAACACCTTACGCCGCCAGCCTTGTAGCTTTTCTGGTATAAGCACAAACACTTCTACTTCTTCACCCACAGATCCAGGAGGCACTTGAATTTCAAGTTTATTTCCTGCAAGAACTTTGGTGGTAATCCGTATTGCTGACTGCATAGTTCCTCGTTAGTGATGATTAATTTTCCACAGCCCCTAAAGCTTTGATCGTGGCTTTTTCAACTTCAGTTAAACCCGTAACACCCGTGATATTCATCCCCTCATAAGGTCTGTCACTTTTCAGTATTTTGATGCACTCACCAGTCTCAAAATCCCAAATCCTAATTGTGCCATCCCGACTGCAAGCAGCAATAATTATTTCATTTGAACTGAAGGCAACTGAGTTAATTCTACTCGTATGACCTTGCAAGATTTTGAGACATTCACCTGTACTGATATCCCATAATCTTACCGTTCCATCTACACTTCCACTAGCAACAATTTCACCAGAATAACTAAAGGCAACTGAACGTATCCAATCAGTATGCCCCTGTAAAATTTTGAGACATTCACCGCTGCGGACATCCCATAGTCTGATTGTTCGATCGACACTTCCAGTGGCAAGTATTTCACCGTTATGGCTAAAGGCGATCGCGGGTGCCCAACCCGTATGCCCCTGTAAGACGTGGAGGCATTCACCAGTATGGATATCCCACAGCCTCACCGTTCCGTCAAAACCTGCACTGGCAAATATCTCGCCCAAAGGACTGAAAGCAGCCGAGTTTACAGAATTGTTATGCCCCTGCAACGTTTTGAGGCATTCGCCAGTACCAATATCCCACAGCCTCACCGTTTGGTCATAACCTGCACTAGCAAGTATTTCACCCGAAGGACTGAAGGCGATCGATCGTGTTTCATTGCCAACTTCTGGCAAAGTATGAAGGCATTCACCACTGCGAATATCCCACAGTTTCAGTGTTTGGTCGTAACTAGCGCTGGCAAGTATTTGACCCGAAGGATTGAAGGCAACTAAGTTTACCCGATCGAGGTGTCCGCGCAAGATTTGGGGGCATCCACCGCTGCTGACATCCCACAGCTTGACAGTTTGTTCGTCATCGCCGCTGGCAAGTATTTTACCGTTGGGACTGAAGGCGATCGACCTTACTTGAGTGCTATACCCTTGCAGTGTATTCAAGCATTCACCGCTGTCGATCGCCCACAGCATTAGCGTTTTATTATAACTACCGCTAACAAGTATTTCACCAGCAGGATGGAAGGCGATTGACCCTACTCGATCGTTGTGCCCTTGCAAAGTATTCAAGCATTCACCAGTGCGGATATCCCATAGTTTTGCTGTGCGATCGTGACTGCCACTTGCAAGTATTTCGCCCGAAGGACTGAAGGCTATTGACCGTACTTGATCGAAATGTCCCTCTAAAGTTTTGAGACATTCAAAAATGTTGATATTCCACAGCCTCACTGTTTTGTCGCCACTGCCAGTAGCAAGTATTTCACCAGCAGCATTGAAAGCAACTGAAAACACGTTTTTAGTATGTCCCTGCAAGATTTTAAGACATTCACCACTGTTGATATTCCACAGTCTCACTGTTTTGTCACCGCTTCCACTGGCAAACATTTCACCAGCAGGATGGAAAGCGACTGAAAACACATTTTCAGTATGACCGTGCAACATTTGCAGGCATTCACCCGTGCGGATATCCCATAACCCGATCGTGCGATCGAAACTCCCGCTAGCGAGTATATTTCCATCAGGATGGAAGGTGACAGACATTACTGATTCGGTATGTCCCTGCAAAACTTTTAAACATTCACCTGTCTTAACATTCCATAACTTAATTGTTTTGTCATAACTCCCGCTAGCAAGTATCTCACCGTCAGGACTGAAGGCGACTGACTCCACCACGTTGGTATGTCCTTTACAGGTCAATATTTCTCTGAAACTGCTAGCTTCCCACAAGCGAACTACGCCATTACTATCACCTGTAGCTAACAGTTGGCCATCTGGACTAACTATGACCGATCGAACACTGCCGAAGATTTTCGTAAAAATAGAATTAGTCAAATTCGCTTCAGCAAAATTGACGCGGCGCAGGATAGCATTTGTAAAATCAGCGCCTAAAATAACTGCACGAGAAAGGTCTTTTGTTTCTAACGCAGTGCGATCGATTTTCACCAACAGCGTCGCCGCATTCCCTCCCACGTAACCTACCTCAATTTCGGTTTTTCCTCGCGTTGCTTCCAGAATTTCTAGTAGGGACGACTTCTCTAAAGCCCCCCTTGTTAAGGGGGGTTGGGGGGATCTCTTCTGGCTAACATCGTCACTATCCTCTCTCTCTAATAGGAATTCGGGGGTTCTCTCGTGATTGGCATCGTCACGATCCCCCCCGGCCCCCCTTAACAAGGGGGGAGAAATTGCATCCAACATTGGTAACAACAAATCCATCACTGCTTTCGTCAGCGGCGCGTGTCCGAAACTATTACAAAGTTGCCCTAAATCTTCAGCAACAAATCCCTGCAAAGGCGCAATGAGTTCACCATTACTTCTCTTTCGGGCTTGCAATCGACAATAATTAGACCAAGTGTATGATTGAGGCGCTGCATTAGGATCTAAACACGATTGTTCCGGCGCAACTAATTCGGTAAAATCTGGTGCCAAAACTCCTAATTCCGCTGCAAATTTGTAAGCGACAAAAAACTCTAACAGCGAACGGTGCGCCGGAGTGTAATCGCCGTCGGCATTACGAATCAGCATGGTTTGACCCATCATATCGTAATGCCAGTGGTCTAAGTCTTTTTCCTCTTGGACGATGGAACCAAACAAGCTGCGAATGCGATCGGGAAAACCGCGATAATTGAGACTCATTTGGTCTGTAGATACCATTTCCCAAGAGAGTTCGCACAAGAAATAAAGCTTATCTGCTAACGAAGTGAAAGTCCGTTCGGCTTTGATATCTCTCTCTATCTTCCGTCGCACTGCATACAGATAAATCCGCGACATATCCACTGGTTTTCCAGCTTCAATATCGGGCAATGCTTCCAAAATTAACTCGGTCATCACCGGGCGGCGCGCTAAATCCAATAGTTGCAGGTTTCCCATCACTTTTTCGACAGTTGCGGCTTCTGTTTGAACTGACAGCGCTTGCCGAATTTGCGCGTCGTTAAACTCCTCTAATTCTAATACTTCAAATTGGGGAGTTTCGCCTGTTAATATGGTTGTTGATGCTTGCAGTTCGGCATTGAACAATGCCCGTCCTTCCTTGCCTTCAGGGAAGTGTTCGGTACGGCAAGTGAGGATGACTTTTGCACCGGGAACGACCGCTTTTGCTAATTCCCAGAAGTTGTTGATGGTTTCTTGCCGATCGCACTTAGCGGCCATTTCATCAAAACCATCGAAAATCAACAGAAACTTGCCCATCCGATTTAGCTGTTCAAAAGCCGAATAACCAGCCAAAGGTATCTCGTGTTTCCGAAAGAAAAACTCGGAAAATAGCGACTCCACACTAACTGCTTTGGCGTAATCTCGCAACGGAATTACTAACGGCAACCTCGGACGTTCCAAGCCGCGCTTTTGAGCTTCTTTGTAGCGTTGTAGCGCCATCCAAGCATAGTGCATCGCAAACCAAGTTTTCCCCGTCCCAAATTCTCCTAAAACTGAAATATGTTCTTTTACGGGGTCATCCAACCACAGGTCAATATAACCTTCAATCCAGCCATCTCCCTCGCCATAATGACTCACTCCTATTTTGCGGTGAGTATCCGGGTCAATTTCTTCTTTGGTACAAGCTAGCGGCACGTATTTGGTATCAATTTTCCGGCTGGTAATTTCAGTTTCTAGCCAATCGAGATAAGCGGTAAAATCGGCATCTTGGTCGAGCAATTCATCGAAAGTATAGCAAGCTAAATCGCGATTTTCATCTTTTTTTACTTCATCCCGCGCGGCGCTACTGATGCGACGGGCGGTGACTAACCAACCTTCATCGGTGCGCTGTTTTTTCACCGATTCGCCCAAGGCTAAGATGTCCTTGAGTCCGGCTTCTCCGGCAATTCCGCGGACTAAAATGCGATCGTACCGATTGCGTCTGACGGGAACATTGATAATCCATTCAAAATAGTTATTTTCCCAAATTTCATATTTCTCAAACTTATAACTTAATGTCTCAAACCAACCGCGAACTTGTTGTGATAAAATAAAAGCTTGAGACTTTTGAATATTCGTTGATGCTGCTGCCGGAAGTGCGGGAACATCTTCGGTTTCCAACCTGGCAAATTCGGTGCGAATTCCTTCTATGGTGGGAAGGCGATCGATGCGATCGAGTACCAGAGATAGGCGTTTTTGCAAAGAGGCGATCGCATTTCCCACCATCACATCTCCCAGCGTCCGCGTCCGCTTGGCTACTTCCATAAACACGGCGGCAAATGCCATAAATTCCCGTCTGGGGTCAATGCCTAAATCTCGCAGTTCTTTGCCCAAAGCAGACTGGTTGAGATAATCTTCACCTGCTTGAATTAAAATGGCTGGGCTGTCGGACTCGAAAGCTTTGCGAAAAGCTGATTCAATCTCTGGTTGGCGAAACAGTGCTAAAATCTGTTTAGGTTTGCCAGCGCCGTACTCGACTAAAGTATAAACGTAAACTCCGCTGAAATCTGCGGGCGGAGCATCCGGGTCGAGGTTAAATCTCTTTAATAACTTGATAACTGTTTCGTTGCGCTGAAACTTGTCTTTGATGGTGCCCAAGGGAATGGCTGTCAGGAGACTGATAACTAAGTCCAGACTAATTAGCATGATTTAGGCTTTCCTGTTTTTCCGTGGGATTAATGCTCAAATCTCAAAATCGCAAATTGCTATAATTCTATGTTAACGCACATGACATCAAATCTGTCAATATCAGAATTACTCATATCTCTCCGATCTTTCTCTGTGTTCTCTGCGCTCTCTGTGGTTAAATAATTCCGATCCAACTGAAATTGATATGATAATGTTTTAAAATTACAGCAAAAATTAGCATTTTTTCCTAAATTTGACACCTCCAAAATAGAGAAATATCCGACATAAATTGTAGTATAAAAAGCTCTGATATTAGTTGTTATTTCATGGTTATAAAAGCTAAAATATAGATAACTTACAAATAAAACTTGCTATCTATGAAAATACAATCATCCGTCTTAGTCCACCTAGGATTTGGCAAATATGTGCGATCGGACAAAGTAACAGCAGTCATCCCAATTGAAGAAGAACGTGGCCCCGGACGGCGCACTTTCGTGCACATAGACGGCGAAGCAGACCCAATCGTTGCTTCCCGCGCTGAAGACACAATTATCCGCGATTTAGTCCAAGAACCACGGGAAATTACTCAAGCTCGCCAACAACAGGAAATCCTCCAAGATTTGCTGGCAGATTTGAGCAATGTCAATGTCACCGTGCGCCGAATTAGCCGCGATGAAGGTGGACTAGACCTCGAACGTTTAGAGCGCCGAATTCGCCAAATTTTAGAAGCCTAAAAACAAAAGACCGCCCCTGCGGTCTGTCTCCCAGTCCGCTCAAATCGCCGATTTCCATAGGAGATTGTTCAGCCAGATTGTTAACCCACATTTAATATTACCCGATCGCGCTTAAGTGCGATCGAAAATATTGCCGATACAAATCGCACCGGGGCACGCATTCACTCCCCTGCAATTTCACTAACCCCAAGCTATCTAATTTAAATGCTTGCATTGCCTTTAATTTTACTGGAGAATCTGCCACTGCAATCTCTCTCATCCCCGTGACCAAGTCTGGATATTCTTCCAAATTCCATAATTGGCGACGCAAATGGTCGCTGTAAATTCCAGCTTCAGCAATCGCAGTTTCTTGTAATTCATTAATAGTTAATTCTGACTGCGAAAAGTGATATAATGCAACTCGCACCAGATAAGGATGTCCGCCCACAATTGCCATCAATTTTTCAACTTCTTGATGAGACCAATGCAAGTTGTGGCGCGCTGCTAAATCTTCGATTTGTTCGGCGTTGAATTCCGGCAAATCAACAGGTAATCCCACGTTGAAAGGCGATTGATTGATATTCATCGGGATATAAACTTCCGTGGAATGAACTACAATTAATCGTAGTTTTTTCCAGATATCGCGTCGCTTCGATTCTTCGTGCCACGCCCGCAGCAGTCCTAAAAAGTCTTCGGCAATGTCGGGATATTGAAAAACGCGATCGATCTCGTCTAATCCTAACACCAAAGGAGTGTCGATTTGGGGCAACAAATATTTTTCAAAGTAATCTTTGCAGTTAACTTTGCTCCCAAAAATTTCATCCCAATAATCGTCGAGTTGATTGGGTATGTGTAATTCTCGCCCTACATAGGCACAAAACCACTTGAGAAATTTATCAAGATTGGCAAATACATGTTTATCAACTAATTGAAAAGTGAGCGGAACTGTGCGATAATCTTGACAGGATGCGTGGTGCAAAATTTTGGCCATTAAAGAAGTTTTTCCCATCTGTCGGGGAGCTTTAATTCTAATTAAGGCGCTGGGCTGCAAAATAGTTTGATAACACCGTTCTTCGATGGGAGGACGTTCTACATAAAATTGAGAAGTGACATCCACTTGTCCTCCCGGCAATTCTGGTTCTGCTGTGGGTAAAGGGATGTTATGGCTAGTAATTTTTAATACTTGATTCTGGATTAAATCTGCTGGTTCATCTTTGATAGGGGCGGCACTTTCTGCTAACAAACTCATAATTTCTTCGATCAAAATTGGAGTATCTGCGGTTGTTTGCCATTCCCTTTGTTTGATGCGGTAAAGATAGCCTCGCAAGTCGTGATTGAGAGGCTCATTCAGGGAAAAACCGACGCGAATTGGTAAAAGCACTGGCTTTTTGTCAGCGCGAGAATCTTGCAATTCTTTGGCTTTTTGAACTTGATAAGTTAGCAGTTCGCTCTGGTTGACAGTAGGTGGCAATAACAATAATAAATAATCGCATTCTTTGAGGAATAAGTTAATGCGATCGAACCAATTATCTCCTAATTTAATGCTGTTTTCGATGGTAAAGACTGTATGCCCGATCGCACTTAAGGCCATTTCCAACTGTTTGCCTAATTCGCGATCGGGCTCAAGGCTATGATAGCTGATAAAAATCTTAACACTTCGGCTGCTAGGGGCTGTTTCTTCAGTCGGTGGCAAATTCCTCGGCCCATCGGCATCTTCCCCATCATCTAGTTTAGCCGATCGATGGTCGCCATTGGCTAAAGTCAAATCAAAAGCAGCAAACAATTGCCGAATTTTACTCTCGTCGGCACCTTCTCTACCCTGCCTAATTTTGCTGACTGTATCGGCACCAACGCCAGACTCAGCCTCTACTTCGGTCAGAGTACCTCTAATGTTATATCGGTCAGACCATTCTTGGATCGCCTCATTAAGCTTCTTTAAGCCTGGGGCGGTGAGAATTCGACCGCGATCGCGTTTTGACTTGATCACTTCGCTTGCACTCAAACGAGAAGGAATCTAGGAAGTTTAACCTATCAACTACCTATTTTAAGGGATTTTAAGGAAGATAGTCCGCCACATTCAACTCAATTAATTTTAATTATTCAAATTATATTAGCAATCGCAGCCTCAAACCCCATCCTGTCAACGAATTCAAAATTTAAACATATTTTAACCTAAAAAAATGCTTAACTCCCCAATCTCCCCCGTGCATAATTGATTAGCTTTTTATAATACAGACATCAAGCAAAAAGGGGCAGGACAATGAACAATGTTTTACACAGACTGGCAATGGCCGCTTTAGCAACCGCAGCCATATTCACTATTAACACCCTGAACAACTTAACTGAAGCATCAGCCGCTGCCAAGTTTGATGGCTCAGAGATTAATCAGAGGGAAACTTTTCCCGTAGCATTTAGTCAGTTTAATAAATAGTAACATTCATTGATTAAATTAGGTATAAATCATGAAGTCTACCCTGGAATCTCCGCTACTTACCACTACAAAATGTGACTTAGTTGATGCTGAGGCGATCCATGCCTGCACAGCACTAGCATGGATCGAATTGGTAGCATTAGATGCTAATGTTCTGACGGGAGATGATTGGCTGGCTCTTTGCGATGATATTGATAGCGGTGAAATTTACCGCGACTGGTTTCTGTGGCAGGATACTGAAGTTAGCGGAGATTGGCAAGCTTATGACCATTTGAGCGATCGACGATTTGTAGCTAAAGGAAAAGTGTTTGTGAAAGCGATGATTGATGCCATAGAGAATGCGAGAAATCAGGCGATCGCCCAACTTGAGTTTATTTAGATTATATCAACTGAGTCCACTGATTATTCTAAAATAAAATAATAAAATATACGGCAGAGGGCAAGAGTTGACTGTATGATATCATACGACTCGCCACGACAGCGGTTCAGAACAGTGTTCCCATCGCTTTCGAGTGGATGCCAATTCTCTCTTTCTCTCCACCCATGACTTTAAAACTACAATGGCTGTTGGCTACGTTAATTAGTGCTTGGGCGATCGCCCTCCCCGCCCAAGCGGATACCTTGACATCTTGGCACTTTGATCCGAATCAAAATCAACTTAATTTAACAACAGATACCAGCGTTCAGCCCTCAGTTAAATTAATTGCTAATCCCACCCGTTTAGTCATCGATCTGCCAGGAATTGTCCTCGAATATCCCGAAACTCCTCAAAGCTATAATTCAGCCATTAAAGAAATAAGAATTGGGCAATTAGACCCAGAAACCACCAGATTAGTGATTCAATTCAATCCCGGTTATAAGTTAGATCCGCAACAAGTACGAGTTATCAAAGAATCGGCAAATCGCTGGTCATTTCAGTTGCCAAATCCAGAGCAATTAGCAGGCAATGAATCTTTTGAATCCGAAGATATTACTAGGTTTGAGCAAAAAGAGCCTCAAATTTTACCGAATCTGAAAGCGACGAATCCTAGAAATTATTCCGGTGATTTAGCGATGCAAATCGGTTCGGAAATGACAGCGATCAAGCCGGAAATTGAAAAGGCGATCGAACAGTATAAATCCCTGAGTGCGGGAATGTTTTTTCTGGATTTAGATACAGGAAACTATTTGGATATCAAGGGCGATCGGGTATTTCCCGCCGCCAGTACCATCAAATTACCAATCCTGATTGCCTTTTATCAAGATGTAGACGCTGGCCAAATTAGCTTGAATGAAACATTAGTTATGAAATCCGACTTAGTGGCCAGCGGCTCTGGAACTATGCAAGACGAACCAGATGGCACTCGGTTTAGCATCAGAGAAACCGTAGATAAAATGATTACCATCAGCGACAATACAGCCACAAACATGATTATTGAACGTTTGGGGGGAATTGCGAAACTCAACGAACGTTTTCGCAGTTGGGGATTAACTGATACAATAATTCGCAATTGGTTGGGAGATTTTCAAGGCACAAATACAACCAGTTCTGTAGATATGGTACAACTGCTATCAATGCTATCTCGCGATAAATTAGTTTCGGAATCTAGCCGAGAACAGGCTTTAGAATTATTGCGGCATACCACAACTAGAACCCTGCTTCCTTCGGGTTTAGGGGCGGGAGCAGTAATTGCCGACAAAACCGGAGATATCGGCTTTGTAGTTGGCGATGCTGGAATTATTGATATGCCGAATGGAAAGCGTTATTTGGCGGCAATTTTTGTCAAACGTCCTTATAATGACCCCATTGTCAGAGATTTTGTGCGCCGAATTTCGCGTATTGTTTACAATTACTTAGACCAACCATCCGCGCAAGTACGGGATCGTTAAAGCGTGATTTTCAAATATAGAGTCGATGGGAGGTTTACAGAATTTAAAACCCCATCATAGGACTAATCTGGCTCAAACAATCCGCCTCGCTTCCACCATCATCCGCACCACATCGTGCATCTGATACTTCGCCTCCCAGCCCAACTTTGCCTTCGCCTTCGCCGGGTTTCCCGAACCAAGTGCAATCTCCGTCGGTCTGTAGAGACTCGCATCCGTTACCAAATGCTCCCGCCAATCCAAACCCGCACAAACAAAAGCCGTCTGCACAAACTCTTCCAGAGCAAAACTAGCACCGGTAGCTATTACATAATCCTCCGGTGCATCCTGTTGCAACATCAAATACATCGCCTCCACATATTCCGGAGCCCAACCCCAATCTCGATGCACAGAAATATTACCTAAATGCAGTTTTTCCGAACTCCCCGCAGCAATTCTGCACACGACTGATACAATTTTTTGTGTGACAAATCTCTCCGGTCGCAGTGGCGACTCGTGATTGAACAGAATACCGGAACAGGCAAACAAATTGTAAGCTTCTCGATAATTTGCTACTTCCCAAAATGCTGCTGCTTTTGCCACCGCGTAAGGGCTTCTGGGACGAAAGGGTGTATTTTCATCTCCCGGACTCCCTCCGGTATCCCCAAAACATTCGCTGGAACTGGCATTATAAAGTTTAATTTTGCCGCCTGTAAATCTAATTGCTTCTAACAGATTCAATGTGCCTGTGGCAATGCTTTCGAGGGTTTCGACAGGTTGTTCAAAGGATAGACCTACGGAACTTTGACCGGCTAAATTGTACACTTCGTCTGGCTGAATTTTCGCCAGTACCTGCAACACGCTGCGAAAATCGTTGAGAGACATGGATTCTCGTTTTACTTGGTCTCGGATTCCCAAACGGGCTAGGTTTCCGAAACTAGACATTTGGGCATCTCTCGATGTGCCACACACTTCATAACCTTTATCCAAAAGCAGTTTCGCTAAATAAGCTCCATCCTGACCCGACACACCACAAATTAGCGCTTTTTTCATATCATTATCTATATTGATAATTCCGGCGTGGGAACCGCCACTATACAAACTTTCCTCTGCCTCCGCAAACAAGCGAGATGTCACTGGTTCCCAGGCTGTGCGGCCGAACCCCATGTCTAGAGGCCCTGCCTCGCTTGGATCGGTGAAAATTTCGAGGCAGAGCCAAAGTATCTGCGTTACCAAGCAGAGCCTGGTAACGAGTAGAGGGAGTAGATGGAATAGACGAGTAGAAAAAAGTCAGGGTTCTAGCCTTCCCATCTTTGGGCGACTAATTCAGCCAAGTCAACAACTCGCTGACTGTAGCCCCATTCATTGTCGTACCAAGCCAAAACCTTTACCATGTCGCCATCCATCACTAGGGTCAAGCTGGAATCTAGAATGGAAGAAGCATCACTGCCTCGATAGTCGCAAGAAACTAAAGGTAAATCGTTGTACTCCAAAATTCCTTTCATGGAGCCTTCGGCTGCTTCCTTGAATACTTGATTTACTTGCTCGGTGAAGGTCTTTTTCTCTACCTGAGCGACAAAATCAACTACCGACACATTGGGAGTGGGTACGCGCATGGCGATACCATTTAGTTTGCCTTTCAATTCTGGAATCACCAAAGCCACAGCTTGAGCAGCACCAGTAGATGTGGGCACAATATTCATGGCCGCAGCCCGTGCCCGCCGCAAGTCGCGGTGGCTAGCATCCAGCAAGCGTTGGTCGCCTGTGTAACTGTGGGTAGTGGTCATCATGCCCTTGACGATGCCAAAATGTTCGTGGAGCACTTTCAGCACTGGAGCTAGACAGTTGGTGGTACAGCTAGCATTGCTGATGACTGTGTAGTCACTGTGCTTGTAGTTATGGTGGTTGACTCCCATCACGTAGGTTCCCACTTCTGGGCCTTTGCCCGGAGCGGTGATCAGCACTTTTTTAGCGCCGGCGGTGATATGCTTTGAGGCTCCAGCTTGGTCTACAAAGACGCCTGTTGATTCAATAATCAGATCGATACCCCATTCTTTCCAAGGCAAGTTTAGGGGATTGCGATCGCTCACGCATTTAACTGTCTTGCCGTTAAGAGTTATGGAATTTTCATCGGCACTGATGTCCACACCCTTCAACGTTCCCATCATGGAATCGTATCTCAACAAGTGAGCATTACTTCTGGGATCGGAAGTGTCATTAATAGCTACCAACTCTAGCTCGCTGTTTTCTCTGCCCAGCCAGCAGCGCGCAAAACTGCGCCCAATACGCCCAAAACCATTGATCGCGACTCGAATCACCTTAGTACCTCCTAACGATGGCAGCCCCTAATTTAGGGTAAAATTTTGGAAAAATTTAAGAATTGACTATGAAACAAGATCATACCGCAAAGGCCGATCCTTTCTAACATAATGAACAATCAGTTAAATCCAGTTAGAGTCTCAGCTCTGGTAAAGCTGATGGTTAACAATATAAGTCCTTACGGCCTCTGGGACTAAATGCTCGATCGCTCGACCTTGACTACAGTAACGACGGATGGCAGTGGAAGAAACCTCGATCGCGGGCATAGCCAAAACCTGCCACCGCATCTGCACTCCCCTCAGACTCATCTTTTTGGCAACCACAGAACAAACAGTATTCCTCTCCAGTATCAGGTCCTCGGCAGCATCCATCGACACTTCCCTCTGCAACTCCTCCCATCCCCCTGTCCGGCGTCCGGCTACCAACCACTGACACAAACCCCCAATTTCCGCACACCGGGGCCATTTGGGTAAAGTTTGGAAAGCATCAGCACCAATAATCCAGTAGAGCTGAGCCTCTGGATACAAATTTTGCAAATACAGTAAAGAGTCGATCGCACCCGCCGCAGAGGGATTGGTATCTATGGGTAAAAGTCCAAAATCCGGTCGCTGTGCAATCGCCAGAGCTACCATTTCCCATCTTTGTTCAAAAGTTGCCAAAACACTGTGCAGCTTGTGACCAGGAGTGCGATCGACCGACCAGACTACGCGATCGAGACCAAATTGACAGACGGCTCTGTTAGCCATCGACAAATGTCCCCAATGCACCGGATCGAAAGTCCCCCCCAAAATCGCTACTTTTTTCATACAAAGTGGTAGTCTTGGTAAATCTTTGTGGGTTTCACCCCACATCGGGCGTAAAAATATCGCGGGGCCATTGCTGCGGCATCCCAGCACAGCAAGAGGATGGGGAAAAATTATACAGGAATGTGCGCGCCCAAAATCCGTCTGTTGCCC
Organism: Microcoleus sp. CAWBG506; assembly: GCA_020883125.1. GTDB lineage: Bacteria > Cyanobacteriota > Cyanobacteriia > Cyanobacteriales > Microcoleaceae > Microcoleus. The sequence goes on from JAHREW010000029.1 coordinate 23,611, forward strand.
CAGACCCCCAAAGCCCATCCTCCCCCCATTGCAAGTTAATAGATATGACTGTTCCGGAAATCTACTCGGTACCAAGTCATATAGGATACAAGAAAAGTATCTCTACCAATCCCCAAATCTAGGGAAAAGCAGAGAATTTTGTACAAAAATATATAGCGAAATGTATCCTGAAAAAAGAATTCTTGATATCATATCGCGTGTGATTGGCGTGGTGTGGTGCGTGAGGAGCGAAAATGCCGAGTTCAGTTGATTTCAGTGGTAAACCATTTCATTTCATCGGCATTGGTGGAATTGGAATGTCAGCCCTTGCCTATATTCTAGCGAAACGTAACTTGCCTGTGTACGGTTCGGATATTAAATCGAGCCACATAACTCAGCGCTTGCAAGGAATGGGAGCTCATATTTTTTGGGGTCAAGACGCTAGCAATTTTGAACTATTTCAAAAGCTGACACTTGACCATAGTCCCGCAGGTCAGCTCCCAGACAAAGCCGTATCCTCCTCCGTAGGGGGAAGTTGGGTAGGGGCTTCTGTGGCGACAGCCGAAGCTCTCCAATGCAATGGCAGTGACCAAAGAGCTAGGTCGGTACTGGGACTGCCCCAAGTAGTATGTTCGACGGCAATTCACCAGGGAAATGCCGAATATAGAGCTGCTTTAGATTTGGGCTGTCCGATTTTTCATCGATCGGATGTTTTGGCCGCCTTGATTCAAGATTACCAAAGCATTGCTGTAGCAGGTACTCACGGTAAAACTACCACTAGCAGCTTAATCGGTTTCATGCTGATGGCTGCGGGTCTAGACCCAACAATCGTGGTGGGAGGCGAGGTAAATGCTTGGGAAGGGAATGCTCGGTTGGGGGATGGCCCCTACTTAGTGGCGGAGGCTGATGAATCCGATGGTTCCCTTGTCAAGTTGGTAGCCAAAATTGGCGTGGTGACAAATGTGGAACTGGATCATCCAGACCATTACGATACCCTCGACCAGGTAATAGACACATTTAAGGTGTTTTCCCAAAACTGCCCAACTTTGGTGGGCTGCATTGATGACCAAATTGTCAAAGACTGCCTCCAACCAAATATTACCTACAGCTTGCAGCCAGATAGCGGTGCTGACTACACGGCTGATGATGTCCTGTACGGTGCCGACAGTACCAGGGCTCGGATTTGGGAACGAGGAGTTCTCCTGGGGGAAATGGAGTTGAAGTTGCTTGGCAAACACAATCTCAGCAATGCACTAGCGGCGGTAGCAGTGGGTCGATTGTTGGGGTTGGATTTTGCGGCCATAGCTTCTGCCATGGCTGGCTTTGAAGGGGCGCGCCGCCGTTTTGAAGTGCGGGGTTTTCACAATGACATCCTGTTTGTGGATGACTACGCTCACCATCCTAGCGAAATTCGTGTCACCTTGGCTGCTGCTAGGTTGCGTATAGAAGGTAGCGCCGAAAATCCTAAATCGGGAAGAGTGGTTGCCATTTTTCAACCTCACCGTTACAGCCGGACTTTGACTTTTTTGCCAGAATTTGCCCAATCTTTTACTGATGCTGATTTGGTGGTAACTTGCGAGATTTATAGTGCTGGGGAACCCAATTTAGGACAAATTAGTGGGCAAATGGTGGCTGATTTAATTGCTAAAGAAGGGCAACAGGTGGAGTTTCAGGCTTCCTTGGAATCAGTAAGTAAGTTTTTAACCAAAAGTTTGCAACCGGGGGATTTGGCTCTATTTTTGGGTGCTGGAAATCTTAATCAGATTATTCCAGAGGTGATGGCTTTTTATCAAGGAGCCGATCGCCCGGATTAATTCTATTTCGTGGGTTGGAAGGACTTTCATGGCGGTGCAGACAGTACCGAAACTTCTGTGTGCCTAGTAGTTCGTTTCCTACTCACCAAAATCAATAAATACACTCTCAACCAATTCTTTGCTCGAAGGTATTTTAAGGAATTTCAAAATGGTGACTATCTCGAATGACTCCTCTGTTAAGGGCTATGGGCGAGTTTATTCTCCTATTTCTTTGGGGGGAACTGACTGCAAGATTAACTCTCAAGTGTCTTTGGCCAGCATGACTTCCTTCCGAGTCGGTGGGCCAGCAGAATGGTACGTTGCTCCCCGCAGCATGGAAGCTTTGCAAGCTAGTTTTGCTTGGGCTGACTCTGAGGGGTTGGCTGTGACTCTGCTAGGTGCCGGTTCTAATTTGTTGGTGAGCGATCGGGGTTTGTCCGGTTTGGTCGTCGGTACTCGATACTTGAAACAGGTGAGTTTTAATCCAGAAACAGGTCAAGTAACTGCTGGGGCTGGGGAATCTATTCCCCGTCTCGCTTGGTTGGCTGCTAAACGGGGCTGGAAAGGTCTGGAATGGTCTGTGGGTATACCGGGGACTGTGGGAGGTGCTGTGGTGATGAATGCCGGGGCACACAGGGGCTGTACTGCGGATATTTTGGTGAATGCTCGCGTCCTATCACCAAGTGGTAAGGTAGAAATTCTGACTCCCCAAGAGTTGGGCTACCGTTATCGGACTTCGGTGCTGCAAGGGGGCGATCGACTCGTAACAGAAGCCACTTTTCAGTTACAGCCGGGATTCGATCGATCGGCTGTAATGGCAGAAACTAACAATAATTTCAGCCAGCGACGGACGAGTCAACCTTACCACTTGCCTAGCTGCGGTTCTGTTTTCCGCAACCCCAGTCCGAAGGCGGCAGGCTGGTTAATTGAGCAAACTGGACTGAAGGGATATCAAATTGGCGGGGCTCAAGTAGCTCAACGCCATGCTAATTTTATTCTTAACTGTGGGTCGGCAACGGCTAATGATATTTTTCAAGTGATCCGCCACGTTCAAGAGCAAGTCCAGGATCGGTGGTCGCTATTGTTGGAGCCAGAAGTTAGAATACTGGGAGAGTTTCCGTTATAAAGCGGGCATGATCTTAAATTAGGGATTACGTACGGTCGGGCAGACCGAAACTTGGGTGGAAACCCTCAACGCTTGTGGAGAGGACGATCTCTACTGATGCTGGAGAAATTCTGTGTCAGCAAGTCGCCTCAACGAATCAAGAATCTCAGTGTCTTTACACCTGAGAGCAATTAATTTATCGCGGTTGGCTAAACCGTGAAAGCTTGCTGAGGGATAGCCGCTCCCATGCTCCCGATGAAGCAAGAAGCAAATGTCTAGACTTGTCTAGTATTTGTATAGCAGTGCCACAAGTAATCAACCAACGGCACACTGTTTTTAATTGAGCATCGCTGAGTAGTTATGACACAACCTGGAAAAGGATTTGGCTTCGGCCTGGGCAAAATGAAAGAACTAACTGAAGCTTTCAAGAAAGCTCAGCAGGTTCAAGAAGGAGCTAAGAAGCTTCAGGAAGAGTTGGATCAAATGGAAATTGAGGGAACTGCCGGCGGTGGCCTGGTTAAAGTTTTTCTCAGCGGAAACCAAGAACCCCGTCGGGTGGAAATCTCCCCCGATGCGCTTGGTGAAGGTGCGGATGTGGTTTCTGAACTCGTCACGGTGGCGATGCTGGATGCTTACACTAAGTCAACCATGATGATGCGGGAAAAAATGGAAGAACTGACTGGTGGACTGAATCTCCCCGGTTTCTAAGTGGTTAGTCAGTAGTCAGTAGTCTTTTGACTAATGACTACTGACTACTAACTGGGGAATGGTTCATGGGGAATCGCGAATGGGGAATCGCGAATCCACCAATAACCCTTCGACTTCGCTGGCTGGCGACGCCAATAACTAATGACTACTGACTAATGACTACTGATTGCTGACTAATGACTAAATTATTATTTGTGTGCTTAGGAAATATCTGCCGATCGCCTTCTGCAGAAAATATTATGAATCATTTGATTCAACAAGCGGGTTTGGGCGATCGCATTACTTGCGATTCTGCTGGAACCGCAGGCTATCATATTGGCAGTCCTCCTGACAGTAGGATGGCTGTGGCGGCGAGGAAGCGGGACATTGAATTGTTAGGTGCTGCACGCCAATTTCAAAGGAAAGATTTTGAGAATTTTGATTTGATTCTGGCGATGGATCGGGACAATTATCGGAATATTCTTGCTCTTGATAACACTGGAAAATATAAAGAAAAGGTGCGGTTGATGTGCGATTTTTGCCAGAAATACGACCTTAAAGAAGTGCCAGATCCTTACTACGGCGGGTCTGAGGGATTCGATCGGGTAATTGATTTGTTGCTGGACGCTTGCGAGGGTTTGTTGGAGTATTTGAAGAAGTTAGAAGTCAGCAGTCAGTAGTTATTAGTTATTGGTTATATCAATTCCGGTTGTATCGGAATGATTAAACCACAGAGAACACAGAGGACACAGAGAAAGAGAAGAGAGAAATAATAATTCCTATGTCAACGGATTTGATATTATTGGTAGTTCCTCACCAATAACCAATTACCAATTCCCCACTAAATGGTGTTCCATCGCAAAACGAACCAGTTCTGCACGATTGTTGCTTTCGGTTTTTCTGAACAAGCTGCTGACGTGCTTTTCCACTGTTCGGGGACTGAGGTGGAGCTCAACGCCTATTTGAATATTAGACAGACCTTCTGTGAGTAAATTCAGCACTTGTTGCTCTCTTTGGGTCAAATTCGGTGAATTTTGGGTAAAAGAAGGGCGATCGCCCCTTTCTGACTTTTGAGTCAAAAAATCTAATTCTCCCATCCCTTTGACTTGGTGGCGCTGCTCTGTGGTCACAGTTTCTCTGTGGTTCGGCAATGCTTGGGCAATGAGAACGTATCTATCCAACAAAGAACGAATTACCACTCCCAACTCATTGAGTTCAAAAGGCTTTGCCAGATAATTGTCGCAGCCCATTTGATAGCCCCGAATTCGCTCCTGAGAACTCGTCCGTTCCGTCAAAAAAATCACGGGTAGCAAGCGGAAGGCTGGACGAGTCCGCACTCGTCGCACGAACTCGTAGCCGTCCATTTCAGGCATTGTAATGTCGGTAACAATCAAGTGTGGCTGAAATTTCTCTACTAAGCCGAGAGCTTCTTTGCCGTTTTCAGCAGGGATGACCGAATAACCCAAAATTTCCAGGTAATCGTTAATCGACAAGCGAGTCGCAAAATCATCATCAGCAACCAGAATTGTCAATGGCATGGGGGAACTTAACAATTAAACAGTGAGCATTAAAAATTAAAAATGAGTAATTTCACTTTTAATTTTTAATTTTACTGTTTAACTTCCTTTATAGCTTGTAGTCAAAGTAGCAGGTTGCCCAAAATTACCTTCCAAAACAACACCTCGACCGTTGGCAGCCAAATGTCGCACAATTTTGTAAATTGTCTCAATTTGCTCTGGCTTTCCTGCTTTTTTGGCTATTTCTGTGACAGAGAGAGGAGTGGACGACTGTTTGAGAACTTCCAGTACCTGTTTTTGCAAGTCTAATACAGCAGCCGCGGCTTTTTTGCCTGCTTCGACACCTGGTTGGTGATAGGCGTTGACATTCACCAAGGAACCGTAAAAACCTACGGCTCTTTCGTAGAGAGCGATTAATGCTCCTACTGTGCGAGGATTTACTTGAGGAATGGTGACAGTAATCGAATCTCGTTGATTTTCCGACAAAGCTTGTCGAGTTCCTTGGAACAAGCCGGACAAATAATCTCCCGATGTCACGCCGGTTTCTACTTCTGGAGAAATGCCTTCTCTGTCTTGCAAAACTTCAATAAATGTGAGGAAGAAATTTGGAACACCTTCTCGCAATTGTTGGACGTAGGCGTGTTGGTCTGTTGTGCCTTTGTTGCCGTAGACTGCTATGCCTTGATACACGGTGTTGCCGTCTAAATCTTTCTCTTTTCCTAGGGATTCCATAACTAATTGCTGCAAATAGCGACTGAACAATAGGAGTGAATCTTTGTAGGGGAGAACTACCATATCTTTTTCGCCACGTCCGTTGCAGGCAAAATACCAACTCAGGGCTAAAAGGGCGGCGGGATTGTGTTTAATTTCGGTGTTTCTGGTGGCTTCGTCCATGACTTTAGCACCGTCGAGCATTACCGAGATGTCAATGCCTTGCAGAGCTGCTGGCAAAAGTCCGACTGCGGAGAGTTCGGAAGTTCTTCCTCCTACCCAATCTGCCATGGGGAAGGTGGTAATCCAGCCTTCGGATTTGGCTAATTTGTCTAGTTGGCTGTCTACTCCGGTGATGGCTATGGCTTGTTTGGCAAAGTCGAGTTTTTGGGCGGCGAAGGCTTTTTGCACTTCGATCATGCCGTTGCGGGGTTCGGGGGTGCCGCCGGATTTGGAGATGGTAATTACTAGGGTGCTGACGAGTTTGTCTTTGATTTGGTTGAGGATGCGATCGATTCCTGCTGGGTCAGTGTTGTCGATAAAATGTATTGCTAGGGGCGGAATGTCTGGGGATAAAGCTTCGGAGACAAATTGGGGGCCGAGGGCGGAACCACCGATGCCGATCGAGATAATATCGGTAAATTGGGGAGCGAATGGTGGCTTGATGTCGCGGCTTTGAACTTTCTTGACAAATGTTTCTATTTGTTGTAGTGTCTGGACTATTTCTTGTTTGAGTTCTGGGGTGGGGGCGATATCGGGGTTGCGGAGCCAGTAGTGGCCTACCATGCGGTGTTCATCGGGATTGGCGATCGCCCCTGCTTCTAAAGCTGTCATGTCTTTGAAAGCTTGGTCAAATTTGGGTTTCATTGTAGTGACGAAAGCGTCGTCGAAGCTCATGCGACTGATATCGAGGTAAAGTCCCAATCCAGAGTGATAGTAAAGCCAGTCTTGATAGCGTTGCCAGAGTGCTGTGGCATCCATAGGAATTCTCTACAATTTTTTTAATGTTCGATCGGCATCATCGGGAATCCACCAATTGTAGTTCAAAACTCACATCTTGTACCTGTTTCCATCACAGACTGAACGACCTGTTCCACAAATAGTGAATTTCTTGTGGGCCTTGTATTCCTTTTTTACTTTTTAAAGTATAAATACTTAATGTTGTACAATATACAGCAGATATTAGAATTCAATTGCTATCCTAGAACCGATCGACTATGCTTACTCTCTCTCCAGAATTACAAAAAAGATTAGCAACTCCTCTGAAAATCGGCGATTTTGAAGTAAACAGTCGCGTGCTGCAATCGCCGTTGTCGGGTGTTACAGATTTAGTATTTCGCCGCCTGGTGCGTCGCTACGCACCGGATTCAATGATGTATACCGAAATGGTGAATGCTACGGGTTTGCACTACGTCAAGCAACTGCCGAGAATTATGGAAGTTGACCCGAATGAACGCCCGATTAGCATTCAATTATTTGACTGTCGTCCAGATTTTTTGGCAGAAGCGGCACAGAAGGCAGTGGCAGAAGGGGCGGATACAGTTGATATTAATATGGGCTGTCCGGTTAACAAAATTACTAAAAATGGTGGCGGTTCTTCCTTGCTACGAGATCCTGAGACTGCTGAGGCAATTGTGCGGGCAGTTGTGCAAGCTGTAGATGTTCCTGTGACTGTCAAAACTCGCATTGGTTGGACGGACAAAGAAATTAATATTTTGGATTTTGCCAAACGGATGGAAGATGCGGGAGCAAAAATGATTACCGTCCATGGTCGGACTCGATCGCAAGGTTACAACGGCCAGGCAAAATGGGAATGGATTCGTCGTGTTAAGGAAGTTTTATCGATTCCTGTGATCGCCAATGGAGACATATTTTCTGTTGAGGCGGCCATCCGCTGTCTGGAAGAAACTGGGGCGGATGGAGTGATGTGTTCGCGGGGAACTTTGGGTTATCCTTTCTTGGTGGGAGAGGTGGATTATTTCATCAAAACTGGTGTCGAAAAGATAACTCCGACACCAATTGAACGGCTCGAATGTGCTAAGGAACATTTGCGGGCTTTGTGGGAATATAAGGGTGACAGCGGTGTGTGTCAAGCGCGCAAGCACTTAACCTGGTATGCTAAGGGCTTCCCTGGTGCTGCTACATTGCGGGGCTTGTTGGCGGTGGTAGAAACGGTGGAACAAGGTTGCGATTCGATCGATCGCGCGATCGAGCAATTACCCGCAAGTTGAAACCAGGGGAACCCAAGTGGGAACAAAAACAAAGCCCGCTCTGGGATCTGGAATTTAATGTATAGTTGAAAACTCGTGTGGGGGTAAATATGGACTCATTAAAAGGGCGAGATTTATTAAGTCTAGCAGATTTAAGTATTGACGAATTAACTTATTTGTTAGACCTAGGTGCGAGCCTGAAGTCGGGAATGGTGAAGCTGAAACGAAATAAAGTGCTCGGCTTGTTATTTTCTAAAGCTTCAACGCGAACACGGGTGAGTTTTACGGTAGCAATGTATAAATTGGGAGGTCAAGTTATTGACCTCAATCCTAATGTTACTCAAGTCAGCCGTGGGGAACCTTTGGTGGATACAGCCAGAGTATTAGACAGATATTTGGACGTTTTAGCGATTAGGACTTTCGACCAAAAGGATTTAGTAACTTTTGCTAATTATGCAAAAATACCTGTAATTAATGCGCTGACTGATGACGAACACCCCTGTCAAGTATTGGCGGATTTAATGACAGTAAAAGAGTGTTTTGGGAAGTGGGAAGGGGTGACTTTGGCTTATTTTGGCGATGGCAATAATATGGCGAATTCGCTGATGTTGGGCTGTGCAATGATGGGGATGAATGTGAGAATTGCTTGTCCTCAAGATTTTATGCCAAATCCTGAGATTGTGGAAAAGGCAAAGGCGATTGCGAAGGGAAAAACAGAAGTTACAGTGACTACTGATGCCAAAGCTGCTACTAAGGAAGCTCAAGTAATTTATACTGATGTTTGGGCAAGTATGGGACAGGAAGAGGAAGCGACAAGCAGGATTCCTTTGTTTGAGCCTTTTCAGGTAAATGAAGAGTTGGTGGAGTTAGCAGATCCGAATGCGATTGTATTGCACTGTTTGCCGGCGCACCGAGATGAAGAGATTACGGATGGGGTAATTGAAGGGAGTCAATCGCGGGTTTGGGATCAGGCGGAAAATCGGATGCACGCTCAGCAAGCTTTGCTGGCCGCGATTCTCGAAAGCGATTAGAAATAGAGAAAAGAACAGAAGACTAGGGGCTTGAAACCACATCTACACAAACTAAAGATAATTTGTGGAACAGGCTCAAAAGCCTGGGGTGCATCTGTGTTTTGCAAATATATTCGTAGGGGCGAAGCATGACCGCTGTAAATCTCTGGTTATCACTAATAAATTGTCTGCGGTCATGCTTCGCCATTACAAAATCGGGATGCTCCCAAAGCCTGTTCCTAACCAAGCTACAAACTGTTACCAACTAAGGCCGGACGAGACTCTATTTTGCGAAATTGCAAAGTATTATTTTCACAATCGATCGCAATTGTATCACCCTCCACAAACGCATTTTCCAGAATCTTATTAGCCAGTGGGTTTTCCAACTCCCGCTGAATAGCCCGTTTTAAAGGACGAGCACCATAAACGGGGTCGTAACCAACATCTGTGATATGGTTTTTGGCAGCATCCGACAGTTCCAAGGTAATCTTTTGTTCCGCCAACAACCGTTCAATTCGCTTGACTTGAATACTGACAATTTGTCGGAGTTCAGTTTTGCTCAAAGTGTGGAACAAAATTGTCTCATCCACTCGATTTAGAAATTCCGGCCGGAAGTGCGATCGCAACGCATTCATCACCCGTTTTAACATTTGTTCGTACTCTTCATCAGTCTCCCGTTCAGAAATAGGTAAACTTTCCGGTTCCTGAGAAATGGGAGGATTCACAACATCAGAAACTCGCGAAGCCGAAATTTCAACCGTACCATCATCATCAACTTTATAGTTGGTCTTTTGACTGGAAAAATCAGGGACTTCCTGCTTGCGAACGGTAGTTTTTTTAGGTGTTTTTCCCTTCTTAGAAAAGACTTCTAAAATGTGGTCGCTACCGATATTGCTAGTCATCACAATCACGGTATTTCTAAAGTCCACTAATCGACCTTGAGAATCGGTAATTCTGCCATCATCCAACACTTGTAGCAAAATGTTAAATACATCCGGGTGTGCCTTTTCTACTTCATCAAATAACACCACTGAATAAGGATGTCTCCGGACTGCTTCGGAAAGTTGTCCCCCTTCATCGTAACCGACATATCCGGGGGGAGCTCCTACTAACCGAGAGACGTTTTGCTTCTCCATATATTCGGACATATCGATGCGGACGATCGCGTCATCGCTATCAAATAAAAACTCCGCCAAAGCCCGCGCCAACTCAGTTTTGCCGACCCCTGTGGGGCCCATGAACAAGAAAGAACCGATCGGCCTTCCGGGGTCTTTCATGCCCGCACGAGCTCGCCGAATGGCGGCAGCAACGGCTGTCACAGCCTCCTGTTGACCGATTACCCGGTGGTGCAAATGCTTCTCCAATTGCAGCAATTTTTGGCGTTCCGATTCCAGCAACCTGTTGACAGGAATCCCAGTCCATTTGGCGACAATTTCTGCAATATCACCCTCAGTAACTTTTTCGCGCAGTAGGGAAGAACCTTGAGATTGTTGTTTCAAAAGTTCGGCTTCTTTGGCTTCCCGATCGCGCACCGCAGTTTCCAATTTGCCGTATTTTAACTGGGCTGCTTTATTCAAATCGTAAGCCCTTTCGGCCTGTTCTATTTGCACTCGAAATTGGTCTTCTTCTGCTTTCAATTTATTGATGGCATCCAACAACTGTTTTTCGCCAGACCACTGAGAAGACAATTTTTCCTGTTTGACTTTCAAAATGTCAATCTCAGTTTTGATGCGTTCGATGCGGGGGCCAATTCCCAAGGCTTGAGTACCTTTTCCCTCACCTTCGATGGACAATTTTTCCATTTCCAACTGCATCACGCGGCGGTCGATCGCCTCCAATTCCACAGGTTTAGAAGTAATTTCCATTTTCAAGTGGGCGGCGGCTTCATCTACCAGGTCGATCGCCTTATCGGGCAAAAAGCGATCGGAAATATAGCGAAAAGACAAAGTTGCAGCAGCCACCAAGGCCGAATCAGTGATTTTTACCCCGTGGTGGCGTTCGTAACGGTCTTTCAATCCGCGCAAAATCGAAATAGTATCTTCAACGCTGGGTTCGCCGACAAATACTTGTTGAAAACGGCGTTCCAAAGCCGGGTCTTTTTCGATATGTTTGCGGAATTCGTCGAGAGTTGTAGCGCCGATACAGCGCAATTCGCCGCGGGCTAACATGGGTTTCAACAAATTGCCCGCATCCATTCCGGAACCGGAACTACCGCCGCCACCAGTACCGACAACGGTGTGCAATTCGTCAATAAATAGGACTATTTGTCCGTCGGAATCGATGACTTCTCGCAGGACCGATCGCAGTCTTTCTTCAAATTCGCCCCGGAATTTTGCCCCAGCAATTAAACTGCCCATGTCAAGGCTAAATAGTTGGCGATTTTTCAAAGATTCGGGGACGTCGCCGTTAACAATGCGCTGGGCCAAACCTTCGGCGATCGCAGTTTTGCCAACTCCGGGATCGCCAATTAATACCGGATTGTTTTTTTGGCGGCGGGAAAGAACTTGGACTACTCGGCGAATTTCTTCATCGCGGCCGATTACGGGGTCAAGTTTGCCTGCTTTTGCAGCTTCGGTTAAATCGCGGCCGTATTTACTCAGGGCGTCGGAGTTAGCTTCCCCGTCTCGATCGGGAGTTTTAGCGTTGCGGAGGCTGGGTTTGCTGGTTTCGGAATTTTTTTCTGGGACTTTTGCAGTAGCGCGGACAGATTTGATGGCTTCTTCGAGTTTTGGGCGATCGATCGTACCGGGTGCCGGTCTGCGATCGTAACCAGGGCGTCCCGGTGGCCCATCGCCCCTAGTCAGCAAACGCCTACCAACTCGTTCATCTTCTATTAAGCCAATTAATAAATGTTCAATGGCGATAAAATTATCTTGCCAAGTCACTCTGGTGGCTTCGGCAACATCTAACATCACATCTAAGCCACGACCGAGGTAGAGTTGTTCAGCGTTGGTAACTCTCGGCTGTCGTTTGGCAAAGGCTTCTAACTGTTGCCCAAAGCGGGTGACATCTATTCCGGCAAAGCTGAGAATGGTGTTTGCTAAACCAAGCTGTTCTAGAATGGCGATCGCCAAATGTTCAACCTCTAGCTGCTGATTGGCAAAGCGGCGGGCTACATCCTGGGATTTTACAATGGATTCCCAGGCTTCATCGGTAAATTTGCTAGGGTCTGTTGGCTGCACTTTGGTTCCTCGTAATCACAGGGATTTTCATTATTATAAATAGCTTGTTCGGCTTTTTGAAGATATCACTATCACCCAATTTTTTATCTGCTGAGACTCATGCTATTTCCCACTTACCAATTTTTAGTTTTTTTTCTGATTATCTTTAGTGCCATCCTATCTTTAAAACACCAAGTCAATTTATATAAAATTATTCTCCTACTTTCCAGCTTATTATTTTATTCATTTTGGAGTTTCGACTTTCTCCTGCTCCTAGTTTTAGGGACTGTCTACAATTATATCATTCTCCGGGCTGTTTGCAACGGAAAATATCAAAAACTTGCTTTAATATCCGGGATAATTTTCAACATTGCCAACCTCAGCATCTTCAAATATTGCAACTTTTTCGTAACTTCTCTATTTGACGTACTCAACCAGCTAAAAATTCCCGCCAGTTTTCAAGTCTTGCAAATTCTCGTCCCCGTCGGCGTGTCATTCTACACATTTAGAATGATTTCCCATTTAATCGACTGCTACCAGAAAAAACTCTCCTGTCCAAAATTTATAGACTACGCCACCTACATCACCTACTTCCCCCAAATTGCCTCCGGGCCAATATCGCGAGCTCCAGAATTTTACTCCCAGCTAAATTCATCCAAAAAATACGACTATAAAATCGAAGAAGTTATAGTTTTAATTTTGTCAGGACTGTTTAAAAAGTATACTTTATCCAGCTTTTTGTTTAACTTCACTCAATTACCATTCAAAGTCCCTCAACAGTATAGTAGCATTGATTTAATTCTCGCCGTAATTTCCTATTCCTGTTTGATTTATGTAGATTTCAGTGGCTACTCAGATTTAGCCAACGGTATCTCCTGTTTGCTAGGTTTTAAACCTATTATCAATTTTAATATGCCTTACCAATCCTTAAGCCTCCAAGAGTTTTGGAAAAGGTGGCACATCAGTCTTTCCGAGTGGCTGAGAGATTACGCTTACATTCCGTTGGGTGGCAACAAACACGGCAAATTGAGAAAATATGTGAATTTATTGTGCACAATGGCGATCGGTGGATTTTGGCATGGTGCTGGTTTAAACTTTCTTGTCTGGGGTGCTATTCATGGCTTAGGATTAGTGGTCAACCATTTATGCAGAGATATACCCCAAGCTATCCACTTCAAATTAGACTATTTATATCCGAAAACAGCGAGATTTTTGAGTTGGTTATTTACTTTTAGTTTTGTCAGTGCTAGTTGGATATTTTTCGGCACTCCCAACTGGGAAACAGCGATCAATTTTTTCCAAGGGATTTTCCATTCTTCCGTAAAAACTTTTCAGTTTAACTTGTGGCAATTATATTTAGTCATTGCAGTCATCGGCGTGATGAATTTTTGGGGCGATCGCATCGCCAAAATATTGCTGAGCGTATTTTCATTAAAAAACATTTTTTTTCGGGTTGTCTTAGTTTCCCTGTTCGTGTATGCTATTTTGATGCTGGGACCCAGTACCGTTCCGCCTTTTATATACTTTAATTTCTAAGAAATATGAGAGACAGGGAAATTCTGCTAATCGCTACTTCTGTAATTCTAACTTTAATATTTACCAATCTCTCCTTATTTCTCAAAAGTTTTTCCTCAACCCCTTTCGCTAGTCCAGAAATAAAACAAGCAGCAAGGCAGATAGAACTAGAAGGTTTTAGGAAGTCGGAACAAGATTTTTGGAGCAAAATCAAAGATATTAACTTAGATAGCCTCCCAGTCAAGTCAGCAAAAAATCCGGTAGAAACAGCAAAAAAAACTGCCATACAACCCAAAAAAGAAACTCTAAAATCACCTAAAAAAACCATCGCAGCCAAACCAAAACTGACCAGACCTTATCGCAAGTTTTTATTTATTGGAGATTCCGTAATGCTAGACTTAGGGACTCAACTTCAGTACAGTCTCAAGCAAAAGTATAATATTGCCGATACCAAAATTGACTACAAAGTATCCAGTGGCTTAAATCGGATAGATTATTATGATTGGTATGCCAGAACCAGTCAAATTATTAAGGATTATCAGCCCGATGTGGTGATTGTTTTATTTGGAGGTAATGACACTCAAGATATCGCTGATTTTCAAGGAAAATACCGGGTAATTTTGACTAAAGAATGGCAAAAAGCCTATCAAGAAAGAGTTGACAAATATGCCAAACTATTAAATAATTCCTCCGTGCGGAAAGTGTACTGGGTTGGTCAATCGAACTCTAACAAATCGGCGTACCTTGAGGCTTTTCCAATTATGAACAATATTTATAAAAATGCGATGAAAATTTCCCCAAAAATTACTTTTATTTCAACTTGGGAAATTTTTGCAGAAGGTGGTAAATTTACTCCGGTAGTTGCTGACAAATCAGGGAAACGAGGCTATGTAAAATTGAATGATGGTTTGCACTTTACCTCCCACGGAACTCAGATTATCAGCGACTTAATTGTTGACAAAATGGTGGCGGATCGAGTCTTACAAATTCCTAAAAAGCAACCGTAAATCAGATTATGTAAATTGTGAAGGAGCCAGGCCGAGCAGTCTGGGTTCCCAGGCTGAGCCTGGGAAGGAGGAAAATGCTAGCGATCGAGCATTTTCCTATTTAGCTACTGTTGTACCTACTTTGCTAGCGATCGCTGCTAAAGCGTTGCGGTTGCCTTGCAGAAGGGTGTTATTTTGCTTTACCATGCTGCCACTTAATTGTGGTGGAGCGGGCAATTTAACGCCTAATTTTTCAGCTATGGCGCGGACTATTTGCCGATTTCCCAACAATAATTTGTGGTTTTCTGTCGCTAAGTCACCACTGCCGGCTGCTGCAACGTTCGGTACAGTTGCACCTACTTTCTTAGCAATACTGGTAAAAATAGCTCGGTTTTGTAAGATTAGTTGTTGGTTAACTTGCAAAGCATTGCTACCGGATGGCACTGCTTCGTCGCTAACTGCTGCACCTAGTTTAGTGGCAATATTTTTAGCAGTTTGGCGGTTTTGCAATAGCAAAGCCCGATTTTCCTGTATGATTGTTTGTTCGTTAGCTTCGGCAACAATTGTGTTGTTAGCAGTAGGTAATTGAATGAATTCACCAGCGCTGCCAAACAAGCCAGTGGCTAATAAACCCGCACTTAAACCAACTATTAATTTAGACATTTTCTCCTACCTTGATATGTTTTTTGTAGATGTAACAATTTTTTTTGCGTCATCTAGCAAAAGGAATATATCAACAGCAGCGCAGGCAATTTGTAAAAAAAATTACATTTTGTGAATTTAAATGCAAAAATTGCAACGTTTGATTGCAGTTTTTTCAACCAGAATGTTGCGATCGGAGATTCCGCACCCTCAACAATCACATATGTTAGTTAGCACTCTTAAATCATTACAAAATACTGTAGTGTAACAGACATTTCGCAAAAAGACAGTCTTTTGGAATACGCATCCTGCCTGTTCCAAAAGACTGTCGATTGGACGTTAAGTGGTCACCAATGGGCTGAGCCTGGGAACGAGGTATGAGGAAGAATGAGGGGAAACCCGGTTTCTAGTCGCATCGATTTTTCAGTTGCACTAATTCAACTTTATATCCATCGGGGTCTTCCACAAAGGCAATGACTGTTGAACCGTGTTTCATGGGGCCTGGTTCGCGACTAACTTTACCGCCGCGAGTTCTAATTTCTTCGCAAGTGCCGTAAATGTCGTCAACCCCGATCGCAATATGACCGTAAGCATTCCCTAAATTATACTCTTGAACGCCCCAGTTGTATGTTAATTCCAAAACTGTATGGTCTGATTCATCACCGTAGCCAACAAAAGCCAGACTAAATTTACCGTCGGGATAGTCTTTTTGTCGCAGCATTTTCATGCCCAGCACTTCGGTGTAAAATTTGAGGGACTCTTCTAAGTTTCCGACTCGGAGCATGGTGTGTAATAATTGCATTTAGCTCACTCCAAATTTTTTAAGCTAGATTCAATTTTACCGATTTCTGGCGAAAAAAACTCGCGCGGGGAGTGTCAAAATTGCCACAGGTTGATAAATCTCTTTTCTGGAGTCGCTCAGAAGCCTACACCATACTGTACTCAGTTGGTGTAGGAGTATGTCACCTTTGTACTTCCACCACACCCCGAAACATATTCATGCCACAAGTAAAGAGGTATCGGCCTGGTTTGTTAGGGGTGAATTCAATAGCCGTCACCTGATTTAGAGGTAATTGTCGTATAATGTGAAATTCTGGTAATAACACTTTTTCCAGACAACTATTGGGGTCACGTCTCAAGAAATTGAGCCGGACTAATTGACCAGATTTCACAACTACATTGGCTGGTTCATAACCGCCATCTACAGTAATAGTTAACTCTTGTATCCCTTGAATTGATTCCGCTTGCTGCCCTTTAGCTTTACTGAACAAAAACCACCACAACTCCAAACCAATTAAGGTCAATCCACCTAGGGTGACACCCACTTTTAAACCTAAAGGCTGTTCAATAGTCTGAAATTGAGTGGTTGAATGAGAAGGTTCGATAGACATTTTAGCAGCTTGAACTCCAGATGCCATTCCGATCGCAATTCCTACACTCGCGAGAGTTACCCAAATTTGACGAGGGTGCAACATTTTTTTATTACTCCTAATTTAGGGGATATATTTGGGTTGAAAATTACGCAACCGCAAAGCATTAGTCAGGACGGAAACTGAACTAAAAGCCATGGCACCACCGGCGATGATTGGACTTAGTAGCCAGCCAAAAATGGGATATAAAATACCTGCTGCGATCGGAATTCCAGCGATGTTGTAAATAAAGGCAAAAAACAGGTTTTCGCGGATGTTGCGCATGGTGGCGCGCGACAGTTGAATGGCTGTAACTATTCCTTGCAAGTCTCCAGAAATTAGGGTTATGTCGCTCGCTGCGATCGCCACATCTGTCCCGGTACCGATCGCAATTCCCACATCCGCTAGGGCCAAAGCTGGAGCATCGTTGATTCCATCTCCCACCATCGCTACAATTTTGCCTTGTGCTTGCAGTGCTTGGATTTTAGCTGCTTTTTGGTCTGGTCTAACTTCTGCAAAAATGCGATCGATCCCAACAGCATGGGCGATGGACTCCGCAGTTGTGCGGTTGTCTCCTGTGAGCATCACCACTTCTAAACCCAGTTTTTGCAGTGCTTTCACCGCCCGCGCCGAAGACGGTTTGAGGGCATCGGCAATGCCCAGAATCGCCTCAATTTTGCCCTCCACAGCCATCCAAACCACAGTTTTACTTGCAGATTCCCAAGCTTTGGCGCGGAGTTCCAAATAATCAGTATCAAAGCCTAATTCCTGCATCCATCTGAGTGTTCCCAGGGCGATCGACTTTCCCTCCACAACCCCCCGGACGCCACTTCCGGCGATCGCCTCAAAATCCTTAACATCTGTTAAAATTACCTCTTGAGATTCACCATATCTCACCACAGCTTCACCGACAGGATGCTCAGAATTTCGCTCCACAGACGCTGCCAATTTCAGCAGTTTTAATTCATTGCTGTTCGCGCTTCCTTTAATTGTGACAAAATCAGTGACAGTCGGCTTGCCTTCCGTGATAGTCCCAGTTTTATCTAACACAATGACTTGAATTTTATGAGCCAGTTCTAAACTCTCAGCTCCTTTAATTAAAACTCCATTTTCTGCACCTTTACCAGTCCCCACCATCACCGCCGTCGGAGTTGCCAAACCCAAAGCACAAGGACAGGCAATAATCAGCACTTCCACCATGGTAACTGTTGCCAAAGTCAAGTTTCCCGTCGCATTAAACCAAATGATAAAAGTAGCTAAAGCAATGGCTATTACGGCGGGAACAAACCAACCAGTCACCTCATCTGCCAACTTTTGAATCGGTGCTTTAGACCCCTGGGCATCCTGCACAATCTTGACAATTTGAGCTAAAAATGTATCCTGACCAATCCTAGTAGTACGAAACTTAAAGCTGCCAGTTTTGTTAATTGTCGAGCCGATAACTTCGTCACCCACTTGCTTTTTGACTGGCAAACTTTCCCCTGTTACCATTGCTTCATCTATGGTGGAATAGCCTTCAATCACCTCTCCATCTACGGGAATTTGTTCCCCTGGCCGCACCTGCACGATATCGCCAATTTTCACTTGGGCTAATGGCACTTCCAACTCTTGCCCGTTGCGAACAATCAGAGCCGTTTTCGCTTGCAAACCCATGAGTTTCCGAATCGCCTCAGAAGTCTCTCCCTTCGCCCGATTCTCTAGGGTTTTACCAAGCAAAATAAGGGCAATCACACTCGCTGCAACTTCATAATAAACGCTGGGAATCAAACCCTGGGCTAGGAAAAATCCGGGAAAAAGTGTTACACATACAGAATAAAAGTAAGCAGAACTGGTTCCCAAAACAATCAGGGTATCCATTGTCGCTAGGCGGCGTTTTAGCGATTTCCACGCTCCTATATAAAATGAGTTACCACACCAGAATTGTACTGGTGCTGTCAGCACTAATTGCAGCCAAAAATTGTGCAGCCATCCGGGAATAAATGGCAAATGCCAACCAGTCATAGCTGGAATGGAACCTGTAAATAGTAACAGGCTAATCATACCTGCTGTCCACAATTTACGTTGCAAAACTTGAGATTCAGCTTGACGAGTTGCTTGCTCGGTGTCATCCTCGCCCTGGGTCATTTCTGGAAGCGGAAAAGCTTTGTATCCCGCCGCATCAACAGCTTCTTGAATTGTTGCTAAGCTGGTTTTTTGGGAGTCGTATTGGATGCTTGCTTGTTCCATGCCAAAGTTGACATTGCACTCAATGACACCGGGAACGGATTTAATTGCTTGTTCAATGGAAGAGGCACAGGAGGCACAACTCATGCCTTGGAGTTTGACTGTGAGATTATCCATATATTCACTCTCGAATTGGGAATAGGAAATTGGCCGTTGCTAAGATTCTGCGGTTAAAGCGCTGGATAACCAACAGAAGCGATGGCTTTTTTCAGTTCATTTTCTGGCTTCACGCTTTGAATTGTCACCAATTTCGTCTTAATATCTGCCTCAACAACTGCGGCTGGATCGACGGTTTTGACTGCTTGTGCGATCGTATTGGCACAAGCTGAACAAGCCATTTTGGGGACTTTTAACTGTAGAGTCATAATTTTAACCTCAGCCTAAAATACTTTGCTGGATCTATTAATTAATTTCATTATACAGTCTCCTGTTAGCAGAATAGTCAACTCAATTTTAGATTTGAGATCTTCACAAATTTCATCCTAATTTCATATCTCCGTGACAAACTAAAGATTGACGGCAATTTTAAAAATATAAAATCTATGAAACCAATTTCATTAAAAACAGGATTGACAGCCATGATATTAACCTGCACAGCAGCTCTAAGCAGTGGAGTGCTGGCTGCTTGCTCCAAAGATCCTGTAAGTCAAACTCAAGCCCCAAATATTACAGCCGCCACCCCAGCCAGCAGCAAACAAGAGGTGGCGCAGGACCACAAAATGGGTGGCATGGATCACAGTATGTCCATGGATTTAGGGCCTGCTGATGGCGACTACGATTTGCGATTTATAGATGGGATGACAGTGCATCATCAAGGTGCTGTAAACATGGCGAAAGACGTTTTGAATAAATCCAAACGCCCGGAAATGAAAAAACTCGCAAATAACATGATTGTCGCTCAGAATCGTGAAATTAATCAAATGAAAGAGTGGCGAAAAAGTTGGTATCCTAAAGCCAGCAATACGCCTATGGCTTATCACGCTCCAATGGGTCACATGATGGCCATGACTCCCGAACAAATGCAAAGCATGATGATGAGCATGGATTTAGGTGCTGCTGACTCTCAGTTTGACCTGCGGTTTCTGAATGCGATGATTCCCCACCACGAAGGAGCTTTGGTGATGGCACAAGATGCTTTGAAAAAGTCGAAACGGTCAGAAATGAAGAAATTATCCCAAGAAATTCTGACTTCACAAAA
Source organism: Microcoleus sp. CAWBG506 (assembly GCA_020883125.1). Taxonomy (GTDB): domain Bacteria; phylum Cyanobacteriota; class Cyanobacteriia; order Cyanobacteriales; family Microcoleaceae; genus Microcoleus. The sequence goes on from JAHREW010000029.1 coordinate 43,757, forward strand.
GCAAGAAATTGAGCAAATGAAAGAGTGGCGCAAAGCGTGGTATAAACAGTAATAAGTAGGTCAGCAAAAAAACAATAAGATCGAGTCGGGAATTGTAGGGGCGGGTTTTACAAACAATAATTGCCTCAAACAGATAATCTCGTAAACCCGCCCCTACCCAATGTTGTATTTATTTTTACCGACTTATTTACCATATTTCATCCTGATTTCATTGCGAGCTGCAAAACTGATCTTTTAGTTCATATTCGCCCCTACTAAATCATGCAATCTTGTCGCCGTTTCCACTCCCCAGCAGCGATATTTTATTCTTCGGGAATACTCCTGAGTCTTTTGTTATTCATTGATACCGTCGCTGTTTTCGCCCACGCGGGACACGGAGATGAATTTCACCAAAGTGGGGAAACAACTCAAATTCCGGCTGCTATTTCTGTCGATACTGAAACCTCGAAGCGCATCGGAATCAAAGTTGAGCCGGTGAAATCTCAGCGGTTGTCTGTCGGGATTAAAACTACCGGACAAATTGAAACTCTGCCAAATCAAAAAGTAGAGGTTCGGGCTCCCGTTAGCGGCACTGTGGTTGAGTTGCTCGTTAAACCGGGGGACAAAGTATCAAAAGGTCAACCTGTGGTTGTGTTATCGAGTTCGGAATTAGGCCAATTGCGGGTGGAGTCGATCGCCAAACGAGCCGAAGCTGAAGGTGATTTGCAGCAGGCGCAGGCGGACTTTAAGTTAGCTCAACAAAATTACGATCGCCAACTGCAAATATCCTCCGCAGAAATTGCCCAAGCCAAAAGCCAACTGACAGCAGCAACTCAGCAATACGAAAGAGAGCAAGAATTGGTAAACAACCGCTCTGTAGTGAAAGTTGCTCAAGAAAACTATCAGCGCCAACTACAAATAGCCCAGGCAGAAATAGCCCAGGCAGAAATCGAATTAACAGTGGCTAAAGAACAGTTTGAACGCGACAAAGAATTGGTAGCAGCAGGGGCAATTCCGCGACGGACAATGCTGGAATCGCAAGCTCATTTCGCCGAAGCCAAAGCCAATGTTGCCAAAGCAAAAAGCCGTCCCGAAGTTATCAAAGCCGAAACCGAAATTAAACAAGCCCAAGTAGACCTCCCGATGCGAGAATTGCGAGATGCTGAAGGCAAAGTTGCAGAAGTAAAAGCTCAACTTACCAAAGCTTTGAGTCGCCGGGAAGTTCTAGAAGCCGAGGCTCAACTCAAGCGGGCTAAAGCTGCTTTAGAAGTAGCTCAGTCCCGCGTTAGCCTCAGCAGTTCAGCCTATCAAGCACGGCTGCAACAATTAGGAACTGTTGCCAATGAACAAGGACTTGTGACTGTTATCGCTCCCATTTCCGGCACTGTAGCCGATCGCGAAATCACCCCAGGCGAATCAGTCAACTCGGCGGAAAAACCCCTGATGAGCATATTAAATGACAGCAGCGTTTTTGCCACAGCAAATATTTACGAAAAAGACCTAAATCAAGTAAAGCAGGGTCAGGAATTGACGGTAAAAATTGCTAGTTTGCCAAACCGCACTTTCCGGGGCAAAATTAGCTTAATTGGCTCGACAGTAGAAGGGGAAACTCGCGCTGTGCCGGTGAAAGCTTTATTAGATAATTCTGAAGGAAGTTTGAAGCCAGGGATGTTTGCCGACTTGGAAATCTTAACCGACAAAACAGCAACAAATATTTTGGGAATTCCGGTTTCAGCAGTGGTAGAAGCCAACGGAAAGCAGTTAGTTTATGTCAAAAACGGCGATGTGTTTCAAGCTGTTGAAGCAGAACTAGGTCAAACTTCCGGGGATTTAGTGGAAATTAAGAGGGGTTTGTTTGAGGGAGATTTAATTGTCACGCAGCGCGCACCTCAACTTTACGCCCAATCGTTGCGGGGCGGTAGCAAACACTCAAAAGTTGAGGAAAAGAAGGAAGTAACTCCCCAAGTTAAAGATGCCAATGTTAATAGTTTTCCGGTGCCTGTGTGGGCGGGAATAGGAGGAGGTATGGCGATCGCCTCTGTGACTTTTGCCGCGGGGGCTTTCTGGGGAAATCGGCGCAAATTGCCAGCAGTAGCAGCGGATTCTAAAAACAATGGTTTTTCCATCTCCGCAGCAGCACTAAATGCGATTACAGTAGATGAATTGTCGCAGGATGACAACCACCGCGTTAAAAGTCAGGAGGCAGAAGCGAAGAGTTTAAAGTAAAAATTTTGTTTAATCTAGCAATTATAAATCGATGGCCGAACGGTCGTTGGTAGTCATCGCCTCTATAAAATCATAAAATGTTCAGCACTATTCTCAGATGGGTAATTAACCGCCGCTGGCTAGTCGTTCTCGCCACGATTATTATTAGTCTTTGGACAGTATATATCATCCCCAAAATGCCCCTTGATGTCTTCCCGCCTTTCGCACCACCGCAGGTGGAAATCCAAACGGAAGCACCAGGTTTAGCGCCGGAAGAAATCGAGTCTTTGGTAACATTGCCGATCGAGAGTGCGATTAATGGAACTCCGGGGGTGACAGCAGTGCGATCTTCCTCTGCTGTGGGTATTTCTGTGGTTAAAGTTATCTTTGATTGGGGAACAGAAATTTATCAAGCACGCCAGTTGATTACAGAAAGGTTGCAGCAAGCTCAAAGCAAGCTTCCCGCAGGAGTAGAAGCACCGCAAATTTCTCCGACAACTTCTCCGGTAGGCACTGTGATTACCTATGCTTTTACATCAGAAACTACTTCTTTAATGGAAGTGCGCCGTCTGGTTGATTGGCAAGTTACCAATCGCCTATTAGCAGTGACTGGTGTTGCTCAAGTGGTAGCTTATGGCGGCGAACAAAGGCAGTATCAAGTATTAGTTACACCTGCAAAATTGAAAGCTTTTAATGTTTCGTTGCAGCAAGTATCGGAAGCTGTAGCTGCTGCGAATGTTAACGCCCCCGGTGGCTATTTGATTACGCCGGATAAAGAAACTTTGATTCGGGGTGTGGGGCGGATTGAATCGGTGGCAGATTTGCAGCAATCTGCGATCGCCTCTCGCCAAGGAATCGTCGTCAGAATTGGGGATGTAGCTGATGTCAAAATTGGTGCTGCTATCAAGCGGGGCGATGGCAGTTTTAACGGCAAAAAAGCTGTGATTGTGATGGTAAACAGACAGCCGATCGCTGATACTCCCACGGTAACTCAAGCTGTGGAAGCGGCAATGGCCCAGGTGCAGCAAGCTTTGCCCAAAGATATTAAAGTTACTGTTACTTTCCGCCAGGAAGAGTATATCAATTCTTCGGTGGAAAATGTGCGATCGGCTTTAGTGGAAGGCAGTATCATTGTCACGGTTATTCTGATCCCGTTTTTGATGAATTGGCGGACTCTGACGGTGGTTTTGCTCGATTTCTTCCTAACTTGGCTGTTCGGGCTGCTGGCGATGAATTGGCTGGGGCTGGGATTGAATACGATGACCTTGGGTGGGTTGTCGGTGGCGATCGGCACTGCGATCGACGATGCGATCGTCTATGCCGAAAATACCTACCGCAACTTGAGAGAAAACACGGCTTCTCATCATCCGCGCCCGGTGATGGATGTGATTTTTGATGGCAGTCAGGAGGTGCGAGATTCGTTAATTGGAGCGACTGTTATTGGCATTGTTGTGTTTTCGCCAATTTTTACTTTGCCCGGTGTAGAAGGTCGAATTTTTACGCCGATGGGGATTACTTATCTGGTAGTTGTGGTGATTTCTAGTCTGGAATCGCTGTTAATATCTCCGGCACTTTGCGCTATTTTGTTGCCTAACAAAAAGATGAGTGCTGAAGAACCTTGGTTGCCGAGATTCTGCAAAAAGATATATCACTTTTTTATAGAATTGTCAATGCGCTATTCGGCGATTATTTTAACTTTAGCTGCTGCTAGTATGGTGGCGGCATTAATTATTTTGCCATCTTTTGGACGGGTGTTTTTGCCGGAGTTTCAGGAGCAAACTTTGGTGAATACTGTTCTACTTTATCCGGGCGTGTCTTTGGAAACGACGAATAGTGCGGCTTTTGCGATCGAAGATGCACTTAAGGATGATACCAGGTTTTCATACGTGCAAGTGCGATCGGGCAGAGCTCCCGGTGATGCTGATGCTGCGGGTGTCAATTTAGCTCACATTGATATCGGTTTGAGCGAGGAAGGAATGAAAAATCGGCAGAAAACTTTGGAATCATTGCGGCAGGAATTTGGGAAATTACCTGGAGTTGCACCAAATATCGGCGGTTTTATTTCTCACAGAATGGATGAGGTTTTATCCGGTGTCAGGAGTCAAATTGCTGTCAAAATCTTTGGCCCTGATTTGAATCAGCTTCGCACCATCGGCGCTCAAGTTGAAGCGCAAATGAAAACTGTTACAGGAATTGTAGACTTGCAACTGGAACCGCAAGTGCCGGTGCAGCAAATTCAAATTAAATTCAACCGCCAAGCTGCGGGTAGATATGGTTTGAAAGTGGGAGAACTTTCTGAAATAATTGAGACAGCTTTGAATGGGAAAGTTGTCTCTCAAGTTTTGGAATTGCAGCAAACTTTTGATTTAGTTGTCTGGTTGCAGCCTGAAGCCAGAAATAACTTAGAAACTATTCAGAATTTGTTGGTTGATACCCCCCCTCTTTCCCCCCCTTATAAAGGGGGGGATGAAACCCCTCTTTATAAAGGGGGGGAAAGAGGGGGTAAAATTCCCCTCGGCCAAGTTGCTACTGTAAAATACGGTACGGGCCCAAATACGATTAATCGCGAGAATGTTTCTCGGTTGATTGTGGCGGCGGCTAATGCGAAAGGTCGGGATTTGCGATCGGTGGTGAATGAAATTAAAGCTAAAGTTAAGCGAGAGGTACAGTTGCCTTTTGGCTATTTTATCCAATATGGTGGTCAATTTGAGGCCGAGCAAAGAGCTTCGCAAAATATTATGATGTTTAGTGCGATCGCCTTTGTGGTCATTACAGTATTAATGTACTTATCCGTCAAGTCAATTCCTTCAACTGCGATGATTATGATCAATTTGCCGATCGGATTAGTGGGAGGTGTAATTTCGGTAGCTTTGACTGGCGGTATAATTTCCGTAGCTTCTTTAGTTGGCTTTGTCACTTTATTTGGCGTTGCTACTCGTAACGGCTTGTTATTAGTAGACAACTATAACACTAAATTTGCCGAAGGAATGCCTTTTAAGGAAGCAATTATTAAAGGCTCGATGGAACGGCTCAATGCTATTTTGATGACGGCTTCAACTTCAGCTTTAGGTTTAGCACCTTTAGTCTTAGAAGGCGGCCCCGGAAAAGAAATTTTGCAACCGCTGTCAGTAGTAGTTTTAGGAGGATTGTTTACTTCTACAGCACTAACGCTGTTAGTTATGCCAGCTTTGTATGCTCAGTTTAGTAATTTTTTAAGACCTCAACAACCTCAGCCTGTTATTGAAGATGGTAAGGTAGTTAAAGCTGAGATAGCGAACTAATAAACCCTACTGAACTCCCTCAATCAAACTGCAAAGTTGCTCGCCATCTGGATTGTCTAAAGCTCGATTTGTCCAAAGTTTTTGATAAGCTTCCAACTCAGCTTTGAACGCACTCATGCGCTGAATTTCCTCCTCAACGAAATCAATTTTACGACTTAATAAGTCTTGCACCAGCGGACAAGCTGTTACTCCTTGATGGCGAGATACCAAAATTTGGTGAATTTCTTGAAGAGAAAAGTTGAGTCTTTGGGCTTTCTTGATAAATTGCACTTGTCTGGCGGCATCGGCTGTGTAGTAACGGTAGCCGCTACTGCTGCGTAAGGCAGGTTCCAGTAACCCTAAGCTTTCATAGTATCGCAGGGCGCCTACAGCAACACCAGTTTGTTTGGCTAGTTCTCCAATTTTTAGTAGATGTTCTAGGGATTCTGTTTCAAATTCTTTCATAGCAGTTTTAGGTAAGTTTGAACTTTATGATTATAATGGTAATCACTTTGAGGAGGATACGGCAGTGCCGTTTCCCTACCCCGATTAATTGTAGAGAAACGGCACTGCCGTGTCCTTATTTCGGGTAATATTAATTCCGATGCTACCGGATTTGATATCACTCAATTTTTCAAGATTAAATATTTTATATTCTTAACAATTGTATTGGATAAAAAAGCAGCACTAACTTAAATTTTAGTTCGTGCTGCTATCAGATATTCTCTTGCTTATCCCCTGCGAAAAATCCGCGATCGAATCTATACACGGGGCAAAAGAAGGATTATTTATCGCAATTAGCCAGCGGACAGTCAGGAGTAGGAGTAGTGCAAGGGCCAGCGGCAAAGACAACAGCGGCAGTACCTGCTGTCAGGAGAATTGCCGTCAAAGCTGCGAGAGTGAATCGTTTGGTCTGAGTTGTTTTAGTCATTAATTTTTACCTGGGAATATAGAATCGAAAAGTTTCTTCTGGAAACTATAAATAGTCTAAACCCTCAAGTAGGCTTGAGAGTCAAGGGGTAAATTATCAAGAATTGTAAACTTATTTTGTTTCCAATACCGCGCTCCGAATACCTGTCTGAAATTCAAAAGATTTCATCGCGATTTCATTTTTGCGTGTCAACCTAAATTGAATGGCGATTTTAACGCCCAAAAGCCAAGGATTCAAGGGGAACTACAGCAGCCGGAACCTGTAACTAATGATATGCTTAATTCTATTGTCAAATGGTCGATCGCGCAACGGTGGCTAGTTGTCATCGCCTCCATCCTCATCACCCTTTGGGGATTGCGAGTTTTGACACAAATGCCGCTCGATGTTTTCCCCAGCTTTGCTCCCCCACAAGTCGAAATTCAAACCGAAGCACCGGGACTTGCTCCTGAAGAAGTCGAATCTCTAGTCACTCGACCCATAGAAAGTGCGATTAACGGCACTCCCGGAGTAGAAAAAGTACGCTCCTCTTCTGCTGTCGGCATTTCCGTCGTTAAAGTCATCTTTGGTTGGGATACCGAAATTTACCGCGCTCGCCAGTTAGTAACAGAACGGTTGCAGCAAGCCCAAAATCTACTTCCTAAAGGCGTAGAAATCCCGCAAATTTCTCCCATCAGCTCTCCACTGGGAGCCACCATTAAATATGCTTTCACTACAGATACCACACCTTTAATGGAAGTGCGGCGAATTGTGGACTGGCAAGTAAAAAATCGATTTTTAGCAGTTCCAGGTGTCACTCAAATTGTCATATTTGGCGGTGAAGAGCGCCAGTATCAAGTATTAGTAGAACCTAATAAGCTGAAACAATTTAATGTTTCATTGCAGCAAGTTACTGAAGCAGTTAAAAAAGCAAATGTCAATGCTCCGGGTGGATTTTTAATTAGCCCAGACCAAGAATTATTAATTCGGGGCGTGGGGCGAATTGAGTCGATCGAGGATTTGAAACAATCTGCGATCGTAGCCAGAAATGGCACACCAGTGTTGCTGAGTCAAGTCGCTGACGTAAAAATCGGTGCAGCACTCCAACGCGGCGACAGCATCTTAAATGGCAAGAAAGCGATTATAGTCATCGTCAACAAACAGCCGGCTGCTGATACCCCAACCGTAACGAAGGCTGTTGAGGCCGCGATGGAGGAAATTAAACCAAGTTTACCTAAAGATGTCAAAGTTACTGTCACTTTCCGACAGGAAAATTTTATAGAAGCTTCTATCGAAAACGTGAGAGATGCTCTGCGGGATGGCATCATCATTGTGTCGATCGTACTAATCCTATTTTTAATGAACTGGCGCACCGTTATTATCAGCCTCAGCGCCCTTCCAGTGTCCTTGTTGCTGGGAATGATCGTTTTAGATTGGACAGGACAAGGCATCAACACGATGACCTTGGGAGGACTTGCTGTGGCGATCGGTTCAGTGGTAGATGATGCGATCGTTGACATGGAAAATGTCTACCGTCGCTTGCGGGAAAACCAGCAAGCGGGAACACCAGTTCCGCCGCTAGATGTCGTGTTTAATGGCTCGGTTGAAGTGCGAGTCAGTGTATTATTTTCTACAGTAATTATTGCTGTAGTTTTTGCACCAATTTTCGCGCTCTCAGGCGTGGAAGGTCGCATTTTTACGCCGATGGGGGTGTCCTATTTGCTATCAATTATCGCTTCAACATTGGTAGCGCTAACCTTGACTCCGGCACTATGTGCTATCCTATTAGTCGATCGCCGTTTGCCCCCAGATGAAACTTGGATTGCTCGCAAATCTCACCAATTATATCGCCCAGCTTTAATGTTTTCTATCCGCTTCCCTCAGATTGTTTTGGTAATAGCTGTTGTGGGCTTTGTAGCTTCGATGGTGATTTTACCTAGTTTGGGGCGAGTGTTTTTGCCGGAGTTTCAGGAACGCAGTTTGATTGTTGCTACTTCTCTCTATCCTGGTGAGTCTTTAAATGCGACAAATCAAGTGGGTTTTGCGATTCAAGATGCTTTGAAAAATGACAATAATTTTGAAGCTTTAGCTTTGCGATCTGGACGTGCTCCAGGTGATAGTGATGTCGGCGGTGTGAATTTTGGAGAAATGGATGTGGAGATTAGTTCACTGGGGGTGAAAAACCGGGAATCGACTATCGAAAAGCTGCGAAAGGAATATGCAAAAATACCCGGTGTTGCGGCTAATATTGGGGGGTTTATCTCGCATCGGATGGATGAGGTGCTATCGGGAGTCAGAAGTGCGATCGCTGTTAAGATATTCGGGCCTGACTTGGAGCAATTAAGGGCGATCGGCAAACAAGTAGAAGCCACGATGACTGCAATTCCTGGCGTTGTAGACTTGCAATTAGAGCCGCAAGTCCCCATCAAACAGGTACAAATTAAATTCGATCGCACCGCCGCTGCTCGTTACGGTTTGGCGGTAGGCGACTTAGCAGAAGTCATTGAAACTGCTCTCAACGGGCGAGTTGTTTCTCAAGTTTTAGAGCAACAGCAAGTGTTTGACTTGGTTGTCTGGCTCAATGAGCGCGATCGGCACAATCTAGATATTATCCGCAACTTATTAGTTGATACTCCCAGCGGACAGAAAATTCCCCTCGCACAAGTTGCCAAAGTTGACTACGGCACCGGCCCCAACACCCTCAACCGCGAGAATGTATCCAGGCTCATTGTCGTCTCTGCTAACGTCCAAGGGCGAGATTTAGGTTCTGTCATCGCTGATATTCGCAGCCAAGTAAAACAAAAAGTGCAATTGCCATCGGGATATTACATTCAATACGGCGGTCAATTTCAGGCTCAAGAACAGGCAACTCAAACATTAATTGTAGCTGGCTTATTAGCCTTTGTCGTCATCACGGTACTGATTTACTTTGCCGTTAAAACAATTCCAGCTACCGCGATGATTATGATAAACTTACCCTTAGCATTAGTCGGAGGCGTGATTTCAGTCGCGCTAGGTGGCGGGATTATTTCAGTCGCCTCAATGGTAGGATTCATCACGTTATTCGGAGTAGCTACCCGCAACGGACTGTTGCTAGTTGATAACTATAACAACAAGTTAGCAGATGGTATGCCTTTGCAGAAAGTCATCGTTGAGGGTTCTATGGAGCGGCTAGTCGCTATTTTGATGACTGCTCTCTCATCGGCCTTGGGGATGGTTCCTTTAGTAATTGGCAGCGGCGCTGGTAAAGAAATTCTACAACCGCTAGCAGTTGTAGTGCTGGGAGGATTGTTTACTTCTACTGCCTTAACGCTGTTAGTTTTGCCAGCTTTGTATTCTCTGTTTGGCAGGTTTATAGTTAATAAAACGAGTGTTTAAAGTGAAAGTAAGACCGTTAATGCAAGTTATCATGGTTTAATTTTAACCATGATTTTCATTTCTTAGTCCGCGAAGGCGGACTTCATTTGTGTAGTTTGAGCTCGAATTCGTATGACGGGCGCTTCGCCACATACGAATTTTAGGTCAACAGGTTTCAACCGCCGAATTATCTTTCAACCTGAAGTAAACATTAATTTTTTTGGCACAAACCATGAAAATCTTGCTAATTGAAGACGACGATCGCATTGCCAAACCTCTAGCAGAAGATTTAAGACATCAAAATCATGCCGTCGATATAGCGAGTGACGGCATCGAAGGTTGGGATTACATCGAATCAGTTAATTATGACCTAATTTTGTTAGATTTGATGCTACCCAAATTAGATGGAATTACGCTGTGTAAGCGTCTGCGTGCAGCTAAGTCCAACGCTCTAATTTTGATGCTGACAGCACGAGATACAACCTCAGATAAAGTCCAAGGACTCGATGCGGGGGCTGATGATTATTTAGTTAAGCCTTTTGAATTAGAAGAATTAGCGGCAAGAATCAGAGCTTTATCTCGCAGAATTCCAGAAACCAAGCCGCTGATTTTAAGCCACAGCCATTTGCAACTAAATCCCAGTAGCTTCACCGTCACCTACGGCAATCAATCTTTATCTTTAACACCCAAAGAATATATGATATTAGAATGCTTTTTGAGAAACCCCGCTCAAGTTTTGACTCGTGCAGCAATTTTAGATAAACTGTGGGATTTCGATCGGTCTTCTGGAGAAGGCACTGTTAAGACTCACATTACAAATCTGCGGAGCAAGCTAAAAGCAGCCGGAAGCTCAGAAAATTTCATCGAAACAGTTTATGGAATTGGTTATCGTCTCAATGGCACTAACTGAAAATCCATATTTTCACAAACAAATGATTAATATTCTCCTGACTTTTGCAGATTTTTCAAATGATGTTTACCAAAATTCGCTGGCGCTTGCTGTTATCTTATCTGGCAGTATTCACCTCAATCTTAGTCATTTTTGCCGCCGGGGTTCGGCTTTTGTTCGCGCGCAGTCTCACCCAACAGCTAACAGACAGACTGACTACTTTAGGACAAGGAGCCGCGACTAATGCAGATTTTGAAAATGGACGGATTAAAGTTGAAAGTGACTTTATTGCCAGACCATTTATTCATAAAAATCAGGGATTGCAGTGGTTTGATGTGAACGGCAACTCGGTTTTAAAGCAAGGAAATTTTGTGCTAAACTTGCCTTTGTCGATGAGTCAAGACCCGATAAAAATTGAAATAGGAAAAAGTCGAATTCAAGCAGTTATCTTACCAATTATGGGGAGCGAGCAGCGTCAACTGATTGGGTATATTAGAGTCAGTCAATCTTTAGAAGAAGTTGACGAAACTTTAACTAAATTAGATTGGATACTGGGGAGTAGTATTATCATAGCTTTAATCCTCAGCGGATTTAGCGGAGTAATTTTAACTCGGCAAGCCGTGCAGCCAATAGAAGAGAGTTTTCAACGGTTAAAACAGTTTACGGCTGATGCTTCCCACGAACTCCGAAATCCTTTGATGGCGATCAAAAGTAATGCAGCAGTAGCATTGAAGTATCCAGAAAATATGAGAGAATCAGATGTAGAAAAGTTCCAAGCTATTGTTAGTGCGGCCAATCAAATGACGCGCCTGACAGAAGATTTGCTGCTGTTAGCTAGGGGTGAGACAAATGGCGATCGCCCCGAAGCTTCTGTCAACTTAAGCGCAACTTTGTCCAACTTATTATCATTGTATCAGCCAGAAGCTCATGCTAAAAAAATTGATTTAAAATCTGAGATTGGCGAGGATATGTACTTGCTAGGAAATGTGGGACAACTGACACGGCTGTTTGCCAATTTGATTGAAAACGCACTCCACTACACGCTGTCAGGAGGAACAGTTGAAGTTACAGCTAACTTAGTCCGTTGCTATTTAACTGTTAGCGTGCGGGATACGGGGACGGGAATAGCACCAGAGCATCTTAAACTGGTGTTTGAACGTTTTTGGCGGGCGGATGAGTCTCGTTCCTATTGGGAGGGGGGTTCTGGTTTGGGATTGGCGATCGCCAAAAACATTGCCCAAAATCACGGCGGTTCAATTACTCTCAACAGTCAGGTAGGAGTTGGCAGTTGCTTCACAGTGCGATTGCTATCTGTTAAAGTATCTGATAATTTACAGGGTTAACTTGCTAATTTATTAACAAATTTTCAATTAAACTAATCTTATTCTTGATTGCTTATAAACCTCACAAATCATTGACAAATTCTTTGATAAAGTGTAGATTATTTGAAGTTACTAAATTTATATCAATTATGTTACGAAAGTCTTACGAGTTTTGGTTGCAGCAGATCAACCCTCATATAACCACTTTGATCGTGACAATTGGTGTTGTTGGAATTGCCAGTTGTCTGTCGATCAGTTTTATGTTAGCATGGCTATTTCAAGAAGTATTAGAAAAAGAAGCTTTTGGCTTTGATAGTGCTTTGTTGTACTGGATACACGGGTATGCTAATCCGAGTCTAGATGCTGTGATGCTGACAATTACTCAGCTTGCCGATGCCAGTGTTGTAGTAGTTATTGTCGCAGTCACGTTGGGAATTCTTTGGTGGTACAATCACCGTTCAGAAGCTAAATTGTTTGCTATTGCTTGTTTAGGAGCTTTGATTCTGAATACTGGCATGAAGTTAGTTTTTGCTAAACCTCGTCCCCAGATTTTTCCGAGTTTAATTCCTGAAACATCTTTTAGTTTTCCTAGTGGTCATGCTTTGGGAGGTTTTGTGATGTATGGGTTTCTAGCTTATCTGCTTTCCGCTCACTTTCCCAAGTTTTCCAAATTGATCTATACTCTAGCTGTTTTTACGATCGCGATTATTGGCCTGAGTAGGATGTATATAGGAGTACACTGGCCGACAGATATAATTGCTGGCTACGGAGTCGGCTATATTTGGTTGATGATGTGCATCATAATGCTGAAGTTGCAAACCAGACAAGTCTAGTATTGCTTTGCTAAAATCTAGCTAATATCAAGCTGCTTTTTGACGTAGCATCTCGCAAAAAAAATATGGGTTTATATTAAGTTAATAGCCTAAAAATAATGTAAAATACTCTTCTATTATATCCCCGACTTCTTCAAGAAGTCGGGGATATGAGTATTCTATTTTTTGAGGCTTACTTACTAGATTATTGATTGTTATAAGATTCTGGGGCGATTAGTCTTCTATGCTTCAAAGTTGTGAATACGACACAGGCTCCAAGTATTGACAAAAGGACTATAGATGAACCCACCGTACCAAAATTGAGGCCACCTTTTTCGTGTGATTTTGTCAGAACATCGCCCAGTGTTGCACCAAATGGTCTGGTGAGAACAAACGCCACCCAAAACAACAAGACTGCGGAAAATTCGGTAAAATAATGCGCTGCTAATACTACGGCAAGTAAACTGGAAATTAGGAATGCTCCTCCTGCAAATCCAAGTCCAGAAGTATCGGCGAGGAAATCGCCCACCGCAGTACCCAAAGTATTTGAAAATAGAATTGCAATCCAATAAAGCAGCTCAATTTTAGGCGTTTTGACGTTCTTAACACATAGAGATCCAACACTGAATCGCCAGAATGCCAAAGTAGCCAAGAGAAGAGTAAGTAAAATCGTAGATCCTATAGTGTAGCCAAGCCCTAAAGTGCGATTCATGTAATCTGACATCGTTGTACCAGCCGTGCTGGTTGAAAGGATGACAGTCCAATAAAGCAATGGGTTATAGCTTTTCGACATCAATTGAGACACAAGACTCGCTAAGAAGACTCCAATCAATATCGTGGAACTCACCGCATAGCCCACGTTTAATGTCATGGATAAAAGGTCTCCTGCCGTTTCCCCCAGAGTGGTTGCACATATCTTCATGATCCAGAAAAAGGCAGTGATTTGTGGAAGTTTGCTCATTTTTGCGATCGGGTTATCCTACTTTGGCGATTTCACTCTAGAGGATAAATGTCAAGAACTTGGAAAGATTGATTACGTTTGTGTTTACCAGGGGTAATGTGGCAATTGCAGCGTGAAACAACTGCCCACGCCTAGCTAAGTTGTCACAGTAAGAGTAATCCCATGATTCGATCGCTAATCAGTCTTGTTGGTCAATCGGCAGTGGGGCTAGTTTCTTCTGCTTAAGGCTTAAGTAAATAACCAGACTGACGATTATAGAAAGAAAAAGCATACTGGTTCCGATCGTACCAAAACCAAAACCACCATTTGTAGTAGGTTGTGACAATAAGTCGCCAGTAGATGCTCCCAGCGGACGAGTCAAGATATAAGCTATCCAAAATGCCAAGACTGCATTCATTTTTAAGTAATAATAACCAGCGGCTACTATCCCAATTAAAACGCCAAATACTAATGCTGATTGTGCGTAACCCAGCTTCAAAGCCTCTGCTAGAAAATCTCCTGTTGACGTCCCCAAAGCAAACGTAAATAAGATAGCAGCCCAATAAAACAGCTCTCTTTTAGCTGTGTTGATGGAGTGCATAGCTAATGTCTTTTCGTTTGAATACCAAAGCCCAAAAATTACCAACAAAACAACACTAAAAACTATATTAATTGTCATAAAATTAACACCCAGATTGTCTACCAATCTATCGGTAATTAGTGTACCAGTGATACTCATCAAAACGACTACAATCCAGTAACTCGCTGGCACATACCGTTTCAGCCTAAACTGATTCAAAAGCCCCATCAGTAACACAGCGCTCATCACATAGGATGTAACGCTTAAACCAAATTTCAGGTTTACTGACAGATAATCAGCCAGAGTTTCACCTACTGTGGTTGCCAGAACCTTAATAATCCAGAAAGAACCTGTAACCTCTGGAACCCTGTTTAGTATCTTGTTCATAATATTTCTCCTTTGGGTCGATCGTTGAGTGTTCTAGATTTGGGATATTTCTCCAACTAAGGGCTGGCACTCATAGCACCGCCCCTACTCTATTTGTTGCCTAAAGAAAGCGAATTTGTTCGAGATTTACTTCTTGGCATCATCATTAGTTTCTCCATCCCCATCGCCGGCAGCAGCCTCGGAAGTTTGAATGCTGCTGCGGGGAGAAATACTTTCCTTATCCTCAGCTTTTAGGCTTTGTGTCTGGAGGATTTTACCGTTACCAGCATCTACACTTATTTTTTGTTTACCGATACTGACTGAGTATACAACGTTGCCGTCTTCGTTTTCTAATTTGACAGTATTTGCGGTGCCACCTTTAGCAGCTTCTGCTGCGGAGCGTGCCTGTTCGGGCGTAATTTTAGCTAGAGATTGTAGGTGACTTGATTCTTGCTTTTCTTTCGCATCATCATTCGTTTCGCCATCGCCATCACTGGCTTCAGGTAATGATTTGGCGTTTTGGCGATCGGACATTACGGCAACCTGAGATTGCGCTGGCGAAGCGTACACAGTTCGGACTAATCCACCCAGCCCTAAAGTACCGACTAAAACAGTGGCTAGAGCGATTTTGGTTGAGGTTTTCATTGTTTGAAACTTCTTTAATTTTGGTTTACAGTTTCAATGTAGATGACAAAAGTCAAGAACTTAGTAAGATTTTAAACATTGGGCATATTGTCAACTACAGAGTTTATTATTGCAATTTGCATCGTCAAATCCTCTCCATGTAAATTTGCGCTTTCATTATAGAGGACAAATGTCAAGAACTAGGAAAGATTAAAAACTTCAGCATTCTGGACAATTTCATGCTAATTTCATTCTTTGGTGTGATATTATCAAATA
Source organism: Microcoleus sp. CAWBG506 (assembly GCA_020883125.1). Classification (GTDB taxonomy): domain Bacteria; phylum Cyanobacteriota; class Cyanobacteriia; order Cyanobacteriales; family Microcoleaceae; genus Microcoleus. The sequence continues at coordinate 59,274 of JAHREW010000029.1, forward strand.
GCTGTACGCAAAGATTAAACCGAATGAAAACGCTCAAATCAAGTTTAGTTATTCTAGCCAGTGTCGGATTGCTGTTTTTGGGAGCTTGCAGTAAAGGCGACCAAGGAAGCGATGCAAATAGCAGCCCAACAGCCCCTTCTGTCGCCTCTAAACCTGCGTCTTCAGCTCCAAGTTCTGCCCCTATGGCAGCGGATAAAATGGCTCATCCTCAAGCATCTAAAGGCGGTCAAGTTGTCGAATCTGGAGCTTACCACTTAGAGTTTGTTGCTGAAAAAGAAGCTACCGGAACTCACTTAGATTTTTATTTACAAAAAGGCGACAAACACGAACCAGTCCCCAACGCAAAAGTGTCAGCTCAAGTGCAGTTACCGAGTGGAAAACAGCAAACCCTAGCCCTGAAATATGACCCTGCTGGCAAACATTATACTGTTGTATTTCCAGTCAAAGATGCAGGAAACTATCCTGTGAAAATGAATGCGGATATTAACGGAGAAAAAGTTGACGGTCGTTTTACCTTTAAGCAATAGATAGATAGCTAATTCATTGATTGATGCAGTTTTATTTATGGGTGCATTATGTCAACTATCTCCAATAGTATCAACTCGGTTTATTTTTGATGAACAGGGTTGATTTTCAGTTAGATTATAGATAATTTACTCTTTTAATGATTAACTTCGATCGCCTAAAATTTCATTCGGATTTCATCCCTGAAAGTCAAGCTAATAAATAAGAAAAGAAATTAGTCAAGTTTTCAGGGAGTACCGGAATGAAAAAGTTAATTTACGCTGCTGTATTCACATTTGTGCTGGCATCTAATGCCCCCGCTACTGTTGCAGGAGGAGCCATGCAAAATGCGAATATTCCTCACCTTATCCACAGCGGTGCCCATCCGAATAAAGCTCGATTTCAGGGTGCTACCCATCATTTTGAAGTTCACGTTCAGGGAAAGGCTCTTTCGGCACTGGTAATTGATTTGCCCGATGATGTGAAAATGCGTAGCGGCATTGAGATAACAAATCAATCTGGTCAAAAAATAGAGTCTCAAGTTTCTGTTAATAACCGAAAAGCGACTGTGGTTTTCTCCCAACCTGTTTCTCCTGACACCACTATATCAATTGATCTGCTGGGAATTCGGACTCCTAGTTACAGTCGGAATTGGATGTACACGATATCTGGTAAAATGGTGGGAATAAATGCAGAAATACCACTTGGTACAGTTTTAATTCAAACCTACTAAGTAATTTTAAATCTACCATTGGCAAAAGTAAGGTGCGTCGCTTTCAGATTGTCGCTCTTTTTTAGAATTTTTGGTGGCGACGCACCCTACAGTTATTGTTGCATTGAACCCTGAAAGTAAGGTGCGTCTCAAATTGCCTCCTGCATTTCTACTAATCTGCTAGTTTCAAGACGCTGTTGTCTGATTGGTAGCGAAATTACAAATTCCGTACCTTCTCCAAGTCCCGAAAGGCACTCCAAGCAGCCGCAGTGCTTTTCTCGAACAATTTGGCTGCTAATTGATAACCCTAAACCCGTTCCTTTACCGGCGGGTTTTGTGGTAAAAAAGTGGTTAAATATTTTATCTTTGACTTCTTCAGTCATTCCAGGGCCGTTATCAGAAATGCGGATGACTGCCCGATCGCCTTCCGCGACTTCTGTGCTAATCTGAATCGTGAGCAAGTTTTTCTGAACACCCGCAACTGACGAATTAGAACTGTCTCGCAAAACATCAATGGCATTACTGATAATGTTCATGAATACCTGATTTAGTTGCCCTGCATAACATTCAACCAGCGGTAAATCGTCGTATTCTTTAATCAGTTGGATAGCAGGGCTTTTGCCATTTGCTTTCAGTCGGTGCTGAAGGATTAGCAGGGTACTGTCGATTCCTTCGTGAATGGAAGCAAAATTCATACCGTCTGTGTCTAAACGCGAAAAATTTCGCATCGACGAAACAATCACGCAGATTCTGTCAGTTCCCACCTTCATTGAAGAGAGAAGTTTTGGCAAGTCTTCGCTTAAAAAATCGAGTTCTACTGTCTCAATTTCCTCTTGAATTTCTTCTACGGGATTAGGATAATATTTGGCATATAAATTGACTAGCCCTAACAAATCTCTAACATAATTGCGCGCATAGGAAATATTCGCATCAATAAAGTTAATCGGATTGTTGATTTCGTGGGCAATTCCTGCTGTCAGTTCTCCCAAAGCGGATAACTTTTCGGTATGTACTAATTGAGCTTGGGTTTGCTGAAGTTGTTGCAAAGCTCGTTCTAGTTGTTCGGCTTTTTCTCTCAATTGAGACTCGGATTATTGCAGTGCTTTTTTGGCTTTTTTCCGCTCTAGAACTTCTTTAATTAAAGAATCATTTGCTTTGGAAAGTTTTGCAGTTCTGGCGTTGACTCGCTGTTCCAATACTTCTGCTAGTTCAGCGAGCGCCACCTCGGCTTTCCGGCGTTCTCCAATTTCATTTTCTAATGCTAAGTTGGCTGCTTCTAGCTTGGCAGGACTGGGAAGAGCCAGTGCAAAAGGCATCAAGGTTAATAGCAACAAAACTGAACTTCCGGCTACGAAAGCTGTAATGGCTTTCATAAACTCTGACACTAAAGATTCAGGAAACCAAACATACCATGTTTCTATGACGTGGGTTGTCCCACAGGTGACGAAGAATGCTCCAAATACCAGGAACATCCACTGAAAGGGGATATCTCGCCCTTTGTAAAGGGCATAAACTAGCATTGTGGGAATTAAATAATAGGAAACTACGATCATAATTTTCAGCCAGTTCCAATTAGGCATTCCAGAGTTGACTAAAACCGAAGCTATTGCTAAGCCAATCATAAAAATCCTTGATGTTAATCGGGTCAGTTTTCACTAATTCTACTCGATTAGATAAATGCACCCTCTATTTCGATCGCACTTTATTTCCTATTTCGTTGCTTCAGTCTTTTTGAATGGGAAAAAGACTCGACCTGCCAGACTTTGGAAGTAGATGCCACCCACAGTACCTAAAAATACGAAGTAAGAAAGCGCCTGCACAACATAGAGCTTATCTGTGTATCCAAACAGCGCACTCAACAACAAACCTGGAAATTGTTCTTTTGGCAGCACTTTCGAGGCATCCCAGACCATCGGCCCCAGAATGCAAGAGTGGACTTTGGCAAAATTTTCGTAATAGAAACACAGCCCTGCTGACTCGCGATTTGCTTGGGATAAAGTATTGAACACCGTGTCAAAAAGTCCCAAAGTAGATACCACTAAACCCGCTACAATAAACAGCAATAAAATGCCCATATATTTGAAAAACAGGCGGATATTAATTTTGACTCCCCATTTAAACAACAGGGCACCAAGTCCGGCGGCTGAGAGTATCCCGCCCAAAGCGCCGAGTGCCGGAATAATCCCTTCTTGAAACTTGGCAACGACAAACAAAACCGTTTCAAATCCTTCGCGTAAAACGGCAATCAAAACTAAGCTAAATACGCCCCAACCGGCATGAGAATTTTGGGTTAAAGCGGCACTGACAGCGCCTTCGACTTCGGCTTTCATAAATCGCGCTTGTTTGGTCATCCAAATCAGCATCCAGCTCAGCATTGCGATCGCGACAAGCCCAAAAGTTGCCTCTAGCAGCGCCTCCATAATCGGTGCGAAAGGCTGATTTGATGTGGATAAAAGTTGAATAGTCCAGCCGAAAAGTACACCGATGAAAGCACTGGCGAGCAGTCCAACGGCAACACCGCCGAAAACCCAAGGACTTAAATAACTTTGACCGGATTTTTTGAGGCAAGCTAGAACAATTCCGACAACTAAGGCAGCTTCAACTCCTTCGCGGAGGGTAATTACAAATGTGGGCAATGCTTCGCCAATATTCATCTTTTTGTTGTGGTAATGGGACTGGTTAATGAGGAGGTAATTGGCAGATTATTTACCAATTACCGTTGATTTGATTGATTTTTTTAAGATGCGGGTTTGAGAACTTTTTGGCTGTCGGTTTCGATTGTTTTAATTAGCTTGGTAATTTGTTCGGTGGTTTTTACAGGGGCGGCTGGTGCGATCGCAGTTGGCCAATTTGTCTTAAGTTCTGTCATGTTGGCAACAATTGCTTTGTCAGTTGCAGGGCTATCTTTAGCTAGTTGAGCGGCAATATCTTTGTACAGCATTTCTGCATAGGTAACAAAACCCCGCGAATCTTGATATTCAATAATTGCGGAAATTTTGCCGTTGGCAACTGCCGCTCCGTATTCAGAATTAGCTGTATCTAGCAAGCCGTTAATCACTTGCAGCACGAATTTTGGATCTTTTCGCTGCGGTTCGGAAACGGCGGCAATTGAGCCATCTACTGCTTGCATTGATGTGGTGAATTCTGCATTTACTTGAGCCGGATCTTTTGCTCCTGCTTTAACTAAATCTTGCAATTTAACTAAAGTAGTCTTGAATTCGGGAATTTTACGCTCTTTTAGCTGGTCTTCCACATCGGCATAAATTTCTTCGACTGGATGCCCGATGTGAGGTTCTGCCTGGTCTGGTTTGCCTTGATCCAAGAGTTCTTTTGCTACGAAAAGATGCCCTTTCATCAAGCCCATTTTAGTCATGAAGTCTACATCTTTGGCTTCGCCTGTGAGTACGACATCCTCGATAGTTACCATGTCTTTGATTTGGTCGAATTGGGGTTGAGTAATCACCTTTTTTGAGACCAATTCTTCTACTTTTCCGAAGGGGCGGCTGGCTTGAATTTTGTTAGAAAGTGCCGGCACTCCTAACTTGCCTTCGATTTTGTCCAAGTCGGAGAGCAAGGCTGTATTAATGTTGATTGCGCCCTTGGCAGCGTGGTTCATGCTGTGACCGCTTGTTGCTGCGGAGCTAGCTGTGGCTGTCGGTGAGGCTGTACTCTCGGTGTTGCTGGCTGTCGGGGTGGAACCGCAACCGGCCAGAGCAAGGAGGATTGCTGTAGCAGTGGCTGTCGGTAATAAGCGAAAAGTTGATGACATGGCAGTTGCTAATTGTGACGTTATGTGCATTTGGACTTACAAGCTAATAAGAAATATTCTCAATTATTTGCAAGATATTTATTGTGCCTATTTGCGATCGAATTTGGTAGATGATTTAATACTTTTTTCAGTATAATTGGCGCACCCTGGTAGCAGAATTTGGGTTAAGTGATGACTTCAAATATACCCATGCAGCCGGCTTCGGCGATCGCATCTTGATGAGGATGAAACATATATTTTCCGCCGTACCCGTAGGTAAATTCTAAAATATGTCTTTCAGCTACTCCCATTGTGATGACATCGGCTTTTTCACTCGGAGTTAAAGTCATTCCCGTGCGATATACGTCAAAAAAGTTGCCGTGCAAGTGAAAAGTCACTGCTGCTTCGTACTCAATCATGTTGAGAACATACAGCCGAACTAGCTGATTTTTGTAGATAGAAATAGGATTATTCATGTAATAATGTGGCAACCCGTTAAAAGCGTAAAGCTCGTTCTTTTCGTCATCGTTTACGTCATATCCTCCCATGATTAAGACCAGTTCATCTGCACTCGGACGGGGTTTTAGCGGATCGATGATGAACATACCATAGAGTCCTTTACCAATATGCCTAGTTACAGGAGCAATATGGCAGTGATATAGATGCACTCCGTAGGGAGCGGCATCGAATTCATAAATGAATACCGAACCGCTTCTCACTGGTTTAATGCCATCCATTTCGCTAGTATGAAAACCGTGAAAGTGCAGGGAGTGAGAATGTCCAGCTTTGTTAGAGAAAATGACGCGGATGCGATCGCCCTCCGTGGCCCTTAATGTCGGCCCCGGCACGCGATTATTCACGTTCCAGGTGTTGAAAGTGACGGCACTGTTAAGCTGAACGAGCGAAGTGTTAGCTTCCATGCGAAATTCTCGAATCGTGCGTCCATTTTCGCGCGTCACCGTGCCATAATCAAAATCCCGCACAATTTGCATCGGGCTGATATTGCTGACGGTGACAGCATCAGCGGGCATTGGTGGTATTCTCGCGGCTGCTGGTCGTTTTTGAGTCAAGTTTTGAAGTGCGATCGCGCCTCCCGCTACCCCAGCACCAGCTATACCTAACTGTAGGAGTTGACGGCGACTCCAGCGCCCAGCCTTTTTCATGGCGGGACGATCGGATAAGTCTGTCATAATTATTGAAAAACTTTCTCAAATATTTACTCGCATTTAATTATACGACCTTACTAGCTTGTTGTCAATTATTATCAACTGCTATCTTTTTCTGGTAAGTCATAAAATTTCATGCTGATTTCATCTAAGTATGCGAGCTTATATGTTGGGGGTGGATGCTGCCGATCGCCAACAATGTATACAATAGGGGAGCCGTGTCCCTACAATAGGGGAGCCGTGTCCCTACAATAGGGGAGCCGTGTCCCTACAATAGGGGAGCCGTGTCCCTACAATAGGGGAGCCGTGTCCCTACAATAGGGGAGCCGTGTCCCTACAATAGGGGGGTAGATCGCCAACAATGTATAGAGATTTACCGCTGTAAATTAATGTTATGAGAGTTTTGCTAGTTGAAGATGAGCCAGATTTAGGAAAAGCGATCGATCGCACTTTAAAACAAGAAAAATATATAGTTGACTGGGCGCAGGATGGCAGTGAAGCTTGGGAATATTTAGATAGTCATTGGACTCAATACAATCTGGCGATTTTTGACTGGTTGCTTCCAGGATTATCAGGATTGGAACTGCTGCGAAGATTACGTGCGAAAAATAGCGCATTGCCAGTTTTGATGCTAACAGCAAAAGACCGAATGCAAGATAAAGTAGCGGGACTAGATGCCGGGGCTGACGATTATTTAGTTAAACCCTTTGGGATGGCGGAACTGTTAGCAAGATTGCGGGCTTTGCAAAGGCGATCGCCCCAAATTCAGCCGCAACAATTAGAGGTAGGAAATCTAATTTTAGACTGCGGAAATCGCACAGTTTTTCGGCTGGATGGCGGTGGCAAAAATCAGAGCATTTTCTTGACAAACAAAGAATTTCAATTACTAGAATACTTTATGAAACATCCGAATCAAATTGTCACAACTGACCAAATTCGGAATCAGCTATGGGAGGTTAGTGCAGATACTTTTAGCAATGTGGTAGCGGCTCAAGTGCGCTTACTGCGGCGTAAACTTGAGTCGGTTGGCGGCGCGAATCTAATTGAAACTGTACATGGTGTTGGATACCGGATGAGAAATTAAACTAGGGCGGGCAGGATGCCCACCCCACAAGAACATTTAATTTTTGTGGAACAGGCATCTTGCCTGTTCTTAAGAATTGCCCAAAATGCAAGATACTCGGCGGTTGAAACCGCGTCTACACAAACAAAGTCCGCCTGCGCGGACTAAGAAAAGAATACTTCTTGTCCCCCCCTTGTTAAGGGGGGTTAGGGGGGATCTCCGGGTCAATTGTCGTTATGAAAAATGAATCAAAATAAACTATTTAATCGGACCCGATCGCAATTAGCGATTTCCTATGCAGCAGTCATGGGTTTGATTTTAAGCTTGTTGGGATTTGGGGTATATAAGGCGATCGCCCACGCGCACTGGGTAGCCATAGACAGGGAGTTAGAATCGGTAGCAGGGACGCTACACGACAGCCTAGAACTCAAATTGCAGCAGCCAGGACGGTTGGAACCCATCGTAAATGAACTTTTGCCCAACCTCCGCGTAATTGGAATTAACGGCATTAAGCAACCGATTCGCCCTCGCCATATTTTAAGCGCGATTAACCAAGGCTATTACTATATTCGTTTATTTGATGCTTCCGGGAAATTGATTGCTACAGCGGGCGCAGAGCCTGATGAATTACCCGCAGAATTTAATTCTAAATATTGGCAAACCATTACTGATAGGCAAGGCAATGTTTATCACCAACTTTCTGTATTTTTACACACAAAAAACCAGGAAGATTGGGGATATTTTCAATTAGGTCGCAGTCTGCAAGACTTTAATGATTATCTCAATACAGTCAAATGGGTTTTGAAATTGGGATTGCCGACAGCATTGATTTTGATTGGTTTTTCTAGTTGGTTGTTGGCAGGATTGGCAATGAGACCGATTTACTCTTCCTACCGACAAATTCAACAGTTTACAGCGGATGCTGCTCACGAATTGCGTACTCCTTTAGCGGCTTCCCAGGCAACAGTAGAATCGGCGCTGTTGATGCCTGAATTGGATGAAAAAGAGGCGCGGGAAATTTTGCGGACGATCGATCGCCAAAACCGACGATTGACTCAATTGGTTGCTGATTTGCTGTTGCTGGCGCGCATGGATCATCAACCGATCGCCGATCGCCCTCAATTGTGTTGTTTGAATGACTTGGTTAGCGATTTGGTCGAGGAATTGGCTGCAATGGCGATCGCCTCCGAGGTAGCGCTAACATCGGAATTGCGGGTGCAGCAGCCATTGAATGTTGTCGGTAATTCCGACCAACTTTATCGCCTAGTTGCTAATTTAATTGTGAATGCGATTCAATACACTCCGGCTGAGGGGAAAGTAACAGTTATTTTAGATTGCACTCATACCGAGGCGATAGTTCAGGTTCAAGATACTGGTATGGGGATTGGGGCGATCGAACAACGGCGAATTTTCGATCGCTTCTACCGAGTAAATAGCGATCGATCGCGCCATACCGGCGGTTCGGGATTGGGATTGGCGATCGCCCAAACCATCGCCCGCGCCCATCGCGGTAGCCTCAGTGCCCGCAGCGAATTGGGCTGTGGCGCTACTTTCCTGCTGCGGTTGCCTCTGTGAGCTATGATGTGGGGGAAACCGAATATCTTTTTGTGGTAATCCCTTTGGCAAAAGGTAGCGCGATCGCCCAAAATCAATAAATAGTGATTAGTCATCAGTCATTAGTCAGCAGTCATTAGTCAGCAGTCATTAGTCAGCAGTCATTAGTCAGCAGTCATTAGTCAGCAGTCATTAGTTAGTAGTTAGCAGCTAACAACTTATAACTGGTAACTGGGAAATAAGATCTGTTAACAACTCATAACTAATGACTAATGACTAATGACTACTGACTAATGACTACTGACTACTGACTACTGACTACTGACTACTGACTCCTTACAACTACCTAACGTAAAATTATGACAGTTTTAGAACAGGGAACAATCTCAATCCATACCGAAAATATTTTCCCGATTATCAAGAAGTCCCTATATACCGACCATGAAGTCTTCTTGCGGGAACTAATTTCCAACGCTGTCGATGCCATTGCCAAACTCAAAATGGTTTCCCGATCGGGCGAATACAGCGGCGACATTGGCGAACCAGAAATCACCATTGCGATCGACAAAGAAAACAAAACACTCTCCATCACCGACAACGGCATCGGCATGACAGCCGATGAAGTTAGAAAATACATTAACCAAGTCGCTTTTTCCAGCGCTGAAGAATTTATTCAAAAATATCAAGGCAGTGGCGACGACGCAATTATCGGTCACTTCGGACTCGGTTTCTACTCTTCTTTCATGGTAGCTCAGAAAGTAGACATTGATACCCTTTCTTACCAAGAAGGCGCACAAGCAGTACACTGGTATTGCGATGGTTCACCCGCTTTTGAACTATCAGAATCTACCCGCACAGAACGCGGCACTACGATTACTCTCACTCTCCAAGACGAAGAACAAGAATATGTAGATCCCACTCGCATTAAGCAGTTAATCAAAACTTACTGCGATTTCATGCCAGTTCCCATCAAATTTGAGGGAGATGAACTCAACAAACACAAGGCAATTTGGCGGGAAGCAGCCAGCAATTTACAAAAAGAAGATTACTTAGAACTATACCGCCACCTTTATCCGTTCCAAGAAGAGCCACTGCTGTGGGTACACCTGAATACCGATTATCCTTTTATTGTCAACGGCATTCTTTACTTTCCCAAACTGCGGCCGGATGTTGATGTCACCCAAGGTAATATCAAGCTATTTTGCAACCAGGTTTTTGTCAGCGATCATTGCGAAGAAATTATTCCAAAATTCTTGATGCCACTGCGGGGAGTCATTGACAGTACCGACATTCCGCTGAACGTGTCTCGCAGTTCGCTGCAAAGCAATCGCACGGTGCGGAAAATAGCTGATTATATCGCCAAAAAAGTGGGCGATCGCCTCAAGGAACTTTACCGGGACGATCGCAACGAGTACATCCGTTGCTGGCAAGATATCGGCACTTTTGTCAAGTTCGGAGCTCTCAACGATGACAAATTCAAAAAGCAAATTGAAGATATCTTAATCTATCGCAGCACCTACGAACCAACAGCAGTCAAGCCAGAAACCGAGACACCAGAAGTGCAGGTGCAAGCTGAGGAAGGAGATTTGTGGCAAGATGTCAATCCCAAGTCCGAAACTTCCGCTTCAACCCAGCCTTACACCACCCTGAAAGAGTATTTAGAACGCAATCAAAAACGTCACGAAAATCGCGTTTTTTACTGTACAGAGCCGGCATCACAAGCAACTTACGTCGCACTGCACAAAAGCCAAGGTTTAGAAGTGTTGTTCATGGATTCTTTCATTGACACGCACTTCATTAGTTTCCTCGAACGAGAATATTCCGATGTCAAATTCTCGCGAGTGGATTCCGACTTAGATGATACGCTAATTGACAAAGAAAAAGAAGCGGAAATAGTCGATCCGACTACCAATAAAACTCGCAGCGAACAAGTTAAAGAATTGTTCCAAAAAGCTCTGAATAAGCCAAAAGTGAATATCCGCACAGAAGCTTTAAAGTCAGACGCTGCGGAGGCGACACCACCTGCGATCGTCCTGTTACCGGAAGCTTTGCGCCGGATGCGCGACATGACGGCTCTATTACAGCAGCAAGCGGCAGAATTCCCCGAAGAACACGTTTTGCTGGTGAATACAGCCCACCCGTTGATTCAAAATCTGGCTAATTTGAGTCAAGGTTCGATTATTCAAGGCGGTGGCGAGTCTCGCTCGGCCCAATTGGCGAGCATGATTTGTCACCACGTTTACGACTTGGCCCTGATGGCTCAGAAGGGTTTTGATGCTGAGGGGATGAAGGAGTTTGTGGAGCGATCGAATCAAGTATTGACAAAATTGACGGAACGTGCATTATAACTAACCGCCCCACCCCCCCGACCTTCGGGGGGAGTAAATGTAGCAGAAAGTACAACACATAGATGTACGGACTCAAATACTGAAAATAAGCAGGCAGGACGGGCATAAGATGAGAAATTTGGGTGTTAGTTACCTTTTATGGGCTGCTTGTTTCTTCGGCCCCTTCGGACTCCACCGCCTTTACAATGGCAAGATTGGTACGGGTTTGCTGTGGCTGTTTACCTTTGGGTTATTTGGGTTTGGACAACTGTTTGACTTACTGCTGCTCCCGAACATGGTGGAGGAACATCAGGCCACTCTGCGGGGCCAACAGGGTGTATCTGCCACAGGGATACCACTACATCCAATCAACGGGGCGATCGCACAGACATATCCCAAGCAAACTCCCGACCAGTTGGGGGTGAAACTACTGAAAGCAGCTGATCTTAAAAGCGGAAAATTGTCGGTCACTCAAGGGGTGATGGCAACTGGTGCTACCTTTGCCGAAGTCGAAGAAGCCTTCACGGCCATGCTGAAAACCGGTTATGTCAGTATTGAGAACGACCCAGTAACAGGCGTTGTGATGTATTACTTTCACGAACTCTAGCTCAGCCAGAGTGGTCGATCGCCCTGGTGCTGCGCCTGAGTCGATCGCCCTGACGGGCTGGTTGCTGTCGATGGACACAGCACGATCGGCAAAATCAGCTAGAATGTTTGTTTGTCTATATCAGCAGAAGTATTTACGGTCATGGCAGTCCCTAAGAAGAAAACCTCCAAATCCAAGAAGAATATGCGTAAAGCAACCTGGAAGCGCAAAGCTGTGGTGGCAGCTCAGAAAGCTTTGTCCCTGGGCAAATCCGTTCTGACTGGACGTTCCAACAGCTTCGTGTATCCCGGCAATGAAGAAGAAGAGGAAGAGTAAAACAGGAAGAGGGGGCATTGGGCCAACCCGATGTCCCATCATTCAATCACCTCTTTAATCTGATACGCTTCGGGCAAAATCAGCATGGCATCGCCAAAGGAATAAAAGCGGTACTCCTGGGCGATGGCCTCTCTATACAAATCCAGCACGCGCGATCGACCAATCATCCCACTGATCATCATCAACAAAGTAGAGCGGGGTAAGTGAAAATTGGTAATCATCCCATCTACTACCCGCCATTTATAACCCGGATAAATAAACAAATTTGTCTTGCCATAGAAAGGTTGCAAGGGAGAATCACCAATTTTGGTCTCTGTGGCCGCAGCCGCCCCTTCCAAAGCTCGCACTGCTGTCGTACCCACAGCAATAATCCGCCCGCCTCTGGCTTTAGTTTCGCGGATTTTTTCGACGGTGGCGGCGGATACTTCCACCCATTCTTCGTGCATTTGGTGAGTTGTCACGTCTTCGACTTCCACTGGGCGAAAAGTCCCGACTCCAACATGGAGGGTGACAAAAGTTGTTTCGATTCCCCGCTGCTGCAAGCGGCTGAACAAGTCTTGGGTGAAGTGTAGGCCCGCAGTGGGGGCTGCGATCGCCCCTAGTCGATTAGCATAAACAGTCTGGTACTGTTCTGGCTCTGCTTGGGAATTGTCAATGTAGGGCGGTAGGGGTACGTGACCATATTCATCCAAAAAAGGTATGAGAGACATTTGCTTGGGCAAATTAAACTCCAACAGCCGCCCTCCTGTGGCGTCGTCCCTTTCTATCACTGTCGCAGTCAGGCGATCGGGTAGTGTGGCTAATGCTGCTTCCCCAAGGCAACAACAGGGGCCTGCGGGTTCCTTCTGGGAATGTGGAGCGACGACGGGATCGAACTCTATTTTCGCTCCCAACTTCAAGCGTTTTCCCGGCTTAACCAAAGCCAGCCAGCAATTGTGTTGTCGTTCTTCCATCAATAATATCTCCACAGCCGGGCCATTAGGTTTATGTCCGTAGAGCCTAGCTGGGAGTACGCGAGTATTGTTGAGTACCAGCAAATCGCCTGGGTTGAGCAAATCTGGCAAATCTTGGAAAATCCGGTGTTGTTGGGTGCTTGGAGAATCTACTACCAGCAAGCGGGAACTATCCCTAGGCACTACGGGATTTTGGGCAATGCGCGAGGGGGGAAGTTCGTAGTCATAGGCGTCCAAAGACCAGTCTATCTCTGTCATCGGGTGAAGTCCTGTCAAAAATCTGTCAACTTTGTAACAAATTGGGTAAAAACCCCCATCCAAAGTAGGGTGCTTTTCCCCTTGTAGCGGCGGATCTAGAACGCGAGAATAGAGGTGTAGCATCAGCTTTGCTCGAAGGATAGTTATGGAATACCTCTACTACATCGCCAATACTAGCCTCACTCTGAGAGTCGTGGATTACCTACGCAGGGCTAGTCATCTGCCTTTGCAATTTATCACCGTGATTCACCAAATTAACGGTTGGGTAGTCAAGGTGAAAATGAGCCAATATTTAACTCCTGAAATCCACGGGGATTTTCGGGCTTTTATGAATGAACTTGGGATTCCTTACGATCCTGAAATTCGGTTACAAATGGCACTTTGGAGTTTGGAAACGGGACAGTCGCCCCTGAGCGTGATGCGCCGTTACCAGGTAGCCGTAGTTTGTCACGGAAGTCCCGATCGCAAGGAAATTGAAGCCTTTCGCCATCAGTTTGTCAAGGGACTCGGATATTGTCCCGAAACTTTGGCCTGAGCTCACGACTCAAAAAAATGCCAGTTATAGCATTCCGGGGGCTTGAGCAATTCCATAATTTAACATCTAATATCTCAAATCTCAAATTAGATGACATTTCTAATGGCTAAAAGCCGATCGAATGTATTCTTGCAAAGTGAGCACGTAACTACCTGTAAGTGCGGGTTGAGAGTTGGCTGTCGTGGATGATAATCTTTTGTGAGTCTTTAGCCCTGAAGATTCGCACCTGACGAGGGCGACATCAAAACGACAGGGATTATTGGCTAAATCTGGGTAAGCACTTAAAAATATTTCGGCAGTTTGCCAAATTTTTGCTTGTTTGGCCGCACTAATAGCCAGGATTCCATCGGTATCCCAATTGCCCCGACTGCGAGTTTTAACCTCTACAAATGCTAAAGTCGGGCATGGGAAATCAGGAATCCGGAATCGGGAATTTTGATGACATTCCTCGATTGTACTCTGTGGATCTGTTCCCTGTGCAATGATATCAATCTCTCCCCATCGACAGTGCCATTGTCGGTGCAGGATTTCCCAGCCTTGCTGCTGCAACCAATCAGAGACTAAGTTTTCTCCTAGAGTGCCGAGTTGGCGAGAGTGGGAAGATGGGGAACAATTGGAGTCAGCAAGAGCGATCCTGTTCGAGGGCTTCGCTAACGGGCGATCGCCTTTTCTGGTAAAATTCAATTTTGAACTATCACAGATGCTCATTAGCGCTAACTTGTATGAATTCTCGAATTCGCCAACATATTTATACTTTCTTGCTCAGTGTTGTTATTTTAGCAGTATTTGTCGCTGGGGCGATCGGCATTAATCCCGCACCAGCCCTAGCCTTGGATCACGACAAAGAAATCCTTGTTGGCGCTGATTTTACAGGCCGGGTGCTCACAGACGACAGTTTTAATAAAGCTAATCTTCGCAATAGCAATTTTACCAATGCAGATTTGCGGGGCGTGAGTTTTTTTGCAGCCAATATGGAAGAAGCAAATTTAGAAGGTGCTAATTTCACTGGTGCTACTTTAGACTTGGCTCGCATGATGAAAGCAAATTTAACTAATGCTATTCTTGAAGGTGCTTTTGCTTACAATACCAAACTCGAAGGAGCAGTCATTGACGGTGCTGATTTTACAGAGACACTGCTGCGAGATGATATGATACAAAAGCTTTGTAAAGTGGCGAAAGGTACTAATCCGGTGACGGGTAGAGATACTCGCGAAACTCTTTTTTGCGATTATTAAAAGGCTAATTAAACCAAACTTACCCCGCACTCGGGGTAAATTCCATGTAAACCCTCTGGCCCTCGGGCAATGGGTTCTATAGGATTGCTCAAAAAAAGTCTAAAATTTTAACGGAAATATGCTGTATAACGAACAAAGCTGTTCATCGAGTTTTACCTCTTTGCGAAGAAGTCAAACGAACTAACCTAATTTTTACCTACGCTGATGACGAAACAATAAATATTGAGATTTCCTACTCTAGTCAACCTCTTTACGGTTAACTAACGGAATTTATTTCAATTGCTAATCGATTAGGCTGCTCAATGACTACAGAATTAAATAGTGGTTCTCAAAGATCACCAAAGACTCTCCATGCTTGGGGTATAGCAGTGTTGCTTGTCGTCACCCTAATCTGGGGTACGAGCTATCCGGTTCTCAAGGGAGCCGTCAGCAGTCTTTCTCCTTCTGCAATATTTGCAACCCGCTTCGTAATAGCGGCGTTGCCCTTTACCCCCTATTTACGCTTCCTTAATCTTTCCCTGCTACGGGATGGACTATTCTTGGGATTGGTAATTTTTACTACTCTCAACCTGCAAACATTTGCCCTTGAGACTACCTCGGCCAATCATGCTGGATTCATTGCCAGTTTCAACGTCATCCTAGTTCCTCTGCTGGGGCAACTGATGGGTCGGCAGGTGTTCCTAAAAACTTTCCTCGCCGCAGGAATTGCCATCTTGGGCGTGGGAGTGATGTGTTGGGAGAGTGAACAGCTCGTGCTCGGCGATTTCTTGATGTTAGGCAACGCCTTCCTCTACTCAATTTACATTCTGAAGCTTGAGTCCATCACGTTGCGGCACCCCACTTTGCCACTTACAGCGATCCAGCTTTGGGTTATAGCGATAGTATCTTTAATCTGGGCCGCTCCAGATCTGGTAACACAACAGGAAGCAATTAGCGCAAACCTTGGTGTTCTCTTATATCTGGGTTTGTTTGATACTGCTGCCACGATTGTGCTCCAAGTAGTGGCTCAACGATGGGTTAACGCTTATGAGACGGCGCTAATGTATACGCTTGAGCCAATTTTTGCCGCGGTTTTCTCGTTTCTACTCTTGGGAGAGAAACTAGGAGTACGCGGTCTGATTGGCGCAGCTCTTGTACTGGTGGCAATGGTTTTTGGTCAAAGCAAGTCTCAGGATGCTGAGCAAAATGGCGAAATCCAGGTTAACGAGTCGATTGTCGCAGTGCTGTCTGATTCGGATACTGATCCCATTAATGTTCCAGTGTCGCGGCCGATCGCTAACCTCGTAGAATTAGATTTGTAATTTGTCTTAAGAGTGAGGAAAATGGGTTTCGATATTTTCATCCAGCAAACAGAGAAAGGTAGAGGCGTTTTTGCCAGCCGATGCTTCGGTAAAGGTGAGACTGTGGTGGTTGGACGCCGAGTCGAGATTCTGCCAAAAAGAACTACTCACTCTTTTCAGATCGATTTTGACCTGCATATAGAATTAGATGAACCAGGAGTATTAATCAATCATTCTTGTAGCCCAAACACAGGGGTTCGGAATAATCTATTCGGAGCCTACGATTTCGTGGCATTGGTTGATATTCCTTCTGGCAGCGAACTTACCTGGGACTACGAGACAACGGAGTATATTTCCATTGCCATTCCAGAATGTTGTTGTGGCTCCCCTGAATGTCGATCGAAGACCCTTGGATTCAAATTTCTGCCTGTCGAAATCAGGAAAAAGTATGGTGATTTTATCGCCGATTACCTCAAGGTAACTGTGCCTGAAACTGAACTTCGCCCCCATGCTCTTAAAGTTCCTAGTATTGCCGCCATCAGTGGGGCGATCGCGCTTTAGCCCCCGCCAGATACATGACTAGAATGTCAGCGAAGCGCAGCTAATCTAAGGCTTTCTGCTGTAAAGGAGTTGGCGTAGTCAGGTCGAAACTAACTGAAAAACCCGCTCGTTTAGGTTGCACTGGATTTTTAGCGATCGTCGATAAATTAGTCAGTAACGTCCGAAAACTTTGACCTTACTACCTACCTGATTTTGGTTCGTAGTAAGGACTTTAGTCCTGAAATTTTCTAGTTCTTCAGCTATCGGAATTACCATTTGTTGGTTGGATCGCTTAACATGAATTCCTCGGATATTAACTATATTTTATAATTCAGATTGCGTTAGCGTATTTCTGTGTGGGATTCAATGACGGCTTCAGCTTCCAGGGCGATCGATCGCAATTTATCCAGTATATCCTGACTGGCAGACTCCCACAACCCCCGCTGACGAGCTTCTAACAATCTTTCCGCCATATCTCGCAGTGCCCAAGGATTATTTTCCTGGATAAATCCCTGCACTTTTTCGTCAAAAATGTAAGCCTCAGCGATTCCCTCATACATAAAATCCTCAACACAATTTGCCGTAGCATCATAAGCAAACAAAAAATCAACAGTTGCTGCAATTTCAAACGCACCCTTATAACCATGTCGCATCGCCCCTTCAATCCATTTAGGATTCACAGCCCTACTGCGATAAACCCGCGCAATTTCTTCCCGCAGTTGTCGCACTTTGGGATTCTCAGGAATTGAATTATCTCCGAAATAAGTTTCAGGATTTTTGCCTTGCAAATTGCGAATTGCCGCCGTCATTCCACCTTGGAATTGATAATAATCGTCGGAGTCTAAAATATCGTGTTCGCGGTTGTCTTGGTTTTGCAGAACTATTTGCATTTGGGCGAGGCGTTTTTCAAATGCTTCCGGTGCCGAACATCCCCATTCACCCCCGGTAAATTCACCCCCCCTAGCCCCCCCTTGGTAAGGGGGGGGGCAAGAATTGGAATTAGCCCCCCCTTGATCGGGGGGGGTTGGGGGGGTATTCATGGAATTAGCCCCACCTTGATCGGGGGGGGTATTTATGGAATTAGCCCCCCCTTGATAAGGGGGGGTTGGGGGGGTATTGGTGGAATTAGCCCCCCCCTGATAAAGGGGGGTACTTGTATAGGCATAACTGCTCCAATTAATGTAAGCTTTGGCTAAATCTCCGTCATCTGTCCAATTTTGAGCTTCAATTATGCCTTGAAGTCCCGCGCCGTAGGCACCCGGTTTGGAACCAAAGACGCGAAATTGCGATCGCAATTTAGCCTCTTCCCGACTCAAACCAGTCGATTCCCAATCTTGAATTTCCTGCTTAACCTGTGCTGCTAAAGGATTGCTTTCGGCTGGTTCATCTAAATCTGCCACAGCTTTTACCGCGGAATCAAACAAATCAATTAAATTAAAAAAAGCATCGCGGAAAAAACCAGAAATTCGCAAAGTAACATCAACCCGCGGCCGTCCCAAAACAGAAACAGGCAAGATTTCAAAATCTACAACTCGGCGCGAAGGCCCATCCCATATCGGTTGAACTCCGATTAATGCTAAAGCTTCAGCGATGTCATCTCCCCCCGTTCGCATGGTGGATGTTCCCCACACCGACAAGCCCAAAGTTTTGGGATATTCGCCGTTTTCTTGGGTGTATCTTTCGATTAAAGTTTCGGCTGCAACTTTCCCAACTCTCCAGGCGGTTTCTGTGGGAATAGCGCGGATATCTACCGAGTAAAAATTGCGGCCAGTGGGTAATACATCGGGGCGGCCACGGGTGGGCGCGCCGGATGCACCGCTGGGTATGTGGCGGCCATCTAAGCCACGCAAGAGGTTAGTAATTTCTTGGTTTGTTTGAATGAGTGATGGTAAAAGATAGTTAGTTATCCAGTCTATTTCTGGTTGTGTTGCTTGTCCTATTTGGATATCTTTTACCACCGCTGATGAAGGCGGATTAACACCGATGTTTGCAATTAAGTTATCTACTAATTCTGCTGCTTTTTCTTCGAGTTCTGCGGTTAAATCGCCTGCGGTGGTTAAGGGGTCGAAATCGTATCCTGAGTCTTCGGCTAGGGCGCGGGTTAAACCGGATCTGCCTGTGCTAGGATGGCGGGCGATCGCAATTATCAAATCTCTCAACTGTCTACCTTCCGGGCACTGTCCAAAAATGTGCAATCCGTCGCGAATTTGGGATTCTTTGAGTTCGCAAAGATAGCCATCGGTGCGGGTGATAAATTCGGTAAACTCGGATTTATTGAGTTGTATTCCTAAGTCTTTGTCTAAGTTTTCTTTGTTGGTGAGGGCGACAATGCGATCGCGAATCATCGGTAATCGAGACGGATCTAAGCTTTGCGCCTCGCAATATTCGTCGATTAAGGCTTCTAACTGCTGCAAAGGCCCATAAAGTTCGGCGCGAGTCATGGGCGGGGTGAGGTGGTCGATTATCACGGCTTGCGATCGTCTTTTTGCCTGGGAACCTTCCCCCGGATCGTTGACAATAAACGGATAAAAGTTCGGCATCGCACCTAAAGCAACTTCGGGATAACAATTAGTAGATAAAGCGACACTTTTGCCGGGAAGCCATTCTAAATTACCATGTTTTCCCGCATGAATTATTGCCTGAGAACCAAATTTTTCTCGCAGCCAATAATAGTAAGCTAGATAATTATGAGTTGGTTCTAAATCCGGTGCGTGATAGTTCAAACTAGGGTCAATTTCGTATCCCCGTGACGGTTGAATTCCCACAAACACATTCCCCAACTGAATCCCCGGAATCGGAAACAAGTTCGCAGTCAATAATTCCGTTTTTTCTCCCGTTGCTAAGCCCCATCTATTACAGATTCCATCTTGGACTTGCTGCGGCAAAGTTGCGAAATACTCTTGATATTCTGCCAAATCTAAATATTGATTAACCGGGCGCAATTCCCGTCCTTCCGGGTCATTTGTCACGCCGGATGTGAGTATTTCAATTAACTCGTTGCCGCTGTTGGGGATATTATCTATTTGATAACCAGCTTCCTGCAAAGCTTTCAGGATTTCCACACAGCTAGCAGGCGTATCCAAGCCGACACCGTTGGCCAATCTGGCGTTGCGGGTGGGATAATTTGCGAGGATGATGGCGATGCGTCTGTTGGCGGCGGGAGTTTGTTTGAGGTTGACCCAATTTGTAGTTAAATCTGCTACAAATGAAATGCGATCGCCCGCAGCGACATAACCCACAACATCAGTTTCTAATTCGCTATTCCAAGTTTGGACAGCCTTAAAAGAAACCGCCCTAGTAATGATTTTCCCATCCACTTCTGGCAAAGCTACATTCATCGCCACATCGCGCGGCGAAAGTCCTTGCAATTCACTTTCCCACTCTTGTAAACCACCGCCACTAAATATGGCTTGCAAGACTGGAACATCTAATAATTTTAAAGTATTTTGTTCTGAGTCGGGACTGTTGAAACCGGAGATTGCAAAACTTGTTGTATTGAGTAATAATTGAATTTGTTCTGCGTCTTTGGGCTGAAAATATTCCCGCAATTCTACTTGCAAATCTGGTTCACGCAAGGAAGATACAAACACGGGAACTGGCACTAAATTTCGCTCTGACAAAGCTTGACAAAGTGCATCGATTGGTGCAATATTTCCCGATAAATAATGAGCGCGATAAAATAAGATTCCCACTGTAGGGGCGGTGCCCCCCTGCGCGCCCTCTTCCTGTGCTTTAGCATCTGTTTCCACCCCCGGAGATCCCCCCCAGCCCCCCTTAATAAGGGGGGAGCAAGAAGTGGTCAAAGTCCCCCTTCGATCGGGGGATTTAGGGGGATCGGAATCTGGAATCAAAGTCCCCCTTGGGAAGGGGGATTTAGGGGGATCGGAATCTGGAATCAAAGTCCCCCTTGGGAAGGGGGATTTAGGGGGATCGGAATCTGGAATC
>JAHREW010000029.1:80115-82979 GCA_020883125.1 Microcoleus sp. CAWBG506
GGGGGATTTAGGGGGATCGGAATCTGGAATCAAAGTCCCCCTTGGGAAGGGGGATTTAGGGGGATCGGAATCTGGAATCAAAGTCCCCCTTGGGAAGGGGGATTTAGGGGGATCGGAATCTGGAATCAAAGTCCCCCTTCTTAATGGGGATTTAGGGGGATCGGAATCTGGAATCAAAGTCCCCCTTGGGAAGGGGGATTTAGGGGGATCGGAATCTGGAATCAAAGTCCCCCTTGGGAAGGGGGATTTAGGGGGATCGGAATCTGGAATCAAAGTCCCCCTTGGGAAGGGGGATTTAGGGGGATCGGAATCTGGTTGAAAAGTTTCAAAACAAGCCCTCGCATTCCCTCCCCAATCGTAAATTCCGACGCGGGCAACGGTTTGAGGTAAAGGTGGATGGTAAGCAGTTTTGAGACAAGTATCAGCGGCAAATTTTAGGGCATTAACAAAGTTTTTGACTCCGCCTTCTGTGAAGTAGCGCCATAGTTGATTGACTGCTGACAGCGATACATTTGAATGACTGATTAAATCGGGGTCGGGACTGTCCTCACCGGGCATTACAATCAGTTTAGCTTGGGTTTTTTCCACTGTTTCGCGCAGTATTTCCAAGCCATAAGACCAATAGGAACGCCCTCCTAACAACCTTAAAATAATTACCTGCGCGTGTTGTAAAATTTCTTCGGCATAGGTGTCAATGGTTAGTTGTTGCTGCAATTGTAGGAGATTCACGGCGCGCAGTTTGGGGAATTCTGCTGGTAGTTTTGATGAAGCGGCTGCGAGGGTTTGAATATCTGTATCCGCTGCACTAATAAATACGATTGGTGCGGGGGTTTGTTGGATGAATATTACTCCTTCGGCTTGGGGGTTCCAGCCTCCTGGTGTTGCGGCTATTTTGTGCATTAATTTTTAGTTTATGTTTATAAATAATGAAAGGTGCGATCGCTCTTAGTATAACATGACTTATTTTAAATCCGGTTGTATTAGAATAATTAAACCACAGAGGGCGCAGAGTACGCAGAGGAAGAGAAGAGAGAGATGGATGATTTTCTGTTTCTGAGGTTCAATCTATAAACTGATAACGAAAACTCCTAAAACCATGATGGCTGCGCCTAGTAATCTTTGTTGTATGTCTTTTTCTTTGAAAATAAAGTGACCGAACAATACACCCATTAACACGCTAGTACGTTTAATTGCTATTACTTGTACTACCAAGGTTAATGTCAAAGCTTGCATTTGACAAAGCACTCCTATAGCATTGAAAAATCCCATAGCTGCTAGCATTGGTAATTGTTTGAGGATTTTGCGGCTGGGATTTGGGGTTTTGTGCAATAAAATTGGGAGTAGCAAGATACTCATGGTTCCAAATATAGAAAATATCCAAAAAATGGGGGATGAATTTTTAACTCCTATTTTATCAAAATTTGAAGTAATACTCCACAGGAATGCCACCATTAACATCAATTTCGGTCCTGGTTCTTTCACCAGTGCTTTGAAGGGGGCTAAATATCCATGGGATTTATCTTTTATATTGAGTAAGTAAGAGCCTGTTACGATTAAAAAAATGCCAATATAATCAAAAAGTTTTGGATATTCACCAACAATTAAGGGTGAAGTTAGCAACATGAATAGTGGTGTCAATGCTACCAGGGGTACTGTCAGGGATAAGTCTGATACTTTGATGGCTTTGATGTAGAGTAGGGCTGTGACAGCGTTGATGCTACCTCCGATTAATAGGGCGAACCAAAATTGAGAGTTTAATGCCGGAATTCCTGTATAAATTACCCAGGGAGTCAAAGAGATGACGGAAAAGAATGAGAGGGACCAAGCGACGACATATTCGTCACTTTTTTTGAGATTTTGTTTGCCAAAAACGTCTTTGACGGCTTCAAAGAAGGCGGTAAAAATTCCTAAAATTAACCAAGTCAACCTAAGTATGCCCTCCTAACTCGATCGTCCTTTAGCAAATCTGATGCAAGACCTGTGAGAGTAATGTTACCAGCTTCTAGTACATAACCTCGATCGGCAATTTGCAATGCTAAACTGGCGTTTTGTTCGACCAAGAGAATTGTAACGCCTGTGGAGCGCAAATGTTGAATAATCGCAAATATTTCTTTGACTATGGCGGGCGCTAAGCCCAGACTGGGTTCATCTAATAGTAGCAGTTTGGGGCGCGACATCAGGGCGCGGGCGATCGCCAACATTTGCTGTTCCCCACCGCTGAGGGTTCCCGATAGTTGATTGCGGCGTTCTGCTAACCTGGGAAATAGTTTACATTGGTATTCTAAATCTGCTTTGATTTGGGCAGTATCCGATCGCACATAGGCCCCTAATTCTAAGTTTGTCAACACCGTTTGCTGCGCCAAAACCCGCCTCCCTTCAGGGCTGTGGGCAATTCCGAGTTTGACAACTTCGTGGGCTAGGCGACGAGTAATATCACGCCCGTTATAGATAATTTGCCCTCCCCGCAAATTAACTATTTTGGAAATAGCCCTGAGAGTCGTACTTTTGCCGGCACCATTCGCACCGATGAGGCTGACGACTTCGCCTGCATTAATCGTGAGATTAATATTTTGCAAGGCTTGAATTCCACCGTAGTTTACAGAAAGATTCTTGAGTTCTAATAGGATGTTTTGGGTGGTTTTGGGTGGGCTATGTTGCATTTTTTGTGAATCTGAGATAGATTGCGATTTACTGTTGGGTGGCGGCCGGTTACTGAGCGTAGTTGAAGTAGATTGCGATTTGTCGTTGGGTGGGGGCGGGTTTATGAGATTGTTGGTTTTAGGCAATTATTGTTGGTTAACCCGCCCCTACAGATTGGGATTTACTGTTGGGCGGGGGCGGGTTTATGAGATTGTTGGTTTTAG
>JAHREW010000003.1 GCA_020883125.1 Microcoleus sp. CAWBG506
TGAACCAAATGTGCTATTACTATTTTTTGGCGGAGATCGAGAGAATATGCTTTCATTAATTTTTAATACAAGATGATATTTTGTTATTATTTATTGTACCATTATACAGCGGGAACCGCTGTATTTGCAAAACACAGATGCACCCCATAGGAGAGGGAAAAATCTACCGGGATAGGGAAATATCGGAAAGCCACCGGATCGATCCGTAGACTCGCAGCCTTCAAAACTCCCATCCCCAATCCTTGACTCCTAAATTCTCAATCGATCTCGCTACTTTCGACACTTGTGGATTATACTGTTTGTGGAATTTGAATTATTGTGCTTTAACATCAACAAAAATTTTAACATACAGGAAGGGGAAGCCCCACACTCTATCCGTTTACGGGATGAGTGACGGGATGAAAGTAATCCCGAAAATAAATTGAGCGATAGCGAATCAATTATCCAAAAATCAGGTCTTCAGCTATGACAGAGCTTAATTTTCAGGAACTTGCCAAACAGGGAAATCCGCAGGCGATCGCCTCTTGGCTCCAGAGTCAGTTACAATCTGAAGACATCACAGTCACAGTTAATGTCAGCGGCGATTCTTTGGAAGTATTTCTGGATGCTTCGCCCGTACCTGCACCAGATACATCAGTAGAATTTGTCCGCAAAGAATTAACCGATTTGCAGCCAAATTCGATTCGCATGGTGAAAGTTGAGGGTCGAGAAATTGGTCAGGTTGTGTCTGATTGGAGTCAAGAATTTATTTTAGAACACCCAAGTATTGCTCAAGAAAATTATCCTGAAAAATCCTTGACAAATACAATAGTTGCTAATAGGGAAAATGCGAAAAATATGGAGGCGACACCGCCGGAAATGAAAGAATTAGAGAATAGACTGCGATCGACTTTTATAGTAGTCGGGATGGTGACAGGTATATTGGCGATCGCAGTCGTAGCCTTTGTTGGTAAACTTTTAAACGAGCCAGCAGCAACTGCGGGCAAAAATCTAGAGGAAACAACGAGTGTAGCAACAGTACCAGATTCTTTTCGAGAGGCAGTTAACAGTGCAGTAAAAGCAGCAGAATTAGGACGAGGTGCCAAAACCAAAGAGGAATGGAATTTAGTTGCCAATAACTGGCAAGAAGCCATCTCTTTGATGAGAAGAGTACCCCCATCAAGTCCTCATCATGAACTAGCTCAGACAAAAGTAGCTGAGTATCAGAAATATCTGATTTATGCTCAAGAATCAGCAGTAACTCTGCCTTCCCCAAGTCCAACACCAGCCACGGGTGAAAAAGAATCAGCAGAAAAATCAGCTAAAAAATCCAATTCCGAAAAAGAAACCACTGAAAAATCAACTAAAAAATCCAATTCTGAAAAAGAAGCCACTGAAAAATCAACTAAAAAATCCAATTCTGAAAAAGAAGCCACTGAAAAATCAACTAAAAAATCCAATTCTGAAAAAGAATCTAATGAAAAAGCAAATAGGAAATCTAATCCTGAAAAATAAGGTGATGAAAAAAGCAGCTTATTTTCTAGAGATTTTCAAGTTTATCGCCGTTCAAACACAGGAATTTTTAAATCAATATGACAGACACCAATTTGATAGTTAATCCTGAATGGTTAGCCGCCAATACCGAAAATCAGCAAGTTGTAATTATTGACTGTCGGTTTTCTCTAGCCGATGCAGAATTGGGACAAAAACAATATCAAGAAAGTCACATTCCCGGAGCTTTTTATTTAGATTTAAACCAAGACCTCGCTAGTCAAGTTGAAAAACATGGTGGCAGACATCCGCTGCCAAATATTACAGAATTAGCGGAAAAATTGAGTGCTATTGGCATTAATTTTCAAGAAACTTTAGTCGTCGCCTATGACGATTCGCGGTTGGCTTTTGCGGCTCGGTTGTGGTGGTTGCTGCGATATATGGGACACAGTAAAGTAGCCTTGTTAGATGGGGGTTTCAGTGGCTGGAAAGCGGCCCGATATCCGGTGACAAATGTTTTGCCAAAACCTCTTGAGGGCAAATTTGTTCCCCAATTGCGATCGGACCTAATTGTTGATATTGAGGCCGTAAAAGCACTAAAAAACTTGCCGGGAAAGGTTTTGGTTGATTCGCGGGAGAACGATCGATATCTTGGCCTCCGGGAGCCGATCGACCCCATTGCAGGCCACATTCCCGGTGCTGTCAACTATCCTTGGCAACAGGTGACAGATGAGACAGGAAAAGTGCGATCGACTGCCACACAAAAGCAACTTTGGACAGAATTAGCCACCGCCGAAGAAATTATGGTTTATTGCGGTTCCGGGGTAACAGCTTGCGTGAATTTATTGTCTTTAGAAATAGCCGGAATTCCCAACGCTAAACTTTATCCAGGTAGCTGGAGTGACTGGTGTTCCTATGAATAAGTGACGCCAAAAAACTGGGTGCACCTCAGTTTTGCAAATATATTAGTAGGGGCGAAGCATTACCGCTGTAAATCTCTGGTTATCACTAATAAATTGTCTGCGGTCATGCTTCGCCTATGCAAAATCGGGATGCTCCCAAAAAAATTGTTTCTCTAATAAATCCTGATTTGTTAACATAAATATTGAGGCAGAAACCAGGTTTTTTACACCCTTGCATAAATTCGATCCTTCTTCCTTCCCATCCTCTAAAAATCAAAATAAATGTAAGGTAAACCACCCTCCGGTGCCAACACCCAAACCGCATACAAACAAAGCGGTACTAACATCAACTTCACAGGCCAATTCAACTCCACCTTCAAACCCCGAATTAACGTATAATTAATCAGCATCGCCAGCGCCAAGCTCCCCAAAATCCAACTTAACTGCACTCTTTCCAAACCCAGGGCTTCCACATAAACTTTATGTGCAAACTGGACATCAGCAGAATGTCCCCAAAAATGGGAAATTACCCATCCAGAGTCTTTCAAATCGGGAAGACGGAAAAATATCCAACTACCAAAAACCATAGCTTGAGTTAACAGCCAACCGATGAAAAAGCCGATCGCATTGTCCCACAAAAAATCTATTCGCAACCGCTTAAACACCACATCCGTCAGCCTATGAACCACCAAAGCCAAACCGTGTAACCCCCCCCACACAATAAATCCCCAAGCCGCCCCGTGCCAAATTCCAGCCACTAACATGACGATTAACAAATTCAGACAAGTACGCCACAAACTAACCCGCGAACCGCCCAAAGGAAAATACAAATAATTCCGCAGCCAATCCCCCAAAGTCATGTGCCAGCGCCGCCAAAAATCGCCTATGCTAGAACTAAAATAAGGAAAATCAAAATTGGGTGGTAAGTACCAACCTAGCAGCAAAGCAGTACCGCGCGCGATATCAACATAAGCGCTAAAGTCGAGATAAAGTTGCAACCCGTAAGCAAAAATTGTCAGCCACAAATCTTCGCTTCCCGCCCGCTGCAAGTTGGTAAAACTTAAATCTACATAAATTCCCAAATTGTCAGCCACAAGCCCTTTTTTTACTGCACCGGAGGCGATCGCCCACAGTCCCTCTGCAATGCGATCTACTGTGGGAAATTTCTGGGATTTTAGTTGATAAATTAAGTTATGATACCGAGTAATTGGTCCCGAAATTAGTTTGGGAAAAAACAACTTGTAAGCAGCAAAGTGCAGCAGTGAATTTGCCGCAGGTGCACCTCGATACACGTCTATCAAATAAGCAATACACTCAAAGCAAAAAAAACTCAATCCTAGAGGAGCAATTACGTGGGTTTTTACCCAGTCCGCACTGTCTAAAGCCACGGGTAAATTTAACAAATTGCCTAGGGAACTTAAGAAAAAAGGCACATACTTAAAACCTAGAAGCAGCAATACATTCAGGGTAATTCCTATGCACAGTAGCAACCAGCGGCGGCGGTTCCAAGATTCGTTAGCAATCCGCCAATCCAGAGGTTCCCCGATCGCCATTGCCAAGAAATAATTAAACAGAGTACCTACTAACAGCAGAGGAATGTACCATTTTTGCAGCGAACCATAAAAAATGAGACTACCAATCACCATGATTGAAAGTCGCCACCATCGCAGTGGCACTAACCAATAAACAACTAACAAACTTAGCAAAAATTGGGCGTATTGAAGGGAGATGAAAGTCATGTTTTACCAATAAATAAGATAAGTGTTTGTATATTATTGCTGTATTCTATAACTGCAAAATGCGTTTGACGATCGCACTGGTAGAACTCGGAACTTCTATTTTGACCAAGGAAATTTTGCCACCACAGGCTAAAACCGCAGGTGCTTCCGGTAGTGTTTCGATTTGATAGTCGCCTCCTTTAACGTAGATATCTGGCTTCAGAGTCGCGATCAGTTCAATGGCGGTAGTTTCGGGAAAAATTACTACGGCGTCTACGGCTTTGAGTGCCGCTAAAACTTCGGCTCGCTGTTCTTCTGGTACGATCGGGCGCCCTGGTAATCCCGGCTGCTGGGGTTTGAGGGCTTGTACGCTAGCATCGCTATTCAATCCCACCACGAGGGACCGCCCCAAGGATGAAGCCTGGTGCAAATAGCGGACGTGCCCTGCGTGTAAGATATCGAAGCAGCCGTTGGTAAAGACGAGGGGACGCCACTGAGCCGGATTTGAGGCGATCGCACGAGCAAGTTCTTTCAACCCATAAACACCAGAAATCATTGTTTCCACCAACAGCGAGTTTGAACAGCGATGAACCATCCTACCAGCAAAAGTGAGAAATTGCACTTGCTAAATTGAAAAATTAATTATTCAATTGCCTAATAGTTAGTAAGTTATAATTTGCAGGCGATAGCTTAAGTGAAAATTAAAAATAGAGAGAATTTTTGTTAATAAAAAAGCAAGTTAAGTCTGAGTTTTATGCGATCGATCCGCTCCACAAACTTGTGGTGTTCTCAGCAAGTCGGTAAAATCTTTCACAGGAGTGCTGAAATTGTTTCGAGAAGGGAAGCTGGAAGACAACCCAAAACTCCTAAATTATCGTCCTGTGTGCATTATTTTCGACACCACCGCGCCAACACAAGCTAGTTAAAAGCTGCTGGAACCGTAAGCGTCCAGAACACCTCTGTACCAAAACCGCAGTCAAGAACAATCAGAAAAAAGTCGAGCCTGGTGTCGCAACGAGCTCTTTTGGTGGAAAATAACTTAACTTGTGCAACAAAATCTACTCCACTACCGCCTTGAATCTAACGGTGTAAAATTATCCAACAGGAATTCTCTGTTACCAAGGCCTGACGATACGCTCCCTCGCCAGAGCCATCAAACCAGCCGTACTGACTAACCTCCCGTCTTAGCTGACTAGGTTATTTGAGTCAATACACCCGCTTGATAGGTAGCTAATCAAGAGATCTGTTGCTGCTGGTTCATAGTCTGCTATGTAACACAGACCGTGCTTTGGGCCCCTAAAACTGTCATCACAAAGGCGCGCTCACATCACTCCGCAAGGGAATAGGCCCAAAGGTATGAGGGGTCAACAACCCTCCATTCTGCTATTGACTAGGCGGTTCCCACCGCTGGTGTCACTTTCCTCTTGGATCTAAACTCCCTCGTTTCCCACTTACCGCATATTTGTATGAAAGCAACTAATAGCCGTCAATTTTCTTCTGTAGCCGCTCGCACTCTCAAAGTAGTGGGGATTATCTTGATTCTCTCTGCTTTGCTCGACTGCATTGTGCTGTCACTACCGGGAGAAACCTCCGACATTCTCAATAGAGGGTGGCAGTTGGCTGCGGCAACTCAGATAGTTGACCGGGGAATTATTCCTTTAATGGGTATAGCCCTACTGATGACTGGCTTTTGGGTGGACAGCAGCACTGGAGTCTCCATCGAACGCCAAAATATTTGGCTGGATTTACGATTCTGGGCCCTGTTAGTTTCCAGTTTGCTAGGCCTGATTTATCTGTGTCTGGTGCCACTTCATCTCAACAATACTCGTTTGGAACTCAAGGAGGCCCTGGTTCAAGTCGATAGAGAAGCCGGACAAGCTGAGGGTCAACTCGAAGCCCAAATTAAAAGCGATCAGTTCAAAGCTCAGATAGAACAGCTTAAAAGCCAGCGCCGCAGTCAGATAGCAGCCCTGCTGCAAGATGAGGGAAAAATGGCACAAGCACTCAAGAGTCCAGAGGTTCCCAAGGAATTGAAAGCTGTGCTTCAGGAGTCAAAAAATGACCCGAAAGCCCTAGACAAATTTCTGGAACAGCAAGCCCAAGAACTTCCTAACCAGGCCCGCAAAGAAATTCAGACTCGTAAGCAACAAAAAGAGAAAGAGTTGAGAACTCGATCGAGAAATTCTAGTTTGCAGACGGGAATCAGCAGTTTACTCTTGGCGATCGGTTACATTACTGTTGGTTGGACTGGATTGAGAAGCATGGGAATTCCTCGGTTCGGCCGCCACAAGAGTTGACCAGCCAACAGCGGGGATCGCGCCGGTCCAGACATCTCTAATAAATATTTGATGTGGTTAATAGAGCAACCGCTGAGGCAGTTAGGACGTTGTTAATTGCTGAAACCATTGATTTTCTTGCATTTGCACCTCGCTCTTCTGCCGACATCCATCGGACTTCTTCCTTCTGCTATGGTTTGCCCTTACTGAAAGCTGGGAATGTTCTCAATTTATATTCTGACTTACAACGAAGAGATTGATATCGCCGCTTGCATTGAATCGGCGCTGCTTTGTGACGATATCATTGTGGTTGATTCTTTCAGCAGCGATCGTACCCTTGAGATTATCCAGAGCTATCCAGTCCTCTTGGTGCAGCACGCTTTTGAAACTCACGGGCGTCAGCGGACTTGGATGTTGCAAGAAGTTCCCTGCAAGTACGAATGGGTTTACATCCTCGAAGCAGATGAGCGGATGACACCTGCACTGTTTGCTGAATGCTTAAAGGCGATCGAAAGTCAAGAATATATAGGCTATTACGTCGCTGAAAAAGTAATATTTATGGATCGTTGGATTCGCCGCAGCACTCAATATCCCCGCTATCAAATGCGCCTATTTCGCAAAGACCAAGTATGGTTTAGTGACTACGGCCACACGGAACGGGAAGTTTGCAATGGTCCGACTCACTTCCTGAAGGAAACCTACCCTCACTATACTTGCAGCAAAGGTCTTTCTCGCTGGATTGAAAAGCACAACCGCTACTCGAATGACGAGGCTGCCGAAACCCTCCGTCAACTAGAAGCCGGTCAAGTAAATTGGTGGGATTTATTTTTTGGAGCCTCAGAAGTGGAAAGACGCCGTGCATTGAAAGATTTTTCTTTGCGCTTGCCTTTACGACCAGTTGTGCGCTTTTTCTATATGTATATTCTACTAGGCGGATTTCTTGACGGTCAAGCGGGATTAGCTTGGTGTACGCTGCAAGCTTTTTATGAATATTTAATTTTGCTGAAAGTTTGGGAAATGAAGCATATGCCACTGCCAAATTTAGACTCTGCGAAAGAAGAATCTATTTCGGATGTAGTAACAATTGATTCGCCTAAAGTTTCATCGAATATTTAGTTATTTGTTATTTGTTATTGGTTATTGGTTATAGCAATCCTAAATCATTATTATTAGTAGCCAAAATTAGGACACGGCACTGCCGTGTCCCTACAATTTATTTTCGGTAGGGACACGGCACTGCCGTGTCCCTACAATTTATTTTCGGTAGGGACACGGCACTGCCGTGTCCCTACAATTTATTTTCGGTAGGGACACGGCACTGCCGTGTCCTCTGTCATCAAAACTCTTGAGATTTTGCTGCTGTTTTTGCCCGATCGAGCTTCAAAATTAACACACCCAAAGGCGGCAAACACAAGTCGATCGAATAAGCACTATTGTGGAACCACCACTCATCAGTCCACTTGCCCCCCAAATTGCCCATATTGCTGCCACCGTACTCCCGTGCGTCGCTGTTAAACAACTCCGTATAGAAACCCGCCTCCGGCACTCCGACGCGATAATGAGAGTGCGGCTGCGGCGTAAAATTGCAAACTGTCACCACAAACTCATTACCATCCTTCGAGCGACGCACAAAGGCTACCACACTGTGTCGATTGTCGCTGCAATCAATCCAGTCAAACCCATCCTCAGCAAAATCTTGACTATAAAGTGCTGATTCGCTGCGGTACAGATTGTTCAAATCCTTAAAAAACAGCTTCAACTTTTGGTGAGGCTCAAATTGCAGCAAATTCCACTGCAAATCTCCCCAAACATTCCACTCTTGCCACTGGCCGAACTCCATCCCCATAAACATGGTTTTTTTGCCTGGGTGAGTAAACATAAAAGTAAACAAACACCGCACGTTCGCACACTTTTGCCATTCATCTCCTGGCATTTTCCCAATGATGTGAGCCTTGCCGTGGACTACCTCATCGTGGGATAGTGCCAGCATAAAATTCTCGCTGTGGTTGTACCACATACTGAAAGTTATGTTGTTCTGATGAAACTGGCGGAACCAAGGGTCCATGTGGAAATAGTCGAGCATATCGTGCATCCAACCCATGTTCCACTTCAGATTGAAGCCCAAGCCACCTACATAGGTCGGCCAAGAGACCATCGGCCAAGAGGTAGATTCTTCCGCGATTGACAGTGAACCTGGGAAATAGCTGAAAATTACATGATTCACCTGTCGCAGAAAATCTGCCGCTTCAATATTTTCCCGGCCGCCGTACTGATTAGTCAGCCATTCTCCCGGTTCGCGACAGTAATCCAAATACAGCATGGAAGCCACCGCATCTACCCGAATCCCGTCGATGTGGTACTTGTCGAACCAGAAAAGAGCGTTGGATACTAAGAAATTCCTCACCTCGTTGCGGCCGTAGTTAAATACCAGGGTTCCCCACTCTTTGTGTTCGCCTTTGCGCGGGTCCGCGTGTTCGTACAAGTGAGTTCCATCAAAGAAAGCCAAACCGTGTCCATCTTTGGGGAAATGTCCCGGCACCCAGTCCACCAGTACACCAATGCCCGCAGCGTGACACTGGTCAACAAAATACATGAAATCTTCTGGTTTGCCGTAGCGGGATGTTGGGGCGAAATAGCCCGTCACTTGATAACCCCAAGAGCCGTCGAAAGGATGTTCTGCTATTGGTAGAACTTCGATGTGAGTGTATCCCAAATCTTGGACGTAAGGAATTAGTCGATCGGCTAATTCCCGATAAGTCAGAAACCGGGCCCCTGGTTTAAGTTCAGAAACTTGGACTGGCCTTTCTATGTCACCATTTGGCAACACTGAAGGTTCATCACTGGCGGCATGGAGCCAAGAACCAATGTGGCATTCGTAAACCGAAATCGGCTGTGTCAGGGGGTCTGTCTGCCTCCGTTTTTCGATCCAAGCGCTGTCGTTCCAAGTGTAGGTGTTTAAGTCTGTGACTATGGATGCTGTTTTCGGTCGTACTTCTTGCTGAAAGCCGTAGGGGTCTGACTTTTCATAGGGATGTCCGTCTTGGTTTTTCACTTCATATTTGTAATGAGTCCCCGCATCGAGTCCCGGAATAAATAATTCCCAGATGCCATTTTGGGACTTCCGCATTTGATGTTTGCGGCCGTCCCAATAGTTGAAATCACCTAGAACTGAGACGTTGCGCGCATTGGGAGCCCAAACTGCAAAATACACTCCAGGGATGCCTTCTACTTCGGTGAGGTGCGCTCCCAGTTTTTCGTAGATCCGGTGGTGATTACCTTCTGAGAATAGATGCTGGTCGAATTCTGTGAGTTTGGGCGATCGAAAAGCGTAGGGATCGTAGATAAAACGTTCGTGTTCTCCTTCTTTCACACGCAGTTGGTAGTTAGCTAGTTCTGGAATTTCGATCGCACATTCAAAAAAATGAGGGTGATGTACTGACTGCATCGGGTGTTCCGTTCTCGATGCTGGCAACACCACCGATACCGCATCCGCATTGGGCAGATAAACTCGGACGGCCCAGATTTTTTTGCCGTTTTCCTCGATCTCGTGGGGGCCGAGCACTTCAAATGGATCGTGGTGCTGATTCCCCACAATCCGGTCAATCTGTTCAAATGGGACATTCGCGGGCATAAAACTACTTACCTCAATCACTTTACTTAATTGTTTTGAAAAGCAAAACTAGGCTCGATGTGGTAATTTACATTTTTTTACATTTTTTCTTGCTCATCCTACCACTGAATCAGCCTGAATTTGCCCGATCGCATTCTCACCCTGGCTGTCGGTCAAGTGTTTTCACCTACTTTTGAGCTTGGTTTTGCTAGGGGCTAATATCTAAATATCAAAATCTTAAAACAAATTGAAAGATTTGTATATTTCTCTAAATACTATTGACTTTTACTGTTTTTTGTGGTATTGCAACTGCGATATTAAAGTTTTTAGATCGATTTTAGATATATCTTTACGTCTAAATTATTTCCTGTTAGCACAGCCACTAATCGGCGTTAAGTACAAGCAATCAGGAAAATAGCAGCAGGCAGCTTTTATTTATAAATTTACGAAAAATCATGATACAGCAAGGTTTTTAGTCCTTGGCATTTTACGTTTAATTAAATAGATTTGCCAAAACCTTGGCTTGAAAAAGCTGTCCTATCTAGGTAGCTTTTAACCCGGAGAGGGATGTCAATTAGCTACTAATATTTAATATTTCCGAGTCATTGGATAGAGCGCTATTTTTGATTTTCACAATTTTTTTGATTGGATACTTGCAGGATGCACTGCTATACAAATCCAAGACAAGTTAAGTGAGATTCCGAGTCTCTTAGCAAATTCGTGAGGTTTAAACATAAATACACTTAGAGGTTTGTCAATAAGTGTACCATTTTGTATATTTAATTACTAGCCAAGGACTTGCTCTGTTCAGAATTGTTTCTGCATCCATTGTCCCTTCGAGATTGGACAAAAACCAACACCCAAAATCAGGCCCAGACCAGTGTGATAAAAAAATGTGAGAAGCGAACGATTTTTTAGCAGCAGGCTAGGCCCGTTGGGGCTGTACTCCGCGATCGCCGTGGTTAGGGCTTTTTAGGAGCAGGAGAAGCGGATTCCTTAGCAGCAGGAGACTTAGTAGCTGCGGGAGACTTCTCAGCTGCGGGAGACTTCTCAGCCCCTGGAGCGGTCTTTGGAGATTCCTTTGATGCTGGAGCAGAAGCAGGAGCCTCGCCAGCAGGGGTGGGGGTAGCGGTAGGGGCAGTTTCACCAGCGCAAGCGCCCAGAGTGGCGGCTAAGCCTAGTACCAAAGTCAGACGAATTAATCCCTTGTTCATAAAAAATCTCCTAGGTTGGAAACCCTGTCTGTTTAGAGCAGGGATGAAAACGAGTGAGCGGTTTTTAAACCGTAAAATCAGAAATCTCATCGCTCCCGGCGAGATTCCGTGGATTCTATCAGTAACACTCTGGTAGAGCAGCTACAGATAGGGAGTGGTTTACTGGAGAACCAATGCTGGCACGAATCGAGCGATGATTCGCTCGTTGATTACAATACTGCATTTAGTCACATATTCCCACATCAAATCAAAGATTATTTTGTGGGCTGACAACAGACCCATTGAGGATATGTTGAAATTGGCTTCGAGGTATCGTGATGATTGACCTCTAGAGCGTTTTATAGTCAGGAAGATAATTGGCCCCACTGCCGATCGGCTGAAGGATTTGTTTTACTTCCGGGTATCCTAAAACGGCAAATTTTATTTTTCCGGTCAAAGAAGCAGGAAAATAGAGCAGTGATAGGATGGGTTAGTTGGTTTGTGAGGTATCCTTGGCAAGGATAACCGATCTAGCTCCAATTGCCACCATTGAATATCCGATCGCTCTAAAAGCAATCCTAACCTAAGTCAAGTATTGGTGAATTCTATGACTGCTGCTATCAGAACCACGGATTCTCGCCGCAAAGCGGCTCGCAAACCCGCCTCTGGGTCTGCCAACAGCAAAGTTACTTCCATTGCTCAACGGAGGCGGGCCAAAACAGGGCCTGTATTACCGAACTACTCTCCAGCAGAAACAGCTCAAACACAGCCTCGGCAGGAAGCATCTGTAGTCAAAGTGCTGCCGAATCATCGCGTACATCCGGCGTGGCTCCAATCGCTCCTGGGAACCCAACGGGCTTCTTCTGTGGCAGTGATTCTGCTGTTGAGTGGAGCTTTAAGTGTCTACGGCTTGACTGTCTACGGCGAGCAACGCTGGAGTCAAGAGTATCAAAAGCTGGAAACTCTGCGCCTCCGAGAACAGCAGTTGAGTGCCGCCAGCGAAGTCTTGAAACACCAACTGGCTAAAGACGCG
Source organism: Microcoleus sp. CAWBG506 (assembly GCA_020883125.1). Lineage (GTDB taxonomy): Bacteria > Cyanobacteriota > Cyanobacteriia > Cyanobacteriales > Microcoleaceae > Microcoleus. The sequence continues at coordinate 12,203 of JAHREW010000003.1, forward strand.
GAAAATCCAGCAACGGGTTTGGCCCCACAGAAGCCTGGGGAGACAATTTTCTTAGAGCCGACCCCAGTTGGTCGATCGCCCCAAACGACGAACCCACCAACTCCCGCCCCAGGAGTCCAGGGTTCAGGTACTGTGGAGACTCCCCTGGGTTATTAATCAGGAATGGGGCATCGGGCATCGGTTATTGGTTATGAGTTATGACAACGAACAAATAACAGATAACCAATAACCACTAACTAATGACTTATTGTTTATGAGCTACGATCCTCGTTTTGACCGTTACAGATCGCCGAACTCGAAAGGTTCAAAACAGCCGGCCGATCGCACTCGATGGGCTAAACCAAGCAAAACGGCTATTTCTGGGAAGCCTGGTAGCCCGCCTCGGCAACCTGTGAATCGCTTAAAACTGAGCAAGTTTCGCTTGTGGGCGGTGTGGGCGGTGTTGATGTTAGGAGGGCTGGGGCTGGCGGTGAATTTGTTTTATTTGCAGGTGACGCGAGGGCAAGCGCTGCAAAAACAGGCCTTGCAGCAACAGACTTTGAAAACTAAGCCCTTTGTACCCAGACGCCCGATTATTGACCGCAATGGGAATGTATTGGCGATCGACCGACAGGTGTACACGCTCTACGCTCACCCAAAGTTATTCAAGCACACCAAGGCCGAAATAGCAGCATCCTTGGCTCCCATGCTCCCCATCAAAGTTAGCGCGGGTAATACGGCGGAAACTGAATTGCTGCAAAAGTTTAATCTTGCCGAAAGTGGTATTACGATCGCTGATTCCTTGGCTCAAGAAGTTGCCGATCGAGTGGGGCGGATGCTGATTAAAAATAGTCCCGTTGATGGGTTGGAATTGGTGCGACAGCAGCAGCGTTTTTACCCGCAGCAGGAATTGGTAGCCGATGTCTTGGGTTATGTCGATGGAGAGCGGAAGGGGCAAGCAGGAGTAGAATACAGTCAGCAGAATTTGCTGGAACGATCGATGCCGTCAATTCAATTTAGCAAGTCGATCGATGGGCATTGGCTTCCCGATCGACTGACGGCGGGATTTGTCCAGTTGGATGACTTGAAATTGCAATTGACGATCGACAGCCGTTTGCAGCGGGTAGCCCGGATTGCTCTGAAGGAAAAAATGGAGAAACATGGGGCGAAGCGGGGCACAGTGATTGTGATGGATGCCCGTAATGGAGAGTTGCTATCGATGGTGGCCGAACCTTCCTACGATCCCAATCAGTATTTTAATTTTGGTTTGGAACGTTATAAAAATTGGGCTGTAACTGATGTTTACGAACCTGGTTCGACTTTTAAAGCAATTAATGTGGCGATCGCCATGGAAGCTGGTGCTGTCAAACCTAACAGCGTGTTTAACGATGAAGGTCGAATTTACATGGGTATTTGGCCGATTCAAAATTCCGACTATCAGTCAGCAGGGGCACGGGGTCCTTCGACGGTGACAGATATTTTAAAACATTCTAGTAATGTGGGGATGGTACACATTATGAGAACTATGAAATCTTCTCTTTACTATCAAGCTTTAGAAAAACTAGGACTAGGACAAAGTGCAGGTACTGATTTGCCTTTTGAAGTAACCAGTCAGCTCAAAAATCGAGAGCAATTTATCAATTCTCCGGTGGAAGTTGCTACCACTGCTTTTGGCCAAGGTTTTTCAATTACTCCCATTCAATTGGTGCAGCTTAATGGCGCTTTGGCCAATGGTGGGAAGTTGGTAACTCCCCACGTAGTGCGGGGACTTTTCGATCGCGAAGGTCAAGCTTATTGGAAGCTTCCTAGGGTTGTAGCGAAGCAGGTTTTTTCACCTAAAACCACTAAGCAAGTGTTAGAGATGATGGAAACTGTTGTGGATGGCGGTACGGGGAAGGCTGCACAGATTCCCGGCTATCGGATTGCAGGGAAAACGGGTACCGCTCAAAAGGCTAGTGGTGGTGGTTATTCTAACAAGGCGATTATTACTAGCTTTGTCGGAATTATGCCTGTGGAGGCTCCTCGGTATGTGGTTTTGGCAGTGATTGATGAGCCGAAGGGGGGATCGGGAGGGACTGTGGCGGCACCAATTGTGGAGTCGGTGATGGAGGCGCTCATTAGTATTGAGAAGATTCCTCCTAGTAAGAAATAGGAGGCTACCATAGTTCAAGGGCTGTTAAGGCGCTTTAGTCATTGATCCCTGAAGTCAGACACCGGGAATCTGAGCGCGAATAATGACTAAAGCGCGTTGGCGGTTGCTATTTATGCTTACTGATGGAGAGATTTTAGCAAAGTTTCCACACTAGCATTGTGGTCGATAAAGGAGAACAAATGTTTAAATAGAAGTTTTCCATCTGCATCCAAAACAAACTGAGCAGGCAAAGGCGCTCCTAAAGCTTGACCGACTTGATAGGCGCGAAAAACTTGACAACTAGGATCGCTCAACAGTGGCATTTTTAAGCTTAAATCTCTAACCACTATCTGACTTTGCCGCTCGTCGGTACTTGTCACCATCAATAATTCTATATTGCGATCGGCAAATTTTTCCCAGTTTTCATTCAAGGCTTTAATATGAGGAAAACAGAAGGGGCAATATTGCTTTTCAGTAAAAATCCGAGTAAAAGCCAGAACCACAGGCCTATCGCCACGATAATTAGATAGCCTTACCAATTTGCCATTATTGAGATCCGGCAATTCAAAATCAGGGGTTCTGTGTCCCACTTTCAAAGAATTAGTAGCAGGAACAGGCAAGAAATTTTGGAAAAACCGCTGATTTAACAAGCCGCTAAAATCAGTAGAAGTCAGCATATTTCCTAATTGGGGAATTGGGAATTGGGAATTGGGGAATTGGGAATTGCAGGGAAAGTTTGGAGTTTTGAATGAAAAACTCTTTAACTCAAAACTCCAAACTCGAAACTATCAATTTAGACAGCAGCAAAGAAGACTTTAGACTTAACTGGATCGGGAGTCATAGTTTTGTCACCGGGCTGCCAGCCGGCGGGACAAACTTCATCGGGGTGAGACTGGACGTGTTGAATCGCTTGGAGAGTGCGGAGAGTTTCGTCCACGTTGCGACCGAAGGCAAGGTTGTTGATAGTGGAGTGTTGGATGATGCCTTCTTTATCGATGATAAACAGACCTCTGAGGGCAATGCCTGCTTCTGGGTCAAGCACGTTGTAGGCGGCACTAATTGTTTTTTTGATATCCGCCACTAAAGGATAGTTGAGGTCGCCAACCCCGCCGGATTTGCGGTCTGATTGTATCCAAGCTAGGTGAGAAAATTCGCTGTCAACGGATACGCCTAGGATTTCGGTATTGAGTTTATTGAAGTCTTCAAAGCGATCGCTAAATGCTGTAATCTCCGTCGGGCAGACAAAAGTGAAGTCCAAGGGGTAAAAGAACAGGACTACATATTTTTTGCCTTTATAATCAGACAGTTTAACAGTCTTGAATTCCTGATCCACTACGGCTGTTGCTGCGAAGTCTGGGGCAGCCTGACCAACCCGGAGGCATTCACTCGTCATAGATTTTGTTTCCTTTTTTACGAACTGTTACAAATATATCATAGTCATAACGAGTACAGTTACCTTAAATCAAAATAAAAAACACGCTCTCAAAGCTGAGAGCGTGCTGATTGTCATCACATTATGGCTCAGGCGGGATTTGAACCTGCGACCTTGGGCTTATGAGTCCCCTGCGCTAACCACTGCGCCACTGAGCCAAAACTTGTTCACGATTTACTATCGTAGCACGGTATGGCGTTCTATGGATAGCTGTTTGACTACATTATTTGTAATGACTAACGGATAAAGTTATGAGTTTTGCTGATATATCAAAACCCATAACTTGAAACAACTGCTTAGCGAGAAGCGCTGGAATCATCCTTGGGTAGAAAAGCCATAGGATTGACAGCTCCCGATCCGGCGGGATGAATTTCAAAGTGCAAGTGAGGGCCGGTACTATTGCCTGTGCTGCCCATTTCGGAAATCTGTTCGCCTTGAGCAACTCTCTGACCTTTTTGCACCAAAATCCGGCTGTTGTGGGCATATACAGTCTCAGTACCGTCAGGATGGGTAATTTCCACCAGATAGCCGTAGCCACCATCGTTCCACTGTGCATAGGTCACTACCCCGTCCGAGGCTGCGACAATGGGTGTGCCGATGGGTCCTGCAACGTCAATACCCTTGTGCATCCGTCCCCAGCGCCACCCATAGCCGGAAGTGAAAACACCTTTAGCCGGCCAAATAAACCCATTAGCCGACTGTTTGGAGCCGTTAGGCAGATAGGTATCAGCGCCAGAAAGGGGTGGCAGTTCTGGAGAAACCATCTGCCCTAAAGAGGGATTGCTGAGGGGGTCGTAACCCTGGGAACCCAAGGGAGCAGTCGCCACCACGGGCCGTTCTAAATTAGAGTTCGGTGTCAGGTCGATCGGTTGCGATTGGGCGGCGCGGGCGGGGTCAAAACGCTCTTGCTGCTGCTTCTGAACCTCCTGGCTCCACCCTCTCGACGGGGGTCTGCTGATTTCATTCTGCACCGTTCCAGCGTACTCTGGGGTGTAGAGATAGGGGTTGAGATGTTCGCTGTCCTCAGACGGGTTGCCGCCAGGGACTTGAGCCTCTGGGTCTTGGGTGGGAGCTAGGGCTACTGAATTGGGGCCGATCGAATTTCGCTCTGCCCGATATTCCTCTTGTAGCCGGACGACTTCCGCCCTTAAGCGTTCAGCATAAGGGTTGATAGCCTCTGCCGATGGAGTAGTCACTGCTGAGGAATCCGGTAGGACACTAGCTGTATCGGTGGCTAAACTCTGGGTGCTGACAACTGGTGTCCAGTTAGCAGGCTGGGCTGATGCAGCATTCAAGGTAGAGCTGGCAGTGGCAGTGGCTGGCATTGGTAGCGCACTGGTATCAACAGCACCGGTGAATTTTGGTTCGCCTTGAAGCTCCAACTTCCCAGGGTCGCTAATGGTTTGAGAAACTTGAGTTAGCGGGATGTTGTTAATTTGGGGAACCATCGGCGCTGAAATATTGTTCAGACCTTCCAAGTTCGCCAGGGGAGAGACCATCGGTACTGTGGGCGCAGATACTGTAACGCCAGCACCAGGGATTTCTGGGGTAGATGAGCTGGGGTTCAAAGATGCGGGAACCGAAGCTGCCGAGAAGACAGATGTAGAGTTAGATGCCTGAATAGTAGAAGCGGATGCTTGCACCCCTGGATTGTTTAACCCAGCTTTCGGAATTTTCAGCCGTTGATTGACATTGAGCAAATTGGGGTTGCCGAGCTTGTTGACCGCGATCAGGTCTTGTGCCGACACGCCCTGAGATGAGGCGATCGCATCTAGGGTATCTCCTGGACGCACACTGTACAACACATCCGTTGGTGCGGAGGTAGTGTTGGCTGGGGCAACTACCACAGCAGAGGGTAAACTGGGTGTTACCAGGGATTGTTCAATAGATGATGATTGAGCAAACCCGCTATTGGGGATAACCGTTGGCGTGGCAGAGGTGGAAGATGCCGGCGTCGGTGCTGGCGACTGCAAGGATACAGTCGGTGATGTAGATGAACTCGTTCCTCCCTCAGACTCCAACTGGGTCAGACCCACTGCTGCTGTCCGGTTTTCCTGTTTTTTCAAACTCTCAATCGCCCCGTTGGGATTGGGCACGAAGCTTGAATTTTGCTCAGGTGTGGGAGTTACGAGGGGGCTCGTTGCTGTTGATTGCTCCCCTGACTGCACCACCGAACTAGAAGCAGGCTCTGAGCCTGTTAAATCTAACTTTTGTTCGGGATTGACCTGGGAGGTTTCCTCGGCTGCTGGGTCTGGGGTGTTGCCGACCTTCTGTTGTGGTGCGACGACATCCGCCGACGGAATTGTAAGTTTTTGCCCTACTTGGAGTAAGGTTTCGGATTTAATGCCGTTAGCAGTTGCTAGTGCATTTGGAGCAACTGCATAGTCCTGTGATAACTCCCACAGAGTTGGTCCTGGTTGCACCTTAACCGCTACCTGCTTATCAGGTTGAGCAGCAGGTGCAACTGGGGAAGTATCACCTACAGAGGTAGGGATTTCGTTAGCCGACGCTGGCTGTACTTCCGCGGTGGGTTCTGGTGTCGGTGCGAGTTCGGACGCGCGAGCGCTGTCCCCGGTTCTCGGCAGCAGGATGCTGGAAGCACCTACGGATATTGCAAGTCCGATCGTGGCTAGAGAGCGAACTCTGCCAGTGCTTAGCGTGGTCTGTTTGGACTGTTCTGTAGAACCGTCTCTGTCGATTTCACTAGCCTTAACAGGCTGATTTTTTTGGGGATATATTCGTTTCAAAAAAACGACCTCCTACTGAGAAGCGCTAACTGTCCTTGGAAACACGCAAGGGATTGCATGACACTGATTTATCAACAAACAAGAATATTTTGATTGTTGACAGCTATCATGCTTAGGCAAGATTACCTTGATTTTTTAATTTAGACAAGCTCGCAGAGCTACAAAAATTAAATTTTCTGGTAAATTTGGCGGCGATCGCACCCAAAACCCTTACACGGCAATAGCTAGAACAAATAGATAAAATATCTGTTGGCGCTAGGGCTAGGAGTACGATCTTTGACGATCGCACTCTATCCTAACTTCGCAAATAACTACAACCGTATATCTACTAGATATAGTGCCACTATGGGTTCTAAGTTCCGTGTAGAACGCTCTAGCGCTCAAAAACTCTGTTTTGGTTGCTCAATCATCTTTGAAATATTTTGGTATTGATGATAACAATCTCTTTTTGCTTCAATATAATCAATTAATCTTGGCTGTTTAGATTCTCACAGCTTTGATACAAATTTCTTATCTTTTGATGTAGATTTCCTAGATGTATAAAGCTATTAAATATCTATATGTGTATTTATCGATGATTCTTTATCCGAGTTCGCCCAACTGTCGCTTTGCCTCAAATAAACCTACAGCGGCGCTGACAGAAAGATTTAAACTGCGCACTCCCGGCTGGCTCATGGGAATAAAAACTGTGGCATCGCAGGCATCCAAGACGAATTGAGGAATGCCGACTGTTTCGGAGCCAAACATCAGCCAGTCGCTGGCAAGAAACTGGAATTGCGTGTAACTGTATCGCCCGCCTGTGCTGAATCCGATGGAGCGTCCTCCCCGTTGCTGCTGACAAGCCACAAAAGCTTCTAAATTCTCGTGAATGTGGAGGTTGACATGGGGCCAGTAATCTAAACCAGCGCGTTTCAGGTAGCGATCGGTAATTTCAAATCCAAGTGGCCCGACCAAATGCAATTCAGTGCCTGTGGCTGCGCAAGTGCGGGCGATATTCCCAGTATTGGGGGGGATTTGGGGGTGAATCAAGACAAGTTGGGGCATGAAGCTATAGAAGAAGGAAGCAGCAAGAAGAAAGAACGAGGAAGTCACCCCCCCCTCCGCCCTTGGGGGGCAGGGGGAAATTCAGGAAACAGGAAGAAGGGAGATGTCTAATGGTTGGGGCCATTAAGAGCGTCTTCACCGTCTTGGTAGTTGCTCTAAAAATCTACCCAAAGGTAGAGGCAACCATAGCTTTTATTTATAACCTGTGTCGGACGCGATTGATTAAATATTCTGATTTGTCTGGAAATTGTCTTTTCAAGCAACTAACTGGGCGCACAAGTTATCTTCGAGTTCCCATTCCTGTTGAACCATCCCATTAATCCCTTGCAGAATAATACTGCGGGTGTCCAAACCACTGTCATGGAGTTTTAACCACTGCTGGGCGGTGTTGCCTTCTCGCAGAATCTTTTTGAGCGGTGAGAGAAAGCAGCTAAAGCCACTTTTTTTCGCAATTGGCCAGACTTGTTGGTAAATTTCCTCTATCCAATCCCGTGCCAGAATAGTTCTGCCATCTTGCCAGTGTCGGAGTTCTGCATCCAAACTGTGACGAGATGCAGCAATTTCGTTGGCATCGGTGAGAGCAACTAAGTCTTGGTTGCGGGTAGCCGCGGGCAAGGTGGATAGTTCTAAGGGGTCTAAGCTGGGGTCTTCCATCATCTGCCCAATCCGAGCTTCTAGCAAGGCAGTAATGGCTAACAGGGCAAGAGGATTGACTTCGAGGTCACAAATTCTCAGTTCTAGGCGGTTGAGACAGTAGGGGCGACGATCGCCATTGGGGCGCACGGCAGACCACAGGTGGCGGACGTTTTGCATGGTACCGAGTTGTAGTTGTTCCTCAGTCCACTGGATGTAATGCTTGTGACTTTCAAACAGGGGGACGATGGCGGGAGTTTTGGGAAACAAACCCCAGCGAGTGGAATGATAGCCGGTGACTTCGCCATCGAGGAAAGGGGAGGAAGCACTCAAGGCGAGGTAGAGGGGTGCTTCCACGCGGGCGAGGCGAATTGCCCGCATCAGCAGTTCTGGTTGAGAGATGCCGATGTTGATGTGAATGCTGGCGGTGACGACTTTGGTGCCGTAGGTTTGCTCGATGTAGGTGTGGTAGGGGTTGTTGGGGTCCGATCTGTAAAATCGATCGCTCCCTCCCAGAGACAGGGTACTTCCCGGCAGTAAGGTATAGTCGCCCAATTGTTTTAAATACTGTCGCAGCCGGACTCGCGGCTTGACTAAGGCACACAGCAGGCGATCGTAGCTGCATAGTGGGGCCGTCGTGTACTCTACATTGCGACTATCAGGCTCGCGCACAAATCCCTCTAAATCGGCGACTATGCGATCGGAGAGACCGACAACATCACCTTCGGGCGTGCCGGTATACATTTCTACTTCAAACCCTTTTGATAGCAGCACGTTTGTTCCTCAGCTAAGTTAAGTGCTGCTTTTTAGTATCCCAAAAATTGACCCATTAAGACTATCTTCCACAAGACAGAGTTAAAATTTTTGATCTACTTCCACGGGCACCTGGTTTTATGGATTTTCGATTTTCGATTTTCGATTTAACCCACGGATGAATTCGGGGATCGAAACCCAATTGCTTGATTATCAATAAATAAATTGCAATTCCGTTGGAAATCTTGCTTCTTCCGGCTCTGGATTGTAGATATAATCGCAGTCAAAGTGCAAAGCTTGAGCGTGCCTACTGATAGAAAATCCACAGTTAGTTACCATTTCTGTAGTAAAAGTTGCCGTTATTAATTCAATTAGTTTTTTGTAGGAAATATTCGGCTGTTGAACGTAATAGGCGCGCCTCGCAAAAAATATCTTTTCATCTTTCGGGACAATTATACCGTTGATTTTGTGTGCGTGTTGAATCGGCTTGATGTAGGTTTCGATAAACTGGCACTGATTTTTTTGTAGTCTCGCCAATCGTTCGTGTTGCAACCAGCTCATTTGAAATACTATTTTCATGAATTCAAAACCCAAAATGTAGTTGAAAACATTATTGCGTTCTTCTGTACTCAAAACGAAACGAAGTGCCGATTCTAAATACTGGTCGTTTTGCCCGCGTACTTGTTGAGCGGAGTGGATGTAAAATTGTTTGATGTAGCTTCTTAAATCTGATTCGTTTAATTCTTTTTTAACTCGGAACCGCATTAGATACTCTTTGACACGGTGTAGAGTATCGACATCTTCAAACATTTTTGAAATTAAGCCATCTGCCGTGTAGTCATCTAAAAATTCTGCTTGCAAGTCGGGAGTAGATGCGCACAAGATATAACAGAGGGACAATAGATAGCGGCGCTTGTTCCAAGGGAGGCTTTGGGCCCAATCTTTAACTTCTACAGGAATTTGCCCTAGGATATCTGTGTGTCGGCGCTGAGAAAGGTCGGCATATTTATTTTGTGCTTGAATCATTGCCTATAACCTTGATTATGAAGATGATTAAGTGGAGGAGATAATGTATCGCAGAGAAATTTAGGGTACAGGAATTATGGAAAGATGCACTTAATTTGTTATTTTATTTATATTATATATGCTGTTATAGTTGCTAGAAGTGATACAGATCACATTGATTTTGGTTTGCCATCACAAAAATTAGGTGTGCCGATCGCCTCTTGAGAATGGAATTGTCACAAACAAGACTTATCCTCGTCACCTGAGAATCTACGGATTGAGTAGATAATGAAGTAGAGTTATTATTAGTCATAATTACTGAGGTTTGCGATCGCTATACCCTAAGTATTTTTTCTCAATATCATTGCTAAAATTTAGCTATTTCCCCCTCGACTTGCGGATGCAGTGCGATAGTAGTTAGATTGAATAGATGTTCGATCGCGAGTCCTAGCTAAGTAGTTGTATCAAGTTATACTGTTAATGTGTTCTGTTGAGTGAAATATCCAACGATAGGGCGATCGCAGCGGAAGATGTCAAGCAATTTTGGATGTTAGATGTCAGATGTGGGATTTTCTTTAACGAAATAGCTTGATTGTCAGGGCTTAGTGGTGCTTGAAGGATTTGACACCTCGATCGCCTATAGATGCCAATTATTTAGGGTGCGCCTGGAGTAGCTAGTTGTTCGAGCGCTAATTTAAGCCATAATAGTTCATAATCTATTAGTAGATACTTGTAGATAAGAATGGGAATCGACAGGAACAAGTAGCTAAAAATTCAGCTAAAACAGCAGCCACTAACAAACCAGGATAAAAATATTTAAACCGCTAGTTTCGAGCAGGGAAGTGAATATGTTTAATGCCACAGAATTATTGATTAAAGCTTTCGTAAATCGGCTGATTGAAGGATACCGCTACACCTACGGTGGCTTCAAGTCGGACTATGGAGAGATTATTTGCTGGGTAGCTGATATGGCATTGCAAAATATTGCCAATAGCGATGCTCTTTACCACAATGTAGAACATACTATTTTAGTGACCTTGGTGGGACAGGAAATTATGCGTGGGAAACACATTCGTGAAGGGGGTGTTTCCTGTGAAGATTGGCTGCATTTCCACATAGCTTTGCTATGTCACGATATTGGGTATGTGAAGGGAGTTTGCCGTCTCGATCAAACTGATTTGAGGATGTATGCGACGGGGGTGGGTGATGGGAAAATAAAACTGCCTCTGGGGGCGACGGATGCTAGTTTGAATCCCTATCATGTCGATCGCGGTAAAATGTTTGTTTCTGAGCGTTTTGGCGGTCACAAACTGATTGATGCGGAGCTGGTTAAGCGCAATATTGAGCTAACTCGTTTCCCGGTGCTGGCGGATGAAGATTATCAAGATACGGTCAATTATCCGGGTTTAGTTCGCGCGGCTGATTTAATTGGTCAGTGGAGCGATCCGCGATATTTGCAAAAAGTGGCGGCGCTGTTTTACGAGTTTGAGGAAACTGGTAAAAATCAGCTTTTGGGGTATCGGAATCCGGGGGATTTGCGGGATGGATATCCTAAGTTTTATTGGAATGTGATTTATCGGTATGTCAAGGATGCGATCGGCTATTTGGAACTGACGCAGCAGGGGAAACAAGTTGTGGCTAATTTAAGCGCAAATGTGTTTCGGGTGGAGCATTCTCAGGTGGGAGTTGAGGATGTGGCTGTAGTTCGTTGATTCCTTGTCCGCAGCGAGGAACGAAACAATCTCATATCAAGTCAGATCGACCACAATTCCTGTAGGGGCGGGTTCACCAACCATAATTGCCTATAATCTACAATATAATAAACCCGCCCCGACCACTATATTATGGTTAATCTGATTCCTTGTAATTGCGAGGAACGTTAGCGAAGCGATCCGAAGGAAAGCAATCCCAATAAAATGTGTAATATCAAATCCGGTAACATCGGAATTATTCATCTCTCTTATCTCCCTCTGTGTTCTCTGCGTTCTCTGTGGTTAAATCATTCCGATGCAGCCGGAAACGATATAATTTTCGATCGAATTCAGCAATCCTGTTGATATTGCAGTGCTAAATCTTCGATAAGTTCAACCATTGCGCGAACCATCGGCATTTTAGTGAGAATTTCGATCCAATACCACTGTCCGTTGGGATTGAGTTCGATAAAATAAAGCGTGTCGTCATCGTCGCGAATGATGTCGAATGCACCAAAATGTAAGCCGAAATCGTCAAGCATTTGATGAAGTTTGTTGAGGTAATCTATCGGCAAATTGTCGGGAACGTGAACGAGTTTGTTTGGTTCGGTGACTCGCCAATCTAAGGTCACATCTGCATCGTTAGTATGTTCGGCATCAATGCGACAAACAAAACTTTGCTTACCAATTAATGTAACGCGATACTCTGCCTTCTTTTGAATGCGTTTTTGAATAAAAACAGGTGCCAATCGAATGCTGTCTCGAAATTCCTCAAGTGTTTCGACATCAATGGGGCGAGTATAACACGCATACTGCTTGTCATTATGTAAAAAACCAGAGTAGCGCATCGGTTTGACAATGCACTTTCCCTGTTCTGTCACAAAGTTGCACGCAGCATCGTAGGAATTTGTGACGAGTGTTGGAGGGATAGTAATTCCGAGTTTTTGAGCAATTGGGATTTGGTTGATGCGATGGGATGGCAATCTAATTTTGTAGTAGTTATTGACCCACTTTGCTTTAGGATATAAGCCAGACAGAGAGTACATCAAAGATTCTGTTTCTTCTTGACAATACTTGATTGCCCAAGCATCATCAACTTCGGGAAATACTTGATAGTCGTTAGGTTTACGCCACCAAATTACGCCGATTTCTTGAGCTTCTTTCAAGGAGTCTTCAAAAGACAAAAAACTTTGACTGGGATGGCCCAAAGCTTGCCACGAGTAAGCATATTTGCTTTTTTTAATAAAACTTTCTGAATTCAATCGAATTGCTCGAATATTTGATTTTTGCAATTCGTTGATAACGACATCTGCATGAATGTCTGTCTCGGAAGTCACGATTAAAAGGTCAGTCATACTATTTTAGATTTGAGATGGGAAATTATGGATTATGTATGGGTTTCGAGCTTGTATGCGGTTGGATTTTTTTTGAAAGTGGTATCGCAATCAAACTAATTGAAATAAAGTTGACAGTGAAAGACCTGTCATGCAAAAATTAATACAGGTCTTTCAAGAACATAAAGGGCGATCGAATTATTTCTTAGTAATTCAAAAATCTAGTCGTCCTCTTGCTGGTCGTCATCACTAGGTTCAAACCACTTAAAAGTGGAGCCACTAACAGTACACCAGGAGCCGCTCATGGAGGTGATGTTGGAAGTCTGGGTGCTGGGATCGTAGCTAGCTTGCTCTTGGGAGATGTTGTACTTGGGCAAGATGCTCAGGTGCATCATCAAAGGATTTGCTTTTTTGTCGAGAGCGAGCTGGGTAGTCGTCATAACTTAATTTTTATTGAGTGATGGTTTGACACTCACAACAATACAACTTGCACATTGATTTGTATAGTCGAAAAAAGTCGAAAAAAGTCGGATAATGTAGAAAATCTTAAGACCGATTCAACCGTTTTTGTATTTAAGGCGAAAATAGTCGGATATTGACGGTTATAATTGTATGATTGCGAGGTTGTGAGGAAACCTGATGAACGTTCAAGAAGCACTGGCTTTTGCAGATGAAGTGGTCTTTGCGAAAACTGGCAAGCATTTAGATGATATGCAAGTTGGTGTGATTGAGGGCGTTTTGAAGCGGCAAAAGTACGGCGATATTGCCGAAGCGCTAAACTGTACTGAGGGTTATGCTAAAGATATCGGCTACGAGCTATGGCAGTTGTTCTCTGATTCTTTTGGAGAAGAGGTTAATAAGTTAAATTTGCGATCGACGCTGATTCGGAAGTCGATGATTGGCAATGTTACTGGCGGCGTTATTAATGGCCATCATAATGTAATCGGCTCGGTGAATATCTGCAAGTCATCTGAAGAGTCGCCTGAGTTTCTGCGGGGAAAGCAGCGGGCAAAATTTGAGGCTATCCATCGCTTGCAAGCAGTAGGTTTGAGCGATGAGCAAATCGCGCAATGTTTGGATATGACGCTAGAAGAGATTCGACAAGTCGATTTGACGGAATAAGTAGGTTGCTCTAATTAAACGTAAAACGCTTTTCTGTTAGATACCCGAATTCTTTAAGCAGTCGGGTACCTCGGTGTGCTGTTTTTTGAGGAAATCAGCTATGACTAAAATCTTGCACTAATGTCAATAAAGGGATTTTCGATGGGGGAGGGCGGGTTTGCTTAAGGTGTCTGTAAGCTTTAAGGCTAATGGCGAACCCGCCCCTTGTATCTTGAAAGAGGTTCATTTGAATTTACCGTTGGGGGCGGGCGGGTTTATTGAGATTGTTGATTCTTCTTATATATTGTTGGTGAACCCGCCCCTACAGCTAATTGAGAATGGTGCAAGATCTCAGTTATAATTGAAATCAGTCAAGACGGCTTAATTTTCAGTTTATGAATTCTCGGTGTGGCGGAACATCGTAAAAAATGACCATGCCCACACGGATCGGCAAATCATTAAATGTTTTGATTGTCCTTGCTAGATAGATTGAGTCATTGCAGCGCTATAAAAAGGGAAAATTACCATGAGATTCATTAACCCCAAAACCGACTTTGCATTCAAAAAGATTTTCGGATCTAACGAAAGCAAACCAATTTTAATCAGCTTTCTGAATGCGATGATTTATGGTGGAATTTCCACCATCACCGACTTAGAAATTATCGACCCGTATTTACCATCCAAAGTTGCTTATCTCAAAGATTCTTACCTGGATGTTCAAGCAAAACTTGCAGGAGGCCAAATTGTAATTATTGAGATGCAAGTTTTAAATGTGGCATCTTTTGCAAAACGAGTTGTATACAATACGGCAAAAGCTTACTCTACTCAACTTTTCCGCGGTCAAGGCTACTCTAAATTAAAACCCGTAATTGCTTTGACAATTACTGACTTTGAAATGTTTGACCATGACCAAGAAGTAATTTCTCAATTTTTGTTCAAGGAGAAAGAACGTTTATTTGAGTATCCAGATCCAGGGATGGAAATGATATTTATTGAATTGCCGAAATTCAACAAACAATTGGATCAGTTGGAAACTTTGACTGATAAGTGGGTTTATTTTATGAAAAATGCTCCTAGTTTGGAAGTAGTACCGTCAACAATGGAAACTGTCTCGGAAATTCAGCAAGCTTTTGCGATTGCTAATGAAACTAACTTGAATGCTGAAGAGTTGAAAGATTTAGAAGATCGCGAGAGGTATATTCTGGATCAGCAAGGTGTCTTGATCAAGGGTATTGAAGAAGGACTTGCACAAGGGCGAGAAGAAGGCAGAGAAGAAGGCAGAGAAGAAGGAATCGCGCTAGGAATGCGAGAAAAAGCTCTGGAAATTGCTAGGCAACTTCTGAATGTTCTGGACAATCAAACTATCAGTCAAACTACTGGTTTGAGTGTTGAAGATATTCAAAATTTGCGGTAGGAATAAAAGGAGGAAAATGAGGGGGAAAAGTCCGATCGCCCTGACGATCGTATTCAGTAAAAAATAGAATACCCGACTGCCCCATTCCCCATTCCCCGTCCCTCAATTTCTGATTATTTCTGATATCGTCTGGGGGTGTAAACCCAAACATCTCCATATTTGCGGGGAATAATCCGAGTCTGACTGGAACCAATAATTACCAAAGTTCTCATATCCGCGTCTTCGGGCTGGAATTCACCTAGTGTACAAACGCGCACGGATTGTCCAATTCTGCCGAGGTTTCTGCCTAGTATGACGGGGGTTTGAGTCGATCGACTTTGCAACAAAATTTCGATCGCCTTAGACAATTGCCAAATCCGCTGTTTCGAGATGGGATTGTAGAATGCAATCACTAAATCAGCAGCCGCAGCCGCAGCAATTCGCTGTTCAATCACCTCCCAAGGCTTGAGAATATCCGAAAGCGAGATCGCGCAAAAATCGTGTCCCAGAGGTGCTCCGATGGCTGCCGCCGCGGCCTGCATGGCAGAAATGCCCGGTGCGACACGGATATCGATACCATCCCATTCTGGTTTGCTATCGAGGTCGATCGCCTCAAACACCGCCGCCGCCATGGCAAAAATCCCCGGATCTCCCGACGAAACCACGGCGACAGATTTTCCCGATGCTGCTAAATCTAGCGCAAAACGCGCGCGATCGATCTCTTGGCGGTTGTCAGAATCGTGTCGTTGCTGGCCTGGACGCAGGGTTCCTGCCAAATCAAGATAGAACTTGTAACCTACCCAATCCGTAGCTTCCCGCAGAATTTCCTTAACTTCCGGGGACATCCAGGGCGCGCCACCTGGTCCAGTACCGACGATCGCCAGTTGTCCGCGACTAATGCCGATCGCCTCACCATCTAGGGGTTGGGCCGCAAGGGCGATGGCGCAACTGAGTTGGTTGAGGCGATCGTACCCGACTAACTGACTGTTTGCACCGGCTGCTGTCAGGGCAATTTGTGCCGCCGTCACATCAAAATTTGCATTATATTCTATTAATTTAACCGAGTCAAATTCTGTCAGTTCTGATAGATTAAAGAAACGGACTGGGGATTTAAAATAATCTGAAATCGCTGTCAGCGCCGGACTGCCCATGTCATTTTTTAAGGCAAATATTCCCGCAAGTGAAGCTAGGGACAAACCGGATTTTGCCAACACTTGCTGGATCAGTAAAATCGCTATTTCTGGCTGAATATTGGATATTTGCGTGAGGGCGACTGTCACTGTTTTGGGATGGTAAACCAAACAATCTGGTGTTGGTTTTATGCCTTTTTCGGTGATGTGAATAGTCAATTTTGCGTCGGGGTCGATCGGCAAATTACTCTCCAAGAGCCAGTTGGCTGCGCCTTCAATGCGTACTTTTGCCCCAGCGAGCAAATTTGAAATAAAAGTTTTGGCATCCTCTGGATTGGCCAAATTATAGCCCTGGGGAGGACTGAGTAGGGCGGTGCGAAACCGGATATCTCCGGTAGTGGTGATGGCTGGCTGCACGCCGAGGGCTTGGGCAATTTCTCTGGCTAAGTCATTCACCCCGTGCAAACCGCCCAACAATGGTACAACGGCGCTGCCATCTTCGGCTACGACCAAGACAGGGGGTTCGGCGCGTTTGTCTGACAGCAGTGGGGCGAGGGTGCGAATCAGTATTCCGGCGGCGCAGATGCCAATAATGGGGGTTTGGGTTGTAAATAATTCCCGCAAGGTTTCGCCGAAGTTGGTAATGTTGATATCGGCATCGGTTGTGCGATCGCTCAAACCGTAAATCAGTGAACCGGGAAAAAGTGTGGCGATTTTTCGGGCGATCGGCTGGCTGTTTTGACCTAAAATTACAATGGCGGGAGAAACTCGATTCACTGTTGTCTGTATGGCTATGTTTGCATTTGTTTCTTTATTTTAATCGCTTTTTAGTCAAATAATATTTATTTAATCAACCGCGAAGATGCAAAGGCCGTGAAGGAAGATTTAGCGTAAAATCTAATTTTTGCTAGTGTTTTATGACTAATTACTTTGATTAAAATTAAGTATAAATGACAGATTCCCAGGCTCTTCCTGGGAATCTTTTAATGACTAAAGTCCTTACTACCAACAAATTATATCGTTTCCGGCTACATCGTCAGGTGATTTAACCGCAGAGAACACTCTTGACACAGAGTCCGAGAATAGACATCTCCCATAATTATTTTGGAACAGGCAGGATGCCTGTTCTTGACAAGCTTTTTGGGAGATGTCTAATAGAGATCTGAATTATTCAGATGCTACCGGATTTGATATTAAATATTAAATACCCCGATCGCTCTCTGGTTTTTCTGCTGGAACAGATGGTTTGTTTGTAGTTGAATGAAAAGAGCGATCGACCAAATCGCCAAAGGGAATAAACTGCTGGGAAGATAATTGCTCTGGATTTCTGGTTCTCAAAACTGTTACCTGTCCACCGCCATCTTGGGCGAAATTAATTAATCTGCTTAAAACTTCACTGGGATTTTTAGCATTTTTGCTATCCAGGGTGAACAAGATATTTTGAGAATTGCAACGCCCTCTTCCATTCACATAACAAACCACAGGGAGGTTATTAATCGTACCTGTTGTTAACTGTAAGTTGGTCAAGCGCCCGCCGTTGTCCGCAACTGCTTTGGTCAATCTGTTGGAAACAATCTGACAGCGCTGCCAAGGTGTAAATTCTGGTCCGAATTCCCTAGATTTCCACAGAATTATGGGATCTGTCGTCACATTTCCCCGTCGGGCAATTGTCACAAAATTCCTACCGGAAGTAACGCACTGAAATGTTGTTGTCGTGTCATTTAAAGTATTGGTGACAAGCCGAGTTTTTCCTTGACCTGCCAATGCAGCAGTACCGGTCAAAACTAAAGCGGATGCTAATAAAGGTGCGACAAATTTTAATTTCATGATAACTCCTGGATCTGAGGCAAGTAGATTTATGTAGGAAGTCATATTTGTAGGTACACTGCTGTTGAGTGTTCCTACATATTTTAGATTCTGCTAGTTAGTAGTTGCACCCGGATATATTTTAGTTGATTTACACCCACACCGATCGCCCTTAAATCCTCGACTCCTCACAGCCCAAGCACAAATCCCCGACTTCTGGGAAAGGAGAAGTCGGGGATTATAGTCTCGGAGGCTTAAATTCGCTTTCTTAAGCTAATTTTGTGCTTGTTCCTGTGCCTGCATAAGTCCTGTACTTATACCAATTTTAAAAAAGAATGCAACAGTAGTCTTGTCCCTCCCCTTTATAAGGGGGGGTTAGGGGGGGTCAAAGATTGTTGCACGATTTTAGAGAAATGGTATTAGATTCCTCGATTGCTTGGTTGGGCTTTCACAGGCGCTGGGGCTGTATTCAAAGCTCGATCGACTAAATCTTGCAAAGAAACGTACTGCTGTTCCGGTTCATCAGTAGGACGAGTTCTGGAAACTACGGCTTCACCAACACCGTTTTCGGCAAAATTGACCAAACGGGTGAGCACGGCACCAAGATTGCTGGCATTTTTGCGGTCAAGAGTAAATAGTGTATTGCTAGAGTTGCAACGTCCACGTCCGCTCACGAAACAAACAACGGGTAGGCTATTAACATTACCTGTAGTTAACAGTAAATTACTTAAGCTTCCGCCATTATTAGCAACCGCTTGTGTCAATCTTCTGGAAACAGCTTGACAGCGCTGGCTGGGAGTAAACTCGCGACCAAATTCTGTGGTGCGCCACAGAATTATCGGGTCGGTGGTACGATTTCCTCGCTTGGCAATTGTTGCTAAGTTTCGACCTGAACCAACACATTGAAATACTGTCGTTTCGTTAGCAACCAAAGTGGCTGGACCCGCTTGCACTGTTGTTGCAGTTACCATAGTACCGGATACTGCTAGTGCAGACAACAATATTTGTGCAATCAATTTAGATTTCATGAAAACTCCTCTGTTTTGGATGTGGTAGATGATTTTTAACTTCTCATCTAACCGTTATCTATTGATCTGAATATAGTTTTAGTATTCACCAATGTCCTCACCATTCCGGGTGATAAATAGCTATTTTTTATAAGATTTAAAAGTATTTAAAACCTCCCGATTTACAATAAATAGTACCGAATATACAAAGTTTTAGCTGTTTTATTTAATTTCAAGAAGTAGTTAATATACTGTCAAACATATGACTTTCAGGACAAATAATATTTTTTTTAGCCGGGAAAATCTGGAAACTGTGGCTACACAAAATTTCGTATTGTTGTGCAGATAAGGGATATAAACTGGTAATAAACCTGATAAAATTAGGTCAGTACAGACTCTCTATTAGCTGCGACTGAGAATGATAAAATTTTTAGCCTTAGTTGTATTCGGGATAATTTTGGCGATCGCCCCTGTAGCAGTTGCCGCCCAACCTTTGTTTGTGGCTTATCCTCCTCCTAATCACCAGACTACAGTCGATCGCATTTTTTTAATTGGCACAGCACCACCATCGGGACAAGTGTTGGTAAATGGCAACCAGATCCCCCGCACTCAAGTCGGTCATTTTGCCCCTACTTTTCCCCTACAAGTCGGAGAAAATGTCTTTACACTGCGTTACAACAATCAGGAACTCAAAATTAAGGTGACGCGCCAGCCAAGTCAGGCAACAATTCCTTTAGGATTGGCTTTTGCCAAGGATTCTTTGACACCGAAAGTTGATGTGGCAACTTTGCCGGGGGAATATATTTGCTTTGGGGCGATCGCACCTATGAATGCTCAGGTTTCGGTAAAATTGGCTGGGGAAACTACTCCTTTAAAAGCGCGATCGCAAGTTGAATTGCCTGATAATAAATCTGTATTATTAGGCGAAAACTCTCCAATCAAAACTGGTAATCAACTATATCAAGGCTGCGCTAAAACCCCCCCCACCCCCCCCTTGCTAAGGGGGGGCAATCAGTCGGAAACCCAAATAAATAACAGCAAAAAAGTAGATTTGGGAGTGCCTGTATTTGAACTAACCATGAATAATCAAACAGTCAGTCAGCAAGGTACGGGCAAAATTTCTATTCTTTCTCCTGCTGATTTGGAAGTAGCAGAAGTGACAGCAGAACCAGGTGTTGCCCGCACCGGCGCGAGTACCGATTTTTCTCGGATGACGCCTCTACCGAAGGGAACAAAAGCCACAATTACTGGCCGCGAAGGAGAATGGATTCGACTCGATTACGGTGCTTGGATCAAAGCATCAGAAGTGAAAATTGTCAAGGATACAGTGCCGCCGCGATCGCTAATTCGCAGTGTGCGATCGCGTCAAGTTCCCGGCTGGACCGAAGTCTTATTTCCTCTAGAAATACCAGTCCCCGTCACCGTACAAGAAGGATCTGGTACTTTTACTTTGACCCTCTACAACACCACAGCTCAAACTGACATTATTCGACTTGATGATGACCCCGTAATTTCACGTTTGACATGGCAACAAATATTGCCATTGCAATTACAATATACTTTTAATCTCAAATCAGCGCAACAATGGGGTTACAAATTGAGATATGATGGCACAACTTTAGTGCTGTCCTTAAAACACCCCCCTGTGAAAGCCAGCCAGATGGCTAATCCACAAGCAAAGCCGCTGTCTGGAATTAAAATACTCTTAGATCCGGGACACGGCGGACCTGAAGATTCAGGGGGTGTCGGGCCCACAGGCTACCGAGAAAAAACTGTGGCTTTAATTGTGTCAAAATTGGTGCGTCAGGAATTGGTAAATCGGGGTGCAAATGTGGTAATGACGCGGGTGGAAGATGTGGATCTGGATTTGCCACCGAGGGTGGAAATGATTCAAAAAGAAGCTCCTGCGATCGCAATTTCTCTGCACTACAATGCTTTACCAGATAACGGGGACGCGATTCATACTAAAGGTGTCGGCGCTTTTTGGTTTCATCCGCAAGCGCACAGTTTGGCAATGTTTTTGCAAAAGTATTTAGTTGCTAAATTGAATCGTCCTTCCTATGGTGTATTCTGGAACAACCTAGCCATGACTCGTCCTGCCGTTGCTCCATCTGTTTTAATGGAATTAGGATTTATGATTAATCCTGATGAATTTGAATGGATTGTCAATCCGAAAGAACAGCAGAAGTTAGCAGAGGCGATCGCCCAAGGTATTACCGAGTGGTTTGCCTCAGTTAAATAAAAATTAGTAGTAAGGACTAAGAGTCCTTATTAACCCACGGAGATTAAATAGATGCTGAGTTTGACTCAATCAAAAGCCTTTTTCATTGCAGCCGCCGTCGCCACTTTTGGCTTTTCCCTGGTCAGTTTTCCCGTTTTTGGTAAAGAGCAAACTCTGTCAGCCGACAAAGTAGAAGCTTTAAAAGAGCAAACTAAATGCTCCTTTATTAATGTTAAAACAGGGACTGTTAACATTCGGAAAGGTCCCGGCAATAATTACCCGGTTGTTGTTAAACTCAAAAGAGGAGACGGAGTTAGGGCTGTTAGCAGAAAGGGACAATGGGTGAAAATTGCTGCGAGAACTCATGGGAATGCTCCTAATGAGACTTTTGAAATTTTGGACGGTTGGGTGAACAATCAATATCTCAACGGCTGTTCGGAAGATCAATTTGATATGTGGCGGAAATAACGAATTTTCTATTGGTAGGTGCGAACAACCTGTATCAGCGGGTTTTACCAACAAGATATCACAACTACAAACAATCTCGAAAAACCCGCACCCACACACAAATTGACTACATCAACTAGGATGTTTATCAAATCCCAAAAATGTCGGTGGGGATTTACCGTTGGGTGGGGGCGGGTTTGATAGATTGTCTATTATTGAAGAATTGCTGGCCTTGTATCAAGCAGCTACAGGATGTTATGTCGAAGATGTGGATCTGGAAGTTAATCGGCTGCAACAATTACAGCCAGAGTACAGTTCGTTTGTTGCTAGGGTGCTGGAACTTTCCGAAGATTTTGAGTATGAAAAAATTGGACAATTGATAGATCGATATTTATCCTAAAATATAGTATAATACAGCGGATTAACTAATTTCAAATTAAGCAACAAACTGTAGCAGAAGTTTGCCAATTACGATATGACCGATCACACGCTCGATCTGACAAATTGCGATCGCGAGCCGATTCATATTCCGGGAACGATTCAGTCGCACGGGGTTTTGCTAGTTTTGCAAGCACCCACCCTCGAAATCATTCAAACCAGCAGCAACACTCAGGAATTGATTGGTCGCCCACCCACAGAACTGCTGGGAAAGCCGCTTTCAGACTTATTCGATGCCGAGCAAATTCAGCAAATTCAACTATGTCTGACTTCGGATTTTGATAGTATTAATCCTCTCAGTTTATCAATCGAGCATTTGAATGATTGTCTTTATTTTGATGGGATTGTACATCGTTCAGGTCGAAGCATTATTTTGGAAATAGAACCAAAAAAAGATCAAGAAAAAACTAATTTTTTTGACTTTTATCACCAGGTAAAAGGAACCATTAATCGCATTCAAAAAGCACCAACTCTCTTAGAAATTTGCCAAGTGGTTGTGAAAGAAGTCCGGCGAATTACTGGCTTCGATCGCGTGATGATCTACAGGTTCGATCGAGAAGGGGCAGGTATCGTCGTTGCTGAAGATACAGACCAAGAACTGCCCTATCTCAACCTACACTATCCGTCCTCTGATATTCCTCAGCAAGCCAGACAGCTATACACCCTCAACTGGGTGCGCCTGATTTGCGATGCCCGCTATCAGCCCGTTCCCTTAATTCCAGAACTCGATCTGGTCACGAATCAACCGCTCGATCTGAGTTTATCAGTGTTGCGGAGCGTTTCTCCCCTGCATCTAGAATACCTGCAAAATATGGGAGTAACTGCCTCCATGTCGATTTCTCTGATGCAAGATCGAAAGCTGTGGGGGTTGATTGCTTGTCATCATTTGTCTCCCAAATATGTTCCCTATAACACCCGCACCGTTTGCGAATTTATCGGACAGGTGATGTCTGTAGAATTGGCAAATAAAGAACTCAGTGAAGACAGCGATTACAAAATTAAATTGAAGTCACTGCACACTCAGTTTATCGAAGCATTATCTCAAGCTGACTATTTCCTTGATGGCATGGTGCAACTGAAAGTTCAGTTGCTGGATTTAGTCAATGCCACCGGAGCGGTAATATGCAGTGGCAATCAGTGCATTCGAGTCGGAGAAGTGCCCTCGGAACCAGAAGTATATGCGTTACTTGATTGGCTTAAACCTAACTTTTATAACAGCTTATTTGAAACGCGATCGCTCTCTAAAGATTACCAGGCGGGCGAGTCATTTAAGGCGATCGGCAGTGGAGTATTAGCCCTGGAAATTTCCAAAGCTCACCACAATTACATTCTCTGGTTTCGCCCCGA
This sequence comes from Microcoleus sp. CAWBG506, assembly GCA_020883125.1. Taxonomy (GTDB): domain Bacteria; phylum Cyanobacteriota; class Cyanobacteriia; order Cyanobacteriales; family Microcoleaceae; genus Microcoleus. The sequence continues at coordinate 35,842 of JAHREW010000003.1, forward strand.
AGTATTTCAAACCGTGAATTGGGCCGGCAATCCCAACAAGCCTGTAGAAGTTTTAGAAGACGGTAGCTGGCGAATGTCACCCCGCAAATCCTTTGAGTTGTGGCAAGAAACAGTACAAGGCTGTTCCTTACCCTGGAAACCCTGCGAAATCGAACTGGTTGCCGAACTGCGCAGCCTGATTGTGGGCATTGTGCTCCACCAAGCAGATGAAATGGCATCCATGAATTTTGAATTGCAGCGCAGCAATGAAGAACTCGATTCCTTTGCCTACATTGCCTCCCACGATTTGAAAGAACCGCTGCGAGGCATTCACAACTATGCCAATTTCTTGATGGAGGACTATGAAGGTGTACTCGATGAGGATGGGGTGGCGAAATTAAAAACTATGCTGCGGCTGACGCAGCGCATGGAAGATTTGATTAATTCACTCCTCCACTTTTCCCGCATGGGACGTGCTGAGTTGATACGGCAAACCCTAAATCTAGATGAATTAGTACAAGATGTCATCGCCACCCTGACGATTTCCCGACCCCAGAGTGAAGTTGAGTTTCGCGTTCCTCGGCCCCTGCCCAGCATTGAGTGCGATCGCACTCAAATTAACGAACTTTTCACCAACCTGATTGGTAACGCGATTAAATATAGCAATAAAGCCCAAAAATGGCTTGAAATTGGCTTTATCGAACATAATGGCGACGAAACCAACACTTTTTCCCTCAGCACTCAGCAGGCTGCTACCCAGGAGCAAGCTACAGCTACAGCACAGGGCATTCCCTACACCTTCTACGTCCGCGATAACGGCATTGGCATCCCGCTAAAGCATTTTGAAAAAATCTTTGAGATATTCCGTAGGTTGCACGGGCGAGATGACTTTGGTGGTGGTACGGGGGCTGGGTTAACCATTGCCCGCAAAATTGTGGAACGACACGGCGGCCGACTTTGGGTCGAATCGAGCGTCAATGAAGGCAGTACGTTTTATTTCACTCTATCGCCCCAGACAACCCTATGAATAACAGTTTCAGCCATCGAATCAGGCAAAACCGATCGCTGCTAGTGGTGGAAGACAGCAACGAAGACTTTGAGGCACTACAGCGCTTTTTGCGCCGATCGCCCATTCCCATTACCATTGAGCGATGTGTTAATGGCGAGCAAGCCTTGGCTTTTTTGTACCGGACTGGGAGTTATGTCGATCGCAAAATTTTCCCCCGTCCCGGCTTGATTTTGCTTGACCTGAATCTGCCCGGAATTGACGGGCCAGAAGTGTTACGTCAGATCAAAAAAGATGTCAAGCTTAAAAGCATTCCCGTGGTAATTTTCACCACTTCCAACAATCCTAAAGATATTGAAGACTGCTATATATCTGGAGCCAACAGCTACATTATCAAGCCGATCGATTTTGCTCAATTGAAACGAGATGTCCAAATACTCGTAGACTACTGGTTTGATGTCGCGACGCTGCACGATTTAGAGGATTAATCGACAGCTTGTCCCAGGGCCAATGTCTTGGCTATCGCCCAACTCATTGCTTCAATTTTTGTCTAAAAAAACTACTTAAGTTGAGTTTCATCTGTCAAACGCAGTAGAGGTTTATCGATGCGGAAATAGTGAGTATCGCCGTGGACAAATACAACATTAATTTAAATGTTTCATCAGCCAAGCGATCGCCTCGGAGACATCAGTAACTACTTCTCCATCCGGTATCGGTGGCCTTTGCACCATCACCACGGGAATTCCCAATTCCCGCGCCGCGACAATTTTGGCATAAGTCGCATCGCCACCGCTGTTTTTGCTGACAATGGTATCAATCTGATGTTCGAGCAACAATTCCCGCTCATTTTCTAAGAAAAAAGGCCCCTTTGCTAAGATTAATTTGCTGTTTGGGTATAAAATACCTAGGGCTGGGGGATCGATCGCCCGAATCAAAAACCAAATAGAATCTAGACTAGAAAATGCAGTCAATTCCTGTCTACCAATGGTAAGAAATACGCGCTGCGATCGCTCAGATAAAGCCATTGCAGCCTCTTGATGGTTTTCGACTTCAATCCAGCGATCGCCCTGCACCTGAGTCCAAGCAGGACGCACCAGCATCAAATGTGGCAATTGAAATTCAGCCGCAGCGCTGGCTGCATTCATCGAAATCTGAGCAGCAAACGGATGAGTCGCATCAATTAACAAGTCGATCGCGCGATCGGTCAAATACTCACCCAGTCCAGATACTCCCCCAAACCCACCAATTCGCAGCGTACCCGTTGGGGTGGAAGGTTGTTTAGTGCGTCCTGCTAGCGAAGAAACCACCTCCAAGTTAGGGATTTGGGAAGCCCGCGCCGCCAGTTGAGTCGCATCCCCCGTTCCTCCCAAAATTAGCAAGCGTTTTTTCATAGAATTCCCCCTACCCGATCTAGTCTTGACTTAACAATATAATATGTTAAGTAAAGTTTTAACTACCAACAGCTATGATGCGATCGCTCTTGACATTTTTGACAGTATTAGTTGTAAGTGGGATAGTTTGGCTAGGAAATGTAATGCCAGCCTCCGCAGAAGTTCAAGCCACAGATATTACCGATCCCCAGCAGCAGTTAGCAGAACTGGTTCAGAAAGCTTTTGAAGCGACAAATGAAGGCAAATTCCCCCTGGCTGAAAGTTTTTGGACTCAAATCATTGACAAATTTCCCGATCGAGCAGCCGCTTGGAGCAACCGTGGTAATTCTAGAGTCAGTCAGAACCACCTACAAGCAGCAATTTCCGACTACGAAAAAGCGATCGAACTCGTTCCCGACGCTCCCGATCCATACTTAAACCGTGGCACCGCCTTAGAAGGTTTAGGAAAGTGGGAAGAGGCGATCGCAGACTACAATCATGTACTAGAATTAGACCCAAAAGATCCAGCAGCCTACAACAACCGAGGCAACGCCGAAGCAGGTTTAGGTCAATGGAAACAAGCAATTATCGACTACAACAAAGCCTTTGAACTAGCACCTGAATACGCCTTTGCTCGCGCCAACCACGCCCTCGCCCTTTATCAAAATGGACAAACCAAAGAAGCAATTCGCAACATGAAAAACATTGTTCGCAGATACCCCCAATTTGCCGACATGAGAGCAGCCCTCAGCGCTTGTCTGTGGGAGGCGGGACAGCGTGGGGAAGCTGAGAGCAATTGGGTTGCCGCCGTCGGTCTCGACTCCCGCTACAAAGACCTCGATTGGGTTAAAAATACCCGCCGTTGGCCACCACTTGCAGTCAGTGCTTTGGATAAATTCTTGAACTTGAAATAATACCAAAGTTATTGGTTATTGGTTATTGGTTGTTTGTTGTTTGTTATTGGTTATTTGTTCGTTAGAGTAACCAATAACCCAATTCCCAATTCCCAATCCCCAATCCCCTATTCCCAATCCCCTATTCCCTATTCCCAATTCCGTATTCCCATTAATAATTCCCAAACCAGTGCCGGAGTCAACTCTTCCACAGTCCTCAATACTGATACAGCACCAGCCTTTTGTAGCGCCAGAGTATAAGCTTGGCACCGCACAGCATCATCCAAAACATGAGGTGGCAAAATTCCAATTCCCAGCCAAACTCGCGAGGGTTGTACTTGACTGGCTTTGACAATAGTGTAAATATCTGCAACAGTATCTCCTGCATAAATCACAGGCAAACTTTCTGGTAAAGCGTTCAGGTTTTCCAATTGTTCAATAGTCGCAAATAGTCCAGTAGGATCTGGTTTTCCCGGTGCATCTTCCATCGCCACTAATACGGGGGAATTTAAGCCGAGTTTCCCGGATAAAACATAAGTAGCTTCAGCCCGCATCGCCCCGCTAAAAAAGCCCCAAACTATGCCACCTGTCGTTAAACTTTCCAGGTAAGCCGGACTTAGCAGCAGCGGTTCGTCGCCAATGTAACCAGTCCAATTTTGCTCGTCGGGGCCACGATAGCGACTTTGGAAAAATGCTACTAACTCGTTATAGTCGATCGCGCTTTCCGTTCGCGATCGCCCAATTCCCTCAAAATAACGGTACACTAACTCTTGTGAAGCTTCCCAGTCATTATTCCACACTCCCTCAGACTTGAGAGAGTCAATATCAATAGAATTGGGACGAAAAGCACCCCCCGTGAAATGCTCCACCGCATCCGCCAGCGCCCGTCGGTAAGAACCAGACACATCCCGCACCACACCATCAATATCAAAAACTACAATCGCTCTGTCTGCTGTCATCAGTGCCCCACCCGCAGTTAACTATTGGCATTTTACCTGAGCAAATGTCTGAATTTTGAGTAAAAATGGCAAAAGTATGCTAAGCTTAGCGATTGTAGAAATTTTTAATAAGTTCGATCGAAACCCCGGAGGTTTGTTTGTCCAAGTTCATCTTAAAAGTTCTCTGGCTAGAAGAGAATGTTGCCCTCGCCGTTGACCAAGTGGTCGGTAAAGGAACTAGCCCGCTGACAGCTTACTTTTTCTGGCCCCGCAAGGATGCGTGGGAAGATCTCAAAAACGAACTCGAAGCCAAACACTGGATTGCCGACAACGATCGCGTCGAAGTCCTCAACCAAGCCACAGAAGTAATCAACTACTGGCAAGAGGAAGGCAGACGGCGACCAATGAATGAAGCTCAGTCAAAATTCCCCCTCGTGACTTTTACTGGCAGCAACTAATCACAGTTAACAGTTAACTGTTAACTGTCAACTGTTAACTGTCAACTGTTAACTACGTAAATATTTTTTTCCTTGAGCGGAATTTATGGGCGGCGACAGTACAATCAACCAGACTGAACAGCTACCGCTGGTAGTAAATCCTGATATTCTCCAGCAAGCTATTCTCTACAAAATAAATACTCGAATTACCGCCCGCGGAGAAATAGCGTTTCCCTGTGTACCGGGGATGCTAAACCACTATCTCCAGTCAATCGAAAAACTATTCACCACTCTCGACAGACCTTTACCAGCAGACAGAAAAGAGGAACTGAGCAGACTGTTAGCCAGCAAATTAGAACAAGGCCACCAGTCTTCCACTGCTTCGATGTTGATACTTCAATACGAGTCAGTTCAGCCTCCGCAAACCGGTTTAGCTTGCAAAGTGATCGTGGCGACCTCCACAGTAGGAGAACAGTATAAAAGTTGGGTAGATACCAGGGAAGCTCCCCTATTCGGATCCCATCCCGACGCAAAATTGATGACCACGGTTGCTGAATTGGGAAGTCCCGATCGCGTGCGGATTTTGGATGTGGGTGCTGGTACCGGTCGCAACACTTTGCCCTTGGCGAGATTGGGCTATGCTGTGGATGCGATCGAACTAACCCCAGCTTTTGCAGAACAGTTACAAACTGCTGCGACAGCCGAAAACTTACCAGTCACAGTGACACTAGGCAATATACTCGACCCCTTAGTGCGAATGAAACCGGCTCGGTACCAACTTGCAGTCGCCGCCGAAGTCATCTCTCATTTTCGAGACAGCGACGAAGTGCGGCTGTTCCTAGCAAAAATGTGCGACTCCCTCTGTCCTGGAGGTCTATTACTCTTCAGTACATTTTTATCCGTAGGTGACTACCAACCAGATCCCCTCGTGCGACAAGTAGCCCAACTTTCCTGGTCTACTTTATTTACGCCCCAAGAACTGATTGTGGCGATGGAAGGCTTACCCCTAGTGCCCATCTCCAATGAATTGGTATTTGAGTACGAACGCACCCATCTGCCGGAAGCAGCTTGGCCCCCGACACCCTGGTTTGCCAGTTGGGCCACAGGTCGTGATGTTTTTCCCATGGCCAATGGACGCCCCCCGATGGAATTGCGCTGGATTTTGTGCCGCCGGAGTTAAGAAGCACAAACACCCAAGAATACTTATCAAGCCAATAACATAAGTTTTGGTTAATTTTTTGTTTTGTAGCATTTGTACATAAAAATTAATAAAAATTGTACTAGAATATGCAAAGAGTGAAGATCGATCGAGACAGGTGCAGCTAAAGTTAAGATCGGACAAACTTATCCCTTAAGATAGATGACATTCTGAGGGAAAAACATCGGCTAATTAATTCTCTCGCTAGATCAGCGATAATCCTGACACACAAATATGCTTTTAACACGTCCACTACAAGCGTTTCGAGCAATCTTCAGGGATAAACCTTCAACGAATAGAACGATCGAACAAAAAAGTAGTAAAAATAATTTTGGGGGGAATATTTATCCCACTCCCAATCAACAAATTGACTGGTCCATCGAATTGGAAAGACTGATGAATAACGTGAAATCTGCCTGTACCAACGAAGAGATTACCGCATGGCTACGCGGATTGCTGACAATTGCTTGGGCTGACGGCAACTTTGACGAAAACGAGCAAAAACTGATTGCGACCATAACTCACGATGAATTAAATTTAGTATCTTTGGAGACAGATTTTCAACCAATTACCCCAGACGAACTAGCTGGTGTGTTAGGCAAAAGTACCGCCAACGGTGAAAATTTCTTGAGAACCGCAGTCATGGTAGCTTTAGCAGACGGTATTTATTCCCTTTGCGAAGATGAATTGCTAGAGAAGTTTTGTACAGCATTAGGTCAAAATGTGAAAGTGATAGAAGCTCTCCGACACACCATCGAAGGAACCGAATACCCCCTAGAAAAACCCCCAACCTCAGCAGCGGCTGTGGAGTGGCACGCGGCAACACCCCTAAGTGCAAAACCGCTGCAACCACCCCACAAAGATGTCCTACAACCAGTCAAAGACTGGCTCGACGGCTGGGAAATTCATAACCCCAAGGTGGCACACTTTCTCTGCAAAATGATTCCGCCCCAGTGTCCGTTTGAGCGAGATATTGTGTTATTTGGCCGCAAAATCGTACACATTCCGGCGATGTGCCAGATTAATCCGCTTTACGAACAGTTGGTGGGGATGCGCTTCCGAGCTCTATGCTATTTAGCCGATGATTGCAAGGAAGATATCTCGTCCTATTGTTAGTCATGATTCAGGACTCATTAGTTAGTAGCGTTGAAACTACCCAATCTCCCATAGTCGTGGAATAGGAAGACTGTGCGGTCTTAATATTGCAAAACCGGCGAATTATGCTCACAAATGGTATAATTAACCACTACTTACTAATGACCACTGAGTCGGGAATGGTTCATGGGGAATAGGCAATGGTTCATGGGGAATAACCAATAACCAATAACCAATAACCAATTACTACTGACTAATTAAATTATGCAATTTATCGATCGAGCAGATATTCAAGTCGCAGCCGGCAAAGGAGGCGACGGTATGGTTGCTTTTCGCAGAGAAAAGTATGTACCAGCGGGCGGGCCAAGCGGGGGCACCGGCGGGCGGGGCGGTTCAGTATTTATGGTGGCGGTAGAAAGTCTGCAAACCCTGCTAGATTTTCAGTACAACCGCATCTTTAAAGCTGAGGATGGGAAACGGGGTGCACCGAAAAATATGACCGGGGCTGGTGGGGACGATCGCACAATTGAAGTTCCCTGCGGTACTGTAGTTTACGATGCGGAAACTCAGGCAATTTTAGCAGATTTAGTAACGCCCGGACAGACTTTTTGCGTTGCCAAAGGCGGCAAAGGCGGTTTGGGAAATAAATGTTTTCTGACCAATTCTAACCGCGCTCCAGATTATGCCATGCCCGGTGGAGAAGGAGAACACAAGTTTCTGCGGCTGGAATTGAAGCTATTAGCTGAAGTGGGAATTATTGGTTTACCAAATGCCGGCAAATCTACCCTGATTTCTGCTTTATCCGCCGCTCGTCCTAAGATAGCAGATTATCCGTTTACAACTTTAGTCCCGAATTTAGGCGTAGTCAGAAAACCGACGGGAGACGGTACGGTTTTTGCAGATATTCCAGGATTAATTGAAGGGGCTCACGAAGGTGCCGGTCTGGGTTATGAGTTTTTGCGGCACATTGAACGAACTCGGTTACTGCTGCATTTGATCGATGTTACCGATGAAGATCCGATCGCCAATTACATTACAATTCGGGAAGAATTGAAAGCTTACGGGCGAGGTTTGGCAAATCGACCGCAGATTTTGGCGTTTAATAAGGTAGATGCGATCGATCTAGAAAGCGCAGAAATGGATAATTTGATTGCTAGACTTGAAGAAATCAGTGGCTCTCCGATTTTGTCTATTTCCGCTGTGAGTCGAGTGGGATTGGATGAGTTGATGCAGCAGGTTTGGCAGAAACTTGACGAATTGAATGAAAAAGAAGCAGCGGAACTTTTAGCAGTTGCAGTTTCCTAGCAGAAACTGGTTCTGCTTTTCCAGAAATATAGCAACCGCCAAAGGGTGCATCTCAATGAGTGCAAATATATTCGTAGGGGTAGTGCCAAGAGTGCCTACCCTCTTCGTCTGTTACAAAATCGGGATGCTCCCCCGCCAAAGCGCCTTGGCGACTGCTATTTTAACTCAAGTAAGTTGCCGGTCAAATTTGGTTTGAGTTACGAATCAGCCCGTTGTAATCAACTCTGACCTGTCCATTTCGAGAAACAGTAACAACGCTTTCTATCCTATAGACAGAAGAACCAGGTCTGCTTCCTTTAAAAGAAAAGGTCCAACTACCATCGCCATTGTCTACAAACGGCGCTTCCGAAGAAACACCGTGCATAGAAGGTTCGGCTCGATATTCTCCCAAGCCACCGTTGGCGACTTCTGCTGCTTGACGAGCTAGGTTTTTCGCCCGATTCAGTTCGATATTATTGGAAACAACTGTGATGTCGTCGAATTCACCTTGAGGAGAAGGATTGGCATTACTCGGTGAGGGGGAGACTCCAACAGCCATAATTGATAATGCTACCAGATAAGGAAGCCTGATGTTTGGTTTCATATGGCAAACTGATTTATAGTTTGTCAGATATACAGCAGTTAAACCAAAAATCCGGTAACAACAAAAAATTTTTTGAAGCCGATTCTGCCTTCTGCTTTAATTTTTAAGTTTTACTTTGGCATCAACCGTGGATTCTCCATCATTCAAATACTGATAACTCATCCGAGAAATATCGCGAATCAAACTTTGAGCAGTCTTCTCTGTTTCCGGGGAATGTTTCACCATTACCGCCACTAAATAACGCTTGCCGTTCGGCAAATCTACCATCCCTGCATCGGCTAGCAAAGTGTTAATATTTCCAGTTTTATGAGCAATAATTGCCTCTTCCCCCAAACCTTTGGGTAGCAAACTATCATTTTTGGTTTGCCTCATGATTTGAAAAATACGATCGCGCGATTTCACCGACACCAAATTACCCCGATCGATCTGGGCAATAATATTAATCAAATCCTTGGGACTGGTAGTATTAGTTCCCTCTAAATCCGGCAATTTATTGCGAATAACCGTCGCCCTCAAACCCCAGGTTGCAAAATTCTGATTCAAAACTTCTGCACCTCCCAACAACTCAATCATCATATTGGTCGCGGTATTGTCACTGACAACAATCATTTTTTTGGCAACTTCCAAAGCCGAATACTTCGTACCCGGAGGTTGGTCTTGCATCTCTCCCGAACCGCCCACAATGTCTTCGGCGCGCAGGGTCAACATCTGATCTAGTCGCACTTTCCCCTCATCTACAGCTTGGAAAAAAGCTACTAAAATCGGCACTTTAATCGTACTAGCTGAAGCAAAAGTAGTGTCGCCGTTAACATTTAGGTAGCTTCCACTATCTAAATCGACTAAGAATACTCCCGCAGTCAAGCTAGGGTTTTCCGTGGTCAAAACCTGAACTTGCGTTTTGAGGGTGGCTAATTCTTGATTCAGTTGCAGTGCAGGGGGGGCTAAGGTTGTAGCTGCGGCGCTATCACTTTCTGCGGGAGTTTTTTGCCCATTAGCTCCTGGAGCGTTCTGTTCTTGTGCTGTGGAACCCGATCGACTCACAGCATTCACCACTGACAACATTGTCCCGCAAATCACCGCCATCCCAACTCCCAAAATCAACAAACGAGTAGCGTACACCAGCGGTGGTGTCGTGCTAGGTGTGGGTCGTTTGCGGGGTTGATCGATTGCTTGGGGGCGCTGTTTGGGGTCTGGGCGTTTTTTGACCTTGGGAGGCGTTTCAGTGTCTGCAATGCGACCTAAAGGCGACTGGGAGCGACTTCCGGGACGGGATACAGGGGTGGTTGGCGGTATAAGCTGGCTGTTGGGATTGCTGGCCGGACTAAGATTTTCTGGTGTCTGTCCTGGATTGAACAAATCTACAGCAGCGAGGCCTTTTTTGGGAGATTGACGGGTTTTCGACTGGGGAGTTTTGGTGGTTCGGGGTTTTTTACGGCTAATTGCAGATTGGGGATTGGATAAAAAGTCTGGTGTGTTTAATTCTGCGGGGGGATTAGCAGGGGAATTGGCCCTAATTCTGCTGCCGCTTGGTGGTTTCAATGGTAGAGTCGAAGGTTTTTTTGCTTGACTGGAAGCTGGCGGTTTTGGTTTCTGCGATTGGGTGGAACCGCGGCGGCCTGATTTGCTAGACTGATTTGTTTTGCTCGACTGCTGAGATGATATTGAGGAGATCTCTGAGAATATCGATCGCTTGGGAAACCGCTCTGCCACGTCTTACTCCTTCACCAATGTACACTTCAAATTGCTGATTTTTAATCGGGCTCGCTCGCCTTTTGAGCTGGATAATCGGGCAATGCCTGATCCAGACTATCAGAAACAGGACCGATCGGGTGAGTTTTCCTGATCGCCCATTCTACTTGTCGGAGAATTCCCCGCAACATGGCGACTTCCCCAACGGAAGGATAGGCGCGATTATATAAATGGCGAAATTTTGCCATCCGGCTGGCTGCTGTGTGGGGATGCAAGTATCCCACTTTTAACAACAAAGTTTCTAGTTGCTGGTAGTATCCTTCTAAATTTTCTAAGCTAGCAGAAGCATCTTCTTTCTTCACCGCTTGGGGGAAGTTGGGGGGGGTTTCCTTCTTTTCCCCCCAAGGGGGGGGTAGGGGGGGGTTGACAACTAACTTATATAGTTCGTAGCAGCAGACAGCGACGGCTTGGGCGAGATTTAGGGATGTGTAAGCGTCGCTGGAGGGAATGCGGATCAGGCGCTGAGCGTAGTTTAATTCGGCGTTGGTTAGGCCACAGTCTTCTCGACCAAAAATTAGGGCGCTGGGGGCTTCTAGGAGCCAAGGTAAGGCATCTGCTGGTGCTTCTGGCTTTGTGGCTAAGGGGCGATCGTCCCCTGTGGTGGCGATCGCCCTTGTACAGCCTACCAAAGCCGCTGGCAAACTCTCAACTACTCTGGCATTTTCCAATATATCGGCGGCGCGCACAGCCATGAGTCGAGCTTCTGTTCCTAAATAATCGCACTGGGGATTGACCAAAACTAATTGGTGCAAACCCATATTTTTGAGCACGCGGGCTACAGAACCCACATTCAAAGGGCCTGCGGGTTCTACTAAGATAATTCGGATGTTGGCGGCGGCCGTTGAGATCATTTAATTTAGGGAGATCTAGCGAAGGAAGAAGGAAGAGGCAATAATAATAGCAAGGGTTTCAGCAATCAAGAATGTCTGTTCCACAAGCAAATTGTTTTTTTCACAACAGGCCAGATGCCTGTTCCACAAGAATTAAATTTTGTTTTGGAACTGGCATCTTGCGTGTTCTTGAAAATGATACAAAATGTAAATTAGTTAATGTATTGTCAAAATTAACATGGCTAAGCAGCGATCGAAATCCGATTTACCTACAAAAATGTGCCCGGTGTGCGATCGACCTTTTACTTGGCGCAAAAAATGGGCTGACTGTTGGGATGATGTCAAATACTGCTCGGAACGCTGTCGTCGCCGTCGGCATAGCACCGAAAATTAAGAATTTCTTGCCATTTACAAAACCGAGGTTAAGATTGCAAAGGAAAAATTCTAGGTTAAGTTAAAAAGTATGGCATCGCAACAGGTACAACCAAAGTTAGTTATTCACGGCGGTGCCGGCAGTTCTCTACATAGCAAAGGCGGAATTGAGGCGGTACGTAAATCGCTTTATCATGTTTTGGAGGAAGTTTATCCCCTGCTGAAGGACGGTGCGAGTGCCGTAGATGCAGTGGTGCGGGGCTGTCGGTTATTGGAAGATGACCCACGTTTTAATGCGGGTACGGGTTCTGTGGTGCAGTCAGACGGTCAAATTCGGATGAGTGCTTCGTTGATGGATGGTTTTGTGCAGCGTTTCAGCGGGGCGATTAATGTTTCTCGCGTTCAGAATCCGATCGAACTTGCTAAATTTTTGCAGACTTCGGACGATCGGGTACTCTCGGATTATGGTTCGGCGGAATTGTTACGAGAACTTCACTTGCCGATTTACGATCCCATGACGGATTTGCGTTTGCATGAGTGGATGGAGGAACGCAAAGGCAATTTTAGCAGAGCAATGGCTACTGTGGTGGCGGAACCTGCCTCACCCCCCCTGTCCCCCCTTGGTAAGGGGGGAGAAAGGGGGGTAGGTACTATCGGAGTCGTAGCTTTGGATGCCGAGGGACGTTTGGCTGCGGGAACTTCTACTGGTGGCAAGGGTTTTGAGCGGATTGGGCGGGTTAGCGACTCTGCGATGCCGGCGGGAAATTATGCTACTGGAAGTGCTGGGGTAAGTTGTACCGGAATTGGCGAACACATTATGGATGAGTGTTTGGCGGCCAGAATTGTGATTCGGGTGACGGATGGTTTTAGTTTGAAAGCTGCTTTTGAGCGTTCTTTTGGGGAAGCTGACGAACATAAACGGGATTTTGGGGCAATTGGTATTGATGCTACTGGTGCGATCGCTTGTGGTAAAACTAGCGATGTGCTTCTAGGCGCTTTTCATAATGGTATGCAGATGGGCGATTGTTTGGAAATGAGCAAGGGAACGCTAATTTTTATCGCTTAAAAAGGGTTCGAGAGCAGTGGTTTAGCTCCTCGGCTTCTTGAATAAGTCGGGGAGTTCGATCGGCGTTAGTTTTACCAATTACTGAAAATGTGTAGCGGCGGTGTGGTATCTTAATTGACATCCTCCTCACCACAACTACCTATGACTCAACAGAGCAATCTTAATCCGATCGCTCAAATTGCGATCGATCCAAAACAATTAGAAAAGTTTGTCAAGTTATCTGGGCGCAGTCTGTGGATAACTGCTTTGCTTGCCTTTACAGTTCCAATTCTTGCCTACACTTACACTAAGCGGCGACGGGCTTTTTATATTGCTTTGCTGCTTAGCGGTTTGATGGGTGTATTGACTGTGTTCATAGTTTTTTCTAGAGAAATACCCAATGGAAGTACGCTTCCTACTACGGCATTCTCTACATTTTCTTTCCTAGTTTCCCTGGCAATTACTGTTGATAACTGCGCCGCTATTTTCCGGGCTAGAAAACAAGTTGAATTATTAACAGGAGAGACTCCTTGGAAAACAGCTAATAATCACCAAGTTAAAAACGGACGGTGGCCTGCATGGTTTCCCTATCCCAGTTCTTGGGTGAGAACTTTCGTTTTAATGTTGTGGATAGGTATTGTTGTGAGAGTTGTCGGTTTTTGGATTGCTATTATCGGTCTAACTTTATCAGCAACTCAGCAAGATATGGGCTCATTTTTGCGAGCTTTAGGACTAATAATACCCCTTTCAGTAGTAATACTATCTTACCTTCATCACATTTTATTTTTAGATAAATCTCAAGTCACGTACACTCGGTGGATTCCTACTCCCAGGAGTTTGTGGGAAGGTTTGTATGCTCCAATTGTGGCACTATTATCTTTGATAATGGTAGTAGTTTTGATATTACCATTTTTTCCAATGGTTCCAACCTGCAACTATGGAGCCGAATTTGAATTGGCAAGTTGTATTGGATCTTACCAAGCAGAGATATCTAATTATTTAACTACTATTGCTGAAGTTTCAACAGTGATTTGGGTAGTGACAGCAGCATATCTGTACCAAATAGATTACCTGATTCGTAACAATATTTCTCTGAAAACGCTGTCGCAATCAATTTTACTGGGATTTATCACTTTTTTGGCGGTTTCAGGGATTTCGCAGCTTTCTAAAAATCCAGAGGCGAGGCTAGCAATAAATTCCCCTGCACCGACAACCAATGTACCGGATTTGGTGACTTCTGAACAAACACCTACACCTGCTTTGCCAACTGCACCGATACCCCAGCCCTTACCGCAGACTTCTCCAACAGTTGAATCTGACTCTTTTCGGGATGCAGTAAATAAAGCAACAAATGCAGCAAATCTGGCTCAATCGGCTCAATCTGAGGCGCAGTTGCTCACAGTAGTCGCTGAGTGGCAAAATGCGATCGCCCTGATGAAATCAGTACCGCCTTCTAGTTCCGATTATGATGTGGCCCAAGATAGAGTTATACAGTACCAGCAGAATGTAGTTGCTATTAAGCGCAGAATCACTCGTCCTTTTCAACAGGGAATTGATGAAGCTCAAAATGCAGCATTTTTCGCTCAAACTGCTAAATCTAAAGCTGAGTGGGAAAACGTGGTCAGTCACTGGGAGCAAGCGATCGCATTTATGAAAACTGTACCACAGTCTAATTCCAATTATGCTGTAGCTCAAAATAGAGTTGTCAAGTATCAGCAAAATTTAAAATCTGCACGTTTAGCAGTTAGTCGCGCTCAATAAAAACCTTGGGTAACGGATATAAATACTAAAATTACCTTCTCCTCGTGCAGTCTTCATGGGGGGTATTCATCATCATTTCTCAACTAGAGTTAAAAGAAACAGAAGATACTGAAGACTATAAATTCTATGAGTTGCGCTTGCTGATGAATCAGGGCGTGAGCCTATCTTTGGGTAAAAGCGTGTATCATAAAGAACAACAGAAAATGGCTGACTTGATTCGCAGCTACCTTAATCCTCGATCGCACTTCGGCGCGCTTTAATCAAAAACTGATTAGCCTTCTCATAATTAGGACGTTCTGGTAAGCGAGTTGATCCAAAAGCGCGATCGAACTCTCGATGCAAATCCAGCCGCCACCGATTCACCTCATCCCAGGGTACTTCCTGATTGCGGATAGACAAAAGTTGCGATCGATAATCATCCACTCGCACCGGCACAAAACCCTCCTTCAACACCGTGATTCCCGATAATAGCAACCGAATTAAGTGCATGGCGTGCTTCGAGCGAACTTCTCCTGTATTCCGCAAATCTTGTTCCATTTTTTTAAACTGAGACAAAACATAGCCATTGTAAGTTTGATAAACCAATTTAGACAGAAAGATTTCCCGAATGTCTAGCAATTCTTGTGCTACAGGAGAAACCGTTTCCACCAAAGGCGTATACAAACATTCCAGCACATTTGGATTACCTTTTAGCGCCACCATCAAAAACTTTTGCAGTTCCCAGTAACATTCATCATTTTGCTTGTTTTCCAATTGCTCTGGAATCCCATAAAGCGACCAATGAAGGTTTGCGGGTGGCAGATAAATCCCGCGCCGATCGGTATCAGATTGCGCGTTATCTAAACCATAGGCTTTGGAACCGACAATGCAGCGGTAAATGACTGAATCATAGAGGTTGTATTCGGCTAAGAAATCTGCTTTTGAATGCAATCCTTCGCTCTGAAACTGCTTGCGGATACTGAGTTCGTGTCGCCGCAAACTGATTTCTGTGCCGTCTGGGAGTTTGACTAAATATGCGTGAGAATTATCCGTAGGCGATTGAACGATGACACCTACTGCTCCTGGTTTCCAAGATTGATTAGTGGCGGGGTTTTTGACTTCAATTTTGGTGACAATCTGGGTTCCTGCGGGGAGGATTAAGTTGAAATTTTGGGGAATATTGGCATTTGCCATGAGGGAACCTCCGGCGGGGTACGAGTTATACTATTATTGTAGCATATATGTAGTATTAAGCAAAGGGAGTTTTGGGCGCATCCCACACCGCAAGCTATGGCAATTTTGGCCTTGTTGAACATTGTCTAATTATTAAGGAGGAAGATTAATGCGTTATACTGTGGTTGAAAAAGGTGAAACTACCTACGGTGCCTATGTTCCAGATTTACCTGGCTCTGTGTCTGTGGCTGAAAGTTTAGAAGAGGTGAGGAATACTAACATCAAAATTCTGCTACTTCTAACAATAAGGGTACAAATTCAGCTTCGATCCTGTAGGCGATCGCTATCAATCGAAGGAGATATTTCAAATGATTGCTCAACTACAACCTCATTTCATGAGTCCCCAAGAATATCTGGAATGGGAAGAACAACAACCCATTAAATATGAATATATGAATGGGGAAATCTTTGCTATGACCGGGGGAATTCTGGCCCATAACTCCATTGCGATAAACCTGACATCTGCACTCAAAAATCACTTGCGGGGTAAAGGTTGTAAAGTTTTTATGGCAGATGCCAAACTAGGGGTTTCGCAAAATGGTCCTTTTCACTATCCAGATGTCATGGTCAGTTGCGATCCACTCGACCAAAAAGCCCGTAAAATTATTTATCATCCCTGTTTAATTGTTGAAGTGCTATCTCCAGGAACAGAAGCATTCGATCGCGGCCAGAAATTTAGAAATTACCGTCAAATTGAAAGTTTAAAAGAATATGTTTTGATTGAAGCCGATCGCCTGAATGTGGAATATTACCGCATCAATGAGAAAGGCAAATGGGAACTCACTGCTTATTCCCTTGACGCGACAACTATCGACGGTACAGAAGTAGAAGTTGATTTTACTAGCGTTGATTTCCGCTGTCCGATTTCTCTGCTGTATGAAGATGTTGTTTTTCCGGAAGATAATCCTGTTTTCTAGTTGTAGGGTGCGTCAGGGCAGAATGTGACGACAACAAACTAAGAACTTCCCCCTGACGCACCCTACTGAAAGTTGTAGGGTGCGTCAGGGCAGAATGTGACGACAACAAACTAAGAATTTCCCCCTGACGCACCCTACTGTTAGCTTACTGTGTTGAACATTGTCTTCAGATTGAGCAGAATCAGGTTTTTTATCAGTCGCCCTAGGTTACAATCGAGAGGTTGCTGAAGTTAAAGCATATTATGGGGATATAAATGCGGGAGTTGATGAATTTTATAGATAAATGAACAATGAAAGTTAGAGAAGTTATTAAAATGTTAGAAGATGATGGTTGGTATTTAGCTAGAACAAAGGGCAGTCATCGTCAATTCAAACACCCAGAAAAGGCTGGAACTGTTACGGTGTCAGGTAATTTAGGCGTTGATATGCCAATTGGTACGCTTAAAAGTGTTTTGCGACAATCTCAACTAGAGGAGGAAGATTAATGCGTTATGCTGTGGTAATTGAAAAAGGTGAAACTAGCTACGGTGCGTATGTTCCCGATTTACCGGGATGTGTGGCTGTGGCTGAAAGTTTAGAAGAGGTGAGGAATTTAATTAAAGAGGCGATCGCATTTCATATTGAAGGACTACAAGAGGATGCTTTTCCGATTCCCGAACCTGTCTCTATTTGCGAATATGTTGAAGCTTAAGCTAAGCACCAATTAATTTTTATTTCCAGTCCGTTTTTTTACCTGCTTGATTTTTTCCTCATACCCCCTTTTCACTTTCATGTTGTGCAGGAAGTGCTACACGCCCATGAAAGTTGTAGGGTGCGTCAGGGCAGAATGTGACGACAACAAACTAAGAATTTCCCCCTGACGCACCCTACTGTTAGCTGTGAAAAATGTGGGTTAGTTTGAGTGAAAAAAATGGGCAATACAGGATTTGAACCTGTGACCCCTTCCGTGTGAAGGAAGTGCGCTACCACTGTGCTAATTGCCCGTAGATAACTAATCTATCATACTATGTCCAGATTTGCAAGCACAATTTCCCAAAAAATTTAGTGGCACTCGACAAAATGCCCGATCGCACGCACAGGCATTAGTCGAGCCTAGCATCAATCAACCAACCACCAGCCCGCGGCGGGGCCGACAAATCGTACTACAACCCACCAAGCAACCAGCAAACTAATCCCGATCCAGCTTCCGCGACTTGTCCACTTCAAAAAATCTGCGCTTTGGGTTTTCGTGATCGGCAGCCAGGGATAGATACGTTCTTCTTCACCATACTTGTCGCCGATCGCCTGTTTGCGACGTTTAGATTCGCCCATAATCTTTGTCTACTAAATTAGATTTCCAATTGGATACTCAACCAAATTATAGGCCAACAGTTGAAATACTCACCGGCCTCTCATGAGCGGTGATTCTTGACGCTTCACAGGGTTCTGCTTTCACAAAATATCCGAGAGAGCCCATTTGTTGCCGCGCTTCGTTTTCTTGGGCTTTGAGGTGTTCCGGTAGCGGTACGGGATCGGCGGGGGCTCCTGGATGGTAGTGATAAGCTTGTTCGGTTACTAAATCGATGAAACCGATGATTTGTTCGTTAATTGTATTTTTTCTTAATATTTTGATTTTTTTTACCGCAGAGAGCGCAGAGAGCGCAGAGGAGGAGGATAGGGGGACTTATTATTCCTAGTTAGGGTGGATTTTATGTCGCTCTTGTTGTTATTTTGATTTTTTTACCGCAGAGAGCGCAGAGAGCGCAGAGGAGGAGAAGAGGGGGACTTATTATTCCTAGTTAGGGTGGATTTGATGTCGCTCTTCCTCTGCGTCGCATTTCTCTAATTTCTCAGCAGTCGCAAGCCGCTTAATGTTACTATTACTGTAGAGCCTTCGTGACCGATGACACCTAAAGGCATGGTAATATTTCCGAGAAAATTGGCCGCCAGTAACAGCATAATACAACTGAGTGCAAAGACAATGTTTTGTTTGACAACATTTTGAGCGCGACGCCCTAAAATAATTGCTTTTGCTAGCTGTTCTAATCTATCGGCCATTAATACGATATCCGCAGTTTCCAAAGCTACATCGCTGCCCGAAATTCCCATGGCAATTCCCACAGAGGCTTGAGCGAGGGCGGGGGCATCGTTGATGCCGTCTCCTACCATGGCGACGGTTTGATACTGTTTTTGCAGTCGTTGAATTACGGCTACTTTGTCTTCTGGTAACAGTTCGGCATAGACTTCTTTGATGCCTAATTCGCTGGCTATGTATTGAGCTGTTTGCTGATTGTCACCTGTCAGCATAATTATATGTTCTACGCCTAACTTGGTCAAGCGTTTGATGGTATTGGCTGCTTCGGGGCGGAGGGTGTCTGCTACCGCAATGATCCCCAACAGTTCATCGCCCTGACTCACCCAAACCACGGTTTTTCCTGCTGCTTGCAACTGCTGGCTGACTTGAGTTAACTCCCCTGTTGCTTGCACGAAATTAGCTTTACCAATGGAGATGATTTGGTGGTTGATTTTGCCTACAATTCCTTGGCCGACTTTGGCTTGAACTTCGGTGGCGATGGGAAGTGCTAATTGTTGTTTTTGGGCGGCTTCGACAATGGCAATTGCGATCGCGTGTTCTGAGTAAGTTTCCAAAGCAGCCGCTAATTGCAGAACTTCTGTTTCAGTATATCCGGTGGCGGGGACAATTTGGATAACTTCTGGTTTTCCGGTAGTCAGAGTTCCAGTTTTATCAAAGGCGATCGCCCTGACTTTACCAATTATCTCTAACTGTGCGCCACTTTTAAACAAAATTCCCTGTTTCGCCCCATTGGCAATTCCCGAAAGTAGCGCGGGCATAATCGAAGCCATCAGCGCGCAGGGAGAAGCAACTACTAGGAAAATCAACGCCCGATAGATTGTATCTTCCCAATTCCAACCGAAAATAAATGGTGGCAAAATTGCCAACAGCAAGCCAACAATCACAATAAATCGAGCATAACCACGCTCGAATTTTTCCACAAACATTTGAGAAGGAGGCGCTGCGGTTTGTGCTTGCTGTACCAGCCGAATTACGCGCTGAATTAAACTGCTTTCTGGGGTTTTGTGGACTTCTATTTGTAGCGCGCCGAAACCGTTAATTGTTCCGGCATAAACTTCATCACCCGCTGTTTTTTCCACGGGCATAGATTCGCCGGTGATTGAGGCTTGATTCAGGCTGCTAGCACCTTCTACAATTATCGCATCGGTGGGAATTATTTCTCCTGGCTTGACTAAAATGCGATCGCCAATTTGCAATTTATCGATCGCAATTTCCCGTTCATCGCCATCAAGCACCACCCTAGCAGTATCCGCAGTCAAACTCATCAAACTGCGGATGCTGCGTTCAGTCCGCTGCATAGCATAACCTTCTAGGGCACCGCTAATCGCAAAAATTAAAATCAAAACAGCGCCGTCAACAATTAAATGATATTCATGCCGCCACAGCCCCAAACCGGCCGCCCCCAAAGCAGCCACAATCATTAGCAAATCGACATCTAATTCATGTTCTTGAAAAAGCGTCGTTAATCCTTCGCGGGCGCTGGAATAACCACCGATGACATAAGCAGCCGGGAGGATAAATACAGCCAAGCCCAACCAGCCTAGTTGCAGCGCTAGGGAACCCAAAATGACCAGAATTCCACAGAGGGTGGCGGTTAAAGCGTCGGGATGTTCTTCTGCTAACTGAGAGATGCGAGAAATTGAGATGGAATTAGAAGTCATTGGAAAAATTTGATTTGGTAGAATGACTTCTGTAGCCTAAACCTTGACATTAATGTCAATGTCAAGAGTAAAACCAAAATAAATTCGTCATCAACTCGCCTCTGGTTACATCCGAGATTCCGACAGGGATTGAAATCCCTGATAGCGCAAGTCCTCTCAAAGAGGACTGAAGAGAGTTGAGATAGGACTTGCGGGTGAATGCGATGGCCAAATATATAATTCAAGCATCTCAAATCCAATGCCAAAATACCTCACAATCAAACAACTTACAGAAGCAGTTCAAGGTGCTGTCACCCCCCGGATGGTAAGACATTATCACTCCTTGGGGCTGCTTTCGACCGCAGTGCGATCGACCTCTAACTACAGACTCTACACCCGCAGCGATGTGCAGAAACTGCAAAAAATTGTCGCACTCAAACAGCAAGGTTTTCAGCTTTCCCACATCCGCAAATTGTTAGAAACTGATGGGGATGCTTCTCCTGACGCGCTGATGGCGACTCTACAGCAACAGTATCTTTCTGTTACTGGGCAGATAGTTCGCCTCCGACAAACGGCTTTAGCGCTGGAGGGTTTGCTGGGGCGGGATCTCTCCTGTCAAGCGGTGCAAGCGGGCGCACTGTCGCAAATGAGGCTGTTGCAGGTGGAAACTGAGGGGGGATTGGGTGAGTTGGAACAGTTGTGGGAGAGTTGGGATGCTGTGGCGCATTCTCACCCGGAGAATTTTGAGGAATCTTTGCAGCATTTGTTGCCGGATTTGAGCGATCGCTCAGAAATTGAGGTAGACTTGCTTTCAAAACTGGTATTAGCTAGTGGTGATTGTTCCCTATTGCCGTTTGTGAAGTTGAGCGAAACTGCGATTCAATCGGCGCGGGAAGCTTTGAAAAATCGTTGTCAAATTGTGGCTGATGTGTCGCCAGTTTGTGCTGCTTTGGATGCTACTAGGTTAGCACATTTGGGAACAAGTATTGTCACTTTAATTGACGATCCACATATTAATGCTGCTGGGGAAGCGGAACAGCAATTTTGGCAAAAAAAAGCATGGTTTGAACAGTTGTTGCAAGTCGAAAAAGGATGTATATTGGTGATAGGATATGCGCCTTCTGTGTTAATGTCTGTCTGTGAGGCGATCGAGCATGGGGAATTGCAACCGGCTTTGGTGATTGGTATGCCGATCGGTTTTAGTCATGCTCCAGTGGCGAAACGGCGTTTAGTGCGATCGGGTGTTCCTTATATTACGACTGTGGGGACTTTTGGCGGTGGATTGTTGGCGGCGGTGGCTTTGAATGCTTTGGTTGAGTCTTTGATTGAAAAGCCGAATTGTCATTGTCATCTCAAGTAAAAATTACTTGGGTCTATCTCTATTTTGCAAGTATATTGGTACGATGCTCTAGCATGACCGCAGACAATTTATTAGCGATCGCGCCAGAGATTTACAGCGGTCATGCTTCGCCTATGCAAAATCGGGATGCTCCCAATTACTTCCTACAAATCCCAAAATACACTCTAACCCGATTACCATTTCCCCAAAGCCCCCCAAACAATACCCGAAACCACCCCCCAAATCGCCCCCAAACCCGAACCAACGATCGCCCCCGCCACAGGGGCAAAATCTCCCACCACCCCAGCGTTGATAGCCGGAAACACTAACGACAAGCCCCCACCCAACACCATACCGACGATCGCCCCCAAGAAACTGCCCCAAATCCCTCCCAAAAACCCCCCTCTCACCCCCGAAGGCTGAAACGACACCGGCAACTTCGGCGCAAACCCACAAAAACCCAACAAACTCCCAGAAACCGTACCACCAAGGGAACCCACTCCCGCCGCTACCATCGCCACCACCAACAACAAATTCGCAAACTCATTCCCCGGAGTCATCGTCCCACTATATTGCTGCCAAACCACCAACCCCGAACCCAAACAAACACCAGCCAAAGTCCCCAAAAATGCCCCCCAGACAGCCCCCAAAAACGCTCCCCGCCTGCCCCAAACTCTCCCCATCGGCACTATCAGAGGAGGCTTAAAATTCGTCCAAACCAAGCCCCACACAATACCCACCCCCACACCAGACCAAATTCCTCGGCCGATCGCCGGATTCTCACTAATCGCCCCAAACACCACACCCCCGATCGCCGCCAACACAAAAGCCCCCCACAAAGTCCCCACCAAAACACCCACCCACTTCCGCAAAATCTGATTCGGAGGTACAGCCAAAATGCCCCAAATCATCCCAAAAAAAGCGCCCCAAATCGAACCCACAAAAATCGCCCCCAAAATCGCCCCACCACCCTGGGCGATCGCCGAAAATACCCCCGCCACCGCCGCCAAACACAAACCGCCCCAAACACCACCCCAAGCTGCATCCTGAAATACCCGTTCCAACTTACTAACAGGTACTGTCGGAGGCGGAGTCCGAGAAGACATCGGCATCGGCAACAGTGGCGGCTGGTATTGACCTAGAGACCGTGGCAGTCCCGTAGACGGCTGTTGTCTGGTTCTTGCGGTCTCCCGTACAACAGTGGGGGGTTTGGGCTTCTGACGCTGATTTTTCGCAGGCTGCAAGTTCACTCCGTTACGGACTGCTTCTCGCGAGGGGAATGGATCGCGCCCTCTGAGCAGTTTTGCCCGATCGCACCAAGGACAGCGATTGAGATGATTGCCGTATTTATGTTGATTATTTTTGCTGCAAGTAATTAGAGCATCTTCGGCTTCCCGCAGCGCATTTACCCAAGTTTTGGCATCCGGGCGCGCCAAAGGACTGCTGTGCCCATCCTCAAAACAGCGGATAAACATCTGCCGCAGTAGGGGATGCAGCATTTCCCAAGCTGGTGCTGCGGGCATGGGGCGATAGGGAATCCGCTTGGTGCCAGAGGGGAAATGGCCCGATCGAATTCTCGCTTCTAAGGGCGGCGGTTCATCCGTACCGAGATAAACTCCCGAAAACGGGTGCGTACCTTCCATCAGTAGTTGAAAAATCAGCACCGCTAAGCCGAACAAATCATGTTCTGGGGCTCTGTCAATATCCCGAAAAGTTTTTCCCTGCAATTCCGGTGGTGTAAACTCTGGCTTCCCCACGGGACACCGATAAACGTAACCTGTATAGGGATCGCGTACTTGAAAGGAATCCGTATCCACCAAGGTTACTAAAGCTGTGTCGGTGACGAGGATATTCGACTCATTCACATCGCCGATCACGTAACCCCGTACATGGAGGGCGTTGACGGCGGCTGCCAGATTTCGGGCGGTGCGATGCAGGTAAAGATAGTTAAATAGGGGTTTTTGTTCGCGACGGGTTTTGGGAGTGTAAAAAGTGTGAACTGGCGACACCTTGGTGACGCGAGGCATCACAAAACCGACGATTTTTTCTCGCCCGCCCACAGTATGCAGTAAATCCAGTGGCCAAGCAATTGAAGCGTGTCCCGGTGCGGCGATCGGCGCATCTGGTGGCATACTGAACATGACTGTGAGTTTGTCGCCGTCTTCCTCTGTCGGTCTGTGGTAAATTTTTGCTACTAGGGACTGGTCTTGGGGGATGGGATAGATGCGACCTTCACCTCCACTGGCGATCGCCGTGTTAGTGTCGATCGCGATCAGTTGTCCGCTAAATTGCCGCTGCAACTGCATAGAATTCCATATATATATCGATTCTATCGATTTGAGATTTGTGATTTGGGATTTTTGATGGAAGCACTGACCCCACTGATAAATTTATTAACAGGCTCTTGAGGCCTATTCCACAATACTGCATTATTTGTTTTCTAGTTTTAGTTTAATTGATTTTCTCTCTCCTCTACCAGTTCTGCCACTGCTGTTTTGATAAAATTATTAACTAGCCAGTCGCGGGTGCGCGAGAAATTACTGCCCAATTCCAGGTACTGATTGCCTAATTTTGTCTTGAATTCTTTGGGAAAAATCTCTTTGGCCACTAACATTTTTTTCCAGTGAGTTAGATCGCTGACATTACCTTCGGGAAAACGGTGGTACAGATAGTCAAATGCGATCGCCTCTAAAATTTCTCCACCCAGGATTCGCCGCCGTTTAATAGCTATTTGTGGCGAAATTTTTGTCCCTTCAATTAGAGCGCTTTTTTGACTAATCTTCTCAGCAACTGCTTGGGCGATGAAATTCTGAATCAGCCAGTCGCCCGCACGCAAAAAATCGCGATCGCACTCCAAGTAAATCGCCCCAAAAACAGCCTCAAAAGTTTCCCCCAGAAATCTATTGTACTCACTTTTTTCTGTTTCTTTCCCATGAACACTCTGCAAGCTAAGTTCCTGCAAACTCAAACTAATCGCAAACTCCGATAGTTTGTTCTTGTCTAGTAACTGAGATTTTAAATTTGAGATACAATCTCGATCGAGCTGAGGATATTGGCGGTATAGATAATCGGTAACAACCGCACTCAAAATCGCGCTTCCTAGCAGAGCCAGCCTTTTGTACTTGACATCTCTATCCACTGACGAGTCAAAAGATGTTCCTCGAAAATCCTTCGTATCGCCACGGTGAGTCAAGGCTATTTCCAGTAATTGTGTTTTCTGAAAGTTAGAAAAGCCGATCGCTATTTTGATCGCCTCAACATCTATACTGGTAATCCTGTCAACTTCTAAATCTTCTGCTTCCGCTTTTCCCCATTCTGCCAACCAATCTCCACCAGCATCATCCACATACAAATCTACAAAATTTATCCCATTTTTCATCCAGTCATCCTGCATTTTTCGGGCTGATTCCAGTTTTTCCAACACTTTTTGTAAACTTTTTTCAACAGTCGTTGTGCCTTGTGCTGTCATGGTGTTATTTTCGATCGAATTTTAAGGTTGCTATTCTCTCGGGCTAGGGAAATATCTAGGGCTTCACAAGCGTCCATTCATAGCAAATATCTTAGTTACCCATCTGCTAGGAAGCTATTTGTTGTCCTGGACTCAAAAACTGGGTTTCTTAAATTCATTGCGTCATTTGAGATTCACTAGCAGAACGAGAAACCTGGTTTTTTTCCGTTGAATTCGTAAGTCCTGTGTGCCTAATCGCTGTTTCCAGCGCCTAGTTCCTAGGTTTGACTTAAACTCATCTTATTTTGTTTTGTCTAAATTTGATTTTTTGAGCCCGGAAAGGCAGAGAATGCTGAGCAATAGCCGACAGAGAAATATTCACATTTTTTAACAACTTTTTTAACAACATTTACGCGGCTCCCTTCTGGATTCTAGGAAAATTTTAGGTATGTGCCAGGCTGTAAATTATCGCTGTTGTACAATGCCATATTAACTAATCGAACTACAGAATTTTCAATACTTGGATTGTAACTTAAAAATAATCCTCTGTCAATCCCCCATTCCTGAAGAGTTTTTTGCCAATTATCATACTTTTCTTGCGAAAATTCATCCGAAATACTCGTGATTTGTATACATAAAGGCTGATGTTCCCGGCTGCTGACTATGGAATCCGTGGCCATCGAAAGATCTGCTATATAACGCTGTATAAAAGAAGTATCTTCTCGCTGCTGAATGTGAGTTATTATCGATTGCAGTATCTGCTCGTCAGCCGGATAAAAGTCTCCCGCCATTAATTTTTTCTTCCAAATATAAAATTTGCGATCGGTTTCACTCAGCCATTTAGGAAAGAGATAGCTATACCAATATTTTTCCGCAGAACTCATTAACTCAAAGGCAGCTTGTTGTGCTGCTTCCGAAGGTAGAGATTTGACAGCCAACCAAACTTCGGAATCACTGACAAGCTGTAGCAGAAAAGCCATCACAAATTTTTTGGCAGTTAGCGAACCGGGTTTGACATCTTTTACCCAGCGATAAATTTCATCCAATCTTCTCGCCAAACTCGGATCTATTGGATATGCTTCGCTAATTAGGGATTTGAGTTGATCCTTAATCTCTTGTGCTTGCAAGTGATGACCTACTGTTAAACGGGAGCATAATTGTTGACAAGTCGATTTTATTATAGAACTGCTACGTTGAACAGATGAGACTTCTTGCCCAAATCATAATCGGTTTTGTAGCGCAGATGAACGCCAACCGACGCAGATAATTTCTTTCTACTGCGGACAAACTTAATAAAGTTTTACAAGATTCGCTTTTGCAAGATGTCTACTGTTAATTTTCTGGTGGCTCCGAACTCAAACAACTTGCCAACAATAATGTTAAGTCATCATCGGTGCGTTCGGAAACGCGCGGCGATCGCAAAAAAGACTCCAACTGCTGTTGTGCATCAGACTCATCTTGAACTTGAGCCGAAAATCGAAACAGGGGTGCAAAAAATGGACCGTGGGGTACGCCTTCGGGGATTTTCAGGGCTAGCATTTGCAAACCGTCGGAAAACACAGCTAAATGCGCCATTTTTTCCCGTCGCACATGAAATTGTGCGGTTTCTATGGCATTGGGGGAAATCAAAAAAATGGTTTCATTGATATATTCACCACAGGGAGGTACTGTCAGGGCGATCGCACTTCCTTGATTATCACCCGCCACGGCTGCACCATCACCGATTTGAGCAACGGCGATTAATTCGGGTGTAGCCACCACCGCAATTAAAGTGCAAGCTAAATCTCTAGCCCCCACTCCCCGCGTCGCGGCTTCTGTTTCCACAGCCGCCCGTGCGACTTGAAGTGCGGATGTGAGGAATACTTGCCATTGGCTGTCATCTTCAGGCAGCATTTCTGATAGCCCACAAATTGTTTCGACAACTGCTTCCACAGCAATTTTAGCACCTACTTCTGCCAGTGTTGCCGAACCCGCACCATCGGCAACACTGGCAGCCAAAACACCATTGGGTAACAGCCGCCAGCAGTGGGCATCTTGACAAGGTTGCGATCGCTTGGAGTGACTCGTCCCCATCACCGATGCCGCTACCACTTGCCACTTTGTCATTTGTTCTGTCATTTGTCAGTTATTCAGATGTTAGTAGTTAATTGTTAGTAGTTAATTGTTAGTAGTTAATTGTTAGTAGTTAATTGTTAGTAGTTAATTGTCACCTGCTACTCATAACAAATAACCAATAACAAATAACAAATAACCAATGACTAAACGGTTCCCCACCCCGGAGGTGGTAAGGCTACTTGTTCATCAATTTTTGAGTGAGAAACTCGCTGCATACTAGCTGACAGCCAAATAAACATCTCCCTAAAGTCCAATCCTTTCAATTTTACAGGAGTCCGTTCCACTATTTCGGCGAGACGGCTAATATTAGCACCTTCGACTCCTACCGCAAAAAAAGCAACGCGCTTGTTAGTTTCTTCCTCTTTAATCCGCCGTGAAGCGATGTCTACAATATCGTCCGATTCCCCTTGGGGTTCTCCATCAGTAATCATAAATACCCACGGCCGATAATAGGTAATTCCGTTGTTGCGATATTCAGATTTGCGGGCGGCGATTAAATCTAGCGCTTGCTGAATACCTGCACCCATGTGAGTTTGTCCTTGGGCTTTCAGCAGTGGTGTCTCGAATTGGTCTGCCGTCACGAAATCCTGCACAACTTTGATATGATTGTCAAAGGAAATAATCGCGACTTCCACTCGCTTTTTCGCCAATTCATCTTTAATCAGATCGTCCCTAAAAGTTTGCAGCCCTTCATTCAAGGCATCTATAGGAGCACCTTGCATTGAACCGGAGGTGTCCAACAGGAGGACGCAGGGACAACGCGGCTCAGGGTTTTCGGCAAATTCTACGGCTTCGTCTAGTCTCATGG
This sequence comes from Microcoleus sp. CAWBG506, assembly GCA_020883125.1. Lineage (GTDB taxonomy): Bacteria > Cyanobacteriota > Cyanobacteriia > Cyanobacteriales > Microcoleaceae > Microcoleus. Next base: position 63,956 of record JAHREW010000003.1, read on the forward strand.
TTCGCGATTGACCTTGGAGTGGCTGGATTTTTTGGTTTGCTACTTTCTAGCCTAGCAAGTTAGCAACCTATGGAACTGAAATTGCTATGGCGATCGCATTTTACCATTAGTGGGAAATATGAGGTCAAATATCAAAAAGGCTCTCATCCAAGTTCATCGGCGGTCAAAAAAAAAGTAAATCCAGCCCCTCCACCCTTCGACTCCGCAGTTTGGCGAGTAGAGTCGAAGGGCACCGCTACTGACTGGTGAGGGGGGGAATTGGGAATTGGGAATTGGGAATTGGGAATTGGGAATTGGAATTAACACCAATAACAAATAACCAATAACCAATAACCAATAACCAATAACCAATCACCAATCACCAATAACCAATCACCAATAACTAATAACCAATATGAAAAATATTTCCGAACCCCAAAAAATTAGCGCTTGGGATTACAAACCTTGGTGGTGTCAGCCTTGGTCGATTCTTTTAACAGGAATTAGTCTGATTAGTGGCAGTTGGTTTTTATTTAAAACTGTTTGGATTACAGTTATAGTGGCGATACCATTATTAGCGTGGATGGGTTTTTTCTTGTTAGTTTGGCCCAGACTCATGCTGTCAAGTGGTATCTTGGAAAAATACCAGGAATCAGCACGAAATGAATAGGCGCTATAGGGACAAAAATTTTGTACATAGAAGATATATCCTATTCTAGGCGAGCAGGAACTCAACTTTGAAATTCAGCAATTCTTCTGACCGCAGCGACCAAAATTTCCGGTGATTCAACTAAGGCAAATCGCACATAGCCTTCTCCACATTTGCCGAAGCCGGCACCGGGGGAAGCTGCAACTCCTGTGCTTTCTACTAACTCAGTGCAAAATTTCACGGAATCTAAAGCCCAAGGTTTTGGGAGTTTCGCCCAAACGTACATGGTGGCGGGGGGTAATGGCACTTCCCAGCCAATGTCTTGTAAAGCATGGACGAAGGTATCCCGCCGTTGTCGGAAGGTTTCTACACTGGTTTTAACGGTGTCCTGGGGGCCAGTTAATGCCGCGATCGCTCCATTCAAAATTCCTTGGTATTGATTGAAATCTACGGTGGCTTTTACCTGTCGCAGTGCTTCAATGATTTGGGCATTGCCGATCGCATATCCGACTCGAAAACCACCCATATTATACGACTTCGAGAGTGTAAAAAACTCGATCGACACGCTTTTATCTGGATCTGCCTGAAAAATAGACGGTGCCATCACTTTTCGATGCTCATCGTTACCTGGAATATCCTGGTAAGCCTGCTGCTTTGGCTGTGCATCTATGCTATAATGGCGATCGTCAAAAACCAAATCGACATAAGGAAAATCGTGCACCAAAACCAGCCCGTTTTCCAGACAAAAAGCGACGGCTTTCTCAAAAAAGGCTAAAGGTGCGATCGCACTTGTGGGATTATGAGGATAACTCAAAACCATCATCTTCGACTGAGCTAAAACAGGTTTGGGAATATCATCAAATACTGGCAAAAACTGATTTTCTGCTAACAACGGCATCGGATAAATTTGCCCGCCAGCCAAATAAACACCGCCCGCGTGGGAAGGATAACCCGGATCGAGCAACAAAGCAAAATCTCCGGGGTTGAGTACAGCCAAAGGCAAATGCGCCGTGCCTTCTTGAGAACCAATTAAAGGCAGGACTTCGGTTTCTGGATTGACGGAAATCCCGAATTTTTGTTGATACCAAGTCGCCGCTGCTTCCCGAAAAGATTTTGTCCCGTTAAACAGCAAATAGCCGTGGGTGCTGGAGTCTGACAGAGAAAGTGCGATCGCCTCTGTAATGTGAGCAGCAGTCGGCAAATCGGAAGAACCTAGAGACAAATCAATCACATTTTTACCCGCGATTCTCGCTAGAGATTTCGCCCGATCCATATCTGCAAATACATTAAATTGTAGAGGTTGTAAACGATGGGCAAATTTCATGTTTTTATCAATTAATTTGGTAATTTTAGTTCCGGTAGATTCGATTTTACTATATTGTTTGTTTCCAAAATCAATGGTTTGTGAAACCTGCCTCTACAACAATTTTTCCAACCGCCTAATGCGATCGCGAAAATTTCTTAAACTCGCGCTTCTGCCTAGATTTGTACTTTGATCTACAAACTCGGCTATCATTTCAACAAAACGAGTATATTGCCTTGGGTAGAGCGGGTTTTACCAACAATAATTGCCTAAACCGAGCATCTCATAAACCCGCCCCCATCCAAGGACAAATCCCTCAAAATTCAAAACTTTATAAATTAGCGTCCAACAAACCTGTCAATTTTTGTTTAGTAATAGCTCCCTCGTGAGACATCACTAATTCAGAATTTTTAAACAGCCTGATAGCAGGCACTCCTTCTACTTTATACTGTTTGACAGTAGCTGGATTGGGGTCAATTTCCATTTTAACCACTTTCAGCCGATCGCTGTAATTGGCTGCGATCCAGTCTATCGAAGGCGATACCAGTTTGCAAGGGCCACACCAAGCAGCCCAAAAATATGCAAGGACTGGCTGCTCTGCTTTCAGGACTTCCGTTTCAAACTTTTCGTCGGTAATGACAATTACACTGTTGCTCATGGTTAAAGAATTATTTTGCCTATTTATTGCTACAGCATTGGATCGGTGAAATTTACACAAACTTACTTTCACAGATTCCCATGACTATTACCAATTTTAAAACATCCTGTCCATTATGGAACCCAAACTGAGGACTGGAGACCTATGACTAATTCTGTTTGGCGTTTAATTCCACTGCTGGAAGCTTCTGGTACGGTGCAGATGGCGATCGACCAATGGCTCCTGGAACAGCATCTGGCCGGCAAAATTGGGCCAACTCTACGATTTTATACTTGGGCCCCAGCGACAATTTCTTTGGGCTATCACCAACGCCGATGGCCAGACTTTTGGGAGCAGCTATCTTGGCGCGGAATGTCTGTAGACTTAGTACGCAGACCAAGCGGCGGGCGGGCTGTGCTCCACCAGGGAGATTTAACTTATGCGGTGGTGGTGTCGGGATTGGCGGGGAGTCGTCTCCAAGCTTATCAGGATATCTGCCAGTTTTTGATTGAAGGTTGGAAGGCGATGGGTGTGGATTTGCACTACGGGGAAGCCGGACGAAATTACATTCACAATCCTAATTGTTTTGGCACTGCGACGGGTGCAGATTTAGTTACACCTGATGGCTATAAGTTAATTGGTAGCGCCCAATTACGCCGTGGCGATGCTATTTTGCAACACGGTTCTATGCGTTTACAGCCGGATTTTGATTTATTTTATCAAGTTTTTGGAGAGGAATTAATTACCATGAAATTACCTCTAGATAGAGAGGGAAATGATTTGATGGAAACTCTAATTGAAGCTTTGAAAGTGGCTGCTTGTCGTTGTTTTGAAATACATTTGGAAGTGCAACCACTTTCTGAACGGGAATGGTTGGAAATTAGATCGATTCCGGTTGCACCGAAATGATTGCCGAAATTAGGAGACGGCATTGCCGTGTCCCTACTCCACAATGATTGTAGGGAAACGGCATTGCCGTGTCCTGATTTAGGGGTAATAAACTATGGCTTTGGATCGATTGGAAGGATCGGCTCAGCCGCAATTTCGCCCAAATTTACTGAATCCAGCAAGCTTTTCCAATCAGCAGCTAAATCTGTTGGCACATTTAGGATAATCTTAGTAATTTTTTTCATTTTTTCAAACGTATTGAAACTGTAATAGAATTAATATATTAGAGTCCCGACTTCTCAAAGAAGTTGGGGCTCTGAGTATTTGGTTATGGCTTTGGATCGATGGGAGCGACCGGCTGTGGAGCGATTTCGACGATCGGCTCTGTGGCAATTTCGCCCAATTTTACTGAATTTAACAAGCTGGCCCAATCGGCAGTTAGTTTTGCATCATTGGGATTAGCAAGGCGAGCGGCTGCTAAAGTGCTCAGAGCATCTTGCCAAATCCCATTCTGAGCATAAATAAAGGTTTTTTCCCGCACATCAGCCTTCTCTAACTTACTGCGGATATCTGCACTGAGTTCAACTCGACGCACAATACCTGTTTCTGATATATCAGCAGATCTGTCTTGAGCGTCGCAAATCAATGCCACAAACCAACGGTACTTTTTGCCTACTTGTAAGGGCGACATATTGCCATTGGCGGGAATACTCACACCTGTTACCCCTGATGAATTGTTGATTTTTAGCGTAGTTTGATAAATCTGCTTCCCGTTTTCATCTTGCAGGACAAACTCGGCTTGTGGTGCATCTGTTTGAGGTAAGTAGAAAAAGAATACAGGATATTCTGAGACAGTTCGTGTGATTTTATTTTCTGGTACTAAGGCCGTGAGCTCTATCTTACCCTTGACACATGAAGCTGCTGTGCGGGTTACTCTTGGTCCATCGCCGGATACCGCATCGTCAGTAGGTTGAACGAACCGCGGTCCTCCCGGTTCAGTCCCTGGTTTCCCTGGAGTGGGGGGAACCAAGCGTGGCCCTCCCGGTTCAGTCCCTGGTTTCCCATTTATATTTGGAGATACCTGCCCCACCACTGCGAATTGGGAAACATGAAGTGTGGCTATCAATAGCATGGAGCTAACGGATGTGAGATTGAGAAGAAACTTAGTAAATCTTTTCATTGGATTCATGATTTGTTGAGGGATAGATGCTGTGCTTTTATTTGTTTTTTATTCCCAAAACTCGGTACACATTAACTTTTTGTTCCCTACCTTTCAAGGGTAATCGTCCCCAAGATTCTACTTCAAATTTATCTGCCAGATGGAGCAAGGTTTCTTCTGCAATCAATATTCGGCAAGTGTCTTCTTGTCGATCTTTTTCGCAACTTTCCAGCCGAGAGGCAATATTTACGCTGTCGCCGATCACTCCATATTCTAAACGGGTTGTACCTCCCAAACTACCGACCATCACAGGCCCTGTAAAGATGCCTACTCGCATTTTTGCTGACGGTAAACCCCGATAGAGCCAATTTTGATTCATTTGTGGTAAACGAGAACTGATGGCTAGGGCGCAAGAGACGGCGAGGCTAGCATCTTTGGCAATTTCTTCGGGAGTTGTGCGGGGAATAGGTACACCAAATACTGCTAGCATTCCATCTCCAGTAAATTTATTAATCACACCTTGATGGGCTTGGACTTCTTGAGCCATGGCGGATAAATACTCATTTAACCAACTCATTACCACTTCTGGTGGTAGTTTTTCCGAGATTGTACTAAAACCCTGTAAGTCTGTGAGGATGATGGTAGCAATAACTTTTTGGCCTGGTAATAAACCAGATTCGAGTAAATGGACTCGCTCTTTCCACAGAGCATTGGCGATCGCAGGTGAAGTTTGTTGTCCTAATAATTTCATGACAATCCCTTGCTGTTGCTTCGACTGCTCGTACTTATAGGTGACTACGACTCCTGCTGTGATTAAAAGTGCCAGGTTAGGCGCCACCAGAGGTATCCATCCCTGTTGCATAAATAGCCAAAATGTGAATCCGAATAACGAGCCGCAAGCTGCGATCGCGCTTCCCATCAAACTCAGGGAATTTTCCAGCCGCCAAGCTAAACAGCCACCAACAGTCCCCCAACCCACAATCCAGCATATTTCTTGCCATTCATCCCAATACCAAAATAGCCCTTTACCGTCTAAAACTGCACTGAGTATTTGGCTAGTCGCCGTGGCATGAATTAATACCCCTGGCATCCGGCGATTTCCACTAGCAGTAGCGCTGTAAGGGGTGGAAAAGATATCTCTTACGGTTAAGGCTGTCACGCCGATGAGGACTATTTTACCTGTCACCAATTTCGGGTCAACTTTTCCTGCCAATACCTCAGTTAGTGTCACGGTATTTGCTATGTTTTCAGCAGAGCGATAATTGAGCAGGACTTGATAGCCTTGGGCATCAATTTTATGATAACCTCCTGAGTCAGATTCCAACTGGGAAAATACTGTTTTTTCGACCTTAATTTCATTTTTTTCTGTCAGTTTACCCTCAATCTTTTTACTTTTAAAATAAGCAAAAGCTAGCTGCATTGACAATGAGTTTAGTGTTTTTTCACCATCGCCAGCAAACATCAAATTACGACGAACTATACCGTCTGGATCTATGACTAAATCATTAAATCCTACCCGATCTTCTGGTATGTTAGGAGGTGGTGGCGCTCGATCGTACTTAGAGTTACCTATGAAGGTAATGGGGATTAGTTTCGGGTTTTTCAGTTGAGTTACTAATTCGGAATTTCCCGGTTCGTAGGGAGTATTGCGAATGAGATCTATGCCAATAGCTGTAGGTTCAAAACGCGCTATTTCAGCGATCGCTTTGGCTAAAGTGCGGTCGGAAATTGGCCATTTACCAATATTATTAATGTCTTGTTCGGTGATTGTTACTACCAGTAACCGGGAGTCAACACCTGCATCTGGACGCAACTTAACCATGAGGTCGAACGCATTTAATTCCCATGCCTGTAACCAGCCTAATTGCCTGACTGCCCCTAGGCTTGCTGTAACGGCTATGCAGGTAATAATCAGAGGTTTGAAGTCAGCGAAGGGGAAGGAATTAGTTAACTTTTTCCAACTCCAATCTCTCTGCTTCAACTGATGATGAAATTGCTGCAAAATTTGGGGCATAATATTCTTTTTGTCAACTATCATTGAAAAATTGCACCACATCTTGATTTTTCATAAATGCCCCTGATTAATGCCCAATTTTTAGTTTTCCTGTGCGGTTTTGGCGATCGCACTTAATTGCAATCCCTGGGGATAGCTATTTTCGGCTTTGCAGCGCTTGATTTCGGCTTCGGAAATGCTGGGTTTGAGGTGTTTTGCCAAAACTTTCATCACGTCACCGCGATCGATCGTCCCCACTACTGAACCGATGGGCGAGAGGACGATGATTCGGGCCAGTTGACGGAATTCCATAGTGCTAATTACTTCGGCTAGGGATGCCTTTTCGGAGACTGTGGGGGTTTTTTCCAACGGTTTCAAAATGTTGTGCAGAGTCTGCATTTGCCACTGACTGCGTTCTGTGAAGCGGATATCGTCGATCGACACTAAACCTAAATCCCGTCCCTTGGCTGCTGCAACGTAAAATGGCAATGGATTTACTTCTAACAAATATCGATCGGCAAATTCTCGCAAGGTTGAATTTGCATCAACTACTCGAAATTCATGACTCATAACCTCAGTCGCTTTAGTTTTTACCAAGGCTTCTTGCAAGGCAACAAAACGGCTGTAAGCCTTCGCATTACGGATGGCAAACCCGCCGATTAGTGCCATCCACAAGCCGCCGTACTCCCGTGCTAGGAAGCATAAAGTTAGCCCAAAAGCCACGGCTAACCAACCTAAAACTTGTCCGATTTTTGCCGCCCAGCGAACACCAGTAAATCGAGAACCGGTGATTTGCCAAATTGCTGCTTTTAAAACCTGTCCTCCGTCTAGTGGCAAACCGGGAATTAAGTTAAATATTCCCAAAACTAGATTGATTTCTGCTACCCTTTCTGTGACTATGGCTAACAAATTTGTTCGTGGCAGAACTTGCGAGCCTAAACCAAGGATTAAAAACAGTCCGAAGCTGACGAGAGGGCCAGCGATCGCTACTTGAAAAGCTTGACCGGGAGTTTTAGATTCCGAGTCTATGGAGGCAACTCCACCAAATAAGAATAGGGTAATAGAATTAACTTTAATACCTTGGGACATGGCCGCCAAGCTGTGTCCCAATTCGTGCAGCAGTACGGAACCAAACAGCATCAAAGCTACCGCTAATCCGGCACTCCACGCCAAGGCTGGCCCCCACAAACTGTAACTGCTAGCATAGGCGCGGGTTGCTAGGGCTAAGATTATGAACCACGAGTAATCTAAAAACAGCGGGATGCCAAATAAGGAGCCGACTCGCCAACCTGTCTGCATGAAGTTTTCCTGGGAAAGGAGAATAAGGAAGAGTTTCTATTATTATATCCTCCGTTCTCCTTTCCCTTTTTTTTAGAGAACTCCGGCGTTTCCTAAGCCCAAGATTACTCCAGCTCCGATTAAGTGGCCGAGGCTGGTTGTTGCTAACAATTCTGGTATGCCGAAGCCTTTGAACATTCCAGGCATGACCAGGGGTAAAGCTGGGCCTTTGCCTCGGTTTTGTTTGTTTATGCCGTAGTAGCCGATCGCGATCGCCAGTAAGTTGCACAAGATCATTGTCAGTCCTACCATTGGCGACCACTCCGGTGTTGAGGGAATGGTCGATTGTGCTACTAACAGCAAAGATGAGTAAATCACGTTATTATGCTCCCGGTCTCACAGATAAATTCAGCTATCAAATTATAAAAAGTGTTTTGCCTTAAACTAAGATTTGTTTTAATAGTTAACAATTGATTGATATTTTGATACAAATTGGCAAGGGAGAAGCACAAGTGCGGGTGAAAATTTGCGGAATCACGAAAGTAGAGCAGGGTATGACGATCGCTGGTTTGGGAGCCCAGGCCTTGGGGTTTATTTGCGTTCGGGCTTCCGAACGCTATGTCAGCCCCGAAACTATTCGTCTAATTGTTGAGCACTTGCCCGCAACAGTCGATCGCATCGGTGTGTTTGCCAATACCACAATTGAAAATATCTGTCAAGTAGTTGCTAAATCTAATTTAACAGGGGTGCAGTTACACGGAGATGAAACAATTGAATATGGCGATCGACTGCGGGAATTGTTACCGAAAATTGAAATTATCAAAGCCCTCAGAGTTAAGACTCCTGAAACTTTAGACATGGCGAATATGTATGCTATTCATGTGGATACTTTACTGCTGGATGCTTACCATCCCGACCAACTAGGCGGTACTGGCAAAACCCTCGACTGGAAAATGTTAGCAGAGTTTCGACCAAGTTGTCCTTGGTTGCTGGCTGGGGGTTTGAGGCCGGATAATGTATTAAATGCGATCGGCAGTTTTGCAGGTAATAATTTTAGCGGTATTGACCTTTCTAGCGGCGTAGAAATAGCCCCCGGAGATAAAGATTTGACAAAAGTTGCCGATTTGTTTGATCGACTAAAAAAAATTAATAAGTAACGCAATTAACAACTAGGAAGAAGGAAGAAGGAAGAAGGAAGAAGGAAGAATATTTATAAGAAATAACCCTTCGACTACGCTCATGGCGCAGCAAATAACCAATAACCAATAACCAATAACCAATAACCAATGACTAATTACTTAGCACTACTTGCACATCGAGTCACCATGGCTGTTTCAACTATGCCCGATCGCACTGATTGGCTGATTACTGTGCTGGTGGTGGTGGCTTATAGTGCGATCGCGCTTCCCATTGGTTTTTGGTCAGGATTTCTGAAAGTCGATCCGCAAACAAGAAGGCGTACAATTATTGGGGTAACAGTGGGCTGTTTGTTCAGTCCCGGCCTGAGCGAGGAAATCTGGTTCCGCGTTTTAATGCTACCCCACAAGCAGGAAAATGCTTCTGGGTTAATGCTAGGGTTTTGGGTAAGTCTGAGTTTGGCGCTGTTTATAGTTTACCATCCGCTCAACGGGCTGACTTTTTACCCAGTGGGGCGATCGACCTTTCTGAATCCAGTGTTTTTGCTACTGGCGGCAGTTTTGGGGGTCGCGTGTAGCATTGCATACCTCCAAAGTGGCTCAGTATGGCCGGCTGTGCTGATTCACTGGCTGGCGGTGACAGTCTGGCTGCTGCTATTGGGCGGTTACAGGAGGCTATATGGTTAAATATAAAAGTCGAGTACAACTATTTTGTCGCGAGGTATTTAAGTTGTGGCTATCATAGGAGCGATCGTCGGTTTTTTAGTAGGCATAGTAGTTGCTTACTCCTTAGTGGAAAAACGGTTAAACAAGCAAAAACAAGAACACTTAGAGCAAACTCGCCAAATTGCAGAGGAAATAGAAAGAGCTCACCAGTCTCGGATTCAGCAAACAGTCCAATCTCTGCAAGTAGAACAGGATGAGCGACTCAGACAAGTTACTCTCGAACACGAAAATTTACTCAAACAAGTTACTACCGAACACGAGAATCAGCGCACCAAAATTATTGAAGACCGGGACAATCAGCTCAGACAAGCTACTAGCCAACAGGAGAACTATCTCCGTACATTGAGTGCAGAATTAGCCGGGAGTCATGATTCTCAGTTGCAAGAAAATATCCAATCATTGCAACAAAAACACCAAGCAGAATTACTCAAGCTGGCTGAAGAATTGCATCACAGCTATCAAGCTCAAATCGATGATAACATCCAAAATCTGCAACAACAACATGAAGTTAGGTTGAGAGAAACTGCTGAGGAATATCAAAACCGCGAAGTGGAGATGCAGTTAAGATTGCAATCTTTGCAAGCAGAATACGAGAGTCAATTAGCAGCAGTTAATCAGCAGTTACAAGCTCATGAAGCCCAGATGGAATTCACCATCAAGTCTTTACAAGAGCAGTATGAAAGTCAGTTAGAGCCAACAGAAGCGCCACCGTCACAGTTTCGGGAGTTAGAGCCAACAGAAGTGCCACCGTCACAGTTTCGGGAGTTAGAGCCAACAGAAGCGCCACCGTCACAGTTTCGGGAGTTAGAGCCAACAGACTTAAATCAAACACAATTTACAGAACCCCCTCAAATAGTCAGACAAACACCAAATTATTCCCTAGCACAGTGGATGGGAATTGTTCAAAGTCAGGATACAGAATCGCGAAAATTAGCAGCATCTGCTTTAGGTAAAATTGCGGCTGCGAATCCTTTGAGAATAGATGCTCAGCGAGCCATAGAAACTTTGGGAAAATTAGCTCAAGATTACGCTCCTGAAGTTCGTCAGACAGCGGTGGAAGCTTTAGGAATGATTAAGTCAGAAAAAGTGATTCCAATTTTGCAGAAAGCTTTGCGAGATACAGACAGCGTTGTGGCTAAATCTGCCAGTGCTGCTCTGAATAAGTTTAAGTTTTATCGGCGCGTTTCCCCGGTCAAATCAAAAATTAATGCCCTGAAGAAACCCAAGCGTTAAGCCATTCACCTGTTCCATAATCTGATGATTCTCACGGAAGCCATCCTAAGCACACTCTACACAGGAAACCTTTCCTCCTTCCCAGGCTCAAGTCTGGGAAGGCACAAAGCCCGTCATCATCCCAGACCCTGGGGTCGCTTCTGAACAGTCAAATCTATAGACTTGGATTGTACGACAGATTATGGTACTTTATTTATTAAGACCCTTTCCTTAATCAGTGAAATGTACTTATCCATTGTTGGCGATCGTAATTACATTTTAGGAATAGCAGCAATACTAAAATCCATAGAACTGAATGCTACCACAGACCCCAATCAGTCCGTTAACATTACAGTTGTCTCCACGGGTTTTAATACAGAGCAACAGGAAAAGTTGCAAAAGTGCTGCAAATATAAGATTGAATGGCAAGAAGTGAAAGATAATTACAATGACTTGCTGTCGCTTTCTGGTTCTAAACTAACTTACGCTAGATTGGAGCCGGAAAAATACACAAAGGCGACAGAAAGACTAATCTGGTTAGACAGTGATATGATTGTGTTGGACAGCTTAGAACCGCTGTGGAATTTAGATTTTCAAGGAATGCCGATCGCGGCAGCGATCAATATCTGGGGTAATCCCAACAATGCTCAAGATAAAAACCCTTATTTCAATGCAGGCTTATTAGTTTTCAATATGAAACTTTGGGCTGAAGAAAAATTGTCAGAAAAAATGATCGCTGATGCGAAAGTCAACCTTTGGTCTGATTGCGACCAAGGGACATCAAATTCGGTTTTAGCGGGACGGTGGTATCAACTCGATCAGATCTGGAATAATCCTGATACTGAAGATACTTCTACTAAAGTGATGCACTTTATATCCCGACCAAAACCTTGGGAAAGTCCCGAACCGAATAAATTATGGATGGAGATGTTGTCTCAAACGCCGTTTAAGGATGAACTGGCGAAAATTCAAAATAATTCTGATTGGCTTTTGAATTTAAAGATCAAATACGCAAGATGGGAGCCTTGGGTAAGGCACCCGATCAAAAAAATCAAGAGTTACTTGAAAAATCGATCCAGGTAAATTACGGAAAAATTAGCTCTCAAAGCCCGGTCTTTCTCAACCTCAAATCAGGAAATTAGGTGGAGAAACCGGGTTTTTGCGTCCTTGGCTATAGGAGTTTAGTTGATTGCCAGAATATTTAGATAAAAATTATCATCACAGTTTTGGTAGTGAAGCCAGTAGTGGCGGAACGTTGACAGCAGTTTACCTGGTAAATTGTATTTTACAACACAAACTATGCGACAGCTCTTAAAATAGTCTGGATTTACCGATACACTGCACCCTTAGCAGGCGATGTATATTACCAAGAGTAGGGGGGTTCTGCCTTCAAACTCCTGAGAATGGTGCACAATTTCAAATTAATATCACATAACTGCACCATTTTCAGTAAGCTTTGGGTAGAACAGGCTTCTAGCCTGTTGATAGCAATGGTGCAAAATGTAAAATCGATCGTTAATCTTGTCCAACTACCAATTACGAACCTATGCCCCGTCGCCAAGACTTACAAAAAATTCTGCTAATTGGTTCCGGCCCAATTGTGATCGGTCAAGCGTGCGAGTTTGACTATTCGGGGACGCAGGCTTGCAAAGCTTTGCGAGAAGAAGGTTATGAAGTAGTGCTGGTGAATTCCAACCCAGCTACCATTATGACCGATCCAGAAACAGCCGATCGCATCTACATCGAACCCCTAACGCCACCGATCCTCGAACAAATCATCGCCAAAGAAAGACCACAAGCAATTTTACCGACAATGGGCGGTCAAACAGCCCTAAATTTAGCCGTCGCGGTCGCTAAGAATGGCGTTTTAGAAAAATACAACGTTGAGTTAATTGGCGCTAAGCTACCAGCAATTGAAATGGCAGAAGACCGACTGCTATTTAAAGAAGCGATGGCGCGCATTGGAGTAGCTGTGTGTCCTTCGGGAATTGCCAACAATCTAGATGAAGCCAAAGCAATTGGGCACCAAATCGGTTCTTATCCGTTAATTATCCGTCCCGCTTTTACAATGGGCGGCACGGGAGGAGGCATTTCTTACAATCAAGAAGAATTTGAAGAAATGGCCCAAGGTGGCATTGATGCTAGCCCCGTATCCCAAATTCTGATCGAACAATCTTTAATCGGTTGGAAAGAGTACGAACTAGAAGTGATGCGGGATTTAGCAGATAATGTGGTGATTATTTGCTCGATCGAAAATATAGACCCGATGGGCGTTCATACCGGAGATTCGATCACAGTCGCGCCGGCTCAAACCCTGACAGATAAAGAATATCAGCGCCTGCGGGATGCTTCGATTAAAATCATTCGGGAAATCGGAGTTGAAACGGGCGGTTCTAACATTCAATTTGCGGTGAATCCGGTAAATGGAGATTTCATCGTCATTGAAATGAACCCCCGCGTTTCCCGTTCCTCGGCTTTAGCCTCAAAAGCAACAGGATTTCCCATTGCGAAAATGGCGGCAAAATTAGCAGTGGGCTACACCCTGGACGAAATTTCTAACGATATTACCAAGAAAACTCCTGCTTCTTTTGAACCCACCATTGACTACGTGGTGACGAAGATTCCCCGATTTGCGTTTGAAAAGTTCCCCGGTTCTGAACCGACCCTGACAACGCAAATGAAGTCAGTGGGAGAGGTAATGGCGATCGGGCGTAGCTTCAATGAATCTTTCCAAAAAGCGCTGCGAGGATTAGAAACTGGTCGGGCGGGTTTCGGTTGCGACAAACCCGAAAAGTTGCCTAGTTTGGAACAAATTCGCGCCGGATTGCGCACGCCAAATCCCGATCGCATTTTTACAGTTCGCCACGCGATGATGATGGGAATGTCGGTGGAAGACATCTTTGAACTCACAGCAATTGACCCTTGGTTTTTGGACAAAATGCAGGAATTGCTGGAAACTGAAAAGTTCATGAAGCGGACCCAGCTCCAGCAGTTGACGAAAGATACAATGTTTGCCATCAAGCAGTTGGGATTTAGCGATCGCCAAATTGCTTACGCGACCAAAACATCAGAAGATGAAGTTCGCACTTATCGCAAAAATTTAGGCGTAACACCGATTTACAAAACCGTTGATACCTGCGCCGCCGAATTTGAAGCATTCACGCCTTATTACTATTCTACCTACGAATTGGGAACAGCAATTTGGGAATTAGGCGATGAAGAAAAGAAGATTTCAGCAGTGGCTCACAGTCTCAGCCCAGAGTCAGAAGTTTTGCCTTCTACTAAGCGCAAAGTGATGATTTTAGGCGGTGGTCCTAACCGCATCGGACAGGGAATTGAGTTTGATTACTGTTGCTGTCATGCTTCCTATTCCCTAGGAGCAGACGGGTTTGAGACAATCATGGTTAACTCCAACCCAGAAACGGTTTCGACGGATTATGATACCAGCGATCGCCTGTATTTTGAACCCCTAACCAAAGAAGATGTTCTCAACATTATCGAGGCGGAAAATCCAGAGGGAGTCATAATTCAATTTGGCGGACAAACCCCGTTAAAATTAGCACTGCCTTTACAAAAAGCCCTCGAAAATCATCCAGATGTACAAACAAAAATCTGGGGAACTTCGCCGGATTCCATTGATACTGCTGAAGACAGAGAAAGGTTTGAAAAAATTCTGCGACAGTTGAATATTCAGCAAGCTGCTAATGGTTTGGCCCGCAGTTTTGAGGATGCTTTAATCGTAGCTCAACGGATTGGTTATCCAGTAGTGGTGCGCCCCAGCTACGTGTTAGGCGGCCGAGCCATGGAAATTGTTTATTCCGATACGGAATTGGAACGTTACATGACCTATGCGGTGCTGGTAGAACCAGACCATCCGATTTTAATTGACAAGTTCTTGGAAAATGCGATTGAGGTAGATGTAGACGCGATCGCCGATATTACAGGAAATGTCACCATCGGGGGTATTATGGAACACATTGAGGAAGCGGGAATTCACTCCGGCGACTCTGCTTGTACCATCCCTTACCAAACACTTACTGAAGCAGCTTTAGAAACAATTCGACACCAGACCGTGGAATTAGCCAAAGCCCTGAAAGTGATCGGGTTGATGAACATTCAATTTGCGGTTCAAGGAGAGCAAGTTTTCATTTTGGAGGCGAACCCGCGGGCTTCTCGAACAGTGCCTTTTGTCTCCAAGGCGATCGGAGTACCCCTAGCAAAAATGGCCTCGCGGGTAATGTCTGGTCAAACTCTGGAAGCTTTAGGTTTTACTAAAGAAGTTGTACCAATTCACGTTTCGGTGAAAGAAGCCGTACTACCCTTTGCTAAGTTCCCTGGAACAGATACTTTGTTAGGGCCAGAAATGCGATCGACCGGCGAAGTCATGGGGATTGACACCGATTTTGGCAAAGCCTTCGCCAAAGCTCAATTGGGTGCTGGACAAGTGATGCCACTGTCAGGAACTGTACTGGTTTCCATGCGCGATCGGGACAAACTACCAGTTGTACCAGTTGTCAAGGAATTCTTGGAATTAGGTTTCAAAGTAGTAGCAACTCACGGTACTCGCAAAGTATTGGAAGAGCAAGGTTTAGATGTAGATTTGGTGTTAAAACTCCATGAAGGGCGGCCGAACTTGTTGGATTCGATCAAGAACGAGAAAATTCAACTAATTATCACCACACCTTCTGGTGAAGAATCCCGCGCCGACGGCATCTTTATCCGTCGCACAGCATTAACCTACAAAATTCCGATTATTACCACCATTGCCGGTGCGAAAGCGACGGCGGCGGGAATTCGATCGCTCAAATCTAACCCAATGGAGGTAAAAGCAATTCAGGATTATTACCCCTAAATTTCCATCGCCCTTCCCTTTTTGAGCCATGGCTGATTCACATTTTGCTTAACCAAATCAGGCTTGACATTAGGGTGGGGCGTAGGTAGAAATTAATTTTCGGGTAGTAGAGTAGATCGATCGCCATTGATTCAATCCTCATCAAAAGACGGCCCCCAGATAAATCAGGGGGCTAAATTATCAAAAAAATCTCCTTATGCTGACACCTAGGCTCAGAAAACCAGGTTTTATGCTTGAATACTTGGTTGTGATTCCCAGGAGAAACCAGGCCATTGAAAATCCAGTCTATAGGAACTTTCGTCCGCCTCCGCAAACAACCGAGAATATTGCGTATACCTAAAACAAGATAAATTTAAACGCAGTCAAAATTCAAGTAGCGAAATGTTAACGAGAGACTCCCTGGGAATTGCCACTCCCACTCACCCACTCTAAAAATCCTTGAAACGGCTGCTGTCGCGGTAAGGATTGTTCCGTCGTCACGATCGCAAATCCCAGAAATACAGCACTTCCCAACAGAGCTAACAACGGGAAATGCTTCCCAAGCCCCAAATCGCGCTGAATGCGAGCTAGAGGCCTGCTCTCGCGCCTGAGCATCTTCCCCACCGTTAATTGTTTCAGGCTAAAAGGATCGCGGACAAAATGGCCACTCCAACTAATTACCAAATGGGAATGACAGTGAGGACAACTGAATAGTCCGCTAACCATCCCCACAGCGCCGACGATGCTGGAACGGTTGCAAATCGGACAAGTGACAGAATGAGTGTTGTAGGTGGGAGCGTTCATAACTGTTTTTCTTGAGTAAAAAACCAATAACTAATAGAGAGCCTGCGCTAATGCCTAGGGCATAGACCTAAAGAGGTACTTTTCCTTAATTCCTAGTTTACCTCTGATATCCGCCAGATCGGATCTCAATTCATTGTAAAACCTTTAAATTTCCAATCCTGTAAACTATGCAAGTCTCCGCCACAGGTGAGGTTGTATTGAAGAGGAGTAATGGTAATTTTATGGTCGCGAATAGCTTGTACATCCGTAGGAATATCTCGCAAATCAGAGGTTTCTGAGGTTTCTTCCACATCTTCTAACAATTCCCCAGCTAGCCAATAATAAGTTTTGCCGCGGGGATCGGTACGCTTTTGAAATATATCGAAATAGCGGCGAATACCTTGACGGGCGATCGCAACTCCGGTAATTTCTGCTTGTTTAACCGCTGGTATATTCACATTCAACAACATCGGTTTTGCCATAGGTTGTTTTTCCAACTGTGAGAGCAAACTCACGGCAAAATTTACTGCTGGCTCAAATTCCAAAGAAGCATAGCTCGCAAGGCTGAAAGCTATGCTGGGAATGCCTTCCATAATTCCTTCCATCGCCGCCGAAACCGTCCCAGAACAAATGATATCCGTTCCTAAATTCGGACCATGATTAATACCGGCCAGAACAAAATCTGGCGGTTTGTCCAGTAAAGCCCACAAAGCTAGTTTCACGCAGTCAGCGGGAGTACCCGAACAAGCCCAAGCTTTGACTGCTGGGTCAAAAATAGATTCGACAATTTCGGCGCGGATGGGTTGGTGCAGGGTGAGGCCGTGACCTGTCGCCGACCGTTCTCTGTCGGGACAAACTACGCTGACGTCATGACCAGCGGCGGCGAGTGCGTTGGCGAGGCTGCGAATGCCTTGTGCAAAGATGCCGTCGTCGTTGCTAATTAGAAGTTTCATGAAAAGTTTTGTAGGCCACAGGACAATACTAAACTAAATTCAAGTCTGGCGATCGCTTTGGTCTATAATTACCAATTACCGATTAAAATCTCAAATGTAAAATCAACCAGCCACTCGCACTCAAATTGCGCTAAACTCAACTTGGCTCCAACAGCCATCAATCTAAAATCTAAAATCTAAAATCTAAAATGACTGTCCAGAAGAGCGACATTGAAACCCAACTAGAAACCCTCGGACAAGAAGCCAAAAGTGCGATCGCCACCACCAATACCCTCGAACAACTAGAACAGTTGCGCCTCAATTACCTTGGCAAAAAAGGTCAACTCTCTCAAGTTTTAGGCATGATGGGCAAACTGCCGCCAGATCAGCGACCGAAACTAGGTGCGATCGCCAACACCGTCAAAGAAGGCCTACAAACCGATTTAGAAGACAAACGCACCTCCCTCCAAACCGCCCAAATTCAAGCCAAATTAGCCTCAGAAACCCTCGATGTCACCATGCCTGGGATTTTTCGCCCCCAAGGCAGAATACACCCCTTAAACAGCGTCATAGACCGCGCTTTGGATATCTTTGTTGGCCTCGGCTACACCGTAGCCAACGGCCCAGAAATGGAAACAGACTATTACAATTTTGAAGCACTAAACACCCCGCCAGACCACCCAGCGCGGGATATGCAAGATACCTTTTATCTCCCAGGCGGAAACCTGCTGCGAACCCAAACATCCTCCGTGCAAATTCGCTACATGGAACAGCACAAACCCCCGATTCGGATTGTCTCTCCAGGCCGCGTTTACCGTCGCGATACCGTCGATGCTACCCACGCCGCCGTCTTCCATCAAATTGAACTTTTGGCCATAGATGAAGGGCTGACCTTTACTGACTTGAAAGGCACAATCAAAGAATTTTTGCGACAAATGTTCGGGCAAGATTTGCCAATTCGTTTTCGCACCAGTTATTTTCCGTTTACAGAACCTTCTGCCGAAGTAGATTTGCAGTGGAATGGTAAATGGCTAGAAGTTTTAGGATGCGGCATGGTCGATCCTAATGTTCTGAAAGGAGTTGGTTTAGACCCTGAAAAATACAGTGGTTTTGCCGCCGGTTTTGGTGTCGAGCGATTCGCAATGGTACTGCATGAAATTGATGATATTCGTCGGGTTTATGCCAGCGATTTGCGATTTCTACGCCAATTTTAATTAACAACAATAGAGCAGTGGTTTAATATGACACCAGAACTAATTTTTACAGTAGGAAACCTGTTCGTTTTGCCCTTCTGGGCAATCATGATTTTACTACCAAACTGGGGAATCACTCGAAAAGTGATGAATTCCTTCCTCCCCTTTGTAGTGCTCGCCCTGATGTATATCTATTTGTTTGTTACCAGCATCACCCCAGAAAATGCTGCCGCTTTGTCAAATCCCAAACTAGCAGATATTGCCAAATTTCTTGGGGAAGAAACCGCCGCAGCTACAGGATGGATACATTTTTTAGTGATGGACTTATTTGTCTGGCGTTGGATTTATTTAGAAGGACAACGCACGGGAGTTTGGACGATTCATTCCCTCGCATTGTGTCTATTTGCAGGCCCGATGGGATTGCTTTCTCACATTTTAACTAATTGGATAACTCAGCAATTTTTCCCTAGTTCGGAATCACCGACTACCACCATAGTCAACGAATAGAATTTTATTAGGTAAAATCAAATGATCGAGTGCGTCAGTAGAGTTTAGTGAACAATTTTTAAATTTCGGGAACTGACGCACCTTACCAATTCTGCCCATGTTATACCATTTTCATAAATTCCTACTACAGATGTAGTTCAAAGCCCCCCCTTAGTAAGGGGGGGTTGGGGGGGTAAATATGTAGCGCTACTTTATGAAATTGGTATTACGAAGTCCTTTGCAATTGCTTGTTAACCTTGAGAATTTTTTTATCAAAATACTCTTGTCTGTGTCCCAATCTTTTAGCCACATCCAAGGCTTTTTGATAAGCTTCTAAAGCTTTGTTGTAAGTTTTCATCTCCTGATAAACTTGACCAAGATTATCATAAGCATTCATCAATCCATACAAGTTATAAGCCCGTTCTTCTAACAGTAACTGCATTTGATAAATCCGCAAAGTCGGTTCCCACTGTTTTTGCGATCGATAAAGCAATGCTAATTTTTCCAAGGCTTCGCTAGCGTGGGCATACTGTTGAATGGGGACGGCTAAATTGTATGCTTCCTGATAGTATTGAGCCGCTAAATTGATTTGACCTAGGGTTTCGTAATCCGCAGCGATCGCAATTTTTAGCGGTGGTACAGCGTTAGGATTTTGCAGATTCATATATACTGATACCAATTTCTCCCTAGCTGCGATCGCCTTCAGATGTTGTTTTGATTGATGGTAAACATAGGCCAACTGTCTCAGAGAATCCACCTCAGTGGGAGGAGTTACAGCCACAGGAGGCGCACCATCTCCAGCCACCACCGCCGGAGTCGAAACCACAGAGTTTGCAGCAAACAAAGCGCGATTTTCCTGAATTAAACTTGCCAATTCCTCATACACAGCAGCAGCTTTTTCATAACTCAACCAATTGATATGAATTAGCCCCATCGCCTTTAAAGTCTGACCCTCAGCCAAAATATCCTGTTGCTGCCGCGCATTGTCAAGAATTTGTTGATAAACTTCTATAGTCGGCCCCTTAGCACGCACTTGTTGAAAAGCAGCAGCCAAAACTCGCAGTAAATCAATATCGACCGGTACCTGAGATTTGACTTGTTTTTGAATTACTTGGAGCCGTTGAGTAATAAACTGTAATTCAATGGTTTTACTGTTACTCCAAGCCACACTTCCTACCCGACTCAAAGCAGCAATTTCCACCGCCTGGCCCAGATAGCGTCGCAGGCGCAATTCTCGGAACCAAATATCAAAAGCACCCACTCCATCTCCAGCTTGCAGTTTAGCCAATGCTTCTAAGTTTAAGCCATCTAAAGCCACGCTCAATTCATCCCGCTGAGTGCTACTCAAAGATTCATTCGTGGGAGTTAACGGATCGGGTGTGGTAATCTCTAACGGATTAGGAGAAAATTGATCCAAACCTGGTGGAGTGGTTTGAGCGCTAGCAATTGAACTAGCACATAGCCACAAGAAAAGCAAGCACCCGATGGGTACAGAAATTCCCATCCTCAAAATTTGGTGGGAGCGAACCCCTATCGATTCCGGAAACATCAAGTTTTGCATATCTACAAAACGGTATATATTATGTCACAAAGATGGCACAAAAGCCAAGAATTGAACCAAAACAGCCCAATAAAAATTACCGCACTGAGCAATTATTGGGATTTTAAGAGCCTGGGCGATCGCTTTTTACGCTTATTCAGTTTAGCCTTAATTTTGTTAACTATTTGCACAGCTTGTGCACCGCCTCCCGCAGCAGCAAAAGACCGCTCTTTCCCGGAAATGTCCCTAGAATTTCTGGGAGACTACGAATTACCAAAAATTAATTTTGAAGGAGTCCCCGTCGGAGGCTTATCAGGAATTACCTACGACTCCAAAGGAATGAGCCCAGGGACTTCCCAAGCTTATCGTTTTTACGCTATTTCCGACGACCCCAGCGAAAACGGAGAAGCCAGATTTTACAGTCTCCGACTAGACCTCAAATTAGGAGATGCAGCCAATATTCGTCTGAAAAAAGTTGCTATTGAAGCTGTTACTTCTCTCAAAAAAGCAGATGGCCAAACATTCTCTTGGGGTGCAATCAATCCTGAAGGTATCGCTCTTTCTCCACGCAATTCCGTCTTTGTCGCCAGCGAAGGTGTCACTCACGTTGGCATTCCTCCCTTTGTGGGAGAATTTGACCTCAAAACTGGTAAGTGGCTCGGGGAATTACCAATTCCCCAGCGTTATCTTCCCGATGCTAGCGATGAGAAACAGCAGCAAGGAGTCTTAGATAATTTGGGATTTGAATCTCTGACAATTGACCCCGAAACTTTTAGTCCAGGCGGTCTCGATCCGTTTCGTTTGTTTGTGGCCACAGAAGCGCCTTTAATGCAAGACCTAGACCCGGAAAATGCTAGTAAAATTCGGATTCTACATTATATCCTAGTCAACAAAACACCGCAATTAATCTCGGAAAATCTTTACACTTTAGACCAAGTTCCTTTAAGTATTTTAAACGGTTTAACAGAATTAGTAACTGTTGGTGGCGGTCAATTTTTGAGTTTAGAGCGTTCCTTTGGGCTTTCAGGATACGGCGCGCGGATTTATCAAGTTGCAGTGGGGGCTGCTACAGATACTTCGAGAATCAAGAGCTTCAAAGGGGGGTCGTCTGTAGTTGAACCTGTGAGGAAAAAATTGCTATTAGACTTGAGCGAATTAGGAATGACCTTGTATAACTTAGAAGGAATGACCTTGGGACCGCGCTTACCAGATGGTAGCCAAAGTTTAGTTTTAGTCAGCGATGACAGTTTTGATGAAGCACAAAAAACTCAGTTTATTTTGTTGAGTCTCAAAGGCCAATATTAGGCGATAGGGGCTGGCTATCATCGCTTCTGGACAATCAAATCCCGTCTTTGTGGAATAGGCCCGAAAGCCTGTTCCACAAAAATATTATAAATCAGTTAACTTTAAATAAGTTTAATTACAAAAATGCCAACTCGTCACACATTAGTTTTACCAGAAATTGAAATTTCTTACCTAGAATGGCTGCCAAAAACAGCATCACAACAAGTTCCACGCTTGCTGTTGTTACATGGTTTAGCAGATAGTGCAGTTGTCTGGACGAGTCTGGGAAATTATTTGTCAAACCGCTACCATATTGTAGCGCCAGATATGCGCGGACATGGAGAGAGTAGCAAACCAGATATCGGCTATACTTTTGAAAGTGCGATCGCCGATTTAGAAGCTTTGATGGCACACCTTAACTGGCCTCATGCTCACATTCTCGGACATTCTTGGACGGGAAAGCTAGCGCCAATTTGGGCTAGACAAAATCCCGATCGCTTTTGCAGTATGATTTTAGTAGACCCCATCTTCATCACCAAACTTCCCGCGGTGATGAAACTCACCCTACCACTTCTTTACCGCAAATTAGATTGTCTCAAATGTATGGGCCCCTTTGCAACTTTATCCGCAGCGGAAACAGCAGCCAAACTCTCAGGAGAATACGCAGCTTGGAGTCAGATGCAACAAATGGTATTCCAACAGCAAATCGAGCAAAAATCCGATGGTACTTGGGGTAGTAAATTTGTGATTCCCGCCCGCAATCAGATATTTACAGAAGTGATGCAAGTTGCTGGTTTAACTGAAAATATTCACATTCCCACTTTGTTAATCCAGCCAGAAAAAGGTGTGAATCGCATGGATTGGCAAACCCAGCCCTATCAGAGATACTTGAAAAGTCTTACCATACAGAAAGTACCGGGAAATCACTGGTGTTTTTTGGTAGAAGCAGCAACTTTTAATCAGACTGTGGCCGAATTTTTAGATACAACAAAATCATGAGTTTAGAAATTATTGCCCATCGGGGTTTTTCTTCGATCGCCCCTGAGAATACCTTAGCAGCTTTTGAACAGGCGATCGCCCGTGGCGCTCATTCCATCGAATTTGACATCCAGCTATCGGCTGACAGCATACCAGTCATTTTCCACGACGCCACACTGGATAGGATTACCGGTGTTTCTGGTAAAGTCAGGGACAAAACATTACCAGAATTGCAGTCACTGGATGCAGGTAAATGGTTCAGAGATGAATTTTCAGGACAAAAAATCCCCACCTTAACAGCAGCATTACCTCTCCTCAAACAAGTTGACAAATTTCTCTACTTTGATGTCAAACCCCACTGCGAATGGTCTAATTCAGAAGTAGCAGATTTTGTCAATACTTTGCAGGAGGCCGGAATCGCAGAAAAATGCGTGATTACTTCCTTTAACGATGGATTTCTCGAACAAGTGCGCCAAATAGCTGATGATTTGCCGATCGGACATATTGTTGCTAATCTGGAAGCGTACCAATCTCAATTGTCTCAAGCTGTAGTTAAGGGCGATCGTCTCATTAGCACTTTGTATAGTGTTTTGCTGGCAAATCCTGGATTGATTGCAGAAAGCCGCAGTCAGGGAGTTGACATTGTGGCCTGGACGGTAGACGATCGAGAAGATTGGCAAAAGTTACTTGATTTAGGCATAACCCGGATTGTGACTAATTGTTTGATATAATTTTTTTTCACGACCAATGAATCCAGATCTAAGCCCATAATAATAGATGAATTACTTTCGCAAAAAAATCCACGAAATGTCTGGCTATATACCAGGGGAACAACCACCACTAGGTACTAAAATTATTAAACTCAATTCTAATGAAAATCCCTATCCACCTTCTCCACAAGCTTTAAAAGTGCTTCAGGAAATAGACGGGGAGATACTGCGGCGCTATCCAGATCCCACTGGTAAACAATTCCGCATCGCAGCTAGTCAAGTGCTAGGAGTTCCTGATGATTGGATTGTGGTAGGTAACGGTAGCGATGATTTGTTAAACTTGATAGTTCGCGCTGTGGGCGAAACTGGTAAACAGGTGGTTTGTCCTTCCCCAACCTATGTACTGTATCGCACTTTGGCAGAAATTCAAGATGTGGAATTTGTCGAAATTCCCTATCCAGATGACTATCAATTACCTGTTGATTTACTAATAGCAGCCCAAGGTGCTGTCACTTTTGTGGCTTCACCAAACAGTCCATCGGGAACGGCGATACCTCTAGCAGATTTGGAGCAACTAGCTAGGGGTTTATCTGGCATTCTGGTGATAGATGAAGCTTATGTAGATTTTGCAGAAAATCATGCTTTGGAGTTGACAAAAACCTACAATAATGTTATAGTTTTGAGAACTCTTTCTAAAGGTTACTCCCTAGCCGGATTGAGGCTAGGTTTTGGCATTACAAATCCTGCCTTGATAGCTGAGTTAAATAAAATTAAAGACAGTTATAATGTGGATGCTTTAGCTTATCTAGTGGCTGCGGAGGCGATCGCCGATCAAACCTACAAAACAGCCAATGCCGAAAAGATTAAAGCTTCACGACAAAAATTAGCCCTCAGCCTCCAAGAGTTAGGCTTTGACATTTGGCCATCCCAAACCAACTTTTTGTTAGTCCGTCCGCCCCAGGGCGATGCTGAAAGGATTTATCAAAGACTGAAACAAGAAGGAATATTGATTCGATACTTCAATCAGCCCCGATTAGCAGATAAGTTGCGAATTACTGTAGGTACGGAGGCACAGAATCAAATATTAGTTAAAACTTTGAACGAAATTTGATAAATAACTAGAGCCACAAAAAAAATAACATACACACAGTCCTGATTTGTTAAATAAGTCGGGAATTTCATCAAGGAGTTAAAATTAATTTATGTGAACAAATATTGACGTATTAACCTAAAAATGTTAAACACAGCTAGATGTGGAAAGAGTAAAAGACCCATCCACTTTTTTGCTATTTTGACGATAATGATTGTGGTGAAATGAGGAGTTGAACGTAATGACAAACATCAATGGTTGGAACAAACCGGCTGTATTGCTGAGCGCGATCGCGATCGTCGTCGGTAGTCTGCCCGCAAATAGCATCCCTGCGGTAGCTGAATCAACATCCAATATCAGCGACAATATTTCCTTGACAAATAGCCCCACCTTTCAAATAGCCCAAGCTGGGAGCCTTTGTCGGAAAGTTACTCCCAAAGAGGGTTTGACCGTTCGCCAGGGTCCAGAAACCAAAGCTGCTAGAGTTGGCGGTGTCGCCATGAACACTCAAGTAACCTTGGCTAGCGGCGCGACTACCATTAAAGGCTCCGACGGCCGCCTCTGGATGGAAATTACCGCTCCGGTAAAGGGTTATGTGGCAATTGGATATCCCAATAACGATGGTAATTTAGTTTCCTGTACCACAGGAAGCGCCGTGACTCCGAGTCCTTCCCCCGCACCAGCGCCCGCGCCCGCCCCAGCCCCAGCGCCCGCCCCAGCACCCGCCCCAGCCCCGACACCAACGCCAAAACCCACACCAGCGCCCACACCAGCCCCAGCACCAGCACCAGCACCAGCACCCGCGCCCGCGCCCGCCCCGATGCCAGCCCCAGCGCCGATGCCGGCCCCAGCCCCAGCGCCCGCACCCGCGCCCGCACCCGCGCCAGCGCCAGCCCCTGGCCCTGTAAGTCTGTGTCGCCAAGTAGAACCTCGTGTAGCACCAAATGGTCTAATTATCCGCGCGGAGGCTTCCAAAACTTCTGCGATTAAAGGTAGCGTCGCGGCTAACGGCAAAGTAACGCTGGTGCCCAATTACCAGTCTGTGAAAGATAAGAATGGAGAAAATCGTAATTGGGTGGAAATTTCAGCCCCTGCGGCTGGATTTATATCTGCTGGCAATTTGATAATGTGCAAGTAAGATGAGGTAATGGGTAATGGGTCATGGGTCATGGGGCATAGGGTATAGGGCTTTACCAATTACCTATTACCTATTACCTATTACCAACTACCTATTACCTTTCTCCATAAATTTTTTTCTCCGAGTGGCGAAAGCGAGCAAGTCTGCTTCCGTGACTTGAGTTTCCTGCCATGAGGGACGGGACATAAGTCGATCGCACCAAGCTTGAATTTTAGGATAACCATCTAAGGGAACACCCACCCATGCCATCCAAGGCACTACAGTACCGGCTACGCACTCGGCTAAAGTCAAATCATTGCTACCAAAAAAAGGGCGATCGTCCAACAAGCCTTCAAAGAATGTCAACACTGTGTGGACTTTTTCTTTAGCCTCTGCGATTTTTTCCGGTTCAGGAGTTCCCCAGCCCATTTTTTCACTACTAAGGGGGTAAATTCCTGGTATAAGTTCGTTAACCGTGACCATTTCTACCATGCGGACAACTGCTAAATCCTTCGGTTCTTTGGGCAGCATTGCCGGTTCAGGATACTTGGCTTCTAGATAGTCAAGAATTGCCAGAGACTCGACGACTGTGAAGTCATCATCGACTAACACAGGGATACGGTGAAAAGGATTTATTGCCACAAATTCCGGCTCTAAGTGATCGCCATCTAAGTGGATTTCTATTAATTCAAAGTCCAGTTTTTTTTCTAAGAGGGCGACCCACACGCGACGGGAGTTAGGGGAAATGGGAGTGTGATAAAGTTTCATCAATAAGTCCTCTACTTACTATTTTTGTTCGGGATGGGCTGCTTCCGGGGAATCTGCGCCCATTTGATTGATAGTAGCAATTAGCTGATATAGCCTGCCTATATGTCGCTGGTTGAAATGCAATATTAGCCTTGGTAAATCGAAACTTTCGTCTCCGACTTCTGCTTGTAAAGCTTGACTTTTTTCAATTTTACCCTTGACTAAAATATCGCTGAAATCCGTATTTAACCGATCGACACTATCATCAGAAAGTTCCGACTTCAACCGAATTACCAGTTTTTCATTCACGTAGCGACACGAGTGATAAACTAGATAAAAATTGGCGATCGCCTCGCAGGCTAATTCCACATTGTCTGTCACCGTATATAAACTGCGATCGTCGCCGGAAATCAAACCCCTCCCCCGCAATTGTTTTTGTACAAAAGCATCCAAATCTTGCCAATAATCGCCTCCTGGTCGATCGATTAACACCACAGGAGCTGGTCCAAACTTGCCCGTTTGAATCAAAGTCAGACACTCAAAAGCCTCATCGAGAGTGCCGAAACCGCCAGGAAACAGAGCCAAAGCATCGCTTTCCCGTAGAAAAAACAACTTGCGAGTGAAAAAATATTTAAAATTGAGCAATTTGCCATCGCCGGCAATGAAAGGATTAGAACCTTGCTCGAAAGGCAAATTAATATTCAGTCCAAAAGAATGTTCCGCAGTCGCCCCCTCATTCCCTGCTTGCATGATGCCCCCGCCACCGCCAGTAATTACCATAAACCCCTGTTGGGTAATGGCTGTCGCAAAATCTTTGGCTATCTGATATTCGGGCGACTCTGGGGACACCCTTGCCGAACCAAAAATCACTATTTTGCGAACGTGACGGTAAGGATAAAACATGGAGAAAGCCTTTTCCATATCTCCCAGAGATGCGGAGATAATTTTCCAGTCTAGGCGATCTAGATCTTCTCCGGCTATTCGCACTAGAGTAGAGAGCGATCGTCCAATCCACTCTTGGTGCTTCAACAGAGGCAAGCGATCGATCAAATCGATCGCCTTAGCCTGGAGGGATTCAAAAGCTTTGCCAGACGGAGAAGGAATCATGAATTTTTATGTAACTGCAACAATTAATAGCGACCCAAAATCAAAGGGACAACCACAGTCATCAGCCACAGGTAGAGTTCAGGAATCAATTAACCTAGGTTTGATCCTGTTCCTGCAAGCTGCTTGTTATCAAAGATGTCCTTAATTTCTGGAAAAGTTTTTGAATATGCCATGAAACTTTTACCTCCCAGTCACTACCCAATTTGGATATATTTGGGTAGATTGTGGTAGATCTTCAAAAGTGGTTAAATGTACTTTTCCAAAGTGTTAGCCAGAGTAGTTTTCGGAACTGCCCCAACCACCATATCCACCCGTTGACCGCCCTTAAATATCATCAGTGTGGGAATACTGCGGATACCGTATTGGCTAGCCACGTTAGGATTTTCGTCGGTATTAACTTTTACTACCTTCACCTGTCCATCAAATTGCTGAGCAATTTCATCTACGACAGGGGCGACCATCCTACAGGGCCCGCACCAAGGAGCCCAAAAATCAACTAAAACTGGAACTTCGCTATCGAGCACTTCCTGCTTGAAGGTAGAGTCGGTTACTTGCGCGGCTGCTGACATCCCTAGCCATCCTTGTAAATACTATTTCTCAGTTTATGATTCTAGCAAAAAGTGTAACCAGTCTCACTAAATATTTTAGGAGGAAGAAGCAAGAGGACACAAGGTCCAAAGAAGAGGGGACAAGGTATAAAGTGGGCGATCGAGGGACAACCCGTTATCAAAACCCTCAAACCCTTACTCAACCAGTAAAAACTCGAACTTTGTTACAAAAGGAACCGCCCAAACAGTAGTTCGGGCGGAGTGTGGTGTGAGGAGTGAACGGAAACTTGTGTCTCCGCTTACTCTATTGTGACATCTCCTCCTCGATAATTCCACAACATTATGTAAATTTCGAGACTATCTCACAAAATTTGTAAAGGTAAGCTTGTACGTTGCAAGCAAATCTACTTACCCATACCCAATTGCTGAGCTTTTTGATAGACCTTACCCTCCGTTAGCAGAGAAGGAGCAATCACAACTTCCACTTGCTGCATCTCCTTAAGGTCCTTAGCACCAAGGGTTCCCATGCTAGTTTGCAGAGCCCCTAACAAGTTGTGAGTCCCATCGTCGAGTTGCGCCGGACCTCGGAGAATCTGCTCCAAAGTACCAGTTGTCCCCACGCGAATGCGAGTACCCCGCGGCAAAACGGGGCTGGGGGTTGCCATCCCCCAGTGGAATCCGTGGCCGGGGGCTTCTGTGGCCCTGGCGAAGGGAGAACCAATCATTACGCCATCAGCGCCACAAGCAATACACTTACAGATGTCGCCACCGGTAATTAAACCACCGTCAGCAATCACTGACACGTATTTGCCTGTTTCGCGATAGTAGTCGTCCCGCGCTGCTGCACAGTCTGCTACTGCTGTGGCCTGGGGAACGCCCACACCTAGCACACCGCGGGAAGTACAAGCAGCTCCAGGTCCAATGCCTACCAAAATGCCAGCAGCGCCTGTTTTGATTAGATTTAGGGCGACTTCGTAGGTGACGCAGTTGCCCAAAACTACTGGTATGGGCATCTCTTGGCAAAATTGAGTTAAGTCTAAAGGTGTTACCGACTCTGGGGAAAGGAAAGCTGTTGATACTACAGTTGCTTGCACAAAAAAGATATCAGCTCCTGCCGCGGCAACGGTTGAGCCGTACTTGCTCGCCCCTGCGGGCGTAGTGCTGACGGCGGCAATCCCTCCTCCCTCTTTAATTTCTTTGATTCTCTGACTGATTAATTCTGGCTTGATGGGTTCGGCATAGAGTTGCTGCATCAAGGAGACGAATTCGTGGTTCCCGACAGAAGCGATGCGCTCTAATATTGGCTGGGGGTCGGCATAGCGGGTATAAATTCCTTCTAGGTTGAGGACCCCCAGTGCTCCCAATTCCGACAGCAAAACGGCCATGCGGACATCAACTACTCCGTCCATGGCGCTGGCGATGATGGGGATTTCGCGATCGATTCCGCCAATCTGCCACCTGGTGTCTGCCAGACTCGGATCTAGGGTGCGCTGTCCGGGTACGAGCGCGATTTCATCTATGCCGTAAGCTCGGCGAGCACTTTTGCCCCGCCCAATTTCAATATTCACGCTGTTTCACTTCCACAATGTATTTAAATTAGATTAACAAAATCGTAGCCTGCTGGCAGGTAGCGATCGCGCCACTGAGTGGAAAAAAGCTCGATCTTAATTCTGATGCTATGAAATTTAAAGGCGTACTCTTCCTCAGCAATGGTCACGGGGAAGACGCGATTAACTGTCAAATTTTGTCCGCTTTGAGAGCATCTGGCTCCAATGTCGATGTGGCAGCGATGCCCATGGTCGGTGACGGGGCTGCTTACGCCCGATCGGGTGTACGGATAATTGGGCCTACCAGTAAAATGCCCTCCGGTGGCGTTTTTTACATGAATCCCATATTTTTGGTCAAAGATATTGGGGCAGGGCTGATTGCTTTGACTTGCCAGCAATTGCGAGCTGTTTGGAGGCATTCCCCCCACTGCGATTTAGTTGTGGCCACTGGGGATATTGTAGTGGCCGCGATCGCCCATTTGACCGATCGCCCCTATATAATTTTTCTGTCCGCTCATTCTAGTTATTATGAAGGTCGAGTCAATTTAGGTTTCATCTTACCGCGTTTACTCTCCTCCCCTAAATGTCTTGCGGTCTTTACCAGAGACGCTTTGACTGCTGCTGACTTAAATCGACAAGGTTTAAAAAAAGCCAAATTTGTCGGCAATCCAGTCATGGACAACCTCCATTCTACTGCCCAAGATTTGCAGTTAATACCCGAAGTTTCGACCATCGCTCTTCTCCCAGGTTCTCGCCTCCCCGAAGCCAGTGACAATTTAATTTTATTACTACAATTAGTCAAAGAAATAGTAGCTTTAGGTTCACAACCTCTCCAGTTTATCGCTGCTTTAGTTCCCTCTTTGATGCCAGAATTAGATAATATTGCCCTGCGGTCTGGCTGGGAAAATCACTCAGGAAAACTGATTCTTCCAGATATTAAACATAATTATTCACCTAAAGTAGGTGTGGAAATCCTTTGCTATTCCGATGCTTTTGCAGATATTTTACAACACGCTAATTTAGTAATTGGCATGACAGGAACTGCGGTAGAACAAGCCGTCGGCTTGGGAAAACCTGTAATTTCCGTAGCCGGAAACGGGCCATCATTTACCTATAGATTTGCGGAAGCTCAACACAGACTTTTAGGTGAATCGGTACAGGTATTTGGCAAACAACCAGCCAACCACCAAGTTCTTAAAGAAGCTGCTTTAGGGGTCTATCGGACTTTGCAAGACGCAACTTATTTAGCCCGGTGCGCGAACAATGGCTTAGAAAGAATGGGGCGATCGGGCGCTAGCATCAAGATTGCTGATTTCGCGATCGACAATCTTCGATCGTAAGGCATATTAATTTTTTAGCAAATCAGAAACAGTTTTAAATTTGTAACCTTGAGACTGCAAAGTCTTGACAATAATCTCTGTTGCTGCTACTGTTTTTGAGCGATCGCCTCCGCCATCGTGCATCACCACAATCGAACCAGAACGCACATGATTAATCACCTGATTTGCAATATCTTCCACGGTGTGTGTTTTTTCATAATCTTGGGAGTCCACATCCCACATAATCAATTTTTTGTGCATTTGGGACAGTAAATAAGACAAAACTAAAAATCTCCGCCCCCAAGGTGGTCGAAAACTAATACTATCCTGCTTAACGCCTAAATCCCGCAAAAGTTTGTCGGTTTTTGAAATTTCCGCCAACAGAAACTCGCGAGGTTTAAACATCATATCTTTGTGAGAGTAGGAATGGTTGGCTAACTCATCTCCCCTCGCAATAATCCCGGGCACGATTTCTGGGTGTTTCTCGATATTGCGGCCGATTTCAAAAAAAGTTGCTTTAACTTGGTAGCGATCTAAAACATCTAAAAGCTGATTGGTATAGGGAGGATAGGGGCCGTCGTCGTAGGTAATTGCCACAACTTTGTCTTCAGTGTCAGCGCGGTTAAAACCTAAAAAATTGTGAAATTTAGTAATTTTTATCAATAGGGCTGATGCCAAAAATAATGCGATTATGACCAGAAGATTTTTTTTGTATTTTTTACGGATGCCCATAGCTGGAAGCAGTCAAACGAAAATTACATGATATATGTTATATTATCACAATTCAAATTTCACCGACCGAATTTTAAACAGTCCCTTAAATAACAGCAGGATAGAGATGAAAAAAACCTGTTTAAGGTGCGCTCCTATAAAATAAAAAAAAGATACTATTAAGTAAAGTACAACCATAAACTTTGTAGATATGAAACTAAAACGATTAGGTCACGTAGCCGTTTGCGTGCAAGACATTGAAAAATCTGCTGATTTCTACCAAAACTTGGGTATGGAGTTAGTCTGGAAAGATGCAGACTGGGCTTATTTGAAAGCAGGAGAAGACGGACTGGCGCTGTTGAGTCCTACTTACGATCAAGCAGGGCCACATTTTGGGTTCGTATTTGACGATCGCACCGAAATGGAATCAGCCTACCAACAACTCAAAGTTGAAGGTGTTTCCGTCACTCACATTCACGAACACCGGGACGGTACAGCATCCTTTTATGGCAGAGATCCCGATGGTAACGGCTTTGAGTATCTTTATGAACCAGCGCCCTCGTCTAAATAGTCATCAGACTTTTGGCAAAAAGATAGTCAAGAACAGATATAGATTAGTTGTTGGTGATTCGTGATTGGTGGCGATCGCGTGCCAATAACCAATCACGAATCACCAATCACCATTTATGCCAATCCCTGGCGGGGCGGGGACTGACAGCCACCGCCCCCAAAACTCCAAACCATTCTCCCCTTCCCGGAACACCCCTAGTAGTCGCCGAAGAATCTGACGTAGCCAGAGCGAGGGAGTACAGTAAGGTTGAAGCTCTCAATAGCAACAAACATATCCAGAACTTCCGAAAATCTACCCGATAATCTAAAATCTAAAATCTAAAATCTAAAATCCTCATGTTTCAGAGAATACAAGTCAAAAACCGCTGGAAATCAATCTTCAAACCCTGGGCAGAAATAGACCCCTGGCTGTTCGCTGCTTGCATCGGCCTCACCGTATTCGGGGGAATCATGATTCACAGTGTTGAGATCAATCAAGGACTGATCGATTGGTGGCGACACTGGGTGACAGGCGGAGTAGGTTTGTGTTTAGCCATCATCATTTCCCGGTGTCGTTACGAAGTATTGATCCAGTGGAAATGGCCAATCTACATAGCGATCAATTTGTCACTGATTGCGGTGCGGTTTATCGGTAGTACAGGGCTCGGTGCCCAAAGGTGGATTAATATCGGCGGCTTCTACTTGCAACCGTCAGAATTTGCCAAAATCGGCATGATTATTACTTTAGCAGCCCTGATGCACGATAAAACAGTCCCTACGTTGCGGGATATGTTGAAGATGCTAGCAATCATGGCTGTACCCTGGGGATTGATTTTTGCCGAACCAAATTTGGGTACTTCTCTGGTATTTGGGGCGATAACCATGGGGATGTTTTACTGGGGTAATGTCAATCCCGGTTGGTTGATCTTGCTATTTTCTCCTTTGTTCTCAGTGCTCCTCAATAACTTGTCTACACCGATTTGGGTAGGTTGGATATTAGTGGCGGGTGTGATTGCTTGGCGGTCTCTACCTTGGCGCTGGTTGGGGACTTTCGCTACAGTGCTGGTGAATGTGGTTTCGGGACACGTCGGACATATTTTTTGGAGCGTACTCAAAGATTATCAAAAAATGCGGCTCACAGGGTTTTTAAACCCAGAAAAAGACCCTTTAGGTAGCGGATATCACTTGATTCAATCTCGGATTGCGATCGGTGCTGGGGAACTCAAGGGGAGGGGATTGAATCACGGAACCCAAACTCAACTTAACTTTATTCCCGAACAGCATACGGACTTTATCTTTTCAGCGATTGGTGAAGAATTAGGTTTTATTGGTTGTATTTTAGTCTTATTTTGTTTCTGGCTAATTTGTTTGCGATTGGTGATTATTGCTCAAACTGCTAACGATAATTTTGGTTCTTTGTTGGCAATTGGTATATTGTCAATGTTGATTTTTCAAGTATTTGTTAATATTGGGATGAACATTGGCTTGGCACCTGTTACAGGGATTCCGCTACCTTTCTTGAGTTACGGTAATGCGTCGCTGCTGAGTAATTTTCTGGGGTTGGGACTTGCCGAGTCGGTGGCGAATCGGCGACAGCGCAAGAAGATGTGGAATAGGTAAAAAATATTGGTTAGTTTTTATTGGTTAGTTGTTATTGGTTAGTTGTTATTTGTTGGTGGTTCGTTGTTAGTTTAATAACCAATAACTAATAACCAACAACCAATAACCAACAACTAACAACTAATAACTAATAACAACTAACCAATGCCCAAGGCCCCATTCCCCATTCCCTATTCGTTCATATTCTTGTAAGTAGCTACAGCGGAAGGGGAACTCCGATTTAAGTAGCGGAATATCCAATACTTAAAGACGGTATCCAAAATTACAGGAAAAGTGGCAATGAACAGAAATATAAACTGCCGATTTTCTGGTAGTCCGAAATGTCTTGATACACCTTCGAGAATTACTTCCCAACCGTGGGGTGAGTGGAATCCGACAAACACATCGGTAAACAAAATAATCACAAAAGCCTTGGCACTGTCACTGAGACCATAAACCACATCGTCCATAAAAGACTTGACAATTTCAATTTCTTTCTTGTTGGTGAGGAGAATCATCACAAAAGCCAGACAGGAAATCAAATCTGAAAACACATTTTTTATGGCACTAGAGCTTTCATTACCGAATTCTTTAGCTATTTCCAGAGCTTTTTCTTCAATTTTCTTTTCGGTTTCTTCTGTAGAAATCGCTGGAGCCATACCAATTAATGTTTGAAATTTCAGGTGTTGCTCAAACTTTTCCAATTCTTTAAATGCTTCTTTTTCCAAATCAACATTGATGAAAAGAGGAGCATTGTTATTAATTCTTACCCGATCGACTATCGGTCCAACTATAAAAGTTTTGGCGATTTGATGAGTCAACAGTGGCACTAATATCAAAAGTAAAATAAACCTCAAAGAAATGACTGTTTTTACTTTTGAATTACGAAAATTTTTAACTACTTCTTTTTCCGCGGCCGGATCTAACTCTTTAGTAATGCGATTCAAAGTTCCCAAAAGGGATCTGGGCAATAAGCTAACTTCCTCAACATAAGTATCAACTCCCTCAGCGTCACTGGGGATGGAGTTAGGGGAACCGTTATTTTGGTAAGGCTGAGGACTGCCAGTTTTAGAACTAATGGGAAGATTGGGACTATTAGAAATTGGTACAATAGCCGTGGGTTTACGATTAATGTAGCGGGCGATGACCCTATCAATAAACTCTAACTTTTCAAATACAAGGGAGGCTCGATCTTTGGTATCTATGCCGAATCCACGGTGGTAACGATCGACCAAAACTCCACCCTTGGGTTGAGCAGCCACCCGCTCTGGTAGTTCCAAAAAAGCACGGCTGGCATTAAACTCAACCATTCTAGTTTGAATGGCTTTGAGGTATTTTTGTAGATCGGATTTAAAGTAAGATAAAGTGCTGTCTCCGTAATCGCCCGCGCGATCGCCAATGGGTTGACCACCAAAATGCTCGTCTTCGATCGCCTTAATTGCCAAAGCAGCTTCGTAAGCTTGTTCTAGAGCTCTTTCCGGCGTTTCTCGATACCATTGGCGAGCACTGTAGAGATATTTTACAAATCTGTTCCAGGGAGAAGTATTCATAGCTAAAGCTGGTTAGTCTACCGTGGGATTAGTGATTAAAGTATTCATGGTATAGTAGCAAACTTACTTAGATTAGAAATCGTGTCTTCGGATTCAATTTGGATTGTCGGAGCCGCTCGCAGTGGCAAAACCAGTCGCTTAATTGAACAGTTCTGCCTGTGGAGCAAAACTGTTAAGCCTCTGTCAGCAAGAGTTTCAAGTCGCTTGGGCTCTGGCCATCGCAGGCTGGGACAGACTGGGCGAGCAATTTTAGTTTTAGCAGCTAATGGAGAAAATCGCCTGGAATTGGCCGATCGCATCGCCGTCGCCACCCAAGGAAAATATACCTTTAACTCAACCACACCCTTTGGCTTTTTCGAGCAGGAGGTAATGCTTTTTTGGCCACTGCTAATGGATTCCCTGGAATTGAGGGCCCAATTTCCTCTGCGGCTGCAACCTGAAACTGAACTGGAACTTGCAACTAGACTATGGCGTCACGAGCTAGACGAAGGGGTTTTGCAACAAACAGGGGTAAGTCCAAATCGCATGGTGCGTCGAACTCTAGATTTGTTACAACTGGCTGCGGTTAGCGGGACACCGATCGAAGCAATTCCCACTATTCTAGAACAGGGATTTGCTCAGCCAAGTGACCAGACTCGTCTGTGGACTAGCATGGGAGAGTTGCTGGGAAGATGGCGGGAATGGTGTTTGACAAGGGGGCTGCTGACTTACGGGATGATTGGGGAACTCTACTGGCGCTATCTGTTGCAGAATCCCACTTACCAAGAGCGTTTAGCCTCGCGATACCAAGCAGTCATCGCTGACGATGTGGATGATTATCCAGCCATCAGTCGCGATTTGTTGGAGTTTCTGCTGTCTTCAGGGGCGACGGGGGCCTTCACCTACAATCCAGATGGAGGAGTGCGCTTGGGCTTGGGGGCTGATACGGAATATATGGCCCAACTGGAAACACGCTGTGCCACAGTGGAATACTTGGATCGAAAAGCAGGTTTAGCTAAAGATATTGGTGAGTTAGCGGTGAATTTAGCTGTTAATTTTGATGCTTTTTATCCTTTTGGTTTGAGTTTTCCTGGGGAGGTGCGATCGATCCAAACTACCTCGCGGGCCCAACTGCTGCGAGAAACCGCTGAAATCATTGCTGAGGCGGTTAAGTCAAAGGCTGTGGCACCGGGGGAGATAGCCGTAATTGCTCCTGGTATAGATGCGATCGCCCGTTACACCCTCACAGAAATTTTAGCCCGCGATAACATCCCCACGGCATCCCTCAACGATCAGCGTCCCCTGTCAAGTACCCCAGCGATTCGAGCTTTGTTAACAGTGCTAGCGTTAGTTTATCCGGGACTAGGCCGTTTAGTCGATCGAGACGCAGTAGCGGAAATGCTGGTAGTGTTAAGCAGGCAGAGAAACCGCCCATGGGAAGAGGAACCGGAAGCAGAGGCTAACAGTCCCACATCTAAAATCCCACATCTAAAATCGATCGACCCCGTGAGAGCGGGTTTAATTGCCGATCACTGTTTTTGTCCAAATCTCGATCGACCTCAATTGTTACCGTTGACAGCCTTTCCTCGATGGGACAGACTCGGATACCGAGCGGCGGGGGCTTACGAGGACATTGTGGAGTGGATCGAACAACAGCGGAGGCAACAACAGGAGCGACTGTTGCCGAGTCCTATTTCCTTGCTCGATCGAGCTATCCAGAAATTTCTGATCTTCGATCGATACCTAGCCTACGATCGACTAGCAGCCCTGCGAGAATTAATGGAAACTGCCACTCACTATTGGGAAATAGACGGACGAATGCAGCAAATAGAACCAAAGTCCGGTGGCGACTCCGAGACGATCGCCCGTTTTATTCATTTATTGCGCCAAGGAACCGTCACCGCCAACCCCTTTCCAGTCAGGCCAGATGGGCCCGATGGCCAAACCGTCACCATCGCCAATATCTTTCAGTACCGCAGCAGTCGTCGCGCCCACCAATGGCATTTTTGGCTAGATGCGGGTTCGCCGCTGTGGCTGAGTGGGGGTGCGGCTACGCTGTATGGTGCTCCTTTGTTTTGGCGATCGCAACAGGGGCGATCGTGGCAAAGTGAAGACGAAGAAACAGAAGGACAACAGCGACTGCGGCGAATTCTGGTAGATTTGTTAAGTCGCTGTTCCCAACTTTACCTATGCCACAGCGAACTCGCCGTTAACGGACAAGAACAAACCGGGCCACTTCTGCCTTTAATTCATAAATCTGTTTCTTACCAAAGACCTGGGATGGGTAGAAGGTAGAAACCAGAAACAAGAAGGAAGAATAAATTAGTTAAGTAGAAGGAAGAAGGAAGAAGGAAGAAGGAAGAAGGAAGAAGGAAGAATCGCAAGCCAGTAAGCTTTTAAGTAAGCGATTTGAATCTTGCATTTAATTACGTGGACTTACTTAGTTGTTATTTGTTATTTGTTATTTGTTATTTTTTACTTACCATAACCAATAACAAGTACATCAATACCCAATCCCTGCCGTTTAATCCGCCCATTACCGATTACCGATTACCGATTACCGATTACCGATTACCGATTACCGATTACCGATTACCGATTACCTATTGCCCAATTAATTTAGTATGTTAGAACAGAATGAGATTATTAATCAATGTAAGGCCAAAATTTTGGCAACTAACTGATATCAATCAGTTTTAAAGTCAATCATAATCATTGTGTAAAGGAGCCAAAATTATGCCATCAGCAGTACCATTTATTCCGGTGCCAACGCCAACTCCAACTCCAGACCCAACGCCAACCCCAACTCCAGACCCAACGCCCACTCCAACCCCAACCCCAACGCCAACCCCAACCCCAACGCCAACTCCTGCCCCAACCCCAACTCCCGCCGACGATACATTTGGGGGGATAGACGACACCTTGGGCACAGGTGGCAGCACGACACCCGCAATCATCGGCGGAATTATCCGCGGTACAGACAAAAATGACTCCTTGATAGGCAGTATCGGCCCCGACGTGATTTCTGGGCTGCAAGGCAACGATAACCTCCAAGGTGGGGAGGGCGACGACCTGGTATTTGGCAACGAAGATGATGATGTACTATTCGGCGGACCAGGTAACGACGCTCTCGACGGCGGTTCAGGACTAGATACGCTCTACGGAGGGAAAGGCAGCGACTCCCTAGACGGGGGAAATAACCCCGACCTGCTTTATGGTAATGACGGCAACGACACCGTAGTAGGAGGGGAAGGCAGAGACACGGCTTTCGGTGGCAAAGGTGGTGACAGCCTGCGCGGTGGCTTGGGTGATGATAGTATGTTTGGCGATCGAGGTGATGACGTTCTTTGGGGCGACCAAGGTAACGACTCCCTGTTCGGTGGCGACGGCGACGACCTGGTATTTGGCAACGAAGGAGGCGACTGGCTCTACGGCAACGTCGGCGCGGACACAATTTTTGCCAATGATGGGGACGACATCGTTTTCGGCGGTGCTGGCGATGACATCATAGATGGTGGTGCTGGCAACGACGTTCTGTGGGGAGAAACAGGCAAAGACTTAGTTTCAGGAGGCGAAGGCAAAGATGTCTTCGTCATGGCCCGTGTTAGTTCTCCCGGCCTTGGTGGCAGCACAGACCCCGTATTTATCACCAGCGGCGGCCCTGACATTGGTGATGCCGATATTTTTACAGATTTTCGCCTTGGCGAAGATCTAATTGGGTTAGGCGGAGACCTCAAATTTGAAGATTTGATCATCTTCCAAAGCAGCGACACCAAAGCCGGCAGTACGATTATTCGCAACGGTGTCAGTGGCGACTTTTTAGCAGTATTGCCCGGAGTGGACAGCAGAACCCTCGGCCGCAGCAGTTTTGTGATTGCCCCGACAGTTCCCGGCAGCGCTACCCCTCTCCCCACACCGACACCAACACCAAATCCGACACCAACACCGACTCCCACACCAACACCAAATCCGACACCAACACCGACTCCCACACCAACACCAAATCCGACACCAACACCGACTCCCACACCAACACCGACTCCCACACCAACACCAACACCAAATCCGACACCGACTCCCACACCAACTCCAACTCCAACTCCAACTCCCTTGCTCAATCAGGCTCCAAAGGCAGTCAACGACAACTTCACCACCGTGGCGGGACAAACACTTAGTCTCAACGTCCTGTTAAACGACACTGACCCGGACAATAACATTCTGACTGTTACCACTTTTACCGCCACCAGCAAGGGGAGTTTGACTCCTTTGGGCGGTGGCAGTTTCAAATACACCCCGAATGCTGGCTTTTCTGGTGCCGACAGCTTTAGTTACTCCATCTCAGATGGCAGAGGAGGTACAAGTCAGGCAGTAGCGACAATCAACGTCAGTAGCCCGCCGAAGCTAGCAATTAATGATGGTGTAGTTGTTGCTAAAAGTGCTCCGATTGGGACAATTACGGCGGCCGATTTGTTAGTTACAGACAGCGACAACACGCCGTCGGAAATTGTTTACACGATTACTCAAGCCCCTAACGCCAACAAAGGCTTTATCCAAAGGGGTACTGCTTTGTTGAATGTCGGCAGTAAATTCACCCAAGATGATATCAATAACAACATCATCAAATACAACCTGTTACCGACAGGTGGCAACGACAGTTTTACCTTTACAGCGTCAGACGGTTCTGGGACGATCGGACCGGCATCCTTCAGTATTACCGTTGTAGATAGTATTGTCGATCGCAGCAACCTCCCAGCCAGCAGCTTTACAGGCAGCAACCTAAGCGACTTTATCATCGGGGGTGCGGGAGAGGATACCATCAGTGGCGGTGATGGCAACGACATCATCGACGGCAGAGCCGGCAACGACCTAGTATTCGGTCAAGCAGGGAACGACTCTCTGCTAGGTTTTACAGGCAACGACACCATCGACGGAGGCGAAGGCAACGACACCATCGACGGCGAAGACGGCATCGACTCCCTCCTAGGCGGGGTAGGTAATGACCTGATGTTTGGGGGTAATGACAACGACATCCTCAGTGGCGGTGACGGTAGCGATACCATTGACGGTGGCACTGGCAATGACTCTGTACTTGGGGAAGTGGGCGACGACTCGATACTTGGTGGCGTTGGTAACGACACCTTATTTGGCGGGGTTGGCGACGACTCCATCGAAGGCGGTGTTGGTGATGACATCCTCGACGGCGGTATCGGCAGAGACTTACTCGATGGCGGTATCAATAACGACTTCATCTCCGGTGGCGACGGCGAGGACACCATTTTGGGTGGAGACGGCAACGATACTGAATTCGGAGGTGCGGGCAACGACTATCTCTTGGGCGAAGCTGGTGGCGACTCGCTGTTGGGAGATGCGGGAGACGACACCATCGATGGTGGCATTGGCAGCGATAGTCTGAGTGGCGGCTTCGGCAACGACTTGCTGTTGGGTGCTGATGACAATGACTCGCTTTCTGGCGGTGCGGGCAATGATATTATCGGCGGCGGTGCTGGTTCCGACTTACTCACCGGGGATGCTGGCAATGATTTCTTCTACTACGAAACTCCTAGTGAAGGCGTGGACATTATTGCTGATTTTAACAACGGTAATGGCAACGATAACTTCTTGTTCAGATCCGCCAACTTTGGTGGCTTTACTAACTCTGGCACTGCTAACGATTTCACCAGTTTTATCGTCAGAAATATTGGCAGTGGCGGAGACAATATCAGCAAGCAATCGGTCATTTTGTTTGAAAATAAATTCGACAATGCTCAAGCAGTGAATGCAGTATTGAAAAATCAGAATGGTTCGGGCAAAACAGCAGCTTTCTTTGTCTATCTGAATAATACTTTCAACAAGTATGTTCTCGGCTTCGACCCGAATGCTGCTGATGACAGTCTCCCTGCTTTTGATTTGGCTGTGTTGAATTCTATTCCTACAGTCCCAGGTTCTCTGAGCACGGTGATTACTGCGTCGCAGTTTAAGTTCATTTAACCTGAGATATTGGCTCATTCTTAAGAACAGGCATCTTGCCTGTTCCACAAGGAGTGAATTTGATTGTGGGGTGGGTCGGAGAACCCGCCCATAAAAGACTTGTTGAGAATCTATTGTTTAATGTTTGAATAGAACCACAAGGAGGCCGAATTATGCCAAGTGCAGTATCATTCTTTTTTCTCGAAACCGGTACAGATCCTTCATTAATCGGTACGACTTCATCTACTGGTACAACGACTTCATCTACTGGTA
The DNA here is from genome assembly GCA_020883125.1 of Microcoleus sp. CAWBG506. GTDB lineage: Bacteria > Cyanobacteriota > Cyanobacteriia > Cyanobacteriales > Microcoleaceae > Microcoleus. The sequence continues at coordinate 105,756 of JAHREW010000003.1, forward strand.
CAACGACTTCATCTACTGGTACAACAACTTCATCTACTGGTACAACAACTTCATCTACTGGTACAACAACTTCATCTACTGGTACAACGACTTCATCTACTGGTACAACGACTTCATCTACTGGTACAACGACTTCATCTACTGGTACAACGACTTCATCTACTGGTACAACGACGATTTCGATAACGCCTGTATCACGACCAACTCCGATCGCCCCTCCGACCCCCCCCACACCGATATTTGTTGATGGCATAGTGGTAGGAAGGAGCATCGGTGACTATTTCATCGGTAGCTTGTTCAATGACACCATTTCCAGCCGCGAAGGGGATGACACGATTCTCGGTCGCGATGGGGATGATTTACTTAGAGGGGAGGATGGTAATGATTATCTCAACGGTGGAGCCGGCAAGGATATAGTTGATGGCGGCCCTGGTAATGATACCGCACGGGGTGGTAAAGACGATGACTTGGTACTTGGCGATCGGGGTAACGATCAAGTTTTTGGCGACCAAGGTAACGATACTGTCTTGGGTGGTGAAGGTGATGACACACTCTATGGCGGTAAGGGGAATGACTCTCTGCGCGGAGGTGGCGAGGGCGACTTAATTTTTGGCGACAAAGGCAATGACAGTATTTTTGGCGATACCGGCAACGATTGCTTACAGGGCGGTGCTGGCAGTGATTTGCTGTTTGGTGAAGAGGGTGGAGACATCATCAGTGGCGGCGTAGGCAATGATACTGCTGATGGCGGCGATGGAGATGACCGACTCTTCGGGGGCGATGGCAATGATTCTGTGTCTGGTGGCGCAGGAGATGATGTTATGGCGGGCGATCGCGGTACTGATACTCTGACAGGAGGCGATGGTGCGGATATCTTTATTCTCGGTAGGGTGGGCACCTCCGCCGGGAGTAGCGGTTTTCTGACTACTGGTGGACCTCAAATTGGCGATGCTGATTTAATTACAGATTTTAAGGCTGGAGATTCGATCGGTCTAGCTGGAGGTTTGAGCTTTACAGACTTAAATATTTTTCAGGGTCAAGGATCGAATTCTAGCAACACAATTATTCAAGACAAGCGCACTGGTGAATTTTTGGCGGTCTTAATTGATGTTAGGGCTAACGCGCTAGATGAATCTAAGTTCACGACAGCTCAAATACCCCGTGTAGACGACAATCCCTTCATCATTCAGGGGACAACAACTGCTAGCACTGGCACAACAACTGCTAGCACTGGCACAAGAACTTCCACGACTGGGACAACGACTTCCACGACTGGGACAACGACTTCCACGACTGGGACAACGACTTCCACCACTGGCACAAGAACTTCCACGACTGGGACAACGACTTCCAGCACTGGGACAACGACTTCCAGCACTGGCACAACGACTTCCAGCACTGGCACAACGACTTCCAGCACTGGCACAACAACCACAACTCCCACACCAGCAACCACAACTCCCACACCAGCAACCACAACTCCCACACCAGCAACCACAACTCCCACACCAGCAACCACAACTCCCACACCCACAACCACAACTCCCACACCCACAACCACAACTCCCACACCAGCAACCACAACTCCCACACCCACAACATCAGCAGGGACAACCGCGAGTCCGACACCAGGAACATTACCAACACTGGTTCCAAGTCCGAGTCCGAGTATAAGTCCAAGTCCGAGTCCGAGTCCGAGTTCTTCCATCGTCCCAACTCCCACTTTGCCGAGTCCAACTCCACCGGCTTTTCCATCACCAACTCCTAACCAGCCGCCCATCGTCGAAAGTGGCAAAACGATAACGGGTTTCCAGAATTTGCCTCTGTCTCTAAGCATTTCTGCCCCTAGTGACCCGGAGGGCCAGTCCGTGTCAGCCACTGTCACCCAACTGCCAAATCCTAAATTCGGTTTAGTGGTTACTGGTACAATCCCGATCGCCGTCAACCAAAAATTGACCGTTCAAGAATTAGTCGGACTGAATTTCACACCCGCAACAGATGTCATCGGACAAGCTGGATCTTTCAGCTACAGCGTCACTGATGAACAGGGTGGCACAGCAGCAGCAGCAGTCGCAATTAACATCAATTCTTTCAATACTTCGGTAACTACTCCCACTAACCTAAGTCCGATCGCAGTTGATGACGGCATCGTATTCACAAATACCAACAATTTGCTACCGACATTCATCGACGTGCTAGCCAACGATGTCAGCCCGCAAAATGGGAAACTCAACATCATCAACGTCGGCACACCGAAACTGGGGATAGCCGTAAATCTAGTCTCTCAGGTGCAATTCATCCCCGGTAATGTACCCGGTAGCACTACTTTTAGCTACAACATCAGCGACGGATTCGGCACAACTCCAGGCACCGGTGTTGTCAGCGTTCAAATCTTGCCCGGAGATAGCGGGCCAAACAATCTAATTGGCGGCTCTTTGGCTGATAATTTTAACGGTTTGGCCGGCAGCGATACGATCGACGGTAGAGGTGGTAACGATACGATTAACGGCGGCGTGGATAACGACGTACTCATAGGTGGCCCAGGGGTCGATACTATGACTGGTGGGGGTGGTAGCAATCAATTCCGGTATACCAGTCCTGATTCTGGAGGGCCGGTGTTTGATGCTGCTTCTTCGGCTGCAATCAATGCTGCGATCGCCGCAGGTGGATATGATTTAATTACAGATTTTACTGGTCTGGGAGTGCCGATCGCCGATCAGTTTAATTTTGCCCCCGGATTCGGGAATGTCAGCAGCACCAACCAAGTTTTACTACCCGTGCAAACAACAGTTTCATCTAATATTTTAGGAGGAACAGCATTCTTATTTGCCTATGACACTGGCGGCAACACTTACATCATTTATGATGGCAATGGCAATAATGTCACTGGCAGTGATTCTCGGATTTTAGCGAAGTTAAACGGTGTAACCGGCGTTTCTTCTTTGTCAGGATTTGACTTTACTTTCATCTAGAAACAAAGTCATTAGTTAGTGGTTACTGGTTATTTGTGATTTGCAGGGTCAAGCAAATCACAAATAACCAATAATATAAAATCCTGTCTTCATCGTCTTGTATTAAACTCTCTCTTCTCTTGCTTCGCGTACTTCGCGCCTTCGCGGTTAAATCATTCCGATACAACCGGAATTGATATAACTACTAACTAATAACTAAATCTCATTATCTTCAGAAAACAGCCCCAACAAAGGGCCAAGAATAGCACCAAAAACAAACCCACCAGCATGGGCCCAGTAGGCAACTCCCCCAGATTCCATACCCACATTGGCTGGCGCATTCAAGGAAGCAAGGCCGTTAAATGCCTGCTGTACAAACCAAAATCCTAGAAAAAAGAAAGCAGGTATTCTGACAGTAGTAATAAAGATTCCCAAGGGGAGTAATGTTAGAACTTTGGCTTGGGGATATCGGAGAATATAAGCTCCCATGACACCTGCGATCGCACCGCTAGCACCCAGAGAAGGAATGGCCGATGCTGAGGCAAAAAACCACTGAGTTAGGGATGCTAAAACGCCACAAGTAAGGTAAAATATTATAAACTTTATGTGTCCTAAACAGTCTTCTACATTGTTGCCAAAAATCCAGAGAAATAACATATTTCCGGCGACGTGGAGAAAGCCTGCGTGTAGGAATTGGGAGGAAATTAGCGTTGTCCATTCGGGAATTGGTGAAGCGGGTAGAGAAACTCGACAGATATTAGTTAGCTGACAAGGTACTACGGCCCAGGAGTAGAAGAATTGCGTTAATTGGCGATCGCCCAAAGTTAATTCGTACAAAAATACTAACACATTTGCAGCAATCAGTCCATAGGTGACATAGGGAGTGATGCGTGTGGGGTTTTCATCGCGCAAAGGAACCATAGGATTTTTTTGTCACTAAAATATTCAACCTACGATAGCACATCTATTTTCAAGATGTCTCCTGTCTAGAGGAAGATAATTGCTGAGGGTTCAGGGTTCAGGGTTGACGGTTGACTGTTGTCTGTTGTTTGTTGTTACCAATTACCAATTACCAATAACTATTGACTAATAACTACCACAACTCCCGCACTTTCCACCGCCATTATACTTACGGCGCACAAAGCATAGGTTCCCGGTTGGATTGCTACTTCTGCTGTCTCTGCATTCAGAATTTTCATCAATTTCCAACTATTACCATTTTTCTGATAAATTGTCCAATAGCCGATATTATTTTCGGCTGAATTGTTCCAACTCAAAACAGAGCTATTTGCCACTTTTTTGACTTCAATTCCTGTCGGAGTAGGTGGCGCAGTTCCCTTTAGCCAAGGCATCGTAGGAACCAGTGCCAAGTTAGCATAGGTAGTCGCTTTTAAATTATCATAAATTTGCTGGCGATTGTCAGTAAATGATTTCATGCTGAAAAAGATATTGCCCAACGCTAACTTTTCATCTAGGTTGCGCGTGATCTGAATTTGTTTGTTGATTTCGGCAACCGTCCACTTATTACCGTCAAGTAAGCCTAAGTTGTTTCCAGCGTAAATATGTTTTTGTTTTGGGTTGTTTGCTACCCACCAATTCAACAGCATGGGATAACTTTGAGCAGTTTCGTCTATGCGCCAGTAAAGTTGCGGAGTTAGGTAATCTACCCAGCCTAATTCTAACCATTTTTTCGAGTCGGCATAAAGTTCTTCGTAAGTATCTAAACCGCGACTTCCCGGTGGTTGTCCAGGGCGATAAATGCCGAAGGGACTGATGCCAAATTTAACATGAGATTTGGTGGATTTAATGCCTTCTGCTACTCTTTTAATTAAGCTATTGACATTTTCTCGACGCCAGTCTCCGAGAGTCAGTTTCCCTCCTTGCGATCGATAATTATTGTAGGTCTTGCTGTCAGGAAATTCTTGGCCCGCAATCGGATAAGGATAGAAGTAATCGTCAAAGTGAATACCATCTATATCATAGCGCTTCACTACGTCTATAATTACCTTGTAAGTCCGGTCTTGAACTGTCGGAATTCCGGGGTCCATCCACAATTGATCGCCCCAAGCATAAACACATTCGGGATTAGTTACTGAGATGTGAGGGCTGACGGTGGCGGGGGTTTTGCTAGAAACTTTGGCGCGGTAGGGATTTAACCAAGCATGAACTTCTATGTTGCGTTTGTGGCTTTCAGTAATGGCAAATTCTAAAGGGTCATAATAAGGTTGGGGGGGCTTTCCTTGGGTTCCTGTCAGCCAAGCACTCCAAGGTTCTAATTCAGATGCGTAAAGGGCATCTCCCGCTGGTCGGATTTGAAGGATGACAGCATTAAAATTCATGTCTGCTAATCTGTCAAGGATTTTCAGCAGTTCGTTTTTTTGCTGTTCGGTTGAGAGTTTGGCGCTGGATGGCCAGTCAATATTCCAGACAGTTGTTACCCAGGCTGCGCGAAATTCTCGCTGATGACTGACTTGAACTGTTGGTAGTGGCGGTGGGGGAGTTTTGCCGATAGTTACGATGTATTGTGATGGAATTTTTGGTGCTCTTTTTAAATAAACTAATGCTTGATAAACCCAGGCGCAAACATCGGCTCGTGTGGCGTTTCCAGCGGGATTTAATAATTTTAAGTTGGGATAATTGACGACTATTTCTGATTGAGTGGCTAGGGCGATCGCACTTTTGGCGTAGTTGGGAATTTCTGTGCTATCTTGATAGATGTTGGATAGGACAAGATTGGTCGGTGGGGCAGTATTGGCATCGAAAATACCGCTGACTAAAGCCAAGAAAGCCTCGACTCTGGTAATTTTATTTTCTGGCTTAAATAAATTGTTGGGATAGCCAGATATAAAGCCTCTTTTAAATGCTGTTTGAATGGCTGGTGCTGCCCAGTAGGTGGTGGGAACGTCGGCAAAGGGCAGGTATGTTTGTTTGTCTGGTGTGGGAAATGCTTTGCTGACTATGGTGGCAAATTGGGCGCGGGTTAAGTTAGTGTTAGGACTGAAAGTGCGATCGGGCAAACCGCTGACAATTGCTCGTTCCATTAAGCCTTCAATGAATTGTCTCGCCCAATGATTTTGAATGTCCGAGAAGCTGATACTGTTGGAAACCATAATTATATTGAGGGATTTAAAATTAACATCTGAATTTTTTTAGTTGAGGCGAAGCCTCTGGATCTGCGTTACCAGGCAGAGCCTGGTAACGAGAAACGAGAAAGAAAATTAACTTTTTGTAGAACAGGCAAGATGCCTGTTCTTGATATTCGTGCAAGATCTCAGTTATAACAAACCTGCATTTTCATACAACAACCGGATTGTATTCAGGATTTTTTGGGCGTATTGGGGGTCGGCATTCCAGCGTCCTACCAATTCATTCACCGTGGGGGCGACACCCCGCTTGACAAATTTAAAACGCAGGTTTTCTTTAACTAAAGGTTGGTTGATTGGTTCTGTGCTACCGTAGGCTTTGAGATGCTGAATGTGAGCTCTGACTCCTGTCCGGGCATCTGGAAAGGAGAGACCCGAACTGGTAGCGTTGATGACTCCCATGTCAGCAAAGTTAAATTGTTCCGGTTTCACAGAACCGCCAAAATTGAGAAAATTTGTTTCTACACACATTTGGCAAAATGCTAGGTCATGGTTGACGCTTTCTGCTGCTGCTTCCTGGATGTAAATTTGAGGTAAATTGGGAAATTCTGCCAGGGCTTTGCTGTTGTTTTTGGTCAGGAATACTGTCATTTGTTGGGCAGTAGTTTGACCGCGATTCATGATTTTTCCCACTCCTGAAAGGATATCACGGCGTGATCGCAAGGATACGGAGGTTGTGGACTGATCCCAGGCTACGGCAATATCGCGATCGCGCAAATCGATCGCTCGCACAAATACTATTCCATTGTAAGTAATCCGCCTGTCAAGCGCAGCGGGTTCAATATCAAAAATATCCAGAACTTCTGACGGAACAAAAGCATTTCCATTCACCAAAATACCTTTCTCTTCGTGAGGTGCACCGTTAATGTTGATATTAATTGGTGGATAACTTATGGGTGTGGGTGTGGGTGGAGGTGTAGGTGTGGGTGGAGGTGTGGGTGTGGGTGGAGGTGTGGGTGTGGTTATGGTTGCGGGTGTGGGTGCAGGTGCAGGTGTGGGTTTTGGTGTCGGTGTCGGCGCAGGTGTGGGTGTGGGCAAGGGTTTCAAACCCGTATTTTTCAACCAAGCTTCGAGTCCATCAGCCAATCCCAGAGCAATATCCGGGCGGCGATTTTGAAAAGTTCGCAAGTCATCGATATTAGTCAAAAAACCGAGCTCTATCAGCAAAGAAGGGATAGCAACTCGCCGACAAAATCCCAGACTACCAACACCAGCCTCAGTATCTGCTTTTGAACCACGACTGACCATACCTGGGAGACGTCGCAAATAGCCATTTAAGATTAAATCAGCATCAGCTTTTCGCTTAGGGTTGCTACCAATATAAAACACACTGGCACCGCGAACTTGCGGATTAGAAAAAGCATCGGCGTGCATTTCTAGAGCAATATCTCCAGCACGACAGCGGTCGTTGATCCAAGCGATAGTTTGCACTAAACTCAGAGTATCTGGCACTGAGAAAGTTTCTATGCCTCGTCGTCGTAATTCAGGTACTAATAAATCCCGAATTAGCATAAGTTCCTGGGCTTCGGTAGTGCCAAAAGCCATGGCGCCGGGATCGCGCTGATTTCCTTCAAAGCCGCCGTGTCCGGCTGAAACGAATATAGAACCCATTGAATAAAACCCTCCACCGTGTGGTTATTTGAGTACCTGCTTTTCAGTCTTAGGTTTTATTTTACCTGAAATCAGTAAATTTAATTTTTTACAGCACAAGTTTGCAGTTGCACGTTGACTCATTTCTGATTCCGTGCAACTGCAAACTTATTTAACCGCGTGCGGATTACATTTTTACAGCGGGGCTAGTAGAAGGTTTGGGAGCTTTAATTTCCTGGGAAAGAGCGTGGGCGCGGTAGACTTTAGCAACGGCTTGCTCGCATTTAGACAAATCTGATTGTATCTCTGTAAAAATGGCTGTTGATACCGGATCTGTGAACTTAGCCCGTAGGTGGTTGATATCGACAACCCCTGTTTGTAAATCCCCCAGAGTGCTGCGTAACAAGAACAGTTCATCTGTGCCTTGCACAGAGGCTTTTAACTTGGCGTATTTATCAGCAATTTGGGCGGGAATCGAAGGTTTTTCGCCGAAATCGTGAAGACGACTTTCTAGGGCGATGATGTGGTGTTGTTTATTTTGAATCATTTCCGTCAGGAGCGATCGCAATTCGCTATCTTGCGTTTTTTCCGCATAATTTGCAAAAGCTTCACAAGCATAGCGTTCCCCAGCCAGGGCCGTATTCAAACCTTTAACAATATCACCCTGTGTGGAACCACCCCAGGCATTAGCTAATTTCCACCATTCTGCATTAGTGTCAGTTTCTTCTGGCAAACCGACTTCCTTACCACCGTAACCAAGTCGAGATAAAATTGCAGTGGTAAATATTGCTAAATCTCCTGGTTGTCGAGAAGTAATTAAATTCCCGTCAATTACTAAACCTTCATTAATGTAGTTAGCACCGGCATTAATCATGTCAGTTTTAATTGCCAAAAAACCCGTGGCGTTTTTGCCTTTTAGCAAATCAGCTTCAATCAAAAGTTGTGGTCCGTGACAAACAGCAGCCACAATTTTTCCTGCTTCAAAAGCTTCTTTGACAAATCCCACGATATTCGGATTTGTCCGCATGGTATCAGGAGCCATACCGCCAGGAATTACCACTGCATCAAATTCTGTCGCTACTGCTTCAGTGGTAGTTTCGTCTGCTTGCATGGCTAATTTGCCCTGTTTTCCTGCATACTTTTCATTAGTGCGAGAACCGAGGACAACCACGTCAAAATTTGCTTGTTTTAAGGCATTATAAGGAACTAGAAACTCCGAATCCTCAACTCCATTTTCAATGAGTATGGCAACTCGTTTTGTTTGGCTTCCATTATTTGTTGTCATAATCAAATTGCCTCAGACTATCTGGTTATTTTAAAGATAAATCATTGACATTTTGCTCAACCTCTGGCTAAAGTGATAAATTAGGGCAAAGATCCAAGGTTTAACAGTGAGTCTTTAGAGGTACTTTATAGTAATAATCTCAAAACACATAATCTCTATCTCTATCTTTTCTCTACCTCTGCGCACTCTGCGCCCTCTGCGGTAAAAAAAAAGAAATCTTCTTCACAAACGAAAGAGAAGAGGTATATAATAATTATACAGGATAGAGCGTTATATTTGAAATAAACCTAAAAATTCGCCATGCAAGCAGTTGTGTTCGATCGCTACGGCGACATTGAGGTATTGCAATACCGAGAAGTGGAACAGCCAACAATCAAACCAGATGAACTGCTAGTGCAAGTTCGCGCTAGCAGCATCAACCCCGTAGACTGGAAAATCCGGCAAGGACACCTGCAACTATTGTCAGGATTTAACTTTCCTCGCATTGTCGGTTCAGACATATCTGGAGTTGTAGTGGAAGTTGGTCAAGATGTCACCAGATTTCAACCGGGAGATGAGGTTTATACTTTCTTAAATCCGCTGAGTGGTGGTGCTTGTGCCCAATACTGCGCTGTACCAGAATCTACTGCGGCGATTAAACCTCGAAACGTTACTCACGCGGAAGCAGCCGCAGTACCAATTGCAGGTTTAACTGCTTTGCAAGCACTCCGGGATTTGGGTGAAATTCAAGTAGGAAAAAAAGTATTGATTAATGGTGCTTCCGGCGGAGTTGGCATTTTTGCCATCCAAATTGCGAAGGCCATGAAGGCGGAAGTTACAGGAGTTTGCAGTGCCAAGAATCTAAATTTTGTGCATAATTTGGGAGCAGATTTTGTTCTGGATTATGCTGAAATTGACTTTACTCAACAAATACAAAAGTATGATATAATCTTGGATGCAGTCGGCACAAAACTTTTTTCTGAATGTGAAAATGTGTTGCAAACGGAGGGTGTTTATATTTCGACTTTGCCCAGTTTCGAGAACCTCGCTCCGATGTTTTTAAGCTTGTTTATGTCGGGCAAAAAAGCTAAATTAATTGTAGCTAACGCTAATCCCAGCGATTTAGGGAGTTTGCGGGAATTAATCGAGTCTGGTGAAGTTGAGCCGATTGTCGATCGCACTTACAGCCTCGAAGAAGTAGCAGCAGCCCACGCTTACAGCGAAACGGGGCGGGCTTTAGGCAAAATTGCGATTAGCATTGAAAAAGTCAGTAGTCAGTAGTCATTAGTCAGTAGTTGGCTGTTATTTGTTGGTTATAATAACTGAAGCCAATGCTTTTGGGCCCGATGCCCGATGCCCGATGCCCGATGCCCGATTCCCCATTCCCCATTCCTTATGACATCCCCCTCAGACTTGGAGACATCCGAACAAAATTTTGACAACAACCTCGAACCCAGCATTATGCCAATCGCAGAGGGTTTCATGGGCTCCCGCAACCTCGAAAACGAATTCCTCGACGAACTCCCCGACGAAGTTGAGATGTCATTGTTCGACCATTTAGAAGAATTAAGATGGCGAATTTTCTATTCACTAATTGCAGTAGTAATCTGTATAGTGGGCTGCTTTTTATATGTGAGACCCATCGTTAAACTGCTAGAAGTACCCGCAGGAGCAGTCAAATTTTTGCAACTAGCTCCCGGAGAGTATTTCTTTGTCTCCATCAAAGTGGCTGGTTACAGCGGTTTGTTAATCGCTAGTCCGTTGATTTTTTACCAAATAGCGTTATTTGTGCTCCCAGGTTTAACTCGCAAAGAACGGGGGTTGCTCGGCCCTGTTTTCTTCGGTTCGAGTTTCTTGTTTTTAGGTGGGTTAGTATTTGCTTACATCGCTTTGATTCCGGCGGCGCTGAACTTCTTTGTCACCTACGGCGCTGATGTGGTAGAGCAATTATGGTCGATCGACAAATACTTTGAATTTGTTTTATTATTAATGTTCAGCACCGGCTTAGCATTTCAAATCCCGATCGTCCAAGTTTTGCTAGGTATTTTAGGGATAGTTTCTTCTAAGCAAATGTTGTCTGGTTGGCGCTATGTAATCTTGGGAGCGGCGGTTTTGGGAGCTGTTTTGACGCCTTCTACTGACCCTTTGACTCAAAGTCTTTTGGGAGGTGCAGTGTTAGCTCTTTACTTTGGAGGAATAGGTTTGGTGAAGCTTTTAGGACGCTGATTTCTTAATGATGTAAAATAAACAGGTTCTAGTTATGAATTATTGAAAAAATGAGAGAACTTTACCCGCCCAGACAACCTTATAACGAAGGAAAACTCAAAGTTTCCGACCTCCATACGATTCATTTTGAAGAGTCAGGAAACCCAGAGGGAAAACCTATTGTATTGCTACACGGGGGGCCAGGAGGTGGATGTCCGCCTTTTTACCGACAATATTTTGACCCGCAAAAATGGCGCTTGGTCATGTTTGACCAACGAGGCTGCGGTCAAAGTAAACCTCATGCAGAATTGCAAGAAAATACAACTTGGGATTTAGTCAACGATATTGAGAAACTTCGAGAATATTTAAATATTCAGCAATGGGTTGTTTTTGGTGGGAGTTGGGGAAGCACTCTATCTTTAGCTTACAGTCAAACCCATCCCGACCGTTGTCAGGGTTTAATCTTGCGCGGTATTTTTATGTTGAGAAAAAAAGAAATTCGCTGGTTTTATCAGGAAGGAGCAAGTTATATTTTTCCGGATGCTTGGGAGGAATATGTTAAACCTATCCCCATCAATGAAAGGGACGATCTGCTAACAGCTTATTATCAACGCTTGACGAGTCCAGATGCTCAAATTAGATTAGAAGCGGCTCGTGCTTGGTCAATTTGGGAAGGGAGTACGAGTAAGTTATTTCCAGATTTAGATATACAAAACAGCTTTGGAATTGATGCTTTTGCGGAGGCGTTTGCCAGAATTGAGTGCCATTATTTTATTAACAAGGGATTTATAGATCCGGAAGATAAATTGCTTTTAAATATCGATCGCATCCGCAAGATTCCGGCGGTTATCGTTCAGGGAAGATATGATGTTGTTTGTCCGATGATATCGGCGTGGGAACTGCATCGTGCTTGGCCTGAAGCTGAGTTTATTGTAGTTCCCGATTCTGGACATTCGATGAGCGAACCGGGAATTCGCACCTGTTTAATCGAAGCAACAGATAAGTTTGCAGACTGGTAGTTATCCAAATTGCTAATGGTTAATTGCTAATTTTAAATTATTGACCTAAAAATTATAGAGATGCGATCGCCCGCGTCTCTATAATAGTAAATGTTAAAATTCCACATCAAAGTTTTGCTAAAACCTTAACTACATTCGGAACTGTTCAACTTCTGGGGTGTAGCCGATGGGCAAAATGTAATCCAGATTTTCGTGGGGACGAGCAATAATATGATACGATAGCAACTTTCCACCATCGACCTTTTTAACTGATTCAATCCCCGCAGCAACGGCGGCTTGTACTTCCGATATATCTCCTCGAACTATAACTGTCCAGTAAGCACGGGTGATTTTCTCATAGCGAACTAAAGTAACGCGGGCTGCTTTCACCATTGAGTCCGCAACTTCTACCGCAGCAGGAAGTCCTAAGACTTCAACCATTCCAACTGCAACACCCATTACAACATTCTCCTAAATTTCACGGGATATCTGAAACTCATTGTATGTGAAATTGATGCTGATTTTATGTCTGAGGTTTTGGTAATGGGTGCTGTCGGGACTGCTAGATCGGGAGCGATCGCCCTGTTTGAGCCAAAGGTATCCGATCGCCCGTAACATTGTGTAACTGCGGTAGGTGTCCCCGATCTGGTACTTACTAATGACTGCTGACTACTGACTAATAACTAATTCAAAACTCGTCCAGCAGCCACTCCGAGGCTCTTTCCCCCAAATCTAAAGGGACGCTGACAGCTTTGCCCAAACGGGGGCGATCGCGAGTAGTTTCAATATACTCTCTCACCTGGGCGCTGCTGCCCCAGCCGTTGAGGTAATTGGCCACTGCGTCTAAATGCTCAAAATAATCAGCCTCCGTCATCGGGAAAGAAACCTGTTCCAGATACCTCCACATAACTTGAACAAAAATCTTGCCCCGCGTCCGTCGCAATCTGATATCGTAAGACTTTCCCCATTTTTGTATTAATAGCTGGTGTAAATCCTTGCCCGTCATGGTTTCTCCTGAGTGAATTTCTTAAACAATAAAAGACAAAGTTCAAAAAATGTAATAATACTCTAATAAAGGCTGGAAGCTGCATTCTTAAAAGGAATTTTCACAGCCGACGAGATGAAAGTGAAAGCAGACCGCAATGATTGCCGTTGTCTGCACATAACAGATTCACAGATACAGCTCGCAAACAAACGTAACTTAAAAACGCAAAGGCAGGTCATGGCTCAAACTTCTGCTGGAAATCCAGATGTCCCCGATATGGGGCGTCGCCAATTTATGAATTTGCTGACGTTCGGTACTGTCACAGGTGTGGCACTGGGCGCACTCTATCCTGTTGTCAACTATTTTATTCCTCCTTCGAGTGGGGCCGCCGGTGGCGGGGTAACAGCTAAAGATGCCCTGGGTAACGACATCGTAGTCAGTGAATATTTGGCTTCCCATCCCGCGGGCGATCGCAGCCTAGCTCAAGGTCTCAAAGGCGACCCCACTTATATTGTGGTGGAAAAAGACTCATCTTTTGCCGAATACGGCATCAATGCAGTCTGCACTCACTTGGGCTGCGTCGTACCTTGGAATGCTAGCGAAAACAAGTTTATCTGTCCTTGCCACGGTTCTCAATACAACAGTGAGGGCAAAGTGGTACGCGGTCCAGCACCTTTGTCTCTGGCCCTGGCCCACGCCACTGTCGCAGATGACAAGCTGGCTTTTACTCCTTGGACAGAAACTGACTTCCGCACCGGGGAAGCCCCTTGGTGGTCATAGTTATTAGTCATTAGTCAGCAGTCAGCAGTCATTAGTTAGTAGGTAAAAATGTCGGAGTTGGGAAATATTTCGATGCGCATAACTAACAACTAATGACCAAGGACCAAGGACTAATGACCAAGGACTAATAACCAATGACAAATGACTAATGACCAATGACTAAATTGTTAGACCTTTGAGATTGAATACTCTGATGCCACAAATTAATTTATCTGCGATTGTTCGTCGCAGTGCTCGGACGATCGCCAAAACTGCCATAGTTGCGATCGCCGCCGCCGCATTTTTCCTCAGCAGCGACATCGCACTTCCCCAAGCAGCACTAGCCTATCCTTTCTGGGCTCAGCAAACAGCACCCGCTACTCCCCGCGAAGCAACGGGCAAAATAGTTTGTGCTAACTGTCACCTCGGCGCCAAACCCACCGAAGTAGAAGTACCCCAATCTGTTTTGCCGGACACAGTTTTTGAAGCTATTGTCAAAGTTCCCTACGATACCAACGTTCAACAAGTAGTTGGCGATGGTAGCAAAGGCGGCTTGAATGTGGGCGCTGTTGTCATGTTGCCCGAAGGTTTCAAAATTGCTCCCGAAGACAGAATTCCTGAAGAAATGAAGGAAAAAGTCGGCGATCTTTACTTCCAACCTTACAGCGAAACCCAAGAAAATATTATTTTAGTGGGCCCACTGCCAGGAGATCAGTACAAAGAATTGGTATTCCCAGTTTTGTCGCCGAATCCAGCAACTGACAAGTCCGTTCACTTTGGTAAATACCTAATTTATGTCGGCGGCAACCGCGGTCGCGGTCAGGTTTATCCTACTGGTGCAAAAAGCAATAATACTGTTTATAATGCTTCGGTAGCTGGTACAATTTCTAAAGTTTCTACACCGGAAGATGGCGGTTATGAAGTAACAATTCTACCGACAGAAGGTGAAGCTGTTGTTGAGACAATTCCTGTGGGCCCAGAACTGCTTGTTTCTGAAGGACAAACTGTGACAGCCGGTGAAGCTTTGACAAACAATCCTAATGTGGGCGGGTTTGGTCAAAAAGATGTCGAGATTGTACTGCAAAGTGCCGATCGCGTTAAAGGGTTGATGGCTTTCTTGGCCTTGACCATGTTGGCTCAAATCATGCTGGTTCTCAAGAAGAAACAGGTCGAAAAGGTTCAAGCTGCTGAAATGAATTTCTAACAGCGTCTTTAACTCGATCGCCAGTAAAGTGTCCCCTAAACACTGTACTTAGATAATGAGGGTGGGTATTCCCGCCCTCTTGTTTAATAGTATAGGTTGGGCTGAGGTTCCACGTTATATCGATTCCGGTTGCACCGGAATGATAGAGTCCAAGGCAGTGCCCTTGGACTACCGTGATTAATTGTAGGGACACGGCAGTGCCGTTTCCTGCTTTCTCAAACCAACCTACTTCTACTACTTCTTCCTTCTTCCTTCTTCCTTCTTCCTTCTTCTTAAAGTAATGTCAATTGACGAAAAGACAATCCAGTCCGGGTCCCTGGAATGGTTTTATCGAGAAACAAATCCGCTTAAAAAAACTGATAAACCTCCTGTGCTGTTACTGCACGGTTTGCCATCTCAGAGTTTTACCTGGACTGCAATCATGCCCGATTTGGCGACAAACGGGTTTCGGGCGATCGCGCCAGATTGGATCGGTTATGGGCGATCGACCAAACCAGACAAACGCGACTTTGCCTACACTCCCGATGCTTTTGTAGAAGCATTGGCTGATTTTATTCAAGCTTTAGAAATAGACAAATTTTACCTAATAGTCCAAGGATTTTTAGCTTCCGCAGGCATTCAATATGCTCTGCGCAACCCGGATAAAATTGAACGTTTATCAGTAATTAATACACCTGTTTCAGCAGATATAAAATTACCTTGGAAAATGCAGCAATTAGGACTGCCTTTTATTGGTGATATGATGACCCAAGACCCACTTTTGGTGGACAGAACCTTAGAAGGTGGCTGTCGCCAAATCATATCAGACAAGGATTTAGATGTTTATCGCCGTCCATTTTTGAAGAGTTCCGATGCGGGGCGATCGCTCATGAACACAGTCCGCAATATTCAATTGCCACAGTCAATGGCAGAAATTGAATCGGGCTTTTCCGCATGGACTAAACCCACCTTATTTGTATGGGGATTAACAGACCCTTGGCTGAGCGTGCAACCAGTGGAAAAGTTAGTTAGTTCATTGTCCAATGCAGAGTTGGTCAAAGTAGAACAAGCAGGGCATTATCCTCAAGAACATTGGTCAGAAAAAGTTGGTGATGCTCTAATTGGTTTTCTGCGCCGAAAAGAGGTAAACTAACATTTTGTACCTCACTTTTGGTGCTGGGTGAGCGAGGCAGAGCCAAAGAATCTGCGTTCCCCGGCTCTTCCGGGGAACGAGCTTTCCGTAGGACCTGTATTCGATCGCAACGAGCCATCTAAAATCTAAAATCTAAAATCTAAAATCGACATGATTCGTCTCCGTTCAATTCTTGCCTTAATGATGTCATTTCTGATGGCATTTCTCGTAAGTTGCAGCAGTGTGGAAGCAAAAGTTCCAACCACTTACACAGCAGCGCAGGTTCAGCAAATTCAGCGTTATGTTCCTACTCTGACAGAATTGCGATCGCGCATGGATAACCTGGGAACTCTAATTCAAAAACGCAACTGGGTTGATACCAAAACTTACATTCACGGGCCTCTCGGTGATTTGCGCGGCGCAATGAAAACCGTATCTGTAAGTTTGTTACCTAAAGATCAACAACAAGCTGTTGATTTAACCAAGAGTTTGTTTGCAGATTTGGTGAATATTGATATTGCTGCTAAGGATCTTGACTATGCAAAAGTTACCAGCAGCTATCAAAAAGCAGTCAAGGATTTTGATGCTTTCTTGCAACTAATTCCTAAAGCTTAATCACTGTCGAGCTACTGGTTCCCAGGCTCTGCTTGGGAACCAATGTCCAGAAATTAGGACACCGCATTGCCGTCTCCCTACAATATTATTTGGGGTAGGGACACGGCATTGCCGTCTCCCTACAATATTATTTGGGGTAGGGACACGGCATTGCCGTCTCCCTACAATATTATTTGGGGTAGGGACACGGCATTGCCGTCTCCCTACAATATTATTTGGGGTAGGGACACGGCATTGCCGTCTCCATTATTTTGGGGTAGGGACACCGCAGTGCCTTGGACTCTATCATTCCTAAAATCCAAAATCTAAAATCTAAAATCTAAAATCGATTAATGGTTCGTGTTGCAATTATTGGATGTGGTATTGTTGGAGCGTCGATCGCGTTTGAACTCAGCAATTATCCCGAACTGAAAGTCACTGTATTCGACAAACAGCCACCGGCACAAGCATCCACGGGTGCAGCCCTCGGAGTTTTGATGGGAGTAATCAGCCACAAAACCAAGGGCAGAAATTGGCAGTTAAGGGAAACCAGCCTTCAACATTATGAAACTCTGATTCCTGAATTGGAAGCAATGACAGGGCGGAAAATTCCTTTTAATAAACAGGGAATTTTGATGCTTTGTGCGGAGGGTGAGGATTTAAGTAAGTGGGAAAAGTTGAAAGCTACTCGCCAGTCTCAGGGTTGGGAGTTAGAAATTTGGGATTTGGAGCAAGTGCGCGATCGCAATCCTCATCTTAATCTCAATCATCCTATTATTGGTGCTATTTATTCACCTCGCGATCGGCAAGTCGATCCCACAGCCCTGACTTTAGCTTTAGTTGATGCTGCTAAGCTCAAAGGAGTTAATTTTGAGTTTGGGGTAGAAGTTCAAGGCCTCATGGGCCCGCAAGATGCCCACCCCACAACCAATGTAATACCTTCTGGAACAGACATCTTCCCTGTGATTGAAAATGGTCTCAAATGTCAGATTCAAACAAATGTAGGAAATTTAGAATTCGATTGGTTAATTGTAGCTGCTGGTTTAGGCTCTTCTGCTTTAACCGCTTCATTAAATCAATTGGTTGACATTCGGCCGGTGTTGGGACAAGCGCTACATTTGCGATCGCCCAAACCTCTAAAAAATCCTGATTTTGCCCCAGTAATTACTTGCAATGACGTCCATATTGTGCCATTGGAAAATCAGGAATATTGGGTAGGGGCAACGGTAGAGTTTCCGGTAAATAGCGAGGAAATTCAGGCCAATGCTGATATGTTGCAGCAAGTCATGGAAAAGGCGATCGCCCTTTGTCCAGCCTTAGCAACAGCCGAGATTATCAAGCAATGGTCAGGTTTGCGCCCACGCCCGGAAAAACGACCCGCACCAATTATCGAGACGCTTCCCGGTAACGATCGCGTTCTCATCGCCAGCGGCCACTATCGCAACGGCGTATTACTCGCCCCCGCCACAGCACGCACAATTCGAGAAATGATTTTGCAATAATTAACAAATCTTAATATAATCAAGATTGCCATCCATCTCTTACATTTCAATATGTCCGAAAAACCTTTAGGTAAACCCCGCTCCTTGTGGAAAGTAATTTTGCTATCCGCAGCCACCTTGCTGCTGTACTACGGATGGTACAAATGGATTATTCAAGAAGAGTTGCGCCGCTATAACGGCACCGGGTGGTCAGGAACCCTCTGCTTGCTACCCTTTGTATTAGGAGTAGCCATTCCCCAAGCTTTGCGAATCTACGATCCCGACGTTCCCGGATGGTTTGGTTGGTTTTCCTTCCTAGGCATTGCTTGGATTTACATCGTACAATTCAAACTTTACAACACAGTAAACGAACTGTATCGCCAAGAAGGAATCAAACAACCACTAACAGTTTGGTGGATTTTCATACCTGGTTTAAATTTAATTGTTGGTTTGCGCCAAATCCACTTTTTGAGCCAATTTTGGGCGATGAAACAGGGAATAGAAGTTAAAGATAACTTAGCAGAAAGCCTTCCTTTCCTGTCAGCTAACGCTTAATTTGCTTCTGATCTTAGTCTCGCGTTGCGCGGACGAAAGTTTGACAAGACGCGGTTTCAACCGCCGGACTCATTTTCACCAAAATATATTCGGCAAATCCCCAAGAATCAATTTCAATTCCGGTTCATCAACCCGCTTAATTGCCTTGGGAATACTCACCCACTGCCGCTTTCTTTTATAAGCTTCAGGCCAATTTTCCACCACCGTTTCTACTTGCAGTAAAAATACATCTACTTGCCAAGTACAACCAGACTTATAGTATTCGTAAGTCCCCATCAAATCTGGAAACACTCGACCCAATACACCTGCTTCCTCCCAAGCTTCCTTTGCCGCCGAATCTTCGGGAGTCATGTCAGGTTCAATCAAACCTTTCGGAATTACCCAACGCTTACCTCCCGAAGAAGTAATCAACATTACTTCAATTTTACCGTCCATAATGCGGTAGGGAATTACCCCAGATTGTTCCACCAATACAATTGTTCTGGTACTCATTATTTATTAAACATATTGTAATGCAAAAACTGGTTCAACTTAATTGACAGTTGAAAACTAA
This sequence comes from Microcoleus sp. CAWBG506, assembly GCA_020883125.1. Lineage (GTDB taxonomy): Bacteria > Cyanobacteriota > Cyanobacteriia > Cyanobacteriales > Microcoleaceae > Microcoleus. The sequence continues at coordinate 125,149 of JAHREW010000003.1, forward strand.
AAACAAAAATTGCACCCTGATTTTATAGCAACCGCCAGGGTGGTTAAGTCGTGGGGTGGGGGCGGGTTTATAGAATTTGTCTATACTGATGAAAGATATCGGTGAACCCGCCCCTACAAAATCTGCCCTAATCGCCTTGGCAGTTGCTATACATAACTTATGCGCGAGGTCAAAAACCTTGGTGGTTGAGCGAAGCATCAGAAGAAATTAGTCCAAGGCAGTGCCGTGTCCCTACAATATTATTTTGGGTAGGGACACGGCATTGCCTTGGACTCTATCATTCCGGTGCTACCGGAATTGATATCTTAACCTAATCTTTTTTCGCCTTAGCCTCCAAACTTTCCAAACGACTCTTCAAATCTTGATTATCCTTTTTCACCTGGTCTAATTCCTCGCGCAACTGCTTCACTGCTGCATCAGAACCAGCATTTCTCTGTACTCTTTCTACAGATTCATCCGCCATCCGACGAACCCGCCCATCAGGAGTTTGGTTAGCTAAACCACGCAAAATCCGAATCGCTTTGCGAGTTTCCATTTGTCCCAATGCTGAAACTACAGATACTTGAGTTAAGAAAAACGTCTCTTTAGACAATTCAGTCAATCGGTGCAAAATCCGTTCTAAATTGATCTTATTTTGACCAGTTGAAATTGTACCCAAAGCACGAATTGCACCCAAGCGCAAAGCTTGGGGAGTACCAATGGCTGTGTATTTCAAAATCTGATTCAGCGCATCTTCAGAAGTTTTCATTTGCGCCAAACCGGAAATTGCACCCGATCGCACAACCTCATTCCACCCTTGACGCTCCCTCAGCACCAATTTTAACTCTTTCAGCACCTGTTCGTCCGTCGGTTTTTCATCCAGGTTAGCCCCTGCAATTCCACCTAGAGCACTCGCTGCGGCAGCTTCTACATAATAGCTAGCATCCCCTTTTTCAACAATGGATCTCAAAGCTTTATAGCTGTCGTGAGTTTTGATTTTACCCAGCGCCCCCACCACAGCACGGCGAACACGAGCATCTTTATCCTTCAAACCAGTTACCAAACCTTCAAAAACTTGGTCTAGTTTAATTTCTACTAAATAGCCTGCAACTTCCGCACGCACCGCCCAAAACGGCTCCTTCTTAAGAACTTCTGACAGCGTATGCACTACCTCCAATCCTCCCTTTTGCGCCAAAGCTTGGGCGGCAGAAATCCGGGAAACTGGGTCAGGATCGAATTGTAACTGAGCTTTTAGTTCCGCAACAGGCAACTCTAAACTAACTGTTTTTAAGTATTTATTTCCCACATCAAAACTGATAAATGCTGGCTTCTCTTCTAAGGGAAAATAGAAACTTTGCTCTCGTTCGTAGACGCGGACTGTGAAAATCTTCAGCTTCGGCGCAGAGGATGCAGAACTCTCATCGCTGTCTGATTCTTCCGGCTTGTAACCGAAGCCGATCGGAATTTTGAGATCGAATACATCCTTACTGTTAGCATTGCCATTTTTCGGTTCTTTGATCTGAGTTTGGGTGACAGTAACTTTCGCTAATTTGTTATCTCCATCCCAGGAATAAGCAACTTTGTAATCTGGATGACCGCCGCGATAAACGTACTGGTCAAACAAAAACATTAAATTGCGACCAGTCGCTTTTTCGATCGCCCTCAGCAAATCAATCGTTTCTACAGTTTTGTGAGCATTGTCTTGCACAAAAATCTGAATTGCTTTGTAAAACAACTCATCGCCCAACTCGGCGCGGATCATGTGATAAACGCAAGCGCCTTTTTCGTACAAATGGCGATCGTACAATTCGATCGCCTCCCGGTAAACGTGAGTTACCATCGGGCGGCGGTAGCGAGCACTATCTTCAGCTAAATAATTGCGCGCCTCATTTAACATATAATAAGCCGCGTCTTCTTTCCCGTATTCTTTATCAGTCCACAGCACCTCGCAATAAGAAGCCATGCCTTCTTTAATCCAAGCATGAGACCAGTGTTTGATGACTACCAAATCGCCAAACCATTGGTGAGCTAATTCATGAGCAACCAAGCTTTCCGAACCTCGATTATCCAGAGTAGCACGTTCGTCTAACAAGCACCTATCTGTTAGCAAAGTTGTTGAAGTATTTTCCATCCCCCCGAAGATGAAATCATCAACGCAGACTTGAGCGTATTTCGGAAACGGGTAAGGATAGCCAAATATCTGAGAGAAAAATTCAATCATTTGAGGCGTTTTGCCCATGGTGCGTTTGGCATCAGATTCGCGGCTTCTTTCCACGTAATAATTAACAGGTTTGCCATTCCACTCGTCTTTAATTTCCGCAAAATCTCCCACAGCCAAAGTCATCAAATAGCTGGGATGAACCTGTTTTTGTAACCAGTGATAAATTTTATCATCTCCCTTGGTTTCTGTGTTGATTAATTCCCCGTTAGAAATAGCAAAAAGTTGTTTAGGAACTTGTACTTTAATTTCGGAAGTTGCCAGTTGTCCGGGATAGTCGAAACAGGGAAACCAAAAGCGGGAGTCTTCATCTTCGCCTTGTGTCCAAACTTGAGTTGGTTTATCAGGGTAATGTTTGTCTGGACCGACAAAATAAAGACCTCGCTGGGGTTTTTCGACTGCATAGTCGATCGCAATAGTAATTGGTTTGTAGGCTGCTGTTGGTTCTTGTAGTTGAATTTCTAGAAATTCGCCATCACTCTCAAAACTTTGCTCGATGTTGCCGACTTTTACTGATTTAATTTTTAGGTTAACGGCATCTAAGGTTAATTTGTCAATACCGCTGCGGACTGGATTGATGCGGATGCTGCAAGTACCGTGAAAGCTTTGTTTGGGAATATCCAGCACTAAGTCCAGGAAAATATGCTCTACTTGACCGGGGCGATCGGGATTATAATGTGGTCGAGCACCGGGCATCTCAAAGGATTTGTGACCGTTGTCAGAATCAAAGTATATGTGTGACATTTTGATGGCGAAGTTGTGAATCGATCGCTGGTACTTGAGCTGCTGTTGAGCTGCCAGCTTATTCTAGAGTAGCGCGTCAAAGTTGTTCTTGTCTCTAATCTGATTAAAAACTTTCCCGATATTCCCCCAGATGGCAACTAGGATTTTTTTGCTACAATACCAACAAGGCTAATGACTGCAATCATCAGTCTACCATTGAAATTGAAGGGGAAATCTGTATGACAGCTACACTATCAGTTTCCAATTCCATCGAGTCTTGGCTCGGCGATGAAGCAGAAGACTTGCTCGGCTATCAAGCAAAAGTTTCTAAAGACTTATTGCACCTCCCCGGCCCGGATTGGGTCGATCGCATTTTCGCTCAAACCGATCGATCGCCTCAAGTCCTCCGCTCTCTTCAGCAACTATATTCTAGCGGACGCTTGGCAAATACCGGCTATTTATCTATCCTGCCCGTAGACCAAGGAATCGAACACTCAGCCGGCGCTTCTTTCGCACCAAATCCCATCTATTTTGACAGCGAAAATATCATTAAATTAGCAATTTCTGCCGGATGCAATGCTGTCGCCACTACCCTAGGAGTTTTGGGAAGTGTATCTCGTAAATACGCGCACAAAATCCCTTTCATTGTCAAGCTAAATCACAATGAATTGCTAACTTATCCCAATCAATACGACCAAATAATGTTTGCTTCCGTCGAACAAGCTTGGAATTTGAGAGCCGTTGCAGTGGGAGCCACAATCTATTTTGGGTCGCCAGAATCGACCAGACAAATCCAAGAAGTCAGTCAAGCTTTTGCTCATGCTCACGAATACGGAATGGCGACAATTCTGTGGTGTTATCTCCGCAACGACATCTTTAAACAAGACAAAGACTATCATCTAGCTGCGGATTTGACAGGTCAAGCAAATCACTTGGGTGTCACAATTCAAGCTGACATTATTAAGCAGAAATTACCAGAGTGCAACCACGGTTACGAAGCTGTTGCTAAAGCTAGCGGTCACAGTTACGGCAAAACCGACAAGCGGATTTATTCTGATTTGACGACGGATCACCCAATCGATCTCACTCGCTATCAAGTCCTCAACTGTTATGCAGGAAGGATGGGTTTAATTAATTCCGGCGGTGCTTCAGGAAAAACCAATTTTGCAGAAGCCATTCGCACGGCAGTAATTAACAAACGCGCTGGGGGTTGCGGTTTAATTTCTGGACGTAAAACCTTTCAGAGACCCTTTGAAGAAGGAGTCAAATTATTTAACGCCATTCAAGACGTTTACCTGTCTCCAAACATTTCTATAGCCTAAAAACTCGCCATAGAATATCCCGATTCAAGACTTTTTTATTCCCGTTTAAATTAAAAGTAAGGTGCGTCAAATCCCCAACACCTAAATTGTTCAAAACACTTACATGACGCACCCTACAATTGGGTGCATCTGTGTTTTGTAAATATATTCGTAGGGGCGAAGCATGACCGCAGACAATTTATTAGTGATAACCAGAGATTTACGGAGGTCATGCTTCGCCTATGCAAAATCGGGATGCTCCCCTACAATTCGATATTACCCATTACCATATCCTCAGTCCAGTAGCAATTCAACATACCCAACAGCCAAGTCTATTCACTTTTTGGCTTAATTTCACTAACAATTTCATAAACATCACTGTCTGGTATTTTCGCAAACAAAGGAGTCATTTTATTTAAGATTTCCTGATAAGCTTCGCTGTGGTTAGCAGCCATTTCATCTACGCTTTCCCAAAAAATGATCGCAATACCTTTGTCTGTATTAGGTAATTGCAGCAGGTATGCGCCCTTGAAACCTGTGACATAAGTTGCAACCGCTTTTTCAAAAAGTTCTTCTGCTGCTTTAAATTTGCCTGGTTTAAATTCCCCAACCGCAACGTAGGCAAACTGATGTCTGAGAAAGTCTAGAAATTCTGACATAGGTCTTTCCTCCAAAAATCTGTCTCGACTAAATTTTATCAGAGTCGATCGCCTAATTTTGTGAACTTGACAATTTGTAAAATTGCTTCAATATCAACAATATGATGTACCGGAGGGATGGGAAGGTGTGGCAGATTTAGATTTTAAGTAATATCGATCGCCCTAGCACTAAGAAATGATTGTTGACGATTGACTGTGAATAGGTTGATGACTGCTTTTTCTGAGCTACAATTGAGCCTTGCCAGCATTCTATTTATTTTTATGACAAGCTCAAAAATGGCAACAGGAAGGCAAAAGCAGTCAAAACAATGGTTTGAGCAATTAATCACGTCTTAATTGACGGGTAAGTTCAGGGAATTGACAATTGCTCACCGTCGGGGGTGGCTTAGACTGGGTATGTTGAATTGGTAAAAAAGCTATGAACCCACAATCTAAAGGCCGCTTAGTTTGGAATCACTCTACCCATCTTGACGGATTGATACCAATTTTAGAGCGACTGACTCAAAAAATTGGCATTCAAACCATTACTCCAGGCGTCATTAACAAAGTTAAAGGTCACATCCCCCACATGACACTAAGAGTGTCAGTACCCATTCGCGGGGGATTTAAAATTATCGCCAGACAGGGCAAAACTGTACAAGAAGTCTTTATATTAACCACTCTCCCTCAACGGGATTTGGAAGAGACGATCGCCCAAACCCTAGCCCGGTAACAATTGTTGTTGAGCAAGCATGGCCCGTGCCCTAACTGAAGAAGTCTCATCACCAGAGACAATTTCGTCAAGTCTACTCAAAACTTGCGACAGCCAATCCGGTTGAACAGCAGCACTAGCCAAAGCTTGCAAACCACCTACTGCTGCGTAGCGCACCACCCATTCCGGGTCTTGGGACGCTTGCAGCAGGGTTTGAGATGCGTTTTTTTGAGATTCGGGAATTTGTGCTGCGGGCATCAGTTCCCAACAAATGGTTCCCAAACCCCTAGCGGCCGCCCGTCGCACGCTCAAAGCAAAGTCATTCGCCGCTGCATCGAGCAAAATATTTAAACCTCTGGGGTCTCCAATGCCCGCCAAGGCTCTCACGGCCCAAGCCCTGGCTCCGTAATTGTAGCCGTCAAGCTGTTCTAGCAGGGGAAGTACGGCTGGTTCTCCGACTTGAATCAGCCCGTCCACGGCGGAAACAGCGGCGCCTGGGTTGTTGTAGCCGAGCACTGTAATTAAGGTAGGAATTGCTTCTTTTGAGCCAGCAGCCGCCAGTGCTTTGACTGCGTTTAACAAGCCTTCGGAAGAATCTGCTTGTTCGACAGCGCGAATTAGTTCTAATGCCATTGATTTGTAAGCTCTACCGTGATCATTGTAATTGTAGGTTGGGTCGATCGCGCGATCGAACTTTTTGCAGCGTCGGTGAGGCGCGGCGATTAACTTGGAAAGCTTCCCCTACTCGAAATAGGACAGTCTTGGTTAAAGAGTCGAAGCCGCCAAAAACTCGACTCCATACCAGCGCTAGGAATTCTTGCGCCGTGCATCCTCACCGCCTTCGCGCTTCCTATAAGCCTTAGCCCAAGCATAGCGCTGCGGATCTTTTTTCAGCAGATATTCCACAACTTCCCGACGCTTCTCATCCTTAGCATTTTTGACAACCCGCTTGAGTTCGGAATCTATATCTTCTGATTCAGCACCGCGTTTAATTGCCTCGTTAAACCAATCATCGCCCTGTGAATATTGACCTCGCTCATAACAAATAGCTCCCATCAAAGTGTAAGGATGATGACTCTGAGGCTGATACTCAATAGCTTTGAGCGCGCACTTTTCCGCATCATCTAATTTATCAATATCTCGGAAAGCACCGCCCCTCGTTGTTAGCAAAGCTGACTTGAGCTTATTTTCTTTGATTTGGTCGAAGTCCAGATTTTCTGTCACCTTCAATGCACTTTCCGGTTCATCTGCCTTGCGCCAATGACTGCTGGCGTTGGGCAAGTTCCATTTATTTCCAGTGCGCTCATATTCTCGATCGTAGAAAAGCGCTTCAAGCCTGTGGTAGGCCATAGCAATCTTTCCATGACTAGCTAAAAGTTTCTGTTGTATTAACTGAACAACTAACACAGGATCTAGACGCTCTTCTTTCTCCAATTTTACCATGATTGCGTAAAACGGATCGAAGGGGAAATTATGATCTATAATCCGATACTTGACCTTGAGAGCCGCAAATTCCTTTTCTTGGGCAAAGGTAATTACATCCTCACGTCCATTCTGTTTCAGCCAATCAATATCAGCCTCACTCAACAGCTCTCCCGATAGAATCTTAGACTTGAGACTAGCAGCATATTTGTCAAGCGCCAGAGTAATTGTCTCAGTCAGTTTACGCTTTTTCAGAAAGTTAATATCCTGCTCACCTAGCTGACTTTCTAAATCAATTTTTTTGAGAACTTTATACAGATGGCTAGAGAGCGATGAATCCTCATAAGTAGTAGCTTTATACTTAACCTTCAGTTCGGAAAAGTGCCGTTTCTGTTCAATCTCCAAAACAATGCTAAGCGTTTCGCTAAGTTGATGCTTTTCTAGCCAGTTAAGTTCTGACTCGCTCAACTGCTGATCTGCCTCAAGATTTTTCAGGATGGGATACAACGGACTAGAGACAGATGTTTCTGGGTATTCACTAGCTTTGTACTTATCCTTTAGTTGGGCAAACTTAGCTTCCCGTACAGCTTTTTGTTGCCAAAAAATTTCTAGAGTATCAATCAGTTGGTTGTTGAACAGCCAGGTAGGGACACAGCAGTGCTGTGTCCTGAATTTACTCAAATACAGATATGCGGTAGGGACACAGCACTGCTGTGTCCTGAAATGTGCTGTGTCCTGAAATGTGCTGTGTCCTGAAATGTGCTGTGTCCTGAAATGTGTTGTGTCCTGAAATGTGTTGTTTCCTGAAATGTGCTGTTTCATGAATTTACGCGAGAAAATTGAGCATGGCTACAGCAATCCTATTTCAGTTATAAACCAATACGGTTCACTTAACACTATTTATACCCCGGAGATCCCCCTAAATCCCCCTTAAGAAGGGGGACTTTGAGGGCATTCTTGTCCCACCCCCTACTCCCCTTTTTAAGGGGGGTTAGGGGGGATCTGTCTTAAGTGAACCGTATTGAGTTATAAACTAATTTTTTTAAAGTAAACTATCCATTAAATTCATAACTTGGATAGCTTCATCTGACAAAGATAGTGATTCTTGTTGTGCGAGATGATATTCCAAAATTCCTTTTAGAGCAATCAATTTCATGCTATTTTCTGCTAAAGTTTCAGAAATAGCTTGAGCTCCGGGTAAATAGCCGATCGCGCCTAAGTCCATTAAAGCCGATCGTCTCAACTGCAAATTATCCCCATTCAAAGCAGTCACCAACCGTTCTCCGTAAACTGATTCCCCAGTTAACTGATACATCGCCCGCGCTGCCGCGTACTGCACCCGCTCGACAGAATGTTCTAAAAAAGGTTGAATTACTGGTAGCGCTTCCTCAGCTTGCAGGGTTCCCAGAGCTTCAATTACTGAGTCATAAGGTTGCACTAAGTGGGATTTTCCCGGCACGCGCACGGCCACCACCACTCCCCCATCTAATAGTTTCATCAGTGCTCCAATCGCATCCCGATCGCCCAGCATTTCTAGAGCTTGAGCAGCCGCTTCCCGCACGTAATAATCCTCACATTCCAAGCACTGAATTAGTGCCGGCAATGCTTGTTTGTCACCCAATTTTCCCAGAGCCCGCGCCGCATTTCGCAATAGGGAATAATCGCCGATTTTTGTTTGTTCTGATTCTTCTTGTAATGCGGCAATCAGAGCTTCAATAACTGCCGGTTCTTTGACTCTAAATCTGCCTACCCACCATGCAGCATAATAGCGGAGACTGTAGTCTTGGGAGTGCAAATTTGCGATCGCCTGTTCTAATGTTAAAGACTCACCGTCTGCCGAGGCGATCGGCGGTGAATCTGATTCATCATAATTCATGATTTATTTATTGCGAATTTTTGACGAATTTTGGGCAAATTTTGGTAAATATTCGGCGGTTGAAACCGCGTCTATACAGACAAAACCCGCCTGCGCGGGTTGGGTGAATTCTTAGTCCGCGCTTGAGTGGACTTTGTTTTTGTAGGAGCGATTTCATCTCAAATCCGTTAGCATCGGAATTAATATTCCCCACAGTTAGGACACGGCAGTGCCGTTTCCCTACAATTAATCGGGGTAGGGACACGGCAGTGCCGTGTCCCTACAATTAATCGGGGTAGGGACACGGCAGTGCCGTGTCCTCCCTATCATTCCGGTAGCTGTTGACCGTTGACTATTGACTAAAATTTGCCAACTACCAACTACCAACTGACTAAATTGGAGTAATGCTGGCGATTTTCGCGCCCATGCGCTGAAATTTCTGCATTTGCGAGGACAAATCCTCAACAGGTACGATAAACGCCTTGCTGCTGCGACGCACACTGGGATAGCCGCCGGTGCGAATTCCCGAAACTTCCACACGGAACAGTCGTCCTTCCTTGCCGTAAGCTGCCGCGCCGCCGAAACCGCTGCTGGGAGTCACATTTTGTGCCGAAGGGCGATATGCCCAACCTTCGTTGCCACCGGAGGGGCCGACTACTGCGGTGGCGGTGTTGGTGCCTAGTTCGACGGCTAGACGAGAGGTACTGCCTTCTAATTGAGCCGTATCGCTATTGGCATAACCCCGATACAAGCGGAACATCCGGGTAAAACCAACGGTTTTTTGTCCACGCTGAGTATCAAAACCCCGATAGTAAGGTACAATATCCTCACCAAAGCTTTCTTGATACTCTACTGAATCGATGAAGGCATCAATATCAGCTTCGTATCCTTTTGTTTGATACAAATCTAAGTGATAAACTACTTCTGATTCGTCGTAGGGAGCTCGACCGAGCAGGTGTTTGTAGTTTAGTTCGATCGTCCGAGTTTGGAAGCTGCTGTAGAAAAACTTGGTTTTGTACAGTTCTGATTTAGCTACTGTGCGCACAAATTCTCGTACTGTTAAACTGCCGTCTCGCAGCAAAGATTCAGCACTTTTCAAGCGCTCGGATTTCATCAAATAATCGTTGCCTAACAACTGGCGGTAAGTGGCGCGAATTACTGCTTCTACATCATCTTTGCTGTAATTCGGACGCAATTCTACCTTCGGCGCATCAATTAGTGCCGATGTTCCCAGTCTGGACGCTGCTGTTGTAATAGCCACCAGATTTTCTCCTAAATTTATGAGTGTAAATTGAAAGCTTTGTTGTATTTCAGAGGGGCGGGTTTATTTAATCTGTCTGCAACTTTTAAAGCTGTTGGTGAACCTGCCCAGAGCGATTTATCCCCGCCGTAGGGACACGGCATTGCCGTGTCCCTCATCAACCTGGATGTATTTTAGGCTGTGGTAATGATGACCACTCTGCCACCTTTCTTGTTGATTTGCTGCAAGCGCGAAGAAAGTTGCTCGTAGGGTACAAAATATACTATTCTGCTGCACCTAATCCTGCCATCTTTGCTTCTCCCTTTTTGCTTTAAAAACCGAAAAATTTTTAAATTTGTTTGGAAAATTTGGCTGAGATCGCAGATGCCCGGAATTGTAAACAACAGCTAACACTAAAGCTAACAGCAGCTTACATTTCCGGGCATCACGCAAATCTAGCTCAGGGCGTTGATTGCGTAGTCGAGGTAGGAATTAGCTTCCACTGCGGGGTCGCCGCTCAGGCCGTGGTTGCCTTTGATGTACTTGAGGGCTTCAACGTACCAGCTAGGGGACAATTCAAATGTCCGGTTGATTTCGTCGATGCCTGCAATCAGGTACTCATCCATTGGGCCGGTGCCGCCTGCAACTAAGCAGTAGGTCACCATACGCAGGTAGTAGCCGATGTCGCGGGAGCACTTAGCTTTACCGGTTGCGGTAGAAGCGTAGTTAGGGCCTTGCATTTGTTGGGTGTACGGAAATTTGTTGTACACTGCTTGGGCTGCACCGTCGATCAAGCGTTGAGAATTGGCTGTCAAAGACTTGGCTGCTTCTAAGCTGGCGGTTGCTTGGCGGAAACGACCGAAAGCTGTTTGGATTTCGGTGCTGCTCAAGAAGCGGCCTTGAGAATCGGCTGCTGTGACTGCTTCAGTCAATGGGGTCTTCATATTTTGCTTTCTCCCTAATGTTTGCGGTTTTTTTTGTACGATTTGTCAAAGCCCGATCGCTCGTAGCTTTACAGATTTAATTGAGAGGCTGGGGGTTTAGCCTACTGCGGAAGCGGCGCGATCGAAATAGCTGCCAACTTCAGACATTAAGGAGTTGCAATCTCCACGAGTTACACCGTTAGGATCGTTAGCGATCGCCAAAGCGGCTTCTTTCATTTTTTGAACGCCGGTAGCTACAGAAGCGCCGGGTGTTCCCAAAGCCAAGTAGGTTTCGCGAAGGCCGTTCAAGCAACGGTCATCAAGTACGCTGGCGTCGCCTGCGAAAATCGCGTAGGTGACATAGCGCAAGATGATTTCCATGTCGCGCAAACAAGCGGCCATGCGGCGGCTGGTGTATGCGTTGCCGCCGGGAGCGATCAACTGAGGCTGCTCAGCAAACAAAGAGCGAGCTGCATTAGCAACAATGCTGGAAGCGTTGCTGGTGATGCGGTTGACTGTATCCATGCGCTTGTTGCTTTCGGCAACCATTTGGCTCAGAGCGTCCAATTGGCCTGTGGCCAAAAATTCGCCACGGGCGTCAGCTTGGGAAACTACTTTTGTAAATGCGTCAAACATGAAAGAACTCTCCTATCTTGAGTTAATTGAGTTTGGTGGCGGTATAAAACCGTTAAGTTAAATTTGTTCAGGCTTTTGGGCCTGTAAGGGTTGAGGGCTGATGCCAGCTACGCTAGCTGACCGGCTCGATCTCTCCCTTTCCGCTACCTGTACCATTGTTACATTGCAACGGACGTTTAAGAAACCTTAGAATATTTTACATCTTTTATGAGATGCGACAAACCTTGTTAAACAGTGTTTTTGTTAACTTTAGCCTGCCCCTTCAACCCTCTGTACCCTTTATACAATGCTCAGAAGTGTTTGTTTATTACAAATTATTACAGGAACTTATCTGTTAACACAGGGTGAGACTGGGAGGCTAATGTGGTAATGGCTAGAGCCTTGCGATCGCCTCCGATGCCCAGAATTTTCTGGTATGTTTGGCCAAATCCCCAAGGCCTTCGGAGGCACCCACCTTCCTGATGTCTGGGGTTTAGCCCTATTGTTAAAAAAAGTTAAAATAATTAAATTTTTGCGAAAAGAAGGTTGGGGAAGCAAAAAAAAGCGACACATTTAACCCGATCGCCAGTTAGCGGTAGCGAAGCGGTCTTCATTTGAGGGATTTCCTTCAAATGAAGACCGCTCGCTTTGATAGCCCGCTCGATCGGCTTGTACCCGATCCGGTTGTAGCTCAGATTCCGGGATGTGTTCCTCAGATGGCGATGGTTTCAAGTCCCAACTGTTCATCAACCCCTAACGGACGATCTCAATTCCGGTTGTATCGGAATGATTAAACCTTACTAGGACACTCTTCTCCTCTCCCTATCCCCCATCTTGGAATAGAGTTTGTTTGCCCACAGAAATTCCTGATTTTTGGTAAGTTTGGTAAGGTGGATTAGTGCTATCAGCGGTAGGACTTTTACCAGCTATACAGACAGATCCACAGAAAGGCTTCTAGCTTCCTCCTTCCTCTTAACTCTTCCCAATGCCCGATCGCCCCCTCCACTGGCTGTAGCTGTAGGGTCACAGCCGCCTTTATGCCCCATGCTCGATGGTAATTTATGTCTTCAAATCCTCCGTCTTCTTGGCACACCGTAGCAATCGACACAACCCTGAAACAGCTCAGCAGCAACAAAGACACTGGCTTAAGGGCTCAACAGGTATCAGAACGACTACAGCAATACGGCCACAACGAACTAGAAGAAACAGGAGGCCGCAGCCCTTGGTCGATTTTCGTCGATCAATTCACCAACATCATGTTGTTGATGCTGATGGGTGTAGCCATAATTTCCGGTTTTTTGGATATCAAATCCAACAATTTTCCCAAAGATGCGATCGCCATTTTTGCGATCGTCATCCTCAACGGCATTCTGGGCTATCTCCAAGAAAGCAAGGCTGAAAAAGCCCTCGCAGCCCTCAAAAACCTCTCATCTCCCCTAGTTCGAGTTGTGCGAGACGGCAAAACTTCAGAAATAGCAGCTAAAGATGTCGTACCCGGAGACATCATGCTTCTGGAAGCCGGGGTGAAAATAGCCGCAGATGCCAGATTAATCGAAGCATCCAACCTGCAAGTCAGAGAATCTGCATTAACAGGAGAAGCCTTAGCAGTCACCAAAGAAGCAGATATGGAACTTGCAGAAAATGCTTCCTTGGGCGATCGCCTGAACTTGATTTTTCAGGGCACAGAAGTTGTACAAGGGCGCGCCAAGGCGATCGTCACCAACACCGGAATGCAAACTGAACTAGGCAAAATCGCCACCATGCTTGCCTCCGTAGAAACCGAACCAACTCCCCTGCAACAGCGGATGAGCCAGTTGGCGAATGTTCTAGTCTCCGGTGCGATGATCCTAGTCCTCATCGTCGTCATCGGCGGCATGATTACCTTCCAAAATGGCAGCATTGGCTTCGATACCAGCAAATTTGAAGAACTCTTAGAAGTATCTCTGAGTATGGCTGTAGCCGTTGTCCCCGAAGGACTCGCAGCAGTTGTCACAGTCACTTTAGCCCTGGGAACCAAGCGGATGGTGAAGCGGCAGGCCCTGATTCGCAAACTACCAGCAGTAGAAACCTTGGGTTCAGTGACTACTATTTGTTCAGACAAAACTGGTACCCTAACCCAAAATAAAATGGTAGTTCAGCGAGTACACACAGGCAATTCTGATGTCGGCATCGACGGATCGGGTTATAACCCGATCGGCATTTTTACCGATCGCCAAAAATCGGCCCCAATTCATAACTTAGAAGCATATCCAGAACTAGAAGCCTTATTAATAGCCTGTGCAGTTTGCAACGACGCATTTTTGCAACACCAACAGCAAGAATGGACAATTTTGGGAGATCCCACCGAGGGAGCCCTGCTATCTTTTGCGGCCAAAGCAGGCATATATAAGGACATACAGTCTCAATTACTGCCACGGACGGCAGAATTTCCGTTTTCTTCCGAACGCAAGCGGATGAGCGTAATTTGCCAACTACCGGGGCGATCGCACAATTGCGGATTTCCCAAACCCGAAGGAGAAGAACCCAATTATTTAATGTTGACCAAAGGTTCTCCAGAGTTGACTTTGGAGCGCTGTCAGGGCATGATTGTGGGCGATCGAATTCAACCCATAACACAGTCCATGCGCGATCGCATTCTTGCCGAAAACAACGATATGGCAAGTAGCGGTTTGCGAGTGCTCGGCTTTGCTTACAAACTATGGGAAAACATACCACCATCAGGTTCCGAAGAAACCAGCGAACAAGACATGATTTGGTTGGGGTTGGTGAGTATGCTGGATGCACCGCGCCCGGAAGTACGGGAAGCTGTGGTGAAATGTCGGGATGCAGGGATTCGCGTAGTGATGATTACCGGGGATCACCAACTGACTGCTCATGCGATCGCGGTGGATTTGGGTATTGCGAGTGTAGGCGATCGAGTCCTCACCGGTCAAGAACTAGAAAAACTCAGCCCTGAACAACTCAAACAGCAAGTAGAGCACGTTAGCGTTTACGCCCGCGTCTCCCCAGAGCACAAATTACGAATAGTCAAAGCCTTGCAAAGTTGGGGCAAATTTGTCGCCATGACGGGTGACGGCGTTAACGATGCGCCCGCCTTGAAACAAGCCGATATCGGCATCGCCATGGGCATTACCGGCACCGATGTCAGCAAAGAAGCTAGCGATATGGTGCTGCTAGATGACAACTTTGCAACCATTGTCGCCGCCGCTGAAGAAGGACGAGTAGTTTATACTAATATTCGCCGTTTTATTAAATACATTTTGGGCAGTAATATTGGCGAAGTTTTGACCATCGCCGCCGCCCCTTTAATGGGTTTAGGAGGAGTACCGCTGACCCCCCTACAAATTTTGTGGATGAACTTAGTTACTGACGGAGTTCCGGCGTTAGCTTTGGCGGTAGAACCGGCGGAACCGAATGTGATGATGAGGCCTCCTTTTAGTCCGCGAGAAAGTATTTTTGCGCGGGGTTTGGGTTCTTACATGATTCGGATCGGCATTATTTTTGCAATTTTGACCATAACCATGATGTCCTGGGCTTACGGATACACTCATGCGGTGAATTATCAGGGCGATCGAGAAGCTTGGAAAACGATGGTATTCACCACTCTCTGTCTAGCACAAATGGGTCACGCGATCGCCTGTCGTTCCCAGACTCAGCTAACTATTGAATTAAATCCCTTCACTAATATTTTTGTGTGGGCTGCTGTGATAGTTACAACTTTTATGCAATTGATGCTGATTTACATTCCGCCACTCCGAGCATTTTTTGGCACTCACTATTTGAGCTTATTTGAACTAATGATTTGCTTCGGTTTCAGCGCCCTAATGTTTGTCTGGATTGAAATGGAAAAACTGTTTATACGGTTCTATAAACCAAGCAGGTAATCAAAAATAGGTTGGGTTTCGCTATCGCGGTTCCTGAGCGGAGCGTCGAAAGGTCGAATGGCTACCCAACCTACATATTTTGGATTTTATATCAAATCCTCTCTTCATCGTCCTGTATTAATCCCTCTCTTCTCTTCCTTCGCGTCCTTCGCGCCTTCGCGGTTAAATCATTCCGATACAACCGGAATTGATATTATCATGTATCTCAAAAATATTCACCTCCGACAATTTCGCAATTACCCCGACCAAAAAGTAGTATTTGATGCCCCCAAAACTATTTTAGTCGGCAATAACGCTCAGGGAAAATCGAACTTATTAGAAGCAGTAGAATTGCTTTCGACATTAAAAAGTCACAGAGCAACGCGCGATCGCGATTTAATCCTCGACTCCAAACCCATGGGGCAAATAGATGCCACCCTGGAGCGTCAAACCGGCTCGATAGAATTAGCATTAACTATGCGCTCTCAGGCGCGCCGTTTATGCAAGATCAACGGCGAACCCCTGCGCCGTCATTTGGACTTTTTGAGTGTCTTAAATGTAGTGCAATTTTCTTGTTTAGACTTGGAGTTAGTGCGCGGTGGCCCGGAAGTAAGACGCCATTGGATCGATCGCCTGGTAATCCAATTAGAACCAATTTACGCTCATATTTTGCAGCAATATAACCAAATTTTGCGCCAACGCAACGCTCTCTTAAAAAGCTCCAAGGAAATTAGAAAAACCCACTTCTCAGAACCTCTTGACAAAATGCACTCTATGGAGTTTGAAACTCCCGAAGCACAAAATAGAGAAGAATTCCCCATTCGCAATTCCGAATTAGCTTTGTGGGATGCACAGTTGGCGACGGCGGGTGCTCGCGTGATCCGTAGGCGCGATCGCATTTTAGATCGATTGATACCTTTAGCTCGAAATTGGCACTCTTCCATTAGCGGTTCTACAGAAGTTTTGGATGTAAAGTATGTTGCTAATATTGAAGTAGGGCAAGAATTCATCGCTAAAGACAATCTTGAAGGAGTGCGGCAAGCATTTTTAGATAAAATTCAACAAAGGGCGATCGCCGAAAAAATTCAAGGTACTACTTTAGTCGGTCCCCACCGTGATGATATTACATTTACCATTAACAATACACCCGCTCGTCAATACGGATCTCAAGGCCAGCAACGAACTCTGGTATTAGCCTTAAAACTAGCCGAATTGCAGCTTATTGAAGAAGTCGTTGGCGAACCACCTTTGCTGTTGCTAGACGACGTACTTGCAGAACTCGATCTCAACCGCCAAAATCAACTTTTAGAAACCATTCAAGAACGATTTCAAACTTTAATTACTACTACCCATTTAGGCGCTTTTGACTCTCAATGGCTGCAACAAACTCAAATTCTGACCGTTGTTGCAGGACAAATCCATCAATTTTAGATAGGGAATTTTGATTTTGAGATTGACAAAATATATATTTCATGGTATGGAGATATTTTTGGGTAAATTGACATGGGTATCCTGATTCGAGATAGGATAAAGGTTAATATTCGATCGCAAATTTGGCTGCCATTTCTTTCAACCCTTATGAAGCATTACATTTCCCGTCTGTTAGCCCTAGTATTAGTTGTTGTCATAGGCATCAGTGGCTGTACCAATGTTCCAGCCACTCTCAGCGGAGACTACCGCCAAGACACATTAGACTTAGTAACCAGCTTGAGAACATCGCTGACTTTACCAGAGGGTACGCCGGAAAAAGCAGCAGCTCAAGCAGATTCTCGCACAAAAATCAATGACTTTGCTGCTGCTTACCGTCGCGATCCCGCTCTTACCAAGCTTTCATCTTTCACAACAATGCGAACAGCTTTAAACTCTTTGGCCGGACATTACAGTTCCTATCCAAATCGTCCCGTTCCTGAAAAGTTGAAAAAGCGTCTTGAAGCAGAATTTCAGCAGGTAGAAATGGCTCTCAAAAGAGGAGCTTAATTCTTTTATTTTGAGAGTAGAAGGAGAAAGTTATTATGACTTTCTCTCGAAACCCGGTTATTTTCAACAACCGGGTTTCTGATATTGATACTTTGATTGGAAATCAATTCTGTTAAAATTATCCTATGACAGAACCCCATCAAAACTGGCAAACTCAGCCCTCAACTCAAGTCCCAGCTTGGCTAATCCAAGCTGTCAACAAACACGCACCGGAACTCCCCGGAAACTATGCCGCAGCACTCCTCTGGTATCGAGGAATTAAAAACCCAGAACAAATACCCGGATTCTTAAATCCCCAACTTTACCAGCCAGCAAGTCCCTGGGAATTCGGTCAAGAAATGAACTGGGCAATAGACAGAATCCATCAAGCAAAAAACCAGGGTGAAAAAGTCGCAATTTGGGGAGACTTCGATGCCGACGGTATCACCTCAACCTCCGTACTCTGGGATGGACTTGGCAAAATATTTTCCCAAAATGACCAACTAATTTATTATATTCCAAATCGTTTAACAGAATCTCACGGTCTCAATATTCCCGGCATAGAAGCCTTGAAAACATCGGGAATTAGCCTAATTATTACCTGCGATACCGGTAGTACAAATATCGCGGAAATCAAATATGCCAGAAGTTTAGGCATAGATATAATTATTACAGATCATCATACCCTCCCCGACGATCGCCCTGACGCAGTAGCCATTATCAATCCCCGATATCTCCCCTCAAATCATCAACTTTTTCACCTATCCGGTGTCGCCGTCGCCTACAAATTAATCGAAGCATTATATCAAACATTGCCAGATATTCCCCAGCTTGCTTTAACAGACTTATTAGAATTAGTAGCCATCGGATTAATCGCCGATTTAGTCCAACTCACAGGAGACAGTCGCTACCTAGCTCAACTGGGCATACAACAACTACAAAAACAACTCAAAAATCCCACTCGACCAGGGGTTGCCAAATTACTACAATTGTGCAACAAAAATGGCGATCGCCCCACAGACATTTCCTTCGGACTCGGCCCCCGCATCAACGCCGTTAGCCGCATCCAAGGCGACGCCAGTTTCTGCGTAGAACTCCTCACCAGCCGCGACAAAAAACGCTGCGAAGAACTAGCACTCTCAACCGAAATAGCCAACTCCAGGCGCAAATCTTTACAAACATCTGTAGCCAAAGATGCAGCCCAAAAATTAGCCAAACTAGACCTGTCCACCACCAGCGTCATCGTCCTCTCTGACCCCCAATGGGCCCTAGGAGTATTAGGATTGGTAGCCGGACAAATCGCCCAAGAATACGGCCGCCCCGTAATTTTATTCAGCACCGAAGCCACACCAGAAATCAACGAAACTCTGCCAGAAACACAATCGATCCAGTCTTTAGACTCAGAAATACCCACAGTCCCCCAATCCCAAATCGCCAGAGGTTCTGCCCGTTCCACCAATCAAATCGACCTTTACCAATTAGTCAAAAACCAAGCACATTTATTAGATAGATTTGGCGGTCATCCCTTCGCCGCTGGATTGAGTCTGCCCGTGGAAAATATCCCCCTATTTACCGATGCTATAAACCAGCAACTACGGCAGAAATACAGCACCGAAAGTTTGACAGCATCTCCCGTCCAAGCAGACCTCACAATTACTGTTGCTGAGTTAGGAAAAAACCTGTTTCAAGAATTAAAATTACTAGAACCCTGTGGTATGGGCAATCCCGCACCCAAATTGCTGATTCTTAACTGCTGGTTTGACAATGTTTGGAATAAAAATATCAAAGATTGGAAAGGACAAGAAATTAAATATATCAAAACCACATTTAAAATTTGGGATGAAGCTGTCAATACAGGATTCCCCGGTATTTGGTGGGGACACTACCGAGACGAGATTCCTGAAGGTCGATGCGATGCTATAGTGGAACTAGACTTCAATACCTATGAAGAACAATATGAAGTCCGACTGATAGCATTGCGTTCTCGCCAAGAATCAAACCCCATCCAGCCGACCAATCAAATAGATTGGATATTAGACTGGCGGAGTGGCAATCCAGAGGCAGAATTATTAGCAGCCAGCAAAAACTTAGCCTCTCCAATATCAGTAGAACATGGAGTTGATTCCTCCGAAATATTCGATCGACCAAACTGCCTCATCCTCCAAAAATGCCCCACAAGTTGGGATGAAATGCGGATTTGGTTGAGAAAAGCACAGCACAATCAACAAAAACTGGCGATCGCCTACAGCTTACCCCCAGCAGTCCCCCCTGAGCAAATCTGGCAACAGCTAATCGGTATCGCCAAATATCTCAGCCGCACCCAAAAACCTGTCACCAGACAGCAACTAGGCCACAAACTCGGAATCAGCGACACATCCCTGCAATTGGGGTTCAAAACCTTAACCCATCTTGGTTTCAAAGTCAATTATCGCGATCGAGCCTTTTACATCACCAGACAAGCCGAAACGGAAAACAGAGGAAATAACATCTCCAAATCCTTATTAGCTAGCCAATCCACCCAATTCTCCAATTCTAATTCTCGACAACTAGCCCACTGGACAGCAAAATTCCTAGCAGCAGTCTCAGAAGAACAATTCCGGCGCCAATATTTCTGTCAAGTACCCCTGTCCACCATTCAATCCATCGCCAGAGAGACTTTTTTCCAAGCAGATTCCCCAGCAATTCCTTTCTAACTCAACCAAAAACCACATTCTCAGGAACAGCATCTCTGACAGGTTTGACAACACATCAACTTTGTTGTCGGCACCACAGGAGAACTCCCCCCGCACCAAAGTGTCACATCTCGATTCCCAGAAATATCTTCGTTCTCAATTCATGCCGATAAAATAGGTCATAGGACAACGGGAGTTATCCGTTGCAACTCTTGCCCAAAACTCACAAGAACCCAAAACTCCCTCCCTCTTAAATTCGATCGCACATCTTCAAATTTTTAACCCCTATGCTCCTCTGTCCCCGCTGCCAGTTTGAAAATCCCAATCAAAACAAGTTTTGTCAACAATGCGGAAATTCCCTAACTTACAAATCTTGTCCCCAATGTGGCGCCCAAGTCGCTGTGAGCGCCAAAGAATGTCAGAATTGTGGCACCGCAACAGGTCAAGTGTGGCAAGCAATTATTTGCGGTCGATCGAATTTGTCAGCAGTCGAGACAGAGGAACAGCCACCACAACCAGACACTGTTGGCGAAAGCACCCCCATCGCCAACTCCGTTAAACCCCCAACAGACGCAACTCCAACAGAAATCATCACCCCAGACCAAAACCCAGCATTAGTCCCAGCAGAAGTTGAACCACCAATCGATGCTGTAGTCGGCAACAGCGCGATCGTCCCCGAATCCTTTCAAACAGACCAAAAAAGCACTAATACACCACTAGACAGCCAAATAACCCCATCCCAAAGCAATTTTGACACCACCACAGACCCTGAAGCCCACCAGGAATCCACAGAAAATCCCGATCGCCCAACCATCACCAATACTCCCCCCCAAGGTTCCGAATTCCCCACTTCCAACCCCCAAAACTTAATCCCTTCCCAGCCAGCAGGAGCCTATCTCGACAACCAACAGCGCTACCAACTCCTAGAAACCCTACCACCAAGAAAACCCTCAGACACAGTAACCGTAACAGTATTAGACTGTCAGCCACTGCAAATGTCACCCCTCAAAGCCCTCCTAGCAGCCAATTCTGCCACCGTCGCCAAACGAGCCTCCCCCTACAGAGGAGCCCTAGAACCCAGAGCCAACTTCACCGACTCCGCCCTAGAAAACCTGTGCCAAGGCATAGCCGAACCTTATCTAGCTCTCCGATGGCAATTCTCCCAAAACCTGCCAGTCATTCACGATAGCTGGCTAGAAAACCAACAAGCAGTGCTGCTGTTAGAAGACTGCTCCCAGTGGCCACTACTCATAGAACGCTGGAGTCAACCCGAAACCTCCACCCAACAAATTCTGTACTGGCTCCACGAAATGACAGAACTGTGGGCAGCCCTAGAACCCTGGCGCTGTCGCCAAAGTTTGTTGGAACTGACAAATTTGCGAGTCAACCCCGACTCTTCCTTTGCATTAGCATCTTTGCGGCTACAACGTCTCTATCCCGAACCCCCCGACTCCAACCTGCAACTGCTAGATTTGGGGCAATTGTGGCAGACCATATTTAACCAGTCCGATCGCACCCAGTTTGGAGCCTTACTCGAACTCCTGCAAGAAATGTACAGGGGCGAAATTCATACCATAGACGAATTGCGATCGCGCCTAGAGACCGTCCCCCTAGAACTCCAATCCTCACCAGTAAAAACTTCCACCCCCACACGCTTCCAATTTGGCATACCCGACGAACCCAGTCCCGACCCAGGGGAAGTCTTAACCCAGCCCATGCCAGTGCAGATTTACAGCTTGGAAGACGCAGGTATCACTGATGTCGGACTCCAGCGCGCCCACAACGAAGACTTCTTCAGCATCTGGAGTCAAATCAACAAGCTCGAAACATCCTTCGGTAGAACCTTCCAAAGCAAAGGACTTTACATTCTCTGTGACGGCATGGGCGGACACGACAGTGGTGAAGTCGCCAGTCAACTAGCGGCGGAAACCCTCAGAGAATTCTTTCAAACCAGTTGGGAACATCAACTCCCTCCCGCAGAAACCATCCGCAAAGGAATTTTATTAGCCAACAAAGCCATATTTGAAATCAACCAAAAGGAAAGCCGTTCCGGCAGTGGTCGCATGGGTACAACTCTAGTCACAGTCTTAGTTCAAGACACCCAAATTGCCTTTGCCCATGTAGGCGACAGTCGCCTTTACCAACTCCGAAAAGGACAATCCCTAGAAAAACTCACCTCAGACCATGAAGTAGGTCAGCGGGAAATTAAGCGCGGGGTTGACCCCGAAACAGCCTATTCTCGCCCAGACGCCTATCAACTAACTCAAGCGATCGGTCCACGAGACAGTAATTTTCTCAAACCTGACGTCCAGTTTTTAGAATTGTCTGAAGATACCTTATTGATTTTGGCTTCTGACGGTCTGACAGACAATAATGTGTTGGAAACTTACTGGCAGACCTGTCTGGAACCACTCTTGGACCCACAAGCTAATTTGGAGCAAGGAGTAGCTAAATTAATAGAACTAGGCAACAAACACAATGGTCATGACAATATCACAGCCATTGTGATTCGGGCCCTAGTCGGGACGCGATTTTAGACTTTGGAGGCTGCCAACTTTTTCTTGGCCGCTCCCAAGCCAGCGGCCGCCAGACCTAAACCTGCAACAGTCAAGGACCTTCACCTACTAGAGAGTTAGTCGAATCAAAAAAACTTAAACTAAAATTAAGTGAGGCTGCCTGTGCTGAGTTGACCCCAGTCAAGCCAAATCCCACAACAGCACCTGTCATAGCTACAGCAAATTTACGTAAAATATTAGTCATTGTTCACCTAATTTTGTATTGTCAAGTATTTCATCGAGGAGTTTTGTTTTTGAACTGCCTCTGCTAAAGTAGGTCAATTTAAAATACCTAATACCCCCATTGCCCACTTCTAATAAGCGATCGGCAATCCCCGATCGGCATCTGTGACCTTTAATCCGGTGCACTTACCGCCCCCTAATTTTACAGATGAATACCAACCTGAAAAATCCCCAATTACCATGTTTATCAAATCTTTAATAAAAATTACGCTATTATTAATATTTAATCAAATTTATGGCTATAAATCCTAGGGGAATCTGCGCATCTGTTGTTAGTTGTTTCTAGTTAAAAACAAAAGATTACCAGTTCAATTTTGCAAAAGTTAATTATGTTTAATTTTTAGTTATTAATACTTAAAATTTCATTATAGCCTTTCTCAGTTAGGTAGGTACTAGGTAATGGGTAATGGGGCATGGGGCATAGGGTATAGGGCATTACTAATTACCTATTACCAATTACCTATTACCAATTCTAGATCGTACCTCATATGATAGCTCAAAAGGCTATACTTGATGCCCCATACTCTCAACCTGTAAATTATCTTTCCCCCGCCACTGCCAAACAACGGATCTCAACCACATCAATTGAAAATGCTGCTGACCCTTTTAGATCCAGAACAAAATACCCCTCTTCAACAGTGGAGTTTTGAAAGCGAATCCATTGTTCGCATCGGCCGTTCTCCTGAAAATCACGTTGTGCTCCCCAATGTTCTAGTCTCCCGGCAGCACCTGGAATTGCAAAGAATTAAAAGTGGTGCATCCAGTCAGTGGTATTTAGTCAATTCAGGGACTAATGGGACTTTTGTTAACGGTATGCTTTTATCTCAGGGATGGATATCCGACGGTGCTTTAATCCAGTTGGCGCGGGGTGGCCCACTGCTACATTTCCAAGTCACCACCATTGCGTGCGGTGGCAAAATCGAAGCCATGCCTCCCATGGCTCGTCCCTCTCCCCTATGCACCCATGCGGGAAACCCCCCTGCTAATTTATTCTGCATCCACTGTGGCGAACCGATTAAAGTCGATCGCACGGTGCGAAACTACCAAGTGCTGCGAACTTTGGGTCAAGGCGGTATGGGCACAACCACCTTAGCCTGGGATCGAGACAAAGCCAAAGCTCAACAACCAGGAAGTTCCCCCGCAGCTTCTCTGGTAGTTCTCAAAGAAATGAATGCTGACATGGCTCAAATCGCCAAAGCTCAAGAACTTTTTGAACGGGAAGCTAAGACCCTGAAATCTCTCCACCATCCCGGAATTCCTCAGTTTTTTGACTTTTTTGTCGAAGGGGGCAAAAAATACTTGGTGATGGAAATGCTCCACGGCGAAGATTTAGAAAAACGCATCTATAACCGCGGCCCTGTTACTCCGAAGCAGGCTATAGAGTGGATGATTCAAAGCTGTGAAGTTTTGGAATACATTCACTCTCAAAAACCCCCCATCGTCCACCGGGATATTAAACCTGCTAATTTGCTAGTCCGACATCGAGACAATGGCATTTCAGTCCTCGATTTTGGCGCTGTTAAAGAAGTTGGCACTCCTCCGGGTACTCGCATCGGCGTTGAAGGTTACACAGCGCCTGAACAAGACCGGGGACAGCCTCTTCCTCAGTCGGATTTATATGCTATTGGCCCTACTTTGATTTTTTTGCTCACCGCCAACGGTCCGCAAAAGTATTACGGCAAGATAGCTGGAGGTTATGGTTTTAAGCTCGAAAATATTCCCACTATTACACCAAAATTGCGAGAAATTATCTTAAAAACCACCGCAGCTAAACCTGGGGACAGGTTTCAAACTGCTAAACAATTAGCTCAAGCTTTAGCAGCTTGCCTTTGAGGGCAGGCAGAAGTTAGAACCTGTATTTTTTTGTCCATGATTTCTTTAATGTCAGCAAAAGTCGCTCAAAAAAACCTTTATTTAGTATCAGCTCTGAGGATGTTTGGAAACCCCCTATTTCTAAACACCCAAGTCTTCCTTTTCCTCCCTGCTATTCTTCGTCCCAAGCTTCTACAGCTAACAACTCGCTCACGGGGTCTTGCATGGAAAAGTCAAACTCTGTGAGTTGCTGCTTCCAATAGGGCCATTCGTCGCCGTATAGCAGAGCAATCTTCCAAATGCTGTCTGTCGGCTTGATGATGTCAGACGTGACGAGAGATTGCACCTGACGCTGGAACTTAACCATCGGCTGTATAACCTGCTGGTTCATAATACCTCTTGAATTGTTTAAATCTTGCTTGTAATTACAACTTCCCGGCTCTCACTTTTTGTCGCAGTTTCGCCAAGAACAGTTTCACCAAGATACGTGTAGATTTTTTTCGGGAAGCTACATCTTCAACTTATATCTTAACATCGTTGGTTTTGGCAAGGGGCTATAAGCAAGACTTAATAGTCCAAGGCTGACTCTAAAGAATTGATCATCTTTAAGAGCCACCGCTATCTGCTGTTGATTAGCGACTGGTTATGGGT
This sequence comes from Microcoleus sp. CAWBG506, assembly GCA_020883125.1. Taxonomy (GTDB): domain Bacteria; phylum Cyanobacteriota; class Cyanobacteriia; order Cyanobacteriales; family Microcoleaceae; genus Microcoleus. The sequence goes on from JAHREW010000003.1 coordinate 150,527, forward strand.
GGCCTTGACTATTTCTAGCTTTTTTATAGGTGCGATGACTGCCACAGTCGTGTTTTTGACAAGATTTGGCAAATTCCTGCAACTACAGCTAGATGCTGCTACAGCGAAATGTCTTTTCCCCGCGATGTGAACTGCACTTGTTTCACGTTCCACATTGGGTTAGCGATGAGAGTTTGGCGCAAACTGCCGAAGATAGCTAGTTGTTCGCAGGTTGACATGGAGGTCAAAGTACGTTTGGAGTCGGGGGAGACTCTCAAATCTATTATAGCCTTGCCACTGTTTCGATCGACACTTACTCGATAAGCAAAGTTCAAGTCACCGCCATATTGTCTTTCCAGAATCTTAGAGACTGCTGCCAACAGCGAGTTTTCAGCAGGGAGTGAAATTGGCTGGGGCATCAGTGTTTTGCACTCAGAGTCTGGTTCGTAGACTGTAACTGTGACTATCTTTGCAGTGTCTGATAGCTGCATCCCTGGAGTCGCAGACAGAAGCGAAGGTGTTTGGCTGGCTGCTGCTGACTCGACTTTGAGCGAGACTGCTATAGGTACACTGTTAGCGTGTAATGTGCGAGACTGGATGCGGTTAGGGGGAAGCGTGCTACAGCTATACAAACCCATTATAACTGTACTGGCGGCAAAGGTTGTCAAAATTTGTTGGATACTGTTCATCAAAAAAATGGGTCTGAAACCCCGTCCTAAAAGGACGGCTTTACATGAATTTTTGTTAATATCTACCATTTCACACAAGACGTGCTATTATGTGAAGCGTACTTAAGGTCAGCATGACACTAAAAGCCTTCAGCTATCGATTCTACTCAACGCCGGAACAAGAAGGTTTGTTGCGACGTACTTTGGGTTGTGTTCGTTTGGTCTACAACCGTGCTTTAGCCACAAGAACGGAAGCTTGGTACGCAGAACAGAAACGGGTAGGCTATGCTGAGACTTCTTCAATGTTAACTGAATGGAAGAAAACCGAAGAACTAGATTTTCTGAACAAAGTTAGCTGTGTGCCATTACAGCAATGCTTGAGACATTTACAAACGGCTTATACCAACTTTTTTGATGGGCGGGCAAAATATCCTAACTTCAAAAAGAAACGCAATGGTGGTATTGCAGAATTTACCAAGTCAGCATTTAAGTTCAGAGATGGACAAGTCTACCTAGCAAAAAGCACACAAGCTTTACCAATTCGCTGGAGCCGGACACTACCTGATGGTGCCATACCATCAACCTTAAGCGTGAAGCTTGCACCATCAGGTAGGTGGTCGGTTTCTCTGCTGGTAGATGTTGAAATTGAAACACTACCCAAAACAGATAATCAAGTCGGCATCGACCTGGGAGTTACAAGCTTGCTCACTCTAAGCACTGGCGAAAAGATTGCCAATCCCAAAGGATTCAAGGCAAAGTATCGCAAGCTTAGAAGAGCGCAGAAAGCCTTAAGTCGCAAGCAAAAAGGGTCAAACAACCGTCACAAAGCACGGCTTAAAGTAGCGAAAGTGCATCAAGAAATTACTGATGCAAGGAAAGATCATCTTCACAAGTTAACAACACGGTTGGTGCGTGAAAACCAAACCATCGCCGTAGAAGACTTAGCTGTGAAGAATCTGGTTAAAAACCGGAAACTTGCTCTAGCTATAAGTGATGCAAGTTGGGGGGAATTAGTCAGACAACTAGATTACAAGTGCGATTGGTACGGTCGTACTTTAATTAAGATTGACCGATGGTTTCCGAGTTCAAAACGGTGTGGCAATTGCGGACATATCGTTGACAAGATGCCGTTGAATATCCGGGAATGGGATTGTCCTAATTGCGGGACGCACCATGACCGAGACATCAACGCGGCAAAGAATATTTTGGCGGCAGGGCTTGCCGTGGCAGTCTGTGGAGCGACTGTAAGACCCGAACAGAGTAAATCTGTTAAGGCTGGTGCGAAATCCCCTCTGAGGACGGAAGCAGAAACCTAAGTCGTGAGTCTTAGGAATCCCCGTGCGTTTACGCCGGGGTGGATGTCAAGATTATCACTAAATCTCGATCGAACATTCTGGGCGGCTGTACACAAATCCGCATTCAGGAGTCTTTTAAGAAAGTGGCGGGGGAACTCCGTCAGTCACAAAAGCCTTTGCAAAAAAGGAAAAAGAAGCCTGCGGTCTAACTGTACTCAGTTGACCGTCAGGTTTGTTCACTTGAAACTTGCTACTCTCGACTTAACTCTATGACTTGGACTCGGCGCCACATTCTCACTCTGGCTGATTTTACTTCCGACGAATACGATACAGTGCTGCAAACGGCGGCGAGTTTTCGGGAGGTACTAGGCCGCCGCACCAAGAAAGTGCCAGCTTTGCAGGGTCAAGTCGTGGCGAACTTGTTTTTTGAGCCTTCTACCCGGACTCGCAATAGTTTTGAGTTGGCTGCAAAGCGACTTTCAGCCGACACCCTCAATTTTACTCCCGGTAGTTCTTCTCTGACCAAGGGAGAGACGATTCTCGATACGGCGAAGACTTATCTGGCGATGGGGACGGATGTGATGGTAGTCCGCCACGGACAGGCGGGAGTGCCTAGCACCATTGCCTCGGAAATGGATCGATTGGGTTCGAGAGTCAGTGTTCTCAATGCTGGAGATGGTCAGCACGAACACCCCTCCCAAGGTTTGTTAGACCTCTTTACTATCTGTTCTGTTTTAGATCCCGAACGTCCGAGACTGAAACTGTTAGCCGGCAAAAAAATTGCTGTGGTTGGGGATATTTTGCATTCGCGAGTAGCCCGGTCTAATATCTGGAGTTTAACGGCTTCCGGGGCCCAAGTTCACCTCGCCGGACCGCCTACTTTACTGCCACTTTTGTTTGCTGAGTGCGGCCAAGGTAGGGAAGGTAAGTTATATTTGCACTGGCATCTGGAACCTGCTTTGGCCGATGCTGATTTTGTCATGACTTTGCGCCTGCAAAAGGAAAGGATGAGTCAGAATTTGCTACCGAGTTTACGAGAGTATCATTCTCTGTATGGGATTACGCGCGATCGACTCAAACTCTGCAAACCCGATGTCAAGGTTTTACACCCAGGCCCGGTGAACCGTGGCGTGGAAATTAGTTCCGATTTGATGGACGATCCCCAATTTAGTCTCATTTCTCAGCAAGTTACCAGCGGGGTGGCGGTGCGGATGGCCTTACTTTACCTGATCGGTGGCGGTAAAGTTTAAACTTGCGGTTGCTATGGAAAATAATCGTTACCAGGATCGACTTGGTAACGATTAAACATCTTTCTAGAAAAATAAAATTTTCTAGTTAAGATTTATTGAATCCAGGAAGCAGATACCCAGCCACCGTCTGCCAGTTGGGCCCAGCCATGTTTATAACGACCACTCAATGCCACATAATCTCCATCGTATAACTTGCCGATGACATGAGAACATTCAGTGGGTCGTTCGCGAATATTTAGTCGGCTGCCGTTGGTCACAACTTGGGTAGAGCTGTGATACTTGTGATGACCACCGCATTTGCGATACCCACAATTTGCCTGGGCTTCCCCAGGAATACTCACAACAGATACGGCTACTGCCATACCTACAACGCCTACCCATGCAGAATTAGGAATTTTTAAACCCAGTTCGTCTAAGGACTTGAGTTGGAGTTCAGACTCTGGAGATTCATAAGCAACAAAAGAGTGGCTCAATGCTAGTGCTTCCATAGTTTCCTCATGATTGTTGTTAACTGTTGTCGCTGGAGACTCAGATCAAAAAATCGATTACAAGCTCTAATTTTAACTTATGTGTCACAGAAGGCACAAAGAACTGTTAGGGTCTTGCTGTTACCGAATATTAGACTATTTGCCTGAATCCTGCACAGGTATATGATTTGACATACTCCCCGACCTTTCATGTGCGGGGATTCTTAACACTTCATCGACCAATACTACCGAAGTAGTTTTACCCTGGTCTCCATGTTCATTTTAAGTCGTGGCAATGCCCTATCCCGACTATGTATCGTTTTGTTTGAAAAACATTAACAATACTTTTTATTTTGCTTCCAGGTTGGATTTTAACCATTGCCCTTCAGTCTTTCCCTATTACTGGATCAGTCCCGGTTTCAACTCAAAATGAGTATATATCGCTGCAATCTTAGGCGGGTATTTCAACCAATTAAATTCTCAGCTATTTAGCACAAGATATTTGATATTGCAACAAAATTTTACAATTAAAGCAGTCCTATAAGGACGGGGCTTGTATCCCAGTTTTTTGGTCATGCCAGCAGCTTGGATGGCAAAAAAATCAATAAAGTTTACATCGGCTGCTGAAAATGTTGGGTGAGGGGGGAATGCTCGGACGCTCAGATTTTAGGTATTTGTATCATTGCGATGGGAATCAACAAATGGCTTGGGGGTCGAGATTCATTCTCGGATAGATAAATGATACTGTCGATCGCCTGAATTTTTCCGATCGAGCGGTTACAGTGGGCTCCCAAATAATTTAGATCCGATCGACATCGAGCGATCGCCACTGGCATTATGTCAACATAAATTAAGTTCTCCAGCACTATTTCCACACCATGAATTCAGGCGCTGCTCTTTCCATTGACACAGTTCCTCAACGCAATCCTCAAGACAGTTTTGCCATTACTTTTGCCCCTTTATCTGTAGAAGAAATCTACACTTTGGCAGATGACGAGTCCAACGGAGCCGTGGTACTGATGAGCGGTACTGTCCGCAACCAAACTGACGGTCAAACTGTAGTTGCCCTAGAGTACCAAGCTTACGAACCAATGGCAGTGCGAGTATTCCAGCAAATCGCCACGGAAATTCGTCGCCAGTGGGCTGATGTCAATCGAGTAGTCATTCATCACCGCGTCGGACGCTTGGAGGTGGGGGAAATCAGCGTGTTGGTAGCCGTGGGCTGTCCCCACCGAAGGGAAGCCTTTGCAGCTTGTCAGTATGGGATAGACACGCTCAAACATAATGTTCCTATTTGGAAAAAGGAACATTGGGCTGATGGTTCTAGTAGTTGGGTTAATATTGGCTCGTGCGAAGTTGCTGGTTAGAAGGAAGAAGTCACCCCCCCCTAGCGCCCAGGGCGGTTTCATTCTTTGTGGGGGTCGTGCCAAGAGTGCCCGCCCTCCGAGTGATCCCCCACTCTCCCGTCTGTCTTGGCCTGCTTGGGAACTTCCGAAGATAACGCAACGTCAAAAATAGTGGAATGTTCGATGACCCGATTCCACCCATGAGTGACTTTATTTCAGTGTCCTGGTCTGCGGTTGTGGCGACCGTTCAAAGAGTGCAATTGCCAGCGGAAAAACTCTCTAACTATGACTTAGTGTTGCGGTGTCAGGAAGGAAATCGACCTGAAAGCGCTGCTTTTTCAGAACTGTTGAAGCGATATCAATCCCATGTCGATCGCGTTCTCTATCACTTGGCCCCTGACTGGCAAGACCGCGCTGATTTGGCTCAGGAAGTCTGGATTCGAGTTTATCGAAATATCCATCGCTTACAAGAGCCAGTCAAATTTAGGGGCTGGCTCAGTCGCATTGCCACAAATTTATTTTATGATGAGCTGCGCAAGCGCAAGCGCGTCCGAACTCCCCTCTCCCTGGATGTACCCCGTACTCTCGAAGATGGGGAAGTCGATTGGGAGATTGCGGCAGATAGTCCGGGACCGGAGGAAGATTTGACGACCAGAGAATTTTACGACCAATTGCGGGAGGCGATCGCGGATTTACCAGAAGTATTCCGCACGACCATTGTTTTGAGAGAAATCCAAGGGTTAGCCTATGAAGAAATAGCTGAAATGACAGGAGTTTCTCTCGGCACTGTCAAGTCGAGAATTGCTAGAGCTCGCCAAAGATTGCAGTTGCAATTGCAAAAATATCTAGACGGTAATTAGTCTAGTGATTTGCCAGGTCACAACAGAAGATTTGGTGAAGTTGTAGCTAACATCAAAACTTCTATTTGTCAATATAAATAAGCTGTAAATAATGCTAAGGGAGAGGCGATACTTTCCCGAATGTGAGGAATCAGTATAAATTATGAAATCTAACTTTGAATCGGAACACAATCAGCATCACCAAGGTGGCGGGGATTCACTCGCTAGGCATCAAGCTCAAAAAAATCATGCTCAGGGGAATGTAACTACTATGACTTGCGATCGCTTTGAAATGCTCAGCGCCTACCTCGATGGCGAAGTCTCTGCTGCCGAACGGCGACAAGTTGAGGAATGGCTAGCAAATGACCCTGCTACTAAAACTTTGTACTCGCGACTGCTAACTATGCAGCAGAGTTTTCAGGCTCTTCCGATACCTGCTTCGGAACAATCGGCACAGGAGTTGGCCGCGAAGGTGTTGCAGCGAGTTGAACGCAAGCCGAAACGGATGATAGTCTGGGGTGGATGCGCGATCGCAGCTTTGTTGGTGGCGGTGGTGTCTGGTGTCAGTGGTAGTCGCCAATTGTTCGCTCCCCAGTTTGCTCAATCCCCCGTTAATCCTGAGTATGACGGTTTGGTGGTGGCATTAAACGAGCCTGTGGTGGAGATTATTAATCCTAACGATTTGCTCCTCGGAGTCGATGCACCAGTGGTGGAAATTCCCAAATCTGACCACAAGTAAGAGTTTTAGCTAAACCGATTCCATTGATTTTGCCTGAAAAACCAAAAACCCAAAGCCGCGACTTCTTCAAGAAGTCGCGGCTTTGCACTACAAATTTCTCAACAACCCCGGTTTTTTTCAAACAGATTTATAATAATTGGAAAACTTAGGTTTTTTACTTACACTTAAGGATTTATTGTGTTTCAAGTAAATACCTAACATCATAGCAAAACATGAAACTATTGTCAATGATTTTTGCGTAAATCATCAAATTTCAAGGAAATAAAAGCGTGTCTGAGCCTAGCAATCACTACCAAACCCTAAACGTCACCCCAACCGCAACACAAGCCGAGATTAAACAAGCCTACCGCCGTTTAGTCAAATTATTTCATCCAGATAGTAACAGCAAAACCGCAGGTCACGAACAAATTGTCCGCCTGAATGCAGCCTACGAAATACTAGGAGATGCCCAGCACAGACAATCCTACGATCGCCAAATTTGCGATCGCACCGTACAGCAAGCACAACCTGTTTCCAAAGAAAACATCAGCCGCCAGCAAAGAGCCACTGCACGGGATGCCGACGAACACATGGAACAGTGGCTGATTAAAGTATACAAACCCGTGAATCGATTTCTCAACAACATATTAAAACCACTCAAAAAAGAAATTGACCAATTATCAGCAGACCCTTTTGATGACGAATTGATAGAAAATTTTCAAACCTATCTCGAAGCCAGTCGCGAGTTTCTCAAACAAGCTCAAAAATTTTTTCGTTCCATGCCTAATCCATCTAACGTGGCCGGAGTAGCCGCTCATCTTTACTACTGCATCAATCAAGTCGGAGATGGCATAGAAGAATTACATTTATTTACCTTAAACTACGACGATCGGCACTTGCATACAGGTCAAGAACTGTTTAGAATTGCCACTAGACTGCGACGAGAAGCACAAGCGGAATTAAAAATAAAAGCTTAAAAAATTAAATTGTCCCTCCCTCTACCTCCTTCCTGCTTGCTGCTTCCCCCTTGGGGCACGGCGGTTTCATTCTTGGTAGAGACCATGCCTCCGTGCCGGCCCTCCGAGTCCCCCAAATGCCCATAAAATCGTTTTCCTGCTTTCAAATTCCAAAAAGAACTTGAATTCGTTTCCGAACTTTAACAAAAGGAGTTTGTTCCAAAGAATCTTCATCCAACAATCCCAAATCTCTCAAAGCTTGTTGACGTTCCGACAATTTGAGAGCAATTTGATCTGCTAAATTTGGCTGTTCTACTAATAATTTTTTCAAATCATGGCGTTCAACTACAAACAAAATTGAATCCGCGCTAGTTTTAACAGTCGCGGTCCTCGGAGTTCCCAACAGCAAAGATATTTCCCCAAAAAACTCCCCCTCGTGAAGCGTAGCAATATACTTACCAGTTTTTTGAGAAAGAACTTCTACAGACCCCGAAAGAATAATATAGAAAGAATCGCCTGGATCGTTTTCTTTGCAGACAACCTGTTCTGCTGGAAACAGTTGTCGGTAGCCATATTCAATTAATTGTCGTAGTTCTAAATCTGTACATTGTTCAAAATAAGTTACTCGTCGCAACAAATCGCGCAAATTCCAATTATTTAGAGACTTGGGTACAGACTGTTTCGGAGAGGTAAAACTACCATTTGATTCGGCTGAGTTTTGGACATGGTGCGGAAAAACTTTGCCATTGGAAAGATCATTTTTTTGATTTTCAAGTATTTTAGTTAATTCTTGCGGATTTCGCAGCCATAAATCCTGTTGAGGAAAAGGAATTTCGATGTTGCGGTTGCGAAATTCGTAATCAATTAAAAAATTGACTGCACTTTTGATGGCATCACTTTCCTGTGGCTGGTCAGTCCAAACCAAAAGGTCAAAGTTTAAAGCATTATCTCCAAATCCGCGAAACCAAACTTTCGGAGAAGGATGTGACAAAACATTTGGTTCCTTCCTCGCAGCGACTAAGAGTGCTTCTGTAACTAAAACTGGATCGGTGCCGTAGGCAACGCCCACGGGGATATGTAGCCGACACCGAGGGTCTCTATAACTCCAGTTAATAATGTTCGTTTCGACAAATTTAATATTGGGGATAATAACAAAAAGACCGTCAATTGTTTTAATAATTGTGGACCGAATGGAAATATTTTCCACTGTTCCTAATAAATTGTCTATTTCAATAAAATCTCCCACTCTAATTTGGTGTTCAAATAGTAAAGTGAGACCGCTGATAAAGTTAGTGGCTAGATTTTGCAAGCCAAACCCAAAACCAATACCCACAACCCCGGCTAGGACAGTTAAAGAAGTGAGGTTGATGCCTGCGCCTTGCAGGACGATGATGCAGCCAAAAGTTGCCAAAATATAGCCAATTATGGTAGAAATTGCTTCTTGACTACCTCGATCTAATCCCATCCGAACTAGGAGGCTGCGCTTGATTCCTTCACTAATGATGCGAGCTACAAAAAAGGAAATTAGAGCTAGTAAAATTAGTTTGATGATGGCAGCAATGGAAAGATGAGCATCCCCGACATAAAATAGTGGGGTCATCATCGCACCAGATAGTTGTTCAAAAAAATGTTTGGCTTTTACAGTAATCCAATTCATTAATATTGGGTAAGGGGTAATAGAGGGTTGGGAACGGGTGATTAATTTTGGTTGTCATTGAACTGCAAAGGGCTAATTATTGCAGAGTTTATCCGAAAAACTTCAACTTTAGGGTGTCCTGTGTTGCAAAAAAGTCGATCGCACTTTTTATGTCAAAGATTCCTAACCGATGGGCTAGCAAGTGATGGGGAGAAGATGTTTGCTAGCGGTACTTAATGTCTGATATCTTTTGGTAGAATAAATGTAAAATCCTGCACTATGCTCCATAACAGGCAAGATGCCTGTTCCCCAAAGAGTAAATTTGATTGTGGGATCGGCTGGAGAGCCCGCCCCTTGCCCATATCTGGAAAATTGGTAGCAATTCATGTACAGCACCCTCAAAGTATCGACAAATTCCAGCAAAAATTAGTTTATCCTTAAGAAGTAAGTCCTTTACAGAACTTTACAAGCTTACCTTACTTGACTTTTATGCAGTGCATCATCAATCGTCGGGCACAGTTTTCGGCGAGTCATCGTTACTGGCTACCGGAGTTGAGCGAAGCCGAAAATTTTGAGCGGTTTGGCCCAACAGCCCGCGCACCGGGACATGGACACAATTACGTCCTGTATGTTTCTATGATAGGAGAACTTGATGAGTACGGCATGGTGTTGAACCTGTCTGATGTCAAGCACGTCATTAAGCGGGAAGTTACCAACCATCTCGATTTTTCCTACCTTAACGAAGCGTGGCCGGAATTTCAGCAGACTTTGCCAACTACCGAAAACATCGCACGGGAAATTTGGCGGAGGCTAGCTCCTCATTTACCTGTGAGCAAAATTCAATTGTTTGAACACCCAGAACTTTGGGCCGAATATTTAGGAAATGAAATGGAAGCTTATCTAACTGTGTCTACTCATTTTAGTGCCGCCCACCGATTAGCTCGTCCAGATTTGAGCTTGGAAGAAAATTCGGAAATTTACGGCAAGTGCGCTCGTCCTCATGGTCACGGTCACAACTATCATTTAGATGTGACGGTGAAAGGGGAAATTGATGAGCGGACTGGTATGATTGCGGATTTGGGAGCTTTGCAAAAGGCTATTGATGATTATGTTGTTGAACCTTTCGATCATACTTTTTTAAATAAGGATATTGCTTATTTTGAAAATGTTGTACCGACTGCGGAAAATATTGCTGTTCGTATTTGCCAATTATTACGATCGCCAGTTCGTGATTTGGGAGCACAGTTGCACAAGATTAAGCTGACTGAAAGTCCCAATAATAGTTGTGAAATTTACTGTGCTGATTTAGAGGAATTGGTGAGTGAAAGTCAGCAGCAGTCAGGGGTTTTGGTTGGGGTTTGACATCTCCCCGGTCTAAAGACACGGGGATTCTAAACTGTTGCGTAGTGGCAGGATAAATCCCATTGGTGTCAACTTAAGCCTGAGAGCCCACCAGGGGTTGAAACCCCTGTCTAATAACTAAAGTCCTCTAAAAGAGGACTCAAGAACTCATCATCATCAGTCCTCTTTGAGAGGACTTGCGCTTTGAGACAGGGGTTTCAACCCCTGTCGGGCTGTGGAATGAACCTGGTTGTTGACACCTATGGATAAATCCGTACCACTACGCTTTTTAGTTTTGGTTCCAGATACTGAAACTACTTGACAGTGAAATTGCCAGGGTGTACTATAAAAGTAGTATACAAACATAACAAGATCCGACTAAAAAGATGAGACTAAAGAGTTGGGAGTCTCCCCGCAGCGAAGGCAGAAACTCCAAAGGTAAAGGTGGCTCAGCCCGATCTCGACAGTTAAAAAAACAACAGCAAGCTTTGCGGAAAAAATTAAAAGCCCAAAACCCTCAATCCGGCGATCGCCAAAACTACACGCAAAACCAGAAAACAAAAGGGAAGGAAACTCACATTTCCTTCCCTTTTGTGATATTTGCCTCAGCTCATTCCGATTACTCAGTACCCTTCATAAAACCTCATGGGATGTGTAGAAACTCAGTCGCTTCAGCGCTGAGAGGAAACAAGACTCAAGGGACTTTAACTGACTCTTCTGTCAGAGAGGTTGAAAACTAGGGAGGCATTCTTAACGTCTATCGAGCTACCACGCTCAGACAGTTCAGTTAATGGCTAGACACTGTTTTAGTCCCACATTTGAAAGGCGGTTAGTCCATCTCTTGCAAGCCCAGTGGCTTCAGCCCTGGGTCAGTGACAGGGAGGATTTTTTTTAGACAGGTTGTTGAGTGTGGGTAACTGAGGTCGAGAAGACTGAGGGGGGAGATAGTATTCGGGAGCAGGTGCCGGCTGTTCGGCTCCTGAGCGGTAACTCTGCCAGAATCTAAGGGCGATCGCCACCCCAGCGGTACCTAGTCCAAAAGCCAATAAAGAGCCACTAGCACCAATACTGCCGATCGCTGCATCGACAACGCCCACTGTCACAACAAAGCTGGTAATAGGATCTCTACGGTAAGCAGACCTTAAAAGTCGCGTCCATGAAGCATTCATTGCTGTTTACTCTTTTCTATATTTATCTACAATCTCTAAAGCTCAGAGCTGACGGAACATTCGGGATTTCTAGCTCAAATACTAGCTTAACCTAGATTAACATTCTCGCCTGTGGGGCATTGTACGGGAGCCCGGTCAAATTGCCAACCTGGTCAAATCAATTTTTTACCCGATCGACAAATGATAATCCAGCTCTGCCTTTGTGAGAACAGGTATCCCAAGACAGAAAAGTCTCTGATATTGTTTCTTGTGGATATTCTAATCAATTCGAGAACTGGTGACACTCAACAGAGAACTCACACCGACTATTCCCTGGCGTTCGAGCCGATGTGAGGCTGACAGCACGCTAAAATTAGTTGAGGCCTAACCAGGACAGTAAGCCCTGCCCTGTGGCATACTCGATCGCCAAAGTGAGGATAAATCCGATCATCGCAGCTCTACCGTTGAGCCTTTCAGCGTAGTTGTTGAAGCCAAATTTTGGCTGTGACAGCTTGGGAGTGATGGTGGGTTGTATTGGTGTCATTGCTTTAATTGCCTCAGTGCCTAGTATCTAAATGTGAAATCCAATGTTAGTTACAATTCTTAAACGTTTGTTCTCCCATTGTAAAGAGGTTTGTGAAAGTTGACAAAATACCTAGATTTTTAGAAGCGGTTAACCCGCCATAAATCAATTTGAGATTTAAGATTTGAGATTGAAGAATTAAAGAATTGCTCCCACGGCTTCATACCCTAAACTCTTTTGGTCCCCAGTCCCTGCTACCAAAAACTCCTAGCTAAACCTAACCAGTTACACTGCTTCCATATATGACAAATCAGTTAGATACAGATAAGCTTCCCCTAGCGGCACAGCGAGTTGCCTTTGCCCTGCAGACCGCGGGCTGGACTTGCTTCTGGGTCCAAGCAGTGCTCGGCGTGGTGGCGGGGCTAATTTTGCTGCTGGCAGTCCCGTCTGCCCTGTCGAGTGGTTCCTCCGCTACGAGCCAGACCAGTGCTGGAACAGGGGGAGGTGTATTGTTGGCTGTGTGCGGGCTGTTAGCCCTCGGCTACAGCGCCTATCGGGCCTTTCGGTTTACTCGCTTGTCTAAAGAACTGCGATCGCCCGCCACCGGTGTTCGCCCCAAAAAGGCAGACACGATTCAAGAAGTACGATTAACACTGATGAGTAATTTGTCGGGGATGCTGCTGACTCTGCTGGGAGCAGAAGCGATCGGTGGTACCTTGTTTGTCAAATCTATATCTCAGCCCCAAGTTTTGTTCGGTGCAGCCGTCGATTTCAGTCGGTTCATTCAGCCCCTAGATATATTTGTAGTGCTGGCAAACATTCACGCTACTTTAGCTCACTTTGTCGGGATTGTCGGAGCTCTGTGGTTGCTCGATCGCATCAACAAGCAGTAGTTATTAGTTATTAGTGATTGGTGTCGCCCTGCCCTTCGACTACGCTGACTGAACCGCGAAGTCGAAGGGTTGTTAGTGATTGGTTATTAGTTATTGGTGAGGCAACATCCCAAGCATGAATCAACAGTTACCAATCCCCAGCGACCACTTCATCAATAGCAAATCAAGGGAGCTTAGCCCTACGGGACTCTCCCCCTAATGGCATCCGGAATCAGTACCAACTTGTCGAATAAGTTACTCAGATACCTTGTAGTAAAACAACATAAATATCATGGCACTGAAACCCGATGCTTATTTTGGGGTGACAGATCACACAACTATTGAAGTTTCTCAAGAAAGTTTTCGCTCTGTCCTTGGTCAAATAGAAGCTGAACTACTTTGTAGCGACACCTACAGCCACGCTCTAGCTAGCTTGCAAACTATGTTGGGCGAAGCGGCATCGGCAGCGGAAATTTTAATTAGAGCCGTTAGCCGAGAAGCCGTCAAACTAGCATTTCAGCGGTTCCCCAAATCACAAAAAACTGAACTACAACTAGCCCCGGAGAGTCTCGTCATGGCAAGTTCTACTATCGGAAGTTCTGCCCTGACAAGTCCGCTGCTGAGCAAGGCTACAGAATTTACGGCAGTCAGAGAATTGGATCCATCACAAGAATCTGTTCCCATCTTTTATCGTCGCAGCACTACTGTGGAATTGCCACCCAAAACAGAGTCTGACACTGAAAATGCCGATCGTCGAGATACCGAAACTCTCGAAGCAAACCAACAATTTCCCCAAGACGAAGGCCAAGTTGAGTCAGCTACACCCGGTGCTGTGGTAGTTAAAGGAAACTCCTTCCCAGGATTTTCTTTTCTTCAGAAACACAAGAAACTCACTAAGGAAGAAGCACTAGCTTTGGCTATTCAACAACGGAAAGATTGTTTGTGCGAGTTGGGGAGAGAATTGCGCCTGGGAAGGGAACTTAGAGCCTTATCTATCCAACACATCCACAGTCAAACCCTGGTGCCGCTGCACCACATCGAAGCGATCGAAAATGGGGAAATTGAGAAACTCCCCCAAGACATCTACGTTAGAGGTTTCATCCGTCGGATCGGCGATGCCGTGGGACTCAACGGTACTGCAATGGCAGATGCTTTGCCCCAACTAGATGCCAGTGGTAATCTCAACTCCTATTTGTCGGTTTCCGAATCGGACTCAGACGATGGCTTTCAAATGAATTCAGCCCATTTGTACATCGGGTATACGGCTTTAATGGCTGGGGCTGTGGGGGGTGTGGCTTGGCTATCGCAACAACCCGTTGTGCCAGGGGGGCAGCCAGTACCGGCCAATTTGGCGACACCACCTGCATCCGTTGCACCAGCGACGGCGCGTGACACCTCCGCACCTCGACCTGGTGTGAAAAAGTCTCCCAGTCATGGGGGCATGATTATGGGGGCTGATATGGCGCCACCTGAAATGATTTTTGGCTAAAATCTGTTAGTTGAAAATACCGATCGCAATTTTAATCGATCTAACCTTGAGGTCGATCGCCCCACAGTCACAAAGTGAATTTTCCAGTACATCAGGAAACCCGATATCTGCGATAAACTAACTACTCGACCAGTCATTTTAAGGTTTCCGAGAAGATGAGTTCCCCTGCCACTGCTGCTTCCTCCCCGATGGAGCCACTATCGACTCAGCCACCAAGTATCGCAAATTTGGTGACACCAGACACTACTTTGTCAACGACTGCTCCAATTCCACAGAAATCTTGGACAATCGAAGATAGCGAAAAACTATACCGAATTCAAGGTTGGGGGGAACCCTATTTCTCGATCAATGCAGCCGGTCACGTTACAGTATCTCCCAAGGGCGATCGTGGTGGCTCCTTGGACTTGTGCGAACTGGTAGAATCTCTCAAACAACGAAACTTGGCACTACCACTACTGATTCGATTTTCTGATATTTTGGAAGACCGGATTGAGCGGTTAAATTCTTGTTTTGCCAGAGCGATCGCCCGCTACAATTACAAAAATGTCTATCGCGGTGTCTTTCCGGTCAAATGCAACCAGCACCGACAATTAGTTGAAGATTTGGTGCGTTTCGGTCAACCGCATCACTTCGGCTTGGAAGCTGGATCTAAACCGGAATTAATGATAGCTTTAGCCACATTAAAAAACCCAGGCGCTTTGTTAATTTGCAATGGTTACAAAGACCGCGAATATATAGAAACGGCAATTTTAGCCCAGCGGTTAGGGCAAACTTCAGTAGTTGTGCTTGAGCAAATAGAAGAAGTGCAACTGGCGATCGCCGCGGGCAAAGCATTAGGAATTAAACCGATTTTGGGAGTGCGAGCCAAACTTAGTACCACTGGTGTTGGCCGCTGGGGAGGTTCCACAGGCGATCGGGCAAAATTTGGCTTGACTATTCCTGAAATTGTCCGCGCTGTCGAGGAGCTAAAAAAAGCAGGAATGCTAGACTGTTTGCAATTGTTGCACTTCCATATCGGCTCTCAAATTTCATCCATTAGCGTCATCAAAGATGCCATCCGAGAAGCTAGCCACATTTATGTAGAATTAGCTAAGTTGGGAGCTAATATGAACTACTTGGACGTAGGTGGTGGACTGGGAGTTGACTATGATGGTTCTAAAACTAATTTTCATGCCTCTAAAAATTACAATATGCAAAACTACGCTAACGACGTAGTAGCGGGAGTCAAAGATGCCTGTGACGAGCGAAAAGTACCAGTACCAATTATCATAAGCGAAAGCGGACGGGCGATCGCTTCTCACCAATCGGTGTTAATTTTTGATGTACTTGGTACGAGCGAAGTTCTGAGGGAAGTACCAGAACCTGTAGACAAAAACGCCCACCAAATTCCGCGCAATCTGTACGAAATTTACCAATCTATTAGTCCTGAAAATTACCAAGAAGTCTATCACGATGCTATCCAATTTAAGCAAGAAGCAATCAGTTTATTTAACTTAGGGTATTTAGGAATTGCGGAACGGGCTAAAACTGAGCAATTGTATTGGGCTTGCTGCGAAAAAATCCAGGCGATCGCGCGAGAAAAAGAATATGTATCCGACGATTTGGAAGACCTAGAAAAGGTGATGGCCTCAATTTATTACATCAACTTATCTGTTTTTCAGTCAGTGCCCGACAGTTGGGCAATTAACCAATTGTTCCCTATTATGCCAATCCACCGACTTGATGAAGAACCAACTCAGCGAGGAACTTTGGCAGATCTCACCTGCGATAGTGATGGTAAAATCGACCAATTTATCGATTTGCGAGATGTCAAGTCAGTTTTGGAACTGCACCCTATGAAACCCGGAGAACCTTACTATTTAGCCCTATTTTTGGGAGGCGCTTATCAAGAAATTATGGGGAATCTTCACAACTTATTCGGCGATGCAAATGCAGTACACATTCAGCTAACGCCTTCTGGCTATCATATCGAACACGTTGTGAAAGGGGACACGATGAAAGAAGTTCTCAGCTATGTACAGTACGATGCAGAAAGTTTGGTTGAAAGCATCCGCCGTCAGACTGAGCAAGCGTTGCAGCAAAAGAAAATTACTCTTTCGGAGTCACAACTTTTGTTGCAAAATTATGAAAGGAGTCTTAGCCAGTACACTTATCTTCAGTCTTAGTTAGGGCTTGCTGAATATATCGATCGCATATTACATGGTCTGGGTTAAGAGATCGTGCGATCGAGAGTCAGATGCCATAAAAACAGTTGACACTCTGGGCGCGTGAACGCACTCTTGATTCTTTAATCTACGAGCTAACTTACTTGCGACTGGATTTCTCCAACCAAAGTAGAGGTTAATTCTTCTAAAGCGTTGCTCGGCTCTAGTCCGAAAGTTCCGGTATGCCCTACCGTACCCAATCCTCGACTTAGGATGTTTCTAGCGGAGGTTTCATCTCTATCCATCACACAACCACATTTACAAATGTGGGTGCGAGTGGATAGCGTTTTTTTCACATGGCATTGCTATCCCGTAGGCAATCGATCTTTTTCCCGAAACAAAAATGGCGATTGCGCTTACTTGTCACAAACGCGATCGCCCATCAATACATTAATACATTTTACTTCGTCCCACTATACTCCGAAGCAACAATCATCGATCCAATACCCGAATCGCTGAAAATCTCTTGCAGCAAAGCGTGTTCTAGACGACCATCAATAATATGAGCAGCCTTCACACCCTGAGCTAAACTCCGCACACAACAAGTAACCTTTGGAATCATCCCCCCAGAAACAACCCCAGACTCAATTAACTGTCGAGCCTCTTGAATATCTAACTTCACAATCAGACTTTCAGGTTTGTGATAATCCTCCAAAATGCCAGCAGTATCAGTCATCAAAATCAATTTTTCAGCACCCAAACCAGCCGCAATTTCTCCAGCCACGGTGTCGGCATTAATATTGTAAGATTGACCATTTTCATCCGCAGCCACACTCGACACCACCGGAATATATCCGCTGTTCACCAAAGACTCCAAAATCTGGATTTTGACGCCACTGACTTCACCCACAAACCCAATCCCCTCCCGGCCATCAGGACGAGCTTGAATCAAATTACCATCCTTACCACACAAACCCACCGCCTTACCGCCAGCTTGGTTAATTAACGAAACAATTTCCTTATTTACCTTTCCCACCAAAACCATCTCGACAACTTCCATAGTCGCCGCATCTGTCACCCTCAAACCATTCTTAAATTGGGGCTCTATTCCTAATTTTTCCAGCCATGTATTAATTTCTGGGCCGCCACCGTGAACCACAACCGGACGCATCCCCACACAGGATAGCAATACAATATCGCGAACTACTTGATCTTTGAGATTGCTATCTTTCATGGCAGCGCCACCATATTTTACCACAATCGTGCGGCCTGCAAAATGTTGAATGTAGGGGAGTGCTTCCGAAAGCACTTCTACTCGATTAGTTTCTGAATTTCTCACAAAATCGCTTTGTTTGAGCATGGGATAATTACAAATGACGAAAAACTTAAGTCTAAAGTTTAATGGTTAAAGCGGATATCAACAACCACAAAAAGCGCTTTTTGCATGGAATTTATTAAATTTATGGAATTTATCTATGAACAGATCGATCGCCCATCAGCCACAGCAGCGAACTCAGCCTGACTAGCCATCCTATCACAGCAATTATGTATCTAAAAATTAATAGGTTTTTTTAATGATGTAACTAAAATTTTTGTATTATAACTTATAACTTTCTTGGTAAAGTAAAGAAATGTATGGCTACTCTTGATTTACTTAAGGTTTTATGTTAATTGCACGCGCTGCGGAATCGGAAAACGCTCACTACAAGGTACATTCAGAGGCTGAATCGTCAGCCCAAATGACGGTATTTTGCGATTTAGACGGACCGATCGTCGATGTATCCGATCGCTACTACACCACATATAAACAGGGATTAGCAGACACTCAGGCCGTCTATCTGAGCCGAGGCATCAACCTCAACCTGGAAATACTCAGCAAGCAGCAGTTTTGGCAAATGAAGCAAAATCGGGTGCCGGATACTGAAATTGCCAAAAGTTCGGGTTTAGGTGGAGAAGAAATTACAGTTTTTCTCGCTTGCGTGAGTCGGATTGTCAATCAGCCGGACTTGTTGCACTTAGATCGTATCCAGCCAGGAGTGCAATGGGCGATCGCCCAGCTTCATTCTCGTGGTGTCAGACTGGTATTAGTCACTTTGCGGCCAAAACATCAAGCCGTTCAAATTTTACAGAATTACGGTTTAGCCAGACTGTTTACCAGTATTTGCGGAACTCAGATGACTGATGCAGCTTACCACAATTATACCGCCTTAAAAACCGAATTATTGGCTGAAGTTGCCGAAGAATATCAGTCATCTCTAGGTTGTGCTTGGATGATCGGAGATACCGAAGCAGATATCCTGGCAGGACAAGCATTGGGAATACCGACAATTGCCGTTACCTGTGGCATTCGCAGTCGTCATCAACTACAAAAATACCAGCCCAGTTTTATCCTCAGCGACTTGATTATTGCCGTTCATCACTTATTAGGTTTCAAAAGGTGTCTTTAATCAAAACTTATACTAAATCCCGCTTAAAAAACCCTTTGTTCCTGTAGAGGTAGAGAGGGGGATCAGAGTATAAATTATACCAAATCGCCTTAACAACCGGGGCGGTTGCTATACAAAACCTGGGGAAAGTTACTTTATAAAACCCCGATTTATTTAATAAATCGGGGTTTTGGAGATTGTTTTTTAGGTGTTGCTCACTTAAGATTTTTCTAAATTCCTCGTCATTTCCCACAAACGATTGAGGGGAAAATAAAGCACGGGAGCCCAGAGACTGCTGAGAATAGCAGAACACAACGCAATTCGTTGATGATCCATCCAAATTTCCATAAAAGCCCGATCGCCCATCGCAAAAAATTGAATCCCCATCACCGTTTCCGCCAACAAAGCCATCCCAAACACAATTAAGGCGATCGGAATCGGATCTCTCTCCACAATATCCGCCGGAATCGACCAAGTTTTCAGCAAAAAAACCGTGAGTACCGCTACAATCACCAAACTGACAGCATGACTAGGATAAGGAGCAGTCATCCCATCTTGCAACAATCCCAAAACCAGACCCATACACGCAGATCCCCAAATGGTGCGTTTCCGCTTAATACTCCAAGCTACCACCCACATTAACAGCCAATTTGGACTAATGCCCAACAGTTCCATTCCCGGCATACGGGTGGGCAAAATTAGCAAACACAGAAGCACAGAAGTAAAAGTGACGGTGAAGTGAAGAAATTGACGCGATCGCGAAGACATCCGACGTAAAGACTTCATTTTTTCTCAACTCCCCCTTGCGGTGTAGAAGTGGGAGATTCCGAAGCCTTTCGGTCTGGTTTCTCTGTTTCCTTAGAATGAGGATAAACCACCGCCCACTCCAGAGAATTTATCGGTGCAGAAAACTCAATCATAGCTTCAGGAGCCGGAGTTTTATTCATATCCACCGAAACCACTTTTCCCACCGGCAAACTAGCAGGAAACAACTGACTAAAAGAAGAAGTTGAAACCACATCCCCAGGTTTAACATTAGGAACATTATCAAAAAATTCCATCACAGCTTTATTTTTTCCCTTACCCCGCAGAAAACCCATATGTCGAGTCCGAGTAACTGCCACACCTAGTTGACTCGTAGGGTCACTGATTAAAAGTACCAAGCTAGTATTAGGAGTAACGCTCACAACCCGACCGACCAAGCCACCTGGACCCATCACAGTAAAATCAGTTTTAATACCATCATTACTGCCCCTACCCAAAGTGACCTGTTGCCACCAATGGTCGGCACTACGACCAATGATAGGAGCTACAACCCCTTTCTTTTTCTGACCAGAAACATAGTTTAAAAGCTCTTTTAGTTTCTGATTTTGAGTTTCTAATTCTAATACCTGTGTTTGCAATTCCTGAGTGCGCGCCAAGATTAGCTGTTCTTGCCCAGAGCCGTTGGCCTGAAAGGGACGAGTCACAAAATTGTAGACTTCAAACATTGCCGTACCTTGTGTTTGCCGAACTCCCCAAGCAGCAGTTACAGCTAAACCAAAAAGTGCAATTGGCAATCGCAGATCCCACCACCTGCGGAGTGTGTTTTTTAGCATAATTTCAAACTTTAAAATTGTTTTGTCAGGATTTTAGAGTTTAGATGGCAGCCAAATTACTAAATCCAAAATCCCAAATTTGTTAACTACAATTACCGCGACTGCCCGCTAAAAACCCGTTCCAACATTTTGTTTTCCAATACCCGACCAGTTCCCAAAACCACGCAGCACAAAGGGTCTGCTGCAACGTGAGTCACAATTCCTGTTTCGTGACTGATCAGAGTATCTAAACCTTTCATCAGAGCCCCACCGCCGGCCAGCATAATTCCCCTGTCAATAATATCTGCCGCTAATTCCGGGGGCGTCCGCTCCAAAGTACGCTTGACAGCTTCCACAATTACTGAAAGCGGTTCCGACATACTTTCGCGAATTTCAGGACCTTTAATCGTCACAGTTCGTGGCAAACCAGACAGTAAGTGCAAACCGCGCACTTCCATCACCACTTCGTTATCCTCGGCCGTTGGATATGCTGAACCAACCTGAATTTTAATTTCTTCAGCAGTACGTTCGCCGATGACCAAATTGTGAACTTTTTTGACGTATTGGATAATCGCCTCGTTGAGTTCATCACCGGCAACCCGGACCGACTCGCTGATGACAGTACCTTGCAAACTTAAAACTGCAACTTCCGTCGTGCCCCCGCCGATGTCGATAATCATATTACCTGTTGCCTCGCTCACAGGCAGTCCTGCACCGATCGCAGCAGCTATTGGCTCGTCAATTAAGCGCACCTCGCTAGCACCAGCTTGAGTTGCCGCTTCAATCACCGCCCGCCTCTCGACACCAGTGACACCGCTGGGGATGCCAATGATGATCCGAGGCTGAGATAAAGTTTTACCACGAACCCGACCAATAAAAGTCTTGAGCATGAGTTCCGCCGTATCGAAGTCAGCAATCACTCCATCGCGGAGTGGCCGAACAGCGATCACATTCCCAGGCGTTCGCCCAAGCATTTTTTTCGCCTCTTCTCCCACAGCCAACGGTATTTTCAGGTCTTGATCGATCGCAACTACAGAAGGTTCTTGGAGAACTATACCTTTGCCAGATACATAAACGAGCGTGTTAGCAGTACCGAGGTCGATACCCATATCGTTTCTAGATAAGGAAAATCGATTGAGAAGACCCACTGATTTGTACCCCCCCAAACTAAAATACTATTGTGTGCAATAATAATGTTGTTACAAAAGTGTAACCGAGGTGGATTCTATTACGTTTTTCATCCACAGTCTAGTCAAAGCTGTACATTGGTTGCACTTAGACTCCCTAGTTCCACTACACGGTTGAGTCAGCGTAGTCGAAGGACATTGACCACTCTGTTACCGCTACCGTCACCATCAATGTGTTCTGGTAAGTGGGTGTAAAATCAGGATGAAGCTGGTATCAGTGCTGTTCCCATTGCAATGCCCTGGGCTGTTTGGATGTAAGTACAGAGATAACGGGTAACAGATATAAGATTTTGACTACACTACAGTATGGATAGACCTCATTCCTGAAAAATTTATGAGCATTAATGTTGTAACTTTGGTCGGCCGCGTCGGTGGCGACCCGGACGTGAAGTATTTTGAGTCGGGTACAGTTAAGTGCAGTTTAACTCTGGCAGTGAGGCGACGATCGCGCAACCCAGACGAACAAACAGACTGGTTCAATCTGGAAATCTGGGGCAAAACAGCCCAGATTGCTGCTGATTATGTTCGCAAAGGCTCTTTAATTGGAGTCACAGGCTCTTTAAAGTTCGATCGCTGGCAGGATCGTAATAGCGGAGCAAATCGCTCCAAACCAGTAATTAGGGTAGACCAGTTAGACCTGCTCGGTTCCAAACGGGACAACGAGTCCAGTATGTCGCAAAACAACAGCGAATTCTAGTATTTGGCGGATGTGGGTAGTAAAATTTGGGGATTGGGTGGAATCAGGTGACTTCAGAAAAGCTAGAAATTGTTCAGAATGAATACCAAACTGGCAAAGTCGCCTTTGAGAGTGGTCGATATGCTCAAGCTGTCAAGAGTTTAGAAACAGCCAGAGGTTTAGTCGATCGCGGTTCCCGTCTAGGCGGCGAAGTGCAAATGTGGCTAGTGACAGCCTACGAAGCCTCTGGTAACACAGAAGAGGCGATCGGCCTATGCCGCCAACTCACCCGCCATCCGCGCCTAGAAACCCGCCAACAAGCCAAACGGCTGCTATTCATTCTCGAAGCACCAAAACTCACCATCCCTCCTGAATGGATGGTAAAAATTCCCGATCTCACAGCACTAGAAGAAAATCAATCTTCAAATTTTCAAGTAGGGCCTGGGGTATCCTTCGTTAAGCCTGCGATTCCCAAACGAAATGTCATAGAGGAACCTGTAGATTTAAGTCAGGTGAATACACAGGATAATCGATTTATTTGGGTGGCATTAATTGCGATCGCTTTGATTTTAGGTGGCTTGTTTATTAGTTATTGAGCAGTTAACCAATGGCTTTTAGTAATTATAAAAGTATCAGCGCTGTCGCCAAGGAATTCCAAATTAATTACCTGCGAGATAACTTCATTATAGAAACAGAAATTGCAGTCAGTGACATCTTTCGGAATGAGTTAGAACTGATTTTCAATGAAGGAGTATTTGACAACTCAGAAATCGCCATTTGTGAAAACATCATTTATCCAGTTTTGAAAGAAGTTTGGAAAAAGTATCGCACTAATTTTCTCCTGTGGAGCCACCAAACCTTAATCTACAATGAAAATTTGTCAGGGATTCCAGATTATATATTGGCGAAGCGCTCCACCCTTGGGACTGTAGTTTTTGATAAGCCCTATTTCATATTAGTTGAAGCCAAGAAAGAGAGCGCCTTTGATGAAGGATGGGGGCAGTGTTTGGCAGAAATGATCGCCGTACAGCGACTGAACAATGAACCAGAACAAACTATCTTTGGGATTGTTTCTAATGGAGCAATGTGGCAGTTTGGTCAGCTCAAGTTAGAAATGTTTACTCAAAATAAAGTTTTCTATACAATTCAGGAATTAGATCGACTGTTTGCAGCCGTTAACTATGTTTTTCAACAGTGTGAATTACAATTATAGACGATAGTGCGAGATATGAGTTATAATGGGTGTTAAAAAGCTCCAGATCTAGATCGCGTGCGATTTTCGCGACAAAAGTACATCTCATTTTTGCAAATATATTCGTAGGGGCGAAGCATTCCGGCACTAAATCTCTGGCGATCACTAATAAATTATCTGCCGGAATGCTTCGCCCTTACAAAAATCAGATGCACCCCGCAACCAACTGTCGGTTCAAGCCAACATCTAAAATCCAACATCTACAATCCGATGACTTCATTCCCCACCAACCGCGCCAAAACACTCAAAGAAGCTTACCGCGCTTGCGATGTCAAGCCTCTCATGGGCGATGATATTGCGCGATATTATGTGGATTTGTCCGCAGTACGCAACACAGTGGCGATCGAAGATGTTAGCACAGATTTGGATTTTCAAGAACCGGGAGAATTTAACACAATTTTGTTTACCGGGCATCGGGGATGTGGCAAAAGTACAGAATTAAAACGCATTCAGTCGCGGTGGAAAAATGACTATCGGGTGATTTACATAGAATTCGATCAGGAACTAGATGTTAATGATGCTGAATATACCGATTTATATTTGCTGTTTATCAACAAAGTAGCTGATGATTTGACTCAATTAAAATTGAAGTTTGACCCCAAACTTTTAGAGCGTTTTGAATCGTGGTTTAAAGAAGTCACTAAAGAAACAGAAGAAACTGTTCAATCTTCCGTTAGCATCGAAACTGAAGCAAGCGCAGGCGCCGAAATTCCTTTTATTTATAAGTTGACAGCCAAATTGCTCGGTCAAATCAAAGGTTCTAGTCAACAAAAACAGGTGATTCGGGAAACTCTTCAGCGCAATCTATCCCGCTTGCAAACAGATATTAATTTGTTATTTAAAGATGCTTTTGAGAAGGTGAGACAAAAATATCCAGACAGATATCAAAAAGGATTTTTGGTAATTGTTGATAACTTAGATCGGGTTCCTCCAAATGTTGGCAATCATTTGTTTTTTGATTACGCTCCTCAACTTCAAGAATTAGACTGTACAATTATCTACACAGTGCCGATTTCGGTAATTCATTCCTATAAAAATGTTAGCAATTTATTTGGAAATCCTAACATCGTGCCAATGGTGAATATTTATGAATTTAATCGCAGTGAGTGCAATTTAAATTACAATCAGCAAAGATTAGAGGGAGTTGCCAGTTTGATCGAGCAGCGGGTTGATGTTAGTGCCGTATTTGACGATCGACAACAGTTGCTAGATTTGGCAAAAGCTAGTGGTGGTCATGTGCGACAATTGATGCAGACGACTCGATCGGCTTGTCGCACAGCCGTTACTCGCAAACACAGTAAAGTTTTGGCTGAAGATGTAACTTACGCTTTAAATCAACAGCAATTTGACTTTGAAAGGTCTATTCCTACGCTAGATTATTACACCATATTAGCGCAAGTTTGTCTCAAAAAAGATATTAATAAAGATGAAATGGGACAAAATTTATTATTCAATCTTGCCGTCTTGGAATACAACGGCAATAGTCGGTGGAATTATGTCAACCCACTCGTAAAACAAAGTTATGCTTTCCAACAAGCCCTGGCATCAATCCAAGGAAATCCCTGAAATATACCGACAAAGGATTGTTGAACTCAATCAAGAATCTTTTGACCAATTGCTGACGTTTGTCGATATTGTTGCCGACGATGCCTTTGACTTGGGATTTATCCAAAGTAATTTTGCGAAGGATAGAGATGCGATTATCCAAGCTTTAATTAATCATCCCGATTGTCAAGATATGCAGTTTGAGATTTGGGATTTTCCCGATCCTGAGATGCGCTTTTTGATGGATGAAATTCTGAAGGTTTTGCCAACAGTCAAGGTTCAACCAGACAAAAAGTTGATTCTGATTGTGCGGGGAGTGGAAAATGCGATCGGGATGACGGGGGAATATCCGCCGATGTTGGTTGATTTTAATTGGGTGCGAGATGCTTATCCGGTTATGGTACGGCATCCAATGATTTTTTGTTTGCCAGATTATGCGATTACGCGAGTTGCTACTTATGCGCCGGATTTTTGGGCCTGGAATTCGGGAACTTTTGTGTTCAAAACTCCGGCAAATACTAGAGATGATGCGATTTCTCAAACTCTGAATGCTAGCAAAAGAACTAGCAATTGTGAGTTGCCGGAAAAGCAGGAAAGGATCGATTTATTAACACGGTTGTTGATGGAATACACTCCCTCGAATGGGCGTGAGGAAACTGAAGAGGATTTGAAAACTCGCCTTAGGGTTTTGAATGATTTGGCGATTGCCCATCGCAGCCGGAGTGAATACTCGACAGCAACATACTATCTGAAACAAGCATTAGATTTGGCGAAAGATGATGAAAAGTTTATATCTTTAAAAGCAAATACTTTATACGAATTAGGATGGATTCAAGACGATTGGGGAAATAAAAAAGAAGCGATCGCATTTTATCAACAATCACTCGAACTTGAGGAAAAAATTGGCGATGTTCAAGGGAAAGCAGCTACTTTGCACCAACTAGCAGGAATCTATGCGAATCAAGGAGAAGTAGAACAGGCGATCGCATTTTATCAACAATCTCTCGAACTTAAGGAAAAAATTGGCGATGTTCAAGGGAAAGCAGCTACTTTGCACCAACTAGCAAGAATCTATGCGAATCAAGGGGATGTAGAAAAGGCGATCGCATTTTATCAAGAATCTCTCCAACTTAAGGAAAAAATTGGCGATGTTCAAGGGAAAGCAGCTACTTTGCACCAACTAGCAGGAATCTATGCGAATCAAGGGGATGTAGAAAAGGCGATCGCATTTTATCAACAATCTCTCGAACTTGAGGAAAAAATTGGCGATGTTCAAGGGAAAGCAGCTACTTTCGCAATGCTTGGACAGTTGTTAGCAGATGAGAAGGGAGATTTTGACCAAGCTTTGAATTATTTACGGCAATCTTTGGAGATTTTACAGCATTTGCGATCGCCCGACGCGGAGACAGTGAAGGAGATTATTGCTGCGGTTCAGCAGATGGCTGGGGATTGATGGATGCACTTCGACTCAAGAAACCGGGTTTTTCGCAGTTTTTGGGCGGTGTATCGATGTTATTGGAAAAAACCCGGTTTCTGGCCACGCCCAAAATCTAATAAACCGGGTTCTCAGCAGTTTTTTGGTGTGTATTGATGTTGTCTGAAGGTCAGTCAGACCTGCAATGTTACAATTAAAAAAACGTTAGGCTAAAAAATTGGAGGTTGGCTCGCCCATGATTGAGTTGCAATCAGATTTAGAGTATGTGATGACCGATCGCTTAAAAGTCTCTCTAGATGCGATCGCCCAATTTTGCCAGCGCTGGAACATTGTCGAATTTGCCTTGTTTGGCTCAGTGCTCCGGGATGATTTTCGTTCTGATAGTGATGTGGATGTACTGGTGACATATGAGCCATCACATCGCCTCACGTTTTCTCATTTATTGAGTATGGAGGAGGAGATCGAGGATTTATTTCACCGTTCTGTGGATTTGGTAGAAAAAAAATTGTTAAAAAATCCCTATCTACGATCGAACATTTTGAAAACCTATCGAGTGATTTATGCAAACGGGCGATCGAGATAGTGCTTCACTTTGGGATATGGCGCAAGCAATCCGTCGGATTCAAGAGTTTACGGCGGATGCTTCATGCGACACTTATCTTGAAAATGTTTTTATGCAAAGTGCCGTAGAGCGACAGTTGGGGATTTTGGGGGAGGCCGCTCGGAGAGTTTCTATGGAGTTTCAGCAGTTCCATCCCGAAATTGATTGGCGAAATGCGATTAACTTACGAAATATTTTGGTTCATCGTTATGACCAAGTAAGCTCGGAAGTTATTTGGAATATTGTTACGAGTGTTTTGCCTAGTTTACTGGTACAAGTAGAGGCATTATTGCCACCGTTACCTGATGATAGTTGATCGATCGCACAAACACAGAATGCGCGATCGTCTTCTACAGTTGACCATTTAAATCGTTCGCTTCGATTTAAAGCGAACGGCTACGCTCAGGGCACCGCAGTTGACAGAGGTCGTGCGAGGTTTTACCCGGTTTCTGGCCACGGACTTCGACTCAAGAAACCGGGTTTTTCGCAGTTTTTGGGTGGGGTATCGATATTCTCGGAAAAAACCCGGTTTCTGGCCACACCCAAAATCGCTAAAATAGAACAAAGACCAACCACAAAGGCGATTATTGTGAGCGATTCCACCATAGAACAGATATTGAAATTGGCATCTGGGCGCGCCGATAGCGCTGAAGTATACCACCTATCCAGCCAAGACACCCCGATCGAATTTGAAAACAATCGCCTCAAATCCCTGCAAACCAAAGCCCTCCAAGGCGTAGCACTCCGACTCATTTACAAGGGCAAAATCGGCTTTGCTAGTTCCACCGATTTAACGCGGATAGAGGATTTAGTCGATGCAGCTATTCAAACCGCCGAAATCGGGGACACCGCCGAATTTGAACTAGCCTCCAACTTCCACCTAACCACCCCGGAAACCACCTACATTCCGCCCACAACCGCTGAATTAGTCGAAAATGGCAAAAACCTCATCGAGCAAGTTCACGCCTACAATCCCGATATCATCGTCGATGTGGGCTTCCACGTCCGCAGCGGCCGCGTCAAAATTGCCACCACCCAAGATGTCTATGCCGAAAGAAGCAGCCAAATAGTCAGCGGTACTATTGCCGGCAACTTGGTGCAAGGAGAAGATTTTATGCAAGCATACAGTTATGATGTGGCGTGCGATCGCCCCCTAGACACCAACAGCATCCTCCAATCACTCCTCGAAAAATACCGCCTCGCCGAAAATGCAGCCAGCATCACCAGCGGTTCCTACCCCGTATTATTCACCCCCAACGCCGCCGCTAGCACCCTCGGTGGCCTATTTGACACCATCCTGTCGGGCCAAGCCGTCGTTCAAAAAGCCTCTCCCCTAGCCGACAAAATCGGCGAAACCTTATTTGACGAACGCTTCACCTTTTTTGAAGACCCAACTTTAGGCCCTTCGGCTTGTCCCTTTGACGACGAAGGCACTCCCACCACTCGTAAAGTTTTAATTGACAAAGGTACTGTCACCGGATTTTATTGGGATCGCAGATGGGCCGCTCGTGGAGGTGTAGAATCTACTGGAAACGGTTTTCGCGGCGGATTGTCTCGGCCAGGCCCAGATTTGACTAACTTTTGCATTCTCCCCGGAAATACTTCTACTCAAGAATTGATCGCTAGTATGGATGAAGGCTTGATAGTAGAGCAAGTTTTAGGTGCCGGTCAGTCCAATCAATTAGCCGGCGAATTTTCAGTCAATTTGGCTTTAGGCTATAAAGTAGAAAAAGGCAAAATAGTAGGCCGCGTCAAGAATACAATGGTAGCGGGCAGCATTTTTGAAGCCTTTAAAAATTTGGTAGATTTGAGTAGCGAATCTGAATGGGTAGGCGGCGGGGCTTATTTACCCAGTATGCTGTTTCAACAGTTGGGCGTTGCCTCTAGACAATAAACAGTTAACAGTTGAAAGTTACTCGTTATCAGGCTCTTTACTCGTTACCAGGCTCTGCCTGGTAATGAAGATCCAGAGGCTCTGCCTCGAATTTGCATCAAAGCTTGCGAGGCAGAGCAAGAGTGACATGGGTTTCCAGGCAGAGCCTGGAAGTTAAACAGGGAAAAAACAACAATGAAAGATCAAATGGTCAAGGATGAAACAGGGAAAAGGAAACAACACTTCTTGTTTCTTTTACCTTTTGTATTGTGCCTTTTAACTTTGGTAACAGGCTGCGTTCAGTACGATGTCGGAGTCAATTTTGAAAGTCAAACTCGCGGCGAAATTGTGCAGCACATTAAGCTGGGGGAACGGCTGACGAGCTTCAGCAGCGAGATTGTTGGAGATTGGTTGGATAGTGTGGAACGTAGAGTGCGCTCTTTGGATGGGAAAACTAAACGGCTTTCAGATCGAGAGATTTTAGTGAGGATTCCTTTTAATAATGGTGCAGAGCTAGAGGAAAAGTTTAACCAATTTTACAATCCCGTACCCACCAAAAAATCTAGGGTTGCTACTCCCTTAGAAACGGATTTGCCGAAGTTTGAATCTCACCTAAAGGTCAAGCAAAATAATTTGTTGCTGGTGCTGCGAAATCGGTTAAGTTTGGAGTTGGATTTGCGATCGATTTCTCTGCTGTCGGCTAACGGTAATCTGATTGTCAGTCCTGGGGGAATTTTAGAGCTAGACTTTAGCTTGAACACGCCTTGGGGAGCCGAAAGTATTCAAACTATGCCCGGTGCGATCGCACCGGAAATCTCTGACCAGGGAAAACAGTTGGTTTGGAAGCTCAAACCGGGGGAAATTAATTATTTAGAGGCTGTATTTTGGGTTCCCAGTCCGGTAGGAATTGGTGCAGTGATTATTGCTTTATTCGTTTTTGCTGGGATTGGTTTGAAAGATCAACTCTTGCCAGCCATGGGCATCGGTCAAAAAAGTCAGAAAATCCCGCAAACCTAAAGCGGTTACTGAGTCAAAGCTAAAAAAATGAAGTTCCAGCACCCGGACTGCTGGAAAAAGTCGGGAATCTAATAGTTTATCAAGACACAAAAAATTGTACAGTTTGAGAATTAGGAACAGAGAAAATGCGGGTACTAAACTTCTTCTTCATCTTTCTGATTTGTTTGGCTTTAGTCTTGTTCAGCATTGAGAATACAGAGCCGACAACTATTCAAATTATCAAAGGCTTCCAAGTTACAGCTCCGTTGTCAGTAGAATTAATTATGGCAACTGGATTGGGGGCAATTTTAGCGTGGATTTTTAGTTTGTGGTCCAGAATGCAGCGAATGCTCGCCTCTCGTGCTGAGACTCGTCAAGTTCGCGAAAAAGAGCAGCAAATTCAAGCTTTAGAACAGGATATCGAACGGTATAAAGCAGAAGTAGAAGCGAAACAACTTTTGTTAGAAAGTGGAGAATCCTCAACCGTGTAAGATATCAAGAATGCGGTGGCGATCGCTAATTAAATCAAATATAGCAATCCTAAATCATTTGTGAATTTCTTACTCCCGGACCGCGAGTTCGGTCCGGGTTGGGGTGGGGTAAAAATATTTACGACTCCTGGAAGGATTGCTATATAGGCTCGATTATCTAAAATCTAACATCAACATCGAATGACCATTGCCAAAGCCCAAGATGGTTTACAGACGATTTCCGAGGGGATCGCAATTTTAATTGACTTAGCAGAACGGGGAGAAATCAATCCTTGGGACGTTAAGGTGATTGAAGTGTTCGATCGATGTTTGAACAAGCTAAACGAGGCCCGTGATGCCGATAGTAGTGGGGATTTCTCTGATTTGTCCCACTCCGGTCAGGCATTTTTGTACGCTTCGATGCTGGTTTTGCTCAAAGCAGAAAGTATTGTCCTCTCGGAACCCCCTGTGAATGACTCCGCCGATGAGGTGCCACTGGAAGAGGCAGAAAACTCAGGAGGGCGACATTTGCCGCAGCATTTGGAGCGGCAACTGCGCCGCCGTGGTGTAGCTCAACTACCCCAAAAGCGCCCGGTGACGCTTCCAGAATTGATTGAGCAGTTGCAACTCATGAAAGTGGCAATGGAGGAGACAGTTGCTCCCCGGCGGCGCACTAGCTCAAAAACGCGGTCTCAAGCGGCGCGGGCTATATTTGAGCTAGCTCACCAAGAAAATCTGGTGGAAACTGCTAGTGAACTGGAACGGTTTTTGGGAGAACGCAATTTGGAAATTGATGAGGGTTGGCTGGACTTGGAACAACTACTGGAACTCTGGCCTCATCACGATTTGCACTCGCCTGTCGAGTCGAACAATCCAGTCTCTATGGAGGAAACGGAGGCAACAAATTCGCCCAATCATGACCGCGTTGGTATTTTTTGGGCGCTGTTGCTATTGTCGGCTCAGTCTAAAGTAGAGTTGGTTCAAGAAGAGTTTTATCAAGACCTCAAAA
Source organism: Microcoleus sp. CAWBG506 (assembly GCA_020883125.1). GTDB lineage: Bacteria > Cyanobacteriota > Cyanobacteriia > Cyanobacteriales > Microcoleaceae > Microcoleus. The sequence goes on from JAHREW010000003.1 coordinate 182,245, forward strand.
TCCGACTTCTCTAAACTTAAACGGAAACGAGACTGACCGCTCCGAAACTAATAACTATGTTACTCCGTCGGTTAAGATTCCAGGCAGAAGCTCCCTAGCTGGAATTCTATGGTTCAGTTTGGGAGCAAGACACTGACTCTAGTGCTAACGGATTCGTGATTCCTGATTGCTTAAATTCATCGAAATCCCGAATCAGTGATTGATAGCCTGGTACTGTGTGGTCAATAAACAGGTAAGGATTTTAGTGCGATCGACAAATATAGATCGTAACCGCTAGCATCTAAGTGTTGAGTTGATATCAATTAACAAAGGGTTGAGGAAGTTAATAATGAAAGCGATGATTCTGGCGGCCGGTAAAGGTACTCGTGTCCGTCCCATTACTCAGACAATACCGAAACCAATGATTCCCATCCTACAAAAGCCTGTGATGGAATTTTTGGTTGAATTGCTTCGTCAGCATGGATTTGATGAGATTATGGTCAATGTTTCCCACCTAGCTGACGTGATTGAAAATTACTTCCGCGATGGTCAAAAATTTGGGGTGCAAATTGGCTATTCTTTTGAGGGACGGATTGAAGAGGGAAAAATGATCGGAGAAGCCGTCGGCTCGGCTGGCGGTATGAAGCGGATTCAGGACTTCTCACCATTTTTTGATGATACTTTTGTGGTGCTGTGCGGAGACGCTTTGATTGACCTGGATTTGACGGCTGCTGTGAAGTGGCACCGGGAAAAAGGGGCGATCGCTACTATTGTGATGAAATCGGTTCCCCGCAAAGAAGTTTCGAGTTACGGAGTTGTGGTAACAGATGACTCTGGTAAAGTTAAAGCATTCCAAGAAAAACCCTCTGTGGAGGAAGCTCTCAGTACCGATATCAACACTGGTATTTACATTTTTGAACCTGAAATATTCAATTATATTCCGTCTGATACAGAGTACGATATCGGTTCGGAATTATTCCCCAAGCTAGTAGCAGCAGGCGCGCCTTTTTACGGGATTAGCATGGACTTTGAGTGGGTGGATATCGGCAAAGTTCCTGACTATTGGCGGGCGATTCAAAGTGTACTATTGGGAGAAGTTAAAAATGTTTCAATTCCGGGCATTGAAGTTCGTCCCGGTGTTTATGCTGGTTTAAATGTAGCTGTGAATTGGGACAAGGTTGATATTACCGGACCTGTTTATATTGGCGGGATGACGATTATTGAAGATGGAGCAAAAATTGTTGGCCCGACGATGATTGGCGCCAATTGTTGGCTTTGCAGCGGGGCGACAGTGGAAAATAGCGTGATTTTTGAGTATTCCCGTTTGGGGCCAGAAGTGCGCTTAGTTGACAAACTGGTGTTCGGGCGCTACTGTGTTGATAAAACCGGGGCTGCGATCGATTTGCAAGCGGCGGCTCTCGATTGGCTGATTACTGATGCTCGTCAGGTTTTGCCAACTAAACAAAGAGAAGAACGGCAGGCGATCGCAGACATTCTTAGCACTACTGACTAATTGGTTATTTGTTATTGGTTATTGGTTGTGGGTTCTTTGTTATTGGTTATTTGTTATTGGTTGTTGGTTATTATAACTAACAATTAACAGCTCAAAATCAACTACTAACAAATAACAAATAACAAGTAACAAGTAACCAATAACAATTAACCATAACAAATAACAAATAACTAATAACTAACTAGGGATTGCTGAATAATCGATCGAAAATCAAGAATAAGAGCGATCGAGATATTCAAGCTCGATTAAAGATAAGTTGTTTCGGCATTGATTCCACCCAGTTATCATTAGAGATTATCTTAAACAAAGTCTAAGGGTGGGAGGGGAGCAATCCCTATTTACGGAATTTTCTGATAATCTCAATGTCTAATTATAGAATTAATCACCACGTCTATGAATACCAACATCAGCCCCATCCTCAAAGTATTCACCCTCTCTGCCGCCCTTTCCCTAGCCATTAAGTACGCAGGGCCTAGTTTATCCATAGCCTCCACGGACTTCAACGCCCTCATCGCCATCCTTTCCCCCAGCCTAATTGTAGCCGCTATCCTTGGCTGGCGGGCGTCGCAACAGCCAAGATAGGAGATAGAGGGCGATCGACCCCAAAGACAAGTTAAATTAAGCTAGGAACCCTTCATGCCCGGTAATAGACATCAGAGAGACAATCAAAGGGAGCTAAGCACTTTAAAATAGCTAGGACAAAAGTTCTCTAATATAGGTGAGCGCGATCGCAACCAAAATAAAGGCACTTATCATGATTCAAACCCTAACAGAATTAGTAACATTTGATGAATTCATTCTCGTTGATGGGGAGTACCAAGCCAAACTGTTCAGAAATTGCGATCGCATTGAGTCCCCAATTTTCCCAGAATTAAACCTGACACCAAAACAGGTGTTCGCCAAAGGTCAATGAGGAGTCTGCTTCCTCTGGTGTGAGAGTAGGGGTATTTTTTAAAGACATGATTAAAGTGCGATCGTCGGCATCTAAGATATCTTGGAGACAGTAGATTTCCCAAACCTCTCAATTCCCAAACTAAATCTTGATTCCCCAATTTCAAACCAAATGAAGCTAGGACAATGGATGGGCTTATTAGCCCTGATCGCATCTTGTTACATCCTCTGGCAAATCAGGCAAGCCTTACTGCTGCTATTTGCCGCAGTAGTCTTAGCCACAGCCTTAAATAGGCTAGCACGCTACTTACAGAAATTCCGGCTCAAAAGATCGATCGCAGTCTTACTTTCAATTAGCTTCCTAGTCCTGATATTCGTAGGCTTATTCCTAATTATTGTACCACCCTTTACTCAACAGTTTCAACAACTGACCCAAAGAGCGCCTCAAGGAATAGCCAAACTAAATGAGTGGATAGATCAGATTGAAACTCGGTTTTCTGGACAATTTGGTCAGCGGTTGCCAAATCTTGATGTTAACGACATCATGCAACAACTGCAACCTTTATTCAAGCAACTCGTTGGCGGTGCAGGAGCTTTTGTCGGGAACACATTAGGAGTTATTCTTAGTTTTTTGCTAGTCCTAGTTTTGACATTGATGACATTAGCAGAACCTCAGTCTTATCGCCAAGCATTTATCCAACTATTTCCTTCTTTTTATCGGCGCAGAGTCGATGGCATCTTAGATGAATGCGAAATAGCTCTCGGTCGATGGGCGATCGGTGCTTTAATTAGCATGAGCGTCATCACTCTTCTGAGCCTAATTGGTTTATCAGTATTGCAAGTTCCCTTAGCCCTAGCTCACGCTGTAGTAGCCGGTTTACTGAACTTAATACCAAATATCGGGCCTGGTTTGAGCGTGATTCCTCCAATGACGATCGCACTTTTAGACTCTCCCTTAAAATCCGGTTTAGTCCTACTCCTGTACTTTCTAATTCAACAATTTGAAAGTAACCTCCTCACCCCTTACGTTATGGCACAACAAGTATCGCTGCTGCCCGCTGTCACCTTAATAGCTCAAGTATTTTTCGCTACATTCTTTGGATTTTTAGGACTATTGCTTGCCCTTCCCCTCACCGTTGTCGCTCAAGTTTGGATTAGAGAAGTCTTAATTAAAGATATTCTCAACCAGTGGCACACAAGTCCCACAAAGCTAGCAGCGATTAATTCTGCTATTGAGGAGGAATACCAAGCTATAGGAGTAATACATAGTCAATCAGAAAGTCTGCCAGAACAAAAAACAGACATCCCAAACAATACAGATGATTCTGCGGTTTAAACCGCTGTCGATAGTCAAACCAATTCTGCCTCCGCAGACTAAGAAATAAAAGGAGTATTTAAGCCTGATTGGGTATTATTCCGCCCAAGCACACGAAAGTTTGTGTAGCGGCGACTTCAGTAGCTGAGGAAAAAAATAGCATTTTAAACCGCATCTCTTCCAGCAATAAAAATCTGGTTAAAAGTCAAAATATTTTGGGGAAATGTCGGTGACAAAACCCGATTATATCCCCGAAGCAGACTGGAATGATATTCGCCATCAACCAAATGGTGAACCCAAAAAGTAGGTTATTTCTGATTACCAATATAGCGTCTGCCACCGGGTCCTGAATAGTCAGCAATCCCGTATTCAGCAATGCCCAAAGCCTCATCGAAAGTGAGTGGTTTTAAGATCGCTTTAGTCATGGCGATCGCCGTTTATTTGATTTATGATAATATTCTGATAGTCATTATAATGTTGCTTTTATTTGAAACACCAAACCCCAGGGACAATTCACGAATCTCAAACCTAAAATATAAATAAAATTGTATGATGCGAACGATCGACGAAATCAACGATAAAATCACTCAAGGCAAAGCCACAGTCTGGACCATCGAAGAACTCAAAAACCGAGTCCAAGAAACCAGCATTACCCAAGCGGCTAAAGAAGTCGATGTCATCACCACAGGCACCTTCGAGCCAATGGAATCATCAGGGGCAATTATCAACCTCGGCCACACAGATCCCCCGATAAAAATCCGCCAGTGCTGGCTAGACGGCGTTCTAGCCTACTCCGGCTTTGGTGCAGTAGACCTGTACCTAGGAGCCACCCAAGTAGCCGAAGACGGCGAAGAATCCCGCGAAAGAGGCGGCGGACACGTCATCGAAGACCTGATTGCGGGGAAACCCGTACAATTGCGCGCCCTCGGACAAGTAACCGACTGCTACCCCCGCAGCTCCTTTGAAACCACAATTACTCGCGATACCATCAACCAGTTTTATTTATTCAATCCCCGGAACGTATATCAAAACTTTATTGTTGGTGTGAATGGGGGCGATCGACCACTATTCACCTACCTAGGGCCCCTACAACCAAACCTAGGCAACGCAGTCTATTCCAGCCTAGGAGCCATGTCCCCCCTACTCAACGACCCCGACCTCGAAACCATCGGCATTGGCACGCGCATCTTCCTAGGAGGCGCTCAGGGCTACATCACCTGGGAAGGAACCCAGCACTTCCCCCTGCAAAAACGCCAGGCCAACCGTACCCCCATCGGACCGGCGGCAACCCTAGCACTCATCGGCGATGCGAAACAGATGAAATCCAAATGGGTACGGGGGTGCTACTTCAAAAACTACGGCCCATCGATCATGCTGGGAATCGGCATCCCATTTCCTGTCTTAAACGAAACCGTCGTCGCCCACTGTGCAGTATCAGACAAAAAAATAGTAGCGCCGGTGGTAGATTTCTCAATCCCCCGGCGCGTGCGTCCCACTTTCGGTTTAGTTAGCTATGCCCAATTAAAAACAGGTCGTATTCTGATAGAGGGCAAAGCCGTGCGGGCAGCCCCCCTAGCAAGTATGTTTCTGTCCCGACAAGTAGCTTTGGAATTGAAGCAGCAAATTGAAACTGGTCAGTTTACTCTCACGGCGCCAGTTGCTCCTCTACCAGCAGACAGAGTATTTCTGCCACAGGATGTGTGGGGAGCACAAGTCAGATTGGAATAGACAGTTCCTAGACTAAAGTCACGAATTATAACTTGAATGAACCACGAGAGGATATTCAAAGATGATAGACGAGAACCATTGTAAGTTTACTGATGAGGAGGTTGCTAATGCTGAGGTACAGATTTTTGAACACACAAAGAGAATTGAGTTCTATCTGACGGAATATTCCATTGAGCTTCTGGCCCAAAAGATGCAGAATGGAGATTTCGAGATTCCGGCCTACCAGCGCGAGTTCACATGGGAACCAGAGCGCAAATCCCGGTTCATTGAGTCGGTATTGATGGGGCTTCCGATCCCTTTCCTCTTCTTTTGGGAAAGCCCGTCAACAGGTAAGCTTGAAATTGTTGATGGTTCACAGCGCCTTAGAACGATTGAGGAGTTCGTTCTTGGGGACTTTCCCCTAGGTGACTTGGCAGAACTGTCGCTACTGACCGGATTTCGGTTCAAAGATCTCCCCGAATCTCGGCAACGAAAAATCAAGAACCGTTCCATTAGGGGGATCGTGCTCAATGAACACGCCGATGAGCAAGCACGATTTGATCTTTTCGATCGAATTAACACAGGAAGCAAGGTCGCGAACAAGGCTGAGGTGCGTCGAGGTGCGTTAGGAGGTGCTTTCCTGGATCTTGTGATTTCACTCGCCAAACAGCCCACCTTTGTCAAACTTGCGCCAATATCTGACAAGCTTTTATTGGAGCGTGAGAGAGAAGAGCTCGTTACACGATTCTTCGCCTACGGTGATGGGCTAGAAGCATATAAAGACAGAGTGTCGCCATTTCTTTTCACCTACACGAAGAAAATGAACGATCGCTTTAAACAGAACCCAGCAGAAATTGAGTCCTATCGGCAACGCTTCATGGACATGATACACTTTGTCTCGCGCAACTTCCCGTCGGGTTTCCGCAAAACACCTAAAGGTAAGGCTACACCCCGATCGCGTTTTGAAGCTATAGCCATTGGAAGCTATCTGGCACTTCAGCAACGGCCTGAGATAGCTAACCAATCGATCAAAGTTGAAGAATGGTTGAACAGCAAGGACTTTACAAAAGTGACCGGCGCCGACGGTGCGAACGCAATAGGCAGACTCAGGGCTCGTATACATTTCGTTCGCGATCGTTTACTTGGAGATTGAGGATGGAGGATTTGAGCCAAGCTTTTGAAGAGCGTTTACAGGAAATCGAAACTTACCTTGACCTGCTTGAGTCAATACAGGAACAAGTGCAGGGAGGATCTCCACAAATCGGGGAAGCTACGATCACTCCGCAACATCAGAAAATCCTCTATTCGAGTGTTTACTTACAGCTCTACAATCTTGTCGAATCAACTATTACTCGGTGCGTAGATGCCGTATCTAGAGCAGTGGTTAATAATAGCTGGCAGCCCAATGAGTTGTCCATTGAGTTGCGCCGCGAGTGGGTGCGATGCACCGCACGCACCCATACTGATCTCAACTACGATAATCGCCTGGAATCTGCATTGAACCTCTGCGATCACCTAGTGCAAGCGCTCCCCATATCAACTTTAAAAGTTGATATGGGTGGGGGTGGTAGTTGGGATGATGAGGAGATTTACAAACTTAGTAAACGTCTAGGATTGTCCTTAAATATAAGTCGTCAGGCTAATCGTGCTGTCAAACAACATTTTCGGGATGAGCAAGGGGCACTTTCCCTGATCAAAAGTTTTCGGAACAAACTAGCACACGGTAATCTATCATTTGCAGAGAGTGGCAATAATATTACTGTTAGCCAGCTTCGTGACCTCACTGAACGAACAGCATTGTATCTGAGAGAGGTTGTAAATTGCTTCAAGTTATCGATCGATGCACATGAGTTCCTAATGCCGGAGAACCGACCTAGATGAGCCAAGGCATGAATCCAGATGAGACTATGGTCGGCGCTCACAGTGGCAAAGAGCCTCAGCTCGATCGCAGAAGTACAGCCATTAACTGCATCGATTTGTTTTGCGGTTTGGGTGGTCTTACGCATGGACTGATCAAAGGAGGTATTCAGGTTATTGCGGGCATCGACATCGATCCACAATGCGGCTTCCCATACGAGAGCAACAACGACGCCCTTTTCGTCCAGCAGGATGTCAGCTCGCTATCTGGTTCCCAACTTGCAGATATTTTTGGCGATGGGACATTGCGTTTGCTGGCCGGCTGCGCGCCCTGCCAACCATTCTCGACTTACAGCCGTAAGGGACGCCAGGAACGCCAGGACACTAAGTGGGTTCTCGTATCCGACTTCGGTAGGTTGGTACGGGAGACTCAACCCGACTTCGTAACGATGGAGAATGTGCCACAGCTTTTAGAGCATGAAGTTTTCAAGGATTTTTTGAAGGACCTCGAAGGCTATTCGATCAGTTGGAGCATTGTAGATTGTGTTCAATATGGAGTTCCACAGACTCGTAAACGGCTTGTGCTGCTAGCGTCCCGATTCGGGCCAGTAGAATTAGTACCTCCAATCTTTTCTAGACGATCCTGCACAACTGTGCGTGAGGCCATTTCCCATCTACCCGCCTTAGCAGCCGGATGCTCCGATCCAAATGACGCACTTCATACCGCATCCTCACTAAGTGACCTGAACCTCCGCCGAATCAGAGCCTCAAAACCCGGAGGCACATGGCATGACTGGGATGCTTCACTGCTGGCACCATGTCATCGTAAGAAATCCGGACAAACTTATGCTAGCGTGTATGGTCGTATGAAGTGGGACGCCCCGGCTCCAACGATCACAACCCAATGCTTCGGCTACGGAAATGGTCGGTTCGGACATCCGGAACAGGATCGTGCAATCTCTCTAAGAGAGGCCGCTATCCTTCAGACTTTTCCAGAAAACTACCGCTTCCTAGCTCCTGGCGAGCGTGTCTGTTTCAGCAAACTGGGTCGTTTAATCGGAAACGCTGTTCCTGTCCAAATTGGCGAGGTGGTAGCGCAGAGCCTACTCGCTCATGTACAGAAGTACGATCGGTTAAAGTAAAAATGCAAAATTAAAAGTTAGTTAACTTTTAATTTTGCATTTTTAGTCCTATCTTTATATTCTATTAATCAACATATTGTGTTAATCAACCTCAATAGGCTTAGGTTTCTTCACCGGCTTAGGAAGGGTTTCCTTACGAGCAGGGGGCGCTCCGGCTGAGGGCTTGATGTTAGGACGCCCTACAGGAGCGCCATCACCACTGGGTCTAGGAGTATATGGACGTTTATTTCCGCCGCCTCGGAAGCCGGCGGGTTTTTCGCCAGGGGGGAATTTCCGCTTTTTGATCGGCAGTGCCCCAATATTATTAGCCTGCTGAATTATGAGATTGTCAGCCTGTAACTTGACATGGAAATCCCAAAAAAATCCGATCGCCTTTGTGGCTAAATCCCCTTGAAGTTTCAACTTAAAAAACTTCATCTTGTCGTCATTCTTGCGGGGAGCTTGCTTAATTTTGACGATCACATACTTTTCTCGATCGTGAGATTGATAGATAACCTCACCTCTAATCGAAAAATAGCCATCTTCAACATTAGGTTCAGACTCTGGGAGAGAGGGGATGGAGGAGGTTAAACTGCTCTCAAATTCCCCGGAAACTGGACTTTCCTCATCTGAGGAAATTTCCGAAGGTTTTTTGAGTGTTTCAGGTTCCCAGACTCCCATAATCTGGGCGTGTAAGTTACCATCTTCTTGCCTGGTACGGGGATAGACCACCCACAGGTGTTCTTGTTCCAAATCCAAGTGATTTTTGACTAAACTCATGACTCTACCCAGCAAAACCGCGTCTATGGCAGTTCCGTCAGCAGCGATGAGCATACCCCGCGTGAAATGTTCTTCAGATTGGGTGTAGCGGCCCCGGACCAAACCAACAGCTCGGTACTGTCTGGGTTCGCTGGGGGGGGGAATCGGATGTTGGCGCATGACTGCGGGTATGTCATCGGTGGCTGAACCGTCCGGCTCAGCAGAGTCTGGTGTGACTGTGGGCGAGACAGAGACTGCTGGAGTATGGCTGCTAGATGGAGATGGGGGTGCTGGCTCTGAGAGTGCGGGAGCATCCCTAGGTGGGTCTTTTGGCTTTGCTTCCTCCTTGGGGGGAGAAGTGTAGCGTGGTCGTTGCAGGGTGTCCTTGGATGCTGGGGCATCTGTTGGCGTTGGCGGTTGATTTTGGTCAACCGGTGCTGCCAACAGATCTGGCTGCGGACTTTCCTCTGGTGTCTCAGGAACGGAAACTGTATCTTTGGGCGGATTGACGGCCAGTTCGCGAGGCTGAGCCTTGCGAGTTGAAGTAGATTTGGGCGATTTAGAAGAGCGGTTTGGAGAGGGGTTCATAAAAACTCCTTGCAGCGGAGACACATCCCTTGAGGGAAATTAAGGAATAAACTGAAGAAACTGCTTTCAAAACTACTAGCACCTGACAGGCGAGCACAGGGCTCCCAGGTCTGGTTGTGACCCATCAACCCCAACTTGCAATGGGAGTTCGAGTGTCGAGGGGTCCGTTGGCTGCTAAAATCCTTGTTGGCAAAGACTTTGGGAGTTGCTGACCGATCGTCAGTTCGATCGCCCTGTGGTTGGAGTTGCTGGCTAATAGAATTTAGGATATTCAGCTTGCCTATTTTACTTAATCCAATTACCGAACGTGCTGATCCGCCATATTTTTGGTAATTTTTAGCTAGACCAGACTAAATTGGACCGACGGCACAATCCTTGGGGCTGCGGGTCTGAGTGTCCAAAATTGTTTAGCTAGCATGAAGTTGTGGGTCTGTTACCATATTAGCTGCAAGCAAAAGGTTGCTTGGTCACAGTTGGGCCCTAAAATTAAAAACCTGATGGACTTGGCTTAGGCAGCAGGTGATGCCTTCAATCTCCGAAAATAGTAAATTTTAAGCTGAACAAGTTGAATTATGGATAAAACAAACAAGGGTCGTGGATTGATTACTGTGGTGGTGGTGCTGTCCCTCATCGCTTTTTTGGGATTTTCTCTGGTGCCACTTTTGGACAGCATTCTCAAGGGAAGCCAAGCCCAAACTAGGTCAACTCCAACGCCTACTCAGACGGCTGCAAGTGGGGAAAAGCAATCAGAGTTGCTGCAAGCTCAGGCGAGAGGTTACGAATTGGTTTTGCAGCGCGAGGCCGACAATGTAACTGCTTTGCGAGGCCTATTACAGGTGCGGCTGGAATTGATCGGACAAGGGGTGGGGGACATTAAAGATGTGGTGCCTCCTTTGGAAAAGTTGGCTAAGTTGAATCCTGAAACTACTGAATACGGGATTTTACTAGCTCAGGCTAAGGAACGCACGGGCGATCGCGAAGGTGCGGCGCAGGCATACCGGGCTATTTTGGCGGCTAAGCCGGGGGAAATTAAGGCTTTGCAGGGGTTAGTGAATTTGTTGTTAGTCCAGCAGCGGCCCGAAGCTGCGATCGGACTGTTGCAAGATACGCTCAAAGCTGCTCCCGCTGCGAATCAGGCAAAACCCGAAAGTATTGATACAACTTCGGTGCAGTTGATTTTGGGACAGGTTTATGCTGTTGGGAAGCGGTTTGACGAGGCGATCGCAATTTATGACGAATCGGCTAAGGCTAATCCCAAGGATTTTCGTCCAACTCTAGGAAAGGCGATCGTATTTAAAGAACAGGGTAAAACAGATGAAGCAAAAACGTTGTTTGCTAAGGCTACTGAATTAGCTCCTCCTAACTACAAAGACCAAATCAATCAGTTAGCTAGCGATGCTCCAAAGCCTTCTCCTGCGGCGGCGGCGAGTCCCAAACCGGGGGCGTCGCCAACTCCTGAATCGACAGCTTCACCGAGTCCTGAAGGTGCGCTACCAAAGCCTTAAGCAAAGTGATTGAGTGCGTGAATTAAATAATTCTAAATTCACGCACTCAATCATTACCCTCTTTCCATTATAAAATTACCTACCTCTTCTTACTTCTTACTTCTTCCTTTGTGTCCTTCGCGTCTTCGCGGTTAAATAATAATTCTGATAGCCCCAAAAGAGTAAAACTCGCCTACTCTATCAACCTAAAATCTCAAATCGGATTACCAATCAGACAAAACCTCGGAGGGAATTATGACCCAAAGCGTCGATCGCATTGTTCTACCTCCTGCTTTTCCAGATCACACTCAATTGCCAGAGTCAGATGGTACTTTTGTGAAAACTTTTCAGGAGCATCCGCAGAGTTTAATTTTAACAGATTCGATCAGACCGATTTTGCAGCAGCGACATCCCGACGGCCAATATGCGATCGGTCAAGACTGCGGCATTTACTGGCGAGAAACCGATCCAGCAGAGAAAGGTGCAGAAGCTCCTGATTGGTTTTATGTTCCAAATATACCTCCCAATTTAGATGGTCAAATTCGCCGTTCCTACGTGCTGTGGCGGGAACACATAGCACCGTTAATTGCGTTGGAATTTGCGAGTGGTAATGGTGATGAAGAGCGCGATCCTACTCCATTATCGCGCACCGATGAAGGAGTATTAACAAAACCCGGAAAGTTTTGGGTTTACGAACAGGTGATGCGAATTCCCTATTATGGCATTTACGAAATTAACAGCGGCAGATTAGAAGTTTATCGGTTGATTGACGGGTATTATCGGCTGTTAGAACTTAACGATCGAGGTCATTTTGCGATCGCACCTTTAGGCGTAGAATTGGGACTTTGGCAAGGAAGTTATCAAAATCAAACCATGCTGTGGCTGCGCTGGTGGGATGAGGAAGGTAATTTGCTCTTGATTGGCGATGAAAGGGCCGAATTGGAGAGATTGCGGGGGGAACAACAACGCGAAATAGCCGATCGAGCAGAACAAGCCCGACAAGCTGAATTTCAAGCAAGAAGGGCTGCAATTCCCCGGTTGTTGGGAATGGGTTTGAGTGCCCAACAGGTGGCGGAGGCGTTGGGTTTATCTGTAGAGGAAGTTGCGGAGGATGCTGGAGGGTGAGATAGTGGGAGAGAATTGGGGAATTGGGCGATCGGTCTTGAATTTGCTATGATACGATCGCAGGCAATGACAGTACCACTAACTTTCTGACTCCGCAGGCCCAGGAACAGACTTGGCTCTCCCTAAACGATAAGCTGTGAGAGGACTATTCCGAATATCTGCTTCTATCTGGGCAATCAGTTCATCAAGTGCAAAATTAAGACTATCAAACTGCCGACAGACTTCGCGCATTTTAGCAACTGTCTGCTTAACTTTTTCTGGTTCTGGTTGCAGTTGTTGAGTCATAGTAGGTTCCAATCACTCTCATCCAAGTCTACCATGAAATCAGCTACAGACCCAAATTTAACATTGCCCTCAGCATACTCTTGACGAACTTCTGCCACTTCCTTCGGTAATTCATTTCCTCGCTCTTGTCGCAGACGATTCTGAAGAATATCTAGAAGCATGGCTCGATCTTCTAATGATAAAACTTCTACAGCTTCAAGAGCTTGCTGGAATTGAGATGTCTGTGTCGTTTTACTCATATTTTATTTTTAGCTACTTAGAATCACGTTGGGAGAAGCAATCACCAGCGCAACATCCTCGCGTGTTGCTCCGATTGCTAACAAAGTTCTTACCATCAAATCAAGAGAAACAGACGGATCGCCAGCTTCAATTTTAGCTACCCGTGACTGACTTGACTTAATTTTCTTAGCTAAACTCTCTTGAGAAAGGTTTTGACTGATCCGAAGCTGCTTCAAGCGTTTACTCAGAGACAGCTTCATCTCAATAAAAGCAACTTCTTCAGTCGAAAGTTCCAGAAACTCGGCGGCATCTCCCACGCGCCAACCTGCTGCTTCTAAACGTTGACGTTTAACGGCATCCATTGTAAATTTTACCTCATTTAATTATGTGAATTGGATAGAAATCGGCTAACAGAAACACAAACCCGTCATTTCAGCTAGGGGACTATTCCCAGAAACCCAGTTGCGCCACAAAGAGTACAAGTCCTGCAAAATTGAATACGGTTCAGTTAACAGTATTTGTTTCCCGATATCCCCTCGCATCCCCTCTTAAGAAGGGGAACGAAAGAGAATACTCTTGTTCCCCCCTTTTTTTAGGGGGCTAGGAGGGATCAGTCTTAACTAAACCGTATTGCTGAAAAATTAAGTTCCTCCTGATATTTTATCGTACAATCTCAGTCGTCTCTGACAATTTTCCATTACGGGCTTAGGCGTTTTCTGGGTATTTTTTTTAAACACATCTGCGATGACAATAGCATCGAAGTCTATTCGGTAAATAATTCGCCACTGTTTATCGGCTTTACTATCACCGATCCGCAATTCGTGGCAGTGAGGGCCGATGCTTGGCATAGGTCGAGAAACAGGCATCGCTAAAATTTCTCCATTTTGTAACCTCCTTAATAATATCCCTGCCTCAATTCGTGCTGAGGTTGAAAAAGGGGGAGTTTTTACTTCAATACTCAACCAAACAACATTTTTATTCTCGCCTTGGGATTCCATAAGTTAACCACTGTATAGTCATATAGTTTCGATTTAGAGTTATGTCATATCTGACATAATTATAGCAAAACATAACTAAAAGTGGTGTAAGGCACCAAAGATTGCAGAATTTATTCTCAATTCGTAACGTGAGGAGACTGGTGCGCACGTTTCAGCGCCTTGATTCTGAATCCAAACTCCGAAAAGTAAGTAGGGTGCGTCAGCTATTTAGTAATCATGTAATAAACAAAATTTGATGAGGGCTGACGCACCCTACAAATTAATACTGAGTTGGTCTTCGGGTACTGTCTACTTAGCTGCTTCGACTGGTTCATAAACAATTGTATTGTCTTGGTCGGGTAAAGGTTTTATATGTTGTATACTTCCGAAGACAAAAATTAGTGGTATTCCTTCAGGGAAGGCGCGACAAGTTGGAATCTCGTCTACAAGCACGCCGTAAAAAAGGTGACGACAGCTAAGGCATCCATTATATTCAGGCATTTGATTAATCCTCAACAACAATACGATCTATAAATTAATCTAAACTTTTACAGATCGTATCATTTTTTACGTTTTTAGCGTCTGGCTCTGCCCAGCCAATTTTATTTTTACTCTTCCATTTTGTCTGTTGTACTTTTTTTAATTGCCTCATAAACAATTTTATTTTTTTGCTTGGGTAATTTTTTAGTATGTTGAATTTCCCCTGATAGTATTATCATAGGTATTCCTTCAGGAAAGGCACTGCAATCTAGCTCACCTAAATAATGCCGACAACCACGACACCCTTGATATTCGCTCATTTGATTTTTATTCATTGGATCCAGTAAGTAGGGTGCGTCAGCTATTTGGTAATCATGTAATAAACAAAATTTGATGAGGGCTGACGCACCCTACAAATTAATACTTCCTCTCCTGCGGCTCAAACATCGTAATCGCCACCGGCATATAAGCCAAATCTATCCCCGCAGGCGAATAATAAGCCAGCGTATGCTTCAAGAAATTGCCATCATCGCGATGTGGAAAATCTTCCCGCCAATGAGCTCCCCGACTTTCATGGCGATTTAAAGCAGAAGTTAAAATCATTCTCCCCACAATTATCAAACTCCGCAACTCCAAAGCTTCCACAATTTCCGTATTCCACAACGTGCCTTTATCGTCCAAGTAAACTTCCTGATATTGTCGCTCCAATTCCTCCAATTTCGTCAAACCTTCCTGCATCGATTCGGCGCTGCGAAATACGCCGCAATACTCAGTCATCGTATCTTGATACTGCTGCCGGATTTGATTGATGCGGTATTTACCGGGACGCTCTACAAGTGCCTGAATTTGGTCTTTTGCTTCCTTGATATATAACTGTTCGTCTACAGATGGAAGCTTGCGATTTTGCACGAATTGTGCTATGGTTGCGCCAGTCACTTTGCCGTAAACTACGCATTCCAACAGCGAGTTACTGCCCAAACGGTTAGCACCATGAACTGACACGCAAGCTGCTTCGCCCGCTGCAAAGAAACCGTCTACCAAACCATCAGCACTGCTGCGAACTTGCCCGCTGACATTAGTCGGAATTCCCCCCATTGAATAGTGCACTGTCGGACGCACGGGCATCGGCTGATCTACAGCATCAATTCCTAGCAAACGGTGCGCTTCTTCCCAAGCAAACGGAATTTTGCTCATGATTTTTTCCCGTCCCATGTGCCGCAAATCCATGTAAATAAACGGGCCGCCAGCACTACCATCCACATTGATTCCTCGGCCTGCACGAATTTCTAAGGAGATGGCCCTAGATGTAATATCTCTAGGGGCTAATTCCATCCGCGAGGGGGCATAATTCGCCATAAAGCGTTCCCCTTCGGAATTAATCAAATAAGCCCCTTCGCCCCGCACAGCTTCCGAAATCAACACTCCCACGGGATACAAACCAGTCGGGTGAAATTGCACGAATTCCATATCTTCTAAGGGCAATCCCGCCATAGCAGTCATTGCCAAACCGTCTCCAGTCGAGGCGTAATCGTTCGAGGTCGTGTTGTAAACCCGGCCGTAACCCCCTGTAGCGAACATCACCGCCTTAGCGCGCACGACCTCAATTTGACCGTCTACAAGGCGGTACATAACTACGCCCTTGGCTTGGCCTTCTTCCAAAATTAGGCGGGTGACGTACCATTCCTGATAGATGTGAACTCCGTAGCGGCGGAGATTGTTGACTAATTCGTGGAGGATGGCGTGACCGGTTTTGTCGGCGGCGTAACAGGTGCGGTTGTGGGAGTGTCCGCCGAAGGCGCGCTGGGCTATTCTGCCATCTGGGAGGCGAGAGAAGAGGACTCCCATGTGTTCTAAATCGATGACTACACCGGGGGCTTCGCGGGTGAGAATTTCGACGGCATCTTGGTCGGCTAAATAGTCGGAACCTTTTACTGTGTCGAAGGCGTGGGCTTTCCAACTGTCTTCTGGATCGACGTTTTGCAGGCTGGATGCCATGCCGCCTTGGGCTGCGACGGAGTGCGATCGAATCGGGTGAGTTTTGGCAACTACAGCTACCTTTAAACTGGGGTCAGTGCGGGCTATTTCCACCGCGGCGCGGCAACCTGCTAAACCGCCGCCCACAATGATTACGTCGTGTTCTAGCATTTTTTGAGTAATGTTGAGTGTTCTGCTGTATATGTAATTCTGATGCACAAAAAAAATCCTCACGCAAAGGTAAGGAAGTTTTTAACTTTTGATTTTTAACTTTATTGAAAATTAAAAATCTGCGATCGGGATTAGCCCACTGCCCCAGCAGGTTTTTGGCCTGGTAAATTGGCGCTAGCGGATGGTTTGGATTCGGTAGCGGGTTCTACGGCTGTGACTTCGATGTGATTTAGCAAAGTTGTCACAAACGCAAACAGCAGGAAGGGTAGAGACAGGACTAAGATCAATCCGACGG
This sequence comes from Microcoleus sp. CAWBG506, assembly GCA_020883125.1. Lineage (GTDB taxonomy): Bacteria > Cyanobacteriota > Cyanobacteriia > Cyanobacteriales > Microcoleaceae > Microcoleus. Next base: position 198,985 of record JAHREW010000003.1, read on the forward strand.
TGGCTAAGGCGTAGATTTGACGGGCGCTACTCCACAAGGCGAGGGCGGAGGCTAGACTCATAAAGATCACAATCAGCCAAATAACGATTTGACCGTAAATGTCGCCGAAGGTCAGCGTGCATCTAAGGCGATAGTTATGCAAGTTATTCATTTTGGGCCTGGCGAGGTTGCTATTAGGACTTGCGCGAAAATACTTTAAATTTCTTAGTTTAGTCAGCCTAACTTGGTTTAACGCTGGTTTTAAACATTTTTATAGAAGTCGCAACAACACTTATAGATTCTTAGTTTGGGAAAAATCTACTTTATGACCGATCGCCAATTTGGTAAAGAAATGTTAAGTTATATGAAGATGAAATTAACTTTCAGAGGGTCCCACCCGTCTTTTTGCCTATGTCGCCCGATCGCACTTTGCTGATTTCACGCTCTTTCCTAGCCACTCTGGGAACGCGGATGTTCTTACACCGGGAGGATCGCATCCCGCAAGAGAGTCCCGTACTGGTGATTAGCAATCACCGTAGTTTTTTAGATCCAGTGCTGTTGACGGCGGCTTTGGGTCGATCGATCCGGTTTGCTTGTCATCATTACATGGGACAAGTTCCGGTGGTTCGGGAATTGGTAACATCTTTCGGCGCTTTTCCCTTGAAGAAACCGGAACACCGACAGCAGCATTTTTTCGATCAGGCGACGGCCTTGCTGCAAAATAGGGAGATGGTGGGAGTGTTTCCAGAGGGGGCGGAACCGATGGTAAATTTTACGCAACCGCAGACTGTGGGGAAGTTTCAGCGGGGATTTGCTCATTTGGCTTTGCGGGCGTCTGTGCCGGATTTGGCGGTTTTGCCGATCGCAATTAGTTCTTTTGAGGAACAGTCGGTGCGATCGGGCTTACCGCTAAAATTATTGAGTTTGTTCGATCCTTCCGAACCGTTGTTCGATCGCCCTGGATGGCATCCTGTGATAGTCTACAAGCGAGTTAATGTCTTTGTTGGCCGTCCGTATTGGATTACGCGCGATCGACAACAGCAATATCGAGGGAAACAAGCTAAAGCAGTTGTTACTGAACTAACAGAACATTGTCATGGGGAAATTGCACAATTACTTAAAGCTAGTTATTAGTTATTTGTTATTGGTTATTTGTTCTTAGTTATTTATGAGTAATTATCAATAACCAAGAACTAATTGCTGATCGACCTTTGCCCTTTACTGAATCAAGTTTAATTATGCCAATTTTTAGTAATAAAGTTCGTTTTATAACGCCCAAACCTCCTAATTCAGATCTACCTTTATTCGTATTTCTGCCTGGTATGGATGGTAGTGGTTTGCTGCTGCGCTCGCAAATTCCTAAATTAGCTCAGGATTTCGATATTCGCTGCTTGACTTTGCCCGTTGACGATAAAGTTTGTTGGGATGTACTCGTCAGTGAAACAATCGCCTTAATTGCAGCAGAAAAGGCTACCAATAATCAGAGGCTTGTTTATCTTTGTGGCGAGTCCTTTGGGGGATGTTTGGCAATGAAAATTGTTTTAGAGGCTCCTGAATTGTGCGATCGCCTAATTTTAGTCAATCCAGCTTCTTCATTCCGACAGCAGCCTTGGGTGCAGTGGGGTTCTTACCTGACTCAGTGGCTACCGGCAAGTTTTTATCCGCTTTCTGTGGTGGGTTTATTGCCGATGTTAGCGTCCTTGGGCCGGATTGGGCAGCCGGAACGTCTCGCTTTGCTAGAGGCGATGCAGGCGGTACCTCAAAGCACTTCTGTGTGGAGATTGGCTTTGGTGCGATCGTTTAATGTTGACGAAAATCAGTTGCGCGGCATCAAACAGCCGACGTTAGTAATTGCTAGTGGTAGCGATCGGCTTCTGCCTTCGGTAGCAGAAGCGAAGCTTTTAGTCAAGGTAATTCCCAATGCTGAAATGCTGATGCTGGCTAAAAGCGGTCATGCTTGCTTGTTAGAAACTGATGTTGACCTTCATCAAATTATGCAAACTCAGAATTTATTAAATAGGTCATTAGTTATCAGTAATTAATGATTGATAATCATCAATAACAATCCACAAAAAATCAACAAAAAATCATTGCTAAAGTCTCATCATGCTAAATCTCAATCTTCCCGAACAAAGACGAAAACTTTACATTGAAATTGCACTGCGTAGATGTCGTCCCGGTAGTGGCAGCAGTCAAGATTTTCTGAATAAAATAACTTGGAATCATCCCGTGACCAACATTAAAATGGTCATTCAAAAAACCCTTTTTGTAGTAGTAGGAGGGATTGCTACTCGGCTCTATATGCCTGAAAGAATGACAGATAAACTTGAGATTTTAGTATTGACTCAAGATGCTACTAATCTTTATCGAGAATTAGAGGAAGCTGGTAGCAGGAGAACGGGAGAACTCAGCATTGGTGGCAGCACTTGGGAATTGCCTGATGGTACTTATTTGGATGTAATTGAATCAAGAGATTCTTGGGTAAAAGAGGCAATTAGAAATCCAAATAAAGCCCCGGATGGATTACCAATTATCGGATTACCTTATCTGGTTTTGATGAAGCTAAAAGCTAGTCGTGGTATAGATATAGGGGATTTAACGCGGATGTTGGGAGGGGCTGACGAAACTGCTTTGCGGTTGGTAAGAAGGGCTGTAAAAGATTTCCTGCCTGATGCTGTGGAAGATTTAGAAAGTTTAATTGTTTTGGGAAAGCTAGAAAGGAGTGAGTAATTAAGAATAAATCGTTTGGTTTATACCAAATTTGGGTTTCCCAACCCCTTGATTTTTTAATCGGCTTTTGTCGATTTTGTTTGTATATAAGCGGTTTCAATTGCGCCCGTCATAACGGGGATAGCTAATATCAAATCCGTTGACATCGGAAGTATTATTTCTCTCTTCTCTTTCTCTGTGTCCTCTGTGTTCTCTGTGGTTTAATCATTCCCATACAACCGGAATTGATATAACCCGGATTTGATATTATAAATTCTTACTCCCACGGAACTACCCCGCAGGGGGTAAGTTCCGATAACAATTAACAACCAGCTACCAAGCAATAACCAATAACTAATGACTAATTAAGATTTAGCCATTTTTGAGCATTAAGCCGCTGAACTACACCAAAAACCATTAAGTCTAGGGTAATCTTGCGCTCGTCAATCAAAAAAGGTTCAAGAGTGCTAGTTTTTGTGTTATTTTCAGCGCAAGAAAAAGCTCTTTGACTTTGAATATTTTCTTTAGGAAAATACAAGTTAAATTGGCGCTGACCTGATTGGAATTTGCCCACTACTTGCCAGCAATCGCCGGCGGAACTCATGCCAGCAACTGGGATTTTTTGCTTAGCAAAAGTGACGTCTAAATCCTCAACGCCCTGCTTAGTTAAAGCAGTTTGCAAAGCAGGCAAATAGTCTTGTTGAATAAATTCTGCGAACGGCTTGTCTTCAACAGCAGGAGCTTTTTCCTTTTTAGCTTTAGCTGGGGGCTTATCGCCGTCAGCTAAAGCAGCAGGCTTTTTAGGAGCCGGCTGAGGCTTGTCAGTGCTGGGAGTGTTTTCAGCAGAAAGACTAGGAATTTCGGCTTCGCCTGCTGCTGGATTTGTCGGTTCTTCTGCCATTGGTGCTTCCTGTAAAAAAGTGATGAGTAGAGGAGTCAGGAGTCAGTAGTCAGTAGTTATTTGTTGGTTGTTAGTTTTAGTTGTTGTTTCTAATAACCAATAACTAATAACCAATAACTAATGACCGATGACTACTGACTAATGACTGAGGACTATGATTATTCTAAATCTCAGCGACAGCTCTTTCAATCAAACGGCGGGCCAAAGTTTGAACGCCTGTGTGTTCATAGTAGTTGGTGCTCATGTCAAGGAATGCCCCTACATAGTCCACCTTATCAGCAGAAATTTCCACAAAGTTTTGCAAGTGGCCCATCACGTTTTGGGGAGTCAAACCGCGATCGCTCACAAAAGAGCTCATCCAGCCAGAAACCGAGCTAAAGCTGTCCCCAATAAAGCCTAACTGGCCTGCTGGGTTGCCACCAGGAATCATACTCCTGATCGACTGAAACGACGGATTCTCTTGCAAATCGCTAGGAGAAAGCCTCCCAATCCAAGACTGAGTTGCCATGATAAAATCTGGGCCCAGAGGAATCAAGCCATCAAAACAAACCAAAGCAGCCATCCGCATCAGGGATTCGCCGCCGTAGTCGCCCAAAGCGCCAGCAAAATCACCGATGCTGTCGCCGGGAATGCCGTTGATTTGGCAAAAAGCTAGTAACTCAACGACTAACTTCAAAGAAAGGTCGATGGTTTGAGCCTTTTCCGGCTTGGGAGTGAGGTAGCCCAGCATGGACAAAAACGGCACATTTTGAGAGACTTTGTTAGCCATTGCTGCTGCACCCAAGGCACTACCTGCGCTGTCGATCGTTTGATATAACCAGAGAGCACGTTGATAGCCTTCAGATTTATCGTTGTAGAGATAGATCGCCCGATCGCCAATTTGCTGGATCAGTTCTTCATCTGTTTCGCCTGTTACCGTGCGAATGGTATTTTCAAAACCAATTAAATTGTTCCACTCACCGGGTACAACAAAGTCAAGGGCTCTGAGAGCTTTGACAGTCATGTTGTCTTTAGGAAGTTGATCCACTAATTCAAAGATAGATTTGCTCACAAAAAACTCCTTCTAGTTGATTAACAGGACTCAAAAGTATTTCTTTTGGCAGATTGCACCAGTCTTAAAGTTCTGGTAATGATTTGATGCCAATAGAGTCAGACTCAAGTTAAAGCTGGACGATGAGCATAGGTATGGTTATTTGACGTTACCAAGGCCACTAAGGTTAAATTTTGTCAACCAATCTTCGCGATCGCTAGCAGTAAAAGAAGGATCGCGGGATTGAACTTTCACCTGGTAGCGATTTGCCACGAGGACCGCAGTGATATTAGCACCTTGAGTAACAGCGGGATAGCCGCCAATTTGCTGGGTACTGCTTTGGAATTTAGAGCCAGCCGAGGGGTTGCCGGCGATGTCGTTGATGGACAACATCGCGACATTTTTACCACCTTTGTTGAGCTTAGCTTCGGCAAAACCTGATTTTTCTTGAGCGAAGACGCGATCGAATCCGCCACCCGACGAGGGGAAATATTTATTTAATTTGTCGCCTGCTACTGCCTTGTTGGGCAGGTTTTGATTGTCAGCAGTGGATTTATCAGCAGTTGTCTGCTTAGCTTTAGCGGAGGGTTTTTGGGTACTTTCCTGCTGAGCTTTGTCCCAGCGGGAGGGTTCCGAGGCTTTACCGCAGGAGGTGACGAGCAAAAGTACCGATATCAGAAATGGAGCTAAGATTCGGCGTGCGGAGGATAATTTCATCGCTGTCTCCTGTAAGAGAGTTTCCAATCACAATTGTGACTCAAAATTCACCAATCTGTCTTCCTCCAGGGGAGGATTTTTAGCTTGAACAAAAAAACCTCCGCTTGCGGGCGCAGGTTTTTTTGCAATTACCAGTTCAGAAGGCAAAAAACAGCAAGATTGCTTGGCTAATAAATTCTGAGCATTCTGGTAAATAAGCCCTGTATTTTGGCTGTCAGCAACATCAAAACAGTTTTTTATGAGGCTGTCTGAAATCCGAGGGCTGGTAAATTTTAGATTTGAGATAATGGCATGGGATTTGAGATTTGAAAATTGCCCATGAGGCCCACAGATGAATCCGGGGGCTGGTTCTTGTTTTAATCCCTAATCCCAAATCCCAAATTTGAATGTGGCAGGATCAGTAGGATTTAGGCGTCACTTTCAATGTGAATAAACAACAAACCCATGACCACAACTGGCATCAGCCAGGTAACGAGCGGAATCAAGATCCAAGGCAAAAAAGAAGCGGCGTATGAACCTGTCATATCAAATTCTCCCAGCTAAAGTTAGTGTGTTCCAACAGAGGTATTTCCGAGTAGGGTCTAATTTAATTGACCAAACCGCGGAAGATGGCATCGACGCCCTTAAAGTTTTCGAGTAAGAAGTAAGCAGCAAAGACACCGCTCATGCCACCAACAAAGAAACCAGCGGTAAGTTGGCTCCAGCCTTCGCCGGTTTTGAGGGCTTCGGGAGTCATGGGATTGGCGCTAGGGTAGGTAGTATTTTCTTTGAAAGATACCAAACCGTAGGCAGACATACCTGCTGTGCCGAGTAGAACTAAGGCGAGGGCTGTAATTAGTCCACCAAGATTAGCTGCTTCTGGATAGTCCCGCAGTGGCCCGAAGACGATTTCTGGGCCGACGAGGAAATAACCGTGGGCCAGGCCGATTTCTAGACCTCGAACTAGGGGGGAGAGTCCTTTGCGGTAGGCTGGCAAATTGCCAATGAATGCTTTGGTAAAATCCGAAGCACTAATGGGAGTTGCTAGATGACCCGTGAAGGGGTCGCCGTTAAAGGGTTGAATCATTTCTGCATTTCTGGGGTCGGCCATATTTAGTTTCTCCTCGGTGTGAAAGAAAGTTGAGGCGTTCAAGTCATATTTTACGCAGGGACGTGTAGCCTATTTGCAAAATTGGCTGCGAGCTTTAGAAAAGTTCACCATTCTTTAGTTTTGAGAATAATTTTTCTTTTGTCCTCTATACCAGAAAGCGAGTCGATCGGGCGATAATCCCAGAAAATAACCAATAATTACTATTTGATTAATGGCGGTGGTTTTGATTACCCCAAGCTGCTGCCAGCGGCGGGCACAGGTGAGTACGGCTAGGGGTACTATTTCGATGCGGCCTTGTTTTTTCAATCGGCGCACAAATTCAAAGTCTTCCATAAGTGGCAAGTTAGGAAAGCCGCCGATTTGGTTAAAGGTATCTGTTTTGAGGAAAATGGCTTGATCCCCGTAGGGCATTTGTAGCAAGTGCGATCGGCACTTTACCCCTGTTTCTACTAGCCGCAGGCTGAGCAAAGGGGCATCTATCTTGAGTTCAAAGGCTCCCGCCACTATGGAGGGATTTGTGAGTGCTTCACGGGCGCGAGTGTCATAGCCCTGGGGTAAATGAGTGTCTCCATGGAGGAACAAGAGGATGTCTCCTGTGGAGGCGGCAGCACCTGCATTCATTTGGGTAGCGCGGCCTGGGCTGGTGAAGATCGTTCGATCGGCTTCATATTTTGCTATTTCAGCAGTGCCATCGTGACTGCCGCCGTCAGCGACGATTATTTCGACATTTTCGGCATTGCGGGCGCTGGAGATGACTTTGGCGATCGTCGGAGCTTCGTTTAAGACGGGAATGATAATAGAAATTTTGAGATTTGCAGTTTCAGGCATACAAAATAAATAAGGGTGCATCTCAATGAGTGCAAATATATTGGTATGGGCTGTAGCATCACCGCTGTAAATCTCTGGTGATCCCTAATAAATTGTCTGCGGTCATGCTTCGCCTATGCAAAATCGGGATGCTCCCATAAATAACGCCGTTAGAGTGGGGGTTTTTTACAAGCTTAAGGTATCATTTGCCAATTTATGCCACTCCTGCAATTACCTATTACCTATCATGCCCTTACCGATGACCTCACCTAAATTAGAAAGGATATATAGCCGTTCTCACTTTAGTTAGGTACAAATTTTTACCTAAAAAGCTTGACTCTGTAAGGGTTACAGCATGCCTCAGCATACCTCATGTTTCTGAGAAAGGCTATATCTGCTATTACTTACTTTTTCTCGCGCCTGAGAGAATTCTCTCAAGCGCTGTCTAACCACTACTGAGAGTCAGTATTTGGTTAGACAAATACAATTACTATATTATGACATCGTGGTTTCATAAGCAAGTAATTAATTGTAATTGTTGATGACAATTACTAATGAATTATGCTGATTTTGCCTGGTTTTAATTATCGCAAAATATTGATATCTAAACCGATAAGATCCTCTGGTCGATCGATATCTACCAAAGTAGGGAGAACACCAATATTTAAACCTAAATTTTGGGCGATCGCCAGTGTGTCAGCAAATACTTCACTGCTTCCCCATTGAATGCCATCGAACAATTCAGGTATCACGCAACGTAGCCCGATTAGATAATAACCTCCATCTTTTGCTGGGCCCAAAACTAAATCTTTGTCACTGAGAGCGTCAAAAGCTTTGGCCAGAATCTGTTCTTTTAATTTGGGGCAATCAGTGCCGATAATTGCTACTTTTTCAATACCCCAATTAAAAGATTTTTGAAAGGATGCGAGCATTCTTGCGCCCAAATCTCCGTCGGACTGTTGATGATAAACAATCTCAGTTCCCAACCAGTCTTCCATGAGTTGCTGGCTGCTGCCTGTGTAGTGAATTTCTACGGATAATGGGCGGGAGTTTTGAAGAGAGAGGGCGCGGGCGATCGTCCTTTGAGTCATCAGGCGGTGAAGGTTGGCTGCTCCTTCTTCTCCGAGTACGGGAATTAATCGAGTTTTGGCTTTTCCCGGTGCTGGATAGCGAGTGAAAATAATTAGTTGTTCTGAAATCATTTATCGTCCCTGATGTTTAAAGGAATGACTTAATTGAATCGCTGCGCCCAACCCACCCTAGAAGAGATTGATTATTAACCGTGAAGCGTCAACAGTGAACCGTCAACTCATTTCTAGCATTCGCTGAATCGGTTTTAAAGCTGCTAGTTGAAGTTCTTGAGGCATGGTAATTTCTGGGTTCTTATTTTTCATGGCTAGATACAATTTTTCCAAGGTATTCAATCTCATATGTGGACATTCATTGCAAGCACAAGTATTGTTGTTGGGAGGCGCGGGAATAAAGTGTTTGTGAGGTGTTTGCTTTTGCATTTGGTGAATGATTCCCGGCTCAGTCGCTACAATGAAAGCACTGCTGGAACTAGCTTGAGAATATTTCAGCAAAGCTGTGGTGGAGCCGATATAGTTGGCATGGCGCAGTACGGGAGGTTCGCATTCCGGGTGGGCAATGATTTCGGCTTCGGGATTTTCGATTTTGAGTTGAACTATCTTTTTTTCTGAGAAGTTTTCATGGACGATGCAAGCGCCTTGCCAAAATTCCATTTTTCTACCGCTTTGCTCCATGACGTAGCGGCCGAGATTGCGATCGGGTCCAAAAATTATCGGCTGGTTTTCGGGGATTTGGTTGACAATTTTTACGGCGTTGGAACTGGTGCAAATAATATCGCTCATTGCCTTAATTGCGGCCGTACAATTAATGTAGGAAATTACCAAATGTCCTGGTCGATCGGCTTTGAAAGCTGCAAAGGCTTCGGGAGGACAACTATCGGCGAGGGAACACCCAGCATTCAAGTCTGGCAACAAGACTAATTTGTGGGGATTGAGGATTTTGGCGGTTTCTGCCATAAAATGGACACCGGCAAACACGATGACATCGGCATTGGTGTTGGCTGCTTTCCGGGCTAGTTCCAGGGAATCACCAATGAAATCGGCGATGTCTTGAATGTCTGAGTCTTGGTAATAATGGGCGAGAATGACGGCGTTCAACTCTTGTTTGAGGGCTTTAATCGCTGCAAACAAGTCATCGGGCAGTCTGCTTTCGGTCAGGTTGGGAGAACGTGCGGTGGTAAACACAGTTAAAATATTCCGCGAAAGGTGGTGAAGAAAGCTAAAGTGTACTTTGAATTATAGTTGAATTCACCAAAAAAGACTGGTAGTTCCGTTGCACCCATCTAAAATATAAAATTGGCTGGGGGATGTGTAAAAATTGGTCGCTGTTTCCTATGCTGATAAGAGGGGGGAAGCGATCGCACAGGGCAAATCAAATGAATCAGACTAAATCGATCAAAATTGCAGTGGTGGGGGATATTCACGATCAGTGGGAAGCCGAAGACGGCGAGGCCCTAAAGCATCTGGGTGTTGATTTGGTGCTGTTTGTGGGGGATTTTGGGAATGAGTCGGTGGATGTGGTGCGGGCGATTGCCCAATTGGATATTCCGAAAGCTGCTGTGTTTGGGAATCACGATGCTTGGTACACGGCGACGGATTGGGGGCGCAGTAAGTGTCCCTACGATCGCCAACAAGAAAATCGCGTCAAACAGCAAATAGACTTAATGGGAGAAGCTCACGTCGGTTACGGGAAACGAGATTTTCCCGAATTGGGCGTAACAGTCGTAGGAAGTCGCCCGTTTACGTGGGGCGGATCGGACTGGAAGTACGGGGATTTTTACTCGGAGTGGTTTGGGGTAGAGAGTTTTGAGGAGTCGGCGCAACGCATTGCACTGGCGGCTGCGGACGCGGATTGCGAAAATGTGATTTTTTTGGGTCATACAGGCCCGATTGGCCTAGGAGAGGCTCCGGGCGACCTCTGCGGGCGAGATTGGAAGCCACTGGGAGGGGATTGGGGCGATCCCGATTTTGCAGTGGCGATCGAGAAAACTCGTAATTCTGGCAAGCGGATACCTCTGGTAACTTTTGGGCATATGCACCATCAACTGCGCCACCTCAAACACGAGTTTCGGAAGTCGGTGGTGAGTGCCGAGGGTACAGTGTATTTGAATGCGGCTAGGGTACCGCGCATTGTGGACAGAGATTGCTCGAAACTACGTAATTTCTCGATCGTGGAACTTGATACTGGAGTAGTGTCGGAAGTATCTTTAGTGTGGGTGGGTAAAAATTTCGCTGTGGAAACAGAACAAATTCTGTATCGGCGGACTGAATCTGCAACTACTTGTGGTTAGCGACAACTACTGGTATGATGGAGTGTATCCACCTGGAGAGGTGGCAGAGTGGTCGAATGCGCCTGACTTGAAATCAGGTGAACTGAAAGGTTCCGTGGGTTCAAATCCCACCCTCTCCGTCGTTTAAAAACTGGGAATTAGCGACCCTTGAAACGGTAGAACAGATCCGGGAAAACCCCTATCTGCAATATCTTATCTGTCATCGTAGTCGAAAACCTTCACGTTGTGGCACCCTCGCAGATAGAGATGAAAATGCAGCTAGAAATATAGAAAAAGTCGGGATGGGGAATCGCCACGACTCGCTTCAGGGCGCAGAGGGACTGTAAGACTACTAAAGGTAGCAAGACCCGATGAAGCGTCAAGAATCACCGCTGATGAACTCACGGTGAGTATTTCAAAATTGTTGCTATAATTTGACTGCTTTAAAAATATTTACGTTGAATCTGGGAATTAAAGCCGTCCTATAAGGACGGGGCTTTAAAACCAACTTTTTGGTAAGTAGCTCAGCACTGTTGGTGACTGAGTTTCCAAACGTATCAGGAGCTTCTTATGAGTTTATCTTTTAAGCAATTCACCCTTTATCTGACGTTGCTATCCATCGGTGGAGGTATGGGATGGTTTGGAAATCGCTATCTCCAAAACCCAAACGGTCTGGAAACTGGCTCGGTTTTGCCCGTGGTACGCCAACAAATCCCGCCGTATGCGTCTGCTCCAGTCCCATCCGATCGACAGCCCGATCGTGGCAATTCCAATTTTATTGCAGAAGCCGCCCAAAAAGTCGGCCCGGCTGTAGTCAGGATTGACGCATCAAGCAAAGTCGTCAATCAAGTGCCGGAAGCTTTCAAAAATCCTTTGTTTCGCAGGTTTTTTGGCGATAATTTGCCAGTACCGGAAGAAAAAATTAAACGGGGTACAGGTTCGGGGTTTATTCTCACTTCTGATGGCCGGATAGTGACTAATGCTCATGTTGTTTCCGGCAGTGAGACTGTGAAAGTGACCCTCAAAGACGGCCGAGAGTTTGAGGGTAGAGTCCAGGGGGTCGATTTGCTGACGGATGTGGCTGTGGTGAAAATTAATGCCTCAGACTTGCCTCTAGTGGCTTTGGGTCGATCGGATAATATCGTACCCGGACAATGGGCGATCGCCATTGGCAATCCTTTGGGTCTTGACAATACAGTCACTGTCGGTATTATCAGCGCTACAGGTCGATCGAGCTCCCAAGTAGGCATCCCCGACAAACGAGTCAGATTTATTCAAACCGACGCCGCTATCAACCCCGGCAATTCTGGCGGCCCACTACTCAACGACCAAGGCGAGGTCATCGGCATCAACACTGCCATTCGTGCCGATGCTCAGGGCTTGGGGTTTGCTATTCCCATCGAAACCGCCAAGCGAGTTTCCGATCAGCTATTCGCCAAAGGTAAAGCGGAACATCCCTATCTCGGCATTCAAATGGTCAGCTTGACTCCCGCCACACAGGCAGAAGTCAACAAACAGCTCAATGCTAAGATTTCCCTCGATAAAGGAGTAGCCGTGACCCGCATTGTGGAAAATTCCCCCGCTCAAAAAGCCGGCTTGCGTCCGGGAGACGTGATTGCCAAAATAGAGGGCATTGCGGTTGATAATCCAGGGGACGTACAAGAAAGGGTGGAAAATACTGCTGTAGGCAAAGAACTGGAAATGGAAATCAACCGTCAGGGTCAAATTCAGAAAGTTAAAGTGCGTCCTGGTGCTTTTCCCATTTCAGGTAACTCGGCCGGTGGCTAGTCGCAGGCGAGAGAGGATGAATTTGATTCTAGGTTTGGTTGGCAGGACTTTCATACCCTCGCGCACTCAATCCATTTCTGATCCTGTCTTTTCCAAACATCTTTCCCAAACAGTTCAAATTTTTATTTGCCGTCGGCAGACTTGGGTTTAATCGAGCTGGTGCTTGCCAAATTTTCTTCTAACTGCATCCTCTGCTCCATTTGTCGGAGAAAATAGCCAGTCATCATCGCTGAAGCCAGCAAACCCGCTAAGTTTTCTCGGTCGGTAGTAATTTGCACGCTAAAATTGTCTGAAGGCAAGATCCCTACAAGTCCTTGAACGTTGTGAGAGATAATCTCTTTGATCTCTGGGCTAACGGACTTGGCGACTCGATCTAAAACCTCTGGGGATTGGTGTTGGAGGTACTTCAAAAGTGGATTGTCTGTAGCTTGTTTGGCATTGTCCCGGTCAAAGTCAGGGTGAAAAACCATTTGGCGATTCTTAATTTCTGGCTTGTTACATTCTAGTTTAAACTACTCGTCATTGCTTGGGTACAAATTTGCCTGAAAGTCAATTTGTAGTTGTTTGGGCAATTGATCTACTTGAAAATACCGATGAAATTTGTCGGTAACTTGTAGCCAATAGGAACGGCTTTCGCTTGGTCGTCGTTTGCGGACAAAACCGAGTTCGACCAGTTCTTGCACTTGTTGGTAAGCACCTGAACCTCTTAAATTAACTAAGTCTGGCTGAGCGATACCACCTTTGAGGGCGATCGCCGCTAGTGTCCGCAAAGCTCCAATACCTAATTCGGGAGGTATCAAAGTTTGCATTAAACTGGCAAACTCTTCTCTCAGTTGCAGGCTGTATCCTGTAGGTGTTTCCACCACTTCTAAGGCACTGTCGCGGTGAGCAGAGTCCGACATCAGTTCGATGATGGCATCTTCGACATCGGTGCGATCGCACTTAGCAATTTCCGCAATCTCTGCGATCGATACGGGCTGACCTTTGAGGTAAAGTATGGCTTCTATGGTAGTTGCTAAACGAGTCATTAGGGAATCAGGAATCGGGAATCGGGAATCGGGAATCGGGAATCGGGAATAACCATCTGTGTATGTCAGTGGCGCGATCGTTTCCTACCTATTCAAATCTAAAACCAAAACCCAAAATAAACAGTGATTTTGCAGCCGCTGGGAATGCGAGATTTATTGCGGTTTAGTTAAATCAGGTTTTAATTCCATCATCCTGCTGTCGAGTTGGCGCGCTGCATCGTTAATTGTTAAAGTTGGCTGAGTACCATCGATATACATAATTGCCGTAAAAGCCCCTATTTTTCCCCGCCGAAATATAGCAAAATCTACATTGATTGGTATATTTTGTAATTTTCCTTGACGTATCCAGCCAGCGGATACGTCACCAGTCTTGTCTGGCAAAGTTAAAGCAGTAGGATTCGTAAACCGCACTTCTTTGTTAGTATTTAACCCTTGAGAGAATTCCTTAGCCGCAGTCCCTGCACTGATTTCTTCATCAAACTTAGCTTGTTTCATCGCATCCGACAGTTGCGTTGTAAATCCGATGAGCAATTGAAACTGCTTCTCCTCAATTTTTTGGTAAGCGAAGACACTTGCTGGCTTAAAGTTAGGGTTCTGGTTAAGTTGATTTTTGAAATTTGCAGCCCCAGATGAAAGCTCTGTAAAACCCGGAGGTAAGTCTTGTAAAGGAATGACTACATTGGATAAGTCCGCGGAGGGTGCTGCAATATCGGCAGCTTGATTTTTGCTACGATCGACTCCTGGATTGGCGATCGACAGTTGCGCCACTCCACCTCCCCATGTAGCAGTAATGAGCAAACACACGAAGACCGATACAGTTTTTTTCATTTTTTTATGCCTTTGCTTATCCACCAAGCTTTAGTTTGAAAGAGTTCATACTGTAGACTCTTATCCAAGCACAAGAGAGTGCAAATGGGAAGCCTTACTTCCTTCTTTGAAAAAGAACCAGCTCGGCCCCATGCCCTAGGATCTCAACCCTATACCCTAGGCCCTCCATGCTCAAATATTTTACTCTGCGACTTCTAAATCCTCTAGTTCTTGGGTGGACTGCCATCCAGCTTCCCAGAGCGATCGATCTTTGAGCTGTTCCGAATTAAGCCAGAAGCGGACATTCGGATCACAAGCCGCCACCATTTCTGCAAATACCCATTTACCTTGGTTTTTTCGGTTGACTACTTGAAAATGGCGCCACCCCCAAGTTTTTTGCTTTGCTGTCCATCGGGAACCAACTAAATAAGGAAATTTTTGTTTTTTTTGCACAGTCTTTTTGTCTATCAATATGTGATGAAGCAAGTTAAACTCAATAAGTCTCTCCGTTTAGCCATAGCCATAAAATATATAATTTATTCCGCCGTTCAATCCAACTAAATTATTTCAGATCAATCAAGCAGTTTATTATATTGATTTGCCAACACCCCCCTCCTTTTTCAAAAGTATGGGGCAGTTTAATTTCTGCCCCGGTAAATATTTATACCTATTGAATAGGGATTATTTTCGAGCCGATCCACACATATAAAATTTATCCAAAATTAGATAAATCGTGAATCTCCAATCTAAAAGCAATTAACACAGGTTATGGTTTTGAGCAATAATCCGTTCTGTGAAACTTAACCAGCATTTACTCGCTGTAAGTTGATGTTTTCTCACTGCTTAACTCTGGGGAGTCGCCTCCTAGGATTTCACAGTCTCAACATCAGGCAGAACTTGCTTTACTTTTTCCAACAGAAGTTTAGCTAAATTTTGAACAGCATTTCAATCTCTGTCGATCTTTCTTAAGGCTTGTGTCCCGACAAATCCAGAGGAAGTTGGGGCAGCCGGAGTCTAACAGCATTTGTTTGCAACCAGAGAGTGATAGCGTGCTTCCGCTGCGGAGTCACATACTCTCCGGGTCTGATAACGCCAGCACAGACGCCGATGTTTTTAATAAGGGTTTCTCGTTCCGATGAACTTGCACCCTGTAGTAACCTGACTTGGGCTTTGATAAAATCCACGTTCATAGCTGAAAGTAAAAGTAAGTAGAGAACTCTGTTAAATAGCGATGCTTTGATTCCAATTGTAACTCTCAAACCACTATCTATGAATCAAATCGATTCCAGATCCCCAGGGTGAGGATTGTGGTGTGTAAAGCTAGGCAACTTTATTTACTTTATCTGTTTTTGCCAACAAAAGTGTCACTATACTAGCAGTTTTGAAAGTTTTTTTTATAGTTAAGAACTGTTACAAGTTTTGATCCCATCTAGCCAGACAGCAGAACTTAGTGCTAATGTTGATTTCCTGAATTCCCCTAGTTCAACACTATCTCTAGCTGCTTGACCCCCCGGATTTTACCCCTGTGATTGGAAAAGCGATCGACCCCTTCGCACAGAGACACTGCCAGCTTAACCTGTGTTTTTTAGATCCGTCAACATGAATTGGGTTGAACTATAACCTAAGATATACGTGTTGTTACTGGTACTACCATAACCCAGCAATTTTCTAATAAAGAAGGAAGAGGGAAGAGGGAATAACCAAGAGGGAAGGAGTCTCTTCAACTTGGCGATGGGGTAAGAAATCAGAGGGATTTTTTGAACTTGGCTTACTTGCTAGCTTTTTGTATTGAGCGAGGATTGTTGTTGTTTATAGTGCCATAGAAAAACTAGACACGTTCTCTTTCGAGGTTCATGAACTACAGTAGCAGCTATATTGTGTAGTGTTAATCAGTAGTCTCAGTCGCTGCAAGATATGGGATGCTGCATATTGGATATTGTTGTAAATAAAAACAGATAGTGACAGTTGAGAGTCCGGAATGTGGGTTTTGAGATTCGGAGACTCTAATGCTAATTTTAAGAAACCAAAAATCAACCAAAATTTAACTACAAACCCTGTTTTTTGGATGTGTACTCCCTCACAGTTTTTGTGATTTGATTTTGGCTTAAATATAGTAGCCTTCAGGCAAAAGTCTCATGTCTACTAATTGATGATACTCACTAAAATAGACATCTTCCATAATTGTGGGTTAGGCATTCTGCCTCACCTTGATACCCTTTGTGGGATACTTATAATGCAAAAACACGCCTTTTGAGAGGCGGGTATGCGGATCGACAAGCTCAAATAACTAAAATTTGAGTTATGAGTTGTGAGTTATAAATTTCAATTAATTTCCTCACAATTCATAACTCAAATGTTAATAATTGTAGCTAAATCAACCTTTTTTATTCTGTTTCAGCTTGCTTTTCCAATCAGCGATCGCCTTCCGAGCAGGCTGATAACTCTTGGTGCCAGACGGCACTAATGACGCAGCTTCAACAGCATCTTTAAGCTTCCCTTGAGAGCTACGCAATTGAGCAATCTTCAGTATAGTTTCGCTCCATTCTGCTGTCAAACGCTGAGACTCTTCATACTTCGGCTCACCGGGTTGAATCTTGTTAACTTGCTGGATAGCTTTACTATAAGAAGATGCCTCGCCTCGCTTGATTTGTTTATTAGCAGCAGATATCAAAGCAGTATTTAATACCTGTTGCTTGGATAGCTCCTGCCACTGAACGATCGCCTCTTTGGACTGATTGTAAATCGGCTTATTAGCATCAGGCATCAATTTAGCAGCCTCGATCGCCCCCAGGAAATCACCCCTAGCAGCCCGCCCATTAGCTATATCCAAAATCGTTAAACTCCAGCGCTCAATATCCTGCTGAGCCTGGGGATAAAGTGGATCTGTAGGCGGAATCGAACGAGCCTTTCTGACGGCATTATTAAAACTGGAAGCCGAACCATTCTTGAGTAAAGTTTTCGCCTCAGCCCAAACCTGCTGGCTAGAAGGTTGGGGCTTGGGCTTACTTGCAGTGTCTACCGATACAGCCTGGGGTTGCTTCTGGGACACTCCAGCACCAGGAGTTACAGGCTTTAGCCCAGACTTTTGGGGCGAAGGTTTGGGAGCATTCTCAGCCGTCAATTTGGGGCTTCCTTCCTGCTGACCGATGAAAATAGACCTATTCGTAACAAACACACCCAACAGCAGAACTATAGCCGTAGCGCCACTCCACAAAATTAGCTGCTGCAAAAACGACTTGTCCGAAGCCCCATTATCCACATCTTCTGGCTTCTGCAAGTTCGGTCGATCGCCACCCCTGTCAGCAGGCCCTGCAACATTTGGCACAGGAGTCCGACTCGGCTCAGTTTGGGCATCTTGAGAGTTACCAGTAGCAGGAGGTAAATCCATTTGAGCCGTCGCCGCACCCATTAGCGGGCGATCGAAACCATTACTCTCGGCATCAACCGTCATACTGCCATTGCGTCCTGCCAAAGCAGAAGTTGCGACCCCAGCAACATCCGGTAAAATTACCAAATGGGCTTTTCCCGGAGGATTGACCACCATCAAAGGTTCCTGTTTTGGACGCAAATGGTGGTCGCACAACTCCGGCAGTCGAGCGCTCAAAAAACGGTCTAAACCCTTAATAGTCATGCACTGTCCCGATCGCAGCCCTTCCAAAAGCGCCGTCGTAAAAAACCCTTGGCGCAAAGCAGAAGTCTCCCGCGAAACTTGATTCGGCCGACAAGAAAGCAGCGTCGGGATTTCCAGCTTCCGGGCCAAATCCGCAGTTTGAACCCCTATAGTTTCCCCCGCTTTTACGATTTGACTGCGGTTCATATCAACCAACACCAACATCGTTTCAGTAGGAGCCTTTTTCAGAGTATTCAACAGCAACTCTACTGGAATCCCCGTACCCTGAATGTCAGCGGGATTCCCATCCACCGGCATCAAATAATCTTTTCCTTCATGACTGACACCGTAGCCACTAAAAAAATACCACAGTAAATCTCCCTGTTGCAAGTGCTCGGCGCAGAGATTTTCCGTCAACTTCAGAATATTTTCCCGATTCGGATAGGTTGAGTTACCCCACAGCGACGGCGAACTATCCGTCATCAGCAGGCATCCATCCTTAGAAAAACCAGCCTCCTCAACCAAGAAACTGTAGACTGCCTCTGCATCCTCTTGGGCATAGCTCAAAGGCTGAAGTAACTGATATTGATTTATGCCTATGGCAATACAAGCGTGATGTTTCATAAAAAAGCTCGGTAAATGGGGAACAAGCGTGGCTAATGCCCTGATCTGGAAACGACCCTTTGACCCTTCGACTACCCTTCGCCTTCGCGATCGGGCATCGCACGGGCGGTTTTAAGCACCTACAATTCCCTTGCGGGGTCTCAGCTAAATATATGGGGGGTCTCAGCTAAATATATTAGATATTAAACAGCTTCCACAAAACGATAGCACATAGCTGCTATACAAATACTAGACAACTCTAGACATTGATTTGAAAATTACTCCCACAGTAATTTTAACTTCTGGTGTTGCCTTAAAAACTTTTGTTGGGTGTCTTTGGAAAAACCAGGTTAAATTAGATACAGAAGCTAGTCCAACAGTCTTCTAAGTTGAGTGACTCAAAAGACAAAAAATTTGACCTAATCAATATTACCAAATCAGGAATAACCAACCAATGGTCTATACCCCCAACCAAGAAATCTCCGTCCCAACCCAGTCTCTCCTGAAACAAAAGCATCCCAAAAGTCACAACCACTATAGGTTTCAAGACTTTTTTGCCTTCGATCGCGTTGGAGGCACAATAAACGACTGGAATGAGTCACGCAACATTTTTACCAGCGAAGACTTCATCATCGGTTTGGTGGAAGGACTAGAAGAAGAAGTCGGTCCTGCTTCATCTGTAATCATGTATACTATTGGTTGCCAGTGGGGACTCCAAGATTCCGAATTTTTTCAAAAATGGTTCAGCGCCGAATTCAGCCAGAACATTCGCCAGTCAAATCTGATGTTTCTACTAGAAACTTGGTGGTGGCCCTTCACAGCTCAAGGTTGGGGCCGCTGGGAAGTAGACATGAGCGATCGCAAGCATGGCTGCATCTTCATCAACCTGTTTGACTCAGCAGTTGCTCGCACCTTGGGCGACGTGGGCAAACCAGTTTGTCACCTTTACGCCGGTTTGTTTGCCGGTTTCTTCGGATCTCTAGTCAAAAAGCCTCTGAGTTGCATCGAACTCCAATGTTACTCAATGGGAGAAACCTATTGCAAGTTCCTGCTCGGCAACCCAGACAAAATAGATGCAGCAGCATTCTGGCTCAACGAAGGTGCCAACGCCCGCGACATTCAAAATCGAATCCAACATGGTGAAAGATTGCGATGAAAAGTCAAACTTCCTGGTTAAAACAATCTGTCCAAGAATTCTTTGGTAACTACAATTGGCTAGGAAAACCCTTAGAAACCGAGACTGGATATGTTAATGGTAAATTACTAAGTTTTACCATGCCAGTATCAGACTTTTTTAGGGCAATTCCTTGGGAAGGAATTCCTGAAGTAGGCGCTATGCCCCCACCACCACCATTGCCAGTAATTCTGATTAATGAAAGTGCAGAAGTGACCATTGATGACCTATTTGATTTGTTTTAATACTTACGGATCTTCCCTAGCACAAAACAAGATTTGCGAAACACCGGAAATTCAGAAAAACTTGATTGATAGCCCTGTTATATTGATTTATAAACAGTGCCATCTTTTTGCCTGATTTGGTTCCTGAACCCTTCGGCTACCCTTCGGCGAAGCGGCACCGCGTTGGCTCAGCTTCGTCGAAGGGCAGCATAAACGCAGTCGAAGGACATTTTTTCCTCTTCCTTCTACCACTTACTTAAAATTATGCATGATGACATTGAAGCACTTCTCGATCAGGCAGAAAATCGATTTCTCAAACCCGAAGAAATCACCGCTTTTAAGCGTCAAGCTGCCCTACTTTCCCAGCGCTTAAAAATTTATGAATTTTTGCGAGACAAAGAAGAAAGCATCTTCCAACCAGTAGCAAATAAGCTACAAGAAACCTTCCCAGATGAAAAACCAGAAATCTTAGAAAAAACGCTAAAAAATTGGATTTTAGTCTTACGATACTCCGCTATGGCGATGCTGTTGAACGATCGCAATTTTATCGAACAACGCCTCCTAGAATGGCTTTCTGGCATTGTTGAAGCCCACCAAACTCACAAGATACAAGCAACAGTTTGCCAGCTTTTGCAAGATCGTTTGAAAGAACTACTTTCCGAGCAAGCCCGCGCTATATTGCAGCCATTTTTAGACCAAGCAGAGTCACTTATTATTGGCCAAGATAGTAAAAAATAAGCCAAATTTCCCATTCCCAAATTCCTCAATTCCCAATTCCCAACTCCCAATTCCCCATGATTAACATTGCAGACTTACTCAAACAGCCCAGACTTCCAGGAAACTACTTTGCCAGAGATGCTTACGTCAGAGGAGACTTGGAGCTAGGCTTGCTCGAAAATCGCCGGGGCGATCGGCTCCTAGCGCTTCCAGAAACACTAATTCAAGCCATTTACATCGGCTTAGAACAAGAAACCGGTCAAGCTTCCCGCCTAGTGCTATTCAACTGCGGTCGGTGGTGGGGCAAAAACTTTTACGTGCGTTTTTGCGAAGAAGTCAGCGATTACTACGGTCAGCCAGTTTCGGAAATGGAAATGATAGAATTTATTCAGTGCCTACAACAGTGTTGGAAAAGCCACGGATGGGGAACATTTGAACTTGACTCCAGCTATTCAGACCAGGGGTTTCTAGTAGTAAAAATTGCTAACTCTCTGTTTGCTAAAACAGCGCTTAAGTCGAAGCTACCAGCCTGTTCTTTAGAAGCAGGTATCTTAAGTTCCTTCTTTACTCAACTTACAGGTAGAGAACTCCACTGTTTGCAAACTTCCTGCGAATCCCTGGGTTCTGACTGCAACCGTTTTATTTTAGGCTTGCGCGATCGCCTCCAAGCCGGAAATTCTATGGTGGAAGAAGGACAAGACCACGAAAGTATTATGACTCAACTTTCTCAAAAGAATTAATTTATTTTATAGCTCTATAGCTATAGCATTGCTCAAATAGATAAAGTAGGTTAGGTTGGGTTTTGAAAATCATAATTATTCTATAAATTTATAACTTTTAAAATTACCAACAACCTCAAACTTAGGTGTCAATCTCAATGGATGCCAATGAACTCCTAAATCGATATGCAGCAGGCGAAAGAGATTTTAGACAAGCAAACCTGCGAGGCATCGTCCTAAGTACCATCGACTTATACAGATCCAGCGATGCCCCGACTCTTATTTTGTCCAACCTGAACGAACACCAGATTCGACCATACTTAATCGGTGCTAACTTCAGCGGAGCCGACCTCACTAAAGCTCATCTCGGTCGGGCAAACCTCAGCAAAGCCGATCTCAGCGGAGCCAACCTCACTGGAGCTAACCTGACGAGTGCAAGTCTGAGCGGAGCCAATCTCAGAGGAGCCAACCTCACCGAGGCCAATCTGTCAGGAACTCACATGAATTGGGCTAACCTAAGCGAAGCAATTTTCATCAAAACCAATCTCACCAGTGCAGACTTGAGTGCAGTCAACCTCAGCAATGCTATTTTCACCAATGCTATTCTCCATAAAGCCTATCTCATTAAAGCTAACCTCACAGGCGCAAACCTCAAAGATGCAGACTTGACTCTAGCCAGTCTCAAAGACGCAGACTTAAGTGAAGCAGACTTGACCGGAGCAAAATTGTCCGCAGTCAACTTAGCTGGTGCGAATTTGACCCGTGCTAATTTAACCAAAGCCAATCTTTTAAAAGCTAATCTTCGGCGAGCAAACCTGACGGAAGCCTATTTAAATCATGCGTGTTTGGGCGAATCAGACCTCACGGAAGCTTGCTTGAACAGAGCGAATTTGACCAAAGCTGATTTGAGTAAGACTCATCTCAGAAAGATTACTTTGAATGGCAGCCACTTAAGCGGTGTCAACTTCAGTCGAGCCGACCTCAGCGGCATAGACTTAAGCCGGAAACTTTTAACCGGAATCAATTTGGCAGAAGCATTATTAAACGAAGCCAACTTCAGCGGTGCTTATCTCATGGAAGCTAACCTGAGTGGAGCCAACCTCACCAAAGCTAACTTTAGTCAAGCCTACTTAATCAATGCTAACCTTTCTGATGCTTGCCTCCATCAAGTTGACTTCACCAAAGCTAATTTGAGTAAGGCAAACTTACGAAAAGCTGATTTGACTGGAGCCAACCTTCGAGGAGCAATTCTCACCGAGGCTGATTTGAGGGGAGTAAAACTGATGGAAACAATTCTCCCCAATGGTAAAACTTACCACTAAATTAAGTAGCTGTTTTGTATTGCAGTCGTGGACGCAAGTGTCACAATTAGTAAGGTGCTCTACTATCCCAAACCCTCGATTATCCGTTCATGATGAAAGTCTGACACACCCTACAAGTCGATTAAAGTGTGCCAGTTCGCGTCAGTCCTATATTGATTATTTGCCCAATATACTGCGGTCAATGTCCAGAATTGGTATAAACAGGCTGGCTTCTTCAGCAGTAAGATGTTGTTTAATCACCTTTTTCATGACATCGTAAGTCACGGCTGAAATATGTTTAACTTGAACAGCGCCCAAAATAGTTTGTAACCACAGTAACAGCCGAGCGCGCAACCGTTCAGTATCATTTATTAACAGTGCAGCAGCCGAGTGCCTCAACACCTGTGCAAAATCTCCGCGACACTTGGCAGTCACATCTTGAGACCCCCGCCGAAATATATTTGGATCTATAGACTGCATTTGCATTTCCACTTGGCTAAGAATTTCTTTTTCCGAGGCTTGAATTTTTTTATAAGCACTCATCCTGTGGTTCAAAGACTGAAAGTAGTCTTTCAAAAATTGGAGTTCGGCCGCAGAGGCATAGCGTCCATCGGCTTCCACACTTAAACGCGACATTTGACTTAGCATAGGATTTTTTGGGTGGTATTGTAATAGGTGGTAAAAGACCAACATATCAGTTTTAAGCTTCTTTAGTGCGAACTAAATACTGTCCTACTTGGAAGCGGGTTTCATTAAGCTGAGTGACGATGGAGCGGGTGATCAACTTTCCCGATTCTACAACTACTTGACCCGTAATTGGATGTAACAAATCTTGCTGAGCTCGCCGACCGATGAGAGCTTCCACATTTTCAATAGCATTAATGTACATCCCGGCGGGTAACTGCACCACTACACCTTCGCCCATGATTTGGGCCTGACAAGCTAATCGCGAATTGGCTTTAGCTGTAGTAATGACCTCCAGCGTCCTCCTCTCCCGACGGTTCATGTCAGACAAGCCTTCCATGCCTTCTTTAATGTAGACGTGGCAGGTAGCGCACATCCCCCTGCCTCCGCATTCCTTGAGAACGTCTAAGTCTTTGGAAAGTAAGGCAGACAGGATATTCGATCGCGTTTCGACTGCCATTTCTTCGGCAATTGGGTCTAGTTTAATAATTTTAACCATATTGATGTTTCATCCTGTCAAGTTGAGTATTGAATAACTGATGGACTTGCTCTGTGAAAGCTGGTTTTTTCATAGATAGATCTCTTCTCTACTCCTGATTTCCCTTTTAGATCCAGCACGCGAATCCGGGAAGATTTATACTGAATCGGAGACTTCAGGATTTGAGTAGATGCAACGGTGCGATCGATCTTAAGGAGGCTGAGACTGAACCTGAGATAACATAGGCAGTACCAGGCGATCGATTCAAAATTTGAATTGGATCAGAATTCTTTACATATTTTAATACTAGCTCAAGCTTTTTCTATAATTAGACTGATGCAAAATTCTAAGTACCGCATTTTAGGGCTAGTCGGACAAGGACAATTTGGTCGAGTTTTTTGTGCTAGCGTTCGAGAAACGCCAGTCAAAGACTCTCGCCTCACCAGTCAACTGGTAGCTCTCAAAGAACTCAGCCATCAAAAAGCCCCAACTAGCGAATTCTTGCGAGAGCTGTGGTTCTTGATTACCTTGCAGCATCCCAACATTGTCACCTGCCGAGCCCTAGAACACACAGCTACAGGCAGATACTTAGTTATGGACTACTGCGAGGGAGGAACTCTCCGCAACTTGCTCAAACAAGACCGTCCCTTAAGACTGCTCGAAGGTTTGCAGATCATTATGGGAGTGCTAGCGGGGTTAGACTACGCTCACCGTCGAGGTGTAGTTCACTGCGACATCAAACCAGAAAATATCCTCCTGACTTTAGGTTCCAAAGGTTGGTCGCCCCGGCTGTCAGATTTCGGCATCGCCCGCCGACTGCCAGAAATTGGGACTACTCGCCTCCACCAAGAAATTTCTCCCGACGCTACCGTAGGTTCCCCTGCTTATATGGCTCCAGAGCGGTTTTATGGTCTTTACTCTCCCATGTCAGACATATATGCAGTGGGAATTCTGTTGTTTGAGTTGCTGATGGGCTACCGGCCGTTTGGTGGAACACCTGGAGACTTGAGGTGGGCGCACCTGAATCAACGTTTGCAACTGCCTGATGCAATGCCGGAACCGTTGCAAACCATAGTCAAAAAATCTTTGGCAAAGCTGCCAGCCCGCCGTTTTGCCAGTGCTTCCCAAATGGCTCAAGCCCTGCGACTGGTAATGTACGACCCTGCTGTGAGGCAATTGGGAGACGGCATTATTCCTTGGGAAAATCCCGAAACCAGTGAGTCCAAAAGTCTGAATTCGGAAACTGAGTCGGGGCTACAAGTCCCAGAGGCAAAAATATCGGAGCCTCCGATTAGTTTACTTGAGACTGTGGGTTATGCGTTCTCCCAGTCAAAGCTAGTGATACTTCCTGGTGGGCTGACAACTTTAATTGCTACTGAAACCTATCTTTACGCTGCTGTGGGTACAGAGGTAAAGGTTT
Source organism: Microcoleus sp. CAWBG506 (assembly GCA_020883125.1). GTDB lineage: Bacteria > Cyanobacteriota > Cyanobacteriia > Cyanobacteriales > Microcoleaceae > Microcoleus. Next base: position 224,129 of record JAHREW010000003.1, read on the forward strand.
GGTGTCAGCCTGGAAATCAGCTAGTTACAGGAGAAACCGAAATTTCTATATCAATGCCGGATACAGTACGCGACATTTTGCCCACAACACACGGCTGCTGGGTTGTTTCTGGACAAAAACTTTACTGGCTGAGCGATTCTAGTTGGGAGCCTCAGTGTTTACTGGATCTAGGTGTCCGGCAAGGGCCTGATGGTTGTAAAGCTGCTGTTGACTCTGACGGGCGTTGGTTGACAGTAGCTGTTCCGGGGGAACTACGCTTTTATTCTTTAGGTGCAAACAACTCTGGGGGCGATCGGAAAAAAGCACAACCACCCATTGCGACTGTTGCCCTACCCGAACATTACTTGCCAGAGTTAATGTTTTTGGATCGGCGACACGTCTTAGCTATCTGGCCCGATAACGAGCCGAAAAATCCCCAAACTACTTTCAGAGTTTACACTCGTCGTGGCACGGCAGTTGGTGCTGTGCAGTTATCGGCGAGCGTCGGGCAACTACTGTTAACACCTGAACCTTATACTTTGTTGGGAATTCCCCAAGGTGGTAAAGCGGCTGTGCTGTTGATGAAATTGTGGCCTTTGAAAGTGGCGCGACTTCCTCTTGACAGTTTCCCGGTGTCTGCTTGTGTTGCTAATTGGGGATGGGTGTTGGCAGATGTTGGGGGGCAGATGGTGGTATTGAACACTCAAGGAATTCAAGTAGGGAGTTTTAGTGGGCCCGCTGTACCGAAGGCGATCGCCCCTTGGGGGAAGAAAGGTTTGGCGATTGCTGTCAATACCTCAGAAGGCAGTCACCTGCACTTTTTAGATGTAGATGTTGCAGAGAGTCAATAATAGGCAACCTCCGATCGACCCCTCAACCGCCCCTCGGTGCGGTAACGGAAGGTGTTTCGCACTTATAGAACCCATTTGAGATCTTGCGAGGCGATCGCTAGTCGTTTGAGCATCAGCCGAATAAAACAAAGCTGGAGCTTGGCGTTGGAACGAGCCAGTGTACGGTCAAAATTTTTGACCAAGCTTTTACATCTCTCCACCCAAGCGTTCGAGCGTTCGAGCGCCCCGGAAGGCCACCACAGGCATAAATCCCACATTCCGCACCCTAGGGTGTCACACAGTATAATTACTCATAAAAATCGATTTTTCAAGTGATAAATTATGCCTCTCCTAAAATTTATATCAGTATACGGTATAAAAGTATAATTTATAGCTTAATCTATGGATAAAAGTAAGTAAAAACCGATTGTGACAGTTGAGGGTGCGGAATGTGGGTTAAATCGCTGTGCTGATGGAGAAGGAATTTCCTATAGTTTTTTTGTCTCTTTATTGGCACTTTTTTTGAATTTTTGTGGGAATTTTTGAATGTATAGCAACCGCCCAGGCACTTTGGTCATTGTTCGCTGTTCCCAGAGCGTAGTCGAAGGGCAGGAACCGCGTAGCCGAAGGGCTCGAAGGGTCGAAGGGTCAAAGGATTTCATAGACTTCTCCCATAATTATTGTGGAACAGGCAGGAAGCCTGTTCTTTACTGTCTTTTTAGGAGATGTCTAATAGCGTTGGCGGTTGCTATATTATTCTTTTTCCTCACTTTTTGCCTTCTTCCCTTCAAGTATTTTTCTTGTTTGTCGCTACTCCTGTGGCAGCAGTGCCTTGATTTTATCGACAAATAGCTGATGGTCTACTACTGGCTTGGATATATAACCATCAGCGCCGCTCTGGTCCATAAAAGTCTCCCTATCCCCAGCCATAGCATGAGCAGTTACCAAAATAATTGGCAGAGAAGCTGTTTGGGGGTCTGCTTTCAGCAATTGAGTGATTTTGATGCCATCAACAGCCTTGCCTTGATACACGCTGCGTGAAAGGGACACATCCATCAAAATCAAGTCTGCCTCACCCTTAGAAGCAATTTGCATCACTTCCTCAACATTTTCGGTGTGCTTTACAGTTAAGCCTCCTCGCTTGGTTAAAATTTTGGAGAAGACTCGAGCATTGACTAAATCGTCCTCTACAATCAGAACGGTTTTCATAAAAGTATTCGGTAAGTGAAAAAACTCAGTATCTTCAGGCCGGAACAGAAAACACCCCTCAAACCCCTCAGCCTCTTCGACAGTTCCATGGGGCAACGCTATTCTCAAGGCATCACTGCGATCGAGGCATTGCGCCAGCGGTTCCAAAGAAGCGGCTGTGCGTGTTTTTAGTCGGTTAGATGTTTCCGGTAGTTGTTGTGAAACAGGCATTTTGCTTGTTTTTGGCTATCTTTTTAGGAGAAATCGCTGGTGGAGCAGGTCGGAGTGCCGATTGTTTGCAGGCTTTTGAGGCAATATCCGCCCTCCCAGAGTCTGTCAGGCAATGGTGGACTTTTTGTACTGCATCTTGGGTGGGCAAATTCCAGCCCCAAGGTGCAGTTCGTCGCAGATTTCATCTCTAGTCTCACAACCTGCCCGCGATCGCGCCACAGTTCCCTCTGTCAACTGGCCTCCCCTTGGCTAATCCTGCACTGGGCTTGGTTATCTGGGTTTTGCGATCGCTTGCAACTTCCCTTCAATAGCCTCGAAACAGTGTCAAATCGTGCAGTGTTTTTAGTGCCATAGGCCGGGAACTCTGCAAAACCCGTATTTGATAACTGTTTGTTTCCTACTTGCTTTTAGAATAAAGCAATGTTTAGTCCTGCTGGTATCACTTATCTTGGCATAGTAACCGATCGGCTTTACCCCAGCAGCGTTCAATTAATTGTTGACTTGTCTCTGAGGTTTGGCAGATAGGCCGAATAGATGCACGGGCACTAAAAAATTTTAGCCGATGCAGTCTGTGCAAAAGCGAACTCAAAGAAATTGTTTTCACATATGGTGTAAATAAAAAGGTAGGCGCCATTGAAGGCAACATAGAGGTTAGGGTAAGAGTGGAGGGGAAAAAGCAAGTGTTGCCAGTGTTCGGCACTCTTATTCTTTTTTCATAAGTTAAGTTGATTTTTATCCCCCTGATTGGTGGCTTTGTCGAACTTTCAGTTCCAAGAGCGACAAACAGTTTTTACGCTCAGATAGGCAACCATTACGAGCCCCTTGACTCTTGCCATAGCACTCAGGAATTAACGGACATAAGGACTCATGGCTAAACAACTAAACCTACTTTCCGGGCAAGTAATTTCTACGGCTCTGCACGCCGAGATGCAGCAATCGTACCTTGAATATGCCATGAGTGTGATCGTCGGGCGAGCTTTGCCTGATGTCCGCGACGGTTTAAAACCCGTTCACCGCCGAATTTTGTACGCGATGCACGAACTCGGTTTGACACCAGACCGCCCCTACCGCAAGTGTGCCAGAGTAGTGGGAGATGTTTTGGGAAAATATCACCCCCACGGCGACCAATCGGTTTACGACGCTTTGGTGCGTATGGTTCAAGAGTTTTCGAGCCGCTATCCTTTACTGGCGGGTCACGGCAATTTTGGTTCTGTGGACAACGATCCGGCTGCTGCCATGCGTTACACCGAAACCAGACTGGCTTCGATCGCCCATGAAGCCATGCTAACTCAGGTCGGTGATGCCACTGTTGATTTTACTGCTAATTTTGACAGTTCGCAGCAGGAACCTACTGTTTTGCCTGCCCAATTGCCTTTTTTACTTCTCAATGGCTGTACTGGCATTGCCGTGGGCATGGCAACTAATATTCCCCCACACAATTTGGGCGAGGTGGTGGACGGTTTAATTGCTTTGACCGAAAACCCGGAACTCTCGGATCAGAAGTTGCTGGAATTAATTCCTGGACCGGATTTCCCCACAGGTGGCGAAATCATTGCTACAGAGGGCATTATTGATGCCTACACTAAGGGGCGAGGCAGTATTGCGGTCAGGGGTGTGGTTCGGGTGGAGGAAGTGCCTGGTAATCGCAAAATACGGACTAAAACGGCGCTGGTGGTGACGGAGTTTCCTTTTCAGGTCAATAAGGCGGCTTGGATTGAAAAGGTGGCGGATTTGGTAAATGCTGGCCGACTTGATGGGATTGCTGATTTGCGGGACGAAAGCGATCGCGAGGGTATTCGAGTTGTGGTCGAACTTAAGCGCGAATCTAACCCAGAAGCAGTTCTAGCTCGTCTTTACCAACAAACTGACTTGCAAAGTAATTTTGGCGCGATTTTGCTGGCAATTGTCAACGGTCAACCACGACAGTTAACTCTCAGACAATTGTTGCAAGAATTTTTGCATTTTCGGGAACTGACTCTCACCCGTCGCTACAATTACGAGTTGGAGGTGGCCCAACGCCGCTGTCACATTGTCCAAGGCTTAATGTTGGCTTTGACAAATCTTGATGTGGCGATCGATATTCTCCGAAATGCTCCCGATGGCACCACTGCTAAAGCCAATTTCCAAGTTCGCCTTAATTTGACCGAAAGTCAAGCTGATGCGATTTTGTCTATGCCGATGCGTCGGCTGACTGGTTTGGAAAGACAAAATTTGCAGTCTGAGTTGGATGAATTGATGGTAAAGATTCAAGAATTGCAGCGGCTTTTGGGCGACAGACATGAACTTTTGAAGGCTTTGAAGAAAGAATTCCGATCGCTCAAACGTAAGCATACAGACCCGCGCCGTACTAAGTTGGTTAATGGCCCGGCACCTGTTGCTAACGGCCAACAAAAAAGTTCGGGTAAGCAAAAATCCCCACTCCCGTCTGACACAGAATTAGCTGCGCCTCATACCCTATTTCCGATGCCGCAGGCGGAGGCAACTATTGTTGAGTTTACTCACAAACATTACGTGCGGCGGCTGCCAACGGGCGATCAATCCCGTCCTAAAAGTCGAGAAAAGTCGCTTCAAGCTTTAGAAAAAAATGAAGATTTTATTGTCACCGCCACCCCAACTAAAACCGATCGCAATTTAGTCATCTTAACTCCTAGTGGTAAGGCTTATCCCCTAAAAGTGTCTGATATTCCCACTAGCAGTGGGCGCGATCGAGGTACCCCCATCGTCAGTTTACTTTCGCCATCGGCTACCAAAGAAAGTGCCGGTCGCACTTTGTCCGAACTCACAGTCGCACACTTTATTTTGCCGGAAAATTCCGAAGCGACGGACTTAGTAACCCTGACTGACCAAGGTAAAATAAAGCGTCTACCACTTTCAGAATTTGCGGATTTGACTAATCGCGGTGTGACTCTTGTTAAGCTCAAGGAAGACGATCGACTGCGCTGGGCTAGTCTTAGTAAAGTCGGCGAACAAGTCGCCATCGCCACGACGGGAGGCAGAGTCCTCCGGTTTGAGGTGAATGACGAACAACTGCCACCTATGGGCCGCGCAGCCCAGGGTTCTCAAGCCACGCGGCTGCGAAAACAAGAAGATTTGGTGGGTTGCGTGACTCTCGACCCCGATGACAGTCTGGTACTATTTTCGGAGTTGGGTTGGGCTAAACGGATGCCCGCCGGTTCTGTCCGACTGACTAACCGCGGTGAAATCGGCACCCAAGCTTTTCGTTTCGCAGAACCTAAAGATACTTTGGTTGGCTTGCTGCGGTTCGTTCCTGGTAGTGATGTCAAACTTTTAACTAATACTGGCCGATTTGTGCGATCGGCTACTGATGCTATTGCTTTTTGGGGCAAGGATGCTCCCGGTGAAAAAGTTTTTGACCTCCATCCTGGGGAGAAAATTATCAAAGTTATTAGTTGTCAGTAGAAGGAAGAAGGAAGAAGGAAGAAGGAAGAAGGAAGAAGGAAGATATTTTGCTTTTCGGGTTTTTCCCAATTCCCAATTCCCAATTCCCCATTCCCAATTCCCCAATTCCCAATTCCCAATTCCCCAATTCCCAATTCCCCATTCCCAATTCCCAATTCCCCAATTCGCAATTCCCAATTCCCCATTCCCCAATTCCCAATTCCCCATTCCCAATTCCCCATTCCCAATTCCCAATTTTAAAATAGTTCAATGGCTAAAGTTGTACTAGAAAATATCTACAAAAGCTTTCCACTCCGCCAAGGAGAGCAGGACAAAGAGGCAAATTCTACAGAAAATATCTCACCAGATAGCTCTACCTCCAGGTCTAACAGCGTTTTGCGTCGCATTAACCTAACTATCGAAGATGGGGAATTTATGGTGTTAGTGGGGCCTTCTGGCTGCGGAAAAAGCACTTTGCTCCGATCGCTCGCTGGTTTGGAAACTCTGACTGCTGGCAATATTTGGGTGGGCGATCGGCTCCTTAACGATTTGCCGCCTAAAGACCGAAATATCGCCATGGTCTTTCAAAATTATGCTCTCTATCCTCACTTAACAGTTTACGATAATCTCGCTTTTGGATTGCGGCGATCGGAAAGGGATAAGAAGTCATTAGTCCTTAATCAGCAGTCCCTAGGCAGAAGGAAAAACAAACAAGAGATTCTTTATCAAATTGAAAATTGGTTGATTACTAATTTTGAAAAATATCAAATTCAGCCTTTAGTTGAAGATTTATTAGTAGGAATAACTCGCAACTTTCCGAAGGGTTTACGCTATTTTTCCGAACGGGAAAAGACAGTGGGAAAACGAGTGATTAAAGTGGCTCAATTGCTGCAAATAGAACCTTTGTTAAATCGTTTACCCAAACAACTTTCGGGAGGACAAAAACAGCGGGTAGCTTTGGGTAGGGCTATGGCTCGAAATCCTGAAGTTTTTTTAATGGATGAACCCCTTTCTAATCTGGATGCTAAATTGAGGGGGGAAACCCGATCGCAAATTGTGCAGTTGCAGCGACAATTGGGAACTACAACTATTTATGTGACTCATGACCAAACTGAGGCGATGACTATGGGCGATCGCATTGCGATTATGAATCTCGGTCAACTTCAACAAGTAGATGTACCTCTACAGCTTTATAACAAGCCTGCTAACTTGTTTGTAGCTGAGTTTATTGGTTCTCCGCCGATGAATTTTTTACCGGTGCAATTTACTGCCCCTTTATTAATTTCTCACCCTCATTTTCGCTTTACTTTACCTGATATTTGGGCAAAAAGTTTACAAAAGTATGACGGTAAATCTCTCATTTTGGGCATTCGGCCAGAACATTTGACCATTCACCCTCCTGCTACTAAAAATCTTTCGGTTCAAGTCGATATTGTAGAAGCTTTGGGATACGAAACCTATTTGCGGGTTAGTCTCACTGATGCACCAGCCGTTTGTTTGCAAGTGCGTGTTCCTCCTGAGCGATCGCTCCGTGTGGGCGAGGAGTTATGGCTGGCGATCGCCCATGATAAAATTCACCTTTTTGACCCTGAGACTGAGTTGGCCATATTCCCCCGTTAGCGATCGCCAAGTTTTACCTTCTTTTTCATAATCTTGCACTTTATGCAAGTATATGTTATCTTTATTTACATAAGCATTACAAAACTTAATGAAGGAAGTTCATACCATGCAACAACAAAAACGTAACGCTTGGAACTGGGGCTTTAGCGAAGGAGCAGAAAATTGGAACGGTCGTCTGGCGATGATTGGTTTCTCTGCTGCTGTCATCATCGAATTGGTTTCTGGTGAAGGATTGCTACACTTCTGGGGTTTAATGTAATTTTTTAGTTGGTGCCTTTGAGGCATGAGAAAATTTGGGAGTTCTGTTCGAGACTCCCAAATTTTTGTACAAATTTTTTGGGTCAGGATTTCACACTCGCAGCAGAAAGTCAACGACCAACCATCAACGATCGACCGTCAACTATCGTGGCTGAGTGCAACAGAAATCCAAATCACTCTTTCGGGTGATGCTAGATAAATACTCTAGCGGATATATTCTTTTAAGATGCTGTTCCGGTTGGGATGGCGCAACTTCCGCAGGGCTTTAGCTTCAATTTGCCTAATCCGCTCGCGAGTGACGTTAAAGATTTGACCAATTTCCTCTAAGGTCTTCATCCGTCCGTCATCTAAGCCGTACCGCAGTCGCAATACATCTCGCTCGCGGGGGCTGAGGGTATCTAAAACACTTTCTAAATCTTCTCGCAACAAATTCTTTGAGACTTGATCTTCGGGTGTTTCTCCGTCCGACTCAATAAAATCTCCCAGACGCGAATCTTCTTCTTTACCGATGGGAGTTTCTAGAGAAATCGGCAATTGTGCTGACTTAGCAATGAAGCGTAATTTCTCGATCGTCATTTCCATCTTAGTCGCAATTTCTTCTTCTGTAGGCTTGCGACCCATTTCTTGAGAAAGAAGTTTCGTAGTTTTCTTGATCCGAGAAATAGTTTCGTAAAGGTGAACCGGTAGGCGGATAGTCCGAGATTGATCCGCAATGGCCCTAGTAATGGCTTGACGAATCCACCAAGTCGCGTAGGTTGAGAACTTGTAACCTTTTTCGTGGTCAAACTTTTCTGCCGCCCGGATTAAACCGAGAGAGCCTTCCTGAATCAAATCTTGGAAAGACAAACCACGATTCATGTATTTTTTGGCGATCGACACCACCAAACGCAGGTTTGACTGCACCATTTTTTCCTTAGCCCGTCGTCCGACATGGAGTCGATGACGAAATGCCGGTAGCGCCATCTCGACAGCAGTCGCCCATTCATTGTCTTTGGGTTCTCTGTCTAAGTCCTCTAAAAGTTGTTCTCTGACGCGCTCCAATTCCAACAAATCGGCAATTTTACGGGCCAGTTCAATCTCTTCGTCAGCTCGTAACAGTCGAATCCGACCTATTTCTTGCAGGTAAAGACGAATAGAGTCTTCAGTATAATGCTTTTTCTTTGCCTGAGCTCGACGGCGAGCTTTGGCACCTTTGCCAGACTTAGTATCGTCTTCCTCAGATTGAGTGTCTAGAAAATCATCTCTATCGTCTTCATCGTCGATAAATAGTTCCAACTCGCTCTCAGGTAGAACGCTTTCGGTGTTCCGAAGCAACTCGATAGTTTCCATTTGGGGTTTGATTTTGGTTTCGAGTACGGTGTTTGCCTGGATCATGCCGCCTTCCTCATGCTCCTAAATTGAAGAATAAATAACAGTCGAATAGTGTCTGTTTGTAGTTTAGACAAGTTAGCCAGTATTGACATTCCCACAGCCAGAAAGAGTGGGATTTTTTGTCTAGCAGTTGTTGTCTACAAGGAATATTTTGCTCAGGTCTAGCCTCCGAATCATCGGAGGATTTTTGTTTGGGTAATGTTAAGAACGTTTTTCAAGCTACCAGCACTTCCTTTGCTAAATCAAGATATTTAACTGGTAGTGACTGAGCAAGGATTTTCCCATGTACCCACAGGGTGCCATGACCTTCTTAACCTAGTCTGTGGTTAGACTTAACCGAGATATCTCTGTACAGATTTGAGCTGGTTATCCAGTTTTGTTGAGTATCTCGCCCATAGCAGACATGATTGTCGCGACCTCGAATTGAGTGCTTGGCTGTTTCCCTCGCAATCTGTTACCGCAGTTTCTGCGATATTTTGCCTAGAACCTCTAACCACAGAGCCGAGGGAAAGCACTTCTGGAAAAACTAACTTTTCTAATTTGGACTTCTATTTTTTACCCGTACAAGTTTACCTGAACGGAACCCTTTAACTTTTGTTTTCCAGGTGTCGAACTTTTGGTTCGCCTGCTGCTTTCACTCTGATAGCCAGACATCGCAGTTGCACGGCTAGTTTTCGCCTCCCAGGATGTCTGTCTGCTGCACAAAACGCAAAAGTTTTGGGTGGAAGCACCAAACAGTCAGTATTGGATCTTGCAAAGACCTTTCCGATTGTAGCCTTTCTCACAAAAATTGGAAGATATTTTCCATTATTGGTCAAGAACTACCCAAGCTTTGTCAGCTTAGCTTAACAATAGGCACTAATGGCTGATTGGGTTAAATTCTCAGAATCATCCACAAGAACTTTGAAACTTGAGATTGGCGTTGTTTTTTGGGAGTATCTGGGTGAACGACTGCGGCGTAGCCGTCCAGACAACGAGCAGACAGTTTTTGACTGACCGGAATTCCGGCGAATGTAATCCATATAGATGCACCCATCTTTACCCTGTTTCCCTAAATTGAATCATTCTAAATCGGCGATCGAATAAAGCTTATAGCTTTAGTTGTGACTCGGATACTCTGGATTAGAGACCGAAAATTACCCCAAATGAAGCGTTGCGGGTTAGTAGTGCAACAGGGGCTTTCTTTGTTAAGTTAGCTCAAATCTCAGAAATTGGGTCTAAATTTAACGTTAAATCACATTAAGCTATATTAACGTCCTATTCTCATTTAAGCAGTTGGACACAAGTTTGTCTCGTCAAAAGTCAAAATTATGTGGATATATTTTACTGATACTTAGCTCCCCTTGTCACTCCTAGGTCTCAACTCTTCCAGGATTTTTTGACTTTCGCCACATACTTACGCGATCGCCCTCTCTCAGAATCCACACAATTTTAAATTTTCCGTCAGTATAAATTCACTGTTACTTTATATATATCGTTACAATATGAAGATTCGATTAAGACAGCTCATCAATTCTAAGTAAAATTGCTGATTTGTCTTGAATCAGAGCGAACTCCTGGTAAGGTAGACAGATCCCTGGCTAGTGGATGAGGTTAAGGATGTTGAGAGAGCGAGCGGTGGGGCGATCGAGGGAATTTTTGTTACATTTGTTTACTACTTGTCCTGCGAAAGCATGACCTCTAAATCATCGATCGCGATCCTAGCTCAGCAACAGTGCGATCGGCAATTGTCTGTAAAGTTGATTATACCTGGGAACTATCGATACTTTCTAATAAACCTTGACAAAAGACTTGGAAGCTTTTAGAGCGATTTGATTCAGGATTCATATATTTAGAGATGTCGCTAGAGGCTTTATATTTTTCTAATCCTCCCTGATGATATCCAGCTCTTCGTAAAACTCTTTCTAAAGCCTCCCATGTGCCTCCTTTGATAGCATCAGGATCTCGATAGGGTTGTTGAGTAGCTAAATTGGCAGAGACTTTAGGATAAGCTTGGCAAATTGCTTCAACATCGCCGAAAAACCACGCTTCTAATTATTCAACCACAATTCGATTTAATACTTGAAAATATTTATTTTTTTGACCGGACGATTTAGTAATTAATCCGGCTAATATTGCTATATCTTCTAGTTTGTTTTTTAATTTTAGACAATCTTCTCGATCTTCATCTATTAAAATAACAATTTTCCAATCAGGTGGAAGCCATGCTTGATAACCTTTCAAACGGTTAGGCAATTTACAAATTAAATCATATTTCCCTCGAAAAGCATGAATTTTAAATGTAACAGTCGATGGCAATATTTTCGGCAAAATCTGGGTTAAAGCTGATTCTAGGGATGCTTCTTCCACTAAAAACTCAAAATGCAAAATGCTCACATCCTCTTAATTTTTAGGTTTCAATGATTGAGGAATACCCGCATTTTTGAGGGGATTTCCCACATCAAAAAAATCTTCCATCCACAGCGAGCCAAGTAAGGCACCATGATTAATAAATTCTTTTACTCCCTGCATATCTGCGGTTCTTTTTGCTTGAGTAAAACCTTTTTCATCTCGATATAATACCCATAATTCCTCTGGATTTAAACTATCCACAAAAAAAGGAGAATGGGTTGTTACCATTAATTGAGTATTAGCAGAAGCAGAACGACATTCTTCGGCAAGTTGAGGTAATAAACGCGGATGTAAATGATTTTCTGGTTCTTCTATTCCAACTAATTGCGGGGGATTAGGGTCAAATAATACTGTTAGATAAGCTAATAGTTTTAACGTACCATCGGACGCAAATTTTGCCAAAATAGGATGAGAAAAAGGAGCATCTTTAATTTCTAACAAAAGTCTGCCATCCTGCATAATAGAAGCCTCTACTTTTTCGAGGCGTGGAATACGATCGGAAAGGGTTTTTAATATTTCTTCTAACCGTTGAGGATGTTGTTCTTTTAGATATTGAATAACATTAGGTAAATTGTCACCAGTGGGGGACAATCTTTCCTGTGCACCTGCTTCGGGAAGGCTGCGGGTATTATCGGCGGTTAAATAAGATAAATACCAACTTGTAATAAACCGCCTTAAAGCACTGACGCGGGGATGTTTGGCAAATTGTCCTAATGTATTTACTGCTAATAATTCAGACGATGCTAGTTGTTCGGTGATCCTTTCATCTTCTTCATCAGGAGTTGCGCCACTAATGACTTGTCCTTCGCCTTTTTTGAAATCTAAAAAGCGAAAAGGTTTACCTTGACCTGCTCGTCTCCACTGTAGCCATTCTTCAGCGATAAAAGGACGATTATTTTCTTCATCTATGGCGAGATGATAGGTGATTAACGGTGATTTTGATGTCTCTCGATACTTTAATTCAATGATGATACAGCCTGTACTGTCTCTGGTGCGTAATTCTCTAAATCTGCCTCGTCTATCCCATGCTTTTCTTAGGCTTTCGGTGAAACATTCAGACAGGAAAGCAAAAACATCAAAAATAGTTGATTTTCCACTGCCATTTGGTCCTAAGAAGACAGTTAAGGGAGTAATTTTTTTAAGTTCTAGATTATGTAAAGCTCGGTAATTTTGGACTTTGAGATATTCTATACGAGGAATATTTTTCATTTCACATCCTGAATTATAGTGTCTGTTTATTTAATAAGTAGTCTGTTAAATTCCCGACTTTTTTAAGAAGTCGGGAGTCTGGGTGTTGGTTTGTTTGAGGTTGTGCTAGAGGAAAATGATTATTGATTCCGCAGTTTAGGATTAACAAACTCATTCAATCCTTCTCCCACAAAAGACAATCCTACTACCATTAAAGTCATAGCCAAACCGGGAAACAAAGCTGTCCACCAAATTCCTGTAGGTAGTGCATCCAGGGCTAAACGCAAATCATGTCCCCATTCAGGAGTTTCTTCAGGAAGTCCCAAACCGAGAAATCCTAAACCTCCTAGGGTTAAAATGGCATCGGCAGCATTGAGCGCAAACAACACTGGTACACTCTGAATCACGTTCAAAAACAGATAGCGGGAAAGGACTGTCCAAGTATCAGCCCCCATGGCTCTAGCGGCTTCAACAAATAGTTCCGTTTTGATGCTGGTGGTGTGATTTCTGACGACGCGGTAGTATTGAGGAATGTAGGAAATGCTAAGGGCGATCGCAGCATTCAAAACTCCTTTCCCCACCACAAAAGCTAGGGTTAAAGACAGCAGCAATCCCGGCAAAGTATAAATTGTATCCATCAAAAACAACAGGATGCGATCGAGTTTGCCGCCTAAATAACCGCTAACCAATCCCAAGGGTACACCGATCGACAAACTCAAACCTGTAGCGAGAATGAGCACTTGCCAAGCAGCCCTAGAAGCAAAAAGCGTTCGAGAAAAAACATCATAGCCACTGCGGGTAGTCCCAAACCAATAAGTCGCCGATGGCGGTTCGTGGATGGGATTAATTAAGGCATCTGTAGGATTTTGCAGCCATCCCCAACTCTGTAGGGTTGGGCTGAAGGTGGCAATCAATACAAACGCAGCGGTGATTGTCAAACCTACCCACATCATTTTCATTGACAGGTTTGAGGGTGCCGCAAGGTTGAGAAATCTCGGTAGTCGGAGTCTGCCTTGAGCCATAATTAATAATTGGGAATTGGGAGTTAGGAAACAGTTCCATCTACTCAAATAGAATAGCGTCGATCGGCTCATTTCCGGTTGCGCGATCGTGATTTAACCGGAGCTAGGACGCAGATAACAAAGAGAAATATCTGAAACAAGTTCATATTCTGATGAAGAAAGGAATTGAGATCGCTGATGTGTTGAAGCCATTGTGGGTTAAAATAGTTTTGGTACTCGGTCTGTTGATGGAAGCTCTGAGGAGATTCCTGAAAATTTAAGCACCTCTGGTTGTGGAGAGCTCAACTAGGCTTTTATGAGGCTCAAAACCTTTACCTGATTGGGTTTGAGACCTCTCGAACCAGCGAAGAGGTGCTAAAATTTTGACAGAACCTAGGCTGTGTAAGCTTTTGAGGGTTGCTCTATGTCTGTGGTGATGACCTTTTTTGCCATAATTGCTATCTCCGGGTGCCTTGAGTGCTGGGGTGCTTGCAAAACTGGCCAGGAGGCATTGCTATATAAGGGGTTCAGGAACCGCTGTGATTAAACCTTTGATGCCGTAAGGCGTTGAGCACGCTAATTTGCTATCGAAATATTTCTCGTTCATTTGTGATTAAACCTTTGATGCCGTAAGGCGTTGAGCACTACTTTGATGCGATGCAAAAACTCGCCGACGGTCGTGATTAAACCTTTGATGCCGTAAGGCGTTGAGCACTCGATCGCCCGTCGATACCCAGTCCGCTGCTTAAGTGATTAAACCTTTGATGCCGTAAGGCGTTGAGCACAAAATGACTTTGCACGATTTCATCAATATATGAATTGTGATTAAACCTTTGATGCCGTAAGGCGTTGAGCACGAAGTGGGGACATCCAATGCCACTAGCAGTGCCTGTGATTAAACCTTTGATGCCGTAAGGCGTTGAGCACATATAAATATACCAAAGAAGCAAAGAACAAACCCATGTGATTAAACCTTTGATGCCGTAAGGCGTTGAGCACCTCACTCCGCAGTATTGACGCAAAGTATTTGATTCTCGTGATTAAACCTTTGATGCCGTAAGGCGTTGAGCACTTCCGCGACGGCTGAGTTTGCTACGACCGAACTCAAGTGATTAAACCTTTGATGCCGTAAGGCGTTGAGCACTATCGAATCTCTACAGCCCCCACTGGTGGAGGAGTTGTGATTAAACCTTTGATGCCGTAAGGCGTTGAGCACGTGGTATGTGCGTGAAGGAGAAGAAAAAGTACCCATGTGATTAAACCTTTGATGCCGTAAGGCGTTGAGCACGAGCAAGTACGATCGCTCCCAACCCAATTCCAGCAAGTGATTAAACCTTTGATGCCGTAAGGCGTTGAGCACGTGGAAATACCTCGCAGTAAGTCGCTAGGCCCGATTATAGTGATTAAACCTTTGATGCCGTAAGGCGTTGAGCACTGCCTCGATCGCCTGAGCCTGTGCTGCCCGTCCCTGGTGATTAAACCTTTGATGCCGTAAGGCGTTGAGCACCTCTTACTGTTCTAGTTAAGTCTCAGTTCCCGCTCGTGATTAAACCTTTGATGCCGTAAGGCGTTGAGCACTTTGAGTTCGGGTGCGTCGATACAAGCAAACCTAGTGATTAAACCTTTGATGCCGTAAGGCGTTGAGCACCTAGACCTTTTGGCGGCAAAAGACGGCGGGTCACAACGTGATTAAACCTTTGATGCCGTAAGGCGTTGAGCACGGTTTAGATCCGTCGCTGGCGGCTAAACAGATGGGGTGATTAAACCTTTGATGCCGTAAGGCGTTGAGCACCACAGAATTACTCACAGACCGTCAGGGATATCAGTGTGATTAAACCTTTGATGCCGTAAGGCGTTGAGCACTCCTCGACAACATTAACACCCGATCTTGGGTTCAAGTGATTAAACCTTTGATGCCGTAAGGCGTTGAGCACTTTTAATGCTAGTAGGGTAAATCCATTTCATCGTCGTGATTAAACCTTTGATGCCGTAAGGCGTTGAGCACGACAAGGGCCAGAAGGAAAGGACACCCAAGCCCCACGTGATTAAACCTTTGATGCCGTAAGGCGTTGAGCACCTTTCAGCATAGACGCCCGTTGCTGGCGTGTACAAGTGATTAAACCTTTGATGCCGTAAGGCGTTGAGCACTCTCAAATCCCGAAATCAGGGGCTAGGGGTAATCAGTGATTAAACCTTTGATGCCGTAAGGCGTTGAGCACGGTACAAATCATGAAAAAACTAGAAAGACCACTATGTGATTAAACCTTTGATGCCGTAAGGCGTTGAGCACTGCAAAGTACCGTTCACTAAGGCCCAGGCTTTAAAGTGATTAAACCTTTGATGCCGTAAGGCGTTGAGCACAATTCTATACTGGTATAACAACTTATCTATTTTAGTGATTAAACCTTTGATGCCGTAAGGCGTTGAGCACAGGAGTTTTTGGCGCAAAATCTACTTTTTGGAATAAGTGATTAAACCTTTGATGCCGTAAGGCGTTGAGCACTTCTTTTGGAGATATTGTGCAGGCGGCTTTTACAGTGTGATTAAACCTTTGATGCCGTAAGGCGTTGAGCACAAATTAAGCGCCGCTACCAACTGCGACAAACTCAAGTGATTAAACCTTTGATGCCGTAAGGCGTTGAGCACTACAGACTCATTACTTGGTCGGCGGCGAATTTTACGTGATTAAACCTTTGATGCCGTAAGGCGTTGAGCACAAGTTGTCCTGAGTTTCCATGTCTCCCAGGAAAGTGTGATTAAACCTTTGATGCCGTAAGGCGTTGAGCACAATTTCCTAATTTTTTCGGTATGCGGTGGGCGAATGTGATTAAACCTTTGATGCCGTAAGGCGTTGAGCACGGGTAGATCGAATACTAATTGAATTGCCTGAAGTGAGTGATTAAACCTTTGATGCCGTAAGGCGTTGAGCACATGCACTTACCCAGCGCCAGCGCTACTCTCTCAAAAGTGATTAAACCTTTGATGCCGTAAGGCGTTGAGCACTCATTGGTCTCTGAGGCGATCGCTCCTGGGGCTGAGTGATTAAACCTTTGATGCCGTAAGGCGTTGAGCACGCTATCTATTTTTCAAAGGGAAGCGCAAACATCAGGTGATTAAACCTTTGATGCCGTAAGGCGTTGAGCACGGTTGGACTCCATCCCAGGGAGCGGAATTTCTCAAGTGATTAAACCTTTGATGCCGTAAGGCGTTGAGCACCTCCCGGAATTTCCTGTTGTTACACCGACCGACAAGTGATTAAACCTTTGATGCCGTAAGGCGTTGAGCACTAGCTATTGGAGTAGTCTCACCAAACCATTGAAAGTGATTAAACCTTTGATGCCGTAAGGCGTTGAGCACACAAAGAAGGTTCTTTGTCTGACAGCTTGAGTGATGTGATTAAACCTTTGATGCCGTAAGGCGTTGAGCACCTTTGATTTCCTCACGGCTGCTGTTGTCGAGGCAAAGTGATTAAACCTTTGATGCCGTAAGGCGTTGAGCACATTAATCCGTTCTCGAAACGAGTTTCTGCTTTGGAGTGATTAAACCTTTGATGCCGTAAGGCGTTGAGCACTAATTGCCGTGGTTGTTAAAAACAATTCTGTTGGTGTGATTAAACCTTTGATGCCGTAAGGCGTTGAGCACTTTACCTTTTGCTGGAACCGGGGCGATCGCTCGAGTGATTAAACCTTTGATGCCGTAAGGCGTTGAGCACTGAAAGTTCTTGAATCAGTTCTTCCTCAATATCGTTGTGATTAAACCTTTGATGCCGTAAGGCGTTGAGCACAAACCTTTTTTAAACTCAGTCCACCATTCTTCAAAATGTGATTAAACCTTTGATGCCGTAAGGCGTTGAGCACGAACTCAAGCCCTCCATTGATTTACTGTACGGAAGTGATTAAACCTTTGATGCCGTAAGGCGTTGAGCACAAAAAATTGCTGGAAATTTACCGGTGTACGTTAGACGGTGATTAAACCTTTGATGCCGTAAGGCGTTGAGCACATGACAGCCTCTAACTCAGCAACAGCTTTACCCAGGTGATTAAACCTTTGATGCCGTAAGGCGTTGAGCACAAGCTATGGAATCCTGGGCCCAAATTTTTAATCCGTGATTAAACCTTTGATGCCGTAAGGCGTTGAGCACTGTAGCCGAATGAAATTGGGGCTGAAATCTAGGTGTGATTAAACCTTTGATGCCGTAAGGCGTTGAGCACTTACTTGTATCGGTGCTTTTTGTTCCCGTAAAGTAGTGATTAAACCTTTGATGCCGTAAGGCGTTGAGCACTCTATGCCATAGCGATCGGCAATCAAGCCAATTTCGTGATTAAACCTTTGATGCCGTAAGGCGTTGAGCACGTGGCAAATGCAGGAGGAGGATCTTGCAATCAATCGTGATTAAACCTTTGATGCCGTAAGGCGTTGAGCACAATCGAAATCGTACATCGGAGTTTGCAGAAAAAAGTGATTAAACCTTTGATGCCGTAAGGCGTTGAGCACCAGCGAGGTTGGCGACACAATTGTCTAAATCTTGAATTGTGATTAAACCTTTGATGCCGTAAGGCGTTGAGCACCAGTCTTAATCGAAGACAAATATAAGCGCCGAAAGTGATTAAACCTTTGATGCCGTAAGGCGTTGAGCACCTCAGTGATCCAGATTTTTTGGTGGATGAGGATGGTGATTAAACCTTTGATGCCGTAAGGCGTTGAGCACCTTCCAAATCTGTTGACAGTAGCGGGTTGGCGGGTGTGATATAAAATCCTCTCTTCATCCTCCTGTATTAAACTCTCTCTTCTCTTCCTTTGCGTCCTTCGCGCCTTCGCGGTTAAATCATTTCGATACAACCGGAATTGATATGATTAAACCTTTGATGCCGTAATATCGTTTCCAGTTAGATCGGAATGATTTAACCGCAGAGAACACTCTTGACACAGAGTCCGAGAGTGCATCTGAATAATTCAGATGCTACCGGATTGGATATGAGGCGTTCAACACAGCAAAAGCGCATGGCGAGGCGCTTTTGCTTCGAGGTGATTAAACCTGTGATGCCGTAAGGCGTTGAGCACAGCCTTGAGAAAAGACCCAAAACAGAAGCAGCAAGACCTACAAATTACTGGCAATTAACTCACGGTACTGGCTTTTTGGCTTCACTCCTTTGAGCTCCGTCACCAGAGCCTTGTCCTTAAAATACTGAATCGTCGGTGTTCCCACCACACCAGCATTTTCCGCAATTTCTGGATCTTCTTCAATATCAATTTCCACGTAGTGAATTTTGCCATCAAACTCATCTACGACTTTGTTCAAAATCGGCTTGAGACTGTGACAAGGCCCACAACTAGGAGAAGCGTATTTCACGACAATCAGTCGATCGCTATCATGGAACAACTTCCGCAAAGCATAAGCTCCTTGGTGTCGCGTCTGTTTGATATCAAAATTCTCGCTAGTTTCCCGCACTCTGGGAGTTTCCGCTACTGGTGCAGGAGTCTCCAATGATGACTCAGTTTGATGAAATTCCTGAGTTAAACCATTAGCCGAAAGCCACCTTTCTGCCAACATCGCACCCATACAACCACTACCCGCGGCGGTGATAGCTTGCCGAAACTCATGGTCTTGGACATCGCCAACGGCGTAAACTCCCTCAACGCTGGTTTCTACCGAGCCATGTTTCGGCGTAATGTAGCCGATTTTGTCCAGTTCTAGTTGACCTTGGAATAAACCTGTATTGGGAGTGTGACCGATCGCATAAAACAACCCATTCACGGGCAAATTGCTTTCTGTCCCTGTTTCGGTATTTCTGACTCTAATCCCTTCGAGCTTGCCGTTACCGTAAACATCCACAGGCTCAGTATTCCAGTGCACGGTAATTCTCGGATTGTTCAAAACTCGGTCTTGCATGGCTTTGCTGGCTCGCATGGAGGACGAACGCACCAACATATGAACGTGAGAACCATATTTGGTGAGATATACTCCTTCTTCTGCTGCTGTGTCGCCACCACCAACTACTGCTAATTCTACGTTTTTGAATATCGGTGTAGCTCCGTCGCAAATCGCACAGGCAGATATGCCTAAATTCCAGTATTTTTCTTCGCTTGGTAGGTGCAGCCTTTTGGCTGTCGCGCCTGTAGCTATTACTATAGTGTGGGTTTTGATTTCTCGATCTTCCGATCGCACTGTAAACGGCCGCTGGCTCAAATCTACAAAAGTTACATCTTCTGTGTATAATTCTGCACCCCAACGCACGGCTTGAGCTTTCATCCGATCCATAAGTTCCGGCCCGGTGATACCTTCGGGGAAGCCGGGAAAATTTTCCACTTCTGTGGTAGTCATCAGTTGCCCGCCGGGGACTCCCCCGCTTTGATACCCTTCAAAGACTACGGGTTTGAGATTAGCTCTCCCAGCGTAGATGGCTGCTGTGTAGCCCGCAGGGCCTGAGCCGATAATGACTAGATTTTCTACGGTTTGTGTGGTCATAGCTGTTTAGTCAAACTCATAACGACTTCGTTTAATCTAAATTATAACAAATAGGGGAAAAGTTTGATCTACCCTACTTAAAATTGTTGAGTAGTTGAGGGCGATCGGACGAACTTGGGATACTTAGATAAGCAAAAGCAATCTAACAGCGAATTTAGTTTTAAATGTTCGATCTAATTTTTCACCCCAAATCTTAAGAAAATCTAAAGACAGCCAAAATTATTGACATCATTCTCAATTATTTTACCTATTTACTTGTTTTGAGGCTTGTGGTACGATTTTCACAATCCAGGGGCATTATGACTA
Source organism: Microcoleus sp. CAWBG506 (assembly GCA_020883125.1). Lineage (GTDB taxonomy): Bacteria > Cyanobacteriota > Cyanobacteriia > Cyanobacteriales > Microcoleaceae > Microcoleus. The sequence goes on from JAHREW010000003.1 coordinate 244,357, forward strand.
ATTTTGATTTTTAACCCTGAAACTTTGTGAATGCGTAAGATTAACTAGCTCTTCTAATGTCAATAGTTATTTTTATAGACAAAAAATGCCTAGTCAATCTTTAAGAATTGTAACGTGAAATTTGCTTGATTTGACAAATAACCAGTATTGTGATATGAAAGAAGCGATCGCGTGGCCAGGGAACAATAAACAAAACGCCTTGGTGACTGAGGTGATATAAAATCCTCTCTTCATCGTCCTGTATTAAACTCTCTCTTATCTTCCTTCGCGTACTTCGCGCCTTCGCGGTTAAATCATTCCGATACAACCGGAATTGATAGGAAAACTAAGCATCAACTAACAATTAAAATGTTGAGGGTCTAGCACGTCGGATGCCAGACCCTCAAAGGTTTGTACTTTCAATTGATTCAAGTTATTTTGAGCTTGCTCAAACTAAAGGTGGGCTTTTTTGGCAACTATTCTGCTCTGAGCTAGCTATTAGCGGAGTCTATTCAGACTTCTGTGTTTGACTGTCCGATCGCAAGTTTTGCTTAAGAAATTTCGATTCTTACAATCGCTTTAAGCTAATTAACCAATTCGATCGCCACATCAACCTTTCTTTGCTAACAAGCTACAGGGTTCAGGGGCTGCCTGAGAACTAGAGACGATGAGGACAAATACTCCAATTCCAAATCTTTAATCCAAGTTGTTTGTGCTGCTTGGCTTTGTCCTTCATGTTCTTAAACTAACACAGACTTTCGGCAAAACATCAATTTCTTTACTAAACTTAACATTTTGAGGATTGCGATCAGATATCTCTAGGGAGCATCCCGATTTGTTTAGGGCGATCGCCATAAAACTGCCCAAGTCGCAGAGCCAACAATGCCATCGGCCGCTAGTTGAGATTGTCGCTGAGCAGCCTTGACCGCAGCTTGGGTTTCGCGGCCGAACACGCCGTCAACTCTCGATCGCAAAAATCCCTTGGCCCGCAGTCGCTCTTGCAAATCTCTGACTGCTGTTCCCCGCATTCCTCTTTTCAAAACCGGAAAACTAGCTGCTGTCGGCTCAGGGTTAGTCTGAGAATTTTCGGCTGGGGGATTGTTGCTGTCGATCGGACCTGCGATCGCCCCGGTAGTCGCAGGAAACAATCGATTCCAAGTATCTTGACCAACTATACCGTCGGGAGCAACCCCCGCAGTTTCCTGAAACTTGGACACGGCGCTGGCGGTGCTTTGCGAAAAAACCCCGTCTACATTGTCATCGTAAAATCCCAATAATTTCAGAGCAGCTTGCAGTTCTCGCACTTCCGAGCCCCGACTGCCTAAGCTGAGTGCGGGGCGAACCATTACACCGGTTTGAGCGATGATGTCACTGCTGTTACCCCCATGGGAAGTTGCTGGGAGTGCCACAGCGGGAGTAGGGGCGATCGAACTAATTGCCACTAAACCGCACAAGCTCCAGATTCGGAGCCAACTCCTGATCTCGCGAGGGTGAATCCAGCTTGTTGTTAGATTTCGGCACATTATTAATTCGACCTTTGCAAAACTGGTAGCGATCGTACCTCAAATCTGGAAAAATAGGGAATTGGGAATTGGGCATCAGCTATTGGGTAAGTCCTGTTGAGATAACTCGCTACTAAATGCGTGACAGCTTCACCCAAAACTGTTAGATTTCCCTACAACAGACATTGAACCGCGTTCATTGGGTCCTGCAACACCATGTCCGAATCGACCAATATCACCAGAAACGCCAGCCAAATAGACATCACCAACGTCAATATCGGCAACTTCCAAGTCGGCACCATCAGTGGCAACAAATACAACGACCTTAATGCCAACGGCCGTCCCGATCCTGGGGAATTTCCACTGCCTAACTGGCAAATCTACCTTGACCTGAACAATAACAAGAAGCTGGACGCTAACGAACCTTCCACCTTCACCAATAGCCAAGGCAACTACATCTTTGCCAACTTACCCGTCGGTATCTACCAAGTTAGAGAAGTTCAGCAACCTAATTTTCGCCAAACTACACCTAACCCACCACCGATCGGCATCACCAGCGGGACAAACGTCACCAGCATCAATTTTGGTAACAACTTCAACGCAGGGACGATCGCGGGTACAAAATTCAACGACATTAACAGAAATGGCAACATCGACCCCGGAGAACAGCCCTTAGCTAACTGGCAAATTTACCTCGACCTCAACCGCAACAACAGGCTCGATGGTGGCGAACCTGTGACACTGACCAACTTGCAAGGTAATTACGCCTTTGTCAATATTCCGGCAGATACATATTTAGTCCGAGAAGTACAGCAGCCCGGTTTTCGGCAAACCACGCCCAACCCTGGCCCGATTACTGTGACTTCCAACGCCACAATTAACAATGTCAATTTTGGCAATGTTTTTTTTGTCGGCAACATCAGTGGCATCAAATACAATGACCTGAATTTCAACGCCATCCGAGATGCGACGGACCCGCCCTTAGCCAACTGGCAAATTTATATTGACCTCAACAGAAACGGCAGGCTGGACACTGGCGAACCGAATACTTTCACGAAACCCGATGGCAGCTATAATTTTATAAATGTTGACCCCGGCAACTATTTGGTGAGGGAAGTCCAACAACCGGGATGGGTACAGACTACGCCTAATCCTGGCGCGATCGAGATTACGGGAGGTACTAACGCGGCCGGCATCAATTTCGGGAACAATTTTCCCACCGGTAGCATCAGTGGGTTCAAATTCAACGACCTCAACGCCAACGGTATCTACGAACCAACAGAGCCCAAAGTTGCCAACTGGCCGATTTACATCGACCTCAACGACAACAACAGGCTAGAACCCAACGAACCTTCCACTCTCACTAATCCCCAGGGCAATTTTTCTTTCATCAATTTGCCTTCTGGCCGTTATTTAGTGAAGGAAGTTCCGCAGCCCGGTTTTCGGCAAACTACCCCCAATCCTACTCCGATATTTGTCAGTAACGGTACTAACGCCACTAATCTCAGCTTTGGGAATGTGTTTGCTACGGGTACGATTAGCGGTTTCAAATTCAATGATTTTAATGCTAACGGTCGTATCGATCCGGGGGAACCGCCGATTCCCAATACCCAAATTTACATTGACCTGAATAACAACAACAGTTTAGAACCAGGGGAAGCAACTACCTTTACTGACTCCCAAGGTAGCTACAGTTTCCGCAATATTCCTGTGGGTACTTATGTTCTCAGGGAAGTAACGCCACCTGGTTTTATTCAAACTACTCCCTTGGCTGTGGTGACAGTTTCTACGGATGTCAGGGCTAGCAGCATTGATTTGTTGACGGGAGATGCTGTGGAAAGGTTAGCAATGTCTTTCCCAGGTGACTCGCTCACGGGGACTGACGGCTATGGAGGCGATGTGTCTGGAAGCGGCGAAAGGTTGGCAGAAAGTTGGCTTTTGAGTCAGGAAGATGGTACTTATCAAAGCAGTTATTTGGCGATCGATCGCTCTGTTGCCAGTTTAGGCGCTCTTGCTAGCTTTTGCCCACAGAATCTCAGTCTGAAACCCTATTCAGAAAACAACCAAATTGTCAATACCAATGACAAAATTAATTGGGCGATCGGTGACTCATCTCTGACAATGGGGGCGATCGCTAAGTCAACTTAATCAGTAAAATTCCATGTTAAAGCCCGAAATTACCCAAAAAATCGGGGTTATGAGTAATTTTTTGGAGGTGCGCTTACTGAAAAATACCGCAATTTGAGGGGGAAACCGCTGCACAAGTTAGCAATGGCAAACCGCACCAAAAAGTTAGGAACACATTAAATCCCGATCGCGTGATACTCTATTGTTGGCAACCTCCAACACTCAAGCCATAGTTCCGGGAACCCCGAAGCTTGGTTGTAGATTGAGAGCAAGATTCTGAGAGAGTCTTAGCCATTTTAAAGATAGAAAAATTAGTGACCTAGGGGCAGAAGAACTGGACGCGCAAGTCTTAAAGATCGGCGCTCAAATTACCAGATTTCTTCAAAACCTGATATAATTGCCAGCGACAAAGCTTAAGGCTTTGTTGTGTGAAAAGCCTCGTTGGAAAAAGTAAGGCAAGTTCTGCCTGATGTTAAGCCTGTGGACTGGTAGGAGCCGACTCCCCAGAGTGAAGCAGGAAGTGAATTTCAGCTTACAATCAGTAGGCTTGAGTAAGTTTCACAGAACGGAACATTGCCTCAAGCGCAGACCTATGTAAAATCGAATAGCGGTTGTCAGCTATCAGCAAAAGCTGTTGGCAATTGACAAACCCATACAATAGTCTGTAATTTACGTGGATTTAGGTGTGAAGGAGAAATCATGGAATTAGAATTAGAAAATGAGTTACGCACTGCCCAGCAATTACAGCCAGTTGTGGTTGGGAATGCTGGCCCGGCAATTTTAGGGATCAAGTTCAATGACTTGAACGCCGACGGTATCCGGCAGTCCAATGAACCAGGCCTGGCAAACATCCCCATCCTCCTCGAACCAGCCATAGGCAGCAATGGCCAATTCAATGCAGCTAACGGGGATCTCTCCGTCCTCACAGACGCTAACGGCGGGTTCTCATTCATAAATCTTGTCCCTGGGAATTACGTAATTACTGAAACAGTACCTGCTGGTTCCCGCCCTACTACTCCCAACCCCCTCGCTGTTAATGTTGGAAACAGCAATGTCAACGTTTTCTTTGGTAACACCACAGTTACAGGTAGCCGGATCGTTGGATGCAAATATCTAGACTTAGATGCCGACGGCTTTCGAGACGGAAATGAACCAGGCATTAAAAATGTCAGAATATATCTCGATGGCAGCAACGGTAGCGTTCCCAACGGGCAACTCGACGCAGGGGAACTTAACACCCTCACAGACAAAAACGGTGCATGGTCGTTCAACGTCACACCCGGAAGCTACAAAGTTAGGGAAGAACGGATCAGACCATCAGTTCCTGCCAATGTCAACGGAGTAGAAGTTAATGCTACGAACGCAGAACCCCTAGAAACAAGGGATTTTCTTCAAAGCACCCCACCTAACAACATTCCGCTACTGGATGTAACGGTAGCCGCCGGTCAGACTTTTGCCTGCGCTCAAGTTGGTGACACCCCGCTTTATCAAATTGAAATTAACAAATTTCGAGACATTGACCGCAACGGTTCGCGAAATGTGATCAATGGAGTTTTGGAACCCCCCATTGCTCGAGTACCTTTCATTTTAGATTTAAACAACAACGGTCGCTGGGATTCAGCCAGTGAACCCATCGCCCTCACAGATGTCAACGGAGTCGCTACCTTCAAGGATTTGCGAGCCAACAATTACCCAGTATTGGAAATTTTTCCAGCCACATTGCCAGATGGCAGTGCTCCTGGGAACCTGAATGCTCCCGTATCAACGACTCCTAACCCCGTTGTGATTTCGGCACCAGGCCCCCAAGCACGATTCCAGGGTACGATCAGCAAAGAACAACCGCTGATTGTAGCAGACTCAACCTATACACTGAAGCCAAACGATCCTAAATTCGTAGATACTAACCGCGACGGCACCCAACAGGCAGGGGAAAGATCCATTGCGACAACTGGTGAGCGGCCGATTTTTGCAGCGCCAACGAACACTTTACCAGCGCGTAACGCTTCACCGTCACTGACGTTTTCTCCTGTGGGAATAAACGCTGGTAATGACACCAATAGTCCTGTGGGCAACACTCGACCAAACATCAATGTATTTAAATACAATGACCTGAATGCCAACGGTCGCTACGAACCAACTCAGGGTGAAGCACCTATAAGTGGTGTTAATGTGTTCCTCGACACCAACAATGATGGGGTTGCCAACGCCGGAGAAGCACAACTACAGACTAATGCCCAAGGGAGAGCAGCCTTTACCAACTTGGCTCCCGGCAATTACACAGTGCGGGAAGTAGTACCTGCAAATTTCTCGGCTTCTACACCTATTAGCATTCCGGTGACTCTGAGCACTCAGGACGCTAACGTTACTTTTGCCAACACACCCAACAGCAACATCACCGGTTGCAAATTCGAGGATTTGAACCTCAACGGCTACCGAGATGGAAATGAGCCAGCTATTGCTGGTGTCACCATTTTTATTGATACCAATGGCGACGGTCAGTTGCAGTCAACAGAACCGACTACTACGACCAATCAGTTTGGTACCTTTGCATTCAACAATTTGGCCCCTGGTAATTACAAGATTCGAGAAGTAACTCCTCCTGGTTATTTCCAAACGACTCAACCTGTGGATGTTGTTCTCGGTGCCAATCAAACCTTTACCTGTGCTTTGGTCGGTAACTCTCGTCGCTATGATTTGTTAGTTCCTAAATTCCGGGACGATAACCGCAACGGTGTACGAGATGCGAACGAGATTCCTTTGGCTGATGTTCCATTTACTTTGGATTTGAACCGGAACGGTCGTTATGATGCAGCCAGCGAACCGCTGGTCAGAACGGATGCCCAAGGTATTGCTCGCTTTACCGATTTGTCTCCGGCTAATTACTCGGTTTTGGAAGTCTTCAACGTGGCTTCTGTTCCCAACCCGTTCCCCATCCCAACAGGTCCTAACCCCGTTAACTTTAATGTGCCTGGTCCGAACACAGTGCCTTCGCCAGTTCGTACAGCCAGGAGTGTTTCTGGAGTCGATCCTCTGACTGGTGATGGCGTGGTAACTGCTTCTGGTATCGATCCTCTACTAGACGGTGGTAGTTCCCTAGATCCTACGGTTTCAGCCAGCAACGTCTCTAGCTTTTTAGTACCTCAGAGTGCTGTGGTGAACACCTTTGATGACCTGAATGCTTTGAAAACCGCGAGTTCGCTGACGACAACAGTAACTACACCAGATAAGTCTCTGGATGAATTACTGTTAGGCGCTCCTCCTAGTTCTCCGATTGGTTTCTAATGTCAAGTTGAATTTCTAGTTTGAGATTCAACTATTAGCAGTTAGCTTGTATTTAGATAAACCCGCCCTCGATAACCATAGGTTAGGAGAGGGCGGGTTTATTTATCTCTAGAATTACCAACAAATATCTTTGGTGGAACCCGCCCCTACGACAAATGTATCTCGATGGTCCTAGGGGCGGGTTTCACAGACAATCTTTGAGGACAACTCACAATTTAAATAAACCCGCCCGACCCAATCAGGGACTCGGAGGGCGGGTTTATTTATCTCTGGAATTACCAACAAATATCTTTGGTGGA
>JAHREW010000030.1 GCA_020883125.1 Microcoleus sp. CAWBG506
ACCGCCAGGGTGGTTAAGTCGTGGGGTGGGGGCGGGTTTATAGAATTTGTCTATACCGATGAAAGATATCGGTGAACCCGCCCCTACAAAATCTGCCCTAATCGCCTTGGCAGTTGCTATAACTTATGCAAAAAATCTTGACGGGATTTAGATACCCGCTCGTACACTTTAGCTACAGTCTTTTTAGCTTTGTTTCTGGATTTACTTCCTTTTTGTTTTTGGGCCAGCTTTTGTTGCTTGCGTTTGAGATTTTTTTCATGCTTGGCTAGGTGCTTAGGATTACTGTATTTAGATACTTTAGTACCATCACTGGTGATAGCAAAATGAGTCAATCCTAGGTCAATTCCAATTACTTTACCCTCTGTTGAAACTATTGGGTTTTCACCTTCAGTCTCTGTCAATATTGATGCGAAGTATTTTCCTGATGGTTCTAAGCTGACCGTTACAGTCTTAATTATTCCTTCAATATCCCTATGCAGCTTAGCCTGGATTTTACCGACTTTGCCAGGAAATTGAACAAGCCTCTTAAATACTTTCACATTTTGAGGATACTGAATTGACTGCTTGCCGTGTTTTGATTTGTAACGCGGGAATCTAGCACGACCTGCAAAAAAGTTTTTATAGGCTGTTGTTAGATTTAGCGTTGTTGCTTGCAAAACTTGGCTGTAACATTCAGATAACCATACCGTTTCTTCTGCTTTTTTCAGATGGGGTAAGAAGGCATTAAGTGCTGACTGACCGAGGCTTTTTCCAGTTTCTTTGTAAGTCTCGATTGATTTATTTAGAGCGTAGTTCCACCACCATCTAGCACAACCGAAGTGCTGAGATAGCACCTTAGCAAGATTTGGAAATTTCCGTTCCTCCAATTTCCCAGCCTTTCATCCCACCGCTAAACTGGGTACAGTTATAGCGGGGGACTTCCCGGCGAGTAGTTAAAATAATAAATTGTAATTCTGTTGAATAACTAAAAACAGTGACATTGGGCAAATTTAATAAACTATCTAGATTAAAATCCATATCTAGTCAGAGGGTATAATGTAGCGATGGCTACATTATACCCCAAGTTGCCGGAAGAGCCGATATTGCGAGACGATTGGCATCGACGGAATAGCGTAGGGAGGCGACATATTCGCCGATCGTCAATGAGACAAATACGACTGACGCAAATGCCAGACGATTTCACGCCGCATTTCGCTGAGAATCCGCTGTCCCCGTTCACAATGTTCTAGCTTGATGTCATCGACATAGAACCGCACCAGCGTCTCTCGCGTGTAATCTCCATTCAGGTCATTGATCCAGATTTTGGGGTCTTGCCATTCATTGCGTGAACTCTTGAAGTTTTCTCGCAACCATTCGCGAAAGCCTTCTACCAGATCGTCTAATCGCGTTTCTAACCCTTTGGGATTACTGATTGCCCAAAACAGCTTGTTGACTTTGATCTTCAACAAATCAATCTTCTGTTCCCACTCTTGCTTCAACATTTGCTGGTCTTCTTGAAATAGGTCAGGGTCTTTCAACCAGTATTGATACCAACGGCGTATCAGCCCAATCAACGTACTATCGGATAATGTTCCCGTAGCTTCACCGATCGAGCGTCTGCGACGGTCATGTCGATCGGACTTTTTTGATTCCATTCCAATCTTTTGACAAAGTTCCAGATAGTATGCTTGCACTGTTCGCCGCTCCTCTACATCTAATCCGCCCCTTTCTAATTGGGAGATGAGATCGGCTAGGTGCGCCAAACCCATTTCAATCTCAGCTAGTACAGTATTCACCTTAGACTCAGCTAACAAGCGTTGCCGTCCCGCCTCTCGCTTCTGTTGCGATTTTACCCCAGGTAAAGAGTAGCCATAAAACTGGTCAACTAATTCTAACTTCTTGTCTATTTCGCCCATAGTATCGGGGTGCGCCAGCACGACTTTTTCAATCATGGAGATGGCTAGAGCCGGGGCAACATCTGCTTTGATGGGAATGGCGATCGTGTAGTAGTAATGATTGGTCGGACGGCTGAGGTTAATAATGTTCTGCCCTTCAAACGCGGCATTGGGAATGTAAATCTGTGAGTGCGTGTCAATGAGATACAGTTCGGTTAATCGCAGCCCAATGTGTTTGATCACACCTCTTTTACCGTTGGCTAGCTCAATCACATCCCCAAAGCGAAACGGTGTATCGATGAGCAAGACTAACCCACTGAAGAAGTTTGCCAGAATATCTTTTAGCGCAAACCCCAAGATAAAACTCAATCCTCCGATTGCAACTAACAAACCTTGGATGTCAACACCTAACGCTTGGAGAAACAGTAGTCCACCCACCAAGTAAACAATTAAAGGGAGAACATTTTGTAGGATGGGAGCGAGAACATCATCCCACATTGCCTCGGAGCGTGTGGCATACTGCCTAAAAGCATAGCTCACAACCTCAGTAAGCAATTGAACTACCCAAAAGGAGGCGACAAGGATAAGAAAAGCGGTCAAGCCTCGCTCGAACCAAGTAATGTAACTTGTAGGAGTAACAGATAGCTTCAGTAATGCCAGCTTCAAACCGCTCGCGAACACAATGAGTGTCAGCGGCGTTTCTGAGACGTTGAGTGCAACTAACGCCAGGTCGGAGGTAAATACACGGAAAACCCTCCGCAAAATACCAAAAAGTAGGTAGAGAACAATAACGACAACACCAAGAATGCCGAAGTTAAGCAAAAATGCACCCCATCCTGGAGCAGGAAAAATGGCTAACAGAAACGTATAACTGCTGATCGTCGTCATTTGGTAACCGACTCCATATATCCGTAAAGTATGTAAAAATGGTGCTTGACATAGTTTTAGATAAGTGTTAATTAATGAAAGGGATGCTCTTTCAAAAATAGAAATATAAAAAAACTAAAACAAGCATTTAGCTGCTGGATTTGCTAGAGAAAACTTCACAGTCGCCACGAAGCACAGTTGCTTCACAGTCGCCACGAAGCAGAGTTGCTTCACAGTCTATCATAAGTTTTTCTGTTTTATATTTGTTTCACCCCTGATGAATGAATCCAATAAAACGACGATGGCGATCGCCTCGTTACTTGTCGGTGTAGTCGCCATATCTTTTGGCTCTATCTTCATTAGATGGAGTGAAGCTGAACTCAGCCCCAATGCTACAATATTTAATCGCTTTTGGCTAGGTAGTGTCGTCTTCGGGCTGTGGCAAGGATACAAGGCGATACGTCAGAGACTTTCTGGTGACAAACCCGTTCAACAGCACTCATACACCAGTCAGGAGCTTTTGCTATTGCTGGGTGCTGGGACTTTTTTTGCTGCCACCTTATCCTTTGTAGCTTGGTCGCTGACTCAAACCAGCATCGCTATCTCGACAATCCTACATAATCTCGCCCCGATATTTACCAGCTTAGGATCGTGGTTGTTATTCGGTCAAGGCTTTAACCGCCAATTTCTGATTGGGATGGTCATCGCCATTGGGGGAGCGATCGCCATTGAAATCCAGGAGATCCAAATCGCCACTGGTGAAGTCACAGGAGGCATAGCAGCCATCCTCTCTGCGGTTTTCTTGGGTGCATACCTGCTGGTGATAGAACAACTGAGAACCAAATTTGACCCCATCACAATTCAGTTGTGGGTTTGTGCGATCGCTACTTTATCCATCTTGCCCATGCTTGTGTTCACTGGCGATCGGCTTTTTCCTTCTTCAGTCAATGGGTGGCTGTTCGTCATTTTTCTCGCCCTCGTCTGCCAAGTTTTAGGTCAGGGACTTTTAACATATAGCGTTGCTCGGTTGTCCTCAGTGGTTGTCTCCTTAGTACATTTGTTAGAGCCAGTATTTAGCAGCATTTTGGCTTGGGCCCTATTTTGGGAAAAGTTAAGTTTCTCGAATTGGGTAGGTTTTGCCCTAGTTCTCATCGGTCTATACCTAGCTGTATCTAGCCAAGTGGCTGTTCATCTCCCACAAAATCGGCTAGAGAGCGGGTAGTCACCATTACTGTTTGTTTCAACGGTGAAAAAGACTTGGCTCAAAAAATCAGCACAACTAGATGTCAACACATTTGTTAAAAAGTATGACAGCCAAACTGGAATTAGCACAGCAACCGTTGTCCAGAACACCAACTTGGATCGCAACTGCTTCATTATTTGCCAGCCTAATCCCCCTATCTTTAGCACCAATCCTCGTCAAATTGTGCGAACAAGAAATAGGTTCAAATGCCGTAGCATTCCATCGTGGCTGGATCGCTACCATCATCTTTGGGTTGTTGAGCGGACTTGAAGCTTTGGGTCGCCAAAAATCTGATAACCAACCCGTAGAACAGAAGCCTTTTACCAGACGAGAATTGGGGCTATTGGTAGCATTGGGAACTTTCGGAGCGACCTACTTTCTCCTATGGTCTTTGTCGCTGACTCAAACCAACGTTGCCAACGTTACGTTATTTTGTGGTTTGAACCCACTGTTTGTCGGTTTGGGGGGGTGGTTGTTATTAGGTCGGAGCTATAATAGCAGATTCATTATTGGCATGATCATGGCACTGGGGGGAGCGATCGCTATGGGATTGGATGACGTGCAGTTCGCCACTAATCAAGTACAAGGTAATGCCCTCGCCTTGCTATCGGGGATTTGTTTTGCTGCGTATCTGATACTGCTAGAACTGCTACGAGAACGATTTACCACGGCAACCTTATTGCTGTGGCGCTGCGCCTTCACGACTATGTTTGCGTTTCCCGTCCTCGCACTCGCCGAAGAAACATTGTTTCCCCATTCCTGGATGGGGTGGTTTTTCGTAATTTTGCAAGCCATCTTGTGTCAAGTGTTGGGTCAAGGACTTTTGGCTTACAGCCTCAGCCAACTGTCGTCAGGATTCGTCGCCGTCACGCTGCTTGGGGAGCCAGTCCTTGCCTCAATCTTCGCTTGGGTAATTTTCTCTGAACGCTTGGGTTTCCTTGACTTGGTGGCGTTTGTCGTGATTTTATGCGGTATCTATGTAGCTCAATCGAGTCAATCTGCTGTTAAAGAAACCAGCGAGGTAGCGTAATTAATGCGCGATCGCTATGATTGTCACTTCGGGGACAGTATCAAACTAGGCAACAACTAAATCTGTAACTAATCGAGGATGAAAAAGAGTACATTATCCACACAGGATACAAGGCTGCCACGCCAAAAATTGAGAAAAGTTAAGCGTAGGAAAAATTAGTTTCGGCTTTGGTTGTTTTCGATTCCCCGCGATCGCCAGCTATCCTCCAACTGGGGATGAAATAGCAGAGACGACGTTCAGGTTAGCAACCAACCCATACGTCGATACATACTCTTCTAATTCTGCTAAATCAACACTGCCATTTTTGTCGGTGTCAAGAATATTAAACAGATAATCAGTGACGTACCTTCTAACTTCTTCCGAGCTACGTTCGCCTGTTGTCATATCTTCGATTAGCCCTAACAACTCCATAATTTCGGAGGGTTCTAGCGACTTACTGCCATCCGTATCCAATTCCAGGAAAAGCTTTTTAACATCTTCTGTTGCCACTCTCGAAGAGCGGAGTGTTTCTCTCAATATGTCATTGCCAAATGAAGTCATAAACAATATCTGCTCGATGAGTGGGATACAGAAAAAGCCCAGTGATGCCCAAAAAACTGCATACTTGACATCCGCAGTAGTTGCACTAACACCGATGAAAAGAGCAGCCCACAGGAAAAAGTTTGGGTTCACAAGCAGGATATAAGCATCCCGAGCTTCTGCCTTACTTAGCTTGCCCTTTGTAAATACAGAGGTTAATGTAGCTGCTACGCGCATCGAGACAAAGACTAGGGTGGCAATTGCCAGTTGTTGCAGACAAGCTAGCGATCGCGCTGTATCCGTTGAGGAAAATATATCGCTGAGGAATGTTGATGGAGTAAACTGAAACCCTGTTGCCAAAGCCATGAATGCAACAGCCAGCACGCCGATGAATTTCCAGTTCTTACTGTGGTGGTTTGATTCAACCGGAGATTTGTCACGCCAAAACTGGGCGATCGCACCCGGTATTGCCAGACCTAAAATTAAAATGACTCCGAAAAAGATCAAACTGTCAACATTAATGGGTAAATTAGCAACCTTTAATGTCGCTAGCAGCGCCAGAGGCGCAACGATTGATAGCGTTCTTGACAACAGGGCTGAGGGATAAAGATTACCGCCCCAAAGCACGGATAAAACTGGGGAAGTCAAGGCTGGCGGAACCATCCAAAACAGCACCCACAAAACTTTGTACAAATCGGCTTCGCTTTGATACAAAAATCCAGAAAATATTAATAACAGCCCAATTATCCATCGCACTGCCATCCACCCGTAAACTAGATACTTCACAGTTGAAGTTACTTTACGTTTACTCGCTGCAAAGTCAATGTCTAGGTAGGTATAAAACGTTGAGGCAGCCAGACACGCAACAATTATTGCTCGAAATAGCGCTGACGGAATCCCTCCTGCTGCGGCGCTGATTGCCCCTACCAAACTTCCCAGCAAGAAGGCGGTGGCATAGATCAAAATCGCCCACATAATTGAAAGATCGTTGAGTTCTTTTCGCAGGGCTGCTGTCCCACCCGATTCCTTGTCGCGAAACTTGACGAGTTCCACACCACTGAGAGCTTTACCATTGGGTAGTTTCAGGTGTTTATAAGCTGTCGGTGGTAAGCCACTTAAATAAAGGGCTAAAGGCTCCAATACATATTGGTGGCACACTACGAGAACAGTTTCTCCCCGTTCCAAGTGCGGTACAATTTTGTCTTCGTAGAAACGGGCAGCGCGAGCGTAAACTTGGGAAATCTTTTCGCCTGCTGGGGGTGCTTCGTTGTGTGAGTGCAACATTTCCTCGAAGCCTTCGTAGCCCAGGGCTAGACGCAGCAGATTTAGGTTGCGACCCGCAAAAATGCCAAAGGATTTTTCGCTAATTCGATGGTCGATTTGAACAGGGATATCGGGCGACTTTAGGGCTTGACTTTCAGCAAGGGCGATTTCACAGGTTTGCCGCGCCCGTCTCATGTGGGAGACGTATACTGCATCAAATTTTGTACCTTTTTTCTTGAGGTCAACACCGGCACGGCGTGCCTGCAACCGGCCAAAGGAGGTGAGGTCAACATCCAGAACTCCCGCAAAAATGTTGCGTTCGTTACTGGTACTTTCACCGTGACGAATGAAGTAGACACGTCCTAGTTGTTCTGCATTGAATTCTGTTTGTGAATTCGCAGAAGTTCCTGTGGCTGCATCCGGGAATTTACCTGCAACTTCGATCGCTCCATTTTCGGTACTTTCTTCTACCTGGTCATCTAAGTTCCTAGTATTCATGATTCACTTTAGCCTTAAGCAGGATTTAGATTCTTTTCTCAGCTTGAAGTTCACAACTTCAATTCAGATTATTTAAAGATATGTCGCACTCTACCATGACACGTGGGTATTTGACAGTGCTCAGTTATACAGGGATTTTCAAGTTTGTGGGTATGCGAAACCGGGTTTCTGGAGTGTACTCGATCGATCTGAAATTTGCTGTAAATTTACAATTATCTCACTCACCCGCCTCTACCAAATCTGGGCGAGGCCTTTTTTTACAAAAATTATTAATTAGAGGCACAATTTATCTCACTCACCCGCCTCTATAACTCAAAATTATCGATCGCCCAATGCCATTTTTTTTGATGCAGCCGATCGCACATCTGCACTTTCTCAACCGTCAAATATTGCTGAAATTCCGGTTTTTCCAGACCGCTGCGCCACATCACCAGAGCATCTTCTCCAGTGTCTTCGTAGTATCGTTTCCGCCGTCCTGCTTCTTTAAAACCAAATTTTTTGTACAGGGAAACTGCCGCTAAATTCGAGTCCCGCACCTCTAAAGTCGATCGCTCTAATTGTCTGTCGTGAGCCGATTTTAGCAAAGCCAAAAGCAGAGCTTGTCCCAAACCCTGACGTTGAAACTGAGGATGAATTGCCAGCATGATAATGTGAGCTTCCTCTAAAATTGCCCACAAACAACCGATACCGATGAGTAGGGGCGGTGGATGGTGCGTGCCCGCCCGGTTCTGTAGGGGCGGTGGATGGTGCGTGCCCGCCCGGTTCTGTAGGGGCGGTGGATGGTGCGTGCCCGCCCGGTTCTGTAGGGGCGGTGGATGGTGCGTGCCCGCCCGGTTCTGTAGGGGCGGTGGATGGTGCGTGCCCGCCCCCTCCCATGTCCATAAACCTAATAAATCGCTGTTAGGACTCTCTAGCTCGCGCCTGTAGCCTTCGATCGCCCAAATTCCCCCAAAACAGAGGCGATCGAGTTCTACGGCATCAGGCAGGTGTTCTGGGGTCAGAGGTTTGATTTCGAGAAAACGCACAGGGGATTTTAGATTTTAGAATTACTCAAAAGCATCAATCTGGGCGCTGATGACCCAATTGCTTGCGGTCAATTGTACACTGGGAAAGACTGTAAAGATAGTTATGGCGCGATGGTATTAACTCAATCTATCGAAAAAGTGGAATCTGGACTTCAGTATCTGTCTGAGTCTCAAGAAGCCAGGGAAAATCGATCGCCCAATCAAGAACTGTTACCACTGACAGCCCGTGTTAATAGTCGCGATCGTTTAGAAATAGGAGGCTGCGAGGTGACAGCTTTGGTGGAGCAATTTGGCTCGCCACTGTACATCTTAGATGAAGAAACGCTGCGGGCGACCAGCAGCCAGTACCGAGAGGCTTTTGAAAAATTCTATCCGGGTTCTTCTCAAGTGCTCTATGCTTCTAAAGCTTGGAGTTGTTTGGCAGTTTGTGCGATCGCTGCTTCGGAAGGTTTAGGCATAGATGTGGTATCTTCTGGAGAAATTAAGACAGCACTACAAGCTGGTGTGAATCCCGACCAAATCTACTTTCACGGGAATAACAAATCCCGCACGGAAATCGAACTAGCTGTCACCAGTGGCTGCACGATCGTCGCAGACAATTGGTGGGATTTAAAGACTCTAGCAGAGTTGGGAAAATTGGGTGTCTCTCACAAAGCAGGTGAGCCGACACGAGTTATGGTTAGGTTTACTCCTGGAATTGAGTGTCACACTCACGATTACATTAAAACTGGTCAAATCGACAGTAAATTTGGCTTCGATCCCAACTCTCTGGGTGAAGTTTTTAAATTTATCAGCGAGGAGCCGTCGTTATCGTGTGTGGGACTACACGCTCACATCGGCTCTCAGATTTTTGAAGTGCAACCTCATCATGATTTAGCCGAAGTCATAATTGAGGCCTTGACAAAAGCACGTAGTTATGATTTGCCAGCGACAGAAATTAATATTGGCGGCGGGTTGGGCATTCGCTATACTGAAACGGACGATCCTCCTAGCATTCAAGATTGGGCACAGACAATTTGCTCCGCAGTGGTAGCAGCTTGCGATCGACACCACTTGCCATTACCTAAATTGCTTTGCGAACCAGGGCGATCGCTCGTAGGTACAGCCTGCGTCACAGCTTATACCGTGGGTTCTGAAAAAGTCATTCCGGGAGTGCGGACGTATTTATCAGTGGATGGCGGTATGTCGGACAATCCACGTCCAATTACCTACCAATCAGTTTATCGAGTGCTCGCAGCCAACAAAATGTCTGCTCCCTTAACGGAAACAGTCACAGTTGCTGGCAAACACTGCGAATCAGGCGATATTCTGATTAAAGATGCTAAATTGCCAAAGTGTGAGCCGGGAGATATCCTTGTGGTCACGGCGACAGGAGCATACAATTACAGCATGGCTTCTAATTACAACCGAGTCCCCAGACCGGCGGCGGTTTTGGTGAAAAATGGAGAAGTTAACACGATCGTACAGCGGGAAACTGACGAGGATTTGCTAAGGTTTGACCGTCTTCCTGAAAGACTCGGTGTTAAAAAGTAAAAAGTAAAAAGTAAAAAGTAAAAAGTAAAAAGAAAGATAATTAAAAAGGAATTTTTGACTATCGTCTTTTACATTTTGATTTTTTGCTTGTTCAGTCACGCGATTGGAATAACAACTGTTCATGGTTCACGGGTTCGAGTGCATCAGAGTTCGCGGTTCACAGGCGGTAAGGTTCGATGAACCATGAACAATCAACAATCTGGCTATGACTTTGGCCTTATTCAGTCCTTATTGATTCAGGCGATCGATATTGGATTGGTATTTGCTCTTGCGTATTTGGTGCTCGTCATTGTTGGGGAGCGCCGGACGCTGTGGATGGTACGGGGATTTATTATTTTGATGCTGGCGGCGGCGGTGAGCAACTGGGCTGGATTGAGACTGTTGCACGTTGCCCTCAACAGCTTGGTGACAGGTTCGGCTGTGGCAATGGCGGTAATATTGCAGTCAGAATTTCGCCGATTTCTGGAACAATTGGGTCGGGGGGAAATTAGACAATTGTTTGGACGCGATCGCCGACCTACTCCCGAACCGGATAGCGTAATAGATGAAATTGTGGACGCAGTAAAAGAACTTTCGCAAAACCGCACGGGCGCTTTACTAATTGTAGAAACAGATGCTCCGATCGACGATCGGGATTTTTCGGTGCCGGGAGTGAAGCTGAATGCTGAAGTATCTAAGGAATTGTTGCAGACGATTTTTCAACCACAAACTTTGCTCCATGATGGGGCTGTTTTGATTCGAGCTTCGCGGATCGTGTCGGCGGGGGTAATTTTGCCCCTATCCGATCGCAGCGCGTCGCGACAGTTGGGAACCCGCCACCGGGCGGCGATGGGAATTACCGAACGGGTACAAGCTTGTGTATGCGTGGTGGTGTCAGAGGAAACGGGTTCTATTTCTTTAGCCCAAATGGGAACTTTAAATCGACCTTTGACAAGCAATAAATTGAAAGAGTTGCTGGAAGCAAAGTTGTTTCCGTCAGAGGGAGAAAGAGCAGTCGCCCCAATTCCTATAGGTAATTTCGGACGGCAGATAGGATTGAAGGTATGGACACTATTAAAGCGGATACTGCGTCGTCCGTCGTCGGCCAATCGGGAGAAAAAATGAGTCAAGGAATTTGCTTGGAAAAGTTGCCTGCCGATCTCGAACAAGAACGGCTACCTCGGCACGTAGCGGTGATTATGGACGGGAACGGGCGCTGGGCTAAGGATAAAGGGTTGCCTAGGATTATGGGCCACCGTCGAGGGGCCAGCGTTCTGAAGGAACTGCTCAGATGCTGCAAAGATTGGGGTATTCCAGCTTTAACAGTTTATGCTTTTTCGACGGAGAATTGGGGCAGACCGGAGGGGGAGGTGGATTTTTTGATGAGTCTGTTCGAGGGAAAATTGCGGGAAGAATTGCGGGAGATGGTGGACGAGGATGTGCAAATCCAATTTATGGGGAATTTGGAGGCTTTGCCGAAGTCTTTGCAGTCGGAAATTGAGCGTTCTGTATCCGCAACTCAGCATAACCGAGGGATTCGGCTGACAGTCGCGACGAATTATGGGGGGCGTCAGGAGATTGTACAGGCTTGTCGGGCGATCGCGACTCAGGTGCAGGAGGGCAAGTTGCAGCCTTCTGATATTGATGAGACTTTATTTAAACGCTATTTGTATACTGCTGATGTTTGTGACCCGGATTTGTTGATTCGGACGAGTGGGGAAATGCGATTGAGCAATTTTCTCCTTTGGCAAATGGCTTATTCGGAAATTTACATTACTGAGACGCTGTGGCCGGATTTTGACCGATCGGAATTTCACCGCGCTTTGTCTACTTATCAGACACGCAGCCGTCGATTTGGCAAAGTGTAACGATTTTAGATTTTAGATTTTGGATTTTGGATTAATTGATTGATTGATTGATTATGGTTGAATGTACAGAAGAAATACACATTTTTGTTGATATTTCCCAACCTAAAATCGCCCATCTAAAATCAAGTCCCAATCTAAAATCTCAAATCGCCAATCTAAAATCAAATTAGGGGCCTGAGAAAACGGCATCTTCAATGTCGTGACGCGAGAGCGAGTATTTGAAGAAGCGCTGAATATCTTGGCCGTCGTTTCCAGCATTAATGTAGCGGATGGTGAGTTGGTCAATTTCGAGGGCGAGTTCTGCTTTCCATGCAGGTCTATCGATGTTCCAACAGTGGAGTTCTCGCAGATTTTGCTCGCACCCACGGCTTTTTAGCCACTTCTCGATTTCTGGGAGTGGATGGTTATATAAAGGGGTGTCAGAGGAGGGAAGAGTCATGGGATTTTAGATTTTAGATTTTAGATTTTAGATTGGGGATTTGGGATTTTAGATGTGAGGCTTTAATTACCACGAATTAGCCCGATCGCGATCGCCAGCATCAAACATCCGACTAAGGTAGATCCCATCATAAACAAGGCGAATATTTCTCCGGGAGAAAGCGGCCGATCCGTGGGATCGAGGTAAGCCGAGTTGGAGTTTTTTGCCCGCGATTGGGAAACGGGAGTATCGAAGCCAGGGGGCTGCTGAATCACGTTCATCCGAGAATAGCCTATTGTGAGGTCGTAGGCGAGGCGGCGTTCTGGGTTGCTGAGGGTGGCGTAGGCGTTGTTAAGCTGCTGAAATTTGGCGGTAGCGACTGACTGAGGCAAGTCGGTGGTATCGGGATGATAGAGTTTGCTCAGTTCCCGGTACGATCGCCTAATTGCGATCGGCGATGCGGAAGGATGCAGCCCTAACAAGCCGTAGTAACTAGAACCCAAGGGGGTTTTTCCTGGCATTTTCTGACTTTGGTTTTGTGCAGTTGCCTCGTTAGAAGTCACCTAAGCGCCTCTGGGCTTGTTTATAATTTTTGATTATTTTAGACCAAATTGAAGGGTAGCGCCACTGTTTGCGATGTCGAGGGGTTGATGGTGGGCGATCGGGATAGCCAAAACGGGTGAGGTGGGTGAGGTTCAGTGGGTAAGATCATGTCCGCTATCACCATCCTTTGAATTTTTAAACATTGGTGTTTGCTTAATGTTCGTACAGAGTAAAGTTACGATCTAACCAGATAACGAAGAAAGTAGCACGCTCACGATAGCCTACCATTGGGGCTTTAGCACAAAAACGAAAAGCTATTAAATTAACATCTGCTGTAATATGTTTAGGGATAGAAGCTTTGATGGAAGTTTGTGCAATTCTTTCGTAACTTGAGCCATGACGAGCCGAACTATTTATTTGACTCCAAGTCATTTGGCTGAGTTTATAAAGTGTGCCGGCAAAAGCTGCCTTTTCCTCTTTCGTGCAGTCCGAAATACAAAAATTATTACTCATGTATCGTAGACAAAATATTGGATGTTGCTGTTCGGGAGATTCTTCAGTTGTGACTGGTGGAGATATGTTTTTTCCTCGCTCCACCCGCTTACCAATATTGTACTTAGCCATGAGTCATCTGAGTTCTAAAAAACGTTTTTAGAGATTCATGGGAAATTTCACTACTGTCTTGGGCCGCTTCCCTCCAAGGCTCCTCTTCGTGGGTCATATTGGCCAGTTTCCAAGCTGAAAACTGTCCAAATACAGAGTAAACTTCATCTAAAATGTTTCGGGTTGCATCATCATAGTTGGAGAAATCAATGTGATCCGGCTTTGGTAATGGGCCAGAACCGAAATCTTTTTTGGCATAATACAAGTCCGGTACTACAGGGCCATGAAGCCAAGCTTCAATACGCTCCGAAAAAATTGGCGTATCATGAACTGCTAAGTGCAAACCCTGAGCGTAATACATCAGTTTTTGAAGCTTGAGATTAGAAATTAAATCGCCTTCTTCCTCATTCGTTAGAGCCAGAAAGTAATCAGCGACATGGTAACAGTCAAGCATCGGTTTCACCTCCACAAGTGAGACTTCCATAATTATACAATACCGGGTTCAAAATATATATTTGCTCCCTGTCTCTGTTTGGATCGCGTTTGTTCTGTAATATCACTGGTGATTATGGGGTCATTCAATGTTTATTCTTTAAAGCGTCTCCTCTTTTCAACGCAAAACTTTTAAGCTGTGCGGAAGTCCAAAAAATGCAAGCCCAGAATGCTGTAGACAGAAATCCAGCCAATAAGGCTGTGTGCCAGGGCAAATGACCTTTTTGACTTGTGAGTAGACTGTAAATCATCATTAATGGCGATCCTAATGCGCCAAGTAGCCCAAGATAGTATGCCAAGTCACCTATACGCCAAAGCAATCCCAAGAACCAACTTTGCTTGCGTAGTTCTTCATATTCAGGATAGTCCAGTGACATCACAAATCCACTCCCTGTGCCTAATTACTTTAAACCTATGAATCAATCGCCCGATCGCAAATTCTGGACATCCTCAACGCTAAGCCCGGTAACTTGGCTAATCATTGCATTATCTAGCTGTGAAAGTAATTGTCGGGCGATCGCCAACTTCTCGAATCGCTTTCCCTGTTCTATTCCTTCTTCTCGTCCTTCTTCTCGTCCTTCTTCTCGTCCTTCCAGAGAAGCCTTAATAATCGCCCCCTGTTGGTCATAAATAAACTGTTCTCTTCTGTCCAAATCTGCCACTTCCTCGCGGCTTAACTTGGCTTGATTCGCAATATTAAAAGCTTCATGTATTTCCGGTACGCTATCCATTTTTTCTGGGATTGAGGTCAGACTTGTCGCATTTTTCATGAAATAAATCCACTTGTCTGCGAGGGTTTCAAGTTGTCCCAGTTCTTTCGTAAACTTCGGCAACTCTACAAACACTAAATCTACATCGTTTTCGGGATAAGTAAAGTTTTTATTTACTTCTTTGTACACAAATCTCGACAGGAATTCTTCAGTTTCAGGAAACATTTCAAAATCCGTAATTGTCAAAGCAATCACTGGTTTTAACAGTCGATAGCCTTGTGCTGCTTGCAATTGAAAAGCATAAGTCTTCGCTGCATTGTAAAAAACCCGCTTGCCAAAAGACTGGACGTTGAGCACTTGCATTTCAATAATTACTAAAGTGCCATCCTTCAGTTGGGCTTTCACATCCAGATAAGTATCTTTTAAGCCTTCTATTTTTGGTGGCAGATTTGGGTTGATAATTTCTAAGTCTTCGATAGTGGAATTGCCTTCATAAATCAAGGCGTTGAGAAAGCTAATCAGAATGTCTTTGCTTTCTGAGGAACCGAATATTTTTTTGAAGGCGTAATCGGTTTTTGGGTTGATAAATATCATAGTTGGATTTAGGTGGTAGGGGTTAATCAGTGAAGCATCGTTTGTCGGAATACCTAGGAATCGCCCGACGATCGCAAATTTTGCACATCCTCAACGCTAAGCCCGGTAACTTGGCAGATCGTGGCGTTATCTATCTGTGAGAGTAATTGTCGGGCGATCGCCAACTTCTCGAATCGCTTTCCTTGTTCTATTCCTTGTTCTATTCCTTGTTCTATTCCTTCCAGAGAAGCCTTAATAATCGCCCCCTGTTGGTCATAAATAAACTGTTCTCTTCGGTCTAAATCTGCCACTTCCTCGCGGCTTAACTTGACTTGATTCGCAATATCAAAAGCTTGATGTATTTCCGGTACGCTATCCATTGTTTCTGGAACTGATGTCAGACTTCTCGCATTTTTCATGAAATAAATCCATTTATCTGCGAGGGTTTCAAGTTGCTCCAGTTCTTTAGTAAACTTTGGCAACTCTACAAACACTAAATCCAGATCGTTTTCGGGATAAGTAAAGTTTTTATTTACTTCTTTGTACACAAATCTCGACAGGAATTCTTCAGTTTCAGGAAACATTTCAAAATCCGTAATTGTCAAAGCAATCACTGGCTTCAACAGTCGATACCCTTGGGCTGCTTGTAATTGAAATGCGTAAGTTTTTGCGGCATTGTATAAAACTCGTTTACCAAAAGACTGGACGTTGAGCACTTGCATTTCAATAATTACTAAAGTGCCATCCTTCAGTTGGGCTTTCACATCCAGATAAGTATCTTTTAAGCCTTCTATTTTTGGTGGCAGATTTGGGTTGATAATTTCTAAGTCTTCGATAGTGGAATTGCCTTCATAAATCAAGGCGTTGAGAAAGCTAATCAGAATGTCTTTGCTTTCTGAGGAACCGAATATTTTTTTGAAGGCGTAATCGGTTTTTGGGTTGATAAATATCATAGTTGGATTTAGGTGGTAGGGGTTAATCAGTGAAGCATCGTTTGTCGGAATACCTAGGAATCGCCCGACGATCGCAAATTTTGCACATCCTCAACGCTAAGCCCGGTAACTTGGCAGATCGTGGCGTTATCTATCTGTGAGAGTAATTGTCGGGCGATCGCCAACTTCTCGAATCGCTTTCCTTGTTCTATTCCTTGTTCTATTCCTTGTTCTATTCCTTCCAGAGAAGCCTTAATAATCGCCCCCTGTTGGTCATAAATAAACTGTTCTCTTCGGTCTAAATCTGCCACTTCCTCGCGGCTTAACTTGACTTGATTCGCAATATCAAAAGCTTGATGTATTTCCGGTACGCTATCCATTGTTTCTGGAACTGATGTCAGACTTCTCGCATTTTTCATGAAATAAATCCATTTATCTGCGAGGGTTTCAAGTTGCTCCAGTTCTTTAGTAAACTTTGGCAACTCTACAAACACTAAATCCAGATCGTTTTCGGGATAAGTAAAGTTTTTATTTACTTCTTTGTACACAAATCTCGACAGGAATTCTTCAGTTTCAGGAAACATTTCAAAATCCGTAATTGTCAAAGCAATCACTGGCTTCAACAGTCGATACCCTTGGGCTGCTTGTAATTGAAATGCGTAAGTTTTTGCGGCATTGTAAAAAACCCGCTTCCCAAAAGACTGGACGTTGAGCACTTGCATTTCAATAATTACTAAAGTGCCATTATTGAGCTTGGCTTTGACATCCAGATAAGTATCTTTTAATCCTTCTACTTTGGGAGGCAGATTTGGGTTGATTATTTCTAAGTCTTCAATGGTGGGATTTCCTTCATAAATGAGAGCGTTGAGAAAGCTAATCAGAATGTCTTTGCTTTCTGAGGAACCGAATATTTTTTTGAAGGCGTAATCGGTTTTTGGGTTGATAAATATCATAGTTGGATTTAGGTGGTAGGGGTAACATTAGTATTTTATCTGTGTCAAACTGCTGATTTTTTTTCAGGTGATAGCTTGATGTTTTCCGGCAAATGTGCATTAGCCATAGCCAACACAGGCTCATCACTGTGGTGTTCCTCATCGATCGGAATTTGGCAAGAAATCAGTTCGGTGACAATGCGATCGCCCAAAGCATCTTCCCAATCCTGCAACTGTTCCCTTGCCTTAATCGGCGTATTAACCGCCACATCCACACCCATTTGCTGAAGGTTGAGACTGTGGGCCTGCGATCGACGATTAACACACTCCACCAGCCAAACACTCAATCCGACAGCCGCCATCAAAGGCAAAACAATCCGGTAATCTCTAGTCAATTCAAACATCAACAGAATTGCTGTCAGCGGTGCTCTAGCACTACCGGCGAGCACCGCAGCCATTCCCACCATGGCATAGGCAGGAGGTCCAGCAACGCGATCGGCCAAGGCAGGCACCATCGTCAAAAAGATGCCATAAGCCGAACCCAGGGAAGCACCCAAAAACATCGCCGGAGCAAAAATGCCACCCACCAAACCGCTACCCAAGCTAATTGCTGTCACCGCGAGTTTCACAAACAACAACAGTAGCAACAAAGGCAAAGAAAACTCAACATCTTGAAGCATGGCTTGGACTGTTTCATAACCAACCCCCAAAACTTGAGGTAGCACCAAAGCTACTAAACCGACGCAAGCACCACCGATAATGGGGTGTACAGGCCGCGGTAGTCGTCCCAGCCAAGCAAATCCTCGGACTTTTCCTTGAAAACAGCGTTCTGCCAGTTGAATTGCCTCAGTATAAGCTAGGGAAACTAGGCTAGCCAAAAGCCCCAATCCCATATAAAAAGGCAATTCTAAGGGACTACGCACATCGTAGATTGGTAATGCAAAAGCTGGCTGAGATCCCAAACAAATTTGAGCTAGAAGTGCCGAAACTACCGCTGCTAGCAAAACAACACTCACTGAGGAAGTGGCAAAAGTGCTACCGAGCACAACTTCCAAGGCAAAGAATACTCCAGCGATGGGAGCATTGAAGCCGGCAGATAAACCGGCGGCGGCGCCAGCACCGAGGAGCAAGCGCTGCCGTTCTGGAGAAAGTTGCAAAACTTGAGCCAGCAGCATTCCAAAGTTCGCACCGATTTCGACGCTGGGGGCTTCTGGGCCAAGGGATGCGCCGGTGCCTAGGGAAACGGAGGCCGCCACCATTTTAGTGATGGGTTTGAGGGGGGATAGTTCTTGCAAGCCACGAGTGGCTGCGATTAGAGAAGACATATTGGGGCCAAAATCCCGAAACCGCCAGCGCATTAAGCCGATGACGACTCCGCCCAGGGTGGGAATGCAGGCTAGTGTCCAAGGCCCTGAAGAGGAAATTACCCCCATCAAGTTTTCCAGCATCAGGGTGTGGATCAGATGGATGAGATAGTGAAAAGTGATGACACCTGCACCAGTGACTCCCCCGATGACTAGGGAGAGGATGAGTAGGAGGGTTTCGGGACTGGGGTGCAAGCGGTTGAATATCGGGCTCAGCAGGGAAGCATCGGGAGTTTTTGCGGTTGGGCCGGGCGGCTCCAAGTCTACAGGATGGAGGAGTCTCATTTAGGGATTAATTCTTCTGTAAGAATTTAGATAAATATTACATTTTATTTCTTATTTTAATTTTGAGTGATTTTTGGGAATTTGCCAACTAAATTAAGAGTGATTTTAAAGAGGATTTTTTGTGGTGGTGACTTGGTGGGAAAGGGACTTAACAGAGTAGCTCCTAATTTGAGTGGGAGATTGTATGCCTCACTACATTTAATCTTTCAGGAATTGGGCAAAAAGGTGGCTTGAGTATATTTACGCATTTATACAGTTGTTTAGATTGGTTGTTGAGTTGGCGGAATTCTTGGTTTCGGTTTGCCGATCGACATTAGCGGATCGCCCATAGTTGTAATTTTCCAGGGAGCCGATTGTAACTGCCGCGCTGCGATTAAAAATGGAGCCGATCGCAAAAGTCGCTCCACGATTAATTTCGGCGGAATAAATGCCGATAACAAAGGTTCATTAACACTACCTACATAGGCATAGGCTCCACTTTCTAACCACCGTCCAGCAACGGTATTTTTATCATCTGGTGCTGCGGCAGACCAACTGTGTATCATGTGCACCACTGCGGGAAATTTGAGTTGTGGGATGTCTTTTACTAAAGCATCGCCGTTGCCAACTTGGAATGAATTTGGATAGCCTTTGGAATTCATCAAAATCAAGTCAAATTCCCAGGGTTTTGATGCTAAAGTTCGCCATTTGTTGAGGCTAGCTTCGGGTTTTTTAACTAATTCTACTTCTAAATCTAGTGTTTTTAATCCGGTAGCTGCTGAGTTCATTTCATATTTTGCCCAACTTCCTTCCTGGGGGTAACTATCATAAAGCAGGGCTGTTTGAACATCTAGAAATATGGAACACATGACTTGATAAATCGATCGCACTGAGGCACCGTAAATCCAGCCGGCGACAGCCCAGCGATCGCTGTTGGGGTGACGCCCCAAACCGTCAGTAACGGCTAATTGTTCGTCTGGTTGGTCTGGGGATTGATATTTGACTGCTAATTGGCGTACCATGGTTAAAGTGTCGATCGCATCGCCGAGTTGAGCATAAACATATCCAGTAGATTCGACTGCTGTGGTAACTGCGGTTTGCAGAGTTTGCCACTGTTGCTGATTGAGAGTATCATTAGGCTTTCCGAAATTACCTTCTAAAAATACTAAAGGTTGACCGCGGGCGGCGGCTAAGGCGACTGCTGCTGTCCTTGCTGGGTCATTTTCAGATGTGATTACTACTCCTGGCGGTTCCCACCCCAACTCCATCCATTTGGCTTTTAAAGTTTGAGAATCTGTGCAATTCCAGGCTGCTGCTGATGCCTTCAGCATCAATTGTTGAAGTTTTTGAGTTTTTGGCAGTTGCTGTTTGATGCTGGGTAAGCGGACTATTTCATCGGCTTGGAAGCGATGGAGAAACATGGGCGTATATTTGTTATCTTCGATCAGAATTGGCCAATGTCCTTTGAGGTTCCATTTTTGGATGGCTGCTAAGAATGTGGCTTCGTCTGGTACTAAAACTATGCGGTTAACAATGGGTATGTTGTCGCGAAGGATGTTGACTCGGAGGCCTGTTTGAACTGGCCAGGGTTCTTGTGTTGCCGATGGGGGCAGTTCAAAGGGTTTTTTGAGGGAGCTACAAGCCGTTAATGTATGTGATAAGCATAGCAATAGTGCGATCGCCAGTGATTGAAATTTTAACGGTTTTTTCATAAAAAATAAATCAGTAGTCAGCAGTCATGAGTGATATCAATTCCGGTTGTATCGTCAGGTGATTTAACCGCGAAGGCGCTAAGGACGCGAAGTTCGAGAAGAGAGAGTTTAATACAGGACGATGAAGAGAGGATTTTAGATCAGCGTAAGAAGGAAGAGTAAAGAAGAAAATGAACTGGGGTGCATCTGTGTTTTGCAAATATATTCGTAGGGCGAAGCATGACCGCAGACAATTTATTAGTGATAACCTGAGATTTACAGCGGTCATGCTTCGTAGGGGCGAAATCGGGATGCTCCCATGAACTGTAGGTTAGGTAGAGTAAATTAAAACCTAACCTACAGTGAAAATTTAACCTTCATCAGTCAAAAGTCTACTGATTTATTCTTGCCAAGGACGAGTCATTAATTCTAGTTGGTTGACTTCATCTTGGCTCAAATTCCAGCCTAATGCACCGGCATTTTCTGTGGCTTGTTTTCCGGTTTTTGCGCCGGGAATGGGGATGACTCCCTTTTGAGCGATGAGCCAGTTGAGGGCTACTTGGGCTGGGGTGCGATCGCGCTTTTTGCCCATTTTCCGCAGAGTGGACATCACTAATTCGATGTTTTTGAGGCCTGTTTTGCTGAAGCGCGAGTCAAATTTACGAGCACCGGTAGGTTGTTGTTCGGCACTATATTTACCTGTGAGCAATCCTTGGGCTAAGGGGCTATAAGCTAAAATTGTGACTCCTAATTCGCGGGCTGCGCTGACAATTCCTTGTTTTTCTACTTGTCGCGATAGCAAGGAGTAACGGACTTGATTTGTGGCTAAAGGAACGCCTCTATTTGCTAATATTTTGTGGGCTTCGCGCATCTGTTCTACTGTGTAGTTGCTGACTCCGACTGCTTGGATTCTGCCTTGTTTGACTTCATCCGCTAAGGCGTTCATTAGGGTTTCTTGACTCAGTAAAAATGAGAATGGCCAGTGTACTTGGTAGAGGGCTATTTGTTCTACTTGCAAGCGTTTTAAGCTAGCACTCAAGGCTTCGGAAACAGATTTTCCGGTGATGCGCCAAGGTACGGGACCGAATTTTGTGGCTACTTGTACTGGTTGGCTGGTTTTTTTGATAAACTGCCCTAGTAATTCTTCAGACAAGCCGTTACCGTAGACTTCGGCGGTGTCGAAGAAGTTGACTCCGGCATCTAGGGATGTTTTGAATGCTGCTTCTACTTCTGCCGGGCCGTAGTTGCTGCCATAATTCCAGAATAGCTTATCCCCCCAAGCCCAAGTTCCGACGCAGAGGGGAATGACGGCGGGGCCGTTTTGTCCTAGGGTAATGGTTGTCACGGTTGGTAAATCCACAGTTATTGATTCTCTTTATTTTTATATGAATTTATACGAATAATCCGATTTCAGCTTCTAGCCTGGGAAAGAATGGCGACGAGTTGCGATATCTCAGGTACGATCAATCCAAATGTTGTATTTATTTGAATAGTTATGTCGATCGACGGTTTACCAGATTCAAGATTAACAGATTCTGCCACTGTTGGGTTCAAAAGGGTTAACCTGCTTACTATGTTCCGCCTGGGCTTGTTTCAGATGGGCTTGGGTATGATGTCGATTTTGACCCTGGGGGTGCTCAATCGGGTGATGATTAAGGAGTTGGCGATTCCGGCTACTGTGGTGGCTGCTACTCTGGCTATGCACCAGTTTGTCGCCCCGGCTAGGGTGTGGTTTGGACAAATGTCTGATGCTAAGCCTTTGTTTGGCCATCACCGCACTGGTTATGTGTGGCTGGGTGGGGTTTTGTTTGTGATTTCGGCTTTTTTGGCGGTGCAGGTGATGTGGCGCTTAGGCGATAGTTTGCAGGCTGTGGGATGGACTACTCCTACCTATGGTTTGGTGGGTTTGTTGGGTTTGATTTTTGCCGTTTATGGTATTGCGATTTGTTCTAGTTCGACTCCTTTTGCTGCTTTGTTGGTGGATGTTTCGGATGAGGAAGATAGATCCAAGTTGGTTGGTGTTGTGTGGTCGATGTTGATGGTTGGTATTATTATTGGGGCGATTGTTAGCAGCGGTTTGCTTAAACAAATTGATGGGGATGTCCCACGGGAGGTTTTGCAGGCTTCGATTAATGGTTTGTTTGTGAAGGTGCCGGCGCTGGTTTTGTTTTTGGTGGGGGTTTCTACTTTTGGGGTTGAGAAAAAGTATTCGCGCTATGGATTGCGATCGTCGGCAGTTAATCGAGAAGATAAGATTACTCTGGGAAGTGCGCTGCGGATTTTGACTGCTAGTCGCCAAACGGGTTTATTTTTTACTTTCCTGCTGATTATGACAATTTGTTTGTTTATGCAGGATGCGGTTTTGGAACCTTATGGCGGGGAAATTTTTAAGATGCCGATTTCGGAAACTACGCGGTTGAATGCTATTTATGGTACTGGTGTGCTTTTTGGTTTAAGCGCCACGGGTTTTTTAATTGTGCCACGAATTGGTAAGCAAAATACGATTAGGTTGGGCTGTTTGGCGGTGGCGGTTTGTTTTGGTTTAATTGTTTTATCGGGATTTACTGGTAATCCGATTTTGTTTAAGTTGGCTTTACTATTGTTTGGGCTGGCTTCGGGAGTTACGACGACGGGGGCTTTGAGTTTGATGTTGGATTTGACTGCGGCGGAAACTGCGGGGACTTTTATTGGGGCTTGGGGTTTGTCTCAGGCTATGGCGCGGGGTGTAGCGACGGTTAGCGGTGGTGCTATTTTGGATTTTGGCAGGAGTTTGTTTGGGGTGCCGATGCTGGCTTATGGGTTGGTGTTTATGGTGCCGGCGCTGGGTATGGTGGTGGCTGTTTGGCTGTTGGGAAGGGTTGATGTGCAGGAGTTTCAGGATAATGCTAAAAGTGCGATCGCCACTATTCTCGAAAATGAACTAGACTAAGGTTTGGCTGTTGGCAGTAGTAACAAATAACAAATCACCAATCACCAATCACCAATCACCAATAACAAATAACCAATAACTAATGAAAGATTTTTGGGATTCTATTTTAAGTTTTGCACAACATACTGTATATCGCGTTGGACAGCAGTTGTTACAAGATTTTGGTACGACGCAAGCCGATGAGAAGGATGACGGGAGTTTGGTGACGCAATCTGATAATTGGGCGGATGCGGAGATTAGAAGCGCGATCGCCTCTACTTTTCCCAGTCATGGTATCTTGAGCGAGGAGGGAGAACACGTTTTCCCTGATACTGAATGGTGTTGGATTGTTGACCCTGTAGATGCTACCACTAATTTTGCTAGGGGAATTCCAATTTGGGGTATTTCTCTGGGTTTATTGTATCGCGGAACTCCGGTTTTTGGCTGCGTACATTTGCCACCATTGAGTCAAACTTTTCATGGTTTTTTTGCAGGAGATTTTGTCGAGAAAAATCTATTGACAGATATCCCACAAGGTGCTTTTTTAAATGGGAAGCCCATTCGTCCCACTGCGGATAAAATGAGTGGTAATCATTTGTTTAATTTGTGTTCCCGTAGTGTGGGAATTGGGCCTCATCTTCCCAGCAAAGTACGGATGTTGGGAATGGCTACTTATAATTTTTTGACTGTGGCTTCGGGTGCGGTTTTGGGAGGTGTGGAAGCTACTCCGAAAATTTGGGATATTGCTGGGAGTTGGGTAATCGTTAAAGCTGCGGGTGCGGTTTGGCTACCGCTGGATTCCCAGGCAATTTTCCCCCTGGAAGTGGGGAAAAATTACGCTAGGGTTTCTTATCCGACTTTGGTGATGAATCGGCAGGAGTTGGTGTCGATATTTTTGCCGTTTGTGGAGGCTTGGAAGCAGAAAAAATTGGGAAATTAAATACAGTTTTACGCGCTGAGTTTTGCCAATATTCCAGCAAGTTTACCACCCAGATGTTGTACGGCTTCCTGTTGCTTGATATCTTTCAGGGTACCATCAGGATTGAATGCTTGAAAAGCTTGGGGAATTGCTTTTTGATCTGGAATCACCATGACGTTAATATTCTCCAAAAGCGATCGCAAATTAGCCAATCCCCGCATACCTCCTAAACCTCCGGGAGAAGCGCTCATAATGGCTGCTACTTTATTGTTAAAAGCAGCCAGCCCTGCTTCTGAGGGTTGCGGGCGAGATGCCCAATCGATCGCATTTTTGAGCACTGCGGTAATGGAACTGTTGTATTCTGGCGAAGCAATCAAAAGTCCTTGATGTGCTATCATCAATTCTTTGAATTTTAGAACATTTTCAGGAAGTCCTTCAGCGGCTTCTAAGTCTTCATCAAATAGGGGCATTGGGAAATCTCGCAAATCTATATAGGTGACTTCTGCCCCTACGTTTCTAGCCCCAGTCGCTGCTACTTTGACCAGCATTTTGTTATAAGATGCTGTCCGGGTACTTCCGGCAAATGCGAGAATTTTTGGTGGATTGCTCACGGGTAGTTCTTAATGGTTTAGTTGACTAAATTTAATTTTTGTGGCATGACTATATCATAATAAGGCGCTGGCTGTCTTATTCCTTAAGGTATATTTTACGACTCAATGGGATGGGAGCATCCTGATTGTGTAAGGGCGAAGCATGACCGCAGACAATTTATTAGTGGTAAGCAGAGATTTACAGCGGTCATGCTTCGCCCCTACGAATATATTTGCCAAACACAGATGCACCCAATGCGATCTATCTAATAATTTGATTAATAGCAAATAACAAATAACCAACAACAAATAACAAATAACAACTAACAACTAACAAATAACAACTAACAAATAACAACTAACAAATAACAACTAACAAATAACAACTAACAACTAACAAATAATATAAAAAAAACCTGGCTGGTGTGACGGAGGAGTCTCCCACACCAGCCGTGGGGTTTGTAGTAAAAATAACCGACCGATGACCGATAAGTAAAGTGTGCCTTGGTGAATGCAGTTTCTGCAATCTGCGATCGGGCTATTTAATTTTGTCCGATCGGGTGATGCGGTGTGTGGGAAATTGGTATAGTGTGAGGCGATCCCGTATAAATTACTTATTACTAAGTTTGGTTGAACAACCCATAATAATTAGAATTTTCTCAACCTTCTAATTAACGAATTGGCTACTTATTTCCGCTGACTGTTAATAATCTCGCTTGCACAGATTCTAAAATTGAATCCCGAATAAAAGCACTAGCATTGATAATCTCAATCCCTATTAATTCCCCTCCTTCATTGAGTTCTACCGTAATATTAGGGCTGATTTCAACACTTCCAGATTCCCGTTCATCAGAAAGAGTTAAATGAAGAATATCTTCTTTTTCAAAATACGCCATTTTTGGATTATTCATAAATTACTAATCTCCCAGTTGTTAAACGAAACTTTATTTGTTGACGAGTAGTTGTATGCACAGTGATCGGGGTAATATAATCTTCATTTATTTCATAAGGTATCATAACCAAGTCCTGATTATGTTTGCCCACCACAATTTGAGTTCCCGTTACTGTATCATCATACCTTTCTCCCGAAAATCTAATAATATTTTCCAAGATACTTAAGTCAAACCTCCTTAACTCAGCTCTATATTGCATATAGTCAGTCCAGATAATCTTAACCATACATCTAAATATAATTACATAACCGTTTTCTTTTCCCCTGCGAGGCTATTAACCTCCGCTTCCAGTTCCAGCTTCCTTTTAATGGGTATTTATAAGCAGTGATGTATTCAGGTAGTTTCATGTCAAGGCGTAGCTAGTCTATAAATCTATGTTACCTTATTTACGATCGCGATCGCACCGACGATCCGCGCAAACCCCAATATCAAATCTGTTAGCATCGGAATTGATACCACAGCCAGGACACGGCTTGGCCTTAGTCCCTACAATTAGTCGCAGTAGTCCAAGGGCACTGCCGTGTTCTCTATATTTGCTGAATTTTATTCGCTAGAACCTCCCTCACTTAATGTTGACGAAGCCTGAGATTTTTTGCTAATAATTTCATGATTTTTATCCTCCAATGAATTCGACTGTTTCTCCCCTTTAATTTCAGATTTGCGATTTTTCAACTTAACTTTACCAGCCGAACTTTTAGCCTGAATTTTCTCGCCCATAGCTTTAGTCTTAACTTCCCCTTTAGCACCTTTTGACTTAACCTTCACTCCAAAACCTTGAGATTTATTGCTCTTAGCCGCTGGGGATTTTTGTTCCGTTGCAGGCTTCTTAAACTCCTCGTCTAACTGGTCTAGAATTTCCTCTTGTTCGGGAGTATGTTCCGCTGCTTCCTCTAAATTTCGGGGATTGTATTCATCAACCAACCGGGCTAACAATTCCGAAATTGACATACCCGCTGCGGCTGCTTTTTTAGATAAAAGAGCGTAGGTATCCGTTTTAATCTTAATTTGTTTGAGCCGCAGTTCGGGATTGTTGTCAACCGTTTCGCTAATAGTAACTGCGGTAATCTTTTCTTTTGGCACTACATCCACAACTTCTTGCCATTTCTCCTCCAAAGGACAGTCGCCATATTGGTCGGTGACTGCGTGCTTAAACAAAGGGACAACCTGAGCTACACAACTAGGCAAAATCTCAAATCCGGCTTTAATTAAGCGCAGGCAAATCCCAGCAGATTTAATGATTTGCGTACAGTAAAAATATTGTCTACCTAATGCTTGTTCGCAGTATTTTTTAAAGGTTTTGAACTGGTTTTTATACAATCGCAATCTGCGGATTGCGTCTAGCATGATTCCTTGGCGCACGTAGTCTAGGAATCCCCTTTTTATTTCGCCAGTTAAGTAGTCTAAATCGTGAAATGGTGATTGATTCTGGATTTCTTCTTCAAAGTCTAGAAGCGGGCCTGCAAAGTGAAAGTTGAAGGCGACATCGCCTACATAAAAGTTGTCAGTGGATGTGGGCATAATCGGCAATAGTTCTAGGAAGTGAAGAATATCACAGAATTAGTGCGATCGCCAAGTACAGAAAAGTCTTTGTGTTAATGTTTAATACTTTGATACAATCTTGATTCAGGCTGTAAAGGCGAGCGACGTTTTACCTAACGACTTAAGCCCACCAAATAGTGACTTATTGCAAATCCGATCGCGATCGCACTTGCAATAAGTCCTAACTTGTTAGAAGCCGTTACAACTTCATTTTCAACTGGTAACAACTGTCAGCCAGTTGCATCAGTTCGCCCAGGCCCCAAGTCTCCCGATCGTTCAAAAGTTCCGTTAGTTGCTTCGGGATAGCTTCCAGCCCCAGAAATGCCCCGCTGATGGCACAAGCCATTGCTGCGGTGGTATCCACATCGCCACCAACGGCGATGCTAGTACACAGAGTCTCCCAGTAATCTTGAGGGGTTCTCAAAAACGCATATAAACTCCACAAGACGCTACCTACGACAAAGGGCGAAATTCCTTGCCAAGAATGCTGGTAGTTTAACGGTAGTCCAGCTCTAGAAATCAACTCTACCGCTGACTCTGGGGGCAATTTCACCCACTCAATCAAATCTTTCAGCAAAGCGGCAAAGGAAGAATCAACTTCTGCTACCCATTCGCTCAGTTGGCCCAGAAATGCCTCAGTTTCAATAATCTCAGATTGAAGGGCGATCGCCACAGCCCCGGCGATCGCCACAGCACCCGCACTAGCTTACAATACATCCGATCGAGTTCCGCAGATGATCGAAGCCTGCTTTGCGTGTTTGCCCGGAGCGCTGAAATCCGGTTGATTTCAAATCCGGTAGCATCGGAATTAATATTACCCACAATCAGGACACGGCAGTACCCAAGGAGTGTCAACTTAAGCTGTCAGTCCACCCAGTCCTTCCGTCCGCCCATCAGTCCGCCAGGGGTTGAAACCCCTGTCTCAAAGCGCAAGTCCTCTAAAAGAGGACTGATGAGTTCTTGAGTCCTCTTTTAGAGGACTTTAGCTATTCGCCAGGGGTTTAAACCCCTGGCGGTATTTCGGGTACGAGCGGCCTTTCGGTTTAATTTGACACGAATGAGCTCTTGGAGTGTCCCGACAAATCTCACCCCAAATTAATCAGGTTGGCGATTACTTAATAAACAGCATTTCCTGATAAGTAGGTAGCGGCCACAAATCATCAGCGATTTCACCTTCCAAAGCATCCGCATACTGGCGAACCTCATCCATCAAAGGACGAATTGTTTGCGAAGCATACTGCATATGATCTTCTGTCGAAGCAAAATCATGCTTGCTCGAAGCATCAGTTAACTTGCTAGCACAATCCATCATCGATTTAAGCAAGGTGGCTACCTTTTGGGCAGTTTCTTTATCTAAGTCAATGCCAATTTCTTTCAAACCAGCAATAGTGCTAGAAAGATCCGACAAATAACTCACGGCTGCTGGATAAATCATGGTTTTTGCCATGCTGACTACCAGTTTCGCTTCAACTTCAATTGCCAGCAAATACTGCTCTGCATAGACATCGAAACGGCTTTCCAATTCAACAGGAGTCAACACACCTGTCTTTTCAAACAAATCTTCAATGTATTCTGCTTTCAACACTGGCAAAGCATCGGCGGTAGTCCGCAAGTTGGCTAAACCGCGTTCTTCCACGGCCATTTTATGCCATTCTTCCGAATAGCCATTGCCACCGAATACCACAGCACCATGCTCGTCCATCACTTCTTTCAGGGCGTTTTGGATGGCAGCATTTAGTTCAGTTCCTTTGGCCAAATCGCTTTCTAACTTGTTAGCAACCCAGTCCAAAGAATCTGCCAAAATTGTATTCATTGCCACCAAGGGGCCGGAAACAGATTGACCGGAACCTACAGCACGGAATTCAAAACGGTTGCCAGTAAAAGCAAAGGGCGAAGTCCGGTTTCTGTCGCCGGCATCTTTTACGAAAGTAGGCAGTGTTTCTACGCCTAAATTCATGATTCCGCGACCTTGAGAACCCTTAATTCCGCCCTGGCGAATTTGATCGAAGATATCTTCTAATTGCGAACCCAAATAGACAGAGATAATCGCTGGCGGAGCTTCATTGGCACCCAAGCGGTGGTCGTTGCTGGCAGTTGCAACTACGGCGCGCAACAAAGGGCCGTATTTGTGTACGCCACGAATTACAGCACCGCAGAACACTAGGAATTGTATGTTGGAGTGCGGTGTATCGCCGGGGTCTAACAAGTTGCCTTGGGTGGCGTTACCGACTGACCAGTTAACGTGTTTGCCGGAACCGTTAATCCCTGCAAAAGGCTTTTCGTGCAACAAACAAACAAAACCATGTTTCTTCGCAGTGTTACGAAGAATTGTCATGGTTAATTGTTGGTGGTCACTGGCGACGTTTGCTGATTCAAAAAATGGTGCAATTTCAAATTGACCTGGTGCTACTTCGTTGTGGCGAGTTTTGGCAGGAATGCCCAGGCGGTACATTCTTTCTTCTACTTCCTGCATGAAGACTTGAACGCGCTCTGGAATTGCTCCAAAATAGTGGTCGTCAAATTGCTGTCCTTTGGCTGGAGGTTTGCCAAACAAAGTGCGACCTGCTAACATTAAGTCGGGGCGATTGTTGGCAAAATTTGCATCTATCAGGAAGTATTCTTGTTCGGCACCGCAACTGGAATTTACCGGAGCTACTTCGGTATTTCCTAATAGTTTCAAAACGCGGGTTGCTGCTTTGTTCATGGCGGCAATGGAACGTAGAAGCGGCGTTTTTTTGTCTAATGCTTCACCTGTCCAGGAGATGAAAACTGTGGGAATGCACAATGTCATGCCGTTGTCTGTTTCCATGACATAAGCAGGGCTGGTGACATCCCAGGCTGTGTATCCGCGAGCGGCGGCGGTGGAACGGATGCCGCCGTTGGGGAAGGAGGAGCCGTCGGGTTCGCCTTGTACTAGCAGTTTGCCGGCAAATTCTGAGATGACTGAACCATCGCTTTGTACAGAGATGAAACCGTCGTGTTTTTCAGCGGTGCTGTTGGTGAGGGGGTAGAATACGTGGGCGTAGTACAGTGCTCCTTTGGAAATAGCCCAGTCTTTCATGGCTACTGCAACTACATCAGCTACGGATTCGTCGAGTTTTTTGCCGGTTTGAACTGTATTTTTTACTGATTTAAAAATACTTTTGGGCAGACTCTCTTGCATCTTGCTGAGAGTGAAGACATCTGTTGCCCACATATCTTCTAGTCGTTTCGCAGGCTGGGTAGGTGTCAGTGGGCGGTTGACGATTTGAGAAATTGCTTGAACGCGCGATTCGTTTCCACTCATGATAGTTTTTTGTTGTTGATTACGGGACAAGTAGTTTTGAAAAGATATGGCTTAGGAAAAGCCGGTTGTTAGTGAGGACTTTTGTCCTTTTTATTGTTTTTCAATAAGGACTAAAGTCCTTACTACAAACAAGTTTTATTACGGGTAGTTACAGCGAGGTGCGATCGCTTCACCAGCATATTGATGACAATATTGCACAGATTTAGTACCTAATCTTTACCCTGGAGAAGCTGAAAAATTTTGTGCCGATCGCGACTTTTCTGAATTCAGGTCAAAACTACTTGGAGTTTTTCACTGCGATCGCACAATTAGATTCGACCAAATAACACATTTACGTGGATTTTGGTAGAAGTATTGAAAATTTACAATCCACACTTGGAAAGTTTAAACAATCATTAATGAAATAAATGTATCCTAAGCTACAGAATTTTGTTTTTTAGGACTTATATCGTGTTGCCTGTGCGTCCAAGACTGTTTTTGCAGAACTGTGTTAGATTACGTGCTGACGGAATGTTGACTGCCACTACAACACAGATATTGTCACTCGATACCTATGATGCTTTTCAAATTATTGCCGATCGCGCTGGTATTATTAAGCTCTGCCATCAGTGGCGATGCACTAGCACAATCAGCGAAACCAAGTAGACAGATTGGGCAGGCGATTGATTGCGATCGAGACGGACAACAAGATGACATCCGCATGGATGATGATGGTGATGGCATACCCGATCGCTGTTTGCTGAACCAGATTAAGCCTGTCATGAATCGGGCTAATTACGATCGAGAGTTGAAAGAACTTCAGGCTCAACCCTGTGAAAAAAACCAAAAGATTATCAAAAATATTAGCTACATGGTGTGTTCGACGAAGGGAGGTAAAACCATTGTCAGTGCGTCTGAAGCTTTGATGGAAGTGGGAGATGGAGTGGGATTGTGGCTTAAAGGCGATCGGGTTAGGGCGATCGTCTTTTTTGGTTCCGATAAAGTTGTTTTCTTCAATCGTGGAGTATTGGAAGCACAGATGTCGGATAAAGGGGGAGTTACAACTGTTTTTACTGCTGGTGAACGCCAGCATTTTGAGAGACTTGAAAAGGATGGAGTGCGGAGAATTTTGCAAAAATTGGGGAGGTAGTAGGTGAGGGATAAATTCGGTTAACGCCATGAATTCTAATAAACCGGGTTTCTTAGAGAAACCGAATTTCTGGGTGGCTGCTATAATCTAACTATGATTCTGACCATCAATTAAGCCTCAACAAAAAATGGAGGAAAAAACCATGCTGATAGAAGAATACTTTGATTTTTTAGCACCTGACGACATTCGAGTAAAAGGAACAAGAGTGGGAATAGAGAGCATCCTTTATGAATATATTTATCGCCAACGTTCACCGGAGGAAATCTTAAAACACTTTTCCACTTTGACCCTCGATCAAATTTATGCGACAATCCTGTATTATTTAAACAATAAAGAAGTCGTAAATAAATATATTGAAGACTGGCTAGAATGGTCGCACCAACAACGAAAAGCCCAAGAATTAAAGCCTCATCCAGCTTCGCTCAGACTCCAAAAAATCAAGATGGAAAGACAGAAAAATAATGGCGCTCAAGTATCTTATTGATGAAAATGTTGACCCGATTTATCCTACTCAACTTCGGATTAAACAAGTAGAATTAATTATTCGGGTCATTGGCGAACCTTCCATACCAGCAAAAGGAACTAAAGACCCGGAAATTTTAGAATGGTGTGAAAAATATGATTTGATCCTAGTCACGAATAACCGTAAATCTATGCCTGTTCACTTAAACGATCATTTACAAGCAAATCATCATATTCCTGGGATATTTATTTTAAATGCGAATTTAAGTGTTGGGCAAAATATAGATGAATTAATTTTGATAGCTGAATGTTCTTTTGCTAATGAATATCAAGATCAAATTATTCATCTACCTATCACTAAAATTGAAGAATAATTTTCCAGAAAGGATGATCGAGCTATATTGAGACTTGATTTGCTCTAAACTTGGATTATCCATCCTATTCACCGTGGCTACAGACTTGCTTCTCGATTGGAATATGAATCACAAACTCCGCCCCTCTTCCGGGAGTTGAAAAACACATGAGCTTACCGCCATGCTTTTCAGTTATAATCTGGTAACTAATCGCCATGCCCATTCCTGTTCCCTTCCCAATGGGTTTTGTGGTGAAGAAGGGATTAAATATTTGTTTTTGAATTGCTTCGGGAATTCCTAATCCCGTATCCGCGATCGCAATTTGTACCCATTGTGCATCAACCACTGATGTAGAGATAGTAATCTGACTAGAATTTTCTTTTATTTCTTGAACCGTTCGTTTTTCATTTAATTCATCAACGGCATCAATAGCATTTGCCAGAATATTCATAAACACCTGATTTAGTTGTCCGGCATAGCACTCCACCATCGGCAAAGTACCATAGTTCCGAATCACCTGAATCTCTGAGTATTCCGGTTTATTCTCCAGACGATGCTGCAAAATGAGCAATGTACTATCAATGCCTTCATGAATATCCACTGACTTGAGTTGAGATTCATCCATTCGCGAAAATATCCGCAAAGAGAGGACAATGTTACGGATGCGTTCTGTTCCTAGCTTCATAGAAGTCACAATTTTGAGCAAGTCTTGCTGCAAAAATTCTAGGTCTATTGCATCTGCCTCGCCTTGAATTTCAGCTACCGGATTGGGGTAGTGATGCTGATAAAGTTGCACGATATTCAACAGGTTGTGAGCATATTCATCCAAGTATTTTAAGTTGCCGTGGATGAAGTTGACGGGATTATTAATTTCATGAGCGACTCCTGCTACAAGTTGCCCTAGGCTCGACATTTTTTCAGCATGAACGAGTTGGGATTGAGTGCGTTTAAGTTCGCTCAGAGTCTGTTCTAGCTGACGCTTTTCTTTGACTTCTTTTTGGGAATTTTCTAGGTCGTTGATAATTTGCCGTAGCAAAGATTCTTTTTTTTGATTCGTTTGCTCGAGTTCTTGGCAAGTTGTCTCCGCTCGCTCTAATTTCTTGCGTAAAATGCGATTTTCTTTTTCAAGCTGCTTAATTATTGCCCTAAGGTCTATTTCTTCTGACTGCATCTTAGGCTTCTCCGATTAGCAAAGTGACAAATGTTTCATTATGAAAATAAGAGATACCCCTAGCTTCTAAGGGGGAAATTTCCCCATTGGTGTAAAAGCCACAAGTGGGCAATGATTTGGTCAAACAGGTTTGAGTTAGTGCGTATTCTTCTTTAGTGCGAGTACCTAAGATTTGTCGCCTACTGGCGCAGGAAAAATATAAAGCAGCCGCCGGTTCTTGGCCGGGATAATTCTCTAAGGCTTGCATCATTGAGGTTCGAGATGCAGATAGAATACTATCGTGGGTAGTTTCGGTAATTTGAACGATCGCCTGTTCGGGAAGATCTCCAAAAAAGCTCACGCTACCAATTTCTGAATCATAAACTCCGCTGGGTGCTCGCAAATAGTAATGATTTTCATTGACATCAAACACGGCTAGGGGATATTCTGAGGATGGTGGCATTTCCCCCAAATAATGGTGATAAAATGCGAGAGCAGGTTTACTGTCAATTTCGTAGACTATGTTTTGAGAAGCTTTGGTAACTTTACCGGGCTTACCAATGGGATTCCAACCACTAGCAATACTATGAGAAAACAGAATTGAACCAGAGATTAAGAGAATGGGAATTGCATCGCTATAAACTTCTGTTTGGTAGAATTGATAGGTTTGTTTGAACTGCCACCTATCCGCCGTAAGTCCGCCAAAAATAGGTACTTTTTTCCCTAAAGCTTGATTCAATCTATCTAAAATCAAAACGGCGCTATTGGTGAGACTTTCTGGCAAAGTAATACAGAGTTTAATCTCCTCTGTGTGACCTGCTTTTGCTTGAACTATAGCGGTTTTAATGGCAGCGTTCAAGTCCTTGGAGATGTCTCGTCCAATTCCAGCACGAATCGCGATCGTGTCCGAACAAAATAGCATCAGAGTGAGGGAATCCTGCTCAAATCCTAGAACAGAAGACATCTCTCCATCGGTTGTGCCACCAATTAGCTCAATTCCTGGATAAGTCTGATTAATTTGATTTAAGATGAGAGTATGTTCAAAGTCAATGGCTGCAAACAGTATACCCGCTTGAGGTGATGCTCCTGAGAGGGATTGCTGGCATTGCTCTAGGACTTCTGTTATGGCGGAGAGAGAGTCAGGGTCGTTGCTATGACCAACCACTGTTTTTAACATCGGTTTACTCCAATAATTGTACTGTCAGTAAAAATTTACAGGTAACAGCTATGCGTCAGTGAGAATACTTATCAGCAGATGCTTGTCAATATAAATACCCAAAACTTACCTCAGTATCTAGAGCTAAATCTCACTCGTAGGGAAGTGGTAAGCTTGAATCAACGAGCGCTTGAAAATTTATCTTGCAATTCTAACATACTTGTTTAGTTAGCATTAAACGTTTGAAATCAATATACGATGCTGAGCGGGTAAAAACCGGAAAAAATCGCACTTTTATTTGAAATTAGGGAGTGGGATATGGAAAATTGTGTTGGCGGGGATCGTCCTTTTAGTTGGTTAAAAGCTACTGCAACGTCGCATTCATTGCAAGGCGATCTGTTTCTGTTCAAGCGTTTCTGAATAGGAGATTGAGGGCGCGACGAACATAGAGAGCGATCGGACTTATTTCAGCCTTTTGCCAGATGACAACCCCAAACAGCTCGCCGCAAAATCGATAATATTTCGAGTCACAATGTATGCCACAATACTTCGGAAAACTCCAAACTACCGAACAGCCTTGGTCAATTATTGGCGCAGTAGAATCGAGCGATAAAACCGATCGCACAATTCACTTCAACTGCGGCGAAACTTCCCTCAACATCAGCATCCTCGCCCCGAATTTAATTCGAGTCCGAATGTCCCCAACGGGTGAATTCACAAACCGTAGCGTAGCGGGGCGTAAGCCATCGCACTCAGTAACTCTCCCTGACGAAGAGTGGGAAATTGTCCCGTTTGAAGTGCGAGAAACCGAGGAAAAAATCGAAATAGAAACAGCAGAAATATTAGTTTCCGTAAAGCGCGATCGCACTTCCATCGAATGCTTTGACAAATCGGGAAAACCCTTTGCTAGCGACTGCGATCGCGCCCTAGGATGGCGCGCGGGCGCAACTGCTGGCTGGAAGCGCATTGAAACAGACGAGCACTTCTACGGTTTCGGCCAACGCACCGGCTTGCTCGACAAACTCTCGGAAGTCAAGACAAACTGGACAACCGACGCCCTCGACTACAATTCGCAGACAGATGAAATGTACCAGGCGATCGCATTTTACATCGCCCTAAATCCCGATCGCGCTTACGGCCTGTTTTTCAACACCACATTTTGGAGTCAATTCGACATCGGCGCCGAAAAACCGGGCGTGTTGCGGATGGAAACCAGAGGCCCAGAACTCGACTACTACATCATCTACGGCCCGGAACCCGCCCGAATTCTCGCGACCTACACGCAGTTAACCGGGCGGATGCCGCTTCCGCCAAAATGGGCGCTGGGATACCACCAATGCCGCTGGAGCTACGAATCAGAGGATGTTGTGCGGGAGTTGGCGCGGGAATTTCGCGATCTGGCGATTCCCTGCGATGTCATCCACCTCGACATCGACTACATGGACGGCTACCGCGTTTTTACCTGGAGCCCGAAGCGTTTCCCCGATCCCGCGAAACTGATCGCAGACTTGAAAGCAGTCGGTTTTAAGGTTGTCACGATTGTCGATCCCGGTGTCAAGTACGAACCGGAAGCAAATTATGAGATATTCGATCGCGGTGTGGAAAATGACTATTTCGTCCGCACCGCAGAGGGAAAGCTTTTCCACGGTTACGTTTGGCCGGATAAAGCGGTGTTTCCAGACTTTCTGCGGCCGGAGGTGCGCGAGTGGTGGGGCGACTTGCACAAAAGCCTGACAGATATTGGGATTGCGGGGATTTGGAACGACATGAACGAACCTGCGATCGCCGAACGGCCTTTTGGCGACGGTGGCGAACATATCAGCTTTCCTCTGGATGCACCGCAGGGCCCGGAGTTCGATCGCGCTACCCACGCGGAAACGCACAATTTGTATGGGTTGATGATGGCGAAAGCTTGTGCGGAAGGGTTGCAAAAAGTGCGATCTGGCGATCGATCTTTTGTGCTGACGCGATCGGGTTTTGCGGGGGTACAGCGGTACTCGTCGGTGTGGATGGGCGACAATCAATCGCTGTGGGATCACTTGGAAATGTCCTTACCGATGCTGTGTAACATGGGACTTTCCGGCGTCGCGTTTGTCGGTTGCGACATCGGCGGTTTTGCGGGGAATGCAACTGCGGAATTGTTCGCGCGATGGATGCAGGTGGGATGCTGTATCCGTTGATGCGCGGTCATTCGGCGATGAGTACGGCGCAACACGAACCGTGGGTTTTTGGCGATCGCACCGAGCAGATTTGCCGCGAATATATCAATTTGCGCTATCAGTTGTTGCCCTACATTTACACCTTGTTTTGGGAAGCTGCGACTGCGGGAACGCCGATTTTGCGATCGCTATTGTATCACTTTCCGCGCGATCGCACAACTTATCACCTTTACGATCAAGTATTGCTCGGCCCGTCGCTGATGGCTGCACCCGTTTACCGGCCGGGAGTTGAGCATCGCGCCGTGTATTTGCCGGAGGGGACTTGGTTTGATTGGTGGACTGGTGAATGCTATCAGGGCCCGACTCACATTTTGGCGATCGCACCTTTGGAGAGAATGCCGCTTTATGTGCGGGGCGGTGGGATAATTGCGTTAGCGCCTGTGAGGCTTTGTGAGCGAACAACAGCTTGATTCCTTGAAAATGCGAATTTGGCCCGGAACTGGTGAATGGACGCTTTATGAGGACGATGGACACAGTTTTGAGTACGAACAAGGTGTCTGGGCTACGACTAATTATCAAGTGTATTTGGAAGGGGATAAAACCATTGTTGAAATTGCCGCGCGGGAGGGAGAGTTTGCGATTCCA
Source organism: Microcoleus sp. CAWBG506 (assembly GCA_020883125.1). Taxonomy (GTDB): domain Bacteria; phylum Cyanobacteriota; class Cyanobacteriia; order Cyanobacteriales; family Microcoleaceae; genus Microcoleus. Next base: position 37,471 of record JAHREW010000030.1, read on the forward strand.
TCGCGCGAAATTACTGTAGAAGTTGTTGGGATTGGTGAACAGCGATTTACAGATGACGGTACGGTGCGGCGTTTGACATTTTAGGCAATTTTCTCAACCATATCCGTAGGGACACAGCAGTGCTGTGTCCTCCTGTCTCAACCATATCCGTAGGGACACAGCACTGCTGTATCCTCGTATTGCGATCGAGTTGGCCTGTCCTGGCAATCTTATTATACTAAAAAGACTTTTGCTATAATAAGATTCCGATCCAGCCGTCTTATTTCACTGGAATAACATAAGATAACAAGACCTCTAACAAATTTGGCAAAGGTGTGGGATAAATTGTAAGGTAAAGGTTTTGAGGGTAGAGGAAGTCGGATGGCGAGGCAAAAGAAACCTGACCAAAGGGCGATCGAGCAATACAAGCACGAACACCAACAAAGAGTCAATAACCCACCCGTCGGACTGGTTACGCCAGACACCGATCCAGATGGGGATACCAAAAAATATGCCTACGATCCGCACCTTGACCCGCAGTTAGTGTTGGCCGGAAAAGCAGAACATACCAGCTTTGAAGTACCAACAGTCTCGCTGCACTCCCGCAGAAATGATAGTTTATTTATTAAGCTTCAGGGCCTCCAAAATGAGAAAAATTGGTAAAATCAAATGGTTCGGTGGTCACAACAATAAAACTGGCAGCCAAAATGACTTTGGATTTATTGCTTGTGAAGGCAAACCCAATGATATATTTGTACACCTAAGACAAATCAATTGTTCGGCAACTGCTTTAATAGAAGAAACAATCGTTACTTTTGAAGTAATTACTAACTTCCGAGACGGCAAAGAAGAAGCTAAAAACTTGCGCTTATTGATTGACGAAACCGATACAGAAATTATTACTTTTTGTGCAACCAATAAAGATCCAAATTTATGGATTCCTGTATTTAGTAAGTATTTTGCTAATTTTTCGATTAACGCCATGATTTTCATTGGCAATAATTCAAATTATAATCAACAAATGGAGGAATCAACCATGCTAATAGAAGAATATTTTGAGTTTTTAGCCGATGATGACATTCGAGTAAAAGGGACAAGAGTGGGAATAGAAAGCATCCTCTATGAATATATTTATCAACAACGTTCACCAGAGGAAATTTTAAAACACTTTTACACTTTGACTCTGGATCAAGTTTATGCGACAATCCTGTATTATTTAAACAATAAAGCAGTTTTAGATAAATATATCGAAGACTGGCTCGAATGGTCGCACGAACAACGAAAATCTCAAGAATTAAACCCTCATCCTGCTTCGGCCAGGCTCCAAAAAATCAAGGAAGAAAGAAATAAAAAAAATGGCACTCAAGTATCTCATGGATGAAAATATTGACCCGATTTATCCTACTCAAATTCGGAGCAAACAAATAGGATTAATTATTCGGGTCATTGGCGAACCTTCCATACCAGCAAAAGGAACTAAAGACCATGAAATTTTAGAATGGTGTGAAAAATATGACTTTATCCTGGTCACGAATAACCGTAAATCTATGCCTGTTCACTTAAACGATCATTTGCAAGCCAATCGTCATATCCCTGGGATATTTATTTTAAACGCGAATTTAAGCGTTGGGCAAAACATAGATGAATTAATTTTGATTGCTGAATGTTCTTTTCTCAATGAATATCAAGACCAAATTATTCATCTACCTATCACTAAAGAGGTTTCCTGATGACTCAAGCGATACCCAAGTTAATAACTACTGTTATAATATAACGGGAGGGGATGAGTAGACCCGACACCTACCCACAAACTATGCAACCCATCCAAATTACCACATTCCAAGCTTTGCGCCGCAGTCTCGGCCTCATAATCAAAGCCGCACCAATAGAACTCCGCAATATAATCATACTCAACATCGTTCGAGGTGCTGCCCCATCTGGCGTACTATTTTTAGATAAACTAATCATTGATGAAGTATCTAAGCTGCTGTCGCAAACCCCAACAGCACAACCCTTAGCCTTGATGCTTTCCCATCCAATATTGCTGTGGAGTATTGGCGGAGTTTTAACTCTCAAATTGATCGCCGATGCCATCGACACAACGAGCTCCTTTGCAGCAACATCTTTGCGCTATCGCGTCCAAGGCAGAGTCGAAGGAAAAGTCCTCGAAAAAGTTGCCAATTTCGACGATATCGCCCTGTTTGAAAACCCCGAACTATTAAATATATTAGAACTTGCCAAAACCGGAGTCAAACAAGTACAGCAACTAGCATTCAGCATCAGCATGACAATCACGGGAATTTTTATTTTCATTCCCTCGATCGGCTTAGCTGCATCAATAGCTTGGTGGGTTCCTGTGGTGATGGTGGTTTCATCACTTCCCTCTATTCACATCGAAAGAAAATATCTCAAACTTATCTGGAGAGTTCAAAAAAAGCAAGCTAAAATTAGTCGCGAAATGAACTTATCCGCTACGGTATTGACGGGTCAAGAATATGCTAAAGAATTGCGTTTGTTTGGCTTGCAGGAACTTTGGCTAAAACGCTGGCAAGGTCAGTTTTTGCAGTTTTTTAGCGAGATGCAGCAAATCCGCAAAAAGGGAGCAATTGTTGTCCTTTTTTGGTCAATATTTAGTAGAATAGGAGTAGCCTTGCCCTTTGTTTATGTGGTCGCAGGAGCTTTGGGAGGGCGCTACACTTTGGGAGATTTGGCGCTGTATTCGGGTTTGATTGTCCAAGTAGAGACAAGTTTGCAATTACTGATTGGGAATTACACTAATTTGTACGATATCTCTCTCGGCGTTAGTCCGATTTTTCAACTGTTGGATCTGAAACCTGAGTTGCAGTCTCCGCTGGTGAATGTGGCATCTCGCTTGCCTAGTTTACTAAGTCACGGGCAAGATGCCCGTGCCACTACTCAATTACCGAGTCACGGGCAAGATGCCCGTGCCACAAAGAATAAAATTGGCATTGAGATTAAGGATTTATCTTTTTGCTATCCCGGTAGCACAAAAAGCACGATCGCAAATATCGACTTAACCATTAATCCGGGTGAAATGCTCGTGCTTGTCGGTGAAAATGGTGCGGGTAAAACGACTCTCGGCAAACTCCTCGGCCGCCTGTACGACCCCACAAGTGGTACGATCGCCTGGAACGGTCAAGATTTGCGATCGTACTCTCTAGCATACGTGCGATCGCGCATAGCAGTAGTCATGCAAGATTACGCCCGTTTCCCCTCGACAGTCCGCGAAAACGTCGGTTTCGGCGACTTGCTTTCCCTGTCGGATGACACCGCCATTAACGCAGCGATTTCCGAAGCAGGAATTGCAGCTAAAGTCAACAGTTTAGAACAAGGTTTAGAAACCCCGTTGGGGAAACAATTAGAAGACGGTATCGACTTATCGGGGGGACAGTGGCAAAGAATTGCGATCGCGCGCGCCCTCATGCGGCTTTCTACAGCCGAAGTCCTAATTTTTGACGAACCAACCGCCGCCCTCGATCCGAAGACAGAATACGAAATTTACAGCATCTTTCGCCAAATAGCCGCCGGGAAAACCACGATTGTGATTAGCCACAGATTGGGATTGGCCAAAATTGCCGATCGCATCGCGGTGATGGAAAATGGTAAAATAGCCGAAATCGGAACTCACGACGAATTGATCGCATCAAACGGAATTTACTGCTCAATGTTCACCCGTCAAGCTAGCAGTTATATTTAGAATTATCTGGTTCACTTAAGACAGATCCCCCCTAACCAGGGCGGGCACGGGGGCACCGCCCCTACAAAGGGGGGGACAAGAAAGCTCTCAAAGTCCCCCTTCTTAAGGGGGATGCGAGGGGGATCTCCGGGGCATAAATAGTGTTAAGTAAACCGTACTGGTTTATGATTGTTGAAGCCGCCGCTACCTAGAAAATATTTTCCTTACCAGCGGCCCAATTTTCGGCAATATTTTTCTCGCCAGCGGTAGAATAGGTAATATCAGCAAGCCGAATAGTATACCGAAAACCAAACTACCGATAATCGTCGCGGTGAAGGGATGAAGCGGGAGGGAAAAATCGGGTTGCCATTTAATCGGTGTATCCTTGATTACGGGATAAGCTGCTGAAAATATTTGGCCGCCGCCGATCGCAGTTCCGACAAAAAATATGATATTCTCAAGTTGGCGATCGCGCTTTTTCTCTTTCTCTTCATTTTTATTGACGATGACCATTTGAGCTAGATCGCGTTCTTTCTGCTCTTGTTCCTTTTGCTGGTACAATTGTATCTGTTCGCGATCGCGCTGATGTTCCCTTTCTGCCTGTTCCCGGCTCAACTCCACCTGTTCGATTGCCACCATCCCGCGGATTGTGGAGATTGTCTGCTGGAACAAATCCTGATTCGCCATCAGGTAGTTTAAGTATTTTTGGATTTGACTTTGATATTTGCGATCGCACAAACTCAGAAACTTCTCTAAAAACTGGAGATTGTCACCATCCACGGACAACTCTTTAATTTTAGCATAAGCTGCCTCATAATTTTCAGTATTAATGTCAATCGTATTGCTAAATTCTCGCAAATGCCGCAACTCCTGAGCATAATTAAATACTAAACTGCGGATTGCCGCCAACAAACTCTTTAACTTCGTGAGTTTAACTTCTCGATTTGGTTCCGAGTCTATTTGAGTGAATTCTGGCAGTAATTTATCTAGCTTAGTCGCTATTTGTTGTCCGAGGCGATAACTTTCCTTAGCTTGATTGTACACAAACAAAGTTTTACTGCGAGCACACAGTAGATTCATCAAATGATAGTTAAAAGTTGCTGTTGCGAACTTCAAAGTATCAGGATTCTGTTGCAACCAGATTAAGACATGACACTTTTTGCTAAGATTATCATATTCAAAAATCGGACTACCAAATAACTCTCCAGTCCCAGTAATTTGTAATTCTGTTTCGATGCCATCTCCCACCAAAGCCCGCACGCATTTATCCGCCAGAGTGCGATAATCATCATACACAACAGGCTCTGCATACAGAAATAACGTCTGTCCCAGGGATGCTTGAATTTGATTCGAGAGCAAGCAACCTTGGGGATTTAATTGCTTTAAATCAGCAACTAAAATCGTAGCATTTTGGTAATATAAAGTCAAGTCTGCGGCGTAGGTATCGCTAATCCTTCGTGCATTAATCGAGCCATAGAGATTGGGATAATTCGGCTGAGTCAGGGGCGTGAAATTTAAGGGTTTGCCATTTTTTAGTAACTTTGGATCGCTCAAATTCGCATCTTCGCCCGCTGGGTGATACTTGCCATTTTTGTAGCAGATTAGCTTGTCTCTCAGGGCTTTGAGTTCGGGAAACTCAAATTTTCCGCCGACATTATCGGCTAGATGTTGCCAAATGCGATCGGCATTTTGGGCTGGTTTTTGGTAGCCTTCGTCTCCGTCATTTCGCAGGTGGAAAGGATACAGAGTGATGCTGGGATTTTTAATTTGCGGTGGTTCGTTCATCATCAAACCTTGTGGAATATATTGATATTATATCTGGTCAAATAAACATAATTATTGTAGGGGCGGGTTCACCAACCATATCTAACTCCCACAAACAATCTTAATAAACCCGCCCCCGCCCAACCGATATTTTCAGGCAGTTTTGTACAGGTAATTTTGGGTGGGGTGGGGGCGGGTTTATGCAAATTGTCGGCAATCATTATAGATGGTTGGTGAACCCGCCCCTACGGCATTGATGATTGGAAAATTGTTAAAAAACCGGGTTTCTACCACAATTTCGGCTGAGCACGAGAGATATTGGAAGAAACCCGGTTTCTGAGATTTAGTTTATCCTCAATCTTCAACCGATTCCGTCCCAGAATCATCTGTTTCAACCACCGGAATCGATGGCCGAGACAAGCCCAGCCTGATCTGATTCTCTATCATAGTTTCCATAAACTCCCTCTCAATTTCTTCCGGTGGATCATCACAGTTTCCACCAGGCCCACATTGCTCGATTTCGTTCTCTAAATTCTCTTCGATAGACGGTCTGGTTTCGCACCAAGCCTTGATTTTTTCTGCTATAGTATTGACACGATCCGTAGAACTCACATCAAGCCCAGGCAAATCATTCACAAATAGCTTCGGTTCCGATATTCTCAATAACTTAGTTAAACCCTTGACAATCTCTTCCGGTGTGTAATTATCTGGGAGTGACATTTTTAGCTTCCTTAAATCTATTGGTTGAGTCTCTAACGATAAAATTTCCGTTTCGCCGATTAAGGTAAATGCAGCCCAGGCGATCGGACTGGGAAATCGTTCCTTTGTTGTTAGCATAGCACGCCGCAAAGCCGCCGCTCTGTTATCGCCTCGTGCTAAATTTTGGTAGAATTCAGTCATTAGTAACTTGGCTGAAACTGCTCCCATATTCCACAGAGATATGATGATACTCGGTACTCCGGCGAGGATGAAGCAGCGCGATAGTCCGTTAACTCCATCTCCGGTGATTTTACCGCGGCCTGTGCTGCAAGCGCTTAATACTACGAGTTCGGAATTGAGTTTTAATTGCAGGATTTCGGCGGCATTCAGTGCGCCGTCGTCGGTGTCTCCTGAAGCAGCTAAAATTATCGTGCCGGGAATCCCCGAACCTTGGAAATCGTCGAGGAGTCCGTGGGCGGATAAATGGATGATGCGGGTGTTTAGCATCTGGTCTAATATGGCGGCTTTCGTGGCATTTTCTCCGCTAATTGCTGCGGTTCCTAAAATTGTGGCGATGGCTTCGGCGGCTTCCTTCGCCCTCGATAGTTGTCGGAGTTTGTAGGGGTTTTCTTGGAATTTAGCGGCAATAGTTGGATCGCCGACTATGAGGGCGGCTTGTCTCAATCCTTTGATGTTTTGGTGGTGTTCGCTGGTTTGTTCTAATACTTGGATGGATGGGGCGCTCAGGATGGTATGGTCTTCGATTAGGTAGCGGTTATTGGCGGATTGCAGGGCGGTGAAGGGGACTAGAAATATTTCGTAGTGGGGGATGAAGATGACAAGGGAATTGGGGTCGGTTGGGAGTAAATCTGCTATGGGTTCGATGAGGATTTGATAGAGTATTTTTAGTAGGGGATAGCCGCCTGTTTCGTCTCGGTTGTACTCTGGTTCTAGATTAATTTTGTTCTTTTTGTCATCGATTTCATCGACTCCGATGGAGATGCGGGTTTTGAGGATGATTTGTTCTAGGGATTGGTTTTGTTGGTTGAGGGGTTCGAGGTTGGCGGCGCGATGGGTGATGTTGCCGTTTGGTTGGATTACCCAGATGTAAAGGTTGTCTGAATCGATAATCGAATATTCAACGATTGTGGAGTTTTTCTGGTGGGCGATTTGTTGGATTCTGGGAATTGATAATGTATTGGTGGGTTCGTTCGCAGTTGAATCTGTTGTGAATAGGTTTTGCTGCAATAATTCTGCGAAGGCGCGGGTACGGGACATTTCAGATATTTCTAGGGCTTCGTTATATTTATTTTGGGCGACTAGGACTTGTTGCAGGAGTCGATAGGCAGATATTTGGGTTTCAAAAATTGATACTTTGTGGTCATTGTTGACTAATTTAGACCGCAGAGTTTCCCTAATTATGATTGAGGCGCGGAGTTTTGCTTCTGCTTCTGGGAATTGGTTTATTTTGAATAGAGTTTCGCCTAAATTGTTGAGTGATATTGACTCTCCCACCGGATCGCCGATTTCCCGTTGAATCACCAAAGACTGTTCGTAAAAGTCGATCGCCTGCTTGTACTCTCCTAGGGAATTGTAAGCAGCGCCCAAACCGTTGAGGGAAGCAGCTTCTCCCACCGGATCGCCGATTTTCCGTTGAATCACTAAAGACTGTTCGTGAAAGTCGATCGCCCGCTATGGTAAAATTAGTGCTTTTGCTAATATGATATCTTCGGGAAATCAGGTAGTTGGTCCCACGGGATTGTTGATTTTCCGTGAAATCACTAATTGCTGTTCGTAAAAGTCGATCGCCCGCTTGTACTCTCCTAGGGAATCGTAAGCATTACCCAAACCGCAGAGGGAATTAGCTTCTCCCACGGGATTGTTGATTTTCCGTTGAATCACCAAAGACTGTTCGTAAAAGTCGATCGCCTGCTTGTACTCTCCTAGGGAATTGTAAGCATTACCCAAACCTCCGAGGGAAGCAGCTTCTCCCACGAGATCGCCGATTTCCCGTCTAATCACTAAAGACTGTTCGTGAAAGTCGATCGTCCGATTGTACTCTCCTAGGGATTGGTAAGCATTACCCAAATTGCCGAGGGAATTAGCTTCTCCTTGGCGATCACCGATTTCCCGATAGATAGTTAATGCCTGTTCGTAAGACTGTAAAGCATCTCGATATTGATTGATTTGAGACTCTTGATTCCCTTGAGTCTTCAGTCTATCTGCTTCCGCTTTCAGTGCAATTACCGCTAAAAATTCGCCATCCACCTTACGCAGTATTCCTGTCCAATTCTTCAACCGATTAGCGTTATTTAGTTTACCTTGTTCCCTCAGATTTTCTGCCTCTTCTAGCATAGCCGCCACCAAGCCATCATCCAGCAAATCCGGGTGAGTTTTCAATACCTCCGCTTCTTCCCCGGTGGGACAGTTTAGCAGTTGATTAATCAGGTTGAGATAGGCTTGTTGGCGTTCAGAGTTCATGGCGGAGTTAGGGGAAGGTTGAAGGGTGAAGGCCGAATTAAATTGCGATAGATTTATTATAGATGGATCTCATCTGTTTAGGTGTTAGTCATTGCCCTAATTGTCGTAGGGGCGGGTTCACCAACCATCTCTAACTCTCATAGATTATCTACATAAACCCGCCCCCACCCAGCGACGGGATTAGGGCGCTCTAATTTCAATCGTTGAGTGGCGAGAAACCGGGTTTCTGCGACAATTTTCGGTTAAGTACCAGAGATATCGGAAGAAACCCGGTTTCTGGGATTAGGGTGGGTGGCGAGAAACCGGGTTTCTAAGACAATTTCTGTTAAGTACCAGAGATATCGGAAGAAACCCGGTTTCTGGGATTAGTGCGACCTTTTTAATATGGAATCCAATCCAACTTATCGATCCATTCTTCAGCTTCAGTAGTTTGCCAAATAAAATGAATTGTTTCTGCCCATCTGCCAATACTTCCACTTGGACGCACCCAAACCAATCCCCAACTTTGTCCACCTGCGGCCCAATGTTCTTCCAAATGTCCCGGAATACTTTTGCGATTATCCGTCACCAATAGTCGTTTCGATAATTCCAAATAAATGAGAATCTCTGGATCTAAAGTTCCTAAAGTTGGTGCACCTGAATCGCCCACCCGCAAAATATCTATCTCCGGCTGGAGTTTCAAAACAGCACTCTTGAGTTTAGGTGGCAAATTTTCATCGAGTAAAAAACTAATTTTCACTAAAGTTTAGTAACTCCTGTTCTCGTTGTGCTTTGATTGCTCTCAGACGTAACGCTAGAGGAGATGGATTGGCTAAAGATTCCTGATAACGTTCTTCGCGCCACCGGGCCAACCGCAACATATAAGCATCCATCTGTCTGCGATTGTGCAGATAATACGTCAGACTAGCGTAAATTTTCTCAAAGTTCAAACTCGGTAATTCTTCCAGAATTTGCTCTGGCGAATATCCGCTCAAGTAATATTTAATCACATCGTCGATGCCAATCCGATGTCCTTTGATGCGGATATCATCGGGGTCGAGAAACTCAAAATAATCTTCTAGCTGCATTTGTTTATATCCCAACTCTTAAATTAATTATATCTCACTCGTCCTTAAGTGCGACCTTTTTGTGCCGAGAAACCGGGTTTCTGCGACAATTTTCTGGTGAGTACCAGAGATATAGTCAGAAACCCGGTTTCTAAGATTAGCTGCGTGGCGAGAAACCGGGTTTCTGCGACAATTTCTGTTAAGTACCAGAGATATAGTCAGAAACCCGGTTTCTGGGATTAGCCTCCATCCACAAAATCGATCGCAAATTATCTCCCAGTCAGCGTATCCGCATAAGGATCTGGCAAAGCTTGCTGTACCTCAAAAACCGACAAAGAATCCCCAGTTAAATCATTAGTTAAATCCTTGCTAATTAATTTTTTTTTTACCCCATCCCCGCGCCTGTCGCGCTCTTGCAACTTCACCAATTCCTCTTGATAAACAGCAACAATGCGCCCCAAACTCACCACCAAATCATCCCAATTCTCGTCTCCCACCAACTTCTCAGAAATCCCCTCAAATAACTCTCCCGCTTGCCTTTTTTGCACGTAAGCTTTCAAAAGCTTTCCCGACTTTTGCAAAACCGCCTGATAAATGTCCCCATCAGACCACCACAGCCCCTGTTGACTCAGCAGCCAAGTTAAAATATACTCGCGAGCGTGTTGCTCCTTCACCCAGGCCGCGAGATACTGCAAATCTTCCATAGTTGTAGTCTCCTAACTTTTTTCTAAAATTTTGGCTAGTTTGTATCTACCGTTACTGCGTTCGATTTAATATCTGCTTTATTATCACCCGTCCCCGTCTTTAATATCCCTTAAATCTTAAAAAAACCCTACTGATTTAGCAAACACCAATTCTTACAATATAAAAATAAACCTAAACCTCCTAGGTCTATTGTCCGATACTTTCTGTCCACCGGAAAGCGGTAAACCCCGCCTCGCTTTCCCAAGACAGCAAATCCATCCTCAAGCGAGAACAACCAGCGGGTTATTAGCATGACAAAGCAAAATTTTGGTTTAATTGGTCTAGCAGTGATGGGCGAAAACCTAGCCCTCAACGTCGAAAGCAGAGGCTTCTCTGTAGCTGTGTACAACCGCACAGTAGCTAAAACCGACGAATTCATGGCGAAACGCGCCCCCGGCAAAAACATTGTAGCCGCCAAGACTCTGACAGAATTCGTCGATGCCCTAGAAACCCCGCGCCGCATCTTAGTCATGGTGCAAGCGGGGAAACCAGTCGATGCAGTCATCGACCAGCTCAAACCCATGCTGTCACCGGGCGACATGATTATTGACGGCGGTAACTCCCTCTACGATGACACCGAACGTCGCACCAAAGATTTAGAAGCTGCGGGACTGGGATTTGTTGGCATGGGCATCAGCGGGGGCGAAGAAGGCGCGCTCAATGGCGCTAGCTTGATGCCCGGTGGCACCCACGCAGCTTACGGCATACTAGAGCCAATTCTGACTAAAATTGCGGCTCAAGTAGATGACGGCCCCTGCGTCACATTCATCGGCCCTGGTGGCGCTGGTCACTACGTGAAGATGGTTCACAACGGGATTGAGTACGGGGATATGCAGCTCATTGCTGAAGCCTACGATTTGCTCAAAAACGTGGCTGGATTGGATGGTAAGCAGTTGCAGGAAGTTTTTGCAGAATGGAATACCACTGACGAGCTCAATTCGTTTTTGATTGAAATTACGGCGAATATTTTCAAGTACATTGACTCGGAAACTAAGCAGCCCTTAGTTGAGGTGATTATGGACGCAGCGGGCCAAAAAGGTACTGGCCGCTGGACTGTAATGAGTGCTTTGGAATTGGGCGTGAGCATTCCGACAATTATTGCTGCTGTGAATGCCAGAATCATGTCTTCTTATAAGGCGGAGCGCGTCAAAGCTTCCCAAGAATTAACGGGGCCTACCGCTAAGTACGAAGGCGATACTAAAGAGTTTGTCAACAAAGTTCGCGATGCTCTTTACTGCTCGAAAATTTGCTCCTACGCGCAAGGCATGGCGCTGTTGAGCGCGGCCTCGAAGTCCTACGGTTATGACTTGAGTTTGAGCGAAATTTCCCGCATTTGGAAGGGTGGCTGTATCATTCGTGCTGGCTTTTTAGACAAGATTAAAAAAGCTTTCAAGGACGATCCGGCCTTGCCGAATTTGCTGTTAGCGCCGGAGTTTAAACAGAGTATTCTCGATCGCCAATCAGCTTGGCGGGAAGTGTTGTCTACGGCTAGCCTGCTGGGGATTGCTGTACCGGCATTTAGCGCGTCGCTGGACTATTTCGACAGCTACCGGCGCGATCGACTGCCGCAAAACGTGACGCAAGCTCAGCGCGATTATTTCGGCGCTCACACCTACGAGCGTACCGACAAACCGCGCGGTGAATTCTTCCACTCTGAGTGGACTCAGGCTGCTGAAGAGTCGCTGCAAACTGGAACTACTGATTAATTAGTTTTTGTAGGGTGCGTTTCGGCGCACCTTACTAATCGATCTGGGGTTGCAAATTGTTTTGACGTTTGTTTTGGAGATAGGTTTTAATATATTCGTCGTTAAAGAGCGATCGGGCGATCGTGAGTGCTTCTTCTCTTTCTGCGTCTGTCATGTAATCATCGCCGTTTAAGCCTGATGGCGGGTGTCGAGGATCGCCGCCTGCATCCAGGAATCGCTGACGTGCGAGCGCCATTAATTCTCCTAATCTCCGGTCTTGTTGTCTTCTGATATCATGCGGTTTCGTCATAGTCTTCAAGCTCGTCTATACGAACAATCTCGCCACTTTGTAGTATAGCAGCCCTTGGTAAAACTCGACTAGGGGTTTCGATGTACCAAAAGCCCTTTTCTTCATCATATATTCTCCAGATCAGCAAGTCGAGAGTTTCCAGGGCATTGATAATTAAGTATTGAACTCCTGATGATGGCATAGGTCGATGTGTAGTTGAGCCTGTACTGAGCAAATCTGGTACAATTATAACTACTCCTTTAAAATAAATGTAATTTTATGAAACCTTTTATAGTAAGAGCCGCTGGCATTATCGGTGATATTGCAGCATTGGCATTTGATACATTGAAAGAACAAGATCAAAGAAAACGTTTATCAGACAGTGGTATTCTGGAAGTGGATGCAATGACTGGCAAAGAGTTTGAAATATTTCTAGATGTCCATTTTAGAAACTTGGGTTATAGTGTTACTTTAACTCAAGACAGTCAAGATTATGGAGCGGATTTAATTCTGGACAAAGATGGCTCAAAAACCGTGGTTCAAGCAAAAAGAAGCAAAAATTCAGTTGGGATTAAAGCAGTTCAAGAAGTAGCAGGAGCCGTCAGACATTACAAAGGAAATAAAGGCAGAGTAATCACTAATAACAGATTTACAGAAAACGCTTGCAAACTTGCTCAATCTAACGATGTAGAGTTATGGGATCGAAAAAAACTAATTGAGTTTATACTCACAGCTAAGAATTATCAATAAATCATGCTACAAATTTCTAATACTGTGTTCATTCCCGATCGCGAAATCGAGATTAGTGCAATTCGCTCTCAAGGCGCAGGCGGTCAAAACGTAAATAAGGTGGCGAGTGCAATTCACCTGCGCTTTGATATCCCAGCATCCTCATTACCCGATCGCTACAAAGAGCGACTATTACAAATCAGCGACAACCGCATTACCTCCGAAGGCGTGATTGTGATTAAAGCACAGGAACACCGCAGCCAAGAACAGAACAAAGAAGAAGCATTAAAACGACTGCAAGAATTGATTAAAAGTGCGATCGTCATACCCAAAAGGCGCAAACCCAGCAAAGCAACTCGTAGTTCCCAACGTAAGCGTCTCGACAGCAAAACCAAGCGAGGGGAGATTAAAGCTATGAGAGGGAAAGTCACGGACTGAGCGATAGTATCAAATTTTAATTATGATATAATTTTAGGTGATGATTGTTAGTTTCAGGAAACAGCAATGACAACTACTGCAAGTAACGAGCCGACGCTAGCTGATGTTATTGAAAAGCTAGACAAGCTATCGACTGAAGTTGAAAAAACTAATGAAAAAACCGACAGATTCAATGACAAGTTCGACAACTACCAAAAAGCTACCCAATGGGTTGTGCAACTTGCTTTCACTTTGATTGCAAGTGCCACTATCACGGTGATTATCACTTCAGTTTTCCGCAAATAAGTCAGGATATAGAGGAGACTACACGTGCCGTGTCCCTACCCCAATTAATTGTAGGGACACTGCACGTGCCGTGTCCCGGCAGTGAGTAATATTAATTCCGATGCTACCGGATTTGATCTAACAGGGGCGATCGCCCCCAACAACCTCACAACAGAGGCTCAAACTCCCTCAATTAAACGATTTGCTTCTGAGAAGGTTCCCCCTCCGCAGGAGGTTCTGCCGGTTCACCAAAAGCAATCCGCAGAAATGGTGGTGCCAAAAAAGTTGTTAGAATCACCATGATAATAATCGACACTTCCAATGGCTTATCCAAAACCCCACTCGCCGAACCAATGCCGGCAAAAACTAACCCGACTTCACCGCGAGGAATCATCCCAACTCCGATCGCCAATCGATTGATTCCAGGCTGACCAAAAACCACCCAGCCTGTAACTAGCTTGCCAATAATCGCCACCAAAATCAAGAAACCAGCAATCAAAAGTCCCGCCCGATTATCCGGGACTGTGGGGTTCAAAACTCCCAAATCCGCCCGTGCTCCCACCGTAACAAAAAAGATGGGAACAAATAAATCGGCGATAGGTTTCACCAACTCATCCAACTCATTGCGCGCATCGCTTTCATCCAAAACCAAGCCCGCAGCAAACGCACCCAAAATCGCTTCCAGATGGATTGCATTACCCAGAAATGCCATGAAGTAGGCAAAAATAAATGCCGGAATCACAATATTGCCACGAGTTTTGAGTGTCTCTACAATCCCAGTAAAGGTTTTGTTGAAAAAACTACCCAACAGAATCGAACCTAGCAGAAAAGCAGTGGCACTAACAATCAAATAAATGACATTAACCACATCAATTTCACCAGTTTTAGCTAAGCTAGCAACAACAGCTAGGACAATAATTCCTAGCACATCATCAATCACCGCCGCACCGACAATTATTTGACCTTCTTTAGATTTCAGTTGTCCTAATTCCGACAAAACTTTCGATGTAATGCCAATGCTAGTTGCCGTCAAAGCCGCCCCGGCAAAAATCGCTGGAATCGCCGCAGTATGGAAGAAAATCATCAAGCCCGCAGTACCAGCGGCAAAGGGAACTACCACACCAACACAGGCGACAACAACAGCTTGAATTCCGACTTCCTTAAGTTGTCTGAGATCCGATTCTAGGCCAATTTCAAACAACAGAATAATTACACCCAATTCAGCTAGCACTGAAATGACTTCACTCTGAGATTCAAAGATACTGGTGACGGCGGCTGGGGAGAGATGATTAATTAATTGCAGAACACTCATAATCCCAGAGTCTGAGGCTGACAGCCCAGCTTCGGGAAAGACGATGAGGTGTAAGGCCGATACTCCGACAATTACCCCTGCGACTAATTCACCCAAAACAGGGGGGAAATCGAAGTTTTTAGCTACTTCTGCACCTAATTTACTGGCGAGATAAATCACCACTAAACTAAGTAAAACTCCGCTGAGGACGATGGGAGAATATTCGGCTTCGACGGTTGCTAACAAAGGTAGGGGAGTAATTAGGGATGCCATCCCAGAACTTAAGGCTGTAATTGTAGGGTTCACAAACATGAGTTAGGTGAGGATAATAAGGACGATTCTACGGTGACAGTTCGCTGTTGACTGTTCGCTGTTAAGTGTGAGTTATCAAAGTGATAACTGCTAGATATTTTATAGCTACTTAACTCAACATGAAGCTCAAGCAAAACTTGAAGAACTCAAATCGGGAGGAACATCCTGCCATCGCCCTTGACCTACTGCTTGAATTGCTTCTTTTAGCAAGATATCTCCAGTATAAATGGCTCTACCAACGATCGCACTTTTGACACCAATTGCTTCCAAGGCTAACAAACTCAACAAATCTGCGATCGAACTAACGCCACCGGAAGCAATCACCGGAATCGAAATAGCATTGGCAATTTCGCGCAAAGATTCCAAATTTGGCCCTTCCATTGTACCATCGCGGTGAATGTCGGTATAAATAATTTCAGCAGCACCTAATTCTGCCATTTGCTGTGCTAATTCTGTTGCTAAAACTTCCGATGTTTCTAGCCAGCCTCTAGTTGCGACTTTACCATTTCTGGCATCAATACCGACCAGAATTTGACCGGGAAATTCGCTGCACAATTCACCGACTAATTCCGGTTTTTCGACAGCGACAGTGCCGAGAATTGCCCGCCGAACGCCTAAATTAAGGATAGCAGCCACGGAAGTGCGATCGCGCATTCCGCCTCCCACTTGACAGGGAACATCAACGGCTCTGACAATGGCTTCAATGGCTGCTTGGTTGACAGGATGACCTGCTTTGGCCCCGTCGAGGTCTACTAAATGCAGCATGGTTGCGCCTTCGTTGACCCACTGTCTGGCGACTTGGACGGGGTTGTCGTTAAAAGTTTGGGATTTGGCGTAGTCTCCTTGATAGAGTCTGACGCATTTTCCATCCAATAAGTCGATCGCGGGAATTACATTCATAATTTGGGAATTGGGAATTGGGAATTGGGAATTGGGAATTGGGAATTGGGAATTGGGAATTGGGAATTCTCTTCCTGCTTCCTGCTTCCTGCTTCCTGCTTCCTGCTTCCTGCTTCTGGGAACTAAAGTCCTGACTACAAACATCCTACAATATTTTAAACTGACGGACGCTGTATTTTTGTAGGAAAAAATGCTCGGAATGCCGTATTTCGCTCTTCGGGAGTTTCTTTTGCCCAATTTGATAAGCTTTCATAGAAAAAGAATGAGACACCGGCAAAGTTTCTTTTTCGCACTTCTTGTACTTGTTCTTGAATTTGTTTGAGGGGAACAGGGTTGTTTTTTAAACCCGTTAAAATGCCAATTGCAGTGGGAATATGAGGCTTAGCAAGTTTAACTTCTTCTCGTTCCAGTTCCTGATTAAAACGCTTGATATCGCTGCGATAAACCTGCAACACAATTTCTTCGATGTAACCGCGTCTTTCCCAAGTAAACCAGTCTTGTAAACTAGCTGGTAATGCAAAGTTAAAAGGGTTTGGAGATAAGCTAACAATACATTTTTGTTTACGAGATTTGATGGCTGTGAAAAGTCGCGCCATAAACTGATTGATTCTGTCGGCACGCCAGCGTATCCAGAAGGTTTCGCGAGAGTCGTTCGAGGGAGGTTGTTTGATATCTTTTTGGTACATTAAAACCGTTAGCGGTTCATATCCAAATTCTGAAGGTAAGCCGAAATGGTCGTCAAATTGAATCCCATCTAGATCGTAATTTGCCACAAGTTCCACAACTAAATCTTGGATAAATTTCTGCACTTCGGGATGAAAAGGACTCAGCCATACCCGCTCTTCTATACCTTCTTTCCAAATAGTTGAACCGTCGCGTCGTTTCGCCAGCCAGTCGGGATGCAATCTCGCTAATTCCGATTTGGCTGGGGCCATGAAACCAAACTCAAACCAAGGGATTACTGCGAGCCCTTTTTGATGTGCTTCTGTAATGATTTCTTTGAGAACATCTCGCCCTTTTAATGCGGGTGCTGGGTCGTTTAATTGTCCGAATACTCGTTTGGCTACAGCGCTGGGATGAATGGTATAACCCCCTTGCCAAACGGTAGGATATATGGTATTAAAATTAAGTTTTTCTAGGCGATTTACAGCGTCATTTATGTTTTTGCGGGAGAAGATGACATCGCTGTCAATGTTGGTCAACCAAATGCCGCGCAATTCGGTTTTTGTAGGCATTTTGGGGGGAGTTTGAGCCCAGCCACGGGGAGAGAAGATGGCGGTGGATGTGAGGGCGATCGCACAAACAAGTATTAAAGCCAGTATCCTCTGCGATCGGTGCAGTTTAATCATCAACTTTTTTACATATTATTATTGTGAGGTTTCTATTTTACCTCATCAGAGAGCAATAATATCAATAACAGGCCGGAAAGCCTGTTTATAAAAAGCTGATTGAAAATGGCAAGAACTCAATTTTATCCTACTTTGAGCGATCGGGCAAATTCATCACTTGTCGGTAATGATCCTCAATTTGAGTCACCATTGCTGATTGGCGCTTGCTAGTCCACTCACTGCGATCGAATAATTCCTTTCTCAAATCATCAACATCAATTGTTTTCACCTTACCTTCTGCTACAATTTGTTTACCATTTACCCAAACACTATGCACAGCATTAGTCGGTCGTCCTAATATTAGTAAACCAATGGGATCGGTGCGTGGGAGTAATGATAAACTGGTTAAATCGTATAACACAAAATCAGCACTTTTTCCTACCGTCAAAGAACCAAGTTTGTCGGCAATATTTAAGCCTTTTGCTCCTCCTAGCGATGCCATTTCTACTGACTGGCGGGGTGTAATCCAGTGGCGGTAATCTAAATCGGTGATGTTGTGCAATTGAGAACCAATCTTAATCGCTTCTAGCAAATCCTGGGAGTCATTGCTAGCAGCACCGTCGCAACCAAAGGAAACATTTACTCCCGCTTGACGGTATTTTAAAATTGGTGCGATACCGCTTCCTAAACGTAGGTTACTGAGGGGATTATGGACGACTGTGGATTTGGTTTCTGCCATAATTGCAATGTCTGCATCGTCCAACCAAACACAGTGTGCTAGGGATGTTCGGGGACTCAAGAACCCAATTTGTTGCAAGTGTGCTACGGCGCTACAACCATATTTTTCTTGAGCTAATTGTTTCTGGGCCAGGGTTTCTAAGAGGTGGGCGTGGCGGCAAAGATTTTGGCGATCGCTCAAATCGATACAGCCTTCAAATAACGCATCAGAACACAGTTGAATTCCCGTCGGTGCTAATAATATATTCACACCTAATTCTGGTTTATGAAACTGTTTTATGGCTGATTCCATTAAATCTAAAGTTGCCTGAGTCGATCGCAAATAAGCTGCGGTCTCGATAGCACTATCGCCAGCGGGCATTCCCGATTTTAGAGATTCATCTTGAATTAACGGCCCGATGAAAGCGCGAATTCCAATTTCTTGGTAAGCGCGAACTGCTGCTGCAATTGTCTCTAATTCTTGTCCGGGAATCAAGACTAAATGATCGACTACGGTTGTCCCTCCAGATAGCAATGTTTCTACGGCTGTTCCCAGTGCACTTAAGTAAATCTGTTCGGTATCGAGAGGGGTGAAATCGTACAATTCTGCAATCCACAATTCCAGCGGCAAAGGGGGAATTATGCCCCGCTGCCACATTTCGGAAGAGTGCGTGTGGGCGTTAACAAAACCGGGAAGCAGCAGCTTATTTGTGCCGTCGATAACTGTTTCACCCCCCCTATCCCCCCCTTGGTAAGGGGGGGGACTAAAAAGGGCGGTTTCCCCTTGGTAAGGGGGGGAATTAAAGGGGGCGGTTTCCCCTTGGTAAGGGGGGGGATTAAAGGGGGGGTTGTTGGGTGCGATCCTCTTCGAGGGCTTCGCTAACGCACTTATGCAATTATCCACCACCTGCACCTCTGCGGTTTCATAACCACCCTCAACGGGAATTAAAACATTTTGAATTGTAAAGCTCACGGATTGACCCCTGCTGGTGAAGAATTCACATCTATTTATATTTTACGATTGGTCTGGGCTAAAATTGGCTGCGATCCAAGGCTTTTACCATATTGAATTAAAGATGAATTATTATAAAAGTTTCCTTAAGATATCTAGATTTGGCGACAATATAGGTTATGACAATTTAATTGTACCGAATTTCCCAAAAATTGTGAGAATAGTTGTGCTTAATTTTTGTAAATTTATTCAGCTAAAAATATTCACATTTGGTAAATTAGCAAGTAAAAAAATGGTTATAAAATTGAAATTAGTTTTGTGCGATCGAACCTATGAATCCTGAAAATCTCCGTACCTTGGGCGTGCCGCCGAATGCTTGGAAAGTTGATGCCAAAATTGCCGACATCACCCGCCCCCAACTGCATCCACAAATTGTAACTTTGGAAACACAAACTAAAACGCTGCGTGTGGATTTAGCCAAAGCTGCAATGTTGGTAATAGATATGCAAAATGATTTCTGTCATCCCGACGGTTGGCTATCACATATTGGCGTAGATGTAACGCCAGCGAGAACTCCAATTATTCCTTTACAAAATTTACTGCCAAAATTGCGATCGCACGCAATTCCCATTATTTGGATCAACTGGGGAAATCGCCCCGATTTGCTCAATATTAGCGCAGCTTCCCGTCACGTTTACAATCCCACAGGCGACGGTATAGGCTTGGGAGATCCGCTACCAAAAAACGGTGCTTCTGTATTAATGGCTGGGAGTTGGGCGGCGCAAATTGTGGATGAATTGGAAGTGAAACCGGAGGATATTTGCATTGATAAATATCGGATGAGTGGCTTTTGGGATACTGCTTTAGATAGTATTCTCAAAAACCTGGGCAAAACTACACTTTTCTTTGCAGGAGTCAACGCGGATCAGTGCGTGATGGCGACGCTGCAAGATGCTAATTTCCTCGGTTACGACTGCATTTTGGTCAAAGATTGTACTGCTACGACATCGCCAGATTATTGCTGGCAAGCTACTCTATATAACGTTAACCAATGTTTTGGTTTTTTGTCGGATTCTCAGGCTATGTTAGAAGCAATTAAATAGCAGTCAGTCCTTAGTCATTAGTCAGCAGTCATTAGTCATAATGACATCAGAAACATAACAACCAGCACCAAAGAAACCGGGTTTTTGCAGTTGTTGTCGCCTGTAACGGGTCTTCTCGTAAAAACCCGGTTTCTGGCCACCCATACCTAAATCCTAAACTAATGACTCTGGCTCCCTCGCTAATGACATTAAAAACATAACAAGTAACAACTCAGAATAAAAACATGATCCATCAATGTATGATTCCTGTTTCAAAGTCTCCCCAAGACTACCAAGCATTTCGCATTAGTCCACGGGATACTAATAGATTAGCCATCGTCTTCGATCCCGCAGCAGCCAATAGTTCCTTAACAGTTTGTATCGAAATTTTTGATGTGGGTGGCAAAACTCCTCCCAATCGGCATTTATTGGCAGTAGAAATGTTTTTTGTACTCAAGGGACAAGGGCGAGCAACCTGTGATGGCAAAACTGTTAGTATTAGGGCGGGAGATAGTTTGTTAGTGCCACCCACCAGCACCCACCTAATTGAGAACACTGGTAGCGAACGGTTGTATGCTTTGTGCATCATGGTCCCTAATGAGGATTTTGTGGAACTAATACGCAGCGGTATGCCTGTGGAACTTGATGAGGAAGATATGAGAGTATTAGGGCGATCGGATGTACTCGTGCCGTGTTAGGTTTGTAGAGGAACGGAGGACACGGCATTGCCGTGTCCCTACCCGAAAATAATCAGGTAGAGGAACGGAGGACACGGCATTGCCGTGTCCCTACCCGAAAATAATCAGGTAGAGGAACGGAGGACACGGCATTGCCGTGTCCCTACCCGAAAATAATCAGGTAGGGAAACGGCATTGCCGTGTCCTGATTTCTGGTTATATTAATTTTGATGCTAACGGAGGAGACGTCAATGCTGTGTCCCTACCCGAAAATAATCAGGTAGGGAAACGGCATTGCCGTGTCCTGATTTCTGGTTATATTAATTTTGATGCTAACGGATTTGATATAAAGTGCGATCGATGCTAAAATCATGAAGCTGACAGTGACTTGTCACGGAAATTTTCCCTCTAAATTTTAGCTGACAATTATCGATAAAACCTAAAACTTATCCAATCATGAACGTTATATTTCACATTGCTAAAAGCCAACAGTGGGAAGAAGCAAAACAGCTTCAATTCTATCGCGGCGATACCCTAGACTCTGAAGGATTCATCCACTGTTCGACAATCCCACAAATTACTAGAAGTGCCAATAAGTTTTTTATCGGACAAACAGGATTACTTTTGCTGTGGATAGATTCTGAAAAAGTGGAAGCAGAAGTTAAGTATGAACCGGCCGCCGGAGATATGTATCCCCATATTTACGGGCCGCTGAATGTGGATGCTGTGTTGAAAGTTGTTGACTTTGAAGCTGGTGCAGATGGGAAGTTTGAATTACCGTCTGAATTAAACCCTCAGAATTAACAGGCTTAGTACGTAATGATAGGTTTATTGTTGGTGAAACCTCCAGACAAATATTAGGGTTGAAAGTTCAGGTTGACTGGGGCGATATAGCAATCTTCAATCATTTGTGAATTTATTACTCCCGGACCGAACTCGCGGTCCGGGTTGGGGTGGGGTAAAAATATTGGCTACTCATTTAGAATTGCTATAGTTGTAAAATTAATGAACCTCAATCAACTCTGCTGCCAATTTTAGCGCTGCTTCGCGAGTAGAAATTCTCCCCTCTACCCGCGCCAATTGAATTTCCATTAATAATTGACCAATTTGCGGACTTCTGGGCACATTCAAATATTCCATTAAGTCATTACCGCTAACTAATTGTGTCGGATGTGCAACAATATCATCCGCATCGAGATAGCGATTAATTAACAGTGAAATCTCATCCATGGCAACTCCCACAGCTACAGCCAACACTGCTAAAACTGGAAATACTATTCCCACATCTCGAAATAAGAAATACTGTTCTCGCAAAGACATCTCAGAGATAGGTTCTGCTTGCAATTTGGGCAAATATTTCACAAGCTCGATCGCACTTTTGATCTCAGCATTGCTATACTTTAACCGTAGCAACTCAGTTTCAGCCATTGTCGGGTCAGAATCTGCCAAAATAGCCAACTTAGCCACAGCCAACAACGGTGTTTTAATCGTATCTCGAATCTGGCGCCCGAATTCCTTTGCTAATTCCGGGTAAATTGCCACTAATTGGTCAGCAGATTGGTCAATTTTGGTTAAAGTATCAAAACGGTCGATCGCACTTTCAAACCAAATCGAAAACAAACCATCTTCCCAACCCCGACAAATCCAAGGTGCGCCGTTAGGATTGCTTAACAAATAACCCAATTCTGTCCGCACCCGTTCCACCGCTACCCGACTCAACAACGGTGCTAATTCGCGAATCGCCGATTGAGTTTCCGCTTCGATCGCAAAACCCAACTGCGCCACTTGACGGTAAGCTCTTAATAACCTCAGCGGATCATCTTCCAAATTGGCGCGGGAAATCATCCGCACCAAACCCAGCCGCAAATCAGTTTGACCATCCACAGGATCGATGATTTCTCCGGTAAAAGGATTGCAGGCGATCGCATTAATCCGAAAATCCCTGCGCCACAAATCCCCCTCCAGACTCCCCCCTTCCGCCTGCGCCAAATCCACCGTACCGCCCGCAAACACTACCCGTGCAATTTGCCTTTCCGCATCCAACAAGACAAACCCAGCATTAGTGCGATCGGCAATTTTTCGAGCAGTCTTCACCGCCCGTGTTAGCATAACAAAATCTAAATCAAAATAAGGCGATCGCCTCCCCAGTAGCGCATCCCGCACCGCACCCCCCACCAAATAAGCAGGTGGCGTCAGCAGTTCCAAATCAAACGGCCAAGAATCAGGAGATAATGTAGGTGGCAAACTATTCGACATCGCAACAAAAATAAATAAACTTACAACCATAAAACTCTGGTTACGCTAGATTAACAGAAAGCTCGAAATTCACCAATCTTTTTGAAATGCACAGAGGATATCAAAGATGTGTATTTGTGTTAACTGCCATTATGTAGACCGCTGCTTCACCTACCACGCCGTAGAAGGACAGCACGAACAGCCTCACCTCACCGAAACCCCCGATTTCGACCCCGTAGAACCCACAATCAACGTCAACATCCGCCCCCGCCAAGATGAAGTAGAAATGGAATGGGATGTAGTCGGCTGTGAAAGTTTCAAGCAAGAAATGGGAAAATGGGCAAAATTGCGGCCGGGCGAACTCGTACCAACTTAAGTCAGCAGTCATTAGTCATTAGTCATTAGTCATTAGTCATTAGTCAGTAGTCAGTAGTCAGTAGTCAGTAGTCATTAGTCATTAGTCATTGGTAATTGATTATTTGTTCGTCGCTTGGATCTGCCAATAACCAATTCCCAATTCCCAATAACCAATAACCAATTCCCCATTCCCCATTCCCAATCAATAATCAATAATCTAAAATCTAAAATATAAAATCAAATGAGCTATTGCTTAAACCCAACTTGTCAGCATCCGCAAAACCTCGGTGATGCAGAATTGTGCGAAAGTTGCGGCTCACAATTATTGTTAACTCCATACCCAAAAGCCTCCCAAGCATCTCGCTACCGTACCATAAAGCCGATCGGACAAGGCGGTTTTGGCAGAACCTTCCTAGCAGTAGATGAAACCAAACCCCAGATGGTTTCCCAGTGCGTCATCAAGCAATCCTTACCCCAAAAAAACCCCGCTGAAAAAGCCGATCGACTATTTCACCAAGAAGCAGCCCAGCTACAAATATTAGGCAAACAGATGTTTAGCTTAGTTTGGTTTATCTTTGGCTCTCAAATAGTGATTTTTAATGCTATGTTTGCACTCACAATTTCAGCAGCTTTTATGTTCGTCAAGTATCAACTTTCCCAAAATAAAGAATTTGCGAATAACAATTTATTTGCCAGTTTAGTATTGTTGTTTCTGATGGCCGGAAGCATGGGAAATTCCAGGATTTTAAATACGGGAATATTTGGCTTTCTTTTGGCTTGCTTAGTTGTAGCTTCTCCTCTGTTTTTTATCAAGGAAAATTATCAATAAATAATGAATAGCCATCCAAAATCCGCAACAGCAGTTAAAAAATACGGCTTAGCTATACACACAGCTAGTCGCGAACTTGGTTTCGCCATCAGCAATTTTGCAGGTGAATCTCGCTCTGCAACTTGGAATTTGGATCGGGATTTAGCCACACATTTGCACCAGTATTTAGTTGAGTTTATTCAGCCGCAAACTTGGGCGGATTTGGCTTTTATTGCAGTTGCTAAGGGGCCTGGAGGTTTCACGGGGACTCGCATTGGTATGGTGACAGCCCGGACTTTGGCTCAACAGTTGGATATTCCGATTTTTGCTATTTCAACTTTGGCGGCTTTTGCTTGGGCACAACCCCCCCAACCCCCCCTTATTAAGGGGGGGCTTTTGGAATTGGCACCGCCCCTACACTCAGGGGGGCTTTTGAGAGATGATGTCGCGGTGCAAATGCCTGCACAGCGCGGTCAATTATTTGGGGCTGTTTATTCAGTTAATCAAGATTCAGGTTTGAAGGAGTTGTTTCCTGATACCGTGATGACTCCTGAATCTTGGCAGGAAAAGTTGGATAGTTGGGGTAATTCTTATCAGTTGATTGAAGCGACTAGCGGGTTGGGTGCGTCGGTTTCTAGTGTATTAGAATTGGCTTATTTGGAGTGGCAAATGGGTAGTCGTCCTGATTGGTCGGATGCTTTGCCTTTTTACGGTCAACATCCGGTTAAGGATCACTAAATATTGGGGGGATTCGGAAATTGATAATTAGGGATAAGTGATGTTGACTTTTAGCCAATCTAAGTTTAAGTCCGTTTAACTCGTTCCCAGGCTCTTCCTGGGAACCAGTTAAAATTCCTGTAGGGGCGGGTTTTACCAACAATAATTGCCTAAAACTAATAATATACTAAACCCGCCCCGGCCTTGATATCATTGTCGATCGACCGGACACGATCTGATACCAAATTAGGCTAACACTCTTATTTTATAACCCCGACTTATTTAAGAAGTCGGGGTTCTAGGTATTGTCTAAAGCTTATCGCCCGCTAGCTAAAACCTCTCGCAATTTGCGATCGCCCCGCGCTTTATCCGAAAGTTGTGGAGTCGCCATCCGCAACACAAAATCCAGCAGCCAAGGCGCAATTCGGTGACACCAAACTGCTAAATGACTTTGATATCCTACCAAGATTTCCGGCGCGTCTTTGTGCAATCCCGCCACCAGCGCCAGGGCAACTTTTTCGGGAGTTGTCGGCACCACCCACCGAAATTGCTCCAAGTCTCGCACCATGTCGGTATCTGTTAGCGATGGTAGCAAAGCTGTGACTCGAACATTGTACGCTGTCAACTCGCTGCGTAAAGCTTGGGTGAAGCCCAAAATGGCAAATTTAGTAGCAGAATAAGTTGCCATTGTGGGAGCCGCAATTTTGCCCATTAAGCTGGAAACATTGACAATTGTTCCGTCTCTTTGGGCCGCCATTCTCCTGGCTATTAAGCGCGTCACTGTGTAAGTTCCCAGTAAATTTAAGGCGATTTCTTCCTCGATTAATGGGACTGGGGAACGTAAGAATGATGCTTGGTGCGCGACACCTGCACAGTTGACTAGGAGGTGAATTGGGCCGCAATCTCGCCACGCTTGGGCGATCGCAATATTCACCGCTACCGACTGAGTTAAATCTAAGGCTAATGGTACTGCTTCTACACCAAAAACTTCGATTTCAGTCGCTAATTCAACTAATTGCTGGCGATTGCGCGCCACAATCAACAAACGTTTGATGCCTTGTCTGGCTAATTCCAGGGCGATGGATCGCCCAATTCCGCGAGAAGCCCCTGTCACAAGAGCTGTTTTTCCTTGAAGCTGCATAGATTTAAACCTCTGGATTTGAAGTGCTCACCGGGTACGGAGTTATAAGTTGTGAGTTGTGAAGTTTGTGGAGTTAACTCAAAACTTTTGAATCGACAACATACCCGTGAGTTGAACTAAGCTTTGATGTGCCAGAAATTGGTCAGGAATCTGATAAGTAAACCTCATTCAAGCAGACAAACTTGAGGTGGGAAAACCAGGTGAACAATTATACAAAATCTGGCTAGATTCGCCTTTTTTTTGTCGGCGCAGGCAGACTTGGTGTGTGTCACCGTACAAATTAGCGAATTTAATTCGCCGGGGATTGACGGTTTGTGTGTCTGTACAGGCGGACTTGGTGTGTGTAGTCACGGATTTAATTCGCCGACAATTGACGGTTTGTGTGTATGTCCGTAAAAATTCGCGAATTTGATTCGTCAGAATTGATGGTTTGTGTGTGTTTAGGCACAAATTCGATGGACTCAGAATAGATGGTTTTTGTCTGTATAGCCACGAATTCTATTCGCCAGAATTACCACAGAACCTTTGATAAATATAGACCATGAATTGCACACCTCCTAGATATGAGAATTACCTCTCTACACACACCTTAACAACTAGAAGCTAAAGCGGCAACAATTTTTAATAAATCTTCCGCAACACTTCTTTACAATCTGCTCATACAGCATTTTTCCAAGTACCATGAAACCCTAAAGGTATGACACTAGGCAATTCTAGCTGACAAACAGGAGCGCGATCGAGCCCGTCGCTGTCAAAGATCCAGACTTCGCTTTTATCAGAATTGCCGTCGTAAACAACTGTTACTATCCAACCTTTCTCGGACGAAATATCTGGAACGTAGATGGGTTCTGCGGGATAGCGATTTTCGCCGCAGTCGGCAATTGTGAGATTGCGGGTTTGCGTGTCCAAACGGGCGATCGCACCATAACGTTCCGCTACAATATCTACTTGAGGTCGATACATTGCCACATAAATATAGCGGGAGTCTTGTCCTACTTCGGCCGCCGGTACGATGGGAAACTCGCAAGGTTTATCCAACAATTCTTCTATTCCTGTCACTTTCGCCGTTAGAGGATTGAGATGCACTCGGCAAAGAGTACCCTCTGCATCGGTGTGAGTTTCACCAGTCGGTACTTCTTTCAGTCGCTGATTAGTTGTAAAATCAGCAAAGCGGACAAAATCTACCACCACATCACCATCTTCCTTGACAAAACCGTTAGCAAAATGCCACTGAAACCAAGCCTCTGTTTCGCCGCGACTAACTAAAGATAGAGTTTCCGAGTCAAAAACTAATATCTGCGTTCCTAATTCCGGTTTCCACTTAAAGGACTCGCTATAACTGCTAATTCCCACTAACAATGGCAAAAAATTGACTTGCACCGGCGGTACAAAAAATATCAAATACTTTCCCGCAAAGACATAATCGTGGAGCGCGTAAATTCCATCTAAGGCAACAGTTGATTTTTGTACGACTTTGCCAGTAAAATCGCTTTTATACAGATTTAACTTTGTAGTCGCACCATTGGTAATTCCAAAGTTAAAAATATTCCCAGTAATCGGGTCGCGCTTGCAGTGAGCGGAATACACAAAGTTACTATCTAAACTGCCTAAATCGTCCATTCCCAAGGTTTCCAGAGTTTGCAAATCGAGGCGGTGAGGCGGGCCACCTTCCCACAATGCCAAAAGGCGATCGGGCAAAGCTAAAACCGAAGTATTGGCAGCATTTTTAACTGTTTTAGTCCACCGCAACCACACAGGGCCCGGTGCTGTCATGCCGTAATTACTGTAGAGAAATTTATCAGCTTTTTCCTCAGCTAGATATCCCGCTGTTTGCACGTAGCGATAAACAGCACTAGCACCGCCATCAGTAAAATGTACGGCCAAAATGGCACCGTCGCCATCAAACCAATGTCCCACAGCAACACCTCCGCGTTCCAAACGAGCAGGACCGTTGCGGTAGAGACTCCCGCGAAATCCTAGGGGGATTTGGCCACTTTTAAATGATAGTTTAGTCAGGGGAAACTCCGCTGCGGGAAGAGCTAAAGCTTTTGACCAAGATTTTTGAGCTGATGTTTTACTTTCGGTTTTCATGGGATAATTTCAAAATTAAACTAAACACAACATATATTTTATTATACAATCATACCACCGCTCATTTTCTCACCATGGTTATACCCCGTCGCTATCTGCTCCGAACTTTTGGACTAACTGCTATTGGTACTCAATTATTACCGATCGCCCAATCCAATATCTTACCCAAATCCCCAACTCCTATCTTACCACGCCGCCTGCGATTAGGTGATACTGTAGCTTTAATCAATCCCGCCGCCTTCGCCTACGAAAAGGAAGTTAAACCTTTTTTAAAAGCGGCCGAACTCTTGGGTTTAAAAATTAAATTGGGAGAACATTTTTACGACCGCTACGGCTATTTAGCTGGTAAAGATTCCGATCGCGCCGCCGATGTCAATAACGCCTTTGCCGACTCCTCAGTCCAAGCTATTTTCACTGGTATGGGCGGCTGGGGATGCGGTCGCATCTTGCCACTTCTCGATTATAACATAATTCGTAACAATCCGAAAATAATTATCGGTTTCAGCGATGTGACAGCGCTCTTATTAGCTATTCATACTAAAACTAATCTCGTTACATTTCACGGAGCTTTGGGTGTATCTAGTTGGAGTTCTTTTACAGTAGATTATCTCAAAAAAGTTTTGTTTGAGGGTGATGCTGTAACTTGCCAAAATCCTCAAAAAATGGATATAGAAACTATTAGAGAAGGGAAAGCTAGGGGAAAGCTGATCGGTGGGAATCTCTCAGTGATCTCAACTATGATTGGCTCCGGGTATCTGCCAGATTGGCAAAACAATATTTTGTTTGTTGAGGAAGTTGGCGAAGAAGTTTATCGCATCGATAGAATGTTGACTCAACTCAAGTTAGCTGGCATTCTGGATCAAATATCCGGTTTTATTTTCGGACAATGTACCAAGTGTGACCCCGAAACACCGAAAGAATCTCTAACCTTAACTCAAGTTTTGTCCGATCGCATCCGCCCCTTGAAAATTCCTGCCTGGTACGGTTCTGCCATAGGTCATATTCGAGATAAGTTTACTTTGCCCATCGGTCAAGAAGTTGAAATTGATGCAGGTTATGGTACAATTAGATTGTTAGAGCCTGCTGTTAATTAAATCTGGAATTATTGCTCGATATTGGCAAGGCACAGCCAAAGCATCGGGCGTATCTCTGTTTTACAAATATATTCGTAGGGGCTCTCGCATTGCGGCTGTAAATCTCTGGTTATCACTAATAAATTGTCTGCCGCAATGCGACAGCCCTTACAAAATCGGGATGATCCCAAAGCATCGGCGTTCCCAGGAAGAGCCTGGAAACGAGACAATCATACAAACATAAACTCAGGATTATTGTGAAAAATACAAAAAAAATTATTAATTCAATATCAGCAATTTTGTTGGCAATATTTTGTCTATTACAACTCAATGTTGGTGTAGCAATCGCAGGTAAAATTGCCAAAAAAAACGAGATTTATCAGCAGCGCACCATCCACAATCCCGATGGAATAGGTAAATTTTATATGGGTCGAGAAATCGCTAAAGTCATGGGATATGAAGGGGCTGGCTGGCTGGAAAGACCTTCTCGCGGCATGGAAGAGAAATCAGGCAGATTAGTGAATAATCTCGATTTAAAACCAACAGATATTGTCGCAGATATTGGCGCGGGAACCGGATATTTCAGCTTGAGGATTGCACCCTTGGTTCCACAAGGAAAAGTTTTTGCCGTGGATGTGCAGCCCGAAATGCTAAAATTTGTAGAATTGAATAAGATAGAGAAAAATATCTCTAATGTTGAGCCAGTTTTGGGTAGTATCACTGACCCTAATTTACCAGAAAACAGTGTAGATTTAGTTGTCATGGTGGATGCTTATCACGAATTTGAATATCCTAGAGAGATGATGCAAGGCATTGTCAAAGCACTGAAACCGGGAGGACGCACAGTATCCATCGAGTATCGAGGCGAAAACCCCTTACTGCCGATTAAAGGTTTGCATAAAATGACACAAAAGCAAGTGAAGAAAGAAATGGCAGCGGTGGGTTTAGTTTGGAAACAAACTAAGGAAATGTTACCTCAGCAGCATTTGATGGTATTTGAAAAAAAAGCTTAGTTGTGAGTGATTAGTCATCGGTTTGATGTAGTTTATACTATTAAGCAACATAGAAAAAACTATGAAGTGCGAATTGTGCGATCGCGAAATGGAAGCATTAACCGCCCATCACCTGATACCCAAACAAAACACCAAGCGAAAAAACGCAGATCTTAGCCCAACAATCGACATCTGTTCTGCTTGTCACCGCCAGATTCACTCCCTATTTGACAACAAACACCTAGCCCAAGAGCTCAACTCCCTGGAAAAGCTCAAAAACGACCCTCAACTCCAGAGATTTATCTCTTGGGCTAAGAAACAAAAAACTGATAAACGTATTCAAGTACGTGGTAAAAAAGCTTAATCTTTAAAATTCCCGACGGACTACCCAACTACTATTATGAATCCAACTCCCATCGAAATTGCCAAAGATCGATCGCTCATTTTCAAAAAATTCCTCCAAATCGAAATAGACATCCAAGCTAACTCAGACAAACAAGCGTTTTTAGACTGGGGGATTCAAAAATCTGCTTACCGCAAAGAAATTAAAAACTATCCCGATTACCTCAAGCAAAAACCCGACGGTGTAAAGCTCATTAGCTACATTCCCCCAGCCAATAACCAGAGCAAATTTAGCCCCTTTCCGAGTCTCGGAATCCTGCCTCAAATTGACACTCAAGCTTTAAACTTTATCCACGCAGACATCAAACAAGCCTGCGTTTGTATTGGCACTTTTGTGGATGGTAAAATCCAGGCGAAGTGGCTGGGAAAAAATGCACTTACCCAAGCTCAGTTCTGGAGTGCCACTAAAATTATTCCCCTAATCAATACCGTCTGTCAAGTAAATATCAAATATCCCGACTGCGACATTAGTAACTGCACCATCAGAGATGCTGATGGGCAACAAAATGATATTCCCTTTGATGATTTAGCCGCAGACATGATTAGCTATACGGAAAATATCGCAACTTCCAACTCCTTGGCGGCGATGTTTAAACGCTTTGAGACTCGTGTAGGACTTGAACTGTGGCTGAAGAAAAATACTGGCAATAATGACCTCATTTTTCGCAGCGACTACGGCGACGATCCATTTATTGAAAATCCTCAGATTTTCGATAGAATCAAACAAAAAGTGCTGCTCACAGCCGCTGAAAATAGCCCTAAACAAGATAATTTTGTATCCGCCTACGATCTGACTAAGTTAGTTTCAATGTTAGGATGGCACTACAATCTGGAACAGCGATCGCGCTTGCGAGGTGCTCAGTGGAACAGCCTCAAAAGCATTATTAAAGCCATGGGAAATGACACGGCTCGATATGGAGATCAAGCAATTAAAACTTTGGGGATGGATGGCGTCATCACTTCTCCAGTAATTATCTCCAAACTCGGCCACGGAGTCAGCTCGATTAGGGGAACGATAGAAACAGTTTACCTGGCTTTGATGTGGTTTGTGGACGAGCGGCCAAAGGCGGGTGGAAAGCCAGCAAAACTCAGAACTTTGGCTTTGACTTTGCGGGGTGTAAAAACTTTAGATGGTTCTCAGAGTACCGACAATCTGGCGATCGAACTCGATGCTAGAATCTGCGCCGAAGTTACCGAAATTCTCCGCCGATTGTTTGCTGAAGAATTTTAAACAAGGGCGATCGACTAATTAGCAGAGCCATGAAATTTGCGGTAAAGCATCGCCTTCACCGGCTCTCCTCCCCGCAAATGTCGCTCTGTCACTGAGGCTACTTCTTCAGGACAAACCGCACAGTACCAAACCTCTTCTGGCATCACTAACACCATCGGTCCACTGCCACATTGTCCCAAACAACTACTAGCAACCACCGCCACTGCTGAGGGTGACAAACTCTCAAAAGCCGCCAGTACCTTGGCTCCACCTTGCTTGCGACAAGTGCGGTTTTGACAAACCAGAACTCGCCTAGAAGATTCGATAATTTTCATAGTTTTTATTTGACAATAATCTCAATATATGCTATTTTTTTATCATGGGAATAGCTGCGCGTATATAACGCTTCTCATATCAACAAAATACACATTTAGGAATTCCCAGACAGAACTGGAAACATACCAATCAGCCCTTGGTCTAGGAATACCTTAGTCCTTGGTTACTTTTAATTGGGTGACAAACCTTTGGAAGTTAACCATTGTCGATCGAACAAACGCGACTGATACCGAGCCCCACCATCGCACAGTACCGTCACAATCCTATGTCCAGGCCCCATTTGCTTCGCCAAAGCCACAGCAGCCCCCACATTAATCCCCACAGAACCCCCCATAAATAGCCCTTCTTTTCTCAACAATTGGTAAACCACCCGAACGGCTTCAGTATCATCAATTTGGAGCGCATCATCTACCGGAGCATTTTCCATATTTCCCGTAACCCGACTGGTGCCAATTCCCTCGGTAATCGAACTACCTTCAGTCTTAATTTCCCCGGTTTTAAAATAACTGTAAAGCCCGCTGCCCATCGGATCTGCCAAGACAGTTTTAATCGCAAGATTTTTTGATTTCAAAAACATCGCTACCCCAGCAAAAGTCCCACCAGTACCCGTTGCAGCCACCCAAGCATCAACTTTACCCTCCGTTTGTTCCCAGATTTCCGGGCCAGTTGTCTCGTAATGAGCTTGGCGATTTGCTAAATTGTCAAACTGATTAGCCCACACGGCATTTTCCATTTCCGCTGCTAATCTTCCCGACAATTTAACATAATTATTTGGGTCTTTGTAGGGGACAGCCGGAACAGTCCGAACTTCCGCACCCAAGGTTCTCAAAGCATCTATTTTTTCTTGGGATTGGGTATCGGGAATCACGATTAAACACTTGTAACCTCTGGCGTTGCAAATGTGGGCTAAGCCAATGCCCGTATTGCCGGCAGTCCCTTCTACTACAGTTCCTCCTGGTTTGAGTAAGCCTTTTTCTTCTGCATCTTTAATGATGTATAAAGCAGCCCGGTCTTTAACGGAACCGCCGGGATTGAGAAATTCTGCTTTGCCGAGAATTTCGCAGCCAGTTTCATCGCTGAAGCTGTTTAATCTAATTAATGGCGTGTTGCCTATTGTGCCTACAAAGCCGTTTTTAATATCCATGCTGAGTTTACCTAATTCGCAATACTATTGTTGATGACAGCATTTTGCCTTTCCTCAAATCTAAATTGTTAAGACAATAGGGCAATTTTTATGTTTGTAGTAAGGACGGTCGGGGAGCATCCCGATTTTGCATAGGCGAAGCATGACCGCAGACAATTTATTAGCTCTCGCCAGAGATTTACAGCCGTCACGCTTCGCCCCTAGGAATATACTTGCAAAATAGAGATGCACCCGACGGTCGTCCCTACTACAAACCTGTGGGTAAATTTAACCTATTTATTTGGCTGAGGAGTCATCCGTAAATAAGGCTTAACTGGGGTGTAACCTTTGGGAAATTTCTCGGCCAACTCTTGGGGGTCGGTAATGGAAGGTACAATTACGCAGTCGTCACCGTCTTTCCAATCTACGGGAGTAGCAACGCTGTATTTGTCCGTAAGTTGCAAGGAATCAATTACCCGCAGAATTTCATTGAAGTTCCGTCCCGTACTCGCTGGGTAAGTAATGCTCAAACGCAATTTCTTTTGCGGGTCAATTACAAAAACAGTGCGGATTGTTAAGTTATTTAACGAGTTAGGATGGATCATATCGTAAATGTCTGAGACTTTGCGATCGCCATCTGCTAAAATTGGATAGTTGAGAGTCACATTTTGAGTTTCCTCAATATCTTTAATCCAGCCCATGTGAGAATCTACATCATCGACACTCAGCGCAATGGTTTTGACACCGCGCTTGTCAAATTCAGACTTGAGACGGGCGACAGCACCTAGTTCTGTCGTGCACACTGGAGTATAATCCTTGGGGTGGGAAAACAACACGACCCAGCTATCTCCAGCCCAGTCGTAGAAATTGATTTCTCCTTCGGAGGATGCTTGGGTAAAGTTGGGAACTGTATCGCCTAATCGCAGAGACATAACTGATTTCCTCTAATTGTATTTAAGGACGGTTCTTTATCATCTCACAAGGGTCTGGTTTCTCGATCGAACTTTACATGATTTTAAACTTTTTGGTCCGGCGATCGCCAATTCGACTATCCAGATCGTTTATATGTACTCTGTTTCTACCACAATCGTCATATTTCTATGCTTTACTTTTTGATTAAGACAATACAGCCTGTTTTAGTCCCCCTATGTTTTGTGTCTGCCTGGGGCTTAATGTTTATGCTATTTTCAAGTATTGGCCGTACTGTCACCGACTCCCTGCGCCGAACCCAACGTATGCACCAAATCCCTTGTGCTAATTGTGTATTTTTTACTGGCGACTACCACCTCAAGTGTCCCGTTCGCCCTACAATAGCCTTGTCTTTCGATGCGATCGACTGTCCTGATTATCGATCGCATTCCCGCACTTGGGGTTAAAAAAAAATCTGCCTAAGCACACAGAAGTAAAAAATGCTAGTTCAAAAGCTCAATACCTGCACCGAAAAGCTGTGTTCACAACAACAGCACCTAGCCATATGTACCGAGGGATTTCCTCTTTTTTCAACTTCGATACGGAGTTGCCATAAATTCCGAGATTCCTTGGCATTGCTCCCTCTAATTATTTGAGGAATTATCAGCTTTGTTGGTAGGTGCTGCTATTGACTTTTGATGAGACAGATTTGAGATTAAACAGCGTTTTACTCCTTAATATTCAATTTTGAACTTCGCTGTGGCATCTGTCAGAGAAGCTTTTTGTTTGCTTCATATTGTTAATTTAACACCTGGTTTTAAAAGTGCAAGTACCTGCAACTAAACTTTACACATAAAGGCAGCAGCAAGAGGGCAGAAGGTAAAGGATTATTAATAATGAGCTGGTGGTCATGAAGTTAAAATACTAGAGTCTGGCACTGCCTGCGATCGAGAAAAATGGCATAATATTTCTATGAAAACAACCAAACTCATCAAAATGTGCGCCCTATCGCTCAGTATTTTTTTATTGTGTAGCAGTGCAGCCACCGCGGAACCGACAGCCAGCCCTCAGCCACAGCAGACTTATACCAACAACTCTGAGATTATGCAACAGTTGGTAAAGGCAAGAGTCGTGTATCTGGGAGAAACCCACGATCGCATCGAAGACCATCAAGCTCAACTGGTGATTATCCGAGAAATGCAGCGACAAAATCCGAAAATTGCGATCGCCCTTGAAATGTTTCAGCGCCCCTTCCAAAGCGTACTAGACCAATATTTAGCAGGTAAACTCACAGAAGCAGAATTGGTTGAGCAAACAGAATACAATCAAAGATGGCGTTTTCCCTGGGAATATTACGCGCCGATAGTGCGATTTGCCGCCTTAAATAAACTGCCACTTCTGGCGTTAAACACACCAACGGAAGTGACGAGAAAAGTTGCCACCCAAGGTTTAGAAAGCCTCACTCCCGATGAAAAAAAGCACATTCCACCACTATCAGAAATCCGCACTGATAACGTCGCCTATCGAAAAATGTTACTAGAGATTTACCAGCAACATCAAAAAGCAGAGCAGGGAAATAGTAAGGCCTTTGAAAGATTTTTGCAAGCTCAAATTTTGTGGGATGAAACCATGGCTGAAAAAATAGCTGAATTTGTGAAAGCGAATCCCGATTATCAAGTTGTAGTGTTAGCGGGGACAGGGCATCTTGTTTATGGTTATGGGATTCCTAGCCGTGTAGAAAGGCGTTTGGGAATTGGTTCGGTAAAAGCGCGATCGGTCTTATTTAATTTGCCTACAGAGACTTCGTTCTCTCCTTTGTCTCCAGATAAACCCATTGCCGACTATATTTGGAAACACAAGGTGGCAAACAATGACAAAAGCGATCGCCTGGAATTTTAGAATACTAGAAAACCATTAGCGACAGAATTGAGCGCTAAACGGATTTTTTTGCTATGTAACAAACCTCAAACTCTTAACAGACAAGAGTAAGAACCAACGGAGAGGGAGGGATTTGAACCCTCGAAGGATGTTAACACCCTTAACAGATTAGCAATCTGCCGCTTTCGACCACTCAGCCACCTCTCCTGGATGACAGTAACTAATAATAGCACACAGATTATGGCTGTGGCAACCCCTAATTCAAAAATTCCTAAATCGCTTACCCTGTCTAGATTTCAGCAGTTATTGCTCTCCCAGAATTCCTGTGACACCGACAGGATGGCTGTTCTTGACTGTTTGGGAAAAGTCTATTGAAATTTGTAAAATTATAACATCCGTAGAATTTTGGGCAACTGTCTTTCAGATTGCCGATAAGCCAGCCAGATGCGATTGGTAACAGCCTGTGCAGGTTTGAGGACTAATTCATATTCAATATCGGACATGGTAATTTTATTTGTAGCAATTACCATGAGACCAGACTTTTTAAATCAGTCTGGTTTCTGGATCTGCTGTTTTTTTTAGTGGGTTTACTTAGTACCTGCTTTTTTGATTCACTTAACTTTACTAAAATAAGCCATGCCCTTCGAGAATATTATCGCCAAATCTGCGTCAGTGATTTTTATAGGGTCGAAAGTTGTTTTATCCTTGCCCGATTAATTTTTGGGACAAATATGAAAATCGCCAATCTCAAAAAATGAGAATAATAAATTGGCAATTTGGGCTGATAATTAAGATAGCCAAATGAATAAGGTATTAGGGTATAATATAAATTTGAGTGAACCGGGTATGGAACTAGATTTACAGAGATTTTATAAGGTTTGCAATCCCAGCTACACCCTCGCAGTAGCAAATTCAGAAGACAAAAAATATTACATCGAATTCTCTTCGGTTAGGGGTGGCACAATCGTAGAACAATTGGAGCGGACTATCAGCCGTCTCTCCCCTGACGAACCGACTTGCCAATTATTCACAGGCCACATTGGCTGCGGTAAATCTACAGAATTGTTATGCCTCCAATCGGAATTGGAACATCAGGGATTTCACGTAGTCTACTTTGAGTCTAGCAAGGACTTGGATATGGCAGATGTGGATATAACAGACATTTTATTGAGTGTTGCTCGTCAGGTGAGCGAAAGTATTGAGAAACTCAAAATTAAGCTGCAACCGACAGGTTTTAAGGCTTTGCTGAAGGGGGTGGCAGATGTTTTTCAAACTCAAATAGATCTGAAAGCTGACGCAAATTTTCCGGGTGTGGGGGAAATAAGTGCGAGCACGGAGGGAGAATTTTCTTTGGCTTTTGGTATTGGTAAAATTACCGCAAAAGCTAAGGATTCTCCGAATTTGCGATCGGAGTTGAGGCAATATTTGGAGCCGCGAACTAATGTAATTTTGGATGCTCTGAATAAGGAGTTGCTGGAACCTGCGACTCAAGCTCTGAAAAGTCGGGGAAAACGAGGGCTGGTGGTGATTATTGATAATCTCGATCGCATACATTTGTGCCCGAAGCCCACAGGACGACTTCAGCCGGAATATCTGTTTGTCGATCGCGGCGAACAGTTGGCCAGACTCAATTGTCACGTAGTTTATACCATTCCTTTGGTGTTGATGTTTTCTAATGATTTGGGTCAGTTGACCAATCGATTTGGGGTCGATCCCAAGGTGTTACCAATGGTCCCGGTACATAGTCGCGATGGTTCTGAATGTACAGAGGGTGTAGAATTGTTGCGCCAGATGGTGTTGGCTCGCGCTTTCCCAATGGTGCAGGAAAAAGAACGCTATGCTTTGATTGGCAAGATTTTTGATTCTCCCGAAACCCTCGATCGCCTCTGTCGAGTTAGTGGCGGACACGTCCGTAATTTGCTACAACTACTTTATGGTTGTCTCCAGAGAGAAGATCCACCGCTGTCTAGGGAAACCTTGGAAAAGGTAATCGTTCAGCGGCGTCATCAACTCACTTTGGCGATCGAGCCTGATGAGTGGGAACTGTTGAAGCAAGTATCCTCAGCCAAAACAGTCAGCGGAGAAACAAAATATCAAATTTTGTTGCGCAGCCTGTGGGTATTTGAGTACCGTTATGGTGAGGATTATTGGTTTGATGTCAACCCAATTTTGGCTGACGCCAAAGAGCTAGTACCTAGCTAGGGATTAATTGATCGCGGTTAGCTAAACCGCGATCTAAAATCCTCTCTTCATCCTCCTGTATTAAACTCTCTCTTCTCGAACTTCGCGTTCTTCGCGCCTTCGCGGTTAAATCATTCCGATACAACCGGAATTGATATGAAAGCTGACTGAGGGATAGCCACTCCCATGCTCCCGATGAAGTAAGAAGCAAGTGTCAAGACTTGTCTAGTATTTGCATAGCAGTTGACAGTTGACGGTTGATGCTTGACAGTTGATGGTTGACAGCTAATAGCTCACAGTCAACCGTCAACTCAAAAAATGATTAAAGGTACTACTAAATTGTTGGGAGTGATTGGCGATCCGATCGCCCATTCTCTGTCACCGGTGATGCACAATGCTGCGATTTCCCATTTGGGAGTCGATTTTGTTTACCTAGCATTTCCGGTAAAACCAGAGGATCTAAAAGCTGCTCTTTTAGGCTTTGAGGCGATCGGCTTGCGGGGATTTAGCATCACCATTCCCCACAAACAAGCAATCTTACCCCTGTTGTCCGAGGTTTCTCCCATTGCTCGTGCGATCGGTGCTGTCAATACCGTATACCGAACTGACAAAGGTTGGTGCGGTACAAATACAGATGTGGAAGGCTTTCTCGCCCCGTTGCAACCCCCCCCAACCCCCCCTTACCAAGGGGGGGCTAAAGACGTGAAATCTGCCTTAGAAAGTGGCAATATGACTGCCGAATCTTGTCCCCCCCCTTACCAAGGGGGGGCTAGGGGGGGTTCCGACTGGAGTCAGAAAGTAGCGGTAATTTTGGGCAATGGCGGGGCGGCGAGAGCGGTGGTGGCCGGCTGTGCTCAATTGGGTTGTGCTCAAATTCATGTTGTGGGCCGCAACGAGCAAAATTTGGCCGAATTTCAGCACAGTTGGGTTGATTCTCCCATACCTGTCAAATCTTTGCAAGTTCATACTTGGGATAATTTGTCAAGGTTAATTTCTCAGGCAGATTTGCTAGTCAACACCACGCCTGTAGGGATGTATCCCCAGGGAGAAAAGTCGCCGATTCCGTTAGCTGCGATCGACCAAATTTCCCCTGGTGCGATCGCCTATGATTTAATTTACAACCCCAGCCCTACTCAATTTCTCAAAGATGCCCAACTTCGCGGAGCCCAAGTCATTGATGGACTTCCCATGTTAGTTCAACAAGGAGCCGCCGCCTTAAAAATTTGGCTAGAGACAGAATCAGTCCCCGTAGAAGTCATGCGCCTAGCCTTGCGAAAGCATTTGGGCTTAGATTAACTAGCAATTTGCTACGGAATTCGCGCTAAGCTGAGATTTAAAATATCCTAGCGCTGCCACCTATGAAATTTAGAGCTATCAGCCTGTTTTTCGCTACTTGCCTGATCGGAATTTTTAGTTTAGCATTCACTCCACCAGCTTGGGCGCTGACACAAATTAAACTATCGGATCTTTCCTATCGCGAATGTCCGGCAGAAATGGCAGAAGGAACCGTCTCTAGTGGCAGTTCCATGGAAGCTAACTGTTTTTTAATTACTGGTAAAGCTGAAAATACCAGTGGTAAACCTGTTGTTAACGCTGATATTTTCGGCCGAATTTATGATGCCGATGACAACCCGGTGATGCAGAATCGCACTCGTTTGGGGTCCATCGAAGAAGTTCCTCCCGGAGTTAGCGATTTTCAGCTTAGAATCTCCGTGGCGGCAAATCAACCAACTCCTTTGAAGCTCAAGCAGTTTAAAGCTACTGGTTTTACTGGTGTGGTTCGTCGCTAAAAACATAAACCCGACTTCTGAAAAAAGTCGGGTTTATAATTATTCTATTATTTGAGATGGACTTAATTAGCTAAATTGCTGTTTTGCAAGTTGCTTAAAAGACCGATCAAGAATTCCGAGCCGAACTGAAGGACAAAAAAGGCAATCAGGGGAGAAAAGTCAATACCTCCTAGGGGGGGGATTATTGAGCGAAATAAATTAAGGTAAGGGTCTGTTAACTGACTCAAAATCGAAAAAGGAGGGTCATACCAATTGATGTTGGGAAACCAGCTTAACAGCACCCGAATAATCATGAGAACGAAATAGATTTGCAGAAATGATGACAGGGTGGTTGCCAAAAGCCCTATTGAATAACTCATAAATTTTGCTTGATGTTCAGTAAAGTTTAGAAAAGCTTTGATTTTTAGTTTAGCATAATTGGGGCAGTGAAGCGATTTTCGCTGTTGGATTCTAGATTGAGGATTGCAGAACTCACCCCACGGATCAATCCGGGGGCTGGTGTGCAATTGCTTTGGGTGAGGCTAAGCAACCTGAAATTGATTCAGGAATCTTCAGCTAAAGAACTTTGGCTGGTGTGCTGTACGTTGTTGCCATTCACGTCACGGATTTCCAGTCGCACATCATCGATTGCCTGATTGAGTTGGGAAATTTTATCTTCTAAACTCAGCCTTGCTACTTCCATGCGTTGGGCTTCCATTTGGCTGCTTTTGCCCTTGCTTCCCTTGATGGACTTTGACTCTGAGGGGTCCGCCAGGAATGCCTCAGCAGCGCGTCTCGATAGCACCGCCCCCAAAACAGCACCCACCAAGCCACCAACTGCGGCACCTGCAATAAATCCGCCTGTAAAACCGTCTCGATTGCTCATTTTTAAACTCAACTAGGCGATATTTCCTTGATTTTTTCACTGTAACATTTCCTGAATAGTTTAAAAAACCCGTAGGCGGATAGATCCTGCGGGTTTTCAAATTAGTCAACGTTTTATGGCATCAAAGCTTTAACAAATGTAGCACAAAGTTCTTTAAACAATTCTCGAACACAGCGAGCGATAACACGCTGGCGAGCTAACTTTATAGGAGTGCCACCTTTTTTACGCCGTCTCAAATTTTCCGATGGCGACATTTGCTCCTGAGT
Source organism: Microcoleus sp. CAWBG506 (assembly GCA_020883125.1). Lineage (GTDB taxonomy): Bacteria > Cyanobacteriota > Cyanobacteriia > Cyanobacteriales > Microcoleaceae > Microcoleus. The sequence continues at coordinate 78,919 of JAHREW010000030.1, forward strand.
GTCGTTCTTGCCATAAGTAAATTTTAAAGACGGGTTGTTTCGCGAAACTTCTAGCCGACAAAAACACCATTGCC
>JAHREW010000031.1 GCA_020883125.1 Microcoleus sp. CAWBG506
GAACCAAATGTGCTATTACTATTTTTTGGCGGAGATCGAGAGAATATGCTTTCATTAATTTTTAATACAAGATGATATTTTGTTATTATTTATTGTACCATTATACAGCGGGAACCGCTGTAAGTAATTCCACTTAATTAAACTTAAAATAATGAACCAAAAGCTGAGTGCATAAGTCTTATTCCTTCTTCACATCGATCTTCTTCCTTGTAGTTAAAAGTTATTACAAATACAGACTTGTACTGCAAATTAATATTAAGATGGTCGCTACTAAATCCGATCGTTGACAAATAAGCAGATGGCAGTGCAGTTAGCTCAGGGTGCAACATTTAATCTCTCTAAAGCAGCCCCGGATTTAAAAAAAATGGCGATCGCCCTGGGTTGGCAGGTGACAGAGGCTGGAGAAAACTACGATATTGATGTCTCGGCGTTCATGCTAGGTGCTGATGGCAAAATACCTAATGATGAATATTTTATCTTTTACAATAATCTCAAATCCTGTGATGGTTCCTTACTGCAATCTATTCCCGATCGCCACAAAGGAGGTAAAAAAAATAAGACGACTTATGGGGTGATTTTAGATAAAATTAATCCCCAAATTCAGGCCATAACTTTTGCAGTCACAATTCACGGTGCACAGCAAATTAATGCAAGTTTTGGTAACATCAAAAGTGCTGCAATCAAAATTTTAAATTTGGATACGGGGAAGGAACTGGTTCGATATGAATTAACGGAGAATTGGCAGCAAGAGACGGCTATAGAATTGGGCTATTTGTCTCGAAAACATGGAGAGTGGATATTTCATGGGGTATCCCAAGGATATCAAGTAGGATTGCAGGGTTTGGTTGACAAGTATCACCCTACAAATAGGAATAATCAGGTTCCAATTACTAATGAGTTGGCGGCGGTAACAGCAGGGGATGATTTACAGATTCCGGCTTGGGAGTTGGAGGTGGAGTCAGAGGCGGAAACTGCCGGCGAGGGGCTCTCGGTGCGATCGCCCACTCACAATCAAGTTAATTGGGTAATTCCTAAAATACCCCTAGCGTTAGCCGCAAGTTTAGGGGTTTTGGTGTTGGGAATGAGTGCCGGTGCGATCGCCTTAACTCAAGCAGCCGATTCCACACTGAAGCAGTCGAAAATATTGCTAACTGAAACCCAGAATGCTGTGACAGCAACCGATGTCAATCTGCTGAGAAGTTTCCATAAACGCCTTAAAGAAGCGATCGCTTCTTTAGATAAAATTCCTAACTTACCTGGCTGTGGCTATCAACAAGCAAGGGCAGATTTGCTGCAACTTAGCCAGACTTTGGTTCCTGTTGAGCAAAATTTACAAGCCGCAGAAAGTCTCGCAACGGCGCAAAAATTGGCGATGGAGGCTGCTGTGGTTGTACAAAAGCCTCCTCATGCTGTGGAAGTTTGGCATCAGTCCCAAGCTAAATGGCAGCAGTCGATCGCACTTTTAGAAGCGATCGATGCACGTACACCTGTTTATAGCCTAGCTCAAAATAAGTTATCCAGTTACCGGGCGAATCAGGGTGTGATTAATCAAAGAGTTGCGATCGCTCAAAAAGCTGCAAATTTCAGCAATCAAGGTTCTTTGAAAATTCAGAAGGGAGATATTTCAGGGGCTATTTTCAATTTTAATCAGGCTTTAGGTTTGAATCCCAACATACCTCAAGCTTACCTCGGATTGGGAATCGCTAGTTCAAAACAGGGAAACAAACAGCAGGCAATTTACAATTACGATCGAGCGCTGCAATTTAACCCTAACTTGGCAGAAGCCTATTTTGGTCGCGGTCAAGTATACTATGAATTGGGAGATAAACAAAAGGCGATCGGCAGTTACGAACAAGCTATTCGCGTTAATCCTAATTATGGTTTGGCTTATTTGGAACGAGGTGCTATTCGCTGTATGTTGGGTACAAAATCGGAAGCAGTAGCGGATTTTAACCAAGCTAAGGAACTGTTTTCCCAGCAGAGAGATGACAACAATTACCAATTAGCAAAAACCTTTATCAATGATTGTCAAGAACCCAGTGCAGAGGCGGTAATTTGCGATTATCGCAGGAATATTGATTCCTTGGGAAGACCCTGCAATCGAGGTTTGAATCCTCCGGTTATCATTAGAAGAAAATCAGCAAATAGTGTACCAAACGCTGAATCTGCTGATGTTAAAAGCAAGAGCAGCATCAATCCATCACCGGATACTTCTAATACCAGTAGTACCAGAACTCGCAGCCGGAGAAGAAGTAAGAGGTAAATTTCAGTCCCGTTAGTTAATAGGTGACAAAATGTGCTGGTAAGCATCAATGGTTTGTTGGGCGATCGCCTCCCAATTATAATGCTTGTTAGCGTATTCTCTGCCATTCAATCCCCGCCGTTGGCGCTCATCTGGATCGAGAAGTGCTGATTTGATTAAATGGGCGATCGCCCCAACTTCCAGAGGGCCAACCCAACCAGCCTCTGCTTGCTGTATGTCTGCGGAAATATGAACGCGATCGGAAATCACCACAGGTACACCAGCGGCCATTGCTTCTGCTACAGCAATACCAAAGTTTTCGTAATAGGAAGGCAATACAAATAAGTCAGCATTTGTCAATAGTTCCAGTTTAAAATCACCGCTCACAAAGCCAGTAATTGTTGTACATTGTGCTAAAATAGAATTCTGTATTTTGAGTTGGATTCCTGTTTCATAATCGGCATCTTGGGGATTTGAACCAGCCAAAATAAAATGAAACTTGATGTGCGATTTCCAAATACTTTCTAAAGCCGGAAGTAGCAAATCCAGCCCTTTTTTCGGTTCAATGCGCGACATAAATAAGATAGTTGGTACTGAAGATGCTCGCAATTTATGAAAAAACAAACCCGCTGTCACCCCCAAGGGAATCACCAAATTCCGTGGCTTAGGCATCTTATCTGGGTCATCCAAACCAAATCTTGCTGAGATTTTAGCCTCTTCTTTACTGGTGAAATGAATAGCAGCAGCCCCTGATAAATTAGGACGTTCTAAAACAGTACCATAAATCTGTTTTAACAGCTTTTTTTTCTGTAAATCCGCCGGATCGAGCATACCGCAGGGACGGATAATATAGGGTAGATGGTGATATCTAGCAATGGTAGCAGCGAGGGTAGTTACTGGTGAGAAAAGAGCATGAATATGAGCTAGGTCAAATTGGTGTGCGTGGTCATTTAACCAGTGCAATAATGAGAGGGAAAATTTATATCTGCGCCAGGGAGAACAGCGGAAATAAATAATCTGATAGCCGTTTTGTTCTAGAGGTTGATTGAGGGGAACATCTAAGGGAAGTTGACCGATATCTCCGTTAGAATTTGTGGTGATAATCGTGACATCAATGTTTTTAGCAGCGAGGGCTGCTGAAAGTCCGAGTACCATTTGACTTGGGCCGCCGTAGACGAGGGAAATGGAGGGAATAATTTGGAGAATTCGCATTGTTAGCACTGGTTGTTATAGGGTAAGAATTAATTGAACAGCTAAGGCGCTATTGATGCTAAGGAAGAACCCCCAAGCAAGAACCCCCCCAGCCCCCCCAAGGGGGGAAAGAAGAAGATGCTGTTTTTCCTGGGCGCTGAGGCTCTAGTTTTATATCAATTCCGGTTGTATCGGAATGATTTAACCGCGAAGGCGCGAAGTACGCGAAGCAAGAGAAGAGAGAGTTTAAGACAGGACGATGAAAAGAGGATTTTATATTATTATTTAAGGGTAAAGAAGATGATGCTGTTTTTCCTGGGCGCTGAGGCTATATACCAATCCTAAATCATTTGTGAATTTCTTACTCCCTCCCCTTCATAAGGGGAGGGTTGGGGTGGGGTAAAAAACTTTACGACTCATTTAGCATTGCTATAGTTTTATTATTTCATCTAAGGTAAGTAACTTTTTGTAAAAATCTAATAACTGTTGAGCTAAAGCTTTGTTTGTATAACTCTTCATGACTCGATCGTAACCGCGTTTAGCCAAATCTACAACCAACTCCGGCTGCTCCATTAATTGATGCAAACAGTCTTGCAATTTCTCTACATTTCCTTCAGGAAATACTAAGCCTGCATCTCCGATAACGTGGGGAATTTCGCCGCAGTCGGAACCGATTACCGGAACTTGACAAGCCATGGCTTCGATTAAAACATGGCCAAATTGTTCTTTCCAACCGACTGTTGTTAAAGTTTTGAATTTATAACTTGTTTGGGATGGCAATACTAAACAATCCATCAAGTTAATGTATGGGGGTACATCTTCATGGGAAACGCTTTCTACCCAGATTATTTTGTCGCTGATGCCCCATTCAAGAGATTTTTCGGTAATTTGCGATCGCAGTTTTCCTTGCCCTACTAACAGCCATTTCCAAGGGTATTTTTGCAAGCCTGCTAAAGCTGTCGCCAAAGTTAACAATCCTTTTTCTTCGACAAACCGCCCTACATAGCCTACCACAAAATCTGTAGGTTTAATCCCTAATTTTAGCGATAAATCAGCATCTTTAGAAGTAGGATAAAAAAAAGTTTCATCTACTCCCAGTTGTGGCATTACTTGCAGTGCACCTGTGTAGCCCCGCTGGCGCAATATTTTAGCCCCGTCTAGGTTGCCGGCAATAATTCCATCGGTGTTTTGCAGATTGCAATTTTCTAACAGGGAAATAGGCCATTTCAATTCATAGGATAAGTTCCACCAGGTAAATAAGATATTTTTTGCGTTGAGATTGAGCAAATTATTTAGTAAAATTAACTCGGCATAGGCTAGGGATTTTGAACCTTGTTCGACTTGGATAATTTGGGGTTGAAATTGCTGTAAAACTTTGATTAAATCCTTCCCAAATGTGAGTAAGCCTTGATTGTTTTGACTAAAGTTATAAATTGGTACTACTTTAAATGACCCTTGTTGATAAAATTCACTTTCTATGGTTTTATTTTGTACGCCTCCGGGTTTCCAGCGTTGAGGTACTATAACTGTTACTTGAATGCCCGGTTCAAGGTTTGCTAAAATCTTGAATTTTGCCCGATTTATGTCAACAATATAGGTGTGGCTGGCAACGAGGATTCTCATTTATTGGAAATGGGGATTGGGAATAACAATTATTTAGCGTTGATGTTATCTTGATTGGTGTAGATTTGTCCGTCTCTGGCGATCGACTGAATTAGGGTGTTGATAGCGCTGAGAAAACCCAGAATGTAAAATGCAAATCTGGTGAGGATTTTAAGGGGCGATCGACTTTTGTAGCAAGGTGGATTGCCGAAAACGTGACAGTCAAACAGTTTGGTAAAAAATCTTAGGCATTGAAATAGTGTTAAATTTTTCAATCCCATCAGGAAGTGGTTGTGATAAAATGTGACTTGATATTGGAGCGATCGCGTACTGATGTCGTGACACCCGCCGCTTTCTTCTCCCAAATGAACTAAACAAGCATTGGGATCGTACCAGATTTTAAAACCAGTCGATCGCAATCTCAAGCAAAAATCCGACTCTTCCCGCACCGCACTACCTGCAAACCGTTCATCGAAGCTCAAACCGCACTTGGCAAAAACCACCCTGCGAAATGACATATTGCAACCTCTAGCCGACAGCACTTGCTGTGGTTTTATAGTATGTACCAAGTCGATAAAATACCAACCAATCGCTGCATCCATCGCTTCTGGTGGCAAATATTCGATCGCCAAATCACCCCCAGAATCGCCCAATTTCATTCTGTCAAAAACCCTACCCGCCACACATCCGACATCCGGTTGGGCTAAATAGTTACTAGCATGAGCAGCCAAAAAACCCTTGGGTAACTGTACATCATCATCAATAAATAAAATAATATCTCCAACCGCCCGCCGCACCGCATAATTACGAGCACCAGGCAAATTCGCCCAATTTACGCGAAACCAGCGAATCCTACCAGCATTGGCCAATTGTTCTAAATAAACTTGAGTTTCCGATTCATGGATGGGAGTTTGATCGATTACTAAGACTTCAAAACTGTGATAATCTTGCCCCATCAAATCAGCCAGCGTCTCTCGCAGGCTTTGCTCGCGGTTGTAGGTGGGGATGGCAACAGAAATCATCATCATTTTAAGTTTTTTTATGAATCATTTAACCTTTCTAGGATGCAGAAAACACAGAGTATGAAAGGAGAGAGATGAATAATATTAATTCCAGTTGTATCGGAATGATTAAACCTTACTAGGACACAGAGGACACAGAGAAAGAGAAGAGAGAAATAATAATTCCGATGTCAACGGATTTGATATAAGAAATGGGGAAAGTACACTGGGAAGAGGAAGAGTGTTAGCAATTACCAATTCCCCATGCCCTATTCCCCTGTCCAATTTTCATCAAATAGCGTGGTATTTCTGAACTGCTAAAACTAAATTTTCAGTCCAAAAATTAGCCAATTCTGCGCTAGAAGCTTCCACCATGACTCGGATCAAAGGTTCAGTACCAGAAGCGCGGACGAGCACCCGTCCTTCTTCTCCCATTGCAGTTTTAGCACGGGCGATGGCTCCTTGCAAAACTTCGCATTCATGCCATTTTAGGCGTTTTTCCCGATCGTCCACACGGACATTGCGCAACAATTGGGGATAAGTTTCAAAGCTGCCATCCACCAATTGTGCCAAAGATTCTCCAGACTCCCGCACCAGGGAAGCAATATGCAAAGCAGTCAACAAACCATCGCCGCCGATACCGTAATGAGGACAAAGAATGTGTCCCGACTGTTCGCCGCCCAACATCGCACCGGCGCGCTCCATTTCAGCATGGACGTGCTGATCTCCCACCGCAGTTCTAATTAATTTGCCCCCCAATTCTTCCCAAGCTCGCTCAAAGCCGAGGTTAGCCATTACAGTAGAAATAATTAAATTTTCTGGCAATTGTTCGCGCTGCCGCAAATTCTTGCCCCACAGATAAAGAATGTAATCGCCATCAATCGATCGACCTTGGTTGTCAACACCCAAAACTCGATCGGCATCGCCATCAAAAGCAAATCCCAAATCAGCATTGTGCTCTAAAACAGCAGCTTGCAAACTGTCGAGATGAGTAGAACCGCAGTTAACATTAATGCGATCGCCATCAGGAGAGTTATGTAAACAGATAACATCGGCCCCCATTTGCGCGAACACCGCCTCACCCAAGCGCGCCGCGGCCCCCCAAGCCAAATCCAACACGATCCGCATTCCGCGCAAATTCACTCCTTGCAGTGAACCTTCCAGGGAAGTGGCATAATCTTTAACTAACTCTGGGCGGTGGTGGTGATAGCCCGAAGCCAAGCTAGCAATAGGAACCTTTGCCCCTCGGATGCCCGCTTCGATTTGTTCTTGCAAATGTTGAGACAGCTTCGTGCCATTGGCACCGAAAAACTTAATGCCGTTATCTTCTGGGGGATTGTGGGAGGCGGAAATCATCACTCCGCCCATGGACTCGGTAACACTTGCCAGATAGGCAACGCAGGGAGTGGGGCACAAGCCCAAATTCCAGACTTCTAAACCAGCGGCTGTCAAACCCGCCGACAGTGCCATTGCCAGCATATCGCTGGAATTTCTGCTGTCTTGGCCCAAAATCACCGGGCCTTGGTTGGGGGAATTTTGGCGTAAAACTTGTCCTGCCCAGAAGCCAATTTGCATTGCTAGCGGTGCATTCAGCAATTCTCCTACTTTGCCACGAATGCCGTCTGTGCCGAATAGTTTGGTATTTGGCAGGGGGAGGTTGTTTCCCACCAAAATAGTCTCTGGGCGTTTGGCTGGCTGTACTGAGTTAGCAGCCTGAAATTCGCTGCCGCGATGGCGCGAAGGTGTCTGAACCATATTCACTCCTTTAGGAATATTCACACTCACACTTTGCAGTTTATGGTACAACTGAAAGTCTTTTTTTTTCAGCGTTAAGTCGATTTATTTCTGGGATGGCTCCAGCAACCTGAGACTTAAGACTACCCTGACAAAAGTTTGATTATCTGTGAATATACGCCATCTAATTAAACTTTCAGGTTGCTCGACCGGTTCTAGGATACCAGTTTAGTTGCAGGATGCGGTGTCGCCAGACCAACAGTTACCCAAGGCATGGCTCAACAACTGTGAGTGTAGAAGGTTAAGGCTGTATTGCCGTAAAATTTTTGGCGACAAATTTCGAGGCCGGAAATGGGGACAGCCTCGCGCTGGCGACTGTGTTCGATCGCTATTTCACCATTGGGTGCTAACATTTCTTGGCTGGCGATCGCATTCAAGACAGGCTCGTACAAGTTGCTCGCGTAGGGCGGATCGAAGTAAATGCGATCGAACTGCTGTGCCACTAGAGTCGCCAATTTCGCAGTCGCACTTCCCCGCAAGATGTGAAATTCTTGGGATGACTTTGCCACTTGCTGCCAATTTTGCTGAATAATGGCACAAGCTTTCGCCGACTGTTCAATCCCAGTGACACTTAAAGCCCCGCGACACAAAGCTTCTGCACCCATTGAGCCACTACCGGTACAAATATCAAGCCATCTGCAATCGGCGATCGTCCCTTGCCAGATATTAAATAAAGCTTCTCTGACTCGCGCTGGTGTGGGGCGAGTTGCGAGTCCGGGCAGGGTTTTTAGTTGGCGATTGCCACAGATTCTCAAGCTCATTTAAAATTCCGATATTAAAGTAGATTCTGTTTTTTTAGATGGGGATAACAGAAGTTTGAATCTAATTTTCACTATAGCACATAAGCGTTTAATATCAACAATATTAGGCTCCTTTTTTAGAAATAAATAAGAATCATTAAGCCAGAATCTCCGCGAAAAATCTGGATAAATTCATGGCATTATATGGCTAGAAATCTTTGGATAACCTGCTGGCAGATTGGTTGGCACAATTGATTCGATCGCACCCAAAACATTTCGGCAGTGTCATCTGAACTGGCCACAAGTCTGAGATTCATGCAGTCGTGCCCTTGAGCGATCGAGGTAAACGTCGGTAGGTTGGTACACAGAATGCCCGTGATATGATGCTCGTAAGTATAAATTCAATCTAGAGCTGGACTACTACGCACAAATCTGGGATCGGGCAGTTGCAGCCGTTGCGCCCAACTACACATCTTAAGATTGCTCTAATTGTGGTATGAGAGGATTACGATTTGGATTCTATGGATTTAAAACTTTGGCCCGGAAAACCCTATCCCTTGGGTTCAAAATGGGATGGCGAAGGCACAAATTTTGGCCTGTTTTCAGAAAATGCCACAGGGGTTGAATTGTGCTTGTTCGATGAACAAGGTTGGGAAACTCGACTGCCACTGACTGAAGTCTACAACTTCATCTGGCACGGCTATGTTCCTGGCATCAAACCCGGTCAATTGTACGGGTTTCGCGTCCACGGTCCCTACGACCCCTCAGCGGGACATCGCTTCAACCCTGCCAAACTGTCGATCGACCCCTACGCTAAAGCGATCGCAGGAGACGTGGTTCACGGACGGGAAATCTTCGGCTATGACTGGGACGACGAAAAGGAAGACCTATCCTATAGCGCCTTAGACGATTCTCACTTAGTCCCCAAAGCCGTTGTCATCGATGAATCCTTCGATTGGGAAGGTGACACTCACCCCCAACTCCCTTGGCACAAAACTGTCATCTACGAGATGCACGTCAAAGGCTTTACCAAACTCCATCCCGACATTCCTGAAGCCTTCCAGGGAACCTACGCCGGACTCGCCCATCCCGCCGCCATCGACCACCTCAAATCCTTGGGGATTACTGCCGTCGAACTCCTCCCCGTCCATCACTTCATCGGCTGTCCGGGCTTTCTGGAAGCCAAGGGATTGCGAAACTACTGGGGCTACGACTCGATCAACTATCTCGCGCCTTACTCCGGCTACAGCGCCAGTGGGAACACCGGACAACAGGTGAATGAGTTTAAGGAGATGGTCAAAGCGTTACACGCTGCTGGAATTGAGGTGATTATCGATGTGGTCTACAACCACACGGGAGAGGGCAACCACATGGGCCCAACCATCTCATTTCGTGGCATTGACAATGCCGCTTACTACCGCCTTGTCGAAGGCGATCGCCGCTACTATATGGATTACAGTGGCTGTGGCAACTCCCTGAATGTCCGCCATCCCCAAGTGTTGAAGCTGATTATGGACAGCTTGCGCTATTGGGTGTTGGAGATGCACGTCGATGGGTTCCGCTTCGATTTGGCGACGGTTCTAGCGCGCGAAACCGATCGCGTCGATACTTTTGCCGCCTTTTTTGACATCATCCACCAAGACCCCGTTTTGTGCGATGTCAAGTTAATCGCTGAACCCTGGGATATCGGCGAGGGTGGCTATCAAGTTGGCCAATTTCCCTTGCTGTGGTCCGAGTGGAACGGCCGCTACCGCGATACCATGCGGGACTTTTGGCGGGGAACCAACGAAACTCTATCTCAGTTTGCCTATAGCTTTACTGGGAGTTCCGACCTCTACGAAAGTAACGGACGAAGCCCCCATGCCAGTATCAACTTTATCACCGCCCACGATGGATTTACGCTCAAGGATCTCGTCAGTTACAACCACAAACATAACGAAGCCAATGGCGAAAACAGTCGCGATGGGGAAAACTACAATCGAGCCTGGAACTGCACGGCGATCGAACTTGCAGCAACCCAAGCTCTAGAAGCAGGAGCATCTCCACCCTGTTTTGACCCCTGTGCTGGGGATGGCGACACCGAAGATCCCAAAGTCCAGTTGCTGCGAGAACGCCAACAGCGGAATTTTCTGACTTCGTTACTGTTGTCTCAAGGTGTTCCCATGCTGGTGGCTGGAGATGAAATGGGGCGAAGTCAAGGTGGCAATAACAACGCCTATTGTCAGGATAACCAAATATCTTGGGTGGATTGGGGATTGCAGCACAAAAATGCTGACTTGCTCGAATTTACGCGCCAGTTAACCGGCTTGCGACGCGAACATCCGATATTCCGTCGCCGTAAGTGGTTCCAAGGACGTGCGATTCACGGTTCTCAAGTTAGCGATATTACCTGGTTCAACCCCGACGGTGGGGAAATGACTGATGAACAGTGGAAAGTAGGGCACGCCAAGGCGATCGGAATTTTCCTCAACGGTGAAGAACTTCCCTATCCAAATGCTCGTGGCGAACGGATTATTGATGATAGTTTTTTGCTGTTTTTCAATGCTTATTGGGAGGCGATCGATTTCGTGATTCCTCCCCGCTTTCAGGGCTTGCAGTGGATTGCCGTTCTCGACACCGCCGAACCGAAATTTGTGGAAGCTCAAGGGATCATTTATACAAAGCGGAAAACTATTCCTGTGACGCCGCGATCGATAGTGATTTTAAAATGTCTAAATGGACCACCCCGGTCACTATAGGCTCCGATTCTTAAGAATTTACAGCTTTCCTAAAAACCCGGTTTCTTCAAGAAACCGGGTTTTTCATCGACTTTAAGCAGCTACTTTTTCCCTCACCTGCATCACAAAATTTGACAACATTTGCAATCCCGTGCTCGAAGACTTTTCCGGGTGAAATTGTACAGCCATCAGATTGTCTTTGGCGATCGCCGCCGTCACATTTTGACTACCGTGAGTCACCATTGCCGATCGCACTTTCGGATCGACTGGATCGACATAATAAGAATGCACAAAATAAACCCAAGGTTGAGCCGGCAAATTTTGCCACAGCGACAAATCTCGAGCAAATTGCAATTGGTTCCATCCCATGTGCGGAATTGTCAACCCAGGCTCTGAACTAAACCGTCGCACAGTTCCCGAAATCACTCCCAAACCCGGTTCTACACCTTCTTCGGAACTTTCAAACAGGATTTGCAAACCCAAACAGATGCCTAAAAAAGGTTTTCCAGAGGCGATCGCACTGATTATCGGTTCTATCAATCCGCGGGTTCTTAAATTCTGCATTGCCGGATCGAAGGAACCCACGCCCGGTAAAACTACGGCATCAGCCTGTTCAATCATAGCCGGATCGTCCGTAATTTTTGGCACTGCACCCACATTTTCCAAGCCTTTACAGACCGAGTGCAGATTGCCCATGTCATAGTCCACTACTGCAATGACAGACATTGACTTACTTGCCTTATATTATCAATGTAACTATATTACCAAAATTATTAATGAATACCAAAATTTTGCTAACATCCTTCGACACTTGGCAACCTCATCAAAAATCCAACTCTTCTGACGACTTATTAGCCCGGATTTCCCAAATTAAATCTTTGCCTTACTCTTTGACTTTCTTGAGAAAACTGCCAGTAGATTTCCAGGAAGCACCCAATTTGGCGATCGCCAAAATCAACCAACTCCAACCAGACCTAATCGTCTGCTGTGGCATGGCAGAACGTTCCCAAACATTAACCCTAGAATCCTGCGCTTGCTCCGACCAAAATATTCTCAAAACAGCCGTTAATCTCGAATATTTAATTACTGATTTACCCACTACCCAAATTAGTCATAATGCCGGAAATTTTGTTTGTGAAGCCCTTTATTATGCAGTATTAAAACACCTTGGTGATTCTCAAATCAGCACCAAATGTGTTTTCGTACACGTCCCAATATTAACAGTAAAGAATACCGACAAAATTATCGCCGATTTTTCATTAATTTTAACTCGCCTCACAACAGACAATTGACAAATGACCCTTTGACTTCGCGCTTTGGTCAGCGGAAACAAATAACCAATAACAACTGACAACTGACAACTGACAACTGACAACTGACAACTGACAACTGACAACTGTCAATTGCCAATTGCCAATGTTCTAGCCGCCGTAATTCCAGCCAGTGCTTTCTAGCAGCAAGGGTTCGCCCGGACGGTGAACCCCCGCAGCCACAACTTCACCCACATACACCGTATGATCGCCGTGTTCCACAGCCCCAACAACCTTGCACTCCAAATAACCCAGAGAATCCGAAATAATCGGACAACCAGTTTCGGCCCCGGCATAAAATTCTACATCCTCAAATTTATTGCCTACCCGGCGCTGGGGCTTAAAGAATTTTTGGGCTAACTCTTTTTGTCCTGCTTCCAGGAAACTCAAAGCAAAGACACCGCTAGCTTTAATCATGGCGTGGGATTTGGAGTCTTGCTTGACGCAGTTCACCACTAACGGAGGAGTAAAGGAAGATTGCATCACCCAGCTAGCGGTGAAGCCGTTGACTTCTTCACCGTCTTTGACACCGCAGATGTATAGTCCATGAGGGATTTTGCGGAGGATGGTCTTTTTCGCTTGTTCGTCTAGCACGGGCTTACCTGTTCGATCGATAACTCTACACCGCCAAGTTTAACTTTTGGAGACCCAATAAACCAACTGTCTCAAGGGCGATCGAAGCTACACAAATGCTGAGACTGCCAATCTTGCTTTTTTTGATACAAAATTTTCTGCTACATCCCTATTTATTTGATTAACTTTCATTAATTTGCATACTAGATAAACGTAAGTATATACTTAATTGGAAGATTATAACGTTAAAATTTGTAGATTTTTTTCAAGCTTCAAACTTTAAACCAATTCAGACCTATGCTGATGACAGAATCATTTAAGCGGAACTTTGGGTTAGGTATTGTCGGATTAAGCGTATTATCTCTAATTTGTTTTGGGATAATAGGGATTGGCAGAGATATCCACAGCGCGCTCAATTTTGACGGTGCCACGATTTACGCTGCTGGACGTGCTTGGTTGATGGGTTTAAATCCTTACAAGCTGGCTCTTTTGAATCAAAGTGTAGTGGAAATAAAGGAAATTCCTGGCTTTGACGATGGTGGTTTCTTTTATCCTCCTCAAGCCGCAATATTTTGTCTATTTGTAGGTCTCTTTGATTACTCAGTTGCCAAGTTCGTCTGGGTAGGACTCAACTTGATCTCGATCGCAGCTATCGTGGTGATGACACTGGAGACGATAAATAGATCGCCAAATCATCGTGGACATCAACTCGGCCGTTGGGTAATGGCAGCCATCATTATTGGCAACCCATTCACAACTCATGTGGTGTGGATGGGTCAAACTTCTTTGATATCTTTTGCTGCTACAATCGGTGCTTGGTTTTTCAGCCAAAGAGAAAAATATGTATTAGCGGGGATCTGTTTGGGTTTAGCTAGCTTTAAGCCACAAATCTGCTTATTGCTCGGTTTTTGGTTTTTGTTAGAACGCAACTGGAAAATATTAGCTGTATCCCTGCTAACCGTGATAGTTATGAGTGCTTATCCCTTGGTATTCTACGGCGGGCCCATTGGCACCCTGCAAGCATGGCATCAAGGAATTCAAGATAGTTATCTAGTTGTAACTTTCAATAAGCCGGGGTTTCAAGATCAAGTCGGCATGGAAAGTCTGTTGGCTTTTTTTGGCTGGAATCTACCAGGAATCAAGATTTTGGGGTTGATTTTAACTGCTTTGTTGTGGGTATTCCGGAATAAAATCAACCGAGAAGATATCTTGGCTGTACTGATGGGTATATCGTTTACATTTTTAGCGTATACTCATGTTTACGATTACGTTGGTTTGCTCCCCATACTCACATCTCTGTGGCTGTATTGCTACGGCAATCAAAAAGCTTCTCTCGGCATGATAGGTCTAGTATTTCTGCTGTTTTTTCCGAGACGCATATTTTTGGCTGCGGGTCTTCCTTTTTTAGTTCACTGGAGAACAATTGTGGTTCTGATACTTTTGATTAGTGTTTTGTTCTTCAGCATCAAAACTAAATCCAATCAAATGTTTCAGCCAGAAATTGCTTGATTAGGAGTGAGTTGGGAGGGACGAATATAATTTTAAACTTCCATTCACAACTCACCACTCAAAACTGTTATGCAACCCCCGACTTCTTAAACCAATCTTGCAACCGCTTCCAACCATCCTTAGCTTCTTGTTCGCGGTAAGTGGGGCGATAGTCGGCGTTAAATCCGTGGGGTGTATCTGGATAAATCACAATTTCTGAGCCGCTACTGCCTGTTTTGAGAACTTGGCGCATTTTCTCCACTGTATCGGTGGGAATTGATTCGTCTTTGGCACCGTAAAGCCCCAATACTGGCACTTTCAAAGTTGGTGCAATGTCGATCGGCTGTTTTGGAGTCAAAGCCGTAGAATCGCCAACCACACGCCCGTACCAAGCCACTCCCGCTTTAACTTTCGGGTTGTGGGCGGCGTAAAGCCATACTATTCTGCCTCCCCAGCAAAATCCTGTAATTCCCAACTTATTAATATTGCCTTTTCCTGACTTTTGTACCCAATCTACCGTAGCATCCAAATCCGACATAACTTGAGCATCGGGGACTTTAGAAACTACTTTGCTGATGATTTCTTGAATGTCGGTGATTTTAGAAACATCACCTTGACGGGCAAACATTTGTGGGGCGATCGCGAAATAACCTAATTTAGCAAAACGGCGACAAATGTCTTGAATATGGGCATGAACTCCGAAGATTTCCTGAATCACGATTACCACGGGAAAATTGCTACCCTTAGCAGGCATTGCTCTGTAGGCTGGAATTTCGCCATCTTTGACTGGAATTTTCACTTCACCTGCGAGCAAACCGCTAGCATCAGTGGTGATAACGGCAGCAGCAATAGGATGAACTGCTAGGGCAAATCCGGCGCTTAATGCAGTGACAGCGATAAATTGTCTACGAGTTAAGTCTTTCATTGGTAATAGGTAATAGGACATCGGGAGTCTGGCATCGGGCATGGGGCATCTGCCAACCCTCTGCCCCCCAAGGGGGGAATGAGGAAGGGGGAGGGCATGGAAACTGCCAACTAATCTAATGACTAATAACTAATAACTAATGACTAATAACTAATGACGAAACAGCCGATCGTGCTCTGGATGATAAAGACGCGATCGCCCTTCCACATTTTGACCCAAGGCCGGACTAATCACATACATAGTTGTTCTCATCAAGTTATTTTCGCGAGTAACAACAGCCATTTTGTCAAGAGGAACTAGCAAAATCTTTTCATCAGGCCAGCCCAACCGATAGCAAATCGCTACAGGTAAATCAGATGAGTAATGTTCCATCAATTTAGCTTGAGCCGCTTCGACGTGGCGCGCGCTCAAATACAGACACAAACTGGCTTGATGAGCCGCTAAACTGGCCAATTCTTCCCGTTGGGGTACTTCTGTTCTGCCACTAATTCTGGTCAGAATAATTGTCTGGACAATTCCCGGCACTGTCAACTCAATTTTTAGTTTAGCAGCCGCCAGTTGAAAAGCGCTAATTCCCGGTATGACCTCAAAAGGAATTCCCGCAGAGGCTAAAGCTTGCATTTGTTCGCCCACAGCCCCGTAGAGACAGGGATCTCCTGAATGGAGGCGGACGACGCTTTTGCCGTCGCGCACTCGCTCCACCATCAAAGGTACAATTTCTTCGAGAGTCTTATCGGCAGTTTGGATAATTTCAGCATCGGCGCGTACCCCCTGCAAAATTTGCTCTGGTACTAGGGAATCAGCAAACAAGATGGCATCGGCCACAGCCAGTAATTTTTGAGCTTTAACAGTCAATAAATCCGGGTCTCCTGGGCCTGCACCGACAATATATACTCCTGGCATCAAGGATTCACTCTGCATTGGGGATTGGGGATTTTGTCTTTCCTTTGATTTTGGTCTGTCAAACTCAACTTTAAACAAAAAGTGCTCAATTTACCCGATCTTCCTGATGCACCTGTTTCGGCTAGAAGGAAGGGTTGGTAGATGCACCCTGGTTTAACCCTAGAGATTAGTCTCTGGGGTTTTTTATTGGTTTCCCGGCGGTTGCTCCGGGAGCTGGGATCGATCGCATTTAGGGGAAACAACATCGGGCAAAGCTCGATCGAAATAATAAAGCCAAGCCAAGCCACCCAATCCTAAAACAATCCCTGTCAAACTTACCATCTGTGCTGTCCGCAGCGGCCCGAACATTAAACTGTCAGTTCGCAACCCTTCAATCCAGATTCTACCGGAACTGTAGGCAGTCAAATAAACCAAAAATAAACTACCAATTTTCAAGCGAATTTTACCCTGCAAATCCCAGAAAAACAAAGTCATCAACAACCCAAATACTGTCAAATTCCACAGGGATTCGTAGATAAATGTGGGATGAAAATATTCAAAACTTGCATATTCCTGTGGGCGATGTTGTAGAGGAATATACAGTTTCCAAGGTAAATCTGTAGGACGGCCAAAGGCTTCTGAGTTAAAGAAATTTCCCCAGCGTCCAATCCCTTGACCAAGAATTGCCGAAGGGGCAACTAAATCTGCCAATTTCCAAAAAGAAACTTGGCAGATTTTGGCAAAAATTAAAGCGGCTATCGTGCCGCCCAAAATCGCTCCATGAATAGCAATTCCCCCTTTCCAAATCGCAATAATATCCTCCGGGCGCTGGGCATACTGGTGCCACTCGAAAGCAACGTAATAAATTCGGGCACAAGGAATAGCGCCCACAACTAGCCAAATTGCCAAATCGCCAAGCAATTCGGGGTTAATGCGACGCTTGGCCGCTAAGTATTGGGACAGACTCACCCCAATCAAAACGGCAGAAGCAATCAACAAGCCGTACCACCGGACAGCTAGGGGGCCGAATTCAAAGACGATCGGGCCTGGGGATGTAAATTGAAACCCTAGGGGCAGCAGGAGAATTTTTAGCACCATGAAAGTTGCATTAATTTTGTTGGAAAGCAGTCAGATTGCATACCCTTGAACAAACTACAAAGTTTATTTTAGGTGTCTGCGGTCATTTAGATGCAATTTTTGGCAAACTTACCACAAAATCAACTTAATTTTTGACTTGGCAGATTTGTGTCTAGAGTTGTGTTTGTGACTGCCCATAATCATCTTGCTTAACAGAGGGTTGACAAAACTCAACATCTGTGTAATTGAAAAATGGAGGTTTCGCCCAGGAATCAGGTTAATAAAAAAAGCCCTTGCAAAAAGGGAAAAAGAAGCCTTCGGTCTAACCCAGTTGACCGTCAGGTTCGTTTACAAGTGCTAATTAGATGTCAACTACATCAATCAACTACAGAGCGCGGGACTCCTGCTGTCTAGTTGAAAGAAAACAGCATTTCCAATTGAGTAATGGAAGGTTCTGGGGCGCTGGTGACAACGCTAACTCCTCGCAGAGAATTTAGCACTTCGGCGGTGGGCGGTGAAACTAAAGTTGGTGCTGCTTTGAGCAAATATTGGTTAGCCCAGGACATGGTTTTGTCCATGTCCAAATAAAAGTAACCCCGATCGCCTGGGGAGACAGAAGTCGAGATCGCCTGAAAACTCGGACTGGTGCTTAAAGGCTGTGGCGGTGGTGAGGCGATCGCCTCAACTAAAGGCCCGCCGAAAGCGACAAACATGGTATTTTGATTCACCCAGCCGTGCCCGAATAAAGTTCCTTGCTGGGGTATTTTCCATTCCGTCACCTCCTTACCCTGAAGTTGTCTGGAGGCGACGCTGACACTGGGATTGCTTTTGGCGATCGCATCTAATTTGGTCAGCAGGGTTTCGGCTGCGGGGCGATCGCTCGTTTCAAAAATCATCACAGCCCCCATCCCCAACTGAGACAAAATGCCTTGATTGGAACCGATCGCCCCGATCGCAAATTCCCCATTCATCCACCCAAAAACATCTCGATCCGCATCCAAATTCAACCGCTTAAAACTATCCCTCACTTGCTGAATTCCCCGGTCAACTTCGGGGATATCTTTGGCATCTGCGGTAGCTTGAGACCAGATTTTAGCGATGTCCTGGCCGCCAACTACAGCCATAGTTTCACCAGGAAATCTCGGCAACAATTTCGAGGCAGCTTGGGGCTTTTGCCCAGGAAAATTGGGGTCTAACTGAGCAATAGTTTTTACCCTCAATCCCGCACTGTCTACCCCAATTCCTGCAACCATTGACTTGACTTGCTGGAACTGGGAAAACAGTGTGGAAGGTAACTTAACATCGGGAGGCAAATTAGCTTGAAATTGCTGCATTGCAGCCTGGTAGTCAGCAATATAAACAGTGGCGATCGGATTTTCTACCCCTGCACTGTCAGACAAAAACTTAGTTGCACTCTGCTTAGTGGCGAGGGAAGGCTGTCCTTTAAAAGTATCGATCGCCAATTGCACAGGCTTTTTCAACGGAGCTATAACTAATTTATCGTCAAGCAAAGCCACGCTGTAGCCCTTTCCTGTTGGTTCTGTAATCTCAGAAATTTTTACCCCTTGATATTCGCTTTCCTGAGTTTTTGCACCTTGCTGAGATTTTAATTTATTGGCAAAATTCCAAGCACTAATTTTATTTTTGACACTGACAACTAGCAGTAGTTTGGGAGGCTCAGTCTTCGCCTCCCCATCAGGGGGGAGTAAAGCCACCATCACGCCGCCCAGCCAAGGCTTTAAGTCCTTGTCATAGTCAATATCAGTGCCTGCTAAGCTTTGTTCTTGAAAAGTCTTCAAACCCTGGCCGATTAATTTTTGAACCCCTGGGGTGCCAAATCGCTCCAACTGGGACAGCGCTTGGGGATTGGGGGAGATGAACGCGGCCATGATTGCTTTTTCCGGTACCACTTTGGCACTTTCTACAGGGTTGGATACTTGTTCAGTCAAACCCTTGAAGTAAAAGTAGACCGCTGCGCTACCTGCTGCGATGATGGTGGCAGCAATTAGAAGCTTTGGTTGTTTTCCAGGCATTGTTTGCGATCCTTGCATTCCTTATCAGTTTAGCGAAAAACAAGTTTTAGCTTGTGGTGAGGCGATCGACCTGGTTGTCTAGTTTTGTATAATCTAAGACTGTTTGGACGATGGTCTAAAATACTAAAAATGTGAATTGCGGGTAAAAGATGAAAGTAGCGATCGCGGGAGCAACAGGATTTGTAGGTAGCCGTTTGGTAGAAAGGCTACATTCGGAAGGACATAGCGTACTGGTTTTAGCCCGCGACTCGGAGCGAGCTCGGCGAATTTTTCCCGCTTCAGCTTATCCGAATTTGGAAATTGTCGGTTACTCTCCGGCCGAGTCTGGTGATTGGCAGCATTCGATCGGGGGCTGCGATGGTGTGGTAAATTTAGCGGGAGTTCCGATTGCTGAGGAACGGTGGACGGCGGCGCGCCAACAAGCAATTCTTGATAGCCGTAAATTAACAACGGCAAAATTGGTAGAGACGATCGCCAATGCTAATCCTAAACCATCTGTGTTCGTGAGTGCATCGGCGATCGGCTATTACGGCACTAGCGAAACCGCTGAGTTTGAAGAAAATAGCCCTGGGGGAGATGATTTTTTAGCTGCGGTTTGCAAAGAGTGGGAAAGTGCAGCCGAAAAAGTGAAAAATACCGGAACCCGCTTAGTAATTTTGCGCCTGGGAATCGTCTTGGGAATGGGAGGTGCTCTGGCAAAAATGCTACCTGCTTTTAGATTATTTGCTGGCGGGCCCATTGGCACTGGGAAACAGTGGTTTTCTTGGATTCACCGGGATGATGTGGTGAATTTAATTTTGTACGCTTTGCAAAATCCCCAAGTTGAAGGTGTTTTGAATGCGACAGCACCTCATCCAGTGCGGATGAATGAACTGTGCGAAACTTTAGGAGAAGTTTTGCAGCGACCTTCTTGGTTGCCGGTCCCAAGTTTTGCTTTAGAATTGCTGTTGGGAGATGGGGCAAAAGTTGTTTTGGAAGGTCAACAAGTGTTGCCGAAACGCACTTTAGTTAGTGGTTTTCAGTATGAATATCCCCAGTTGCGATCGGCCATAGAAGAAATTGTCAAGCATTTTTAAGGCTGGTAGATAGCCCACACCGGGTTTGGCAAAATAAACCCGGTTTTTCTACTTTCAACCACCTCCAATTCTGCTTCCCTCAGACTTATGATTCCCGCATCACATAGCCAACACCACGTACCGTCTGAATCAACCGCTTTTCACCCTCATCTTCAATCTTGAGCCGCAAATAGCGAATATAAACCTCTATTACGTTGGATTCACCCAGAAAATCGTAACCCCAAACATTTTCCAGAATTTGTTCGCGAGTCAACACCTCGCGGGGATGTTCCATCAAATACTTTAACAGTTCATATTCCTTCATAGTCAGGTCGATCGCGCGATCGTTCCGTAGGGCGCGCCGACAGGCCAAATCCAAGACTAAATCGCCAAACCTCAATTGGTTGTTGCTGGTAGTATCCGGCTGCAAATACAACCGCACCAACTGCAAAAACTCCTCAGTGCGGTAAGGTTTAAGAAAATAATCATCAGCGCCGGCTTCGAGACAAGCCACCCGATCGTCCACTGTATCACGCCCGATCAAGAGCAACACCGGCACTCGACTCCCCCCACTCCTGATGTGAGAACATAGGGATAGTCCCGACTCAGGGCCCAACATCCTGTCAATCACAATCAAAGCTGGGTGCAATTCCTGGGCTAAAAGTTTCCCCGTAGCGATGTTAGAAGCCACTATCGGTTCGTAGCCAGAGGATTTCAAGTCCAGACTCAAGTTTCCGGCGAGAACTTCGTCTGTTTCCACCAGCAGGACACAGGGATTGCGATCGAGAGTGAGTGCAGCCATTGAATTGACCAATGTAGATCATACCTGTTGTAACACGTTATTAGTTATTAGTTATTTGTTAGTTGTTCGTCCCCATGCCCGATCGCCCCCTGAACTATCCCCCATCCCCATCCCCTATGAGCATCATCGTGTTTGGAAGTATTAATATCGACCTGGTGGCTAAAACCCCTCGGTTGCCACTACCAGGGGAAACTATTATTGGTAGCAATTTCTTGACGGCCGGCGGTGGCAAAGGAGCCAATCAAGCGGTGGCGGCCACCCGTCTTGGCGCTTCTACTCACATGATTGGTCGCGTTGGCAATGATAATTTTGGGGAAAAATTGTTGACAAATTTACAATCTTATGGTTTAAATACAGACAATATATCCATCGATAAAAACTCTCATTCAGGTGTCGCAATTATCGCCGTAGACGATGGCGGTCAAAATAATATTATTGTGATTCCGGGCGCGAATAATCATCTTGGTGATGCCGATATCGAACGTCTCCAAAAACTGTTGCCCGGTGCTACAAGCTTGTTGTTGCAGTTAGAAATTCCCCTGGAAGTTGTCCACAGGGCTGCTTTGATTGCTTGTGAAGCGGGGGTGCGAGTGATTCTAGATCCGGCTCCGGCTCGTTCCGATTTGCCACTAGAGCTTTATCCCTTAATTGATACGATCGCGCCCAATGAAGTGGAGGCTAGTCAATTAGTCGGCTTTGCGGTGCATGATACAGAAACTGCGATTAAAGCGGCTAAAAAATTGCAGCAGCGGGGTGTGAAGAATGCGCTCGTCAAATTGGGCGATCGCGGTGTGGTTGCTGTGACTGCCGATCGGACTTTGTTTGTCCCGGCTTTTGCGGTGGAGGCGATCGATACTGTGGGTGCTGGTGATGCTTTTAACGGCGGTTTGGCGGCCGCCTTAGATGCTGGTTTGTCCTTGGAGGATGCGGTGGTTTGGGGGGCGGCTGCGGGCGCTTTGTGCGTGACTAAAATGGGTGCTCAAGTTGCTATGTGCGATCGGGCAACTTTTGATGCTTTTCTTGATGTTTCTCTATAAGATCAATCCCGGTTGTATCGGAATGATTTAACCACAGAGAACACAGAGGACACAGAGAAAGAGATGAGAGAAATCATAATTCCGATGTCAAGGAATTTGATATCACGAATAATCCCCAATAACTATCACTGTGTAGATGGGGTTTCAACTACCTGCTTTCTAATCATCCTGATTTGTTTCTAGAGACACAAAATATTGACTATAAACCACACTATCCGGTGTCCAAACAGGCCGCCAATAAACATTTTGGATCGCCGCTTTCTCCCCATCACCATCAGCGGGCCACTGAAAACTAACGATCGCAATATTGCTATATCCTACAATCTCATCACCCTCTTGCAGCCAGCGATTGCGCCACAACAGCGACACAATCTGCCACAATCTCTGCACCAACGACAACTTAGCAGATTTACTTGACAAACCCTCACCTGTATGCTGCAAAAACACGCGAGCTTTTTGTCGTTTCATCCAATCAATCCGATAGCCCCAATCAGGCAAAGATTGTTTATTTTTAACAGCCGCCGCCACAGACTTCTTTCTGTTAATCCTCGAAATCTTCACCAATTCCAGCGGCTCATTCCATCCCAAACACTCGTGACTCGGCTCAGGAAACAATGACTTAATCTTAGTATGAATCAAATGAGTTTTCCACTCCTCATTAATCAAAGCACTAGCAGTCAACTGTGCCAACACAGAATATTCAAAACTCGATCTATCCTTCCCCCCATGCAAACCCCAAACACCCTCCTTCTCCTCCCTCTGCGTTCTCTGCGCCTTTGCGGTTTCCAACTCCACCTCCACCCTTGACAAAGGCTCAATATTCGATATATTCGATCGACAATCCCCAAAATGACAATCCGACCAATAACTCAACCGCACAGCAGCAGCATAATGAATATCCCCCGTCAACACAATCACCCTCCCCCGCCGCTTAAAAAACTCCGCCAACAACTTCACAAAAGCCAATTCATGAAAATTCCAAGCATCCCCCGCATCACTATTAAAAACCTTTCCGTGTTCCACATCCCACTTTTGCACCGCATCAATAATCCACAAACCCACCAAATTTGTAGGTAAAACAACCAAAGTTGCCTCAATCTCAAACTTCCCAGTTGCATTCAACAATTCCGTTTCTTTCAAAGGCTGCTGAATTTGCTCCTCAAAACCTTTATGAGTCAAAAGCATTGGCGGATCGATCGCACTTTCGGTAGGATAGCCCCGCCAAGTCCGCGTATCCAGCACAATCACCTCATGCTTAAAACTTCTAATCGTAAAATGCCACTCCAACGCCTCATCATCCCGATCCAAAATTAAAACATCTTCATCTAATTTAAACTTCGGCAAATTAGTCTCAATATCAACAGCCGGAATCCCCAAATACTTACCCACTTTTTCCCAAGCTAAATCATCACTCCCAGCAGAATCCGACCATTTTGCAGCAGTTGTTAATAATTTCTCTCCCACATTTCCTGCATCGAACTGTTGCGGCGTATTTCCCCAACCCTGAAACACAGCATAAGCCAGCAAAGCATTCTGCACCACCCGTCGCCCCAAGGGTTTACCCAGCACCCGGTGACACCATTCTCGATTCAAATACCAGTCATCGCTAACATCATGGTCGTCACAAATGGTATAAGTAGGAATATTGGCGATCGCCCTCCTGACTCTCCACAGATTGCGAGCAAAACTTTCCAGTTCAAAAGCTTCTCGATCCCAGACTTTTGCCTGCTTGGCATTATCACAAATATCCTGACCTTTCGGAAAACGCTTGCACCAAAGCACAGGGGACCAAACTAACAAATACATCGCACAATATTCGCCCAAACCAAACAAATGATTTTTCGCATTGTCTGGTTTATTCACCAACATTGCTGTAAAGCCACCAAAATCTCTAGCAATATCGGTGCGAGTTCCCGGTTTCAAATCAACAGGTTGTTTGTATTTATACTCAAATTCTCGCTGTTGCTGAAAATGGGACTCCGTAGAAACTGTGACTCGGTTACGAATCTTATTTCTTTTTCCCCCGTTTTTAGGTATAGTGGTACACAAATTATCTAAAATTTGAACATTCGTCAGGGGCAAATTCTCTTTCCAGCCCAATAGTGCATCACCAGCATCGGTTAAAGCCCACAACATCGGATCGGCAACATCGTCCCCGTAAATTTGGTCACCCGTTAAAAACAGTTGGTGAGGTCTGGAATTTGCCATTCCTGCGAACTGTTCGATCGAACTATCCAAGATTGGCAGTGCATCTCGTCCGCCTCCGTGCGGCTTGCGACAAGAACCGTGAACAATCCGCAAATAGTTTAAATCCTGCGGTGGTAGGGCAAAAGTGGGCAACTGGTGATCGAAATAACTGATCGTCCCAGGTCCCAAATACGACAAATCCTCGGCGGTAGGCCACAGGCAAGAAAGGAGATTTTCTGTCTCATTTTCCAGTCTTGGAACTCCCGACGACTCGCAACCAGCCAACTCGATATCATAAGCATATATTTGCCCAGATGTCAAACAATTGCTGTCGATCGGCTTGGCAGTCACGGCCACTACGTGCAGGTATTTGCCCAGGGGCACGGTAGAACCAATACCTTGGAGCAAGGGTCGATCGATCGTTTCGCCAGTTCCCCCCTCCGTTGAGTAAACCTGGAGTTCGACTTGGCGAGGTGCTTTCAGAGCTAGCCAAACAGTCACAGCCTGACTTTCGGTTCGACGTAAAATTGGACCCGCTAGAATCAGGGGCAAATGATGAATCCGGTTACTTAAGGAAGTCCACGACATAACAATTAAAAATTAAACAAGAGGTTTGCCCAAAAATGAGATTTAAGGCGATCGAACATCTTTCATCTACTACTTCAGGAAGGATTCAGAAACTGGGTTTCTGAACAAACCTAGTGTGATGTAAGCCCAAGGCTTAACTCAAAAACCCTTTTTTTCCTAGCTTTTGCATAAGTTCTGTACTTAATGCTTGCGTCTGACCAGAAAACTCTTCAAAATTGTAACAATTCATTAAGAAAAATTCATAAAAAACTATGCTCCAGGAACAAAAATTGCAGCATTTCCGAAATTTTGACCCACAGTCATCGCCAATTAAATCCTGTTCATCAACCACCAGACAGAAAACTCGCCCCCTCTACTCGTCACCTTTAGATAGCGCTATCGATCGCCATCCTTTGATAGTTACTCCAGAAACTCCCATCGCCAAGGTATTGTCTCTGATGAACCCGATGCGGATATCCTGTCACATTTCCGGCGATCGACCACACCGAGTTTCCAACTCTACCAAACGCAGTTGCGTGTTAGTAGTGAAAGAATCGCGACTCATCGGTATTTTCACTGAGCGGGATATCATCAAGTTAACCACGGCATCCGCTTGTTCGATCGGTCTGACGATTGCTGAGGTGATGACTTCATCGCCCATTACTCTCAAACAATCCGATTCTCCAGATATTTTCAGCGCCATCTTCCTGTTGCGACAACACCAGATCCGGCATTTACCCGTAGTGGACGCCGACGATCGACTTTTGGGAATCATCACCCGCGAAGCAATTTACGAAGCTCTGCAACCAGTTAACCTACAGAGCAATTTACGCTGTGTAGCAGATGTGATGACCAAAGAAGTCATTTATGCGCCAAAAACTGCCTCAGCCCTCGATTTAGCGCAGCTCATGGTCAAGCATCAAGTCAATTACATCGCGATCGTTGAACCCCAAATTAACCATCCACAACCTGCGATCGCACCAAGCGAAAATAGTCCATTTCTCACCAACAATTCCGCACCATTAATTCCTGTAGGTATAGTCACCGAGCGCGATATCGTGCAGTTTCACGCCCTCGAATTAAATTTCTCCCAAATCTCCGTGGCCCAGGCCATGAGTTTCCCCCTATTTTGTGTATCTCCCACCGATTCCCTGTGGAAAGCTCACCAGGAAATGCAGCGGCATTGTGTCCGCCGCTTGGTCGTAATTGGCACTCAGGGAGAGCTTTTGGGTGTGGTATCTCAGTCAAGTTTGCCACCCGTTTTTCATCCATCTGAAATGTACGGCACTATCGAGATTTTGCAACAAGCAGTGGATGATAGAGCCTCCCAACTTCAACTGGCAAATCAGCAATTGCAGCAAGAAATTTTAGAGCGACGACGGGCAGAAGAAGCTCTACGTCAAGCTCATGACGACTTGAAAAAACAAGTTGAAGAACGCACAGCTCAACTTTTAGAATCCAATGAATTGTTGAGACGAGATATTATTAAGCGCCAGCGAGTCGAAGAAGTGCTGCGACGAAAGCAAACTTCCTTGAAAATTCAAGCGCAGCAATTAGAAGAAATTGTGCGGAAGTTGCAGCAAACTCAAAGTCAACTTGTGCAAACCGAAAAAATGTCTTCTTTGGGACAAATGATTGCCGGTATCGCCCATGAAATTAATAATCCAGTTAATTTTATCTATGGCAATCTTTCTCACACCAGTCATTACATCAAAGAATTAATTCAACTCTTGGAACTTTACCAGCATCACTACCCGGAACCAGTGTCGGAAATTAGAGAAGCAGCAGCAGATATTGAAGTCGATTTTTTAGTGGAAGACTTATCTAAAATTCTGTCTTCCATGCAGGTAGGAACCGATCGCATCCGCCAAATAGTTTTGTCAATGCGTAATTTTTCGCGATCGGATCAAGCTAACATCAAGCTAGTGGACATTCACGAAGGCATTGACAGCACTTTGCTGATTTTGCAGCACCGACTCAAAGCTCAAGGCGGACATCCAGCTATTCAAATCATTAAAGAATACGGCGATTTGCCCCGCGTCGAGTGCTGTGCAGGTCAGATAAATCAAGTGTTAATGAATATTATCAGCAATGCTATAGATGCTGTGGATGAAGAAATCAAGAAGGGTAAATGGTTCATGGGAAATAGCACAAATCCACCCCAACCAATTGTTAGTTCTCCCTTGAGTGTTCCCGCTATTACTATTCGCACGGAAGTGATTGACAGGGGTTTTGTGGCGATCCGAATTTCCGACAACGGTGGCGGCATACCGGAGCGTATTCGCTCTAAATTATTTGACCCATTTTTTACGACAAAACCTGTGGGTAAGGGTACGGGGTTGGGATTGTCTATTTCTTACCATTTAATTGTGGAACAACATGGGGGGCGACTGGAATGCCTTTCTGAGACAGGAGTGGGTACTGAGTTTGCGATCGAAATTCCGATCGTCAGTAGTCATTAGTCATTGGTTATTGGTTATTGGTTATTGGTTATTTGTTACTCCCTTGGGGCTGCTAATAACCCATAACATTAGTCAACATATAGCAATCCTAAATCATTTGTGAAATTTCTCTCTTACCCCCGGACCGCGAGTTCGGTCCGGGTTGGGGTGGGGTAAAAACTTTACGACTCCTGCAAGGATTGCTATAGTTCTGGACGCATGGGGACTGAGAAACCGGGTTTTTTACAAAAAATACACAGGTTGCATCCCGCACAGTCGGTAAAAAACCCAGTTTCTTTAGTCGGATTGCATCCAGGACTTTGACATACTCACCGGCAGATGAGCGCGGTGATTCTTGACGCTTCACCGACTGACGCTACCAAAGGTAGTCTTACTCTGTCTCTGCGTCCGTTTACAGTCGTGGCAATGCCCTGTCCCGACTTTATTTATATTTTTGGCTGCGTTTTCATCTCGATCGTGTTCAGTACCACAGTTCAAACACTGAACCGATCGGACTTTGAGATCGAGTTTACCCCATCTAAAACCACAATCTGAGCCCAAGTATTCGTGAAAATTTACAATATTTTACAAAATCCCAGAAAGCGCATCAAAATCACCTGCAATCCCTTTCTGCTAACTTGACTTTGACCTCGCCAGAGCCAATTAGTCGAACTCACTCCGAGTTCGCCCCATCCATCAGCGCCTGTTTCCCCAGAGTAATTTCCGACAAAAGTCCCCAACTGCCTACATCCTAGATTGCAAGGTCAAAGTCCAGATTGTTTCATAAGTAAACTTTTGTTTTATTTTTGTACCTATTTATTAAAAAGTAATACTATAAAAGTGATTTGAAATGTAAAAAAAACCTAAAAATAGACTGTGAAATTGAAAAATAAGCTAAGATTCCCAAAGATGCAAAATAAAGTAATTTACTAGCGTTTTCATTTTAGTGCCCCCTTTCTTTTCCAATCAAGTTAGCTAATAATGCTTTCAAAGAGATAACAAAGCCGACTCCGAAAGAGAAAAAAAAGCATTGCAGTTCGGCATTGCAGTAAGGGCCTAAGAGTTGGGTATGGCAGTAAGGGCGATCGCAACATCAAAGCGTGAAACCCCAGCCCCGATCGTTTTCAGAGAAACCTATAGGAGAACAAACAGTGAAACTCGCAGTTTACGGAAAAGGTGGAATTGGCAAATCAACAACAAGCTGCAACATCTCCGTTGCCCTAGCCAAACGCGGCAAAAAAGTTCTGCAAATCGGTTGCGATCCAAAGCACGACAGCACATTTACCCTCACGGGCTTCCTGATTCCCACAATTATTGACACCCTTCAAGAAAAGGACTATCACTACGAAGACGTTTGGCCTGAAGATGTCATCTACAAAGGCTACGGCGGCGTTGACTGCGTAGAAGCAGGCGGCCCCCCCGCAGGAGCTGGTTGTGGCGGCTACGTCGTGGGCGAAACCGTCAAACTGCTCAAAGAACTCAATGCCTTTGACGAATACGACATCATTCTGTTTGACGTACTAGGCGACGTCGTATGTGGTGGTTTTGCCGCCCCATTGAACTACGCTGACTACTGCATGATTGTTACCGACAACGGATTCGATGCCCTATTTGCCGCCAACCGCATCGCCGCCTCAGTCCGCGAAAAAGCCCGCACTCACCCCCTGCGACTCGCTGGTTTAATTGGCAACCGCACCTCCAAGCGTGACTTGATTGACAAGTACATAGACTCAGTACCCATGCCAGTGCTGGAAGTCTTGCCCCTAATTGAAGACATTCGCGTTTCTCGTGTCAAAGGCAAAACATTGTTTGAAATGGCCGAGCACGATCCATCCCTCAACTACGTCTGCGACTACTACCTCAACATCGCCGATCAAATCTTGGCAAGACCTGAAGGAGTAGTGCCCAATGACACGCCAGATCGCGAATTATTCTCCTTGCTGTCAGATTTTTATCTAAATCCAGTTCAACCTGTGGTCAAGAAAGAGGAAGATGAGCTAAACCTGATGATGGTTTAATAGGTCTAGCGATCAGGATGAGGATAAAGAGGTTATGGCTTTTTTTGATACTTTTTCAGTTGCTCTCAAACAGAAGTGGTTGGACTACTACCAGGCAAATCGAGCTTGGCTGCTCCTGCACATGACGGCTGACAACACGGTCGCCACACCCGACGGCGGGAAAAGGCCTGTTTCTTACCTCATCCTGGGAATTGCGGCAGCTCTGGAGCCGGAACTCCAGCAATTAATGCTGCCGTTCTCAAAACTCAAGCCGGATGCAGACAGCCTCATCGAAGTTCTGGGGCTAAATTTTGACCCAGACTTAGCCCTGGGTATGTCCTCAGATACTGTTCAACCTACGGCTCAACCTACGGCTCAACCTACGGCTCAACCTACGGCTCAACCCATTGGTCAACCTACGGCTCAACCTACGGCTCAACCCATTGGTCAATCCACTGCTGGTCAATCTCTAACTGTCACAGCACCGACCGCCGTTGCGACCCCAGTCGCTGCAACTCTCACCGCTGCTCCCGCAGCCACCCCTGAGCCAGCAGCCCCCGCAGCCGCCACCAAATCTAATCCATTAGGCGCTGCGATATTAGCAGGAGCAGGATTAGTCGCCGGAGTAGGCGGTGCTGTCGCCATAGCGTCAGCACTTAGTTCCTCTGATGAGGAATCCTTGGAAGGGTTTGAGGATGAGGAAGAAGAGGCTGTCTCCGACTTGGACATGGATGATGACGAAGAAGAGGCAATCTCTGACTTCGACATGGATGATGACGAAGAAGACGAGGCTGTCTCCGACTTCGACATGGATGATGAGGAAGAAGACGAGGCTGTCTCCGACTTCGATATGGATGATGACGAAGAAGACGAGGCTGTCTCCGACTTCGATATGGATGATGAGGAAGAAGAGGCTGTCTCCGACTTCGATATGGATGATGAGGAAGAAGACGAGGCTGTCTCCGACTTCGATATGGATGATGAGGAAGAAGACGAGGCTGTCTCCGACTTCGATATGGATGATGACGAAGAAGCAGCAGCCTCTGTATCCGACTTCGATATGGATGATGAGGAAGAAGACGAGGCTGTCTCCGACTTGGACATGGATGATGACGAAGAAGCAGCAGCCTCTGTATCCAAATTCGACATGGATGATGATGACGAAGAAGCAGCCTCGACTTTGACCGAGCTGGACTTAGGTGATGACGACGAAGATGAAGAAGCCTCGGCTTTGGGTGCTTTTGACCTAGGTGATGACGACGAAGATGAAGCCTCAGAATTTGGGACTTTGACTTCAGGGGATATGGAAACAGAGATATCCGATCCCTTTGGAGAAGAAGATGAAGATTTTGTGGCGGAAGTGATACCCGACCCTTTTGGAGACGCGGCCTCCAATGACCTGGAACTCGATCTAGGCGACTTGGATGAAGATGGAATTGACGAATTCTCTGTATCGGATGACGACGATCTCGACGATCTCGGACTTGATGATTTGGGGGAAGCGACCACCGGAGACCCTGATGAAGATGATTTAGATGCTTTAGGTTTCGGCGATTTGGATTCCGACGACGAGGATGAAGAAATTTCGGGCTTTTTGTCGGATTTTAAGTAAGGTTTTGGCATCGTCCAAATCTCTCCTATCCTTCAGGGCTCTTGCTGTTGTGAGTTTTGAGTTATTAATTATTAATCAGCTCAAACTCACAACTACCAAAAGGTATTTTGGGTTCACGGGTTTAGATAAACTAAATGCCTGCTGTGAGGGCAGTTTCCCCCTCACACAGATCTTATTTGCTCAAATTTTGTATTCTCTTGCGTAAGATCCAGTTCCCGACAAAAAACAATTAATTTAAACGGAGAAGATTTAGGCTATGACTGCTATTACTACTGAACCTGAAGCTTTAAATTTTGAATGCGAAACTGGTAATTATCACACATTTTGTCCGATTAGCTGCGTAGCTTGGCTTTATCAAAAAATTGAAGATAGCTTTTTCTTGGTCATCGGTACTAAGACTTGTGGCTATTTCTTGCAAAATGCCATGGGTGTGATGATTTTTGCTGAACCTCGCTATGCGATGGCTGAGTTGGAAGAGGGTGATATTTCCGCTCAATTGAATGATTATGAAGAGTTGAAGCGGCTGTGTTTGCAAATTAAGCGCGATCGCAACCCCAGTGTAATTGTCTGGATCGGCACTTGCACCACCGAAATCATCAAAATGGACTTGGAAGGCTTAGCACCAAGGCTGGAAGCCGAAATTGGCATTCCCATCGTCACAGCCCGCGCTAACGGTTTGGATTACGCTTTTACTCAAGGGGAAGATACTGTTTTGGCTGCGATGGCTGCTAAGTGTCCTGAGAAAGCGCCGGTGATGGAATCTCAGAAACAAGAACGCAATGCTATCTCTCAACTACTGAATTTCGGCAAGAAAAAAGAGGAAGTTGCAGCAGATGAATCGGAATATGTCAAGCACACACCGCTGGTACTTTTCGGTTCTTTACCCGACCCAGTTGTCACTCAGCTAACCTTAGAGTTGAAGAAGCAAGGCATCAAAGTTTCTGGTTGGCTTCCTTCCAAGCGCTACACTGAATTGCCAGTTTTGGAAGAAGGCTATTATGTATCTGGCATGAATCCATTCTTGTCCCGTACTGCTTCTACGTTGATGCGCCGTCGTAAGTGTAAGCTAATAGGTGCTCCATTCCCGATCGGACCTGACGGAACCCGCGCCTGGATTGAAAAAATTTGCTCAGTGTTAGGAATTGAACCAAAAGGTTTGGACGAACGGGAAGCGCAAATCTGGGCAGGTTTAGAAGATTACCTGCAAATAATTCGCGGCAAATCAGTCTTCTTCATGGGCGACAATTTGCTGGAAATTTCTTTAGCCCGTTTCTTGATTCGCTGCGGCATGACTTGTCCCGAAATCGGCATTCCTTACATGGACAAACGCTATCAAGCCGCCGAGTTAGCGCTGTTAGAAAAAACTTGTCACGAAATGGGAGTTCCCACACCTCGGATTGTCGAGAAACCAGACAATTACAATCAGTTGCAGCGGATTTACGAGCAGAATATCGATTTGGTGATTACTGGTATGGCTCACGCTAATCCTTTGGAAGCGCGGGGAATCAATACTAAGTGGTCAGTTGAGTTTACTTTCGCACAAATTCACGGCTTTGGTAATGCGCGGGATATTTTGGAGTTGGTGACTCGTCCGTTGCGCCGGAATAATTCGCTGAAGGATTTGGGTTGGGGTAATTTGGTGAAGAATGAGGCTCAGGTTTAATCGTTTTTAGCCTTGCATTAAAAACCCGGTTTCTCCAAGAAACCGGGTTTTTGCCATACTTGATATAACTGTTTTCTGCGAGTAGTCCCAACGTCCACTAAACTTCCCGTTGAAATATCACTAAAAAGGTTATATATCCTTTTTTACGTCATCAAAAATGGTAAGTTGATACCCCTCTTTTTCTTCAAATTTTACTTTTTTGCCGTACCTTGGATCTTCACTATCTGTCCAAAGCGCTGTAAGTATCTCGTCAACTATTGCTCTATTAGTCTTACGGCTTTTCATTAAGTTATGGGCTCCCTGACCTAGCAACTCCTGATTCCCTGTAGCTGTTTCTGGCATTCCTTCATAAACAGCGGCAAATAGTGGAATTCCCATTTTGAGGCTGGCTCTGCCAGCCTCAATACTACCGCCTGTACTGCCAGCCTCAATAAGTATCATCGCACCAGAGAGAGCGCAAATTGTGTAATTTCGCTGCATAGCATTTCGTACACTCCATGCTAAACCAGGTAAGAATTCACTGACTACAGCGACCTTCTCCCAGTCCAATAATGCCTTCAACTCACGCTTAACCTTAAAGTTAAATATCCCTTCAGCCAGTACCAAAGTTGTTGTCCCACCACATTCCAGTGCCGCTCGGTGAGTCATCATATCAACTCCTGCTGCATAGCCAGATACGATATTAACTCCTTTACTCCCAAGTTGCTCTGCACAGTCAAGGGCTGTTGCTAAACCTTTGTCAGTCGCTTTTCGAGAGCCACAAAATCCTACTGAGGGCTTATGGAGAAGCCTGGGATTTCCAAG
This sequence comes from Microcoleus sp. CAWBG506, assembly GCA_020883125.1. GTDB lineage: Bacteria > Cyanobacteriota > Cyanobacteriia > Cyanobacteriales > Microcoleaceae > Microcoleus. The sequence continues at coordinate 33,741 of JAHREW010000031.1, forward strand.
GACTGTCAAAAGTGGTGGAGCCTTCTTACCTAGTAGAACACGCAAGCGTTCAGGGTAGCTTTCTTCGGAGATCGGCAGTAAAGAGACATTCTCCTCTTGAAGTCGTTCCCAAACTTGCACAACAGAATTCTGATTTGGAAGTAGAGCATTTATCTGGGGTTTGGTCAGTACCTTTTGCAGGATATCTGGCTCCTCTAAAACTTTTGCCAGTTCCATCTGATACTGATTAGCTAAGTCCAAAACGGATTTTACTGTAACTGGTCCGATTCCAGGCGTTTCTAAAAGGCGAAGAATTGAAAAAGTAGTATTTTTCATCTACCATCTCTCCCTCTAATATTATCATCGTTACGACAGGTCTTTTCGCAAGCTAATCCCACTACATTCTTTGCACCTGCTTCTAAAAGCAGTAGAGCAACATAATTAATAGAAATGCCCGATTGATAAAGGTCATCAAGTATCAAGACCGTTTTGCCTTTAAACACATCGGGAGCCACTTGTATAGTGTTCTCCAACGCCTGTAATTTATTTTCTAAAGCAAGATTTTTGATAGGGAGTCTTTCTCTCACAGTCCAAACGGCATTGCTGAGGTTGGTCTTACCCCATTTCTTAGCTATTTTGATTGCCAGGTAAGTTGGAAGATCAAATTTTTTGTTGGGCTTGGACGGTGGCATAGCCACAATAGTATCAACAGAGTTGTAGCATTGGACTTTTTGCAGAAAGTCAAGACAAGCTTGGGCTAACTCTTCGGCTGCCGAAAATGTCTCTAATGTAGCTTCAGCATTGTAAGGTTTGGCTCGACTGCGGAGGCTACCAATTTGGGTCTGAGGCTTGTTGGGATCACCATCCTCCTTGTCATAGTCTAGGGCAAAAGATAGACCTAAGCAGTCCCGAAGGGCAACGTATTGTGAAATAATGGAAAACCAGTTTTTGATCTCCTCAATTTTCTCGTCACTCACGTTTTTAAGGAAGGTATAATGGCGCGACCCGGTTTGGAAAGGACGAAAGCCAATATGGTCAACCTTACAGACCATTTCAAATGCAGGGACTAAAGTTTCCGCAAAGGGAAACGAGAGGTTCCAATCTTGGGAGTTCTGGCTAATCTCCCCAGGAGCTTTCAGGGGACGGTCAAAATCAGCTAAACGGTAGCGCCGAGGCTTCCAGTTAATCATCTCCAGAATCCGTTCCCGGTTCATAGGCATTTTTAATCCTGATTGATAGGCTTTTTTAAATAGCTGTAATCTGTGCCAACACAATTTATGATGAGCTAATCATAAGTTGTAATAGCTTAGTTGACTTATAAATCAATATAACATACCTTGACCAAGCGATCAACAGAGCAGCAGACCATAGCACGCCCGTAACACGATCGCACAAATCGCCACCTATAATTGAAACAAGCCAGTAGTTCTCCCCACTTGCAGAATCACCATGAATCAGGATCGGGAAAAAGTTACCTATTCACAGAAAACAGAGCGTCTCAAGGCGATCGCTCAGTTTATCAAAACTGTAACGCCGATGATTTGGACGATCGTCATTCTGGTAGTAATTATTCCCCTGTTAGGTAATTTTATCATTTCCAAGTCCTTAACAAATACTGCAACCACAGCAGTCATAGTTTCCCCGCCCCACGATTTTAGCAAAGTCAACCAAGACATTAAAAACGCCATCCAAACAGCCAATACAACTGCCGAAACATTCGCATCTAAAGAATTAGATAAATGGGAAACCGAAGTCATCGCGCGCCTAGACAACAGATTCCTAGATTGGTACTTCGATTACTTCAACCAAAAAAAGATGGAGTTTACCGTACCTTTCAACTTCCTCAAATCAGCCGTAATCAACAGATTTGATATGAATGCAGCCTCTCAAGCTGTTTCCGAAAAATTAACCCAAGACTTTCAAAGAGAATTTGCCAACCGCGTATTGTTGCCAAAAAATGCTCAAATGCGGTTTCAATTAATCACCCAAGATACCGCTAACTTGTACATAGCGGAAGTTAGCAAAAATGTGAAAGTCGTTCAAAACAATTATAACATACCTCAAACAAATTGGGACAAACATCTCAATGATATTGCTACCACAATTAGCGACCAAGGAAACATCTCAAATTTATCATTAAAAACATTAGTTGGTGGCAGTGGCTACTTAATTGCCAAGCCATTAATATTAGGAATGGCTACAAAAATTGGCAGCAAAGTAACCGCAAAAGTAGCCACCAAAGCCGCCGCCAAAATGGCAACCAAAACAGGCGGTACGGTGGCGAGTCAATTGGGAGTAGGTTTAATAGATCCCATTGTCGGTGTCGGGATTATCATGTGGGATTTGTGGGATTACGATCGCACAGTCAAAGTAGAAAGACCGATTTTGCGCGAACACCTGGTAAGTTACTTGAACGATTTCAAAAAGTCCCTACTGAAAAATCCAGAAACCGGAATCATGGCAGCAATTTATCAATTAGAAAGTGGCATTTTAAACTCACTTTCCTAGGACTTACGCATGGGGGACAAAAAACCTGGTTTATGAACCCCGTGCGTAAGTCCCGATCTATTCTCTTCCTCTGTGTCAAGAGTGTCCTAGTAAGGTTAAATCATTCCCATACAATACCTGAAGATAAACTTGCCCTTTAATTAACTCACGTTCTCAAAAACAATTTAAACCTCGTAAACACCATCACTATTACCGCCACAATTGCCGTATACCCAAATCCCCTCAAAAAACCCATAAATGGATCGGTTGCCGTCATCTCAATAATCACAGTTTCCCAGTTGTTTAACACTAGAATTGGCCACAAAATATTCGCAAATCCCACATAACCAATCATCGGATTCACCCCATTGTCAATAAATAGCTGCAACCAGCGTTTATGGTGAAACACATCGATAATTATTGTCAAGCCAATCAACATAAAAATTGCCATTCCAGTCGTTACAAAAAAGTAACTCATTGTCGCTGAATCTTTCTTGATTCCGCCTTGATAAGGCTCAAATAGTAAACCCAAAACCACCCAATAAAAACCCCATTCGTAAAGGCGATTTAATAAATTTTCCGTGACATTTCCTGGTTTTTGCAAAAAAACTAAACCAGACAAACACAGCACAAAAACTACTAAAGTCGTCTGCCACACCCATCTAGCTTGTAATCCCACAAGCAGCACTAAATTAATCGTAAACATCAAAACCATGAGCCAGAAATATCGCCGATTTTTCCAGTGAGAATACCTATCATCTTCTGGTGAATAATATTCTATCCAGCGACACAGTAAATCCCCGACAATAGTACCGGGAATCACAACAAACAAATACTTCAAATAATCAAATTGAAAAATCCAAGGTGCAGGAGAATACAGCCAAACTGACTTAATCCAACCATCAGTTTGGGCAGATAGTCCTAGGGCTAACAGCAATCCTAATAATCCCACTCGCAACCAGGTATTTGAACGAGTAAACAGCCAAATTACAGATCCGAAAACTGCCATATTTGCCAGCACAACTAAGATAATATCGCTACGATTGAAATCAAACCCAATTCCGTTGGGATATTTGATCCGAGATACAAATAAAAATCCAGCCATCCAAGCAGCAATGGTTATCACTTTTTGCAACCAGGAAAACTTCTTAGTTGGCCAGCGAAGAAACATGAAAAATAGGATTAAAAATCCACACATACCTAACCACCATTTTTGTGGGCCGGGTTCGTTGGGGTCGATGACAGTGGGTCGAATATGTTGCAGGAATATCGCAAATGAACCTAGTAGAAACCCTCTTTGTAAAATAGAAACAATAACTTTTTTTAGATCCCATCTTCTCGAAATGCGACGAGACAAAGCTAGCGGTATAGCTGCACCCATTGCAAACAGAAAAAATGGGAAAACTAAATCTACCCAAGTTAGTCCAGCTAGTTTAGGATTGAAGGCATGGATGGGTGGCGGTTCTTGGGCGTGATACATCCATGCGGGTAATGTTTTGCGGGCTATTGTCCCTGATAAAACCATCGCTAAAACTGCGATGCCACGCAGTGCATCGAGGGCATCAGCGCGTTTGGCAACCGCAGCAACAGGAAATACATTTTCCGTTTTTGATGTGTCTTGTGGCTCTGATTTTGTGTATTCCAATCTACTAACCTCTCGTCTTTTGAATCAGTATATATATTAGCAAATTCACTTGCCAATAGTTCGGTGTAGCCAGTTTCCTGAAGCCATTTTGATGAGTGTTTTTGTGGAGTGTTTGTTGTTGATAGTCAAGCGAGAAATTCGATAGGGGTTGTGGGGAAAAAAGCGTAGTTTTAATTTTAAACTGTCGTATAAATATCCTGATGTGTAGTATTTGCCAACATGATTTTCAACTTGTTTGTTGACAGCACCAAAGGGGTAGGCTATGTGAGATGCGACTGTTTGATTTGGGTCTAAGTCTTGGGTACATTTTCTCAATCTCATTTGGTCTTGTGATAATTCTCGCTCTAAAGCTTTAAGGGGAATTTTGGTTAAATTTTCGTGGTTTAGTCCGTGGGATTGAATATCGTAAAAGCCTTTTTTAAATCCATCTCTCAAGTCTTGACAATTGACTTTTTTGATTAGTGAATGATGCGTTCCGAAAAAGCCGGAGTTAATAAATACGACTACTTTAATTTTTTTAGCGTATTTATTTTCTAGTTTTTCTAAGATAGGTAGTAAGTGTGTATAAATGCTTTTGTTTCCATCGTCAAATGAAATGATGACTTTTTTGCGATCGCGATATTCAGCAGGCACTATTTTTGGGGTAGTTGCTAAAAAATAATCATAAAGTTCTTGGGTTGACAAAAACCAATAGTTATTGACTACTAAAGATTCTAAAAAAGGTTCTATTTTTTGCTGGCTGTAGTCGCCGGGAAAGTCCCGGCGTCGCGGAGGTGTTTCTTGGGGATTTTGCAAATCGACAATATCGTGAAAGCCGAAAATCGGAATTTGTACTGTAATTAATTCTATGATTACTTGATAAGTAATTAAGGTGATGATAAATGCTATAAAAAATTGAATAATGCGTTTTTTACGGATGGTAATCGGTTGAAAATACTCAGGCAATTTATCAACTAAAAAATTTACCATTGACAATAACGACCTCATGAGGTACTGGTTTAGGTGGTTTGGTAGAGCTGGGTCTGCATTTAGATTGTATAGGATTGCTGCGGTTTTTTCCAAAGATGAGCTAGGTCAATTCCAATAGTATAGTAAAATCTATGCCGATCGCGCCTAGGCCACAACCATAGCCGAAAATTGACAGAGTGCGGGAGCTGTCTTGTCAAAAAGTCATGACGTGAGATATATTTGCAACTATTGGGCGATCGTCAGCAGCCCTTCGGAGCAAAGCCCAAGCCCGAAAACATCTAATCCAACTAACGCAAGTTCATCTTAAAGCTGAGTTCGGTTTTTGAGCCGATTTTCACTTCAGTTGCTAATCTCTCTCCCCATCCAGATTTTATGACAATAAGGTATGCGCCACGCGCCTTTACCCATTACCCATAACCCATAACCCATTCACAGGTTTATCTCACCTAACTGAAAAACAGCATATCTATTTTTTACTTGTGATTTTGCTACTAAGGTGATACCATATTTCTGCGAAAGCTTGACTCCATAATAATGATGAAAATTACGGTAATTCTGCCTGTATACAACGAAGAAAATTGCATAGCACAAACCTTTGACAGAATTTACGATTTTTCTCAAATAAATCACCCATACAATTTTATCATTGTCAATGATGGCTCGACAGATGATACACTAAAAATTATCGAAAATAAACTCAAACTATTCCCCACAAATCATATCGAAATAATTTCTTACAACCCTCGTCAAGGAAAAGGATATGCAGTAAAAAAAGGTAGCGAATCTCTAAAATCTGACTGCATTTGCTTTATGGATGGTGACTTAGCTTACTCCCTAGAGCATCTAGAACCCTTAATAGCAAAACTAGAAAAATTTGATGTGGTAATTGGTTGCAGAAACCTCGACAAAGACAACTTCCGCAATCTCACCTTACTGAGAAAAATATCGGGTCAAATATTTAACTTTATTTCCCGCAAAATCCTCAATCTGCCCTATAGAGATATGCAGGCTGGACTCAAAGGATTTAAAAAAAATGTCGCCCAAGAACTCTTCAAGCAACAGACTATTGCGGGATTTTCTTTTGATGCCGAACTCCTGTTCTTAGCACACAAAAAAGGATATCAAATCGGTGAAATACCCGCTAGAATTTCCGAACAACATTTATCCAAAGCTTCCAAAGTAAATATAATTAAAGATTCTATCAAAATGTTCTCCTGCTTGTTAAAAATTCGCTATAATAATCACGTTGGCAACTATGAATAAATACATTTTATTGAGCTTTGATATAGAAGAATTTGACATTCCCGAAGAATACGGTCAATCCTTAACAGAAGATGTCAAATTTGCAGTTTCTAAAACCGGGTTATGCAATGTCATTTCACTTTTGGAAAAATTAGATATCGCAGCCACATTTTTTGTAACTGCTAACTTCGCACTCCACAACCAAGAAATAATTAAACAACTTTCACAACAACATGAAATTGCCTCCCACGGCTTTTACCATTCCCAATTTTCCGTAGATGATTTACAAAAATCTAAGGAAACCTTAGAATCCATAACTAATACTAAAGTCATCGGCTTCAGGATGGCAAGACTCCAGCCTGTTGACGACGCAGAAATAGAACAAGCAGGCTATGAATACAACTCATCCATGAATCCCACCTACATCCCCGGTAGATACAACAATCTCTTGAAACCTAGAACTGCATATTATAATAATAAATTACTCAACTTGCCCATTTCAGTTACTCCCGCGATCCGATTTCCCCTATTTTGGTTGAGTTTTAAGAACTTGCCGCTTTCAGTGATACAATTAGCAGCCAAGCTCACCTTAGAAACAGACTCCTATCTAAACATCTACTTTCATCCCTGGGAATTCACTGATATTTCCCAGTTTAAACTCCCTAGTTATGTCAAAAAAGATTCCGGTAGTAAAATGATTGACAAATTAGAAAAATATCTGACGGGGCTGAAAAACCAGGGTAAATTTATTTCTATTTCCGAATTTAAAAACCACTTCAATAAAATTAATAAAGATTAGTAAATTGAGAAAAAAATATGAAATTTAAACCTCTCTACTACTGGCATAATCAAACAGGATTGCGTCAAACAATAATCATTGCAGTATTTTTTTTCATCTCAGTCTTAACTTTTAGTATCATTCGCTATGATAGCTTTTTGGCTACCTACGATCACGGTTTATTTAATCAAGTATTTTGGAATAGCGTACATGGCAAACTATTTCAAAGTTCCCTCTCCTCCGCGGCCTCCGGTGCATCTCTGCTGGATCGGGAACTATCCTATCCATCTTACATCCATTTAGGGCAACATTTTGTCATCGATTTTTTGCTATGGATGCCGCTTTATGCCCTGTTTCCATCTCCGGTGACTCTGATAGTTTTACAAGTAGCTTTAATTGCGGCTGCTGGCATAGTTTTGTATTTTTTAGCGAGACATTACTTGTCTATTCCTCTGTCAATAATGGTCGTAGCTAGCTATTATGGAGCTAATGCGGTAATTGGTCCGACGCTGGGAAATTTTTACGAACACTGCCAAATTCCTTTGTTTTTATTTAGTTTATTATTAGCCTTAGAAAAGCAAAGGTGGTTGGTGTTTTGGATTTTTGTAGCCTTAGCATTAGGAACTCGTGAAGACACTGGCATTACTCTGTTTGGGATTGGATCGTATTTAATTGTCAGCCGCCGCTATCCACGGACTGGTATAGCTTTGTGTGTCCTGAGTTTTAGCTATGTTTCGCTGCTCACTAATGTTGTGATGCCTCTGTTTTCAAATGATAACTCTAGACTTTATTTGGCTCTTTATTTTAAGAAATTCGTCAAGATAGAAAATCCTTCGACGCTACAATTACTGTGGGCAATAGTCACCCAACCTCAAATTATAATTCAAGTGTTTTTTGCGGATTTAGAAAGTTTAGAAAGGCGGATTAGATTTGTGTTGGGTTTGTGGCTACCATTGGCTTTTATACCAGTTTTTTCCAGACCAGCTTGGGTGATGTCTAGCTTTCCGTTGTTAGTGCTGCTGCTGCAAGTGGAAAATAAAGCAGCGACTTCTATCAATACTCGTTATACTTTGAGTTTAGTTCCTGTTTTGATTTATGCTGCAATATTGTGGTGGTCTGAGCATCCCGAAAAATTTAAACCAAGGCTACACCGCTTTTGGATGGGATGTATCGGATTGTCCCTATTGTTTACTTTGACTTCTAATCCTAATCGAGCTTTGTATTTCCTTTCTCCCTATGCTTTCAATCCTGTGGTTTATCAATCATTGAGTGAGCAATTGGCCCATGGTGCTGATTTGAAAACTGTGATGGAGTTAATTCCTCCAGATGCTAGCGTTTCCACCAGTGGTTACATAGTTTCTCACCTATCTGGGCGTCGGAACATCATTCGTTTAGAGGTGATGAAGTTGCGTGATGAAGCCGGAAAAGCAGTGGATGTGGATTATGCTGTATTAGATTTGTGGCAGTTGCAGCAGAATAATTTAAAGGTGCCGGTCGATCGAGGTAGAGTTCGGGGGGGAGTGCGTTTTACAGACGAGGCTCTGCGGAACGGAAGCTATGGTATTGCTAAGGTATTAGATGGGGTGGTTTTGGTGCAGAAAGGGATAACTTCGGCACCGGAGGTTTTGTCGGCTTGGCTGAAATTGCGACAAGAAATTGAACCGTTTATGAACAATAAGATGCAAAATAAGCAGAAAACTGTTGAGTAGTGATTGTCGATCGCCTGGGAGCGAGTAAATTTGGTATAGACGGTCGATCGACCCTTTATGGTAATTCTGCTTTCAGCATCAGACAGTCAAAACAATCATTAAGAATCATAACTTTGACAACCGAGTCCCATAGACTTCTCTAATAATTATTGGGTAACAGGCTCTACAGCTTGTTCAAGACCAGCTTTTTAGGAGATGTATAACTATCTAGGCTGAGGAATATTTGCCAGAAAGCTAGAAGATAAGGTCCAAAAGGTTTGCTATACTCCAAAATATAGAAGCATATTAACCCTTTGAAAAATTTAAGGCCGGAGCTATGACATCCTATGCAACCTCCACAGCAAGAGCCGAGATGAGTGAGATCCGGCGCTTGAAAAATATACTCCCCCCAGAACTACAAAGTTGGGTAACAGTAGAAAAAACCATAGAAATTAATCCCGCCTTGATCCGTAGCGAAGAAATAGGCAAAGATCAGGTAGAAATACAAATAGACCTGATCCGCTGGGAACAGCTAGCAATGGATCAGCGAAACCTCCTATTTTGGCACGAAGTCGCCAGAATCCAAAACGACACCATCCCCAGAGATGGCTGGGAAATGGCCGCCCTCGCTATTGGTTTAGGTGGCGCAGTCGGCGAACTTTGGGTACAAGATGGCTTGCTGCTGGTACTAGCCCTCTCCCTGTGTGGCGTCTCCGGCTGGAGGCTTTACCAGAAAAACAACGGAGAGAAAAGCTTAAAAGAAGCTATAGACGCGGACGAAAAAGCCCTGGCCCTGGCGACTCGCTTCGGCTATACTCTCCCTAACGCATACAAAAGCCTCGGTAGTGCCTTAAAAACCCTGATCGAGCAAACTTCCAAAAAGCAGCAGCGCGCTAAATACGAAGCCCGTCTCCAAGCCCTGAAACGCAACGCAGCTAAAGCTAAAGCCAAGGTTAAACCGGTGGGCCGCGAAACCTCCCAGTCAGAAAACGTTTACAATTCGTGACCTCTTTCAGACACCGACGCACTTGACGGCTATGGTGTGGGCTTGCCAGAATCACATCTTGGCTGGGCTGGTTAGTGGTGAAAATGTAAAGTTTGTGTAAATCTAGGCTGTTGTTAACAATAATAATTGGTAAAAATAGATGGCCTAGGACACAATAGGCTAAAGACATCAGCTTGAAATTTGAAACTAGGACTTCATGGTAGCCCAAAACCCAGAGGCAGATTTTCGGGTAACTTACTTGGACGAAATTCCTTCCGTTCACATACCTGTGCGTTTAAGCGTACTTGAAGCCGTAAACTTTAAGACAACCTGCCAGCAACTTTTCTCTGAAAACACCGTTCCCAGCAAAATTGTCCTAGACTTCAGTGACACGACATTCATCGACAGTAGCGGGATTGGTGCCTTAGTCAGCAATCTAAAATTTGCCAAACAGCGGCAGTGCGACTTAGTATTGCGGAGTCTCAAGCCGCAGGTGATGGCAGTATTTGCTCTCACCAGCCTAGACCAAGTGCTGACTATCGAGCCGTCGCCAGTTAGCACAGCCCCCGCTGAAAACAACCGTGCAGACAGTCATTTACCAGTTACGCACCCCTCTGTGCGATCGTTGCTAAAACGGCTGATCGACATCGTTGGGGCCATAGTAGGTTTGATAATTACAGGAATATTGTTTATACCCATAGTCGCAGCCATCAAAATTAACGATCCAGGACCGATCTTTTTTGCTCAAACCCGCTGTGGCTGGATGGGAAAAAGATTTCAGATTTGGAAGTTTCGATCGATGTGTACCAACGCCGAAGCCCTTAAATCTCAAATCAAAAACCAAGCCTCCGGCGCTTTTTTCAAAAATGATAATGACCCCCGCATTACCAAAGTCGGGCGGATATTGCGAAAAACCAGCCTTGATGAACTGCCACAATTTTGGAACGTACTAAAAGGCGAAATGAGTCTAGTGGGTACCCGACCCCCTACTCCAGATGAAGTTGACCGCTATGAAGTACCTCAGTGGCAGCGTTTTGATGTCAAACCAGGAATGACTGGAGAATGGCAAGTTAACGGTCGCTCTCAGGTGCGCAATTTTGAAGATGTGATCAGCTTGGATTTAAAGTACCAAGAAAACTGGAGCCTGATGTATGACCTGAAACTAATTGTGAAAACCATAACTGTTCTGTTCAACAAAAATAGTGGCGCTGTATAGGATGCCTGAACAGGGTGCATCTCAATGAGTGCAAATATATTCGTACGATGCTCTAGCATGACCGCAGACAATTTATTAGTGATCACCAAAGATTTACAGCGGTCATGCTTCGCCCTTACACAATTGGGATGCTCCCCCTGAACAACCCTCGGCTGAGCTTTTAGGTACAGCGGGGGTTGGTAAAATTCAGACGTTTTATCATAAGTGATGAAAGAAATCAATAAAATTTTAACTAATCACGTCAATAAACAACGGAAGTAAACACTTACCATCTAAAGATAACTTTGGATAGGTTTTGCTAAGTTTTCTAAAGTTGAAAAATCAAAACTCCCAACTCAAAACTGAAAATTATTTAAACGCCCTACCCAGGCGGGTTAAAGTATCAAAAGTCTCTCATTTCCAGTAGGAGTAAATGGTGCGAAAGGAATGCTCACCTTGAGGCAAAACGGGCTTCTTCAACTCAAGCTTGACTTAACTAATATGTTGCCAAGACCTTGCTCCCCTTATTCTCCCGCCACTGCTACGCCGATCGCTCGCGTCGCAGCCAACCTGAGTACAGTTACTTGTACTGAGTTGGTATCGATCGTGGCTGAAGTTGTGCTGGGGGGCGACCAGGGGGAAAAAAAATGAAAGATCAGCAACCAAAGGCCCAGTTGCATCTTCAAGTGGAAACGGACATGGAGGCTCTGAAACAAGTTTTGGAGTGGTTGGAAAATATTGTCCTGCCCCTGCTACCAGAGGATTTGGGGTGGCAGTGCAGCCTGATTGTGAATGAAGGGTTTACAAATGCTGTTCGCCATGCTCACAAAAACTTGCACTCCACGACACCGATCGACCTCGAAGTCGCAGTGTTTTCCAATTACTTAGAAATCAGGATTTGGGATAGGGGTCAACCCTTTGACCTAGAAGCAAAGCTCGACGCTATTATCCAAGACAAGCGCGATCCCTTGGAAAAAGAAGGAGAAAGGGGACTGTTATTTATGCACAAGCTGACAGAGCAGCTTCGTTATATCCGTACAGACGATCGCCGCAACTGTCTGGTGATGCGAAAAAACATTACCTAAAAAATGGGTCTAAAGGCCCGTCCTTTCAACACTCTCTTGAGAATTAACCTCTACTTTGATTGGAGAAATCCAGTCGCAAGCAAGTTAGCTCGTAGAATAAAGAATCCCTGCGCGTAAACGCGCCCGGAGTGTCAACTGATGATGACTAAAAACCACAAAGGGCGACTGCTTTTGAGCCTAGAAAATTCCAGGCAGCGCCCTCTGCTGTGTTAGGCCCAACAAGACCTAATCCAGACGAATTAAGCGGGTATTAGCTCAAGCTGGTGGCGGCTGGACAATTTGCTTCAAACTAAATATTATGCGTATTCTGATTTATTCCTATAACTACTATCCAGAGCCGATCGGCATTGCTCCCCTGATGACAGAACTAGCCCAGGGCTTAGTCAAGCGTGGCCATCAAGTCAGAGTAGTTACAGGAATGCCCAACTATCCCCAGCGCCAGATTTATGAAAAATATCGGAGCAAATTCTATCTTACCGAAGAACAAAACGGTGTGACAATACAGCGCAGCTACCTGCGGGTTAACGGCCCTCACCCCAGTTTGCTAGACCGACTGCTGTTAGATGGTAGTTTTGTGTTCTCTAGTGCTATTCAAGCGTTTAGGGGCGATCGACCAGACGTGATTTTCTCCACCATGCCCCCATTGCCGATTTGCGTCCCAGTGGCTCTTTATGGGTGGATTCGCAGTTGCCCGATCGTCCTCAACGTTCAGGATATCGTCTCAGAAGCAGCCGTGCGCGTAGGTTTGGTGAAAAAGAATGGAATGTTAATTCAGATTGCTGACGCCTTAGAAAAATTTGCCTACAGCACTGCTAGCCAAGTCAGCGTCATCGACAGCGGTTTTGTCCAAAAATTGCAATCTCAAGGAGTATCCCCAGAAAAGATAGTTTGCGTTCCGAATTGGGTTGATGTCAATTTCATCCGTCCCTTACCTAAAGAAAATAACTCCTTTCGCCAAGCTCACAATCTCCAGGGCAAATTTGTCATTCTCTACGCAGGCAATATTGCTTTGACTCAAGGTTTGCAAACTGTTGTCCAAGCAGCGGCTCGTTTGAAACACATACCAGAAATCGTTTTTGTAATTGTGGGAGAATCCACAGCACTGGCACGTTTGCAAAAAGATTGTGAAACTTACAAAGCGACGAATGTGATGTTACTGCCCTTTGAACCGCGAGAAAAATTGCCAGAAATGTTAGCTGCCGCTGATGTTAGTTTAGTGGTACAAAAGCGCAGGGTGACTAATTTTAATATGCCTTCAAAAATTCAAGTGCTGTTGGCCAGTGGCAGGGCTATTTTGGCTTCGGTTCCTGAGACTGGTACTGCTCATAAAGCAGTGCAGCAAAGTGGTGGCGGGGTGGTGGTACCACCGGAAGATCCGCAAGCTCTAGCGGGTGGGGTTGAAGATTTGTATCTGAATCCGGCTAAAGTGGATGCGCTGGGTGTGCAAGGCAGAAGTTATGCTGTTGAGAATTATGGATTTGAGGAAGCTTTGAATCAATATGAGGCTTTATTTACGATGGTTACGGCTAGGGATGGTGAGAAAATATTAGAGCCTTTGCCAAAGTAGGTTATTGGTGGGGTTCCGGCGGGTTTATTTAGATTGTTGGCGAAACTGACTCTTAAGGATTATACTGTATTTAAAGAGCAAGTAATATTTAACTGTTTTTACTATGCCTGCCAAAGATACCTACCACAATGCAGTTAAAAATGCCTTAATCAAAGATGGTTGGATAATTACGGCTGACCCGTACTTCATCAAATATGAGGATGCTGAGTTATATGCCGATCTAGCGGCAGAAAAGCCGATCGCCACAGAACGCCAAGGACAAAAGATAGTTGTTGAAATTAAGAGCTTTATTGGGCGCTAATGTATGATTTTCACGGCGCACTCGGTCAATATATTGTCTACCGAAATCTCATTCAACTCACGGCTCCAGAATACACGCTTTATTTGGGAATTGATGATGCCGTATATCAAGATTTTTTTCAACGCAAGTCGATACAATTAATTGCCAAGGAAAATCGCCTTCTATTAATGACAGTTGAAATGAAAAATGAGGAAATCATACAATGGATAAATTAGAATACTATCGCGATACAATTAAAAAAATATTGACTGAATATTATAAAATGGCAGTCCAGGGGGCGATCGCGCTAGATGAATTAGAGCCAGATGATCGTCTGGCATTTGATGAAGAACGAGATCAATATCTCTGGTTTCGCTCTGGCTGGAATGGCAAAGAACGGCTGCGCTACATGACGATGTATCTTCGGATTAAAGATGGTAAAATTTGGGTGGAAGAAGATATGACGAATTTGTGTGTAGTAGACGATTTACTAGCAGCCGGAATTTCTAAGGGCGATATTGTTTTGGGGTTTCATCATCCTAGCAAAAGACCTTTGACGGAATTTGCTACTGTTTGATGAGAGACAAAAATTGGGAGAATCATTCGCTATTTGCGGTTAGTAATAATAATACCACAGACGATCGCAAACGTGCTAAAAATATGCACCCAGGAAATCGCTTCACCTAGAAACAGCCACGCAGCAATACCACTGAAAACCGGAATCAGGTAATAGATTAAGGCTGTGCGGGAAGGACCAATAAGGGCGATCGCCTGATTCCATGCTAGAAACGCCACCACTGATGAAAGAACCCCAACATAAAGTAATGCCAGGGCGATCGAAAAATTGAACACAACAGGGTGATAAATCCAAGATTCCAGCGCATAGAATGGCCATAAAAATAACAGCCCCAAGCTAAAAGTGCATAGGGTGAAGGTTGTCATCCGCAAATTGGGCGGCTTGCGCTTTACCAGCATCGTGTAGCCAGCAAAGATAATCGCAGCCAACAGCATATACAAATCGCCGATCGCAAACGAAATGCTCAGTAGCCTTGCTAAGGAACCACCTGCGATTAACATTAGAACACCGCTAACCACAACCATCATACCTGCGGCTCGTGTTAAGGAGATGGTTTCTCCATAAAAGAAACGAGACATGAGTACGATAAAAATCGGCGAAGAAGTGGCAATTAAGGCCATGTTCAACGCCTGAGTTGTGTGACCAGCAATGTAGATTAAAGTGTTAAAAGCGGTCACACCTAACAACGCCGATATAGTCAAGTAAGGAAGATGTTTTTGCACCAATTTCCAATCTTCAACTGTCGATCGCAGGGCGAATGGTGCTAATGTTAGCACAGCAATCGCCCATCGCCAGAAAGCGAGACTCACTGGCAGGATATCCTGATTCAAAGCTCTGGCAACGATAAAGTTACCGGCCCAGATGATAGTGGCAACTACTGCGAGGAAATAACCCATTAACATTGAATTCATTTTTCCATATTACCACTACCCCAAGACCAATGATGAAACCTTCATCGATTCCCTAAAGGTGATTCTGAATATATTCAAGGATGCAGCCAGCCACATACTCAGCCAGCTTGACAGGAACAGCATTACCAATCATTTGTTCTAAATCAGACTTATTTCCCTGAAACTTAAACGTTTTGGGAAATGTTTGAATATAACTGCGTTCAATAGTCGTCAAAGGGCGTAACCTCTGATCAATATCGCACAAATCTCCTTCATGCTTCTTGTAAGTCTTGGGAATTGGACGATTAACACCTCGAACTGTCGGGCTAGGTTCGTGGATGCTGAAAACTGCCCTTCTCTTATAGCTTCTCGGATGCCGATAAAAATACTCAATACCTAAATCATCACCTAAATATTCAAAAACATTCATAGGAGTTTTCGACTGATTTTTGGTTAGATAAGAATTCAGAATACCATCTTCTCCATCCAATTGACCAATCAAAAAATATCGTTTCCTAGCTTGTGGAACCCCACAATAGCTGGCATTCAAAACGGAAGAACTTAAACCATAGCCACTTTTTCTAAATGTTTCTAAAACTTCTTCTAAAATTTGGCTTTTTTGAATTCTGGCAACGTTCTCCATGACAAACCATCTAGGTTTAATGCTAGTAATAATCTTCGCAAAGGCTAAGGATAAATCTGCTCTCCCAAGATTTTCATCTCTTTTGCCGGCACTGGAAAAATCTTGGCATGGAGGGCCACCAATAATCATATCTGGATTGAAATCACTGATAAATGAACAGATATCTGGTTGTGATAGGTCTTTTTCAAATATTGGATGCGGGAAGTTGTCTTTATATACTTGAATGGCTGGATGCCAGTAGTCAAAAGCTGCTACTATATTGAATCCAGCATTTTGAAATCCGAGTGATAGGCCTCCACAGCCTGCAAATAAATCTACTGTTCTCATTTTTTCCAAGTTACTCTTAGAACCCATGATATGTTAGTAGAATAGTTAATACACCTCATCATGACTACCAATATCTACAAACACAGCCTTGTCATCTTCTGTAAAGTAGAACAATACCCTTTCATCATAATCTACACTAAAACTCCATAATTCCTTAAGCTTACCGGATAGTTTATGTGTTTTCAATATCGGATCGTAAGGATATATAGTAAACAGTTCCAATTTTTGCCAAAACTTTTCCTCTAAATCTGTGTTGCCTTGGATGCGCTTTTTGAAGGCACGTTTGAAAGCCGAACTAAAACTAACTTCCACGATTATTCCTCTATCAGTTGTCTGAGTTCGTTAATATTAGAGGAAAACTTCAGTTCATCTTTTTGGTGTTCTACCTGCGCTAACTTGAAGTTGTTATATATCTGATCGCGGCGTTCTTCACGGATATATTGGTTCAACAACAGTTGAATTTCCTGCTTTTCATCCGTGGAAAGACTTTTGACTACTTCAACTACATCATTAAAAGTCATTGTTTGCAAGACCTCGTTTTAATTATCTATTTTTAAACCAGGTGGATACTCATATTATAGCCCGGTCAGTAGAAACCGGGTTTTTCACCTGTTAAAGGCAGGGTGTGTAGTATTTTAGTAAAAAACCAGGTTTCTTTGGTATTTATGGGTAAGTCGTATATTAACTATTTTGCTCCAAAAATGCCGATCGCAACTCCGAACAACAACACCCCAGCACCCACCAATACCGCAGGCGTTGGCACTTCCCCAAACACCAAATAAGCCAAACAACTAGCGCCCACAGGTTCAAACAAAATCGCCAGACTTACCAAAGTCGGCGATACCCGCATCACCGCCCAATTCAAAATCGTGTGGCCGACTAATTGAGGCAAGGCTGCTGTTAATAAAATGTAAAAATATACAATGTGCGGATAGCCAGTATAACTGGTTTGGAAGACTAGGGGTAGAGGCAAAAGGGCGATCGCCGCTACAGTATAGGCGATCGCAATATAGCCACCGATTCCCAGTCCCCGCCGTTGAGCTTCCCGGCCACAAAGCAAATACAAGCTGACAGCCCAGGAACCAGCCAACGCTAAGAAGTTACCCAACATGACGCTGCTACCATCACCGCTACCACTAGCACTACCCAGGGCGATCGCGATCGTCCCTCCCAGAGCCACTGCAATGCCCGCTACGGACAATTTGCTGAGTTTTTCGCCAAACCAGAACCGAGACAACAACGCTACCCAGACCGGATTTGTGGTGACTAGGGCGGTGGAGGCGGCGATGGAAGTATAAGAAAGTGAGGTAATCCACAGGGCAAAGTGCAGGGCGAGGCACAAACCAGCAGCGGCCCCGTAGCGCCGAGCTCCCGGTTGCAGGCGAGTCCACTGAATTTTTGACCACGCAGGAAGCAGAATTAAGGCTGATAAACTGAGCCGCGAGGCTGCTAGTACCAAGCTGAAACCGAGGCCACCACTGTTTGCTGAACTGTTCGCCAGTCTAATCAGGATTGAGGATGTTGAGACGGCTAAAATCCCGATTATTAAGATTGGGGCGATCGACCAATTTGGTATTTGTTTGGGGAGATTCATATCAATTCCCGTTGTACCAGAATCATGGTTAGCAGTTAACTGTTGACTGTTGACTGTTAACTGTTGACTGTTAACTTTTTTTCACGGGATATCGCAACTTTAATTATTAGATATCTTCAGAAAACCAAGAAATTAGGAGACGGCAGTGCCGTGTCCCTACCCAAAATAACACTGTAGGGACACGGCACTGCCGTCTCCTCTATATCATTCCGGTGTTACCGGAATTGATATGAACAGGCAGGATGCCTGTTCCACAAGAAATATGGTCGATATCTAATGTCCTTGAGTGCGACGAATTTCAGTAATTTGGTCGGCAATATCCAAGATTCTTTGGGGCATGGATGGGCCGGTAAAAATCAAATCTAAATGATGGGGCTTATTGTCAATTAATGTCAGCACTTCTGCTTCGGGAATTAAACCCAAATTAACTGCTAAACTTAACTCGTCGAGAATGACTAGGGCATAACGGCCTTCGCGGACAACTTCTTGAACGTATTCCCATAATTGGGCGATCGATCGCGTTTCTACCTCATCTAAATCAGCCTTTTCAATACAGCGTCGCACATCGCACCGCACCCAATCTAAATTCTGCCCCAGCCGCATCGGATGCTGGTGTCCTTGATTAATTCCCCCTTTGAGGAATTGTACCGCCAGCACCGCAGTCCCCTGTCCTGCAATTCGGAGTGCTTGAGCCATCACAGTTGTAAAAAAGCAGCGGTGCGGGCCTGTAAAGACTTGCACCAGCCCTTCAACAGTGTAGGGCAAGCTGTGGGTTAAATTGAGGTTAGGGGTTTTTAACTGGGCAACCATAGGGCAATAATCTAATCAACAACTAAGTCTTGAGGGCTGCTCCGACCTTGAGATGGAAGAAGCCTGCTTGACAATATATAGTGTACTTGGCCGATCGCACATCCGATCGCACACTAGATATACCAGTTATCCAAAGTTAGCTATAGTGGCGATCGCAGCCATTTTGCCCGATTTATCTCAATAACCGCTAAACTTTGAATGTCGCAGCGCTAGGAGCAAGGCACTGTGAGATTGGTGATTCTGGGAGGGCCTGGAGCGGAGAAGGGAACTCAGGCACAACAACTGTGCAGCAATTTGAGCATTCCTTTGCTGACTTTGGGGGATATTCTGCGGGAGGCGATCGCATCAGCAGTCATTAGTCATTAGTCAGCAGTCATTATTTGTTGATTGTTACCAATAACAAATAACAAATAACAAATAACAAATAACAAATAACTTATGTCCAGAAAACGTGCCGATGGCAGACAGCCAAATCAACTTCGTCCCATTAGTTTCGATCGCGAATTTACCAAATTTGCCAGTGGTTCGGTGCTAGCCAAAAGCGGCGACACTCAGGTACTGTGCAGCGTTACCATCAAGCCGGGAGTGCCGAGGTTTCTGGAGAATACCGGAAAAGGTTGGCTGACTGCGGAGTACCGAATGTTACCAGGCTCTACACCGCAGCGACAAGAGCGGGAATTTATGAAATTATCGGGGCGCACTCAAGAGATTCAGCGGTTGATTGGCCGGAGTTTGCGATCGTGCTTGGATATGCAACTGTTGGGAGAGCGGACAATTCTGGTGGATGCTGATGTTTTGCAAGCAGATGCTGGGACTCGCACGACTTCTATTAATGGCGCGTTTGTGGCTGTGGCTGATGCTTTGAATAAGTTGGTGCAAAAAGGTGATTTAGGGCGATCGCCCATTATTCGTCAAGTAGCGGCAGTGTCTGTGGGACTTTTGGAAGGCGAGCCGTTTTTAGATTTGAATTATCTTGAAGATGTGGCGGCGGAAATTGATTGTAATGTGGTAATGAATGGAGATTTGAATATTATTGAAATTCAGGGAACTGCGGAAGAGGGAAGTTTCAGTCGGAGTCAGTTGAATCAAATTTTGGATTTGGCAGAAACTGGGATTCAGGAATTGTTGGAGGCTCAGCGGCAGGCTTTGGGTGAGTAGGTAAATCTAATTCCAGATCTATTTAGTCGCGATTTTCCTGTAAATTTGCTCTGAGTTTTTGTACCTCTGTTAATAATGGTAGCTTGAGAGCGATACAAATCTTTTCGGCGCGATCGCAGTAATCTTCGATAGTTTTTTGAGCTACAGTAGCAACAATTAGCCCGCCAATTTTTTCAATGTTCAGGATTCATTGTTATTTTTTGTGCGGCATAACAGTGGGAACCGTTGTCACTGATGCCAAACCATAAAATAGTCTCAGTATTGCAGGATCAAAAACTCGCCTTTGACAGCAATTTTTCCTTTAAAAGAGCAGCACGATCTCGCACAGATATAATTTCAGTACCAGCAACACGCTCTGATTCACCAGCCAATTGAATCGCCTCTTCATATTTGCCTTCTATTTCACCTAATTCAGCCAATCGCAGTAGTACGCCTGCTAGCATATCAGTGCGGTTTATCTTTTTGCAGATCAGAAAACATTTCTGATAATATTGTC
This sequence comes from Microcoleus sp. CAWBG506, assembly GCA_020883125.1. Taxonomy (GTDB): domain Bacteria; phylum Cyanobacteriota; class Cyanobacteriia; order Cyanobacteriales; family Microcoleaceae; genus Microcoleus. The sequence goes on from JAHREW010000031.1 coordinate 54,136, forward strand.
TTGCTTGATCGTAATCTCCCTGCTTGAAATACAAGCGTCCCAGGTTTAGCAATGGTGCTGCTTGATAATAACAATATTGCTCCCCCATTGCACAATATTTGTCTAGGGATAGATAAAGCTCATGGTAACTCGCAGTAAAGTTTTCCTGAACGAGATAAAGATTTCCCATAACATTATGGAGTTCTGCTTCATAAATAGTCCACTTGTTCTGTTCATATATAGGCACTTTAGGACTTTCAATAATTACAATATTTAAAGCTTGACTATAGCATTTTAGGGCAGAGTCTAAAAGACCTTGGCGATAGTAGGTTATTCCTAAATCACGCAGGGACTGACATTGCCCCAGAGTATTATCGTTAAGTTGGAACTTATGTAGAGATTGTTCAAAGTATTCTTGAGCGAAAGTGTAGTATTCCCATTCGAGGTAAATCCATCCTAGCTCATTAAAAATTTTACCTTGAGCAGCAACATCATTTAAACTGTTAGCAGCATTGAGAGCAATTTTACAACATCGGAAGTAATCATGCCAATATCCTGAATACCAAAAAGTATCGCTTAGTTTGTTCCAAACTTTCATCAATAACTCAAAGGCGTTCTTACTTTCCTTGTTTTGCAAAATACAAAGGATTTCAATTTCTTGCAATTTACGAATAATATTTTTTCTGTCTTCAAGGATAGTCAAATTTAAAGACATAATCACCTTATTTTTTTAGAAATGGTTTAGATATCAAGGTCAAGCATCCAATTAGTTATATTTTCTAATTCCTGAAGTGACGGTTGCCACTTCTCCATTAATGATGCCCGCAGGCTGCGCCTTACCCAAGGATGTAAGTTATATCGCCGTTGGTTTTTGGCATCTGTTTCATCTTCTATCAAATACCATTGCCTTAATTCACGTCGGGCTATGTTCCAGTCTAACTCCTTTACTTGTTTAACACCAGATAATTCTTCCCAAGTTACGCTTGCATCAGAGTTTCCCATGTAATATAGTATATTCTTAGTTGCATCGCTAATTTTCTCCCAAGCCGTTTTTAAAGAAAATTCGTAAATTTTTTCCACATCTCCACTAGCTTGTTCTAGTGCCGATAATACTGGTTTTAACGTGCCATCGTATAAGACACGCCCAACAATGAAATGCAATGCTAGGGGAGCGCCGCAAGATAAGTGATATACTCTTTTAAGCTCTTCATTGCTTGCTTGTAGTAAGGCGGGAACCTTTTTGTATTTTGCTTCATCCTGTAACAGCTTGTAAGCCCAAGTTTCCTCCAATGGCGAAATATTAATTATTCCCACATAAGAAGCATTAGTTTGAAAGCGACTCGTTAGCAATACCCGACTAGGGTTAAGCATTTCATTAAGTTTGGGAAGAATATCCTCAAGTTGTGCAGTTTCAGCATTGTCTAGTACAATTAGCCTCTTTTCTTGTTTAATAAGTTGGTGAACTCGCTTTACAGAACAGCCATTAAGTTGATAGGCAATCTCTTGAAGCAACTGATTCCAACTAAGCGCCTCATCCCGTTCTGACCGACTGATTTGACCATCTGAAAATTCAGTGTCTCTTGCTTTAACCCATAGCACATCAGCAAAGAGATCCTTACCCAATGCAGCCATAGCAACTTTACGGGCTACTTCTGTCTTGCCGTACCCCGCACTACCGCATAGGGAAAGGATAGACGCTTCTAGCGGGTCGCTTAGGTGGTGTAGCACTTCTTCGCTGAAGTTGTCTCTTCCCCACACCTTTAGGCATCGCAAATTGGGAATCCATACCCCACGCGGGTATTTGTTGTCGCTGTCAGTTGGCTGTAGTGGTGATATGTTAATTGCCCTGGTGTCTGAATAGAGAATCTGTGATTTGAGGGTGTTGATTTCCTGCGATCCTACCCAATTCCTGACAGGTACGATTTTTTCAGGGAGTGCAAAGCTTGGCTTATCAGGTATATCCTCTGGTTCGAGTAGTTCAGCTTGACTATCATCAAAAATATCTTGCCAATTTGCATTTATAACTGTACAAATTTTGACAAAATTTTCATAAGAAATCGGCTGTTTTTTCCAAAACCTCCTTAAAGTTGATTCTGAAGTATATGCCAACTCATACCAAGCCTTTTCTCTTTTTGACCAGCCTTTTTTAATCCTAAGCAGATCAATAATTTTTAACCCCTTGTCAGAAGCTTTGAGAGTCGCAGCCATAAATGATTTTCTACTAAGTTTTGATTGATTTATGCAAAGAAACAGGGTTTCTCAGAAGAACCCTTGGTTTCTCACCAGATATTTATGAAGAAACCCGGTTTCTGGCCTCGGCGTGGGTAAGTTCTGGATTGGTTCAGTTTTGGTTCACTTAATCTAGTCGTCAAAATGACCAAATAATGACCTAGATGTGACCCAGAAAGCCTTTCTGTCTGCCTCATGCTTGAAATATGGAGACAGCAGTTAGGCCTAACTCGTTTGTTCCCTACTCAAAAATTTGATTAGGAGACACGAGAATGAATTGCAAAATCTTGATTTCCCCCTTATTCATACTGATGTCGGCGATCGCGCCTTCGACTTTAGCATTGGCGACAGTTGCGAGTACCTCAACTACCCCAACAGCTAAAACTGAGACTGTGTTGAAGAATAGCGTAGCCCAAAACACTTGCATAGACAAGAATGGCAACAAATATCACTGTCCTTAATTAATAGATCCCCCAATCCCCTTAAAAAGCGGGATTTTAAGATTCCCCCTTGTGTTTTGGGTCGCTAGGGGGGATGGAGGGTTGGAGAGATTTCTGCGTAAGTCCTAATTAATCCAGATTACCATTGGCGGGAAATGTTTAAGATGATTCCTTCAGGTGTTGTCGTGCCTTCCCCATCCAAACATCTTTGTCACGGCTATTACACTTAGGATACTTGTTAATGTAATTTTTCCACGCTTCTAAAGCCTCTGTACTTTGTCCCAGATTGTCTAGGGCTTGCGCCCTGAGAGCATGAGTCAAAGCGCGATCACCTTCTAATTCTATAGCTTCTTGTAGATTTTCTAAAGCTTCTTCATCGCGTCCTTGATATATCCAAGCCCAAGCGAGGTAAATAAACAAGGCCGCTTTTACAATTTTGTCAGTTTCAACGGTGTCTTCTTGTACCAGTGTTAAACCTCGCTGACAGATATCAACAGCCAAGTCATACTTTTTCTCTTCAATGATGTGTAAGCGAGCCAAGTTACAGTAAGCTGCCGCAAAACCATGAAACGCGGCCTGACGATAGAATTCTATGGCGCGGTCAAAATCTCCTACTTGTTCGTAACTCCATGCCTGATTGTAGTAACTGGCGGCATGATCTGGGTTGATTTTAAGAGCTAACTCGAACTGTTTGTTTGCTTGAGTTAAGTCACCATTGATATAGCAGTCTAAACCGCGATTGTTCGCCGCGATCGCGCCTTCATCTTCTACAAAATTCAGGTTTTCCGCTGAGGGATGTGCGATCGCAGGCGATACCACAGGTAACTCTTTTTCCTGAATTTCGCTAGGTTCAGCAATATCTTCCCAGTTGAGTTCTAAAACTTTACAGTAGGCTTTGAAGATATCAGCATTAATCTTACGCATTCCATATAAAAAAAATTTCCAGCTTTCGTGATCTACCCCTGGATAGAAATAATCTCCTTCTTTCCAATTTGGATCTAGAAGCTTACTCGCTCGACGAAGTGGTTTCTTGTTATCTACAGTCCACTTCTTTTGTTCTCTAGCTTCCTTAAGTATTGGTTTGACTAACTGACGAGTTGTGAGGTATCCCATTATACAGTTTATCGCGCTTTTGTCAAGATCAATTTAGATCGGCAGGATTATCTTCCCACTGATCTTAACTGATCTAGCAATCTTTCTGAGACACCGATTATTGTGGAAAGGTGGTGAATCTAAATCGGATTTGACACCAGGTTTAAAAAATAATCGCTCAACCTAATGTCAAAATCAGCATTTTTTTTATGGCGATTAACTTTTGTAATCGCTTTGCAATTGACTATTTTATTTTTAGGTACAAAAGCACAAGCAGGAGGTGCAGACTTAGACTCAGTTGATTCAGAATCAGAAAATAGACCAAAAATAATTAATGCTACTGCCAACATTAAATGGGATAAATGGAGTCAACCTTATTGGTTGAATAGCCAAGTTTGTCGGGATAAAGCTGGCGATACGGCTTGTTTCAGCTCTGATACTGCCAAAAAAATCGGCTGGAATATTCCTGAACGTAATTAATCTAAATAACTCATCTCATCATTAGGGGAGTCTAACAATGAATTTCAAGAAAGTTCAAACACTTGCTGCGATCGCCATTGCTAGTGTTTCTTTAGTAGCTACAGCACAAGCAGCACAAGCATTAGAAACCTTTCAGGTAAATGGTGGATATGCGCTGAATACAAATAACTCTTTTCGGTTAATTGACGGTAATCCTCGGATGTCTCTTTATCAGCATAATATCAACGATACCGACCAACAATTTGATCGTTTACCGGGTAATTTGGGGGGGATACTGTTACGTCACCGTTCTACAGGAAAGTGCTTAAATGCTCATTATCTTTCCAATAATTCGGAAATGAATGTTTGGCCTTGCAACGCTTCCGATCCCGATCAAAACTGGAATTTACTGAGTCTTTCTAGTGGGGAGTTTTTAATCCGCCGCAATGGAACTAACTTTTGTGTTGATTCTCCTACTCGTACTAATACTGGTAGGGTTCATCTAATTACTTGCGATGCTAATAATGCGAACCAGCGTTGGAAGAGTAGTGGTAGTAGTGTAAGCGGTAACATTGATTTACCTTTTAGTCAAGGTCAAACTTGGTATGTTTGTCAAGGCTATCAAGGTTATGTTTCACACGCCAATTCCTATGCGTTAGATTTGACTGTATCAAATAAAGACTTTGGTGCAAGTGCTTGTTATGCCAACGACGGAAATGTCAATAAATCGGCAAATCAACAAGTTCTATCCCCTGCATCTGGCACTATTTCTTATGTAAATAGTGATTTAGTTTGTCTTTCAATTGACAATAATCATAGTCTCTTAATTGGTCATTTCAATCGCACAGTTGCTAATGGTCAAAGAGTAAATGCAGGTCAAGTTTTAGGAAAAACTTCTACTGCTAATTCCAATAATGGTGGTTTTTCGCATATTCATTTAGAGGCTCGAAATACTTCTGGATGCGGGATTAACACATCAGTTCCTTTAACTTCTCAATATGGATTTCAATTACGAGGAGTAGGTGATTTACCTAATTTGGCAGAGCGTAATGATTACTTCAAACGAGCGTTAACGAGACCATAGTTCATGAGACATCTCCGAAAGTTTCCAAACCCCTTCTATCGTTACTTTTTGAGGAGATCGCAATCAGGTATGTGACTGCCTGACCTGAGCTTCAACGTCACGTCTTCCCGTCGCGACTTTAATTTTGTTTAACTTCCTTCTGCGTAGCAAATAGTATCTTCGGCAAGACTAGAAACCTATGACAGGGTGTAACGCTAAATGCTTACACCCTTTTTTCTGATTGCAGGATTTGAGACGAAATCAATGCGATATTTTTGGCAATTGTGGGTAAATTAATCCCACAGGCGATGATCGCCAACCATCCAAGAAACCGGGTTTCTGCGATATTTTACGCATCCTAACCAGATGTTCCGAAGCAACCCGGTTTCTGAACCCCTACGCGACTAGAAATAAGCGAGCTTTCTGCGATCGCCATTTTTGAGCTAGGATAAAAATAGACTTAATTATGTTTAATATTTGACCGATCGCGTAGGAAACCAGCAAATCGGCTATTGCCAAAATGCTGGATGCGCCTAGGGTGAAAACAGAAGTTTTCCAATAGCGAATGCTAGTGAATTGCTCTATGGGGTGATTTATCAGATGTTTCGGTGGCGTTCTCACCTTGACAATTTGATTAAGGCGTTCCATGCTTCTAGACACCCTTCGACAATAGGGGCGTTTCCTCTACCGTTTGGATCTTGTCGCCACCCTTGTCTGTAAATAATGGGACAATCTTTCTCAACCAAAAATTTTACATGATCCGTAGCCCCGATTTTAACTAAGTTATTCCAGGCATCGGGACAGCCTGTTACAACGTCTTGCTTCCCTCTCCCTTGAGTATCCCGCAACCATCCTTGTCTGTACATGATAGGACAGTCTAACTTCACCAATTTTTCTGCACTCACAATAGCCTTTTCATTGGTTTGTGCAATCAGTGTTTTGCTGTGATTATAAAGGCCCAAGTTAGTGTTGGATCGGCCTGTATTGGCCGAGGCACTTAAGAATGGAGTAGCAACCGAAGTAACCAATAGAAAACTGATAGCAGTCTTTAGGATTAAAATCCTTCTCCGTCATTATTCAAGATCTAAAAATGAAAATATCTAAACACACCTGCTATATATAGGTATGAGGACTGTTAGGTGTTTGTAGACAGGTTGATTTTCTTATAGAAAACGGGTGTTTGGCAATACTTTAGCTGAGGTATGTCACAAAATTACATAAAGAGGCAAGGATGAGGCGGTTGCGTCTAGCCTTTTTGACCTCGAACTCGCAGGCGAAGCGCAGATCTACTTCGTTCATCATTGCAAATTCGAGGTCAAACCCATGAAACGCTGATTACAAGTTGTAATCTTCGGTAAGTCACCCCACCCTCACCGCACTTGGTTAGCCAAAGTTAGCTAAATGTGTAAGCCGATTGCATGGCCCACCAGATTAGAAAGCCGATGCCGCCAGCAATGACGATCGCTGAAAGGGCGATCGCGATGGGGCTGTCAGCTCCCTTGAACTTCATGATTCCGCGATTTAAGTCTGACATAGCAGTGTTCTCCCAAATTCCAGCTTGATTTTAGCCTTGCTATTGACGGCTGGCTCCCAAAACCGCGCAATTACTGATTTAGTTAATATTCTGGCTGCTGAAATTTGAGGCGGCTAGGGGACTTGGGACCTGCATACTGGCTTTCTCAAAAAAAGTCATGAAAAAGACTTGACAAACTCAGGGAGTTAAGGCACTATGTTTAATACCGCAGGAAATGCGGGTGTAGCTCAGTGGTAGAGCGTCACCTTGCCAAGGTGAATGTCGCGCGTTCGAATCGCGTCACCCGCTTTTAAATTCTAAATAGAAAAGCCAGATACCGAAAGTCTGGGTGGAAAGCCGATTCATTGTAGAAGGGCTTTTGTTTAATAGCCACAATTACTAAAGCGATCGACCAAAAATTTGGCACAACAGAGGGAAGTTTGGGGAAAATAGAAATATTTGGTCAAAATATCTAAGTAAGTGGTAAAATTCAGTTGGGAACTTGTAACTGAAAATTGCCGATCGAACTAGGCTTAACAACAAAGAGTTGAAATCCTCGATCGACCAAAATTCAAAAGTTTGTTTGATGGAATTAATATCTTAACGATTGTTTTTGCACAAACTCTCTTGTTATCCGATCGCTCGTGTCATCTCAAAAAGCTCCAAAAATTGACTTAAATGGTGATTATCCCTGCCCTTGTCGGCGCCGGGGTCGTCTAGTGCCAATAATACTGACAGAGGCTTTTGGTTGCAACCGCTGTCAGCAAATATTTGTATTGGATGAAAGTGGCTACGTCATCGAGCAATTATCAACAAACTATCCTTACAAACAAACTTGGCGGTGGACAGGTCAACAATGGAACAGAGCTCATCGGGGTTTCAGAGAGCATTACTTGCCCCTAGCCCTGGGCATGATTTTGGTACTTCTAATGATTTGGTTGCCACTGGCGTTGTATTCCCCAGGGAGGAATATAATTCTGTGGGCAATGGTTGCTGTGCTACTAGCAATGGTGCCGGCGCTGATGGTTTGGCTGGCTTACAGGCGTTAGCTAAATGATAATTATTGACGATTCTAAACCTTTATCCGATTCGGCAAATGTCGCCCGTTGTGCTTACCAAGCTTCTTTGGAGTTGGCGGGGACAAAAAGTACAGATCGCGCGGCTGCATTGCAGGCGATGGCACAGGCGCTGAAACTCCGCCAAAATGAAATTTTAGAAGCCAATACTCTGGATCTAGAAGCGAGTCGGGACATGGCAATTCCCGAATTGATTGTCGAGTGGCTGAAGTTGACACCCGAAAGAATTAAGACAACCGTCCAAATTCTTCAGCGACTGGGAGAAATGCCAGATCCCATCGGCCGAGTGATCAATGCTTCTTATCAGGTCGATCGATGTCAAGTATATTGTCAATCTCTGCCACTAGGGGCGATCGCCCTAATTTACGAGGCGTTTCCAGAGTTGGGGGCGATCGCGGCCGGTTTGTGTCTCAAAAGTGCTAACAGCTTGATTCTCAAAGGCGGTAGCGAAACCGGGCACACTAATGCAGTCATCGGGGAAGCTTTGCATTCGGCAATAGATGAAGTCGGTTTGCCATCAGGATGTTTGCAGGTATTGCCGCCCGATGGAGGTGTCTCGATCCGGGACTTAGTGACTCAAGACCAATATCTAAACTTAATTATTCCCTACGGTAGACCAAGTTTGGTGCAACAAGTGGTAAGGCAGTGTACAGCACCTGTGTTGCGATCGGCAATGGGCAATTGTTACCTTTATTGGTCGCCTACGGGTAGTTTGGAGATGGCAAGATGGATGATTTTGGACAGCCATCAAAGCGTGCCAGATCCGGTAAATGCGATCGAGAAAGTGCTGATCGATCGCCACCAAAAGCCATCTTCCTTAGTTAGGCTGTGGAACAGTTTAAAAGAAAAAGGCTTTCAAATTAAGGGAGACGCCGAACTCGTTGCAGATTTCCCGGACTTGAAGTTAGCGGAAGCATCTGAGTGGACTCAACCTTATTTGAACAAAACCATAGCGTTTAAAGTTGTCGATAGTTTAGAAAATGCGATCGGCTGGATCAACCGATACAGCAGCGGCCACGCCGACAGCATCGCCACCGAATCTTACCTAGAAAGTCGCCAATTTGCGCTCGATGTCAACAGTGCATCTACTTTTATTAATGCCTCGCCCCGGTTTTGGCGCTATCAAAATCGCGGAGATGCGATATTTTTGGGAATGTCAAATCAGAAAGGCTATCGCCGTGGATTAATCGGTTTGGATACGCTGACTACAATCAAAGAAATAGTTCAGGGTAACGGACAATTTTAATGTATTAGTTATTGGTTATTAGTTATTGGTTATTGGTTATTGGTTGTTGGTTATTAGTTATTGGTTATTGGTTATTGGTTCAAGTTCGGATAAATGGTATCTTGAATTATTTTTAATAAACTGTTTAGCAACACGCTTTCACACCCATTCCACAAAAAAAAATTATTTTTTGTGGAACAAACCGGAAAGCCTGTTGCTGAAAATGCTGTAATATTTCAGATATAATTAAATTTAGAAAATTATTGAGCTCTATCCAAAAAAAATCTTAGCGATCGCATGAAATCCGAAAAAATACTGAATACTCTCGACAATACTGCAACACCGACTTTAGGTAAAGAAACCCTAATTCACCACTCAGTATACGTAAAAAAATTGCGTCCTCTTCTGCCATCAGAAGCCTTTGAACCCGATCGCAACAAATTAGTAATACTCTTAGTCAACCTAGGAATTGTAATGCTGGGATGGGGAATTGCTAGTCATTTAGACCAATGGCAAGTCTATCTTTTATGGCTGTATCTACCTTTAGCGGTAATCATGGGCAATAGTATCATAGTTTTGCTATTTAGCTCCCACGACCTCATGCACGGTAGCGTTCAAAAAAAGTCTTGGCTGACTTATCCGATCGCCTTTTTGGGATTAAGTATGCTATTTATGCCACCGACTCAGTGGAAAAATCTACACAACCTCGTACACCACAACAACACAAATTCCCTAGCCGATCCCGATCGCAATTACCTGTACCAGCAGCCGGATACCTGGGGGAAATGGATTCAAAATCTGTTTGTACCGTCAGTAGAAGTCAATCCGGTGTGGTTGATTATCGGGATGGCTGGCTCATGGTTTGTACATAATTTCCGCAATGTCTCCTCGGTGTTGTTATTCAACGATAAATCTGTAGATTACGTACCCGCGGCCTTTACAGTTAGCCCTAAAGATAGATTGACAATCGCCCTTGAGTGCTTGGGAATCTTAGGAATTCATCTGAGCATCTTATTCTACCTAGAATTTAATCCCCTCAAAGTTGCTCTGGCCTACATTTTGCCCATCGCAATTGGTCATGCGGGCGCAATGTTTTACATCTACACCAATCACATGGGTTGCCGGATGACCGCTATCAATGACCCGCTGATCAACAGTATGTCACTGCGGGTTCCTAAAATATTTGATCTGCTGCACTTGAATTTTTCCTACCACACAGAACATCACATTTTCCCCAGCATCAACTCCAACTATTACCCGATGGTGCAAGAGTTGTTAGAAATTCATTATCCCGGCCGCATGAATTTAATCAATGCTGGGGAAGCATGGCGGTTACTGATGGAAACCCCGCGACATTACAAAGATGAAGTTACTTTTACTGATTCTTTAGGTGAAATGTCCGTAGATTGTGGTAAGTCTCAAGCAGTTTAAAGAAATCAGAATACTGCTGAAAGGAGGAGACTGCACGTGCTGTGTCCCTACAACATTATTGGGGTAGGGACACGGCTGAAAGGAGGAGACTGCACGTGCCGTGTCCCTACAACATTATTTGGGAGTAGGGACACGGCATTGCCGTCTCCTCCGTTGCTACTCAACATGACAGAAGGGTATCTAATCAATCGGCAATTAGACATGAGTCATTAAATATTGACCATTACCATTGTATTCCCCATCGCAACTGGCGAAATTAGCCACAAACCAAATCAAATAAAACCGCCAGATGCGGCGAAATTTGGCATAGTCAATGCCATAGTCTAAATCTTTGACTATCGCTTCAGAATCGTCAAAGTTTTTCAGCCAATTAGCAAAGGTGGTGGAGTAATTGAATCCATTTAGATACCATCTTTCAATGGTTTTGAGGTCTTTGTTGTAGCTGGGAACTGCATCGTATTTCCAGTAACGGCCGTGGGGGAAAATGTATTTGTGGGTGAAAACGCTGGATATATTGTTGGGGGTACGGACTGTGATGATGTGAATGAAAACTCTGCCGTTATCTTTCAGGAAAGAGGCGAGCTTTTGGAAAGCTTTCGTTAAATTACCGACATGACAAAAAACGCCGATCGACAAAATCTTATCAAACTTGGTCTCAAATTGGGCATCGTTCAAATCTCCTTCGTAGAGAGTGAATCGACCTGAGCTGAGGTAGCTTTCGGGCTCTTGCATCTTCCGGCGCATATATTCGCATTGGTGGTGACTCAAGTTAATTCCGGTAAACTTGACATTGGGGAATTTGGAGAGGATGTAGTTGGGAACGCAGCCCCAACCGCAGCCAAAGTCTAAAATATTGTCGCCATCTCTGATGTCGAGTTTGTCAATCACATCATCAATCATTTGGATCTGGGATTGTTCGAGGTTGGTGGCTCCTTTTTCCCATAATCCCATGCTGTATTTGGGATAGATGAGTTTCCCCTCGCCTAACATTGGATTCAGCATGGCTTGAGGCAAATCGTACTGAATTTTCATTAAATCCCGTGGCCCTTCGGCAGCATGGTCTGTTTCTGTTAGTACCCATTCGTAGGGTGCAAGCAGGGACGGAAAATGCTTAAAAAAGACTGGCATACAGGTATCAAAAAGCGATCGCAAGACAGAATCGGGTACTTCTAATCCGTTGATATAAGCTTCTGCTACTGCCATTTGCACGGCGTTAACAGCACTGACTGCGACGCGGGTTGCTCGGTAAGCAAGGGGACTTTTGCTATGTACATTTCCCAGGATGGGGAGATGCTTTTCGATGTTTTGTAAGACTGTTGATGAGCTCATGTTTATACTGTTTTTAAAGATGGTGCTATTCTATCTCAATAAAATCAACATTTTAGAGACACAAAAACTTGAAAATCTTACTAAGTAAGGTTTACACTGCCAGAGCTTGCAAAAATATCAAGATTTACTACGGAGTAATCGGATTAGAGAACGAATTTATGAGGCTTTCAGACAGAATTAAACTATTAAGAATAATGTAGTTTTTTTCGAGGGATGGATGAAAAGCGGTCTCAGAGGATTGCTGGATTGGGGGGTTCTCTGGTCGTTGTGGCGATAAGTCAGGCTGAGAATCTAACAATATCAAGGGTTTTAACTTTCCTGCTTCGGAGTTTTAGTATCAGTGGCTACATTTGTTTCCAAACATCCGAGAGAGTTGAAACTATATAATTATCAAAACTTCTTTGGTGTCAGCATTCTCCACACCCATATCTATAGTGGTAGCGGTCGGTGTTCCCCTGGTGGGATATGCTAAATCCGGTTCTATTTTGCCTGGTTTGGTCAAGAAATTGATGGGTGTGCTACGGCCCGTCCGATGAAATTAGGAAAATATTTTGGTAAAATTGGCAATAACCTCCACACAACCTGATTGGGTATGGTAAACTAGAAAGCACTTGTTGATGAGTCTTTCACGTTTGACTTTGGCTGGCTCTATCGAAAATCTCAACTTCCATCCACATCTGATTTAGGAGATATTTCATGTCGATTTACGTAGGTAATCTTGCTTATCAAGTTACCCAAGAAGACCTTAGTACCGTATTTGCAGAGTACGGAACCGTTAAAAGAGTTCAGTTACCGACAGACCGCGAAACTGGCAAAATGCGCGGTTTTGCCTTTGTGGAAATGGGAACTGAGGCAGAAGAAGCAGCCGCGATCGATGCGCTTGATGGCGCTGAGTGGATGGGCCGCGATCTAAAAGTTAACAAAGCCAAGCCCCGCGAAGATCGTGGACCTGGCGGTGGCGGCCGCTCCGGTGGCGGCGGTGGCTTCAATCGTCGTTACTAATCCCAGGCTGAGTCACAGGATTGGCGATCGCTCTAAGTAGCCAGAGATACATAAACTTTCAAAACTGAACGAAGTCAGGCAATCTCAAACTAAACGATTGCTTTCTTCGGCCATAGCGAGTCTCGCGATGATAATTTTATGTTTAATTGTGTCTATTAACTGAGTTGCAATAGCTATTAGTTTATTGACTAGAGGCGATCGTCCTTTGTTCACAGACCGAACCTACACCGATAAACGCAGAGAACCATAAATTTATCTGCGTTTATTGTCGTTGATATGAAACCTGTAGTAACAAACTTGTTGGCTATGTCGTCAAATACTAATTCAGACTACGAATCTTTACTACAACGAGCGATCGCGATCGCCCTCAAAGCTCATGAAGGGCAGGTTGATAAGGCAGGCAATTCCTATATAGATCATCCGCTATTTGTGATGAAAAATGTCAATTCTCTAGAGGAGAAAATCGTAGCGGTGTTACACGATGCGGTGGAAGATTCCCAACTGACATTGGATCGACTCAGAAGCGAAGGTTTTCCTGAATTTATAGTAAACGCGATCGGCGCAATTACCAAAATAGAAGGAGAAGCTTATGCAGCTTATTTAGAGCGGGTGATGGTCAACCCGATCGCCTTGCGAGTCAAAATCGCCGATGTTACTCACAACCTCGATATTCGTCGCATTTCCAATCCGACAGAGGCAGATTTTCAACGCATTGCCAAATACAAAAAACTCCTCAGTCAGTTACGCGGGGCCTTAAAGTAATTCTTATTAAATAAGATCGACAATCGATCGCCCCTCATCATGCCCGATTCCATCCAACAAGAATCCCGCCAAATTCTCGAAACCCTTCCGGAAAGCTAAACTCATGCGATCGAAAACTCTGGAAAAACTATCTGCTGCCGATGCCGAAGCCATCCTAAAATACCTTCCAGAACGAATTCGTGCGGCCCCTTTCGCCCGTGCTGCTGAAATTGAATATCCGATCGAAATTGTTGTGGAAATGGCAATTGCTAGCTTCCTCGATAGCGAAGCACTTGGTTTTGCCGATTGCAAACCGGGGCGCGGCAACTAAAGAATCTGAAGTTGAAAATTGTATTGTTGAAGCGGGCGGGCGGGAGGCCCACCCCAGAAGAGTTCAATCTCAAAATTAGTAAGTTTTGTTAATTTTATCTAATTTTAGTCAGGTTATTCACTCGATATCGCCGATCGATCGCCCTCAAAATTCAACCGCAGATATCCACCTTCATCGTGGCACAGGCCCGAAAGCCTGTGCGATATCTGCGACAAAAAAAATCAAATCCTAAGCCATCACCATCCCCCCATCCACATTAAAAACCTGCCCCGTAATATAAGCAGCCGCCGCATCCGCCGCTAAAAACTTCACCATCCCCGCAACTTCCTCAACTTCCCCGTATCTCCCCAGGGGAATGTACTTCAAAATCTCATCAGATTTAACATCCTTAGTCATATCTGTAGTGATAAAACCCGGTGCAACCGCATTCACAGTAATGGCGCGACTCGCCAACTCCTTCGCCACAGTTTTAGTAAACCCAATTACCCCAGCCTTCGCCGCACTGTAATTAGCTTGTCCCGGATTGCCCATTTGTCCAGCCACCGAAGCAATATTAATAATTCGGCCACGGCGCTGTTTCAGCATGATTTTACTCGCAGCTTTCGTACACAAAAATACACCAGTTAGATTCAAATCAATCACAGCTTGCCAATCTTCCAGCTTCATCCGCAGTAGCAAAGTATCGCGAGTAATGCCTGCATTGTTCACCAAAATGTCAATCCGTCCCCATTTTTCCATGACATTACTGGTGAGTAAATCTACTTGGTCAGTTTTCGAGACATCTGCTGCAAGGGCGATAGCTTCGCCACCAGCAGCGACTATTTCGGCTACCACCTCATCCGCAGCAGCACTGGAACTGGCATAGTTGACGGCGACTTGAGCACCCTCTGCGGCTAGGTTTAAAGCAACGGCGCGGCCGATTCCCCGCGATGCACCGGTCACTACAGCAACTTTACCCTGCAATCTCTGAAATGTCTCTGGCAATAATTCCATAATTCTATCCTCGCAATCTACCAGAGAATTTTGCACTAAAATCGAGCCAGAACCAAAAAAATTATTTTGTCCTATGGCAGTTCAAAAACAGTTCAGCAGTTTTGAGGAGTTGCTATCGAGCTCCGATTTGCCGGTGTTGGTAGATTTTTATGCTACTTGGTGCGGGCCTTGTCAGATGATGGTGCCGATTTTGGAGCAAGTCAGCGGTCAAACGAAGGATAAGCTGATGGTGGTCAAGATTGACACGGATAAGTACGAACAGTTGGCTTCGCAGTATCATATTTATGCTTTGCCGACTTTGGTGTTGTTCAAAAATGGCGCTGAGGTCGATCGCATTGAGGGAGTGATGCAGCCGGCGCAGTTGATCGATCGACTGCAACCTTTCTTGTAGTTAGGGTATTTTACCTTAATTAGACATTTCCAACAAATAATCTCAAGCTTTTAAGCGAGATGTAGGGGTGAAGCATTTGGGCGACAATTTATGTTGAAAACAAGAGTGTTTTATGTCCAAATGCTTCACCTTCCCAGCAGATTTAACTGTCAATCATGAAGACTCCCAGCCACGCGATTATCAATCTGGCAATTCTTGGCCAACGGCAACTGCCCCAAGCTAATCTAATTATTGCGATCGGCGGAATCTTGCCGGATATTCCGATATTTTTATTTTACTTTTGGGCGAAATACATTGCTCGTTTACCGTCCGCGACAATCTGGTCAAAAGCATATTATGAGCCTGTTGTCCAGAATATTGTGGCTCTGTTTCATTCTATCCCTCTGGCGGCGATCGTCGGCTGGCTAATTGCTTATTACTTTGGCTGGCAAAGCATCCAAATTCTGTTTTTGAGCATGATTCTGCACTCTCTAGGAGATTTGCCGGTGCATAATGATGACGCTCACAGACACTTTTTTCCGTTCAGCAATTACCGTTTTATCAGTCCGTTTTCTTATTGGGATCGAAATCACTACGGCTCAATTGTTTCTTTTATTGAAATGTTGTTAGTGTTGCTGTCTACTTACCGCGTTTTTGGTTTTGTTCACTCTTATGTTGGCAAAGGATTGTTGATTTTGGTGAATTGTTTTTACTTGATTGGATCTGTGTCTTTTTACGTTCGTTCTTGGGTTTCTCGTTCTTAATTATGCTGCTGGAAGTTCGATCGCCAAATTAGAGAAATTTTATTTGTGGCATTAAGGGCGATCGTACCAGGCATCTCCAACACAATGTAAAGTTTTATAACAAAAATCTACATTTCTACCTCAACAGCTTGACATAAACAATTTTATGATCGACAATCTCGGATTGTTAACTTCGCCGAATGTTAAAACAACACCAATCTTGGCGCTTCCACAAAGTAGCAACAATCCAGCCGTTCTGTTCCAGAGTATCAGCAATTGGCTTAGCTTGGTCGAGCAAAATGCCGCTGAGAACTCCCCAAGTAGTTGGTTTGCTAATTTCAGTGAATTGCGGGATTAAATCAATGATTACTTCTGCTAAAATATTGCACATGAAACCATCTAAAGGTTCATTTACCATTTCTTTTAGCCGATCGATACTACCGAGTTCTGTAACCAACTGCTGAGAATTAACTCGGTTGAGTTGTCTGTTGCTGATGGTCGATCGCACTGCCAAAGGATCGGTATCCAAAGCATAAACTTTCGTGGCACCTAATAACACAGCGCCGATCGACAAAATACCCGATCCGCAGCCAATATCGGCAACTACACACTCTTTGTCATCAAAACCGAGGCGCATTTCCAACGACTCCAGACAAAGCTGAGTGGTGGCGTGGGCACCGGTACCGAAAGCGACACCGGGATCTAAACGTAAAATGATGCGATCGGGATTATTCGGTATTGGTAGCCAAGCGGGATAAACTAAAAAGCGATCGCCAATTTCTTGAGGCTGCCAATGCTGCTTCCAAGTGGTGCCCCAATCCTCTTCCTCAATCAAATCCCACTGCATCGCTGGTAAAGGTAAACCCGCGCACAGGGCGTCTTGGCGCAACCACAGAGACAAGGCTGCCAAATCCAGCAATCGGGCTTTTTCTTCCGGGAGGTAAGCCGACATCAGACAAGAATTACTTTTCATCTCGCTGACACTTCCCTGACAGCCGAACATTTCCAAGCGCCAGAAGATGATATCTTCCAACGCCGGATCGCAAAGAACTCGAATTTCCCACCAGCTATGTGCCATAACGATTTTAGATTTGAGATTTGAGATTGTAGATTGGGGGAGAGAGACTGAGGATTGGCAATCAGGATTGACTAATAGAAAAATTCCCAGTTGTCTTGCTAATTACCCATTAACAATTGCCCATTACCAATTATCAGTCCTGGCATTTAAGATCTAAAATCCCAAATACTTCAAAGATTCACTGTGTAAGCATCCCGAATTCCTGGAACTTTGATG
Source organism: Microcoleus sp. CAWBG506 (assembly GCA_020883125.1). Taxonomy (GTDB): domain Bacteria; phylum Cyanobacteriota; class Cyanobacteriia; order Cyanobacteriales; family Microcoleaceae; genus Microcoleus. The sequence goes on from JAHREW010000031.1 coordinate 71,446, forward strand.
ATTTCAGCCAAAATCCCCTCTGGTAGAGGATCGTCGAGGCTCAGAACCATCACCGCGTCACCGCGCACGATTTTACGCCCTACCTGCATACTGGCAATATTGACATTAAAACTGCCCAACTGAGAACCAATTTTGCCAATAATTCCCGGCATATCGCGGTGCAAGGTAAATAACATATGGTGAGTAGGGGAAACGTTGACGGGGAAATCGTCAACGCTGGTAATCCGAATTTCGCTTTCGCCGAGGACAGCACCAGTGACGGTGTGTTCGCCCAGGGTTCCCTTGGCCATCAGGTGCAGAGAGCCTGTGTAGTCGCGAATTGAAGCATCTCTGGTTTCGACGACGCGAATGCCACGTTCTTTGGCTTCGATGCTGGCGTTGACGTAGTTAACGCGCTCTCTGAGGGCTTGGGAAAGGAGACCTTTGAGGGCGGCGACGACTACGGGTTGACCTTGGTTGGTGGCTAATTCGCCTTGGAGTCGGACGTTGAGGTAATCGACTCGGCCGCCGGCTAGCTGGCTGACGAGGTTGCCTAGGGTTTCGGCTAGTTGCAGATAGGGTTTGAGTTTTTCGATCGAATCTGGCAAAATTCCTGGTATGTTAACAGCCGATCGCGCTGGCAATCCTAACAGTACATCACGGATTTGTTCGGCAACGTCGATCGCCACATTCACCTGAGCTTCGGCTGTCGATGCACCCAAGTGGGGTGTCAGCACGATGTTTTGGCCAACAGTCCGCAGGGGTGAATCGGCTTCTAGCGGCTCGTGTTCGTAAACGTCGATCGCAGCGCCGGCTATCTTCCCTTCTTTTATGGCTTCAGCTAGGGCTGCTTCGTCGATGATGCCACCTCTGGCGCAGTTAATGATGCGGGCCGTGGGCTTCATTTTTGACAGCACTTCCGCGTTAATTAAGTGCAGGGTTTCGGGGGTTTTGGGGATGTGTAGCGTGATGTAGTCAGATTCGCGCATCAGCAGTTCTAGTTCTACTAAGCGACAGCCCAACTGTTCGGCTCTTTCGGTGGAAATGAATGGATCGTAGGCTAGGAGTTTCATGCCCATTGCTTTGGCGGCGGCGGCTAGGTGGGAGCCGATTTTGCCCAAACCGACGATACCGAGGGTTTTTTTGTAAACTTCTACGCCGATGAAGCGGTTGCGTTCCCATTTACCACTTTTGACAGATGCGTTGGCTTCTGGGATGTGGCGGGACATGGAAAGCATCATGGCGATCGCGTGTTCGGCGGCGGCGATCGTGTTACCTTCGGGAGAATTGACGACTACAATTCCTTTGCGAGTGGCGGCTGGTACATCTACGTTGTCTACGCCGACTCCGGCGCGGCCGATGATTTTGAGTAAGTTGCCGGCTTCGATGATTTCTTTGGTAACTTGGGTTCCAGAACGGATCATTAAAGCATCGTATTCTGGAATAATTCGTACCAGTTCTGCTGCTGACAAACCTGTGTTGACATCAACTTGAGCGACTTGAGAGAGGATATCAATTCCGGCTTGGTCGATCGGATCGGATACTAAAACTTTAGGCATAGCAAGTAATTGAGTGGAATCAGTAAAAATAGGCCCAGCGAGCTCAAAGTAGAGGCTAAGACTGGGAGCAGTATCTTACTGCTGAGCTTTATTTTGGCTTTGTGCAGTTTGAATTGTATATGTATTTGGTCTAGACAGGTCGTTTTTGCTTGAAATATTTTAGGTTTGTGGTCGATCGCACTCTCAAACCGCCTTCAAATCCCCGAACTGCTTAGCTAGTAAGTCTTTTCGGGTTATAATACATTTTAGCTATCTTAGCTGAACTATCAGGAATTGTGTTGAATGAATTATCTTATTGCCGTACTCCCCGATCGAATGCAAGCCGAAGCTGCTTATTGTGCTCTGGAAAAAGAAGGCTTACCGATGAAACAGGTAAGTATTTTGGGCCGCGGCTACAAAACTGCGGATGAATTTGGTTTGATCGACCCGAATCAGCAAGCAAAGAAACAAGCTAAACTGATGGCTATTTGGTTGATACCTTTTGGGTTTATTGCTGGCTTTACTTTCAGTCTAATCACTGAGTTGAAGACTTTTGCCTGGGCGGGAGAAATAGGCGATCATGTCATCGGTGGGGTATTAGGTGCGATCGCAGCAGCGATGGGTAGCGTGTTTGTGGGAGGCGCGGGTGGTATGGCTTTTGGTAGCGGCGATGCTTTACCCTACCGCAACCGTTTGAATGCGGGTAAGTTTTTGATTGCGGTGAAGGGTACTGATGATTTAACAGGAAAGGCTGCTAATATTTTGCGGCAGTTTGAACCGGAAAATATGCAAGGTTATACAGAGAGTTAGTTATTACTGGTTAGTTGTTACTGGTTAGTTGTTACTGGTTATTTGTTGGAAACAACTAATAACCAACAACTAATAACCAATAAGATTAGTCAGCAGTCATTAGTCTTTATACTGTTGAAAACTCGCGTCCCGATCGAGATGTGGAAATTATATATTCCCCTGCAACTTTGTCAGGTGAGGATGTATTGCCCGGTTTGGTTTTAGATTTAAGTGATATTTTGTAGGGTGATTTAAATTATGGCAAGTTTGCAAAGAGAAGAACTGTTAAAAGGGATTGAAAATCGCGAATCGGTGGCGCGAGTCATTGACTGCGCCGAACAAGCTATTAAAACTTGGGAGGTTACTCAGACTGATTTTATGTCGCCTCCAGAATTGGCGGAAGCTAAGATTGTATTTAAGCGTTTGAGTGATGTGGAGTTGGTGGCTTGGGGTGGCTATCCGCAAGCTGAAAGACAAAGAATTGCGATCGCCCGATCGGAAATTGCGATCGACTCTGGTAGTGTTAACATTGCTGCGGTAGAAATCGCCGGTAATTTTCTGTTCGATACAGCTTCTCACCGCGACTTTTTGGGGGCGATGTTGGGCACGGGAATTGTGCGGGAGAAAACGGGTGATGTGATTGTGCTGGGGGAACGCGGTGCCCAGGCGATCGTGATGCCAGAGATGGTAGAGTATTTGGAGATGAGTTTGCAACAAGTGCGATCGGTGCCAGTCAAAACTCGGCGCATTGAATTGAGTGAACTCAAAATTAGGGAACCGAAAAAGAAAGAAATGACCACAGTTGAAGCATCAATGAGATTGGATGCTGTGGCTTCGGCTGGATTCGCCATGTCTCGCAGCAAAATGGTCGATTTAATTGACAGCGGCGACGTGCGAGTTAATTGGAAAGACATCACTCAAGCTAGTTATAATGTCAAGTCGGGAGATTTAATCGCTGTTAGCGGTAAGGGAAGATTGGAAATAGGAGAAGTTGCTGTAACTAAAAAGGAACGTTATCGAGTGCAATTAACTCGGTATTTGTAATTTCTAGCCCAGAAACGTAGGAATGGGGAGAAACCGGGTTTTTTTCAATAATATAGTTACATCGCGCCCAAACTGCAAAAAACCCGGTTTCTTTGGTTTTATCGGTAAGCCCTAAATCGAAATTATCGAAATATTTTCCTAATCAACACGGCGACACCCAGCATTAACAAGCCAAATACTAATTCGCTGTAGCCTTCATCGCCATCATCCCGCAAGTGGAAAGGATAGAGAGTAATGCTGGGATTTTTAATTTGCGGTGGTTCCTGCATAATCAAACCTTATAGAATATACTGATATTATATCCGGTTAAATAAACCGACATAACCCAACGATGAATTTACTATCGACTAATATTATATCCGGTCAAATAAACCGAATTCCTGTAGGGGCGGGTTCACCAACCATAATCGCCTGAAATAAACAATCTCGAAAACCCGCCCTAACCCAACCAACAATCCAAATGTGCATTTGGGAATTAATGCAAATTTCATTGATGCGGGTTATTGGTGGGGTGGGGGCGGGTTTATTTAGATTGTCGGTACTCATTAAAGATTGTTTGTGAACCCGCCCCTACGGGATTTATGTTGGATTTTTAATCGATTTGATGCCCAAATTATCCGTGGGTTATTGGTGGGTGGGGGCTGGTTTATTTAGATTGTCGCTACTCATTAAAGATTGTTTGTGAACCCGCCCCTACGGGATTTATGTTGGATTTTTAATCGATTTGATGCCCAAATTATCCGTGGGTTATTGGTGGGTGGGGGCTGGTTTATTTAGATTGTCGCTACTCATTAAAGATTGTTTGTGAACCCGCCCCTACGGGATTTATGTTGGATTTTTAATCGATTTGATGCCCAAATTATCCGTGGGTTATTGGTGGGGTGGGGCGGGTTTATTTAGATTGTCGCTACTCATTAAAGATTGTTTGTGAACCCGCCCCTACGGGATTTATGTTGGATTTTTAATCGATTTGATGCCCAAATTATCCGTGGGTTATTGGTGGGGTGGGGCGGGTTTATTTAGATTGTCGGTACTCATTAAAGATTGTTTGTGAACCCGCCCCTACGGGATTTATGTTGGATTTTTAATCGATTTTATGCCCAAATTATCCGTGGGTTATTGGTGGGGTGGGGCGGGTTTATTTAGA
>JAHREW010000032.1 GCA_020883125.1 Microcoleus sp. CAWBG506
GGAGCTGGCAAGCACTCACAGGGTGTCGTGACCTTCTTAACGTAGTCTGTGGTTAGACTTAACCGGGCTATCTCTACCAAGGAGCGATCGGGATTGTCCAGGTTTGTCCAGTGGTTCGCGGATAGCCTTTAAAACTTAAATAGACAGTTACTAGCTGTCTGACTGACCATGATAGCAGCATTCCAGCTAAAATCAAGCACCTTCGCCTGCTCCAAAATTCTCCACAAGTCCCCAGTCCTTCACCCCTTAGCAAGATTTGTCACAGAAGAGACTGTTGCACTGCTGTTCAATATCTCAACAGACCAGATTTACCGGATCGAATGCTGTCGCTACATGGTCTACGTCCACGCCAAAGGTATCAGTCGGTTTGTCAGCTATGCTGATTTTCCGCCAATTTTAGGAGTAGAATTACCGAAACCTCAAGACTTTGGCAGATGGTACAAACGCTGGAAAGGCAAAAAAGCACCTAGTTTTTGGATACAGTTTTACACCCATCAATTCAAAAACGCTACTGCTGCGGATAAACAGCTTGCATGGGGGAATTTGGTAGCTGTAGTGAAATCGCTGTTGTCAGAAACGGCTTTGCAACAACTGCGAGATGCTTACATATATGAAAAATATTGGCGGGAAAATTTCTGAATATGCGATCGCCCCTCCCGTCAATTTACCAAAGTACGCGCGGGGCTGCTATCCCGTAGGGAATCGCCCTCAACCCCTCAAATCTCCCCATTTACCTGCATCTGGTGAACCTTGTCAGCCAATTCTTGCAAGCGCTTTTCGTCTAAATCATCGATCGCCAGCATCCCTACATAAATAATTTCCTTCAGCGTTAGTCGGGTTGCTAGCGCCTTTTTCTGCACAAGATCCTTGATAATCGGGCTGACTCCAATGGCGGTACTGGCTCGTGTCACAAAACTAACCGGAGATTAACAACTTCGACTAAATCTTAGCATCTTTAAGCTGAGCTCTTAGCTGCTAGGTAAAATTTTTAAGCGCGTCTTGACAAGACGCAACTAAAAAGTTATAGTAAAAATGTGGAAAGGGCGTGAAGCGGAGCTATCCCGTAGGGAATCGCCCTATTCCTCAATAATCTCAACCAAATCCTCAATCATCACGTCAAACGCCCGCGCTAACTTGTAGATAGCAGTAAAATCAACCATTGATATTGACGAGCGCCTAGCATAAGTTGTGATCGTACTGTAAACCACGCCAGAACGCTCTGAGACTTCCTTGAAAGTCCAACCTTTCTCTGCCGCCAGTTCTCGAACTTTGATTCTGACTAAACCCATGCTTGACAAATAATGCAGTTGCGTTTTAAAATAATTGCATCTGAAAAAGCGATCGCCCCAGTCTCCAAAACTCAAGGTCGATCGCCCTACTCTTCCAAAACCTCAACCAAATCCTCAATCATCACATCAAAAGTCCGAGCTAATTTCCGCAACAAAGTAAAGTCAACCGTTGTCAGCCCTGGACAACGGGCATAATGCTTGACAGTGTTGTACACCACCCCAGAACGTTCTGAAACTTCCTTGAATGTCCAGCCTTTCTCGGCGGCTAGTTCTCTGACTTTAATTCTTACTAAACCCATGCTTGACAATGGGTGCTGTAACACCTTATAATTATTTTATCTAAAAAGCCGATCGCCCCCCGGCATAGAGAACTAAAGGGCGATAGCCTGTAAAGCGTAATTTAGACAGATTTCTCTGTCCTAAAGACCTACCATCAAAAGATTTACCTAAATTTCAAGAGATCTACTCTCTATCGACAGGTGTACTTACCATATCCAGAGGTCTACCAGCCATGATATCAGAAACTCCGGCAAAATCACGAACGATCGCAGAATCCAAGATAATTCATAAATCTCCCATCCTGCATCCACTGGCAAGATTTGTTACAGAAGAAACAGTCGCACTGCTGTTCAATATATCAGTAGACGAGATTTACCGCATCGAATGCTGCCGCTACATGGTTTACGTGCACGCCAAACACATCAGCCGGTTTGTCAGCTACGCCGATTTTCCGCCGATTGTGGGAGTAAATGAACCAGCACTTCAAGATTTTGGCAGATGGTACAAACGCTGGAAAAGCAAGCTAGCACCGCTATTTTGGACTAAATTCTATACGCACAAGTTTCAAGAGGCTGTTTCTGTTGATAGCTTACTGGAGTGGGGACTATTGGTAGCAAAAGTTAAATCGGCAATTTCTGGGGCGCGGCTGCAACAGCTACGGGATGTTTATGCAGCAGAAAAAGATTTGATGGAGAAATTTTAAAGTGCGATCGCTAACCAATCCCTCCCATCCAATCCTGCACCGCATCCAACAAATCCACTCGATCCACCGCAAAACCGGTTAACGGCAATTCCAGCGCTGTATCGGTAATCCAGGCGATATGAATACCCATGTGAGAGTCGGCGAGTTTGCGGGTGAAAGACGAAAGCGCGTTTTCGGAGGGGCACGAGTGCAAAATTAAGGCGATGTGCTGTGTTTGCAGGCGGTTTTTGAGTTGCGGAATTAATCGCTTGAATTCGGGGGCGTTGCGGATTGCGGGGATGTCTGTATCTGCGGGGAAGATTGTTTGATATAGTTGGGTACAGAGTTCTTGGGCGATCGCACTTATATCGGTTTCGCCTTCTAGGGCGCGAATGTTGAGGGGTACGGGGAAGGTTTTATCTGTGGGTTCGAGTTGTTTTAGGAGTGTGGGGATATCTGTATTTTGTGAGTTGTCGGGTATTGGCGAATTGCTGGGTTGAGTGTGCCATGCTTGATAAAATTCTGGGTAAGTCATATTTTGGGCACAATCCCAGATGACTTTGTAGGAGTTTTTATAGAGATTAAAATCGTTTTCGCGGACTTCGGAAGTTAGGCAATCTTTCAATCCTAAGACTGCGGTGGCAAAGTGTTTACTTTTCATAATTTTCCCTAAGATATAGCAACCGCCAGGGTGGTTAAGTCGTGGGGTGGGGGCGGGTTTATAGAATTTGTCTATACCGATGAAAGATATCGGTGAACCCGCCCCTACAAAATCTGCCCTAATCGCCTTGGCAGTTGCTATATCTGCCGCTCGACTCCGGGTATTTTCATTCTGAGAAGTACGGATTAACTCGACTAAAGCTTGGATTCCAACTGGGTTATCTTTGCCTATTTTCCCTAAGATATCTACCGCTTGCCAGCGGGTATTTTCATCACCTGAATTGCGGATTAAATCGGCTAAAGCGGCGATTGCTACTGGGTTATCTTTGCCTATTTTCTCTAAACTATCTGCCGCTCGCCACCGGGTATATCCATCACCTGAGTTGCAGATTAACTCAACTAAAGCGGAGATCGCCACTGGGTTATCTTTGCCTATTTCCCCTAAGCTATTTACCGCGTTCTCCCGGGTAATTTCATCACCTGAATTCCGAATCAACTCGACTAAAGCGGATATAGCTTCTGGGTTGTTTTTGCCTATTTTTACTAAGCTATAAGCCGCTATCACGCAGGTATCTAGATCCTGATAAGTCCAGATTAATTCTACTAAAGTAGAGATCACTAGAGGGTTATTTTTTTCAATTTCTCCTAAGATGTTTACTGTTTCTCTCCGGGTTCGTTCATCCTGAGAAGTATTGATGATCTCTACTAAAGCTGCGATTGCCATTTTCCGATCCGTCTCTTTCAATATCTTCGTTGCTCTCTGTGGAAGTGGATAAGAAAATGTTTGCCACTGCTGCTTTTTCTCATTAAAATAACCAAATCCCCATTTGATAATCTGCGACACAATCTCATCAGCAAAACTACAATCCTTAAACTCAACAATCCCCGCCGCCGCTAGAAAATACGCACGATACCAATAAAAACCACCATCACACCCATCCTCAAACTCAACCAACCCCTTAATAAACGCTTCCTTATCCTTCTTCCCAACCTCATCGCGCCCCAACCACAGCAAAATAACCTCCTTCCACTGCTTCTCAAAAATGCGATATCGAGCATCAGGATGCTGCGGATTCCCAGGAAAATGATTCAAGAAAAAATGCCAATCCTCAACCGCCAACGCCGCAAAATATTCCTGAAAAGTCGGATGGTAAAAAGCATAAATCCCTTCCGCCGTCTCCGCATCCCTCGCCACCAAATTCAGCCAACCCAAATCGCCAGCCAACTCAAACAGCGATGCACCCATCACTCGATATCCCACACTTTCTCGTAACTGAAACCGCGACGTTTCATTTAACATCCCAGCCAGAGCCAATTTCCCCAAAGCCGCATTCAATTCCTGCTGCTGAATCCAATTTAAGCGCGGTTCTTTCCACTGATACAATGTAGTCACAAACCGCTGATAAAGCTTAGCCTTAGTATCCGGCAAATCCCCATCCAACGACTGCCAAGTACCGCACAGCAGCGAACATCTCAGCGGATTTTTTACTAAGTCTTGAATTCGCTCTTTCCCCGATGCTGCTAATGCTTCCCGTAGCTGTTGGAAAAGCACCCCCCCAGCCCCCCTTGCTAAGGGGGGAGTAAGAGTTTCTTCTGTATTTTCGGTTGGGAATGATGGAGGAAGAACCCCCCCAGCCCCCCTTGCTAAGGGGGAGTAAGAGTTTCTTCTAATTCTTCGCCTAGTTGTTGAGAAAGCACCTCCCAGCCCCCCTTACCAAGGGGGGGAGTAAGAGTTGAAAGAGTTTTTTTGTTGGTTGTTTGGTATTTGTTGTTGATGCAAACTACAAATTTTGTTTCTTGCGTTATGGGGTTTGGAGGCTGTTGGTGGGGAGGTTGAAACCGGGTTTTTTTCTGAATCTGGGTATGATACATAAATTATCGCATAAACCCGGTTTATGAGATTGATTTTACTTTGATTGTCTGCTGATTATGTCCCGACAACCCCGACTACTTCAACCCGGATTTTCCTATCACGTTACTTCTCGTTGCAATAACCGCGAGTTTCGATTGACTCGTTTGGAATGTCGCGAAGTTTTTCTCTATGCTATCGAGAAAGCTCAGGCTAAGTATCAGTTTAAGCTTTATGGCCTTTGCATTATGAGCAATCACGTTCATTATCTCCTGGAACCGCAGCAGCCGTTCGATTTACCGAAAATTATGCACTGGCTGAATTGGTACACGGCGATGTGTTTTAACCGGATGCTGAATCGCACGGGGCATTTCTGGGAAAAACGCTATCACAGTACGGGTTTTGCGAATACAGATCAGCGCAGAGCTCTTAATACTTTGCGCTATATCCATGCTAATCCCAAGGTGGCGGGGATGCAGCAGGGATTTTTCTATGATTTCAGCAATTATGGCATTCACGACAGACTCAGCGATGATGGGATTACTCAATGGCATCCGGCGTTTTTGGCATTGGGTAAAACTTTGGATGAATGTGCGGCGGCTTATCGCAAGTTTTGCAAGCAGTATCGCCCAAAACCAAAATCTGAGAAAAAAAACCATTGGGGAAATCGGCTATTGGCTGGGCTGAAGGTGAAGGGGAAGCCAAAGCAGGCTGCGCGGGGACAGTTGTGTTTGCCTTGGGGGGAATGGGAGGTATCAGGAGAAGTTATCGAGGTGGCTGAAAAGTTCATTTTTGCTAATTGTTACAACCCGCAAATAGCGGGGCAGATACTACAAAAAAATACGGAAAAAGAGCTGGAAACTGTGGATAGTGAGTGCCAGGTATCGGAAACGTAGAACAGGCATGGCTTCGTTCAAAAAGTCTAGTTCACAAGTCTTAATAAAAATCTGTAACGCTTAGATGTTAGAGTCTACAAGTCTCGACGCGAGAGAAGAGCCCCGCTCACGCCAACAACCACACTAGGGAGGTGAGCTAAAGCGTGCTTTCTCTGAAAAAGTGAGGTGGTTGTAGTACGAATGAGTTATTTTTTCTCCACCCTACCTTGTCGCCATACTTGGACCAAACTTGCTCATTATACTCCCTAGTTCCCCCCAGACTTTGATAGATGCGCTTCTGCACGCTAAAGCCGAAGCGCCCATTGCTGTATTTTACCCAAAGTTGGTCGATGGTACGCAAGTCCTCGCAGGGAAAATTATCAATATGTTCCTCATCCAGCCATCCTTCTTTCTCCCTACCCGCCACCTTCACCATCACTCTCGTCGTTTCCTCATCCGCCTCTTTCCACTTTTTAGCTGCTAATAAATTCCGCAAGTTTATATAATCCATTCCCACGGCTGAAATCACCCGCGTAGTCTCAGCAGCCACTGGTTTCGGGATCAGCAAATCCAACCATTCCTGCACCGACTGCGGGCGATTTTGCGGTTCCAACTCCATCCCTTTGATAATAGCGGCATTCACCCTGTCGCTAATTTTATTATCATACTTTTTGGGCTCAATAAAAGGATCAATAACCTTTCTACCGGGCGACGGAATCGGCTTGTTATCTGTGAGCATATTATACAGCGTCGCCGCCAAAGAATAAACATCAGTATAAGGGCCAAGTTGAGAGCGTTGTTCCGCAAGTTCAATGGGTGCGTAATGCTCAGTCCCCCTGCTACTATTAGTCATTAACTTTCCTGATAACGTCACCTGTCGCGCCAAACCAAAATCAATCAAAACAGCTTCCATACCGCGCTTTCTGAGCATGATATTTTCGGGTTTAACATCGCGGTGAGTCAGGTTTTGCTTGTGGACGCAAGTCAGTGCATCGGCTAATTGCTGAATCATTGACAAAGCTTTTTGTTCCGACAAACGGCCGTTTTCTTTGAGATGGGTAGCTAAGTCAATCCCATCGATTAATTCCATTGCCATACACCACAAATCACCCTCTTGAAACATCTCATAAACTTCGACAATATGGGGGTGACGACACTTGGCTAAAGACAGTGCTTCGTTGACAAATTTACCTTGTGTTTTGGCAAAATCTCGCTGGAATTGTTGGAAAGTATTCAGAGTTTTGATGGCAACTGATTTACCTTCATGGCGATTTTGAGCGCGGTAGGTTTCACCGAATCCGCCGCCACCTAGGTATTCTTCGATGATGTATTTGCCGTCGTGTAGTTGTTGTCCGTCTTGCCAGCGTTTCATCATGGCGGGTTTGTGAGGATGGAGAGGGTGGTTTTGATTATAGCTGAGATGGGGGAATTTTTGTTGAGGCTTTGGGTGAGGTTGAGAAACCGGGTTTTTTCGGAGTTTTTGGGTGGTGATTGGGTATTGTCGTAAACACCCGGTTTCTGGAGGCTTTGGGTGGGCTGAGAAACCGGGTTTTTTCGGAGTTTTTGGGTGGTGATTTAACATCGCACAACGATTGCGCGAGAGAATTCTGGTTAAGCAAATCTCCGTCGCAACAGAGGTTGAATGCTCAACAATGCTACTGCATCAAAGGCTAGCAAGACTAACAGTGATCCTCCAAAACTAACATTACCCCAGGGAGCTTGCATGACGACACTTGCTAGGGACCAATCGCTGTGCAAGTACAAATAGCGGATGGGTTCGATCGCATAACTGAGAGGGTTGAGTGTCACGACAACTTGCAACCAGTCTGGCATAAAGGACAGCGGCGCGAGGGCTGTGCTGGCAAATAATAGTGGCAAGTTAGTAACAAAAATTACCGCAATTAATTCTACGTGACCGGGAAGAGCGAAGGCTAAACCGAGACTCAAACCAGTGACACCCAAAACTAACAACAGGACTATGAGGGCGATCGCCCCTAGTCCGGCAATTCCGGGGAATCCCGCGCCCAAGAATGCGCCCGCGGTGACAATTGCGCCGGTTTGGATGAAGCTGAGGGTGACGATGAAAATAGCCGAAGCTAGGACGATGGAAAATCTGGAAGCTAGGGGCGCGACTAATAAGCGGTTGAGAAATCCGAATTCGCGATCGAACATAATCGGCAAACCGGCATTCAGCGCCCCTGCAAAGGCAGTAAAAACGATGACACCAGCGCCGAGAAATTGTCCGTAATTTTGGCTTTCTCCGAACAAGCCGGCGGGTGCATTTTCAAACAGCGCACCGAACAAAACCAACCACATCAGTGGCTGAATAATTCCTGCAACTAGCGTCGAGGGGCGACGCTGTAATTGAATAAACAGGCGCTTGGTTAATGCGAGTGTTTCTTGGATGAAGTCGCCCAGCAGGGAACTCGAAGTGTCAGCGGATGGCGTGGAGAGTGGCCGCTGCTGGTTGAGGTTGTTGGGGGATGTAACAGTACCGCTCATAATTGCTTGTTGATTAAATCTAACTATCTTTAGGGTAGCAAGTCTGGAGGAATTGGTGTTAGGCTGGCGATCGCCCTTAGAATTGTTGGGGGCCAATACCTTTTTCTCGCAGCAATTCTATTAAAGCTTGATAAGTAGAGGGAAGAGGGAAGAGGGAAGAGGATCGATGTGAAGAATAGCAAGCCAGTAAGCTTTTGAGCGATTTGGATCTTGCATTTAATTAGGTGGATTTACTTAGCGCTGCTGTTGCTGTTGTCCCAGAATTAAACACTATAGCCTTTCGATCTCTCCTATGAGGTAAGATCGAGAATAGGTAATAGGTAATTGGTAATAGGTAATTGGTAATGCCCTATACCCATTACCCTGTGCCTTGCCTAACTGAGAAAGGCTATATACCATAAATTAATGAATCCACGATTTTTCTGGCAGTCTCCCGAAAATAAACCTCGTTGGCTTGTCCTATTTTTATTTGGTTTAATCGGTGCTTTCGCAATTGCCGTAACCAAAGTCTCTATCAAAAATGGCATCGCCCAAACCAGTAGTTTAGCCTTGTCTGTTGATGTTACAGCCGATCGCCATTCCATCAGCCCGGACATCTATGGTATGAATAATTATGCCATAGATCGCGCCCTAGCCCAGGAGTTGCGAATACCAGTGGAACGCTGGGGGGCAAATCACACCAGTCGCTACAATTGGCTTGTCGATTCCTCCAACAGTGGTGATGACTTTTTTTTCGTGGGTGGTGGGGACAATAAAAATCCTATTCCCGGCGATTCTATAGATAAAATTATCAAAACTAACCGCACCAATGGTAGTAAAAGTATTGTTACTATTCCCATAATCGGCTATATCAATAAGTTTAGCACTTGGAACTGTGGTTTTAGAGTATCGAAATATGGGCGGCAAGAAAAAACTAATCCTTACATTTTTCCAGAGGGTGATAAATGCGGCAATGGGAAGCGTCCAGATGGTACTGTAATTACTAATAATAATCGGCTGGATGTCAGTATTGTTAGCGACTCAAATTTTCAAAAGCGGTGGGTTCAACACTTAGTTAAAACCCACGGTACTGCGGCTAAAGGTGGCGTCCAAATTTACCAAATGGACAACGAACCAAGTGGCTGGGGAAATACTCACCGTGATGTTCATCCAGAACCGACGAGTTACGATGAATTGCGCGATCGCACTTATCAATATGCTTCCATGATAAAAGCGACTGATCCTAGCGCTAAGGTGCTGGGACCGTCGGATTTTGGCTGGCCTGTCTATGTGGATTCTGGGGTTGAGGGCGATCGCCAAAAACACGGCGGTGTCTGGTTTGCGCGCTGGTATTTGCAGCAAATGCGCGCTTACGAAAAAAATAAAGGTGTGCGGATTCTCGATTATTTTGACGAACACTATTATCCTTCGGCGGAGAATACCTGTATAGCCCTTTGTCCCGCCGGTGATGCCAAAACCCAAGCGCTGCGGCTGCGATCGACTCGTTCTCTCTGGGATGCAACTTATACTGATGAAAGTTGGATTGGAAAATACAATCCTCCCCTCAGGATTCTTCCCAGGTTTAAACAGTGGATTAAGCAAGATTATCCAGGTACAAAACTGGCAATTACTGAATACAATTGGGGCGCTTTAGAGTCGATGAATGGGGCTTTGACCCAGGCAGATATCCTGGGCATTTTTGGGCGGGAACAAGTGGATTTAGCTACGTTATGGGGACCTCCTAAGTCATCGGAACCAGGGGCTTATGCTTTCCGAATGTACATGAATTATGATGGGAAAGGTGGTAAGTATGGTGATACTTGGGTGCGTTCGCGTAGCACAGATCAAGGGATTTTATCAATCTATGCTGCTCATCGTAGTAGCGACGGTGTTTTGACCATGGTGATTATTAATAAAAGTCAGAATAATATCACTAGCAATTTGAGTTTGAAAGGGTTTAAGCCAGGGGGTAAGGCTCAAGTTTATACTTACAGCAAGGCGAATTTGGGGGCGATTGTGCGTCAGGGCGATTTGGGTGTCAGCGCTGCGGGATTTGGGGCAACTTACCCAGCTAATTCTATAACTTTGGTGGCGATTCCCAAGTAGTTATAATTTAGGGATAAACTATTTTTTGACAATCGCAATTAACTAAGCAGTTAATTGCTTCTATATTTGACTGCAAACAGCATCTAGATGACTCTGGCTACCAACTAGATGCAAACTAGATTCAGTCCGGGCTGAATCACCCAGAGTCCTGAAGTATAGAATAGAGGTTGCTGAACCGGCACACTGCCCGATCGCTAGCCCCCAGCAATTTGTTACCCTAACAGTAGAATCTCCCTTCCCTCAACTCCTCCCATGAACAACGCTTCTCCCCTGATTCAAACCGTTACACCCGAACGCTGGGCCGGCTTTAGCATGGACTTTATTGGGGCCGGTTACGCGGGTTTGGTGGTCAAAAACGGCCGCGTGGTGCGTACCCTGAAAGCGGGACGCCATTTCACCTTCGCCCTTCCCTTGCTGGAACAGTGTCAAATTGTCCTGGTAGATACCAAACTGCGTAACTTGGACGTGCAATCCCAAGGAGATTTTTTGTCGAAAGACCGGTTTTTAATTGATGCTACACTGACAGTTATTTATCAAGTTATAGACCCCAAAAGAGTAGCTTTGGAATTGTCAGATCCCATAGCTGCTTTAGCCAGTGCTGTGAAAGATTGCATGGGAGTTGCGATCGGGCAAATTCCCCTCAACCAGCTTATCAGTCAAGGACGGCTGTTGCTGCGCCAAAATTTGCTCGATCGCGTCCAAGATTTCTACACTTTAGGATTCACCTTAGAAGATGTCAGAATTGGCGATGTCAGCTTTCCCGAAACTAACGGAGTGATTCGCCAAGTTGAAGGAATGAGCGCCAGACAAGAAGCAGAAAATTCCGCCTCCCTGCAAATGAGAATTGCCGAAGCAGGGCGGCCAATTCTGCCTCAAGCTCCCGTACAACAGTTAAACTTAATATCAGCTCAATCTCCTGCAAATCTGCCAACTTCTGATAGCGCCGGATGCGATCGCGATTTACAAGAACTGACAGCACAACTGGCTCAAAATAGTTTACCAGCACCCCAGCATCGCCCCCAACTTGCACCGACGGTATTGACAAGTAGCGATCGCCAAACAACCGCACACTTAGTATACAAACTTTCAGGACAGGCGATCGCCCTCACCGCCAATCCCTTTACTATCGGACGGGAACCGAGCAATACTTTAGTGTTACAAGATCCGCAAAGTTCCCGCTACCATGCTCAAATCCGTCGGGCCAATGACGAACAAGGAAAACAGCGGTATCAGCTTGTGGATTGTGGCAGTTCCAATGGTACTTTTGTTGGCGGACAAAGACTGGCGGCTCAGGAACCTTTTTGGCTAACGAGTGGTTGCGAAATTGCGATCGGCGACCAAAAATGGACGTTTCAAGCTTCGTAAGGGGGAAGATTTTGGGGATTAAATTCATGGTCGATCACTTTTTAAATTACGGGTATTTTATGATACTAAGTTTTACAATTTATACTTATACAAATTGTGTCGATATTGAGGTTTTCAGTAATTATTAAAATGGGAGGATGATAGCTAGATCGACAATTAGATGATGCTGAGAATTAATAGATACGTTGATTTATACAATTTTTAGCATTAATAAATGTTCGTTTTTGCTGAATTTGAGCGATCGAAGTGTCGGTAATTCCGCCGATCGACCTGTTCAAAATCTTGAAAAATATAAGTTTTATTTTATACTAAAAAACTGTTCACTACAGAACCGTTTGAAAATTCAAAATAGCAGTAGGTGACAGAACACTAATCTGTGAGGGGGGCGGGCACTCTGGGCACTACTCCCCCTCACAGACGATTTTGGATGTGTTTCACAGATTGGGGCAACCGGGCGTGGGATTTGCCCCTACAAAGAATGAAACAGCGGGAGCATCCCATTTTTGCAAATATATCCGTAGGGGCTGTCAGGGAGAGGTTGCCCAATTCCCTGTTTGGCCAATTCCCCATACTTCCAAGTAGGATTCTCTAACCAACCCTAGGGGGGATATCTCCACAAACGTTTCGAGGGAGAATCTGTAAAGATTGAAAATATAAGTAGAGGACAACCCCATGAACTTTTCTATACAATCTGTTTACAACTGGTACCGCGACACCATCCGTAACCCCAAGTACCGCTGGTGGATTATCCTGGGAACCCTAGCATATCTCGTAAGCCCGATCGACATTGCCCCGGATTTCCTGCCGGTGGTTGGACAAATTGACGATGTGGCGATCGCCGTGCTACTGATTTCCGAAGTTTCCCAAATGTCGATCGACTATTTTAAATCCCGCCAGACTCAGACAAATTCCACATCTGAAGCCACCGGCAGCCCTTCTGAAGCTAAAACCAGCACTGTTGATGTCGATGCAGTTTCCGTACAATAACTGCGAAAAATCATTCCTGTTAGAGCCCCGGCTTCGCAAAAAAGTCGGGGTTCTTGCTATTGTGTAGTCCTGGACGCCTGATATCAATTCCGGTTGTATCGTCAGGTGATTTAACCGCGAAGGCGCTAAGGACGCGAAGTTCGAGAAGAGAGAGTTTAATACAGTGCTCCAAACCTGCTAATTTTAACAATGGTAAATCCCTGTTAATCACACATTTTTATAGATGAAATTTAGCCAAGTCGTAGAAAAACTGAATTTAGCCAGCAGTCGCACACTCACAGCGTCGGTTGCTACAGATCCCGAAATTACTGGCGCCGCCCCAGTTGATGAAGCTGCATCAGGCAAAATCAGCTACATAGAAGGTGCTAAATTTGCCTCTCATACAACATCGACAAATGCTTCTGCCTTAATTCTGCCCTTAGATGAAAGTCTGCAAGCTATGTGTGCCGATCGCCACATTGCTTGGATAGCCGCACCCGATCCGCGACTGCTGTTTGCTCAAACTATCGGCCTGTTTTATCAACCGTTTCGCCCAACCTCAGAAATCCATTCCTCTGCCACCATTCACCCCACAGCACAAATTGGTGAAAATGTCTATATAGGCCCCCACGCCGTGATTCAACCTGGAGTGAAAATTGGCAGCAATGTTTGCATTCATCCCAATGTGGTACTTTACCCAGATGCGGAAATAGGCTCTGGCACTGTTTTACACGCTAACTGTGTGATTCACGAACGTACTCGGATTGGGGCAAATTGCGTGATTCATAGCGGTGCGGCGATCGGGAGCGAAGGTTTTGGGTTCGTGCCGACAGCGACAGGCTGGGTCAAAATGGAGCAGTCTGGCTGCACTGTCTTGGAAGATGGGGTTGAGGTGGGTTGCAATAGCACCATTGACAGACCGGCTGTTGGAGAAACTCGCATTGGTCAAAATACCAAGATTGACAATTTAGTACACGTCGGTCACGGCTGTCAAGTTGGGAAAAATTGTGCGTTTGCTGCTCATGTTGGTATGGCGGGCGGGGTCAAAATTGGCAATAATGTGATTTTGGCTGGGCAAGTTGGGATTGCTAATCAAGCTAAAATTGGAGATGGGGCGATCGCCACAGCGAAAGCCGGAATTCATAGTGATGTGGCACCAGGGGCGATCGTAACTGGTGTGCCGGCAATTCCCCACAAACTATTTCTGAAAGCCGCAGCCGTCTACAACCGCCTCCCAGAAATGTACCAATCTTTGAGGCAAATTCAGCGCCAGCTCGATCGATAGTCAGTTGACTGTCAACCTTCAACTGTCAACTGCTATACCTCTCCATTTCTTAGTCTTGGAGTGGACTTTGTTTGACTATTAAGCGATTTCAACCGCCGAATGATAAAGGGAGTGGCTTTTTATTTCCAATGGCGGACTTGCTTATTGACCTAAAAATCATATAATTTGTCAAATTAAGAAAATATTTTTGATTCACCTAGGGAGTTAACACGAAAAATGTACATCGTACAAATTGCCTCGGAATGCGCCCCTGTCATCAAAGCAGGAGGCTTGGGCGACGTAGTTTATGGTTTGAGTCGCCAATTGCAGAATTCAGGCCATGCAGTGGAGATTATTCTACCCAAGTACGACTGCATGAGGTATGACCACATTTGGGGACTTCACGTTGCCTATCGGGATCTCCCAGTCCCTTGGTACGGTGGCGAAATCCTCTGTGATGTTTTTTGTGGCTGGGTACACGGCCAGTTATGTTTTTTCATTGAACCTCGTTCTCAAGATAACTTTTTTAACCGTGGCTGTTATTACGGTTGCAATGATGACAATATGCGGTTTGCTTTCTTCAGCAAAGCTGCTTTGGAATTTTTACTCAGATCTAACAAACGCCCTGATATTATTCACTGTCACGACTGGCAAACTGGTTTGGTGCCAGTCATGTTATTTGAAATTTACAAATATAATTGGATGGAAAATCAGCGAGTCTGTTATACCATTCACAATTTCAAACATCAAGGTATGGGCGGTAGCGAAGTTCTGCAAGCAACTGGTTTGAATCGAGAGGATTATTATTTTCAGTACGATCGCCTCCAAGATAATTTTAACCCTTTTGCCATCAACTTTATGAAAGGTGGCATTGTTTACTCGAACTTTGTCACCACTGTATCGCCACACCACGCTTGGGAAGCTCGTGTGGGTGAGTTTGGCTATGGTTTGGGCCACACTTTGCATTTGTATCAAGACAAGTTCCGTGGGGTTCTCAACGGCATTGATTATGACGTGTGGAACCCGGAAAGCGATCGCTATATTCCTCACCACTACACTCAGGAAGATTTGGCGGTCAAAGCGAAAACTAAACAGGCTTTACGCGAGCGACTTTTACTGCGAGATGCTGACAAGCCAATCATTACCTTTATCGGTCGTTTAGATGACCAAAAAGGCGTTCATCTCGTCCACCACGCCCTTTACTATGCTCTCAAGAAAGGAGCACAGTTTGTACTTTTAGGTTCGGCTACGGAAGCGGGAATCAATGAACATTTTCAGCACGAAAAATGGTTTTTAAATGACAATCCAGACTGCCATTTGGAACTCGGATTCAATGAGGATCTTTCCCACTTAATTTATGCTGGTGCTGATATAATTGTGGTTCCGAGCAATTACGAACCCTGTGGGCTGACTCAGATGATCGGGTTGAGGTATGGGACAGTGCCTGTGGTGCGCGGAGTTGGTGGTTTGGTGAATACTGTGTTCGATCGCGACTACGACAGCAACCATCTCCCAGAAGTACGCAATGGCTATGTATTTTACCAAAGCGACTACTATGCTCTAGAATCTGCAATGGATCGGGCGATCGGCTTGTGGTATGACTACCACGATGAATTTGAAAAATTGGTCGTTCAAGGCATGAATTGTGATAATTCGTGGAAATATCCAGCTAAAGATTATGTAGAAATTTACGAGCTAATTAAACATAAATAATTGAACTTATTGGTTATTGGTTATTGGTTATTGCCAATTTTTAACCATTAACCGCTAACTATCAATTCTAGTGTTGGATGCAGGTATAGGCAGCCAATACGGCTTTTTTATGCACAGTTATGGAATGCTTTAACCACAGAGGACGCAGAGGACACAGAGGAAGAGAAGAGAAGAGAGATATGGTTTTGAGTGAAAATTTGTGGGTGGAAAGTACGAATCTAGATTGTAGGGTTTCCTTGCCTGTCGTTGCTAGTGGCGATCGCACACAATAAAAGTATAGAAATTAAACGGCTGGTTTTCACCCGCCATTAAACAAAATGAACTCACAACTAGAACCACAAGTAACTATTCTACAACAAGAAACAGCCACGGTCGCCGATACCACAAACACAACAGTTGAAACTCCTTTATTCACTTCAGGTTTTTCAACTGAGGAAAAAGTCAGAGTTGAAGAGTTTAAGATTAGTGGCGACTCTTTGATAGCGAGAATCAAAGAATTAGTTCAACAAGGAAAACTCCGCCGCCTCGTCATCAAAAATTCCGAAGGGCGGACTCTGGCAGATATTCCGCTGATGGCGGGATTGGTTGGTAGCGTCGCCGGGGCGATCGTATTTCCAGTTGCTGCTGCATTGGCGACTGTGGGAGTATTTGTCGCTCATTTGACGATCGCGGTCGAGCGGAAAGATTAAGATTTTTATAGGTGAATAGAAACGCCTAACTTCCACCCAACCCCTCTTCTTGCAGAAGGGGGGTTTTAACATTTTTTACCTCCCAAGCATTCCAGGGAAAGGGGCTGGGAAGTTAATTCGGGTTATGGGTTGGCCTGTGGTGATGTTAGTTAAGGTATTTTTGGGGTAATATATGTATGGTCAGTGCGATCGCCTAGGATTCCGCGCAGCAGACTTGTGGATCATACTGGTGCTGTGGGAAC
Organism: Microcoleus sp. CAWBG506; assembly: GCA_020883125.1. GTDB lineage: Bacteria > Cyanobacteriota > Cyanobacteriia > Cyanobacteriales > Microcoleaceae > Microcoleus. Next base: position 16,461 of record JAHREW010000032.1, read on the forward strand.
ATCCTGAGAGGGGGTGCAGTCTGGTATGTTCGTGGGAGGTGATGGCTTGAGTTCATTGGGGCGATCGGGCAAAACTTACTCGAAATTGTGGTATGCTTCTGAAAAACCATTCTAGAAGTGCGTTGTCCTGGGGCGACTGGGAGTTGCAGCAATTCGGTTGGGTGGGGTTTCGGGCGATCGTCGAGGAGTTTGAGACAATATTATGGGGTAAAAATATGGAGTAAGAACGCTAACTTTTATTAATTTTTGCGGCAATTGCTAAGTATAATCGCTGGTTGAACGCTAAATTTGATACTGTCGCCCAGAAGTCCACATTTTCATCGTTAGCTGTGCTAGATAACTTGAGAGTTTGCATTTTGAGGAAAAAATGAGTAAGTGGACAAGAACCTTTACTTTTAAAGGTAAAGAGTTATATTACAATCGGATAAAATTTAATAATCCGACAGAAAGAGCCGTAGAAATTTCTATCGCTTTTGATTTTATTGCCAATCTGGAAAATAATCAAAAAATCCTAGAAGTGGGTAACGTACTCTCTCACTATGAAAACTCATTGAGCGAAAACATGGGTGTGAGAACGAGACGAATTATAGATAAATTTGAAGTAGACCTCGGTGTAGAGAATGAAGATTTGATGGACCTGCCCTCAGCGGAAAAATATGATGCAATAGTATCAATTTCCAGTGTAGAACACATAGGGCAAGCCGGAGATCCTTCGGGAGGCTATGGCGAAAAAACAAACTCGCGCGATCTTGAAGGTCCGTTGAAGGCGATCGCCAAAATATACGATCTGCTGGCTATCAATGGAAAAGCCTTGATAACCGTTCCTTTTGGCAGACTTACAGACGCAGAATGGTACATTCAATTTAGCAAAGAGTATTTAGAAGTTTTATGGAAAAAATATGGCATTCCCAAAAATGCCATATCCGCCAACTATTTAAAGCTAATAGATAGAGAAACAGCAGACGATAAGCATTATATGCTTTGGAGAGAAGTAGATGTTCTCGAACTTAAGGATAGCGAATACGGATGGCCTTGGTCACAAGCAAATTCAATTGCAATAATAGAACTATCCAAGGTTTCAAGCGACTTTAATCTTAACTTAAATGTAGAACCAACCGATTTATATTACCATATGACCTACGAACAACGGAGAGAGTTTGAACAGTGCAAGTCCAAACTGCATCAGAGTCAAAGAGAGTTGGCGCAGTCACAATCGCAATTATATCAAACTCAGGCAGAGTTAGAACAATCTCTGACCCAATTGAATCAAACTCAAAAAGAGTTAGAAGTAGTCCAAGGTCAAATTTATCCCGTTCAAGGAGAATTGGAACTCGCGCAAGCTCAGATTTATCAAACTCAGGAGGAGTGCGATCGATTGCAGGCGCAACTATATCAAGCTCAGGAAGAGTTGGAAAAAGTTCATCCGCAACTACATCAAACTAGAAGCGATTTGGAAATATCCCAGTCACAACTTTACAAAACTCAGGGAGAGTTGGAATTAACCCAAGCTCAACTTTATCAAGCTCAGGAAGATCGCGATCGATTTGAGTCGCAAATGTATCAGGCTCAGGAAGATTGTGAATTAATACAAATTCAACTTCATCAAATTCAGGAAGAATTGGAACTATCCCAAGCTCAACACCATCAAATTCTGGGAGAATTAGAAATATCCCAAGCAGAACACTATCAAACTCGGCAAGAATTGGAACAGTCACAGTCGCAACTGTACTCGACTCAGCAAGCATTGGAAATATCCCAAGCAGAACACTATCAAACTCGGCAAGAATTGGAACAGTCACAGTCGCAACTGTACTCGACTCAGCAAGCATTGGAAATATCCCAAGCAGAACACTATCAAACTCGGCAAGAATTGGAACAGTCGCAGTCGCAACTGTACTCGACTCAGCAAGCATTGGAACTATCCCAAGCCGAACACCATCAAACTCGGCAAGAATTGGAACAGTCGCAGTCGCAACTGTACTCGACTCAGCAAGCATTGGAACAGTCGCAGTCCAAACTGCACCAAACTGCGGGGGAATTAGAGAGATGGCGTTTTGAGGAAAATACGGTCAAAAATCCAGATCAAAGCAATCAGGTGCAGTACGGCGTTCTAGTATGGGAAGCCTGGTATGCTTATCGCAACAACGATAGGACTGGGATGTCTCGTTCTCTACAGAAATCCTTGAATTGTACGCCTTTCTCACGGACAGAAACAGTAATGAATTGGTTAGAAACTTTTGGTCGCTTTTCTTTAGAAAAAGGTGAGTATTTTGATACAAACTCCCTGAGCAATTCCCTGGAATGGAAAGAATTGATCCAGCGTGTTCTGGCTGTTAAAACCCAAGTAGGGCGGCTCTAGGTTTAGGTGGCGGGAACATTAGTCTTAAATCCTAGTCTTCTGTTTAAAATAGCCACTTGAAAGATCTAATAAGACGGGCATTATATAGTCTGTTTGTAGCTCGGCGATTAAAAGTGTTCAGGGATAGTGTCGCATCAATAAAACCTGCTGCGGTTTGGGTGAACAAAGTCAGTTCATGTCAGACCCAAGTTTGTAGACGGCAGAGCGCGAACATCACCTGGTATATTTATAAAAACTGGGATATCCGGTCTTGTATGGTGGCAAGCCCGTCTGAGTTAGAAAGTACGCAATTTAGTTCACAGATGCTGACAAAAAACACAGAAAAATATCTTGATTTTGAAACTTGTAAAGAGGTACTTGCTAAGGTCCGAGAACAGAACCGCAAGATAGTTCTCTGTCATGGGGTGTTTGACCTGCTTCATCCAGGTCACATTGCCCATTTGCAAGAAGCTAAAGCTTTGGGAGATGTCTTGGTAGTTTCCATTACCGCAGCTCCTTATGTCAACCGAGGCCCTGGGAGACCGGTTTTTTCGGACGATTTGCGACTTTATTCTCTTGCCTCTTTAGCTTGTGTAGACTATGTGTTATTGGCTCCTGTGGCCACAGCTTTAGATGTACTCGATCGAGTTCAACCCAATTTTTACTGCAAAGGTCACGAATATGCTGACCACAGTCAAGATGTTACTAAAAATATTGACCGGGAAGCCGATCGAGTTCAAGCCTACGGTGGTGAAATTCGCTATACAGGGGAGATTGTCTTTAGCTCAACAAAGCTGCTGAATAACTACACCGATGTGTTGCCACCGCATATCAAAAGCTATGCCATTCAATTAAGCCAACAATACCCTTTTGATGAAATTCGCAAGGGCGTTGATGCGATGCAAAAGCTCAAAGTCTTAGTGTTGGGAGATGTCATTATTGATGAATTTGTCCACTGTACAGTGCAGGGCTTGACTTCTAAAGGCAGAGTTATTTCGACTCGTTTTTTGAAGAAAGAACAGCATTTAGGAGGCTCTTTGGCTATTGCTCGCCACATAGCTAGTTTTGTAGATTCTGTAACTGTGGCTGGTGTTGTGGGAAATGAGCCAGACATTCACAGCTTGATTTTGAATAACATAAATGGTGGTATTCGGCTAGATTTGCAATATGAAAATGGTGCTGCCACCGTCACCAAACGCCGTTACATTGAGCGGCAGGGAATGAGAGATAATTACAGCAAGTTGTTTTCTATTAATGAGCTGCAAGAAGAAGGACCAGCTCCCAGTCAGCGGCAAAACTTGTTAGATCGTTTACGGAAAACGATTCGGGATTATGACCTGGTGGTGGTGGCAGATTACGGACATGGATTGCTGGATGCTGAGCTCATGGATTTGGTTCAAAGTGAAGCTCCATTTTTGGCTTTAAACTGCCAAACAAATAGTGCAAATTACGGCTATAACTTAATTACTAAGTACCGCAGAGCAGATGTTTTTTGTTTGGACGAACAAGAACTACGTTTAGCTTTTTCTAGCCGTTACGGAGACCACAATTATCTACTTAAAGGCTTGTTCCAACATCTAGATGCTCAACAAGGATGGCTGACTTTGGGTTCTTCGGGAGCGTTGGGAATGAATGCTAAAGGAGAAGAAGATGTGAGTCCGGCAATGACGTTGGCGGTGAAGGATACAATTGGGGCTGGTGATGCGTTTTTTGCTTTGGCTAGCTTGAGTGCGAAGTTGGAATTACCGATCGCAGTTGGTTCCCTGCTGGGGAATTTGGCTGGGGCGATTTCAGCTAATACTCTTGGGAATGCTGAACCTTTAGAAAAAGCTCGGTTGCTGAAATTTGCTACTACAGTTTTAAAGGTATAGAGATGTCATCTTTTAGCAAACCGCAAGCAATTTTGTGCGATCGCGATGGCACTCTCATTGAAGATAGCCACTTCCTTAGTCACCCCGACCAAATTGAGTGGATTCCGGGAGTGCTGGAGGCATTAAAATTCCTCAAGACTCAGGACATCTCAGTATTGGTGGTGACTAATCAATCGGGAGTAGCTAGGGGTTATTTCCCAGTGGAGGCAGTGGAGGCAGTTAATGATAAAATGCGACGGGATGCTGAAGCTGCTTCTGGGGCGATCGCCGATTTTTATTACTGTCCCCATTACCCCCAAGGTCAAGTTATCCAGTATAGTTATGTTTGTGAGTGTCGCAAGCCGTCGCCTGGGTTATTTCTCCAAGCGATCGCCAACTATAGTTTAGACACGACACGGTGCTGGGCGATCGGGGATAGACTCAGGGATTTAGAGCCTGGTTTGCAGTTGGGTATGAAAGCTTTTCTGGTTAAAACTGGCTATGGAATAGAGGAACAGCAAGAGTTGTCTAAATCTCCATTTTCCGAGCAAATAACCGTAGTTTCATCAATGCCAGAAATTATTAATTTAATTTCAAATGAGAGTAATTATCCGTAGTTAAAAAAGTTTAACGTAACACATTCAGTGGGATAATTAATATTAGACATCTGGAAGAAAGGCAGTCAAGGGTTTATTCACCCCCACGGGTGGTCAGAAACCGGGTTTTTTATCGAATCTGCGATGCTCCAACAAAGTTTTTCGTGAAAAAACCCGGTTTCTCGGCCCCCATGCGTCCAGGACTACCAAGTTGAAAGTAATTGAGGAATTTAGGGTGAATCAAATGCAACAGGTTTTAGTTACAGGCGGAGCGGGTTATGTGGGGGCTGTTCTAGTCCCTAAACTCCTGCAAGCTGGATATCGAGTTAAGGTGGTGGATTTGTACATTTATGGAGAAGATGTTCTATCCTCCGTCAAAGGCCATCCCGGTTTGGAAGAGATTAAGGGAGATATTCGCGATCGCCCGTTGCTCGAAAAAATCCTACCCGGATGCGATGCTGTGATCCATCTAGCTTGCATTTCCAACGATCCCAGTTTTGAATTAGATCCAGACCTCGGTAAATCGATCAACTACGATGCTTTTGTTGACTTAGTAGATGTTGCCAAAAACAGCGGTGTCAAACGGTTTATCTATGCTTCTTCTTCCAGCGTATACGGCATCAAAGAAACCGAAAATGTTAGCGAAGAACTACCACTGCAACCTTTAACAGATTATTCCAAGTATAAAGCAATGTGTGAGGATGTGTTGCTGGCAAACCGCGAACCGGGGTTTGTTACCTTGATTTTGCGGCCGGCAACCGTCTGCGGTTATTCCCCTCGTTTGCGGCTGGATTTGACAGTGAATATCCTGACTAACCACGCTGTCAATAATGGTAAAATTACCGTGTTTGGCGGCGAACAGAAGCGGCCAAACATTCACATCGAGGATATGACAGACCTTTATATCAAGTCCCTCGAATTGCCTGATGAGGCGATCGACGGTAAGATTTTCAACGCGGGTTATGAAAATCATACAGTGATGCAAATTGCTCAAATGGTGCGAAATGTGGTAGGAAAACAAGTAGAGATTGTCAGCACGCCGACCAATGACAACCGCTCTTATCATATTTCATCGGAGAAGATTAAGAGGGAACTGGGGTTTGTGCCACAGCACACAATTGAAGATGCTGTGCAGGATTTGGTGAAGGCGTTTAATGCTGATTTGATTCCTAATCCGATGACTGATATTCGGTATTACAATATCAAAATGATGCAACAAATTAACCTCAAATAGAAAAAACGTAGATTAATGGAGATAGATTTCTATGATTGTCCTCAATGTTGTTTAGTGTGAATAATAATATTATATGGCAATCCTCAATGGTTTGTGAACTAGACTTTTTGTCTGAGCCACTAAAGAACTCAAAGGCAAAGAGGAAAATCTAACGTATTCATAACTTATTTAGGATTACTATACAATACAATATCAATAACGATCCAAGCAAGAGCTTGATTTGGAGTGAAGATAAGGAGATTTCAAAAATGACATTTCATCTATTCAATGCGATTTGGGGTGACAAATACACTGATTTATTTCTAAATGTCAGTTTGCCAACTCAGCTTTCCACTGGAAATCTACCTGCTTTTAATGAAATGGGAAAGTCAGCAATTTATAAAATCTATACGACAGAGAAAGACGCAGATACTATCAGAAAATCTCCTGTATTTGCTGAACTTTTGTCAGTGATCCCAGTGCAAGTTATCAGAATAAAAGAGGTGGATTTGAGAGATGATAAATACGGCGAACATAGCGATTCTAAATATGGAGGAATGGTATATTGTCATCGTCAAGCAACTATCGACTGTATTAAAGATAATGGTAAGCTTGTTTCGTTGATATCTGATGCTGTTTACCCTCATCAATTTTTTACGAAATTAATTAATATAGAATCCACAGGTAAACTAGCAATAATGATATTTAGTTACCGAGTGTTAAAAGAAAATTTTGTAACAGCAATCACAAAAGAGTTTTATGCTAATAATTTGAGCGTAGCTATACCATCTCGCGATTTAGTAAAATTTTCTTTAGATCATTTACATCCTTATTCCCAAGCTCTGTTTTGGGATGCAACAGACTACAATACTTGGCCATCACATATTTACTGGAACATTAAAGAGCGGGGGTTATTAGCTAGATGTTTTAATTTGCACCCAATAATGCTGAATTTAAGAGGAAAGGATTTAATTCCTCAAGGTACAGTAGATGGTCAATACTGGGAACAAGTGTATCCAAATATTTCGGATATTTATATAGCAGAAGATACTGATGAATTATTTGCTGTAGAAATGAGTAGTTTAAATCATACAGTCTTAGCTGCTATAAGCGATGGGAAAAAATCTGATGAATCAGAAATTGCTCAATGGGCAATTTCTCGATGGCAAGCATATCCTGTATTACACGCACAGTTACTAAAGAAACGAATCAGAGTCACAGGTAGTGATGTTGATGACACTTATGGAAAAATAGAAGCTGATTCAGATCAAGTAATTGGAAAGATTTATAGCTGTTGGGCAGATGGATTGAGAAAAGCAGGTAGATTAGAGGAAGCGTTAACAATTTATAGATATGCGGTTGAACTTTGCTCAAAGCAAGAAAAATATTATCAACAATTAGGTGATATTTTGGAAGATTTGGAGCAATGGGATGAGGCAATAGATTCTTATATGCAAGTTCTACAATTAAACCCGGAAGCCGATTTTATTTATTGCAAAATAGGAGCAATATATGGCAAACAAAGTAAATGGGAAGATGCGATACTTTACTATAAAAAAGCAATTGAACTAGACCCAAATAATGGTCAATATTACTATATCTTAGGAGTTGCACTACAGGAGTACGCTCAGCTAAATTTAGAGAAGGCGATCGCAGCTTACCATCGAGTTTTAGAATTAAACCCAGAACATCCTGAAGCTGGCAAAAAATTGCAACAAGTTCAAGCCTTAAATCCGGTAAAATAACTATGCCCCCACAACTGCTCAAACAACTATTTTTCACAATGCTCCGCATCCGCCTGGTAGAGGAGAAAATTGTTGAACTTTATCCTGAACAGGAAATGCGCTGCCCGATACACTTGTCTATCGGTCAAGAAGCGATCGCCGCTGGCGTTTGTGCCACGCTTTACCCGACTGATGCCGTTTTTAGCAATCACCGAGCTCACGGTCACTATTTAGCAGCCGGAGGCAACTTAAAAGCTTTTTTAGCTGAGATGTACGGTAAAGCCACCGGTTGCTGTCAAGGTAAAGGAGGGTCGATGCACTTGATCGATTTGGAGGCCGGATTTATGGGTTCTGCTCCCATTGTCGGCGGCACAATACCTGTGGCGGTAGGCGCTGCTCTGGGAGCCGTCATGCAAGGATTAAACAAAGTAGTGGTAGTATTCTTCGGAGAAGCCACCACAGAAGAAGGCGTTTTTCATGAAAGTGCTAATTTCGCTGCCTTAAAAAATCTACCCGTCGTTTTTGTTTGCGAAAACAATTTTTACTCGGTCTACACGGGGATGAGCGAACGCCAACCGCAGGGACGAGAAGTTTATGCTTTAGCAAAGTCTCACAACATTCCCAGCTTTCAAGGGGATGGAAATGATGTTGCAGCAGTTTATCAAATGACGGCTGAAGCAGTGCAACGGGCAAGGAGTGGTGGTGGGCCAACTTTTCTAGAGTTCAAAACATATCGGTGGCGGGAACATTGTGGCCCCAACTACGACAATGACTTGGGCTATCGCACGGAAGCTGAATTTCAAGAGTGGAAAGTTCGTTGTCCTATTCAACGCACCCAAGCTCAGTTACTAGAGCAAGGGATTCTGACAGCACAAGACCTGGAGGAGATGATCAGGGTAATCTCCTCAGAGGTAGAGGAAGCGGTCAGCTTTGCCAAAAGTAGTCCATTCCCAGATCCGCAAATTCTGTTCCAGCATATCTACGCATGAATCCGACTATGACCCAACGCGAACTAACCTTTGCTCAGGCAATTAAAGAAGCTCTTACTCAGGCCATGGTCGCAGATTCGGCCGTCTATGTCATGGGAGAAGGGGTTCCCGATCCTAAAGGTATTTTTGGCACTACCTTGGGACTGCGGGAGAAATTTGGCAAAGAGCGGGTGCTGGATATGCCGTTAGCTGAAAATGGCATGACTGGCGTAGCAATTGGTTCTGCACTAGCGGGAATGCGCCCGGTTTTGGTACATCAGCGAGTAGACTTTGCACTACTAGCAATGGATCAAATGGTGAACAACGCCGCTAAGTGGCACTATATGTTTGGTGGCAAAGCATCTGTTCCCCTGGTGATTCGCCTAGTCATCGGTCGGGGTTGGGGTCAAGGGCCGCAGCACTCCCAAAGTCTGCAAGCTTGGTTTGCTCATGTGCCGGGGTTAAAAGTGGTGATGCCCACAACGCCTTATGATGCTAAGGGCTTGCTGATTGCCGCGATCGAAGACAATAACCCTGTCATATTTTTTGAACATCGCTGGCTCCACCAAATTTTTGGTCCAGTACCAGAGGAAATGTACCGCGTCCCAATTGGCAAAGCTCGGAAAATCCGAGAAGGTCAGGATGTAACGATTGTTTCAACTTCTTACATGACGCTGGAAGCGTTGCGGGCTGCTGAGTTGTTGTCGCGAGACGGGATAGAAGCAGAAATCGTCGATGTGCGATCGCTCAAACCCTTAGATACCGAAACTATTTTGGAATCAGTACGCAAAACCGGGAGACTGATTGCAGCCGATGCAGCTTGGCGAACCTTGGGTTTTGCCAGCGAAATCCTAGCAATTGTGGCAGAAGAAGCTTATCCTTTTCTTAAATGCAGTCCCAAACGTATCGCTCTTCCTGATGTGTACGCACCATCTAGTCCGGCGATCGCCAACGATTACTACCCCCGCGCTGTTGACATTGTAAATGCTGCCCGCACGATGATGGGTTTGGTCGTGCAAACAGAAACACAATTGGGAATTGTGCGGGAAAATCCCCTGGATGTTCCAGATAAAAGATTTACTGGGCCGTTTTAATACTCACCCAATTAAAATTTATTAACAATGACAACGATCCATCCTCCAATTATTGAACCTAAATCCCAGGTAGAGCGAATCCCCTACGTTGATTTAGCCCAACAGCACGCACTAATCAAGTCCGAAATCTTGGCAGCTATTAGCGAAGTGTTAGACAGCGGGCAGTTTATTTTAGGTGAACAAGTATCGGAATTTGAGCGTCAATTTGCAGAAATGTGCGGTGTCCGCTATGCTGTTGGCGTTAACTCAGGTACGGATGCCTTAATTTTTGCCCTGAAAGCTTTGGGAATCCGCAGTGGTGATGAAGTAATTACAGCACCGAATTCTTTTATTGCCTCAGCAACCTGTATTCGAGTTCTAGGAGCTAAACCGGTCTTTGTGGATGTACGGGATGATTATAATATCGATCCCGATCAAATTGGGGCTGCTATTACTTCTAAAACTAAAGCTATTTTACCTGTTCATCTCACAGGCCGTCCCTGCGATATGGAGCCTATTTTGGAATTGGCAAAAGAGAAGGGATTATATGTTGTGGAAGATGCCGCTCAAGCAGTCTTGGCTGAATATAAAGGTCGCCGAGTCGGTTCATTTGGTGCAATTGGGGCGTTTAGTTTGCACCCGCTGAAAACTTTAAATGCTTGTGGCGATGGCGGCGTTCTGACCACGAACGATCCAGAACTGTATGACAAGTTGAAGATTATGCGGAATATAGGTCTTCGCACCCGCGATGACTGTGTGATGTGGTCCCATAATTCTCGGCTAGACACGATGCAAGCTGCAATTTTACTGGTAAAATTACGTTATCTTGAAAGTTGGACTCAACAGCGCCGCCAAAATGCCTGTTATTACCAGGCTAGATTGTCAGGAATTGAGCAGGTGAAATTGCCGCTGGAAAAAGAACATGAAAAGTGCGCTTACCACACTTTTGTTATTCAAGCAGAACGCCGTGAAGAACTGCGGCAATTTCTGGGAGAAAGGGGAATAGGTACATCAGTTCACTATCCAGTGCCTATCCACTTCTCTACGGTCGGAAAAGAGTTAGGATATGGAGAGGATAGTTTTCCCGTGACTGAACGACAGGCTAATCTAATTTTAAGTCTGCCAGTAAATCAGGGGTTAACAGAGGAGCACTTAGAACGTGTTTGCGACAGTATTGAAGCGTTTTATGGTAGTAATTGAAGGGTAAATATGTTAACAAAACAGAGAATGCAAGTCAAGTTTTCTTACCTCGATCGGCAGTTTGCTAATGTTGATGATTATCTGGCGGACGTGCGGGAATTGGTGTTGAGCGGCGATTTTACGCTGGGATCTCCTGTGACTGAGTTTGAACGTCGGTTTGCTGAATTTTGCCAAATGCCTTACGCGGTTGGGGTGAATTCCGGTACTGATGCTCTGATTTTACCGATGAAAATGCTGGGGATTGGCCATGGGGATGAGGTAATTACCACAACCAATACTTTCATTGCTACGGTGGGGGCGATCGCGATGACGGGGGCAACTCCTGTATTTGTGGATAATGATGAAGGTTATACGATTGATGTTAACTTAATTGAAGCAGCGATTACTCCCCGAACCAAGGCGATTTTACCCGTCCACTACACGGGCAATGTGGCAGATATGCCGGCGATTATGAAGATTGCGGAAAAACATAATTTGCTGGTTATTGAAGATGCTTGTCAATCAATTACAGGGGCTAGAGATGGCAAGTATGTGGGTAGTTGGGGAGAAGCGGCAGCTTTTTCGCTCCATCCGTTAAAGAATTTGAATGTTTGGGGTGATAGTGGGATAATTGTGACGCGATCGCAAGAGTTGTACGAAAATTTGCGATTGTTCCGCAATCACGGTTTAATTAACCGCGACGAAGTGGCAATTTTCGGTCACAATTCTCGTTTGGACTCACTACAAGCCGTGATTGGCAATCGGTTAATAGACCAAACTGAGTTTATTACTAATACCAGAATTGCTAATGCGAAAAGGCTGGATGAATCCTTTGCAGATTTAGGGGAGTTCATTCACATTCCCCACCGTCCAGCTAATGTCAAGCACGTTTACCACCTCTACATTTTACGGGTGGAACATAGAGATGAACTACTGACTTATTTGCAGGAAAATGGAGTAGAAGCTAAGATTCATTATCCGATTCCCGTTCATTTGCAAAAAGCGGCTGCTCATTTGGGCTATAAGAAAGGTGATTTTCCTGTAGCGGAGAGAGATTCGCAGGTATCGATCACTTTACCAGCTCATCAACATCTCACCTCAGATGAAATTGATTATATGATCGAGTGCGTGCGATCGTTCTATCTACAAGGAGAGATGAAATGAGTAAAACCACTTACGTTGTAATTGGCAGTAATTGCTTTACGGGTTGTCACATTGTAGATGGTTTGTTGGACGATCCCGATAATAAAGTAATTGGTGTTAGCAGATCGCCTGAATATAAAGACTTTTTCCTGCCTTACAAACAACGCAAAAATCCTGATTTTACTTTTCACCAAATTAATAGTGTCAGGGAATTCGATCGCCTGATAGAACTGCTAGACGCAACCAAGCCGGAAGTGGTAATTAATGTGGCTGCTTTGAGTGAGGTAGGGTTGAGCAACTACAGCCCGGTTGAGTATTTTGACATTAACACGACGGCGGTGGTAAAGTTATGCGACCAGCTTAGAAGTCGGGATTATCTCAAGTCCTACGTTCACATTTCTTCAGCCGAAATTTTTGGCAGTTGTGCGGATAGAGTAACGGAAGAAACGCTGTTCAACCCCAGTACGCCCTATGCTGTTTCTAAAGCAGCAGCAGATATGTACCTGAATAGCATCAGCAAGAACTTTGGGTTTCCGGCGATTATTATCCGAACGACAAATGTGTACGGCAGGCATCAACAACTGTTTAAGATTATTCCGAGAACTGCAATTTACCTAAAAATGGGTAAAGCCATTGAACTGCATGGTGGCGGAACCTCGGTTAAGTCCTTTATTCATGTTCGAGATGTTGTCCGGGGTTTATTGTTGGCTTTGAAACAAGGGAACTCAGCAACTTATCACTTGACCGTTCCGAGCGATCACACTATTGCTGATATTGTACGTCAGGTTTGTGCTGCCATGGGGTATGATTTTGAAAAATGCGTTCAGGTAGTCGGCGAGCGATTGGGGCAGGATTCCCAATATCTGCTAGACTGCTCTAGGGCCGAACGGGAACTTAGTTGGCAGTCTCAAGTCTCCTTTGAAGAAGGGGTGCAAGAAGTGATAGAGTGGGTTGAAAGTAACTGGTCTGCGATCGAGCAGGAGCCGTTAGTCTATATCCATAAAAATTAAGAGATCGGCTGCATATCTGAAGGATGAAAAATGACAGTAAGCTATTTTGATACGGCAAACAAACTGAAGCTAGAAGGAAGATGGGAGGAAGCGATCGCCTCCTATCGTCAAGCGATTGAGGAAAACCCAAGTTTTTATTGGTCTTACCACAATTTGGGGGATGCTTTGGCTAAGCTGGGCCGTTGGGAAGAAGCTGTCAATGCCTATCAGAGTGCGATCGAACTCAACTCATCTTCACCTTGGGTTCATTACAGTTTAGGGGAAGCTTGGGAAAAACTGGAGCGGTGGGATGAGGCGATCGCTTGTTATCAAAAAGCTTTAAAATTAGAGCCAGAAGAGTTGGAAATTCAGCAGAGTTTGGGGAAAGCCTTGCAACGGCGAACCGAGTTGGATTTGACGAAGGTAATAGCTATGTATCGGCGTACCATAGAGCAAAATCCTGGTTCTGTGGAAGCTTATCAAAACTTGCTAAGGTTACAGCCAGATTCCTGGGAACTGTGGTGGCAATTGGCACAAGTTCTGGCACAGCAGAATCAGATAGAAGGGGCGCTCTCCGCTTATCAAAAAGTAATTAATATTAATCAAAGCTACATCCCTGGATATCAAGCATTAGTGAAATTGCAACCCGAAAAATGGGAAATGTGGTGGGAGTTGGGGAATGCCTGCGCAAAAGTGGATCGAAAGAAGGAAGCTCTTGAAGCATATCAGCGAGTTCTCGTACTTAATCCAACTGTGTTGCAAAATTCGCAAATTTTTATAATTCAATCACCTCCCTGGGGAATCTGGTGGGAGTTTGCCAATGTTTTGAAGCAACAGGGGAATCTGGATGAAGCAATATCAATATATCAAAAGGCTACTTCTATCCAATTAGACTTAGCATTTCGCATCCAAGCTTATAACAAACTTGGTGAAGTTTATTACTCTCAAAGTAAGTTAGGAAAGGCCATAGAAAGTTACCAACAAGCTCTCACTCTGAAACCAGACTGGGCAGAGGGTCACTGGCAACTTGGTAGTGCTTTGTGGCAACAGGGACAACAAGAGGCCTCCATAAAAAGTTACCAACAAGCTCTCACTCTGAAACCAGACTGGGCAGACGCTCGCCTACAGTTAGGAAATGCTTTGCTAGAGCAAGGACAACAAGAGGCCGCCATAGAAAGTTACCAACAAGCTCTCACTCTGAAACCAGACTGGGCAGACGCTCGCTGGCAACTTGGTAGTGCTTTGCTAGAGCAAGGACAACAAGAGGCCGCCATAGAAAGTTACCAACAAGCTCTCACTCTGAAACCAGACTGGGCAGAGGGTCACTGGCAACTTGGTAGTACACTATCGCAGCAAGGAAAATTGGAGCAGGCAATAGCTAGTTATCAAAGGGCTCTTGACATCTATCAAGAAAACATTACTAACGAGTCAGAGTTAGCCCAATTGCATATTAATCTAGGCAACATACTCTTAGCTCAAGAAAAGTTTAAGGAAGCTTTTAAAACTTACGAGCAGGCGCTGAAAATTCAACCTAATTTTTCAGAAGAAGTAATTGCAAATTATAAAAATTACCTAACTATCTACCCCCAGTTCGTGGAACTCTATTTAGCGTTAATCAAACTATTGATAGACGTTAGAAAATTTGCCGAAGCTTATCAAAGCTATCTGTATGTCAAGGAAATAAACAGCAAGTTGGTGTCAGGGATAGTTGATATTTATCAAAATGCGATCGCTATTAAACCTGACTCTGAATTATACTTGCAGTTAGGCAATATCCTCCTAGATCAAAACCAGATTGAAGAAGCCTCTAATAGCTATGAGCGAGCCGTTCAGACCAAACCAGATTCAATACGCGCTCACCTCCAGTTAGGAATGGCATTGCGGCGCGAAGGTAAAGTAGACCAAGCATTTAGCTGCTGCCAGCGAGCTATTGAAATCGATCCTAATTCAGCAGATGCTTACTACAGACTGGCAGATGTATTTTTGACCCAAGGAAAACGTGATGATGCTTTTCGCTGCTATTATCAGTCGAACACAATTAAATTTGCCGAATTGCGAAGTCAAGGAAATACAGGAGGAATGTGTTTTTTCCCCTTACAAAGATCGGGAAGTGTTTATACTAACTATGCTTTGAGTAGAGGATTATCTATACCTTTTGCGTCAGATCCAACCGTTGGGGGATATAACACAATTGGACAATATTTAGTTCAAACTTCATTAGAAAATCATAGATTCAAAGATTGTATTATTACAGGTCATGTTTTAGCTTCAACATTTAACCTTTTACTCTTAAGTTTGTATGTAGATCGATTGGTTGTTAATGTCCGAGATCCTCGTCAGACAATGCTATCAATGATATACTATTGGGAAAAATTGTGGAATCAATCTCCTAACTTTGCGGTTGGCTATTCATTACCAGAAAATTATTTTTCAAGGTCTTTGACAGAGCAAATTAGTTGGCAGATAGAGAATTCGTGTCTGCCAGGGATCATCAAATGGATAGAAGGTTGGGTAGATGCTGAAGAAGATCCATTGTTTTATCCTAAAATATTATTTACTAGGAATGAGGATTTAGCAACCGATCCAGAGAGTTTTTTCGAGTCTATTTTGAATTTTTATGAAATAGAAAAATCGCGATTTACTTTTCCGCAGCCTCCAGAATTTAAGGCTGGCACACATAATCGAAAAGGGCAAATTGATGAGTGGCGGGAAGTATTCACACCAGAACAAGCTGAAAAAGCTTCTAGCATGATTCCCGAAAGACTTATTAAAAGGTTTGGATGGTCTGCTAAATAAAAATAAAAATTACTCACTCTATTGAGGGGATTGTTAATGCTGTCAGAAAATAAGGAAAAAACTGTGAGATATTTTCAGGTTGCTAACCAACTTAAAAGTGAAGGAAAACTAGAGGAAGCGATAGCCTCTTACCTGAAAGCTATTGAGCAAAACCCCAACTTTCATTGGTCTAACCACAACCTAGCAGAGGTTTTTGCTAGGTTGGAACGATGGGATGATGCTTTAGCTCACTATAGTCGAGCCCTTGAAATAGCTCCAAATTCTGCTTGTTATCACCACAAAATGGGAGAAGCTTTAGCGAAAATTGGTCAACTGGATGTTGCTGTTATTCAATATCATCGCGCCATCGAGCTTTCCCCAAATTCTTATGGATTTTATAACAGCTTGGGTAAAGCCTTACATCAACTATCTATGCAAATAAACTTAGCAACTATAGGCTGTTATCACTGTTTAGAACAAATTATTTCAAAAACAAACGATCTGAGCTGTTCAAATCTTTACGCTCTTAAGGATGAAGAATTCTTACAAGCAACAACTCAACTAGATAATGAAGCTTTTATTGAAGAAGTTTATCGTACTTATTTGAAACGCGACGCTGATGAATTTGGCAAAAAGCATTGGCTTCAGCATTTCAGTGATGGTATAACCCGCAACCAAATTCTCGGCACATTTCGGCAAGCACCAGAATTTACCTCTCAATTAATATTCTCAGTTGTCTCATTCTGTCTAAAAGAGGCAGTCTCTGCCTATAGTCGTGCAATTGAATTAAACCCCAATGTGTATAATTATGAAAATTTGGAAGAAGCACTGGTACAGCAAGGAGCGGTTCTGACCCAGCAGGGTAAAATTGATGGGGCAATAGAAAGTTATCGTCAAGCGATCGCCATTTCTCACAACTTGGCAGAGGCTCATCACAGATTGGGAAATGCCCTTATGGAAAAGGGTAAAATTGATGAAGCTCTTGAAAGTTATCAGCAGGCGATAGGCACCAAACCAAACTGGGTACAAGCACATCTGAGCCTGGGAAATGCTTTGTTTCAGCAGTATAAGCTGGAGCCGGCTATTGAGAGTTATAAACAGGCAATTACCCTTGATTCGCATTCAGCCGAAGCACGCTTCCGGCTGGGAAACTCCCTTTTAGAGCAAAGCCAATTTGATGAGGCAAGGGAGAGCTACGAACAGGCACTTAACCTTGAACCAAACTGGGCAGAACTACACTTTCGGCTCGGAAATACCTTTTTACTGCAAGGCAACTATAGGGATGCTCTAGCTTGCCATCGCAAGGCACTGACGCTCAATCCCAACTGGGAGAAAGACTCATACTTCAGCTTGGGATACTGTTTATTAGACAACCCACAGCATTTAGAAGGCGTACTTCAGATTTACGAACAAGCCCTCTCCCTGCGATCGGATTGGATAGAAGGATACTACACAGCAGGCAATTGGCTGCATCTAGCTGGTTATTTAGAGGAAGCATTGAACTTTTGGAACAGGTGTACAAAAGTCAGACAAAATTTAGCCGAGGCCCATCAAATGGACCAGAACAATATCCACTTTTTCGGATATGATTTTACTCGAGCTATAGGTCACACAGCTTTTTTGGACTCTCGCATCAAAATGCACATTTTGGGTTGGCTACCAGTAGAAAACCAGTATAAAATTTTTGCCCCTCCTCACCATTATATAGCTAATTGGTGTATGTTATACTATTGGAGTTTTTACTGCCCCATTGTCTCAGATCCATCACAAAGTTCTTTAGTTAGTTATTCGGAAGAACGAAATGCAATGGTGACGCTAGCCAATGGCAAAAACATTTTTTATGCTACTGCGGCAGCAACAGCTCAAAAACAATGGGAAGCGGAAAATAGACCCCCGCTACTTGCTTTGTCAGCTTCTGACCAAGAGAAGGGAAGAGAATACTTGCGGAAACTGGGTCTACCAACTGATGCGTGGTTTGTTTGTTTGCACGTTCGAGAAGCTGGTCTGTACGAACGATCCAATCCTATAAAGAGTATCCGTAATGCAGATATTATGACATATTCATTAGCAATTGAATCTATTATCGCGCAGGGCGGGTGGGTGATACGCATGGGCGACTCAACAATGACACCATTACCTGCCATCCGGCAGGTGATTGACTATGTTCACAGTGACTTAAAAAGTGATTGGATGGATGTTGTTCTTTGGTCTCAATGTCGCTTCTTACTTGGAACGACATCAGGACCGTATCTAGTACCTCCTACTTTTGGAGTACCGTGTGTTTTAACAAATTGGGCCCCCTTATCAACTCCGCCGTATTTTGGCAATGATATCTTCATCCCCAAACTTTACTGGTCTGAAAGTGAGAACCGCTATTTGACCTTCCCAGAACAAATCTCGCCTCCCATTGGTTATCACCTTGAATATCTCAAACCCTCAATGAGTATCAGGGTGATAGATAATACACCAGAAGAAATCAATGACCTGGTTTGGGAAATGCTGGAGCGACTAGATGGAAAAATTAAATACACAGAAGAAGATAAAAATTTACAAGAAAAATTCAATCTTGTGTCTGAAAGCTACGGAATTTATGGAGCAGGCAGTAGAATGGGTCAAAAATTCTTACGCAAATATACTCATTTGCTCGACACTAAAAATAAATGTCTCGATCTCAAAGAATTTAGTTAATCAATAAAAATAGGAGTTTTTTGAACGTGTACAGCGATACCAAAAATCCAATTCAAGATTTAAGCAATCAAGATGTTGAATCATTGCAAAAAATGGGTGATTCCTATTACGATGATGGAAATATTGAAGATGCTATTCGTCTCTTTTCAAAGGCATTAGAAATAAACCATAACCTTCCCGAAATTCATGCAAAGCTAGGAAATTTGTGGTACCGGCAAGGGAAGCTAGATCTGGCAATCTATAGCTATAAAAAAGCCGTTGAACTCAAGCCAGAACTAGCAGGAGTTTACTGGAATATTGGTCTAATGTATTATCAGAAAGGTCGGGTAGATTTAGCAATTGCCTGCGGACAAAAAGCAATTGCTTTGGAGCCTAAGTGGGCAGATACCAAGGGTGAATTAGCAAACTTCTTGCGATGCCAACCCAAGCTGAAAGAAGAAATTCAGATGGGTCTACTACGAATTGCTTTTAATCTAAACTTAGCAGAAGCACACTCTGAGTGGGGAAACGGATTTGGACAGGATTACAAACTCGATGAAGCAACAATTAAGAGTTTGGCAAAAGCTAGCCCCGTTCAAGATAACTTAGCAGAAGTACACCGCAAGATAGTTACAGGTAAAGAAGACAAAAAATTTGATACTTCTGCAATTAAAAGTCATCAAAAGGCAAGTTACCATATCTTTGACTTGACCGAAGGACACAGGCGAGTCATTTCACTGGGACAGCAGGGTAAACTTGATGAAGCCATAGAAACTTACCTGCGACTGGTTGAAATGTGTCAGCAGCAAAGCAGATTGGATGTAGCAGCCGATTGTCTCCAACAAGCGATCGCCTTTAAACCAGACTGGGCAGAAGCATATTTTTATCTGGGAACAGTTCTTGAAAATCAGGGCGATCTAGACCAGGCAGCTATAAGATATGAACAGGCGATTAACCTGCAAGCGGCAATTCAAAGTCAGCAAGCGCTCACTATCAAGCCCAGTTTAATAGAAGCCTACTTCAAGTTGGGCAATTTACTTTTGTCCCAAGGCAAGCACAAAGAGGCGCTCGAAATTTGTCAGCGTGGGACAACCGTCCAAGCGTTGCAGAAGCCCAACGCATTAAACATAGGCGGTGGATCTCACTTTGTCAAACTAGGTTGGGTTAATCTAGAAGAAGTGACCAGTATTTTCAATCCTCATCCATACCACCTTAGTCCCAGTTGCGTTTTTCCAGTAGAAAGTTCTAGCTTGGATACTGTGTACACATCCCACGCTCTAGAACATATAGACAACCCTACTATTTTTAGAGTATTCAGCGAAACCTACAGGGTACTCAAGGATAATGGTCGTTTTATTATCAAGATTCCTGACTTCGATAGAAGTTTGGATTACTGGAGACGCAGAGATGAGAGCTTTTTTGATTACGATGCGTGGAATTACGGTATATTCGTACCAACATGGAAAAATCGCAAGATGGTTGACTGTTTAGATTACAGAGCTGCTTGTATATTCTGCTGTTTTTGGAATGATGAATATGGCGATGTGTATTCAGGGCGGGTTAACTTAGACAGTGAGGGCGTATATTTCGGCCCCCCCGCGATGCCCGTTGAATTTTATCAGAAATTGATTGCCAATTGCACTCCTTCCCAAATTAGTTCTGTGCTGCGACAAGTAGTTCTCAAAACGGAGAAAGATATCCATTGGGGTCATCACAATGCTTGGAGTCGAAAAGAACTAGAAGCACTGCTGCGTTTGACAGGCTTCCGAGTGAAGACTTTTGACCAAGAAACAATTTTAAAAGACTGTGCAGATATTCCTGATATAGGCTTTGGGTTGAGAGATTACAGTACATACTGCTGGGCTGAGAAAGAGACTAATTATTTGAACCCAAATAACACGTTAGACAATCAAGGTTTAAGCCAGCAAGATTTTTTGGGACTCATGGAAGATGCTGTTAGTTTCAACAGTCACTCTCGTTCAAGCAATGGATTGTCATCTTCAAGTAAGCTGGATGAATCTTTTGAAGAACGGGTAATTGTTAATTTACCCAATTGGGCTTGGTCTCACTATAGTCTTGGTAACGCACTTTTAACTCAAGGACGAATAGAAGAAGCAATTCAAAGCTATCAACAAGCTCTGTTATTTATGCCTGACTGTGCTGAAGCTCATTTTAGCTTGGGCAATACATTTTTACAGCAGGGGCGCTTGCAAGAAGCTATTCAAAGCTATCAACAAGCAGCCGTCGCTAACCCTAGCTTGGTAGAAGGTCATTCTCGTTTGATGTGGGATATCTGGTCAAAGTATGTTATTACGTCAATTTCTGGTTCAGAAAAAGTCAATCCAGAATTTGTTGAACTTGGGTTTAAACAAGGATTATTGCCAGAAGCCGATATTGCAAATTTCATAGAGGTTCTAGAAGAATGCCCGACAATAAATTTTTATCAAGATGACTTTGTTCCTGGTTATGTTTATAATTACACGCTCAAGCCTTACGAAAAGGAAATAAATGCGTGGAATCTTTACTACAAGTTGGAAAAACAGCATTTAAAGAGATTGATTCCAATTCTGAAAATGTTAGCTCAACCAGTGACAGAGTGTATAGGAACGCCCTGGTGTGTTATCCAAATTCGTTGTTGGAAATCATATAAAGGCGCACCTGAAATGATTCTGAATTCTTGGCATAATGATGGTTTTCATCCAGCAATTTACAAGATTATGGTTTATCTCACTGGAGCAAGCCTAGAAATAGGGACTACAGAGTTGGCTCTTAAAGATGGCTCTACACTACCAATTAAAGGTTCTTCAGGGACTTGGCTGCTTTTCAAAAATACAGAACTAAAACACCGAGGTGTATCTCCAATAACCCAAGATCGCATTACTATTGAATTCACAATTACTCATGCTATAAAACACGATTTTCGTCCGGTTTGTGCTGGGGAAAATGCTAATTATCCTAAACTTCCTTGGTACAGCTACGAGCATTTGATCGAGTTGGGAGCTGTGGGTTCAGAATAAGGCTATACTTCATTGGTTGTGCTAGGGGGCGAAGTTGATATTGTACCCGTTGTTATAACACGAAAATAAGAGCAAAATAGGTTTCACAGTCCAGAATTATATCTTATACTGGGCCTAGCAAAGCATTGTTTGTTCGTGAAAAGATAGACTAATAAACTATCTTAGTTGTGACCAGAAAACATGACACTGAACATAGTAAAATGAAAAGCAATTCAAAAATAATGAGTAAACCAGAATGAACGACATCTTACAATCCTTGAATAAGGCATTAGCGCGACAAGGCTGGCTCTACGGAGATAAATCTCACAGGCTAGGTCATCCATTTGAATGGGTTGATGGCGATCGTCATCCTGAACTTTACACTACGATAGATAGCTTTTCAATTCTGCTGTATCTATCCATGTTTTATGAAGAGTACGCAACACCTGATGAAGTTCTGACAAGCGACTACGAACAAATGAAGGGGTACTATGAAGAACAACTGGATAATTTTTGCAAACACTTTTTTCCTTTTTCAATATTGAGTCCTACACCTCTAGCTTCCGACTTGAAAACTTACATTGGTTGTCATGCTCTAGGCAGGACACAAGACTACTGTTTTATAAGGAAGAATTGCAAGGATTTAACAAATTCAATCAAGCATCTTGATATTGGTTCTGGTTTGGGAAGCCATGCACTCTATAGCTTAAAAGGGTTGAATTCAGAATTTTATTCTCTGGAGGCAAGTCCGAAGAGTTATGCGGTTCAGCGACACTTTCTCAGGTTTATATCTCCAGATCCAGGCGCTTATCTAGACCTAGTGGAATTGGAAAATTTTGAGGTTACTTATGAGGCAATGTCGAAAGAGCTAAACAATAATAGCAAATACAAAATCAAGCATTGCCCTTCCTGGTTTTTTCCGTTAATTAAGGATAAATCTATTGACCTAATCACAGCAACATGGGTTCTAAATGAAGTCAGTTTTTCAGGCATTTTGTGGTTGATGTCTCATGCCTCTAGAGTGTTGAGTCAAGGGGGATATTTCTACATTCGCGACAGCTCAAAACTCAAACCCGGTCGGCATTCAATTAACTACGATCGAATGTTGAATCAAATTGGGTTTGTAGAAGTGGCTCGCCTCAATGTTCGAAATCGGATAGATTATTACGGTGTGCCAAGAGTTTATCAGAAAAAAACAGATGCCAGCTATTCCTTTGAGGAACTTGGCGAGTCTTTTTTAGGCAAGTTTGCTGTAACAGCACACGGCGGTGAATATGTACAAAATCTGGAAAATATGCCAAAATTAAAGACTTGATTTGGTCATAGTGAGGAAGCATGGGCAAAGAAATAAATCTATTAGATTTGTACCCCCGTAGCAAGCGTCCCATAGACGATCGCGCCAAACTAATTACCGAAGAACACCGAGCGATCGCCCGCCAATTTGGCAAAGAGTTTTTCGACGGCGATCGCCTCTACGGATACGGCGGCTACAACTACCATCCTCGCTTTTGGCAAGACACAGTAAAACGCTTTCGCGACTGCTACAACTTGCCAGATAGCGCCAGCATCCTCGATGTCGGCTGTGGTAAAGGGTTCATGCTGTACGACTTCAAACAGCTTATGCCCAACATCACCATCGCCGGCATCGATATATCCGAATACGCGATCGCCAACGCTAAAGAAGAAGTCAAACCATATCTGCAAGTCGGTAACGCCAAACAACTCCCCTACCCCGATAAATCCTTTGACTTAGTAATTTCCATCAACACCGTTCATAACTTACTCCTCGAAGACTGTAAGCAAGCCTTGAGAGAAATTCAGCGCGTCACCCGCCAACACGCCTTTATCATTGTGGATGCGTGGCACAATGATGAAGAAAAACAAAGAATGCTAAACTGGAACCTAACAGCCTTGACCTATATGCACGTCAATGATTGGGTTAAACTGTTTGCAGAAATTGACTACCAAGGCGATTACTATTGGTTCATCGCTGAGTAGCGTTTTAACTATCACAAAATATTAGGTATAGGTATAGGCATAATAAATTATGAACTTTATGCAAAAGTCAGAAACAGACTTAAGTGCTGCTTTTATTCAAAATGGCTATGCAATCAAATCTTGCGAAAATCCATCTACTCTGGATAAAATCAGAAACAAAACAGTAGATTTAGCCACTAATTTTTTAGGAGTGGCAACCCCGACCGATGCGGGAGACTTTTTAGATACAATTGCCTCTTTATTACCAATAGAAAAACTTAACTCTTTCCGCCTTCAGATAATATCAGGTTTAATGGCAGAACCTTGGTTTCGAGAAGCCTATTTCTCTTGCGCTCGTTCCCTAGTAGAAACCATTGTGGGCAACGAACTTGTGATGCAGCGCAATATCGGTTTAAGCATTCAAATTCCCGGTGATGACAGTTCTTTATTACCCCTACATTCTGATAGTTGGGGTTCGGAATGTTCCCCCTTTGAAGTAGTATTATGGATTCCCTTAGTTGATTGCTATCGGACAAAAAGTATGTTCATTTTACCGCATGATGCTGATGCGAGATGGCGGAAAAAATTACATAAATTTGCAGAGACAGGAACAGAAAGTCTTTATCAAGCAATCGCACCAGAAGTTGAATGGTTGGAAGTTCCCTATGGCAACGTCGTTTTATTTACTCCGACTATTATGCACGGCAATCGACGCAACCAAGAATCTACAACCAGATGGTCTATGAATATTAGATTTAAAGGTTTATTTACACCTTACTCAGATAAACGTCTGGGCGAATATTTCGCACCCATCGCCGTGCGTCCCGCCTCAAAAATTGGGATGAAATTCACAATGCCAGGGGGGTTCAATGAGTAAAAAATCAGGTTATCGCGGTTACATTATCAGCCGTCCAGTGCGAGGTGTAAGTTACCCCCACCGCGTGCAAAACTTGGTAGTTCGCGACTACGCGACGCGACATAATTTAGCCTATAAACTCAGTGCAACTGAATACGCAATGCCTGGATGTTATATGATGTTGTACGATGTTTTGGCAGAATTGCCACAACTAGAGGGAATAATCCTATTTAGTCTGTTTGTGTTACCCCAGAGAACCGAGTCGAGATTGGAAATCTATGACCGAATTTTAGGTGCTGGATGCGAATTACACGCAGGGTTGGAAGAAATGGTACTTCAAGATAGAAACGAAATAGAAAAGTTTGAGGAAATGATACAAGCAGTCTTAACTTTACCTAAGACACCAATGGGAGGTTATTATCAAAAGTCAGAAAACCCCAAATTAAACAACTTTTTTCTAAACGCTATTAAGGAAGACTGAGCAAACAGATAGCTTGTTCAACAAAGCAACTTAAAAATTATAAACAAATGGAATTAGGAATTGAAGGAAAATCAGCTTTAGTAGTTGGAGGCAGTCAAGGTCTGGGACGAGAAATTGCCCTAACTTTAGCCAAGGAAGGATCACAAGTGGGAGTTGTTGCCCGCACCGAAGCTGATATTATCTCCTTAGTTGCGGAAATGGGGGGTGAAGCTAAAGGTCATTGGGGCATTGCTAAAGACTTAGTACCCGATAGCGCACCAACCCAACTTATCGAAGAAATCCAGTCTGGTAACAAACAGATTGACATTATCATCCACAACTTAGGGGGAACTTTAGCAATTAGAGACCCCTTCTGCACAGTAACCGAGTGGCGTTCAGTTTGGCGGCTCAACTTTGAAATTGCCGCAGAGTTAAACCGCTATCTGATCCCACCCATGCAGCAACGCCGATGGGGGCGAGTAGTGCATATTTCCTCAATTGCTGCTAATCTGAGTCGAGGAGCAGTTGCCTATTGTGCCGTCAAAGCCGCTCTAAACGCTTACACCCGGAACTTAGGGTGTACAGTAGCGTCAGACGGAGTGGTCATCACATCCGTGATGCCAGGAGCAATTCGTCATGAAGGTAGCCATTGGGATAAAATGTCCCAGGAGAAACCAGAGATGGTGGCAACCTATCTCGAACAGCGCATGGCAATTAAACGATTCGCTCAATTGGATGAAATCAGTGATTGGGTAGTTCTGCTATGTTCCGAAAAAGCTTCTTTCTGTACTGGTTCGGTAATGCCTATTGATGGAGGTTCTTGGTGATTGAGCTAACTAGCAGCAAGATAAATATAGAAAAACTAGAACGCCATTTCTACGAATATGGCTGGATAGTAGTGCAACTCCCAAATCCAGATCCAGTCTATGCCGCTAGTGCGTCACTACTTGCCGAATTGCGACGGCTAACGGGAAGCGAGCGCATCACATTAGAGCATTATCACGAAGTTATTGGTGATGACAAAAATCATACAGAGTTGCAGTTCCAGCTAACTCAATTTTTTGGGTCTCAAAAGTTGGCGCATAAAGTCATCACCGCTCAACTTGATTTGTTTAAAGCATTTTTGGGACAAGATTTAAACATTCAGAGTAAGCCTCACTTGCGAATTACTCGACCTGGCAAACCCCAAGATAATATCGGCTACCATCGTGACACTTATTACGGCTGTTCCCCCTTTGAATTATCTGTTTTAGTGCCTTATACTGATGTTCCACCGGAGAGCGCTTTATCTGTTTTATCAGGCTCTCACATTCGTCCAGAGTCGGATTTTTCACTCACGCAGATAGAAAATCCAGAAGTAAGCAAAGGTTCTGTCAAACATCAGTTAGGATTTCTCTATGCTCCTAAACTAATAGATCCATCCTGCACCGCAGATATGCAGCCAGTGCCGCTGGCTGTGGGTGAGGCGCTAATTTTCAGTCTGGCTACAGTGCATGGTAGCGTAGAGAATCGGGGTTCAGTTTGTCGCTGGAGTTCCGACATTCGGGTAGTAAATGCCCTAGCACCCCTTAACCCCTCTTTAAAAGCAGGCTACTATGAAAAACTGAGTCGTTCAGTTGTTTCTGAGACCGCTGAGGCTTACAATAACGCTCAATTGGCATCTTTAAAAGGAATGGAATGATTGGAACAGTGACTATATGATCGACAAAGCTCAACATCAACAATATCAATCTTCTGACTCTAAAATTCTGTCTCAGCAAGGGTATCTAGTTTGCCACAAGGTTATAAACCAGGCAGCGATATGCAAAATGCAGGATTACCTAGCAACGAGGCTTGACAACCTGCGCGATCGCTTCCAAGAATGGTCTGGGGGAAAAGATGTAACATCGGTGGAAAGCTATCGGTATCACAGCGATCGTATTGCCGAGTATGAAGCAATGGGACTCCCAAAAGATTTACGCCATTTTTTGAGGGGGGAGTTTGACTTAGAAACTCGATTGTCCGCCGAAATTCGCGACTTTCTAGCTACCCTAAGTCTGCGAGAATTAGTAGCAGACGTTTTCGGGGAACCCAGGTATTTTCTGCACTATCCTCCCATGCTCCGATTTAAAGTACCTCGTGCCGATCAAACTATAGTACCGCCCCATCAAGATAGTGCTTACAGTACGCATATAGAAAGATTTATTACTGCTTGGGTTCCTTTAACGCCAATCACAGAGGAAGTAGGTGGGGTGACATTTTATGAAGGGACTCAACAGTTGGGCAACTTGACCCATGGTTCCAGCGGTGCTTGGGAAAGTAGAGCTTTTTTTGACGAGTCAACCTACGCTGCGTACTCACCCCAAATGGAACTAGGAGATGTCCTATTTTTTACACCCACTATTGTTCACGCATCAGCTCTAAATACCTCAAATAATATTATCAGATTTAGTATTGACATGAGGGCTTTTAGCACGAATACTGTAAGTTCAAAACCTTTTTACGATCCCTGGTCGGGGGAAATCCATAAAACTAACTAACTAAATGAGGTGGCTGAAAGTGAGTGAAGCAGAAAAATTTGACGGTACAAAAAAATACACCAAAGATCAAGAAATTGAAAGTCGCTTAGAAGCTCTATTTTGTAAACACAAAGTTTCCCCTAGAGAAATTATCAATGGGTTTCCGATTTATGCAAGGCGTACTGTTCTTAAAAAGTTTCTGGCTCACTACGAACTGTTTCGTCGGACTATTGATTTACCGGGCGACATTGTAGAACTAGGAGTTTTTAGAGGTCAGAGTTTGATGACTTTTGCCAATCTTCTGGAAGCGCGTAATATAGGCGATCGCACCAAGAAAGTTTGGGGTTTTGACAATTTTAAAGGATTCACAGGTTTGCGCCCTGAAGACGGCCCTAACTACGAACAATCTCACAAGGTAGAAGGCGGTTTTAGTCCAGATAAATTCTATGAAGAATTACTGGATGTAATTGACATATTTGATGCAGACCGCTTTGTGGGCTGGAAAAAACGCATTGAACTGATAGTGGGAGATGTAACCGCAACCATTCCCGAATTTGTTGCAAAAAACCCTGGTTTGCGAATTTCATTATTGCACTTCGACATTGATATGTACGAACCGACCAAAGTAGGTTTAGATTATTTATATCCATTAGTTGTTCCAGGGGGAGTTGTAATATTTGATGAATATGGCATCTTAGAATGGTCGGGGGAAAGTAAAGCAGTAGAAGAATATTTCAAGGGACAGCAGGTTGAACTCAAGAAATTTGAATGGAATAATGTTCCCGGCGCTTACTTGATCAAACAATAGACAACTGAAGTAGAGAACTAAGTTTATGAAGTGCAATCTTTGCAGGTCCGATCGGGTAACAGAATTGGGAGATATTGGTCTTAAGCCAGCTTCGGTAACATCGGAACCAGACTTGTGTTCTCTACCAGCCAAAATCTATTACTGTCAAAACTGCCACCACCTGCAAAAAGCTCATAGCCAGAGAGAAGTTTCATTCATTAACTCTCTTTATCAAAATTATGAAACCTACAAAGTTTCAAGCGGAAAAGAACAACTTGTTTTTCCCAAAGATAGCCCACCGCGCGCCCGAAGTTATCATGCGATAGAGCAATGTATTTCGTTGTTACCAAAATCGGGAAACCTACTCGATATCGGTACGGGGAATGGCGCTATTTTGAAGTCAGCTAGTCAACTTTTGTCGCAATGGCAGTTATTTGCATTTGACTTGGGAGACAAATCAAAAGAAGAAATTTTAGCAATTCCTGGAGTAGTTGATTTTTTTTCTGAAACATTGGAGAATGTTCCACCAGAAAAATTTAACCTAATTGTTTTGTGGCATTGTTTGGAGCATATCCCAGAACCCGCTGAATTTCTCACTCTGTTAAGGAAGTACCTGACTGAAGAGGGCTTTTTACTCATACAAGTTCCAGATATTCATCGCACTCCCTTTGACTTTGCTGCGATTGATCATTGGTCGCATTTTACAAATTCTGCCTTAATCAAGCTTTGTCAGGAAACGGGCTATCAGATAGAACTTGATGGCTATGATTGGGTACACAATTGCTTGACTATACTACTGAAGCGCGATGATGGCTCCATCCCCAAACAATCCTTGCCAGATTCAAGTTTTACACCCGATGGCTACTTTTACTGGCTCAAACAAACAGTAGAAGAGTTTGAAAGAGCAACCCAGAATCGGAAGTATGCTATTTTTGGTACTGGAATATCAGGAATTTGGGTATCAAGTCAACTGTCAAATCCGCCAAGTTGTTTCATTGATGAAGACAGCCAAAGAGTGGGCAACAACATTGGCAATATTCCCATTATCAAGCCTCAAGATATCCCACCTGGCATTGACATTGTAATGCCTTTTACTCATGCTACGGGTAAGAATATCAGCCAAAAAATGCAACAGGAATATTCTACCTGTCATTCTAGCAATTTTATTTTGAGTCAACCTTACTTGAAAGGAGATAGCCATTGACTACTGCAAAACACTGCTTGGTAACTGGTGCCGCCGGCTTCATCGGCAGCCACCTATGTGATCGCCTGCTTTCTGCAGGCCACATCGTCACCGGCCTAGATAGCCTGATTGTAGGCCACCTCGCCAACCTAGAACAAGCCAAAACCCATAACACATTTACCTTCATCGAGCAAGACGCAGCCACCATCACCCCCTCCACCCTAGAAGGAATTGACTGGGTATTTCACCTAGCAGGGCTGGCCGACTTAGTACCGTCGATCGAAAATCCCAGCCAATACTACCACTCGAACGTTCAAGGCACTTTTAGCCTGCTAGACGCTTGCCACCACGCCAAGATCCAACGGTTCCTCTACACAGCATCTTCCACCTGCTACGGCATCCCAGACCAATATCCCACACCCGAAACCTATCCCTGCGCTCCCGAACACCCCTATGGCCTGACCAAATATTTAGGTGAGCAAATGGTGATGCACTGGGCGAAAGTCTACAAACTCCCAGCTATCTCCTTGCGACTGTTTAACGTCTACGGGCCGCGTTCCAGAACCACAGGAGCCTACGGTGCAGTCTTCGGCGTCTTCTTAGCTCAAAAATTAGCAGGAAAACCCTTCACCCTTGTCGGAGACGGCACCCAAACCAGAGACTTCACCTTCGTCAGCGATGTCGTAGAAGCCTTTATCACCGCCGCAGCATCGGATGTAACGGGTGAAATTATCAACATTGGCTCCGGCAATCCTCAAAGTGTCCTCACCCTCGTGGAACTATTAGGCGGCCCTATCGTCCACATCCCCAAACGTCCCGGAGAACCAGACTGCACTTGGGGAGACATCACCAAAGCTAAAACTCTCTTGGGATGGGAACCAAAAGTTCCTTTCCCCGAAGGAGTAGCCCAGATGTTGGCAAACATCAACCTGTGGCAAGAAGCACCAGTCTGGACACCTGATTCAATTCAGGAAGCCACAAAAGCATGGTTTGACTATTTGGGAAAAACCTAAACTTATGGTTCAAAACACCGCCGATCGAGTTAATCTTTTAGTTGCAAAAGCATTCCTTTACCAAGGATCTCGCCTGTTACTGCAACTGCGAGACAACATACCTGAGATTATAGCCCCGAATCATTGGGGACTGTTCGGCGGTACTGTGGAGGAAGGGGAAACTCCAGCCACAGCCATGAAGCGAGAAATCGAAGAAGAACTCTGCTGGACACCGCCGGAACCAAAATATCTGCTGACTTGGGAAGCACCGGAACGAGCTTGCACAACCTATATTTTTGGCATTCCATTGACAGTACCGACTAGCCAATTAACTTTAACGGAGGGGCAAGCCTTCCAACTATTTACCTTTGAGGACTTGACTAAAGTGCTGCTAGTGCCGAAAATTCCGCGGATGCTGCCGCAAGTTGTGGAGGCGATTGCCTCTGATGAACTAACAGCAGCTTGGCAAGAGTTCAGGACTAAAAATTTAACATGGGCATGATATCAAATCCGTTAGTATCGGAATTAATATAACCCACAGTCAGGACACGGCAGTACCCTTCTTCGTGTCAACTTAACTTCAAACTCAGTCAGAGATTGTTGTTTAACTATCAAACTTCGCTCCCCCCTAGCCCCCCTTAAGAAGGGGGGACAGGAGTCTACTCAAAGTCCCCCTTCCCCCCTTGGGGGGGGCTAGGGGGGGTGGGGATTTAGGGGGGTCTAGACTAGGGTAAAAACGAGATTTCTTAAGGGTTTTACTCTTAAGTTGACACCAATGGGCTCCTGGAGTGTCCCTACAATTAATCGGGGTAGGGAAACGGCATTGCCGTGTCCTCCGTTATTATCACTGACGGTGCAACCGGAATTGATATGACTCATCAACTAAAACCAAAGCTGAAAAATTAAATGCAAACCTTTCCCTCACAACTCCCCTTTGCCACCGATTACTTCCGCCAACTTGCAAATTTAAGCGAAAACTTTGAAGCGACAGACAAAAAATCTCAGCCTCTTTCCTTTGCCGAAGCAATTAGTCAAGCCGCAGCTTTGGTATCTCAACAAAGCCAACAGCAAAAAAAAGTAATTTTTATTGGCAATGGCGGCAGTGCAGCCGTAGCCAGTCACCAGGCGATAGATTACTGGCGAAATGGAGGCTTTCCGGCGATCGCCTTCAATGACGGTGCTCTCCTGACTTGCATCAGCAACGACTTTGGCTACGAACAAGTTTTTAGCAAACCGATCGCCACCTTTGCCCAATCGGGAGATATCGTATTTGCCATTAGCAGTTCGGGACAGTCTGCCAACATCTTAGCAGGTGCTCGTCAAGCAGCTCAAATGGGCTGTCACGTCATCACCCTATCAGCTTTTAAGCCAGATAACCCCCTGCGTCAATTAGGGGACATAAACTTTTACGTCCCGACAATGGCCTATGGTTTTGCTGAAATTACTCATTTGTGCATCTGTCATTGTATTCTAGATGGGTTGATGAAAGGTTCGTTATCAGCAACAGAAATTGAGAGTTGGGTAAATGATGACAGCAAGCTATTTTCAAGCAGCCAACCAACTTAGGCAGGAAGGCAAATTAGAAGAGGCGATCGCCTCTTACCGCCAAGCGATCGATCACAACCCCAACTTTTATTTGTCTCACCATAACTTAGGGGAAACATTAGCTAAACTCGATCGCTGGGATGAAGCCGTTACTTCCTACGATCGCGCTATTCAACTCAACCCTAATTCGGTTTGGTCTTATTACAATTTAGGGGAAGCCTTAGCAAAACTGTGTCGGTGGGATGAAGCGATCGCCTCCTACCGTCACGCCATTCAGCTTTCCCCTGATTTTTATAGATTTTACATTAATTTAGGCGAAGCCCTCTGCAAACAGGGTCGTCGCCCCGAAGCCGCCACCTTCTACTGTCAAGCTGCGGAATCCTTGGCCCAACACGAGCGGTGGGATGAAGCCGACAATTATTACAGTCAGGCTATTAAGCTCAATCCATCAGTTAAGGATGACTACCGCAATTTAGCAGAAACCCTGACAAAACAACGACAGTTGGAAGTTGCGATCGCTAAAACAAGTAAATCCATTGCAAACGCTCCCGATAGTGCAGAAAGCTACTTTGAATTAGGCAAGCTATTAGCACAACAAAATCGACGAATAGAGGCAATTGAAAGTTATAAAAAAGCGATCGCCCTCAACTTTAACTTAGAAGAAGCACATATCAACCTTGTCAACTTATTGATAGAGCAAGCTGAAATAGATGAGGCTAAACAGAAGCAAAATAAACCCTCTTTAGAACAAGAGGCACTTTTAAACCTCGGAAATTTACTGATACAGCAAGGTAAATTAGAAGAAGCAATTGAAATTTACAAAAGAGCTATCGACAAATGGCCAGACTGGGCTGATTGTTATATTAAACTAGCAGAAGCTCATGCCAAAATAAGCTGGAATTTGTGGGATTTGGGCAAATTAAATGAATCAATCAGTTCTATGCAACAAGCAATTGATATATATAATTCTCAGATGAGAACCCATCCCCTAAGTAATTTAGGTATCCGGTTTATAACGCCGGAGTATTTCACCCACTGGCCCTGGTTACAAGCAATAGGTCAACTAGCTTGCACTATAGACATTTATATCAAAATGGGTATTATTGGCTGGCGGCCCCAACACCAAACAATTATTTTAGCACCTTCCGAACAAGTCATCAACCCCTGTTTAGTCAATTACTGGCGTCGCTATCTATACATAATAACCGACAATTCCCTCATCGTTCGCCTGCTTCCAATGGCAAAAAAACTGCGCTGTTTAGAATACACTCTATTTTACATCAAATTGTCCGACAAAAAGATGGTAGATACGTCTTATGCCGTGCCTTTAGTTCAGAAGCAGTGGGAAGCCGAGAAACAACCGCCTCTGCTGAGTTTATCACCATTGGATTACGAGCGTGGCTGGTGCAGCCTACAAGACCTTGGCATACCTAAAAATTCGTGGTTTATCTGTCTTCACGTTCGAGAAAATGGCTTCCACTCAGAGGCAGTAAGTAACTATCGCAATGCTGATATCAACACATACCTTTTAGCAATTGAGTCAATTGTAGCGCGGGGTGGCTGGGTCATCCGCATGGGCGACCCTACGATGAAACCAATGACACCTATGAGGCAGGTTATTGACTATGCTCGCACTGATGCAAAAAGTGATTGGATGGATATCTTTTTGTGTGCTTCCTGTCGCTTTTTACTTGGCACTAATTCAGGATTAAGTTATCTTCCCTCTATATTTGGTGTACCTGGCGTGCTAACCAATATATGGCCAATTTCAGCTAGTCCTTACCAAAGCCAGGATCTATTTATTCCCAAACTTGCCTGGTCTGAAATTGAAAATCGCTATCTCACCTTTGAAGAAGCACTAGCTCCTAAATTCTTTTTTAATCTTAACAGCAAACTTCTTTACTCGTGGGGCATTAAAGTGGTGGATAATACGCCAGAGGAGATTAATGACTTGGTACTGGAAATGCTCGATCGACTAGAGGGTAAAGTGCAATATACAGAAGAAGACGAAATTTTACAGCAGGAGTTCAACTCTCTGCCAACACCTTATGGGCAGAGTGCTTTCAATAGCCGGATGGGACGCTCTTTCTTGCAAAAGTATTATAATTTGGGACTGAGGCAAACAGGCACTTGATGTCCGATACATCGGGAGTCTGTTGATACCGGTTCTGTGGGAACATCCTGAGAGGGGCTGCGGTCTGGTATGTTCGTGGGTGGTGATGGCTTGAGTTCCTTGGGGGCGATCGGGCAAAACTTACTCCCAATTGTGGTAGCCTTTTGGGAAATCATTCTCGAAGTGCGTTGTCCTAGGGCGAATGGGGGTTTTAGTAATTCGGCTGGGTGGGGTTTCGGGCGATCGTCGAGGAGTTTGAGACAATATGGGGTGAAAATATGGAGGCGGAATATGCGACAGCTAAGGAGTGGTATAAGGCGAATCGCCGAGAGTTGAAGAAATATCGGGGTCAGTGGATCGCTTATACTAACCAAGGTGTGATTAGTGGCGATCGGGATTATGACAAAATGAAGGACGGGATTCCGGCTGATACACCTAAATTGGGTTATGTGATCGAGCGCATATTTGAAAGCGAATTTGTTGAACCAGTTAGGTTTTATCCGGTCAGGATGAGGTCATTAAAATCTCACGATTGGCAGCCAAGATATGAATTGCATCTAAAAGTTCAAAACTCCGAAAGAGTCGAAATGCTGGTTGATTCGGGAGCCGAATTGAGATCGATAACCAAGCAGCTTGGTGAAGATTTGGGTTGTAGTAGAACTCCTGGAGAGAGTATCAGTAAAGCAGAGGGAGTTGGCGGCAGCATTGAATATAGCCTTATCGCTCAGTTCGAGGACCAATATTTTGGGTCTCACGATACTGTTTAAGCAATTTTTGGACGAAACTGAGAGCCACACAAAAACGGTTAGCTATTGCTTTTTGTGAAAGCGGTTCATTATGGTATACATCCATAATTTTTTGTCTAAAATCAAGAGAATAATCTTTCATTTTTAGTAATGTGTGATGCGATAGATCGTTGATAGTTGTGAGTCGATCGCCTGCTATGAGTCGATCGGCTGCTATGAGTCGATCGCCTGCTATGAGTCGATCGTCGCTTTCACTCTATCGTCGCTTTCAGCATGACTTTTTTGGGTTCTATATTGTTCAGTTAATTCTTTTCAGTTAGATCATACCTCATCTATCTGAGAAAGGCTATATCTGTAATATCTGATTATGGAGACTTCTTTAGGTCACTCCTGCTGACTTTAGTATATCCTTTAAGGAATCAATATTAAGGATGGCTTCGTCAATATCAAGAAGTTTTACCAGTTGAGCTGAATTAAGATATACTTCCGCTATCATAAAATAGTATTCAAGATCGAGATAACAACACATCCAATAGTAATGATAACAAGTTGGTATATTCATGTTACCTAAGAAAAGTTCTATTACCTTTGTACCAGAATTACAAAATACTAAATTAGTTAAACCGGCACCATGTATACCAATAACAACTTTTGCACCAGCAAACAATGATATTTGTTCCGCTACTGACAACAGTTCTGCATCTATAATCACAAAACCAAGTTTTTCTAAAACTTCTATAACTTCATTTTCATTAATAAATTTTCTCTTGCTTGCTAAACGCCTACTTATATATATTCTCTGTGGTTGTTCAGATGTAAATTTAGAGATTGATGACATTAACCTATTCCTTAAAAAGTTAATGCTACTTCTACGGAAGTTGGCATTAGGAGGCGTGACGATCAACCTGTCTGCTCCAATATGAGAATATCCATCAAGTGTATCTATAATTTTACTTGGAGTAACCCCTAAAATATCTAGTGTTTCTTTGTGAAAACTAGAATATTCAGTAACAACAATTTTATCTACTTTTGTAAAATCTATTCCCGCTTTTTCCATTAATCCATACTTTGGTAAATGATCTATCATCCAATGATAATAGTTCATGACGCTAAAGCCAGATATGACAGCTACAGTACCTTCAACGTAGTAAACAGGTGGTGCGTAAACGTTACATAGATGAATATTGTTTTTTAGATTCCCTTGAGAAGCATCTAACAACACTTTATTCTCAAAGGTAACTACATAAAAATCTATTGTAGTGAGAAATGTAGGTGCATTTCTTTCTCCAAACTGCAAGTACCTACCCTTTGGTAAGGTAGCAACAAAATTGTTAGGTAAGTCTTGCTTCGACCAGAATCCATAGCTATTTGGAAATTCCTTAATTTCTCTAGGTTCTAAGTCCAAGTATTGTACAAATTGATTGGATTTAAAGGAAATAGCCCATTCTTTTGTTGTGTAGTAAGACCCTTTTAAAAACAAAGAAATACCTTCAATTTGATAATCTATCTGAACTTTAGGTATTTTTATGTTATTTTTTATATCTGCAATATATTTTAATATTGTTATTGCCTCTTGATATGTAGTGCGATCTCTGTAGCCAACTATATGTTTTAAATAATATTCTGCTTCATCTAACTTATCCTGCTTAATTAGACATTTGGCAAAACCTAAACAAGCAACAAAGTTATTGGCTGAAATAAGCAGAGATTTTTCATAATATTCGATTGCTCTATGGATTAGATTTAGCAACAAAAAGCATTCGCCCATTTGAGCGTAAACCTTTCCATTCCATTCATCATTTGGGGAAATATCCAAGCATTTTTTCAGCAAATCAATAGCGATTTCAGGTTCACTTTTTTGGGCTAAAGCATAATTCAAATTAAAGGATATTTCTTGAACTATATCAGTGTTATTATTCGTAAGTTTTAGTGCTTTTTTATAAGCATATACAGCTTCATCCCACTTGTCTCTGGATAGTAAAAATCTTGCCAAATATACATAGATATTAAAATAGTCTGGTTCTTCTTTAATAAATGCCATAAAAAATTTATTTTTCCAATCAGTTTGTTCGTCTAACTTGTTTTGCATAGTCAAGCTTTCAGCTTGTTTCTTATATGCTAAGGCTATGTTTGGTTCTTTTAAAAAAGCTTGGTGATATAGTTGGATTGCTTCGTTAAAAAATCCATTGCTGGAAAAAAAATCTCCTATCTGCCACCAGTCAACTTGATGCCACCATCCATCGGGTAGCTCATCCATCGATTTTATGTTACTTGTAACCAATAAACAAAACCTAGCGTATATTTCTGTTTCTGTTTGAGGGGATATTGATATTTTTTTGTAGACAGAGATTGCCTCTAGCAAATATTTTGAGTTGAGTTCAGCAGCTTTGAGGTAAGCAAGAAACGAGCTTTTAATTTGTTCTTGTCTTTGTAAGCTTTTACCTAGATAAATATAGTAATTAGCACCATCAGTAGTCTCCTCCGGTTGATACAGCCAGATGATTTCTATTAAGTTTACACTGAAGGCGATACCTTTGGCATAAAACCTGATCTCTAAATCTTTAGCATTCAGCAATTCTATATAAAACTGATAGCTCTGTTGATGAATATCTATATCATCTCTATAGATAACAAACCCTTTTTGGGAGGCGACATCAAATTCTAGTCCAACTTCTCTATTTTCGTGGTATTGATTCACACTTGTATTTTCAAAATTCAAATTTATCTTGACCTTATATAAGCCATCATGTAAATTAATATAGGGTCCAAAAGATACCATTCCGTAATTACCTGCTCTACAGATTAGCTGCCTACCTGTAGATGTTGCAATTATTTCAGCCTGAAATAATATTAATTGCTCAGGATTAATTATGATAGTATTTATGGCTGATAGGCGATCTAAAAAGGTACTTTCCTTATTTAAATCTGGAATAATTTCTAGCGCTTTTCGCCATTGAATAATGGCCAATTCTAAATTATTAACCTTAGCTAACTCGGCGTTTATTTGTTGCCAGACAGATATTTTCTCATCTTCCGATTTGACTTGTTTCATATCTGCTAACATTGGCTCAATTGTCGATTCTAAGTTTTTTTTTTCTAATATGTGCGGTGTGCTTTTTTCTGTAGAAGAAACTCGAACGTTCACAGGATACCCAATTTTGCCATACATATCTCTTTGATTGCTTACCGCTATAAAAATATCGGATCTGGGAATTTCTGACGACTGATTCGGTAAGCATAAGATATCGGGAATCTTTTTACTATTATCTGCTTCTAGCAACTCTAGGGTTACTGGATTGTAACAGGAATAGCCTAAATTTTGAATGGTATGAAATAAATCATCTGTTTGTTCTTGATTAAAGAATGCAAACCATTCTACAAAGAGAACAGGCTTGGCTATATCAGTAATGGGTTTAAGAGTTTTAAGAATTTCCTTGTCATGCCCTTCACAGTCAAGCTTGATTAAACTCAATTTTTTCAAGATATCTTCGTAGTCGTGACCAAATTGGCTCTCCAAGAAAGCAACTAAGTTAACGCCCTTAACTTGGATATTCGCGGCATTTTGATTAGTGGCATTCCACCCGAACTGGTCATATCCGCCATTGCAACAGGCTGAGTCACCATAGGTGAATTCATACAAACCTTCTTGTTCCATTATTGCTACATCAAAACTCTTTATGTTCATGCACTCCCTATTTAGGTATTGGTTAACTTCAAGTACCTGGAAAACATGAGGATTGGGTTCAAACGCCAGCACCATTCCCTCTGAGCCAGTCAGGAGAGACATTGGTAATGTAGTATCCCCACTGTGAGCGCCAATGTCTATCGCAATCGTTCCTGGCTTAATATACTCATCCCATCTTGCAGTTTTCAGGTAGTACAAAGATTGTGAAGACCAATCCCGACTTATTTCATTGGGGTGATTCCATTCTGCATAGATAAACGAACCATAATTATCTAAAACATCCTTAACTTCTATCTTTTCAATTTTTCGGATGTAAGGCTTTTGCTTGTAGAACTCAATATCTCTTTCTAATTGGTGGTCATCTATGACCTTTTTAAATATCCCCTGACTTTCTTGAGACGGACTATTTTTTAATTTCTTTGATAGCCGTTTGAAAGCTGAATAATAAATTTTTCTCCAGTTGACATCATAATTGGCAAAACCAGAATTTTTATCGTCTACATAATCCACTGGTAAAATGACTGGTGCTAGAGCATTCTCTCGGACTGAGGATGACCATGTAGTTGTGACAGCATTCCACCGAGTAGCATCAACTCCATAAATAATACCAGGCTTGTTATTAACCCATATCGGAAATGTCAAACCAGCTCCTTCTGGTGCTATATAAAAATCAACAGCTTTAGCCCATACCGACTTTTCATAATTGCTAGATTCATTTAAATTGTATATCTCGACCTGAGAAGGTATGAGCGTTCGGATTTGAGCCAAAATTTCTTTCACTTTAACAATTTCCTCATCCGCTCTTTTATCATCTCTTTCTGGCTTGCCCCAACCATCAAAGACAATCCCTAAATTAGGAAAGTCAGCCAAGAGGCTGTTAATAATACTGGCTATTCCTTCTACCTGAGATAACCAGACTCGATAATGACAGCGAATTCCCATCCAAATAAGCGGAGAGTGATTTTTGGCTTTTTCTATTTCTTGCAACAATTTTGGAGAGCATTGTTTAACTGCTCCCTGATAGATACGATTGGCTAAATCTTCTTTGACAATTGCATCAGTCGGCCATACTGCTACTGACTTATTAACCAAAATAGTTTCAAACAGAGTTTCAGGTTCTGGTAAGTTGATTATTTTTTCCCCATCTATTTCTGGATAAGTTGCCCCCAGATTGAGATATTCAAAATATCCGATTAAAAACTTCTCTATTTTCTGCAAATTTCCACTTTCATGCAGATACTGAATCCCCGACAACTCATTCCAGATGAAGTGAGCTATATTATTCATATAACCTATGACAGTCACCACATCTTTCTTTTGATCGTGGGAAATATAGGATTTGACTAACTGCCAGCAACTAACCATTTTACTCTTTAGAATATTTATGATTCGCTCTTCACTGGCATGACAAGTATGCCTTGGCACAAAGGTGATAACTAGCTCTCGACTAGGCAAGTAAATAAAGCTTTTATCTCCCACCGGAGCTACAGCACATACTAAGTAAAATACTTCAACACCTACAAAACGGTAAATGAATATAGAATGACTACCTAAATTTATTTCGGGATGGGGGTGGTGACAAATAAATGATTGATTAGACCTGAGAATTCTGCCACTAAAAGGACAAATTGCATATACATAACCAGTCTCCACGATACTCTGTTGAAAATATCTGCCTTTTTTCGCATCATGTGGGCTTTTGTCTTCCCTTAAATGCTTACCCCCTGTACGGGATAGTTGAATAGGACTGGAAACATCAAAAGAATTGATGTATATCTCTTCTAGTTCTATATCATCTTTTCCCACTAATTCTAAGTTAGCGAGAGACAAACCTTCTTGTTCAAGAAAACCGCGATCGGAATCCGTCAAAGACCACAAATTAATGACTTGGTAGTGACTTCTTTCACTAAAATGCTTGTAGGTAGCTTCTGAGGTGATTTCTGTTGGGAAATCCTGGCTATCCTCATTAAGGATGCCTAGCTGATTTAGCCCCCGCCATATTGTTTCATAAATCTCTCCTTCACAGAGTTGTTTTTTAGATGCTTTCTGCAATATAGCGCTCGCCTCAGTTGTTAACCCTTTTTTTGCGAGAACTATAGCTAAGTTATGATGAGCTTTTACTGCTAAATAGGAATCACTTTCAAGTAACCGATCGTAACAAGCAATAACCTGTTTCTCTAAACCGCGATCGATTAAGCTAACTACTAATTCTCTAAAAGCTTCCGGTTCTTGCCAATTTGCGATCGCTTTTGCCAAATAATTTGCTGGGTCTAGTTCCCCAGCACGAGCATAAGCTGAAAGAGCTTGTTTTTGTTGACCTTTCGCTTGTAGACTCTTTCCTAAACTGAAATAATAATCTGCACCAGGCTGATAGATTAAAGTTAGTTCTATACTGTTAACTTTGAAAAGCAGCCCTTCTCCCCAGAAACGAATTTCTAAATCTTGAGCATCTCGGTCGTTAATAAAATCTATGAAAAATTCATGATTGTTTTGATGCTCATTATAAACCTTCTCTTCATAAATCACCAAGCCTTTATTCACTGCCACATCAAACTTAAACCAAACCTTTCCAGAATTGCTATCGTCTTGGCTCAGACTATAATCTGAGTTGTCCAGGTCTATCTTAAGTCTATATAAACCATAGGGCAAACTGATATAAGGTCCATAGCAAAGTTGCCCATAATTTTCTGTCTGGCAAACTAGCTGCTGACCAGCTTGTGTTTGCATAAGCTGTCCTGAAATCAGAGTAAAATCTTCTGGGTTAATTCGCCAATTCTCGATCCCATCTAAGTTGCTTAAAAAACATTTCTTGCTGGTGAATTCTGGGTAAATATCTACCAACTTTCGCCATTGTGCGATCGCCTCTACCATATTACCCCTTTCTGCCAAAGTTTCACAAACTTTTAGCAGGTTTTGAATACTCTTTTCTAGTTGATGTTTGACTTGGCTTATTTCCTTTTTAAGAATATCTAGGTGAATGTCTGCTTGTTTAAAATCTCCCCCTATTTTAGCCATCAGTGCTGTCTGTCTAGGCTGAAGAAAGTGCCGATACTTAAGAATATTATTTCTCAAAAATTCAGGTACATCTTTACCATCTATGTCTCTGACATCGAAATAAAACTCACCTGATGCTTCCATTTCCAAGCTAGGTCTACATACGTCATATTTAATTTTTTCAATACCTCTTGCTTGTGAATCATCCCCTTCTTTATGTGCAAAACTTTGTAATTTATACCTACGGGATAAGTCTGAACCAAACCAACTAAATGACCAGCCACCCTTAACTATGTATGGATGTTCAAAATACTGGTTACTATTGATGTAACCAGAACGCTTGTAAGCGGGATCGCCCATGTCTAACCCTGTGTTGATTTTGTCTGAATACCTAACTTTAGTGTAAGTTCTAACTTTAAAGTCTTTATATTTACAAGCAACAGTTCCGCACCACCACTCACTGTATAGATTATCTAAATGACCGTGATACAAATCTTGAACAAATATGACAAATTCATGATCTTTAAGTAATTCAATAGCTTCAATCAGCTTTTCTTTGCGGGGAATTTCATCACAGTCATTGACTAGGATAATATCCTCATCTTTGCAATCAATAGAATTTAATACCCTACTTATACAATTTTTTTGATGAACGTCAAGAGGCCATGCTTGGAGATGAACAGGTTGACTGTAGTCAATTTCAGGCATATCATCCACAACATAGTGAATGATTTTATCGTGATACTCAGCAAACTCATGGCTGAATTCTTGGTAATAAAGTGGCTTGGGGTTGCCGCTAAAGGTTTTTGTAGCTTCTACTAAAATAAACTTATCTACAACATCCTTGAGTTCTTCTATCCTAATTCTGAGCACATCTAATTCATTGAAAAAGGCAAAACAGTCATAAATGCGAGGCCGCTTTTGATTGGCTTTCATATTGGGATTGAGCTTAAAAGCCTTGTAGTAACAGAGGCTGGCTTCGGTTGTGTTTCCTCGAGCTGCTAGTGCTTCTCCTAAGTTATAGTAAGATTCGTCAGAGTTGGGACTCAGTTCAAGAGCATGACGCAAAGTATCGATCGCCCCGTCTAAATCCCCGTGCTTAATTAATAATTCCCCTAAGCGATAATGAGCTTGCACGTCATCAGGATTTAACTCAGTAATGCGGCGATAAGAAGCGATCGCCTCTTCCCACTGCTCAAGTTTGACCAATGTCTTCCCTAACTGCAACCAAACTTCAAAGTTATCCGGTTGAATCTCTAAGAGTTTGCGATAAGCCTCTACATCATCTGGATTTAACTCAATGACCTGCCGATAAGAAACAATCGCCCCCTCCAAATCCAACTGAGTCCGCTGTTGTAATACTTCCCCCAGTCTATACTGAATCCAATCCGCCCCTGGTTCAAGCTCACTAGCATGACGGAAAGCCGCGATCGCATCATCTAATTGACCCAAATTCACCAAACCTTGCCCCAACCCATAGTAAGAGCCGAAATGTGCAGGATTAAGTTCAATGGCACGGCGGAAAGCAACCACCGCTTCCTCCCACTGCTGTTGTCTATCTAAGGCATCTCCCAAATGATGATAGGACCAAGAGAAATCCGGTTTAAGTTCTATGGCGCGACTAAAAGCTGCGATCGCTTCCTGGAATTGACCTACTTTTGCTAAAGCTTCCCCTAAATTGTGGTAAGACCAAGAGCAGTCAGGATTTAGCTCAATGGCAAGACGGTAGGCTGCGATCGCTTCTTCTAGTTTTCCCTCTTGCAGAAATTGATTGCCTTTGTCCAACTCAGTCACAGCCATTTGCTCGTTCATTTTGCCAAGTTACTTTAAAGTTATTAATATGATGTTTAGACCCAGCAGCTTGGCTGAATTTATAACTATCGACTTTTGTATCATACATCCTTGATTATTGTCAAC
This sequence comes from Microcoleus sp. CAWBG506, assembly GCA_020883125.1. Lineage (GTDB taxonomy): Bacteria > Cyanobacteriota > Cyanobacteriia > Cyanobacteriales > Microcoleaceae > Microcoleus. The sequence goes on from JAHREW010000032.1 coordinate 59,725, forward strand.
ATATCGTTAACTCGCTTGAGGTCTGGTATAATTGGGACGGTAACGGCTGGAGTCCACTAGGGGCGAGCGGGCAAAACTTGTTCCATGTAGTAAAATGAGCTAGTACCTAGCTAGCGATTAAATAGACAAGGTGGTACACTTATAGACAAATCTACGACCATTTTGTTCAAACCCTGCGCGATTCCCAAAAAAGCTTGGATTCTCAGTAAAGACACTCGCTTTCGCTGGGATGTTTCGGGGAAGTTACCAACCAAACGCACCCTGTCGGGTCATCGGTGAAATCGAGTGTTGAGGTCGAACAATGCTTTTATCCATCAAAACAAAGTTAAAGCTAAACAAGAGTCAGGCAACAATTATGAGCAAACACGCAGGAATAGCGAGGTTTACTTATAACTGGGGATTGGCTACTTGGAGCAACCTTTACAAAGATGGAGTAGCGCCCAACAAATACCTGCTTAAGAAATTCTTCAACAATCATGTGAAACCTGAGTTTACATGGATTAAAGAAACAGGAATCTGCCAGAAGATAACTCAATACGCTTTTGACAATCTTGGAGACTCTTTCTCCTTATTTTTCTCGAAACAAGGTGGATATCCTAAGTTCAAGAAAAAAGGACATCACGACTGTTTCACGATAGATGCAGGCGGTAAGCCTATTCCTGTGGGCGGTACGTCTATAAAGTTACCGACAATCGGCTGGGTGAAAACTCATGAAGGACTACCTCACACGACTTGCAAGTCAATTACTATTTCACGTACTGCCGATAGTTGGTTTATCGCCTTTGCTTATGAACAAAATCATGAACCGACCATCAAAAGTCATGACGTAGTAGGAGTTGATTTGGGAGTAAAAGAGTTAGCTACCCTTTCAACGGGCGTAGTATTTCCCAACCCAAAACACTACAAATCGCATCAGGCAAAACTCAAGAGATTATCAAGAGTTCTGGCGAGAAAGGTAAAAGGTTCTGGAAATAGACAAAAAGCTAAAGTCCAGCTAGGGAAACATCATGCAAAAATAGCAAACCTGAGAAAAAACACTCTGCATCAAATCACTACTTACTTATGCAAAAACCACGCAACGATAGTAGTAGAAGATTTGAAGGTCAGTGGGATGCTAAAGAATCACAAGCTAGCGCAGGTAATAGCTGACTGTGGATTCCATGAATTCAAACGTCAGTTAGAATACAAGGCTAAAAAGTTTGGTTGTGAAATAGTCATTGCCGACCGTTGGTTTCCCTCAAGCAAAACCTGTTCAAATTGCGGACATATACAAGATATGCCACTAAAAGAAAGGACTTACAACTGTGGAAGTTGCGGTCATTCGATGGACAGGGATTTGAACGCAGCAATTAATTTATCGCGGTTGGCTAAATCGTGAAAGCTTGCCCAGGGATAGCCGCTCCCATGCTCCCGATGAAGCAAGAAGCAAATGTCTAGACTTGTCTAGTATTTGTATAGCAGGTGCAAAAGTCTGAATCGCGACGGTAATGGGCAAAGTAGCCCTAATACCTAAATTTACTGAAGCACAGATTATTTTATACAATACAAAAAAGTGATTTAATTATGGAAGCAGAATATCCGACAGCTAGTGATTGGTATAAAGCTCATCGCCGGGAGTTAAAAAAATATAGGGGCGAGTGGATAGCTTACAATCATCAGGGGATAATTAGTCACGATCGCGATTATGACAAAATGAAGAGTGGTATCGATCCAAGCTGGTCAAGCTTAGATTATGTAATTGAGCGTATATTTGAAAGCGAGTTTGTAGAACCTATCCGCTTTTATCCTGTGAGAATGAGGACATTAAAAGCTCACGATTGGCAACCTAAGTATGAGTTAATAATGAAGTCTCAGAACGCAGTGAAAGTGAAAATACTTGTTGATTCGGGCGCTGAACTTAGTTTAATTACCAAGAAATTAGGGAGGGATTTAGGCTGTGCTAAGGCGGAAGGAGAAATTAATAATAAAGCAGAAGGAGTAGGTGGCAGTATTGAATATCTATTACGACAGGTAGAAATGGAGTTGGATGGTCATATTTTCACCGCGCCTGTAGCTTGGGCACAAACAGATTTTTGTGAGGAGATTCTTTTAGGTAGGGAGGTAGTGTTTGACTTGTTTGATATAGAATTTAAGCAAGCTGACGAGACGATTATTTTTAAGCGACGAACATAGTGAACTGTCTTAGTAGTGAGTCCAGTGCTTTACTCTAATTGACAAGGCTGTGAGTCAATAGCACGGGTATGCGATCGCCTCTTCTAGTTTTCCCTCTTGTAGCAAATTATTTCATAAATGCAACGATAATTCTCAGTTATCAAGTTAAACCTGCAAAAAATAGAGCCTTAATCGAATTTAGGGAACACTTGAGCGAATGTCAAGTCAACTAGCAAAACTTGATTGCAGTGTATCCACAGATATATTAAACCGAGTAAGCACCAACATCATCTAAAAAATTCGAGGTAATTATATGAAAAAAGCAGTAATTTGTGGTATATCCGGCCAAGACGGAGCTTATTTAGCGAAATTGCTCCTCGAAAAAGGCTACTCAGTCTGTGGCACATCGCGAGATGCCCAAATGTCAACCTTCAACAACCTCACGCGCTTAGGCATCCGCGACTCAGTAAAGCTAGAATCCATGTCCCTCAACGATTTTCGCAGCGTTTTGCAAGTCCTGAGCAAAATTCAGCCAGATGAGGTGTACAATCTAGCTGGTCAGACTTCCGTAGGGCTGTCCTTCGAGCAACCAGTGGAAACCCTAGAAAGCATTGCCACCGGGACACTGAATCTCCTAGAGGCCATCCGTTTTAGTGGAGGAAAAATAAAACTATATAATGCCAGCTCTAGCGAATGCTTTGGCGACACTGGAGGCAAAGCCGCCGAGGAAAGCACCCCATTTCATCCCAGAAGTCCCTATGCAGTTGCGAAAGCAACAGCATTTTGGGAAGTAGCGAATTATCGGGAAGCCTACAATTTGTTTGCTTGTTCTGGTATCCTATTTAATCACGAATCACCTCTGAGGCCGGCACGGTTTGTGACCCAAAAAATTGTATCAGTAGCTTGCCGGATTGTGGCGGGTAGTCCAGAAAAGCTGCAATTGGGGGATATTTCTGTACAGCGGGACTGGGGTTGGGCACCCGAATACGTGGAAGCAATGTATCTAATGTTGCAGCAGTCAGAACCCGATGATTATGTAATTGCTACTGGGGAGAGCCATGCCTTAAAAGAATTTGTTGCTCAAGCCTTTGCCACTTTGGGATTAGACTGGGAGGAACATACAGTTATAGATACCAGTTTGTACAGACCGACAGAAATTGCACTGGGCAAAGGCAACCCTGCTAAGGCGAAGCAAAAGTTAGGTTGGCGGGCAAAATATAAAATGCACGATGTAGTAAAAATGATGGTGGAGACCCAAAAGGCTAATTTTTAATAAATTAGTCACTCTTATACCAAATATCTACTCAACCCAAAATTAAAGTTAATTGGGTAGAAATTAAATAGTGTGAAAGCCTATTCATAAACCTTGAGTGAGCAAAAAGCAAGACGAATGTTAAATCATCAAGTAAATAATTCTTTGGGTGTAAATTTAGCAGGTCATATAACTGGTGATTTTGGGCTAGGCGAAGCAGCTAGAGGCACTCTCCGAGCAATGGAAGCAGCTAAAATTCCCTTTGCTATCACCGATTTAAAGGTGGGTGGGCAACCCAACTCCGATACCAGTTATCAAAATTTTTCCAATGACAATCCCTATCCAATCAATATAGTCCAAACCAACCCCAATTGGGTTGAACAGATTTTAGCTGGATACTTTCCCGGTATTGGTTCTCAATATTTCAAAGGCAAATACAATATAGGTGTCTGGTTGTGGGAACTGCCAGTTTTCCCCTCTGAATGGCAGTGGGCCTTTGATTTATTTGATGAAATCTGGACTACCAGTAATTTCTGTGCAGAAGCATTTTCGGCAGTCTCCCAAGTTCCTGTACTCAAAATTCCGGTTAGCCTCGCCTTTCCACAACCATTATTAACTAGAGAAAACCTCAACTTACCCAAAGATAAGTTTATTTTTCTATTCATGTTTGATTTTGGGAGTTCCTTTGAACGGAAAAATCCCTTTGCCACTGTTGAGGCATTTAAACGAGCTTTTGGTAAATCAAATCAAGATGTTTTACTCGTTCTCAAATTTGCCAATGCTCATCTATTCCCGGAACGACGACAGGAACTTATAGATTTAGCAGAGGGTTTTTCATCTCTTCATTTTATAGATGGACATTTGCAAAAAGAGGAAATTCACGGTCTAGTTAATAGTTGTGATTGTTATGTATCTCTGCATCGGGCTGAAGGATTCGGTTTAACCATGTCAGAAGCCATGTACTACGGCAAACCAGTAATCGCTACTGACTATTCATCTAATATGGAATTTATGAATGTTGGCAATAGTTTTCCCGTTAAATATGAAATAGTCACAACCACTGAAGATTATGGAGCTTATCCGAAAGGGAGTGTCTGGGCCCAACCAGATATCGATCATGCTGCGTCTCTGATGCGCTACGTCTTTGAAAATTATCAGGAAGCTCAGAAAGTAGGAAAAATAGCAGCTCAAGAAATTCGGTCTTTATTAAGTCCTAAAACAGTAGGTATAAAAATTAAAAATCGCCTTGAATTTATCAGTGGCAATCTTAATCATACCCAGTTGTCCAACCGATTCCATGAACTTCTGACAGAAAGAGATTTATTGGCTCGTCAAGCCCAAGCTTGGAGACAGACGGCACTACAAATGCAAACAGAACTCAAACACTTGCAGTTTCATCATCATTAGTAAAAAAGTACAAAATTCGCTATGTTGCAGAAAACACAAAATTCTAATTTAGGCATCAATGTTGCAGGTCATGCTAGTGGCGAATTTGGCATTGGAGAAGGCATGAGAGGCACTCTGAGAGGACTCGAAGCCGTAGGCATTCCCTTCACCATCAGGGATATTAAAGTAGATTGGCACAGAAATCTCGATTCTACCTACACTAATTTTTCTGACGAACAACCCTATGCTATAAACCTCGTTCATACACCACCTATCGGTGGAGTAATGGAAAGTTTAGGTTCGGATTATTTTCAAGGGCGATACAATATTGGTTATTGGGCTTGGGAATTGCCATTGTTTCCCCCTGGTTGGCTATATGCTTTTTATTCATTTGATGAAATATGGACACCCAGCAATTACTCTGCTGAAGCCATTTCTGCGGTATCGCCTATTCCCGTGGTCAAGCTTCCACACAGCATTTATCTTCCAGAAACATCCTTGGGTAGAGAAGCTTTAGGCTTGCCGAAAGACAAGTTTATTTTTCTGTTTTTATTCGACTATCACAGTCGGCTGAGTCGTAAAAATCCTCTAGGCACAATCGAAGCATTTAAACGAGCTTTTGGGAAATCAAACAAGGATGTCTTACTCCTTATCAAGTCTTCTAATGGGAAGTTTCATCCTGAACTGCAAGAGCAAATTTTGTCGCACACAGAGGGTTGGTCGTCAATTCAATTTATAGAAGAGCATTTGCATAAAGAAGAGCTTCATGCCTTAATTGACAATTGTAACTGCTATGTTTCCTTGCATCGCGCGGAAGGGTTTGGCCTGACGATGGCGGAAGCGATGTTTTATGGCAAACCAGTAATTGCCACTGCTCACTCGGCTAATATGGAATTTATGAATGTCGGTAATAGTTTTTTGGTGAAATACGATATGGTGACAATTATTGAAGACGATGGGCCCTATTTTAAAGGAAATGTCTGGGCTGAACCAGATTTAGATCATGCGGCATCCTTAATGCAGTATGTCTTTGACAACTATCAGGAAGCAGAGCAAGTAGGAGCTAGAGCAGCCAGTGAAATTAGGTCTTTGCTGAGTCCACAAACTGTTGGTAGCAAAATTAAAATTCGTCTGGAAGACATTATGAGCAGGATAAATCATCCTACACGATCGACTCGGCTCCGTAAGATTCAGACAGAAACAGGTTTATATCAATCCCAAGTCCAAGTATGGAGGCAAACGGCACTGCAAATTCAAACGGAACTAGAGCGGTGTCAAAGGCTAGGTTCGATTAAGTAGTTGAATTGATCCGGTTTTCCAGAATAGTAAAAATGTTAGAGGGAGATTAAAACTGGCTATGATAAGTGAAGGACTAAATTATTCTTTTGGAATTAATGTTGTCGGTCATGTGACAGGGGAATTTGGACTCGGAGGTGGCGTGAGGGGTACTCTCCGAGCCATAGAAGCAGCAGACATCCCCTTCGCAATCAAGGATCTGAGGGAAGATACGCAGCGAAACTTAGATTCTAGTTACACAAATTTCTCTGAAGATAACCCATATCCCATCAACCTCATCCATACAAACCCTCACAAATCATTACTAGATTTAATTAATCCTGCATATTTTCAAAATCGGTACAATATTGGATTCTGGGCATGGGAATTGCCAAAGTTTCCTGATTTTGGGCGGTTTGCCTTTGATATATTTGATGAGGTTTGGACTTACAGTAATTACACGGCTGAAGCCATAGCAGAAGTATCGCCTATTCCTGTTCTTAAGCTACCACCTAGCATTTCTATCCCTCCAAATTCATTGAGCCGAGAAGTCTTGGGATTGCCAGAAGACAAGTTTATTTTTTTGTTTATGTTTGACATTGGGAGCGGCTTTGAACGAAAAAATCCCTTTGCTACTATTGAGGCATTTAAACGAGCTTTTGGGAAGTCTAATGATGATGTGTTACTCATCGTTAAGTATCGACCCCATCCACTGTTTCTCCATCTGCAAGCACAACTCAAAGCGCAAGCAGAGGATTGGCCATCTATTCAGTTTATAGAAGGGGATTTAAAGAAAGAAGAACTCCATGCTTTAGTTGACAATTGTAACTGCTATGTGTCGCTACATCGGGCTGAAGGATTTGGTTTGACGATGGCGGAAGCGATGTACTACGGCAAACCGACTATCGCCACGGCCTACTCGTCTAATATCGAATTTATGAATGTTGGCAATAGTTTTCCAGTTAAGTATGAGTTAGTGAAAACAACTGAAGATTATGGGCTTTATCCAAAAGGAAGTATCTGGGCCCAACCAGATATCGATCATGCTGGTTCCTTAATGCAGTATGTGTTTCAGAATTATTCGCAAGCAAAACAAGTAGGAGCGAGAGCAGCCTCCGAGATTAGGTCTTTATTGAGTCCGCAGGCAGTGGGAAAAAAAATAAGAAGTCGCCTTGAATATATTACAAGGACAATAGAAGAAAAAAGCTGTTTTGAATCCCAGGCTCAAGCTTGGAAGCAAGCAGCCTTGCAAGCTCAGTTGGAACTAGATCGCTCAAAGCTTTAACGGCAAAATACTCACATTGCGTGAGTATTTTGCCATATCTACATCAGCAAAAAATGTTTTCAGTATAACTTATTGATCGAGTAAATGTAGAAAATTGACAACGTAGTTATGAGGGCAGAGCGATAAGGTCAAGGAGCATTTGGTCGCAATTCAATTTTTCTGCTAATTCTTGACAGAAGTTAATAACGAAGTCTATGTCAGAAGCTTCCGTAATTTTTCCTGCTTCTTCTACTCCTTGAATGATAGATAAGCGATAGCCATATTCCGTGAGTTGTTTCAAATAATCTTGCGGTTCAGTGTTATGATTATAACGGAGGTTGTAGGGATGAAACTCTGTGAAAATAATCGGTTTATGCTTTTTGATGAGCTTATCCATACCACGAATCGCAAAAGGTTCATGCCCTTCAATATCAATTTTAATTACGTTAATTTGTCTTTCATGTTGAAGCAACTCATCAACTATTATTGATTGCACAATATAATTTTTTTGAGCGGACGACGAAACATCAACAACAGTACCGTTCGAGCCACCTGTTGCCAAGCCGAGCATTTGTGGAAAATCAGAAGCGGCAAATGGATAAACTGTAATATTCTTAAACTGGTTCTCCACAATACTTGAATAGAGTAGTTGTAAATTCTGTGGATTTGGTTCAAAGGATATGACTTTGCCACCATCTTGAACAATACTGGCTGCTAGCAGAGTAAAATAGCCGATATTAGCTCCGATATCGAGAAAAACCTCGCCTGGTTTTAAATGTTTGACAATAGCATTAGTTACATGAGTCTCCCACGTTTTACCAATGATAAGGGGTTGACCTATAGCAGTATCATTAGTCATAGCATAGATTTTAAACTTGGGCAACTCAACCAATACTCTGTCTTCTTTACTGGAAAGGAACTGCGTACCTGAAGGGTGGCGCTGTTGAAATTCACTTGAATCTATCATCCTTTGTATTGCGGTACTTCGACTCACACCACTCTTTAGCAGATCCAACCAACCTTCCAGCCCATCTGGGTCTGCTTCCCGTTCAAATATGACCCAATATGCCATCCATAGATAGCTTTTGTCGCTTTTGACATGAGTGGATAAAGTTTTTTGAATGGCTGCTTCCAGATGCTTTGCTGCTTCGGGGTTCATGATGGTTCTTTTGATAGGTATGAGTGTATTTTAATGGACTTTTTTAAGCATCAACCTGGAAAATACAGGCTAGTTTGCGATCGCGACTCCCTTGAATATCTCTAATTTATGGTTACAAAGGCAGAGCCATTAGGTCAAGGTGTATTCTGTCAAAATTAACTTTTTCGGCTAATCTTTGCCAGAAATTCATCACAAATAGCGGGTCAGGAGCTTCCGTAATTTTTCCTACTTCTTCAATGATAAATAACCGATAATTATACTGTGTCAGTTGTTTTAAATACCCTTCACCAACAGCATAGGGATGAAACTCAGTAAAAATAATAGGTCGGTGTTTATTTATAATCCGATCCATGCCGCGCAACGCAATAGGTTCATGTCCTTCTATATCCATTTTAATTACATTAATTTCTTTTTCTGATTGCAGCAATTCATCCAGTACCACTGATTGCACTAATTGATAATTTACAGATTCCTCTGATAACTCGACTACCCAACCATTAGATCCTGATGTCATTAATCTGAAAATTTGTTGACAATCTGAAACCGCAAATGGATAAACTGTAATATTCTTAAACTGATTTTCAACGATACTTGCATATAGCAGTTGTCTATTGTATTGGTTGGGTTCAAAAGATATTACTTTCCCCTCATTTTTAACAATGCTTGCTGCTAGGAGAGTGAAATAGCCTATGTTAGCTCCCAGATCGAGAAAAACATCGCCTGATTTTAAGTGTTTAACAATAGCATCAGTCACATGAGGTTCATAGCTTCTGCTACTAATAATTGTTTGACCAACGGCAGTGTCATTAGTCATTGCATAGATTTTAAAATTTTCCAGTTCGATTAATACTTGACTTTCTGTACTTGCAAAGCTCTGCGTGCCTGCTGGTAAGCGGTGTTGAAATTCATTAGACTCAATCATCTTTGCAATTAAAGTAGGTCTAGTCCATCCTTCTTTTAGCTGGTTTAAAAACATAGCTATTCCCTCTGGATCGGCTTCGCGTTCAAAGATTACTTGATATGCCATCCATAGATAACTCTTATCACTTTTAGCATGAGTGGATAAAGTTTTTTGAATGGCTGCTTCTAAGGACTGAGCTTCTTCAGGGTTCATGGTAATTCCTCTACTCTCTATCAATTGATTTGATTGCTTCAAGTTGTAAATGGGACGTTTGAGCCTGCACAAACTTATAACATACAGGCTCCATTGCACCGTAAATTAAAAAATCTTGGGTTCCAACTCTAAGGCGTGACGGTAACAAGAACTCGCTTCATCAATTTGCCCTTTCTTCGTCAAAACTTCACCCAAATTATAGTGGAACCAAGAGAAATCTGGTTTCAATTCAATGGCGCGGCGATAACAAGCGATCGCCCCCTCCAAATCTCCTTGATGTCGCAGCATATCCGCTAAATTGTTCTGGATATAAGGGTCATCAGGTTTTAACTCGATCGCGCGACGGTAACAATTCATTGCTTCCTCACGCTGACCTTTTGCACTCAAAGCATCCCCTAACAATTGGTAAGGTTTATACTGATTTGGTTGAACCTCAATAGCGCGGCGGTAACAGTTTATCGCCCGATCCTTATCATTCTTTTGCGCGAAAAGCATCCCCAACTGCAATTGTGCTTCACCGCATTCGGGGTTAACCTGCAACGCCATCTGATAAAAGACGATCGCCCCATCAACCCAATTTTGCCGCACCAAAGCATTCGCCAACTCCACATAAAGGTCAGCATCATTCGGCGCAATCTCCAAAGCCTTATGATAAAGTTGCACATCATCAGGATTCTCTGCGATCGCCCTTCGATACAAACCCATCGCATCCTGCAAATCCCACTGCGATCGCATCCTCAAAGCATCAGCCAACTTCTGGGAGATCCACGGCAAATCCGGCTGAATTTCCACAGCACGGCGGTAAGAGGCGATCGACTCATCCCACCGTTCCAGCTTCTCAAAAGCCGTCCCCATGTTGTAATAAGTCCACGCAAAATCGCGATTTAACTCCGCCGCGCGCCGGTAAACAGCAACAGCATCCTCCCACCGTTCCAGTTCCAACAGCACATCACCCAACTTGCTGTGGGACCAGAAGAAACTCGGATTCAGTTCATTAGCCCGCTGATACGCAGCCACAGCCTCATCCCAGCGTTCCAATTTCACCAAAGCTTCGGCCAAATTGTTGTGCGCCCAAAAATGGTCAGGATTAAGTTCGATCGACCTTCGGTAAGCAGCAATCGCCTCATCCCAACGTTCCAATTTAATCAGCGCATCGGCCAAATAATTTTGAGACCAACTAAAATCAGGATTTAATTCTGTTGCTTTCCGGTATGGTTCTACAGCCTCATCCCACCGTTCCAACTTCAACAACACATCCGCTAAATTGTTGTGAGACCAACTAAAATCAGGATTTAATTCGATCGCCTTCCGATAAGCATCAACAGACTCATCCCACCGTTCCAACTTCACCAAACACTCAGCTAAATTGTTGTGCGACCAAGAAAGATCGGGATTAATTCTAATCGCATTCCTGTAAGCATCTACCGCAGCTTCCCACTGTTCTTGACCCTTGAGAATTTCTCCCAATTCGTGATAAGCAGCACCAGCATTCGGGTTCAACTCAACAGCCCGTCGGTAACAATCAATTCCTTGACTTACCTTACCTTGCTCGATCAAAGTCTTAGCTAAATTTTCCAAATCCTCAGCAGTACCAGACTTAGGATCGATCGCAAAAGCTCGATACGAACACTCGGCCGCCTCCTCCGACTTCCCTAACTGCGTCAACAGCTTGGCAAAATTGCGGAAAGCACCGGCAAAATCTGGCTTCAGGGCGATCGCCTTGGAGTAAGCCGAAACCGCTTCCTGCCACTGTTCCTGCTGGGCACAAATGCTACCATAATTAGCATAAGCCTCCGCAAAATTCGGATTAATTTCTATTGCTCTGACATAGCAAGTTTTAGCATCATCAATTTTGCCCCCAGCTTGCAAGGCATTACCCAACATTTTGTACAGCGGCGCTTCCGGCTTAATTTGTAGCGCTTTTTTGCAAGCCGCGATCGCCTGTTCCAATTTCCCCTGAGCAAAATAACCTTCAGCCAGTATTTTATATGCTTCTGGATCTTCGGTACTAATTCCCGCATTCACAGGTGGCTGAACTTGTTGTTTAATTTGTTGTTTAATTTGCTGCGGTATTTGTTGCAATATTTCTTGCGGTAGTTTTCGCAATATTTGTTCAGGTATTTGTTGTTGAACCTGTGGTTGTTGAACTTGTTGCGGTATTTGTGGCTGAACTTGTGGCGACTTAACAGCACCATTTGTCCCATTTGCACCAGCCAAAGTTTGTTCTCCCTCGCTGCCATTTCTCGCATGAGCAGCGTTCAATTCGATCGCCTTACGATAATATACAGTCGCTTCTTCCAACTTGCCTTGTTTTTTCAGCGCCTCACCCAAACTTTGGTAAGCCGTCGCCAAATTCGGGTCCAACTTAATTGCCCGATCGTAACAGGCGATCGCCTCCGGCAACTTTTCCTGGCGAAAAAAAGCATCGCCCATGCTCAAATGTTCTGACGGTTTAGCCTTTTCTGGTTCCAAAGAAAATGCCCGATACCAGCATTCCTGAGCTTGGGCCGGCTTACCAACTTCCCCAAATACTTTTGCTAAATTGCGGTATACTCCTGCGAAATTCGGCTTAATCGCGAGGGCCTTTTGATAAAATGCGATCGCCTCCTGCCACTTTTGTTGCTGAGCACAAATGCTACCCAAATTCGCGTACACTTCGGCGAAATTTGGTTCAATTTCAATAGCCTTGGCGTACCAGTGTCGCGCCTCTTCGATGCGGCCTTGAGCCTGTAGTGCGTTACCCAAAGTCTTGTAAGCCGGTGCAAAATTGGGGTGAATCTTCAAAGCTTGCTCGCAGGAGGCGATCGCTTCTTCCAATTTCCCTTGGGATAAATAGGTTTCTCCCTGTTGGTTAAAATGAAGGGCTGTGGATTCTGTGTTGACTGTCGTTGACATAGGGGTGGTGGCAATCGAGGCAGGAATTAACTAAGGTCTTCTAAACGCAAAACGATTATAGCCCGTCTTGACACCAAATCTAGCAATCTTGTTCCGCCAATGTTGAGTTTTTTTGATGGATACATGATGTCTCCACCTAGGATCTAATGTGGGGGCGGGTTTTACGCCCAATCTGCCCTACCCACACACTATCGACATCAACCCGCCGAACCCCACCTGATCGATAGTCCCAATTAATCGCATCTTTGGAAAGATATACATTGAGATGTGGTGGGGCGGGGGCGGGTTGATTAAGTTTGTTTGTTTTTTACTTATATTCTTCGTCAAACCCGCCCCTACCAGGAATTTTATGGTTGATTTTTTCGTGGGGCGGGGCGGGTTGATTAAGCTGGTTTTTTTTACTTATATTCTTCGTCAAACCCGCCCCTACCAGGAATTTTATCGTTGATTTTTTCGTGGGGCGGGGTGGGTTGATTAAGTTTGTTTGTTTTTTACTTATATTCTTCGTCAAACCCGCCCCTACC
>JAHREW010000033.1:0-4722 GCA_020883125.1 Microcoleus sp. CAWBG506
AACTACCACGTCCATGATTGATCAAATAATTGCAGTTGCTCTCAACTTAATCAATCCTCAACATCTAAGAAATTGGTTTGCTTATTGTTGTTACTGTACCTCATAACAGCGGGAACCGCTGTAAGTGGCGGTATTGGTATTGATGATGCTGGGATTCGGATTAATACTGTTGCCAATTTGCAGCCCAATGCTACAACTCAAACCAACTTTCAGCCAGCAACTGAAAAAAATATTAATTATTTTAGTCAGCAAACAGTTGCTTTATTTACGGGGAAAGGCATCAATAACTATTGGTCTAAATTTGTCACCCAAACACAAAATATCCCAGAAATCAGCCAGGGAATCAATCAATTTCGAGGAAATTTAGCAACTTTAAATCTCGATTTGGATAAAGATATTTTTGGTTGGATGGATGGAGAATACGGATTCGGAGTAATTTCACTGCAAGACGTACCTTTAGAAAGTGCGATCGGGGTAAAAATAGTAATTCAAACTAGCAATCCTGAAACAGCTAAAAGCACGTTGGCTAAACTGAATTTACTTGCCAAAGGTAATGCTATATCTATATCTGAGAAACAGATTGCCGATCTAGTTATAACAGAATGGCAAGCGCCCAGTCAAGACTTTGTATTGGGACACGGCTGGTTGGATGCAAATTCAGTATTTGTCACATTAGCGAATGCCAAAACATTACCAGCGATCGCAGCTACATCCAATCCAACTTTAGCACAAAGCGAAAACTTTCAAACAATTACTCGCTCTTTACCAAAGCCTAACAGCGGCTACGGTTATTTGAATTTTGAACAAATTCTTGCCCTTGTCAATTCTGCTGCATCTAAAAATTTCATTGAGTCATCTGTACCCAAAAAAAATATAGCAGAATTCGATCGGACGATGGGGGCGCTGAATTCTGTACTCGGCATAGCCATGACAACCGCAGAAGTAGACAAATCAACCCAAAGGTATGAGATGCTAATCGCACTCAAGCCAGCAACTGCCGGGGCGTCACCACAAACTCCGTCAGCCAATTTACCTGCTACTTCACCCCCTGCTGTTTCACCGCCTGCTGTTTCACCAACTACTCCACCGACAAATTTACCCGCGAATCCAATTGTAACTGCGCGCCCAATTCCCAATAAAAGTAATCCACCGACAAATTTACCTGCGAATCCCACTGTAAAAGTGCCTCCAACTACCAGCCAAACTACTCCACCAAAAAATTTACCTGCGAATCCCACTGTAAAAGTGCCAGCAACTCCAACTAATCCTGACAATGATTTTCGGCAAGCAGTAAATCAAGCAACTCGTGCAGCTTCTCTAACTCAAACTGCCACAACAAAACAACAGTGGCAGCAGGTGATTGTTGCGTGGGAACAGGCAATTACTGGCATGAAAAAAATACCTGCTAATAGTCCTAAATACAAAATTAGCCAGCAAAAGATTGTAGAATATCAAAATAATTTGAAATATGCGAAGATTGCGGTCGATCGATCGCAAGAATAGAAAAAATAATTATTCTCTCGCCCCTTCATTTTAAATAAACTCAATACTTTCATATATATCGGCAACGGACAATTCCACAGAAATAGAGTTTAACATCAGCCGATCGCCAATAACACCATATTCCGAAAAAATCCACTTATTCGCATCAGTTTTCGAGTATTGCTCCACCTGTAACCGATATTGGTCGATTAATAAATACTCTTGAAAACTAGGAATACTACGATAAGCAGCAAACTTTTCATCGCGATCGTAAGCTTTGGTACTTTTAGAAAGCACTTCCGCAATCAGCACAGGATTGGTAATTGTATCCGTCCGTCCAGATTGCAACTCGATCGGGCGCGCTACTACCATCACATCAGGGTAAGTATAGTTGTTCAACTGCGGAGTCCAAAGCCGCTGATCAGATGCAAAAATACTGTAAGGTTTACCCTTGAGACTTACCCTCAAAATAGAATTTAAGATGCTCGTAATTTCATTGTGATTCGGTGTACCGCCCGCCATCAGAATAATCTCCCCATTGATAAATTCATGCCGATCCAGAGAATTGACTTCAGCTTCTAGGTATTCCTGGACCGTGTAGGTTTTGGTTTCAACTTGCGCGATCATACACAACGCTCTCCTTTAATCTACTCATTTCAGTTTATCTTAGAAATCGCTAAAAAACAGGCAAGATGCCTGTTCCACAAAGAGTTTATTTGATGATCGCAATTTTTACTATTCTTAGAAACAGGCAAGATGCCTGTTCCACAAAGAATGAATCCGATCGCACTAAAAGCAACTACCGCCATCAACCTTGACAAATTAACGTATTTCTGTATAACCATAAACGTCATAATCTTGCGCCTCTAATTCTCTGAACAGTAAAGTTTGAGACGAAAAGCTTTCAGAGAGGACAGTCGTCCTCTCTACAAATTGCACTCAACTCAAATATCAGACAATTCATCAAATGTCGAATCAATATCAGTTTTATCAACAACCCCATACTGAGGAAATGGTGAATGATTAGGAGACTCCGGCGACTCCACCGAATGCACTTTTACTACTGGTGATTCGGCCACAGGTTCCACAACAACAGACTTAGACTTCTTGACATTAATTACAGGTGATTGTGATCCATTTTCTCCATTTTTACTGGTTTCATTCCGCAGCAACATTGCCATCAAACCGTCCAACAAACCCCCACTACCGCCATTACCATTCACTGTGACATCGGGAACAACGCGAACGCTACCATCTGAGACAGCTTGCATTAATTGCAGCAGCGTGTAACTCTGCGTACCCAAAGCGTTGACACCAACTTGATAAGCATCCGCTTTTGCTTGTCCCATCAGCCGAATTCCTTCTGCTTCACCGCTTGCGTGTTCGATCGCAGCAGTTGCACTCAATTGAGCAATTTTCACCCCTTGTTCCGCCGCCACCACCTGATTTTGAATGTTGGCGATCGCAGTTGCGCGTACCAATTCTTGACGCTGATACTCTGAAATCCGCTGTACTTCGTAGGTTTTTTCTTGTTCCTGAGCAATTTTGCGATCGGTCAATGTTTGCATCAACTCTGCTGGCGGCGAAATCAAACCGATCAGCGTGTCCACAGCCTGCACATCATAGGCCCGTAGTGCTTGACGGACGTGTTCTGCGGCCTCTGCTTGGCGTTCGCTGCGCGCGATCAAAAAGTCGAGAATCGTATATTCTTGAGCGGAATTCCGGAAGTAATTGCCCACAATTGGACGCAACACTTGGTCGATCAAATTTTGCATCGAACCTTGCCGCGAAATGACTCTCGGTGCATCCAAAGTACCGACATGAATGATTTGAAAAACTTCTAAATCAAAGGTAAATCCGTCAAAAGAAAGCAATTTCAAAGCGCTTAATTTCGAGTCGTAGCCATGTTCACCACTGAACCGCGATGTGAAGTTTAAAACTACATCTGTAGTAGGAACAAGTTCGACTTTCATCACTTTTGTATTGATCGGATGTTTGCCGGGATAAAGCGGTTCTACCCACACACCTTTATCGCCTTTGTTGACAAGATTGCCGTGGGTAAAAGCTACACCACTGACATCTTTGTGCGATTCCCCCACATAGGAAATGACTACGCCGACATAGCCGATCGGCACTTCGGTCATTTTTACCTGTTCAACCTGCACAAACCAGGGATTGAGGTTCCAAGAACCCGATAAAATCACCTGTTTTTGCAAGCCCCTGCGCCCGCCACCTTTGATGAAGGATTGCGCTTTCTGGAAATTGTCGTGACCGGGAATTATCGGCCCAGCAATTTCACCTTCATCAATCGGAATCCCGTCTAGCACGTTCGCAATTCCCACGCGATCGGGGGCAAGTTTGTATAGTTGAAATTCCGACGGCTGCATACCTTTTGCCGCAGCATTGGCTGAAGTAATCACCTCAAATACAGCCGTATTGATCCGATAAGTACCAGTGGTGATAATTGCTAGTTGCCGTCCTTTTTCGCCACCGTCGGTGAGGAATTTGCGCGCATTTTGGAAGTTGTCGCAATCGACGACTTTGCCTAAAATGCGATCGGCAGGAATGGTGGCTCCGTCATTGGCAATAATTAACCCAATTTCATCTTGAGGAACCACCACAACTGGTTCTCTGCGAACGCTATATTGCCAGGGAAAATAACCAAAATGCCAGCCGGGAGGAAGGGTATCTGCTTGCAAACCTCCTTCACCATCGAGAGCAATCAATCTACTGGATGGCAAATTTTTACTGGAGAATTTCTTGACTACAATTCCTACTTCTCGTTCGCCGATCGCAATTAAGCCCAAAGTCCAGCCAATTTTGGGGATAAAGATGAAAACTAGGAAAATTGCGCCTACGGGATAGATCCAAATCGGGAGGCTAAAGCCTTGTTCTGGCGCTGGTTGGACTTCTTGGGGTTGGGGTGGTGGCGGATTGGTTTGAGCGGATACTTGTGGGGCGATCGCGCCTGCTACTGTAATAGTTGTTGCGAAAGATACAGCCAAGGGTAAAAGCTTGCGAAGCCAACGTGATTTAGTCATAGTTTTTAACCTGCTTTAAGCGAAAATGTACGGGAAATTTGTTTACTACAATCAGTATTCAATAAATTTCTTTTAAGGTCAATTCATTAAAGTCATTAATTATGTTCATAAAAGTCATATTTTGAATATGATTGTGCATGAAGGAAATTCGGACACGGCAATGCCGTTTCCCTACCCGATTATTTGTAGGGACACGGCA
>JAHREW010000033.1:4822-62226 GCA_020883125.1 Microcoleus sp. CAWBG506
CTGCCGTCTCCTAATTTCTTTTCTACCCAAAATCATATTGTAGGGACACGGCACTGCCGTCTCCTAATTTCTTTTCTACCCAAAATCATATTGTAGGGACACGGCACTGCCGTCTCCTAATTTCTTTTCTACCCAAAATCATATTGTAGGGACACGGCACTGCCGTCTCCTAATTTCTTTGAAAGACCACACTTAACAAAGTTAAAATCGTGCAACCAAACACCGCTTCAAATGTATATCTTTGTGAAGGTTTGTAAGGGGAAGAATGCCAAACGCGCAGTTCTCCATTAAAGCCGCGCGAGGCTAAACTAAGGGAAACTTGACGGTAGTTTACCAAAGTTCGCTGAAGTAATTGGCCGATTAAAATGCCTAAACTGCGCATTCCTAGTTTCCAAGTGCGATAACCACAGCGCGAGTTTTGGGCGATCCAAAGTTCATCGGCGATCGCCAATAAGCTAAAAATAAACCGATACATCAACAACAGCAATTCTGTCAACAACGGCGGAAAGCGCAATTGTCGGAGAATTTGCAAGGTTTCGGTAAATGGCACCGTCAACAAAATGAAATACATACAGCTTGTGGATGCCAAGGTGCGCGGCAATAACAGGCTCACTTGGTATAATCCAGTGCAACTCACATACAGATAAAAATTGCCGATGCTAATCCCCCAATTTTGCCAAATATCCGCGTGTATTGCCTGGATTTGATTTAATTGAATTGCACTAATCACAAACGCAGGCAAACTTGTCAGCAAAAACATCAACGGTAGCGACAACAACCGCAGATAAAGTTTCCCTGGAATGCCTGCATAGATGACTATCCAGACTGCTAACCAAAGGGCGATCGACAATTGGACGATCGCCCCAGAAACCAGAGACAGAATCAAAAGGGCGATCGCAAACGATAATTTGTGAGTTGGCGGCAACCCGCGCAAACGATTAGTGTAAGCCAGACTATCAATCTGATGATTCATGCCAACGGCGATTTATCATCAGATTTCTGAGATTGCGATCGCCCTTTATAAAGCCCGATCGCATATCCGATCGCACCAGCCCCCAGTGCAGCTTGAGTCGCAAATAATAGACTAGCAATTTCGCCACTAGCCGGCTCAAACAAATGATTGAACCAAGGCTTATAATCGGGTTGAATTTCCGTAATTGCTTTCTGGGCCTCCCCATCCGCGCCGCCATATTCACCCCGTACAAAAACTAGGGGAATTACGGCAAGTGCGACAACTGCAATTACCAACATCCAATTTTGTTGTGAAGTAGCTTGCTGATTTTTCGTCTGTTTTTGATTCATCACTTAAGACTCCTGTTTCAATAATTTCAGAATTTCCAACTCCGGTTGCCCGTAAGAATGCAGCCAATTCCACACCAATAAAGTCAGCAATCCTTCACTAATAGCCAGGGGTACTTGAGTAATCGCAAAGATGCCCGCAAACTTGATAAACGAAGCCAAAAAACCGCCATTCGCAGCCGGAAAAGCTAACGCCAACTGCATCGAAGTCACCACATAAGTCAGCAAATCAGCCAAAGATGCGGCACAAAAAATTGCCAACCGTTGCCTACCAGTTCCCATCAGCAACTGATAGATAAAATACGCAGCAAAGGGCCCCACAATCGCCATCGAAAACATATTTGCTCCCAGCGTTGTCAGCCCGCCGTGGGCCAGCAAAACCGCTTGAAAAAGTAGCACTAAAGCACCGAGTACCGCCATCACCGAAGGACCAAACAAAATCGCACCCAAACCCGTACCCGTTGGGTGAGAACAACTCCCCGTTACCGAAGGAATCTTCAAAGCAGAAAGCACAAAAGTAAACGCACCAGATAAAGCTAATAATAGTTTAAGTTCCGGGTGTTCTTTGGTAATTCGGGCGATCGCACGCAAACCTACCACAAAAAAAGGCAACGCCACAATCCACCAAAAAACAGCCCATTGCACAGGCAAAAAACCTTCAGAAATGTGCATAGCAGCGGCCGGTGTCGCCGAACCCAAAACCAGATAACAACTCAAGCCAGCCATCAATCCCAGACTGACAATTTTGCGACTTCGCGCCTTCATCAAGTACCTCGCAGATGAGACTAATTAAACAAACACATCGGCGGGCATCCTGACTCAAAAAGCTACAGGGCTTTCATTACAGTTGCGGGACAGCGTTGGACTTGCACCAAACTTTCCCCATTACCTCCAATGGCTGCTCCCCATTAGAACCGACTTGTTAGATTGAGTATAGTCGATCGCGCAAATCTGAGCTGATATTTTACAAAAATTATTCAACTTCAGTAAATCAAAATGACCTATCATCGCTCTATTCTCTTTTCTTCTCTGCTTCTCCTTCGCGTCCTTAGCGTCTTCGCGGTTCGTTTAATAAATAATATTTACCAATTACCAATTACCCATTACCAGGTAAATATCACCAAACAGAGAAAGGCTATAATCTTAAGTAAGTTTTGAGGAAAGCCGCAATGTTAAAGTACAACTTGCCGAGGAACTTGCCCTCAGCCGACGAACTACCAGACTCCGATGAAACACCTGTGGATAACGAACTGCAAGAACTAATACCAGGGTTACTAAAAGCAATCCTGCTCATACTTTGGTCAGAACGAATGGACTGGCTATTTGGCATAGATATGGGTATTTATCATCACCCAGACGAACCCGCCATTGTGCCAGATGCTTTCTTAAGTTTAGGAGTAGAACGGTTTTACGACGAAGAATTGCGTCCCAGTTACGTGCTGTGGGATGAAAATGTCATGCCACTTTTCGTGCTAGAAGTTGTTTCCCCAACATATCGCAAGGAATACAGCACCAAATTAGAAATTTATCAAGATTTAGGCGTACTTTATTACGTCATTTATTCTTCCCGCCGCCGTCGTAAACCTCATTTGGAAGTACACAAGTTAGTCAATGGGAAGTACGAGTTACAGTCAGGAAATCCTGTGTGGATGCCAGAAATAGGCCTGGGAATTGGTTGTGAAAGGGGAAACTATTCTGGGGTGACAAGAGAGTGGTTGTATTGGTATGATGCCGATGGCAAACGCTATCTGACACCTGAAGAACAAGTGAAACAATCAGCGCAACTTCTCCAACAAGAATCCCAACGTGCCCAACAGGAATCCCAACGTGCCCAACAGGAATCCCAACGTGCCCAACAGGAATCCCAACGTGCTGAACAATTAGCTCAACGTTCCGAACAATTAGCTCAACGATTGCGAGAATTGGGAGTCGATCCTGATAATCTCAATTAATTGCAAAACTTCGTTCTTAAAACCCCAATTTCTTCAAGAATTTGGGGTTTTTGTACTCTATTTGGTTATTTCTGCGGGCATTTCGGATGAAGGCCACCCTGCAAACAAATATAAGCAATTTGACTTGGCTCTAAATTCTTAGCATCAGTAAAATCAACTCCTTGCAATCTACCCGATTTAGCACCCGCAGGACTTTGAATAAATTGATCCGAAGTATCTTTCCCTATAAACACCGCACCTTTAAAATTCGCTCCTGCTACATTTGCGCCCCTAAAATCAGCTAAACTCACGTCCGCATTCCGCAAATTAGCATCTTGCAATCTTGTATCTTTTAAATTAGCGTTTGCGAGTTTAGTGGAACTCAAATCAGCTTTTTGCAAGTTAGCGCCGTTCAAATCAGCACCAGATAAATTAGCACCTTGCCATTCCGATTTTTCCAAATTTGTCAATGGTAATTGAGCGCCTTGAGCCTTGACTTTTCCAAAACGTGCACCTGATAAATTCGCTCCAGAAAAATTGGCACTCCCGATATCTGCACCAGTAAAACTTGCATCTTTTAAGATTGCTTGCTGCAAATTTGCTCCGATTAAAATAGCACTGCTAAAATTAGCTGAATTCAAATTGCCGTTGGAAAAATTAGCTTTGTTCAAGACAGCGCGCACAAAGCTAGTGCGATTCATTACAGCACTATTCAAAAATGCTCCGGTCAAATTTGCCCCTTCAAAATTGGCTCCACTCAAGTCAGAAATCCAATCGTCAAATGTACCTGGTCGCCTGTCTTCTCCGGTGCCATAGAAGCGAGTTCCCTGCAAGCTAGCATTGGTGAGACTAGCATTTTTTAGCTTAATTCCAGACAAGTCAACTTTGTCTAATACTAATGTAAATTGAGCAGGACCGGCCGCGCTTTGCCCTAAATCTGTGCGGCTCAAATCTGCGCTGTTGAGCTGGCTGCTATACACTGTGAGAATTTTGCCGATCGCCCTTTGTACTGTGCGCTGGCGAACTGCGGCTAACTCCCGTTCCTGGGTCTTACCGCCGTAGCGCAGGGAATCGAGGTCGTTGCGAAAAGCTTGGTTCAACCGCTGCAAGTAAGGCAAAGATGAAGGCCCGGTACTGACTAAAGCTTGCTGGATCGCATCTAGCATAGTCCGATTGTCTTCTTGAGCTAGTAAATCGGTTAGCAGCGGTACGGCGCGGGAGTCTTCCACTGTTCCCAAGGCTAAAATTGCCGATCGCCGCCCGGAGGTCCCGTTAGCGGAATTGGGAGATAATTTATTAACTAAAGCTAAAAATACTTCGTCGTTTCGCTGCCGAGAATCTCGTAAATTTGCTTGACTTTGAATGTAGACTTGAGTGCCAATAAACAGAGTGAAAATCAATCCCGAAGTACCAATTGTGGCAATCACTAAAGTCGCCCCCGGATGTTGACGAATCCATTGCCACAAACTGTCATTTTCTGTGGTCTGTGTTTCGGGAGTCAAGACCAAAGCGGCAATCTGGGCATCTTCCTCTGTCCAATCTTCACTCTTCACCGGAGTGATAGATAATTGGTTCGATCGAGCATTGACAACCAAAGCATTCGCGAGGCGATCGTGTCCAGTTTTTCCGTGGTGGCGAAAAGCAAAAGCCCCATCTACCAGCATTGCCAAGCCGCTGAGCCCCCCTAAAATGATCAAATCTGGAAAAGCACCGCTCAAGCGCCACAGGCCGTAAGCGACACCCAGAGGCACTCCCCAGCGTCCCAAACTTTCCCGAATCAGGACTCGCACCAAACCCGGAGGAGTACCGGATGCTGTGACAACTTTCACCCCAAACCAGCGTTTAGGCAGAGTTTGACCAGTTCTGGCGAGTAAAAACAGTTCCCAAGCTGCCAGAACCGCTGGTGCCATCAGCGCCGCGGACCAGAATAGATTAGTCAGGGGTGCGACTCTGGGGTTGCGATCGCGCACAGGTATCCCTAAAGTACGGGAAACTGTCTCAGAGGCTGCTGCTATTGACGAGTTGAGTGGCACTGTTTGAGCATCCCGATTCACCAACGCCCCGATACTGAAGGGAACTAGGGCACTAGCTGCGACTAAGGAAACTTCAACTACCCAAGCGCCACACCTGCGCACCAGCAGTGGCATTTGCTTGGATTGTGAGGGCCAAGAAGGATCGGGTTGATTAATGCCACTGGGGGCGGTGGGGCTAGCCATATTCAAAATTTCCTATTAATTGTCGTTAGTATTTGAGGAATCTGGAGCAATTGTCAATTTATACGCTATGTAGATTAGCACTCCCAGAACGGCAAGGGTCATCAGGGCAGAAATTAGCTGTACAACTGTATTGAAGACTGTCAGGAGAATTATCGCCCCTAGGCCAAAGACTACTACTTGACCTAGTTTGGGGAGGCTTTGAAATTTATGGAGAAACTGATTGTAGAAGGTTTGGACGGCGGGGTAGTTGTCTAAATTAATTTTGATTAGTGGCGATCGATCTAGTCTAGCTTTTAGTTCTCCGAATGCTTGCTGCCAGTTGAAATTATTTTGATAATTCATAAAAAAAATTGGGGAGTTACTTTAACTGTACCTTTGCGATCGGAATATTGGGTAGAAACCTCGTCCTTTTAGGAAGGCTTTACAGTCGCTCTGCCCTTGTGGGTGTTGTTGGCATTAAAGCACGTTGATTGCTATCGACTACTGGAACAAATTGCATGGTCTAAAATTTGGCGGTAAGCCTAGCTTTATAAATCCCTTCGACATTCAGTAACCAAGAGGTAGCAAATTAGGGAGGCATCTGCTACGTTGTTCGGGATGCCATTCCCAGTTACCTAATTAGGTTTCTCAACCTGCGTCTAGTCCTACTTGCGCTGCGCCGGTCTACCTATGGCGAAAGTTTCCCTACAAGCCTCATGCCTTTAGGCTGAGGTTAGTGACTCTAGTACGGTCACATTGACAACAGTCACAAGAGCGTGTTCGGAATCGCCGATCGTCCTCTACCCTCAAAGAAGTGGAAACTTCCGCTATTGTGTTGGGCTCAATAAGGATAAATATGAAGATACACTATCCGTGCGATCGCGCCATACCGAGGTTAAGGTCGATCGCCACTTTAACCTTGGCAATGATTTTAGCTGCTACGGGCGCTGTGAGGAGCCAACCGCTACAAATTGCTCCGGGATTTCCCGAACCGCTTAATATGTCTGGAGTTTCCGGTGGCCCCAACAATAGTGGCGATTGCGGTTTTGTCGCCCCAGGGCCAAACCACGTCATCGAAGTCACCCAAGATTTACCTCACTGGCAGATTGCAGTAAAAACCGCTGGAGCTCCGAGTTTGATGATTCAAGGGCCCAGGGGGCGTTTCTGCGTCCTACCGGCCAATGCGGCTGCTACGACGGTAGAATTTTCCGGTTATGGGGATAAGGGAACCTATACTATTTTTGTAGGCGATCGGGCTCAAGGCCAACACCCCTATTCTCTCTCTATTTCTCAGAAAAAACGAAACTAACAAAACAACTGGATTTTAGATCGATATTGGTAATTGGGCATAGCGCAGAGGGCATCGAGCAATAGTCAAGTTTGTAGTGAGGACTTTAGTCCTCAATGCGTGATTTGTTCTCTCACCCACTTACGAAACAACCTCAGAGTTTGACTCGTACCCACAGTTTGACTTTGTTCGCAATATTGAGAAATAGCTTCAACAATTGGCAAATTGGGAAATATTAAACTAATTTCAGATACTACATATTTCCCATCTTCAAGCACATTAATTTCAAGCTGATTATTTTCATACCGCCAAATCTCCGGTACTCCCAGCACCTCATAAGCATCTAATTGAGTCTTGGAAGTTAGAGCCACTTCAATTGCCAAATCCGGTGGCGGATCGATAGTTAAATCAACGCGCTTTTTACCAATCATTCGAGCATAATTCTGAATATAAAAACAGTTGTCAGGCTCAATTCCCTGCAACATACTCTTGCGCTTGAAAGTAGTCGAACCAAAACATTCTCGATCGAGTTCTAGTTCTTCGAGTAGAATCTTGACCATATCGCCAATAATTTCTTTATTAAATTCGTATTCTGGTAGTGGCCTCCTAATCTCCAAAGTTCCTTGACTGTAAGCTATTCTAGAGGCACGGTGTTCTCCCAACTCATCTAAAATTGCTTCAAATTCCTGCCAGTTGACATCATGGAACAAGACTCTATGTCCAGGCGGTACAGTGATTTGTCTTAATTGCAGAGTTACCATTTCAACCTCCGATTTATTTAAGTTTATGATAACTTGTTTGTAATGGCAATTGGGAAGCCGGCATTGTTGACTGTTAACCAATAACGAATAACTATTAAACTAATCAACTATTTTTTGCTGTTTATAAAGTTCCTTAAACTTGCGCTGCTGCTCATTATGATCTACGATGCGATCGGGATAAGGAAGAAATTTGCGTTCTAAAGGCAAAATATTTCCGGTTAGCAAAAGTTTGGTATCTACTCGGCGCAATTCAGGAACCCAGTGCCGAATATATTCCCCTTCCCGGTCAAATTTTTGAGCTTGACTCGCGGGATTAAATATGCGTAAAGGCTTCGGGTCCATACCACTTGATGCACTCCACTGCCAGCCACCATTATTAGCAGAAAGGTCGCCGTCTATCAATTTTTGCATAAAGTATTTTTCCCCCCACTGCCAGTTAATAATTAAATCTTTAGTGAGGAAACTAGCAACTATCATCCGGCATCGATTGTGCATCCAACCAGTTTGATTCAACTGCCGCATTGCCGCATCTACAATCGGATAGCCAGTTTTGCCTCTACACCAGGCTTGAAAAAGTTTTTCATCATTTTCCCAAGGAAAGTCTTTGAACGCTTGACGGTAGGGCCCATCTGCTAATTCAGGAAAATTATACATCGCGTGTTGATAAAATTCTCGCCACGCTAATTCCTGTTGCCAAGTACGGATATTTGTCCGCCCTTCTTCGTTGCGGCAATTATCCATTAATATCTGGGTAGCTTGCCAAACTGTGCGAATGCCGATCGCACCAAATTTGAGAGCTGGGCTGAGTTGGGATGTGCCATTAATTATGGGAAAATTACGTTGGTCTTGATATTCGTAAATTGCCAAATCACAAAATTCTTCCAATTTTTCTTGCGCTGCATTTTCGCCTGGTTCTATTAACAAGGGATTTTCCCAAATAAAGCCCAAATCTCTCGCGCTGGGCAAGATCTCCATTGCACCTGCTTGGCGTACAATTTCTGCTTCTGCTGCGGTTAATCCTGTCATTTCTTCTATAGAAATGATTGGCAGTGTCTCTACTGGTTGGGTTTTGGGTAGGCTGTTCCATTTTTTCCAAAATGGTGTATAAACAGTATAGGGATTTCCCGTACCTGTGCGAATTTCCTCTGGGGCGTGCAGTAGTTGATCCCAGAAATTTTTGACTTGAATTCCTGTTTTTGCTAGGGCATTTGATACTGCCAAATCACGTTTTTTTGCATAGGGTTCCACATCCAGATTCCAAAATACTGCTTTGGCGTTTATAGCAGTGGCTAATTTGGGGATGGCTTCACTAGGTTCATCTTGAATTATCAGTAATTGACTGCCATATTCGGCGTAACTTTGCTGAAGTTTTTGCAAACATCCCATCATGTATGTGACTCTGGCGGGCGCTACGTCATCTAGATTGAGGAGATGGCGATCGAGACAGAAAAGACCTACTATTTTCGGGCTTTGCTGCCGTGCTGCTGCTAGTCCTATGTTATCACAAATACGCAAATCTCGGCGATGCCAAAATAAAATTAGATCAGACATTCGATTTTAGATTTTAGATTTTAGATTTTAGGTTTGAGAACAACCTCGACGGCTCTATCCGCGAGATTGTGAGCAAATCATTTTAAGTTAAAAAAGGACGGGCTAAGAAGAAGCTAGAAATAGATTTTGCATCAATTGGTTCCCCAGATAAAATCGCTTTTTCTAATTCTTCAGGAGTGAATAAAACGGTTTCCATGTCTTCATCATCGTCTTGTGCTGGTGGCTTGTCCAGTTTTTCCAAATCTAGCGCTAAAAAAGCATAAATGATTTCATCTGAATAACCTGGTGCGAGCAAAAATTCCCCTAATTTTTGCCATTTACCGGCGCGATATCCTGTTTCTTCTTCGATTTCGCGTTTAATGGTGTCGGCGGGGTTTTCGTTAACTTCTATAGTACCAGCGGGAAATTCTAAAATTCGCCCTTGAGCCGCAAAACGATATTGTCGCACCAAGACAAGTTTACCTTCGGGGGTGACTGGTACTGCTAGGGCTCCGCCTGGGTGGCGAATACACTCCCATTCGCCTTCGGAACCGTTGGGAAGCCTGAGAGTGGCTACGTCAAAATTAAATTTGCGTCCTTGGTAAAACAGGCGTTGTTTCAGGATTTTGGGTAGTTCTCGATCGCTCGACATAAGCAACAAATGAATAATTTGAGAGTACACTGATTTATGACATCATATCAAATCCGGTTGCATGGCCATGGGAAATTGGGAATTGGGAAGTGATAATTAGTTTTGTGTCTTTTCTAGACTATCATTTTTTCTATTCCCGAAAAATCTGCCGTTTGGACAATTTGTCCGATCGCACTTCCTGTCACCGGATGCACCCAATCCGGGGCAATTTCTGCCAAAGGCACTAATACAAATGCTCTTTCGGTCATTCGGGGGTGAGGCAGAGTCAGCATCGGAGTTTCTAGGACTAAATTATCATATAACAGCAAATCCAGATCGAGAGTTCTCGGTCCCCACTT
This sequence comes from Microcoleus sp. CAWBG506, assembly GCA_020883125.1. GTDB lineage: Bacteria > Cyanobacteriota > Cyanobacteriia > Cyanobacteriales > Microcoleaceae > Microcoleus. The sequence goes on from JAHREW010000033.1 coordinate 14,817, forward strand.
TTCTTGGCGAATTCGATTAAATTTTAGTTCAATTTCTAGTAACTTTGCTAGCAGTTGTTCTGGTTCTAGTGTAACTTCTAGGATAGCACAAGCGTTGATATAATCCGGTTGTGGTGGCCCGACTGGGGCTGTTTGATACCAGCTTGAATGAGATTTTACTTCTATTCCTGGGGTGTTGTTTAGAGTTTCGATCGCGCTTTTGAGAATTGTGAGGGAGTCCCCTAGGTTGCTACCGAGGGCGATGGCGCATTTTGTTGATTTCATTGGAATTTGAATTGGAATATTTTAACCGCAGAGAACACAGAGAACACAGAGGGAGATAAGAGAGATGAATAAGTCTCGATGGTTCTGTAACAAATTGTTTTAATTTTAGCTTAATTTATGCTTAATCTTTGTTGATTATACTTGATAAGTATCAGTGTTTAATTTGGAAATTAATGAGTTTTTACCGTCTCCTTTTGTCTGCTTTGATTCTAGTCACTATTAATTTTACATCAAGTACATCGATCGCCTTGGCTGAAACCAAAGAACGTTATCTTAGCTTAGATTCTGATTCCAGTCAATCTTTTGCCAATTTAGTGCAGCAGGCGGAAGATTTAGCGAAAGAGTCCATCGCCCAAGAATTCCAAGAAAATCCCGGATTGACAGAAGTTACGACCATCGTTACAGCCACTCGCAACCGACAAGTAGTCCCAGTTTTGCGATCGAGAGTATCTCGCAACGAGTGGCAGAAAGATTCCAGAATCGAACAGTGGACTAGATATTTTGCCGATGCTAAATACCTCTTGGGATTCACAGAGGGTAATATCTCATCCTCAAATTCTGGGCCATCGCAAACTATTAACGTACCTGCACCTAGTCGGCCGGCCTCCAGACAAAACGATCCAGCTTTTCGAGATGACTAATGGAGCATCGGGCATCGGGCATCGGTAACAAATAACCAATAACCAATAACCAATAACCAATAACCAAAAACTAATAACCAATCATTAACCAAAATATAATCTTACTTTAATTAACCTTCATGTTAACTTCCCTTAATTTAACAACGATAAAATCTCATAGAGAATCACCAGATTAGGGATGTGGGGTTGAACAGGAATTTATGTCTAAAATAACTCGCCGACAACTGCTAATTTTCTTCGGTAGCAGTGCAGCTACTACTGTCCTTGCACCTCAACTAACTCAAACACTATTCGGCATCAATTCCACCTCTGCCGAAGCTGTGCTTAGTCCACTATCTTTCACTCCGGTAAGACTTCCTCACCCGCTGCCAGTTTATCAAGAATTGTCCAGTTTTATGCCGACAGGCTTAAACGGACAAGGAACTGTGATGGCTGCTTCACAGGATACTAAATTAAGGAGTTACAGCGTTGTTGACGATGTGGTTGTGCCGCCAGAATACGAACGATATGTGATTCTCCGCTGGGGCGATCGCGTTTTCCCCGATTCATCTGACTATTTCGGCTACAACAACGACTACACAGGCTTCGTAGGCCTTCGTGGCAGCAATGACGACGGCTATCTCTGGGTTAACCACGAGTACATATCCTTCCCAATGTCGAAACAGGCACCGGAAACGCCGACAGATTTGGCATCATTTCCCGCAACCGATCGCGCCGTCATCGGTATAGACTTATCCGTAAAAAACCGGGCTACCCTCGGCGAATTCCTGTACAATATGGGTGGTTCGATCGTCCGCATCACCAAACAAGCTAACGGCAGATTTGGTGCGATCGCCCGCGACTCCCTCAACCGACGAATCCACGGACTTTCCGGCCTCGGAATCAACAGCCAGCGTTCCGACAAATACAAAGAAGTCACCTCCTGGGGAACCAGAAAAGGCGACGACAAATATCTTACAGCCACAGGCCCCGCAGCCACCCAAGTCTTCGCAACAGTCAACAGCGACGGACTGGGAAACCGCATCATCGGTACAGCCTACAACTGTTCCGGCGGCACAACCCCCTGGGGTACAATCCTCTCCGCCGAAGAAAACTTCCAAGGTAGCGAACTATTCTTCGTCGGAGTTCAGGAAAATATCAAACCCAACGGTAGCCAAACCAGCTACGCCAAGGGCACTACCGGTGAAGAATTCGGCTTAGTCGGCGAAAAATACGGCTGGATGGTAGAAGTCGATCCCCAAGATCCGAGTTTCCGCCCCCGCAAACACACCGCTTTAGGCCGTTTCCGCCACGAAAACATGGCGATTCGCGCCGAAGCAGGCCGCAAGTTAGTAGTGTACATGGGAGACGATCGGCGCGGCGGACACACCTGGAAATTTGTCAGCAACGGTACTGTCACCAATCCCGCAGATAAAAACAATAGCCGCTTGTTTGAAGACGGCACTTTATACGTCGCCCAATACAATCGCAACGGTGCGGGAAGATGGCTGCCGCTGACAATCAATTCCCAAACCAATCCAGTAAGTCCCAAAAAAATGGGCGAAGCCGAATTAGCAAGTTTTGGCAAAGCTCAAAGAGATGCCAATACTCGTTTACCCAAACGCGCAGGAATTGCCGGTCAAACCGAGGACGGCGGTTCTTTTATTGTCGATACAACTAATGAAGCAACAGCACTTCCAGGCTACAAAAATAAAAGCCTAGCTAATTTTTATACCAGCCAAGGTGCAGTTTTAGTTGATGCCTTTTTAGCTGCTAATTTGATTGGTGGAACTCCTACAGCGCGACCTGAAGATTTGGAAATTAATCCTACTACTAAGGAAGTTTTCATTGCTTATACTGATGGCGCACCCGGAAGCGATGGTTATCCAGATTCCCGCATTTTTAATGTTGCGAAATACACTGCAGCCCTCAACAGCGGTCAGCAATCGGGAGGAATTTACAAGATAATTGAAGATAGTTCCGATGCTGCGGGTTCTACCTTCCGCTGGCAACGTTTTACTCAAGGTGGAGAAGCAGGTGCCCAAGCTGGCGCAGGATTTGCGAATGTAGACAACTTGGATTTTGACAATCAAGGCAACATTTGGGGTGTCACTGATATGTCTACTAGCACGCATAACGGTTTTGACGTTGGTTCAGTTGGAAAACCAGCAACTATCGACCATAATAAAACTGGAAATGTCTCGGAAATTACTGGTGTTTTCGGCAACAATTGGCTGTTTTATATTCCAACGAACGGCCCGAATGCGGGAACTGTAATTCCGTTTGCTGTTGGGCCGAATCGCTGCGAAATGACAGGGCCAACTTTTGTAGGAGATACGCTGTTGCTTTCAGTGCAACACCCTGGAGAAGATTGTCCGATCGATGATGGTACTGTACTCAGCCGACAAATTGAAATGTTGGATTTGAACGGTGCTGTTTTCAATCAAACTCGGACTGTTTCTCGTGGTAGTTTGTGGCCGAGTAATATCTCGAATGATTCGCGCCGTTCGCCCATGCCTTCGGTGATTGGGATTCGTCGTGTGCGATCGACTACAACTGGTCAGTTTGTTTAAATAGTCCTGGACGCATGGGCTCCCAGAAACCGGGTTTTTGCCCAGATATGTCGTCGCAGTCGGCAGATTTGGTAAAAACCCGGTTTCTTTGGTCAGAGTGCGTAAATCCTGCTTAAGTAAGCCCATCTCCAAAAGCTAAATACCCAGAGTCCCGACTTCACCCAAGAAGTCGGGCTCTGAAATATTAGTCTCAAGCGAGAGGGACGAAAGTTTGTGTAGTAGCGATCGCCTCGCCTAGTAAATTGTCAAGTTTTTTTGCGAAAAGACTTGACAATTTAGTAAAGTGGTAAGGATAATGGGATTAAGACCCTGACCTGGGATTTGAGTGATGAAAAGGAGTCAAGTCAACACAGCAGAGTTAATTCGCAGACAGATTGAGGAACGGCCAGAAGGCTATTGGCGGCACTCTGACTTTTCTAACCTGCCGTCAACTGCGGTCAGCAAAGCACTTTCCCGAATGGCGGAAAACGGAATTTTGGAGCGAGTCAGCAAAGGACTATACTATCGATCGCGCCCGACTCGATTTGGTCGCAGTCGTCCCTCTCCAAGCGATATCCAAAAACTGCTGACAAAACAGAACTTGCATCCGGCTGGACTGAGTGCGGCTAATTTATTGGGGTTTACCACTCAAAACGCCATTCAAGGTGAATTTGCTACCTCAGCGAACAGTGTCCCCCGCACTATAATTGGTTCTCGCGCCCGACTCCACACTCGCAGACCTGAAACTTGGAATCGCTTAGAAGCGACTGATGCAGCAATGCTTGATTTTTTAAGGTCTAGGGGTAAGTTGAGCGAGTTGTCTCTGACGGAGACTAAGCAAAGGTTGCTAGACTATTTTCGAGAAGGATCTCGCTTTGAACGTTTGTTGGCAGTTGCAGATGCGGAACCGCCGCGAGTACGAGCTATGCTGGGTGCGATCGGACAGGAACTCAGAAAGAGTCTTAAAGAGCTAGAAAAACTCCGAAAAAGCCTAAATCCAGTCTCTCGGTTTGATTTTGGTAACTTCAGCAATCTGAGTTATGCCAAGGAGTGGCAAGCCGAGTGAAAATGTTTGAACATCCTGATTTTCGCGATGCTGTCATCGCAGCTAGGGAACATTTCGATCGCTTTGGACTCACCGAACAATTCATCGAGAAAGATTACTATGTCACCTCGGCGCTGCGAATTGTGGCCAATCAGTGGCCTACTCAAGTCATTTTTAAAGGCGGAACCAGCCTCTCGAAGGGGTGGAAACTGATAGAAAGATTCTCGGAGGATATCGATCTGTTTTTGAACAAACAGGAATTCGATCCTCCCCTTGGTGCAAACAGAATTGATACACAATTAGCAGCAATCGAAAGTGCTGTGGGAGAGCATCCTGCTTTGACGCTAGAACCTGATTCGTCCAAGCGGAAGCGAGGGGTTTTTCGCAATAGCTATTTCAGCTACACTCAGCAATTTTCGGGCAATCAGGCGATCGCCAATCGTGTATTCTTAGAAATGGGAACTCGCAGCGGCACTTATCCTACGCAGACTGTACAACTGTCTTCCTATGTGGCTGAATTTCTGCGTGAAATTGGGCAGAGTCTTGATACTGAAGATGAATTGCCTTTCTCTATGCTATTGCTGGACTTTCGGCGCACCTTTGTTGAGAAGCTGTTTGCAATTCACTCTAAAGTAGTGAAGATTCAGCAGGATGGGCAATCAATTGGAAGCTACGCCAGACATTACTACGACCTGTTTTGTTTAGCTCAAAAGTCCGAAGTGCGCCAAATGTTCCAAACTGAGGAATACAGCCAGATTAAAGAGGATTGCGATCGCATTAGCCGCGAACACTTCCCAGATTATCAGCCGCCGTCAGCGATGAAATTCTCAAACAGTTCGGCTCTCTTCCCAACTGGAGAACTGCGTCAAACTATTGCTAGAGAATACGAACAGCAGTGCGGTAGACTCTGCTATGGAAATTATCCAACATGGGAGGAGATTGAAGCTTGTTTTGAAGAACTTCGCGATCTACTTTGACTGTTGAGCCTGAAGCATATCGTTGGTTATAACCCTTTGATATATTCCCTGATTACTGGCGACACAGTGTAACTACTTCCTTGTTTTTCTATCCAGCAGCGCCGCGATAGAGATTGCAGCGCATTTGCCAAATCTGACACCGGAATTATGTCATTTTCTAGCAGTTTTGCGCGATCGACTGGCTGACTTTCCCTCGCCAACAAGGAGAGGACTTGTTTTTCTAGTTCCGATAGGCGATCGAACTTAGGTTTTGTAATTTGTTTGGGAATGCCCAATAGGTTATGATATGTTTGTTTGCAGTTCAGTTTTTCTCCGGTAAGGTTAAAGTTGATTTTTGATGAAGGTAGGCAATTAGAGATTGTGCAAGCAATTGAGCGGGTGAGAGACGGAATTCTCTGGAAACCTGGAAAAGCAATGTCTCATTTACTCAAAAGGATTAATTTAGGCCATTTAGAGCCGGACGCGACCCTTGAAGAATATAATGGAGTTATCAGTTTTATTGTTAGGGATGCTGACGCTAAAGTTTATGTGTATGTCTACGGAAAAACTTTTTATCCGACAGTTACCAGCAGTGTAAACAACACAATATGGCTGGTAATGATGGGCTTGGATGGAGTTTTAGAAACGGCTTTTCCTCCAAAGGAACCGGAAAGCTACCTGGCTAATTCAATGTTTATTTATGTAGGTTTAGTTAAGGATTTGTTATGAATATTTTGCTAAAAAACTATTGTGTAACGGTTGAATTTCCTGATGTGAGTGGGGCTGAACATTTAGAAATGTTGCAACTTAGAGATGAGTTGGCAAAAGTTGAATCTCAACTGAGTGAGGAAGAGAAAGGTTTATTGGCAAATGCCGATGGACGGTTAGTTGAACAAGCAAGGGAGTTTTACGAGGAGTTGTCGAGATTTGTGGATTTAACCCAGAAGCGCAAATTTGAGGAGATTACACCTCAGCGTTGGTGGTGGTATTTGGATGTTTTGGCATTGTTGCCGAATTTGAGGAAACAAGAGTTGACAAGCGGTGTTGTTTGAAAAGTTTATTCATTGTCGATGTTTGTTAAGTGCGATAATCGAGTTTTGATATATTGCTTCATTATAGGTGACAGAGTGTAAAAGTTTTCTAGTTTTTCGAGCAAGCAGCGCCGCGATAGAGATTGCAGCGCATTTGCCAAATCTGACACCGGAATTATGTCATTTTCTAGCAGTTTTGCGCGATCGACTGGCTGGCTTTCCCTCGCCAACAAGGAGATTACTTGTTTTTCTAGTTCCGATAGGCGATCGAACTGCTGCTGTAAAACATCTTTCAAATCTTCCGGCAACAATATGGTATCATCTGGTAATAACTCTGTGACGCATCCTCCCAACTCTTGCATCAGAGTCGCCACGCTTTTTAACCATAACGGATTACCTTGGTAGCGATGAATGAGTGTTTCGCTGTTGTCGCTTTCTGCTAACCCATAATCTCTGAGTATTTCCCGTCCGGCTGCGATGTCTAAACCTTTGAGTTGTAAGCTACGAATGGGAGTATTTTGGTTTTTAACTTGAGTCACTTCTCTGGGTTGTTCCCAACCGATTAGCAGCAAGCAACTTTGATGGGATAATTTTTCTATTTGTTTGAATAAAGAGCGATATTCTTCGCATTCTGGTTTATATTTTCCTGCCGATTCGCCGCTACAGAAAAGGTGGTGAACGTCATCTAAGACTATTAAACAGCGATGATTTTGCAAATATTTAATCAGCGGTAAGTGTTTCTGGTTTGTTGGGGATGAATCAGGGTTTTCTGAGTTGGATAAAAGCTGTATTAGGTTAGATTGAAATTTATCTATGGTGGGGAATTCGTCTAGTGTGTACCAAACTGCGTACTCAAACTCGTCTTTGATTTGTTTTACGAGTTGTACTGCTAGGGATGTTTTGCCGATGCCGCTGATACCGGTGAGGGTGATGAGGCGGCTGTGTTGTTGTAGAATCCAGGTGGTGAGGGTGTGGAGTTCGTGGGTGCGATCGAAGAAATCACCCAACTCCGGCATTTCGCTTAAATCTTGATGTGAGGTTTCTTGATTTGGTGGGTGTGAGTTTGGTATGTTTGGCGGTTGTCTGGCTTCTCCACAGGTGTTAAAACTACTAATTGCTACAAAATCTTGAACATCTTGTACAAAATTTGAAACCTTAGATATTTGGAATCTCTGCATTGCCGATCGAAAATTTGTTTTACTAATATTTTCCCCTAACTCTTCTGAAAGTATTCGCCATAATTCCGAAGCCGCATTCCTAACACGACTTTCAGAACAGTCAAAGTGTTTGGCTACGTGCTTGTATGTATCGTGTTGTAAAGTTGCTTTTAGTACCGCCTCTTGTAAATCGTCAAGGTGTTGACCCGTTTTCTCGAAGACTATCTTATCTGCAAGGTTTAACATTTCTTTAAGATTCATCGGCTTAAGAGGCTGGGATGATTTTGTGTATTATGGCACAGTTTTAGACATTTTAGTATATTTTTAGATATTTTGGTACATAACTAGATTTAAAGAGAGTGAATGCGGGGGAAAGTTGGGGGCAAAATAGGACATTTTGGGACTGGACAAAGGTTTTATTTATAAGGAATAATAGTACGAGTATCCCTCCGTTTATTGTTATTTTAGGAGCATAAGCTAATGGCAGACAAACGTTTTGTACCTGATGGCAATGGTAATTTAATCAAAATTACTAAGGAAAATTCTGATGGCTCATATGAATTTATTGCTCGTCCTGAAAATAGTTCTGGTGGAGAGCGTCTTCATGTTGGTGTTGATAGCAATGGCAATATGTCATGGTTCGCTGAGACAGATGAGAATAACGTAAAAATTTATGGAAATAAAATGTTTTCCAAATATGTTATCAATACTGCTGTACAAGTTGCCAATGCTCTTATGAATGATTAGCCCGAACGATAAAATTATAGTGCGATCGCGACTCTTGTAAGTTGAGTTGACGCAATGATCTCTAAGAAACCGTTTTGAACAAATAAAATCTCTCAGATGGGAAAAGTGAACTCATGTCAGAAGAAAGCATCAAATTATTAGAGTCAGCCAAAAATCTGCTCCGCCAAGCAGAAGAGAAGGTGAAGCAAAGCAGTCCAGAACCAGCACAATCAGCCGCCTTGACTGCTATCGGTCAGGCACTTGTTGTAACGACTTATCAGCTTTCTACCATTGCTCAACACCTGTCAAGCATTAATCAACATCTTAATAAGGACTAAAACTAAAGATGGATCGATCGCACCCTGGTTCAGGTGGGTGTGCAAAGCCATCGGTTGGGAGTTGCGCTTTATCCTAATTTTTTTTAAAGTATCCCCCATAATCCCGATCCGATCTACCTAACACTACTCTCTGAACAGTCAAAATCTTTGGATAAGGGATTATAGGAGAAGTATAAAGCGTCAGTTGAGGGATTGAACGGTGGTCGTTTTCTAGCCTGTAACAGTGTACTAGACGGCAACTGCGGTTTAATTACAGCCTACTTGTCAAATCTATAATTACGGAGATTAAAATTATGGGAACTTATCGTTTCAATTGCGCTCTACAAAAGGGAAATGACACAATAGAAAGTGCTAAGGAAGAGTATGATAGCCCTCCCACCGCAAAGGAGGCGATCGAAGTAGTTGAAAGAGTCAGACAACTTGGCAAAGACTCAACTCTTTTACCGAATAAAGCGCATGACGATTTTGATACGACAATTGACAAAGTGATCGAGTGGTTAGAATCAAAAGCTGGAGTTGGCTATAGACCGGACAGCAATTATGACATAACAAAAGCGAGAAAAACATTCACATACAAGGGAACTTTATACCGAGTCGATATTAAAGCAGGTGGAGAAACATCTGAGGGAGGATGGTTTCTATGATACGTTTTTAGATTTAGTGCGATCGCTCATCTCCCGTAGGTTGGGTTGACACAAGGAAACCCAACTTTCATCAGCGTTTAGTCTCAATTGGATCTTTAACTATCACCAAATACAAAGTATATAAAAGTGAATCAATCTCATGAAAGTTAAATGAGCACAACCACTATTATTTAAATTTTCAAGATAAACCTAGCCAAAAACAAAGAACACAATTTATTATGAGTGCTGATATATATAGCCAAGGTGTTGAAAGGTTTAACGCAAAAGATTATCACGGCGCGTTTGAGTATTTTAACCAGTATATTCAGTTAAATCCTTATTCCGCAGATGCTTATTATGTGCGAGGTCTTGTCTGTAAGGAACTAGGAGATAACCAAGGAGCCTTTAATGATTACTCTCAAGCAATTAATCTAGGTACCAGTTATGCTGCTGATGCTTACACGAAGAGAGGTCTTACTCGCTATCTAATGAAAGATTGGCTAGGCGCAATCAGCGATTTAAATCAAGCTATCGACCTCAATAGCGGTTCCTATGCTTATGCTCTCCGAGCTACTTGCCGAGATCGCTTGGAGGATCTGCCCGATGCTATTATTGAAGACTGTAACCAAGCAATCAAACTAGATCCTAACTCGGCACTTGCCTACGGACAGCGAGGTGCTAGTCGTTTAAAACTCAAAGATTATCAGCGTGCGATTGCTGATTTAACTAAAGCTATTGAGCTAGAACCAAATCATTCATCTGTTTACGTGAATCGAGGTAAATGTTACGGAATATTGGGCAATACGCAAGAAGCAATAGCGGACTTCACCCAATCTATCCAGATGAATCCAGAATATAAGGCAGAAGTGTACTTTCTTCGGGCAACAGTCCGTTATGAATCGGGAGATTTGCAGGGATCAATTGTAGATTTAACTCACACCATTGAATTAGATCCTAATCATGCTAATGCCTATTATGTCCGAAGCGATCAACGTTATAACTTGGGAGATAAACAGGGAGCGGTCAATGATCTCACTCAATATCTTCGACTAAATCCCAATAACGCTAAAGCCTATGATTTACGAGGAGTTCGTCGCTATAAGCTAGGGGATAAGCAGGGCTCAATTGGAGACTTCCAGCAAGCTGCTGTACTCTACATTCAACAAGGAGATTACACTGAATACCTGAATGAAGTAGAGCTGATCGCAAAGATTGAGAAGGAATTAGCCAATACTTAATGGTCAAATATTTTCATAAACGCGAGCGAATTGATAGTATTGGGCGTTCGCAGGTCGGCTTGCGTGGCGAAAGTCAGAAATCTTTAGAGCGTTGGTTATCAACGCGCAGCGGTCTAATGTAATGATTGAACGGAGGGCGATCGCCCCAACCAAATCAAGGGCGATCGCCCTTTCCTACATATTCCCTTAACCCTCGTGTCACCCAACCTCTGTTTCCACTGACAATCCGCTCCATCTCCACCATCTCAAAGGGCGACGATTGCACAGAGGGCGTGAAGCGTAGCCATTCCGTAGGGCGATCGCCACAGCAAACAAACCCGACATATTCAGCGTTTTTTTTGCAAACAATGTTTCAAGATACTTTAGTTTTCTTTTTCATTCTTTGTTCGTGCCATTCTTTTGCACTTTCTTTAAGTTCCTCTATCTGCTCAAAATCTACCTGCATCACAGCCGTTTTAAACTCCACACCTAAAGCAAAGCTAATCTCAAGTAGTTCCACAAAACTAGCACTTTGATAACTTTTAGCCTCATGCTCTTTAATCCGCTGTTCATCAATTCCTAGCATTTCAGCTAGTTCTTTTTCGCTCATTTTGGCTGCAATTCTGGCTTTAATTAAAGCATCTGGCAGTTTATTCAAATTCTCTACTACAATTTCGATCGGCTCGCTCTTGTCACAGTTAATCAATCTTTCATATTCCGCTAGTTCTTCATGTAACTGATCTAAATGGCATTGTATCGCACCTCTACCTGCGTCCCATTTGAGAAAGTCCTTTCTTTTTGCTTCTTCATCCCGCTCCATTGCTGCTAGAGTTTTGTTGAATTTTTCAACCCATTCTTTGCTGACTTCATACTGCAATTCATCTTTAATCATGGTTCCCACCTCATTACATCTATAGCTATGATTCCTTTCTTGTTTTGATTTCTATCCTTTTGAAAAAACTCAAAAGAATTATCTCCGTAATTACCTACAGGTTGGTCTGCTGGGAAAACCTCACCTTTATATTTGGCTTTTTGGGCATTTCGGTCGTAATGATTGAACAATCGAGGAGCATTAACTCTCAGATCCTCCATGTCTACAGTTTCGCGATCGTAACAAGCATCAAAGTCGTTAGGATCTGGTTTGCTGGTCACAAAACTACCATTAATATAAATAGTCCTACAACCTGCTGCTTTTAACTGAGTCATTGCTAGTTTCAAGCCATTTATCATGTTCTTTCTCTTGAAATTAGTACCAAATATCTCGTTAAACTCCTCCCATTCACAAAAATGAACTCCTGGTGGCAAATTGCCGTTTTCATCGAATTCTGGAATCACTCTTTCACACTCTAGTCACAAATTTATTGTTCATTTCTTAATATTATCATATTTATCTCGATCGCTCACCAGTATCCTCACAGCAGACTCGTCTCAATGCAATGGAAGAGTTGCGCGATCGCCCTTTCCTACATATTCCCTTAACCCTCGTGTCACCCAACCTCTCTTTCCACTGACAATCCGCTCCATCTCCACCATCTCAAAGGGCGACGATTGCACAGAGGGCGTGAAGCGTAGCCATTCCGTAGGGCGATCGCCCCAGCGTACAAAAGCGCGATCGCACCTCACAGCAAATACCAAATAGTGCGATAATTGTACGGATAGCCTAGGCGCAGCCAGCCGTAGGCATCGCTCACTAAAACTCATCCTAATTATTAAGTAGATAAAGACGGCACTGTAAAATTTGTAAACAATTGCACATCAAACTCACTACCTGTCAAAGAATTCACTAACCGTTCATCCAATGTTAGCAACGGTGCTGTAACTTGCTCTGACAGTGCCACATAGCAGCCATCATAAGCTGTGATACCATAGTCCAATCCAATTTGAACAGCTTTATTCATTAGCTCTTTGGTTGAAGTAACTTGAAATCGTAAAGCTTTTAAGTCACTTAGATCGGCCTGAACTTGTTCGGCAGTGTAGAGTTTAGCTCGAACATACTTCCAAAGAACATACTTCACACTCAATATAAAACAGATCTGGCACAAAAAACTCAACAGCCGGATCGTCAAGACAATCGAATAATTGATTAACTTTAGGAGTCAAAGGATCGACGATAAACTGCTTAATACAAATATTTGTATCCAGTACCCATCGTAGCGGAACTGTCATCTGTTGCGATCCTCTCGAATCAAAACAGTGCTATCCGTTAATCCAAAATCCCTTGGATTAACTCTAGGACGACTGCGAATCCTTTGTAGGATTGCTGACGTTAGTTGGCTTTCTTGCGCCCGATCTATCATCACCTTGTCGGACTCAAATGATTGCTTCAATAGATGAATTACTGCCTCATTGAGAGTAAAATTTTTTTCAGAGGCAAGACATTGAATACGACTGTATAATTCATCGGGTAGATTTTGAATCTGAAGTGTAGCCATTGCCATTTCATAGTTACTTTATTCATTATATCACAGTTTAACTCAAGCGTCAATGTTCAGAAACCGGGTTTCTCAGATCAATCAAGCATCGCCGCCGAGATTTTATTTAGAAACCCGGTTTCTCACCCCCACGAGATACGGCCACCAAAAGAAAGAGCGATCGCATTTCTCTTTTACGAATCAAGATTCCAACTGCTTAGGGAAAATAACGATAAAATTCCCGACGATGTAGAACACGCATCACTTCTATAACATCTTCATTAACCTCTATTCCAATACGGTAATCGCCGATGCGGATGCGATAGCGATTCGCGTAACCTCTCATGGCTTTAATGTCAGAAATCTCCTCCAAGGTGTTGATTGCTTCTAGTGTTGTAAAAGCCAGATCGTAGATGCGTTGGTATGATGTCGAACTCTTCAGTTGTTTCAAGTCTTTTAGAAAAGCCTGACGGTATTGAACTTCCAAGATAACTATTCCTCAAGATAAGCTAAGGCTTCCGAGCGATTTAGCAAGGGAGTATTAACAGCTTCATCCATTGCTTTGTTCATGCAATAATCTTCTACCGCACCCGTAAGTCGATCGACAGAAACTTCTTCATTAGGTAGTAGTAGTTGTCGCCATAGCTCAATAGGAATCACCACAGCGCTTACATCTCCGTCTTTGTTCGTAAGATATTCTATATTTAACGTTGTTTCCATGTCAGACTCCAGAAACTTCCTGCAATTCTAGCTTACCTGAAAGTGCTTTGGCAAGATCGGGTTTAGGATAAAATATCAAGTAAACATTGGTAGCTGTCGCCACCAAAAAAAAGCGCGATCGCCCTTCGCAGCAAATACCAAACACTGCGATGATTGCACGAGTTGCGATCGCCCCCTTTAATTTTTCGTCTCTGCTTAATTACTGCGGCCGAATTTAATTCAAAAATTCCTTTTTTGCCTCAATCCTTGAAGGCATTAAAACGCAACGCACCAACAATTCTAAATCCAACTCCGGCAACAACTCACTTCTTGAAACTTCCTCATAATTATCCTCTCGCAACGCATACACAGCCAACTGATTATTTTCCCAAAACCAGACTTCAGGAATGCGAATTCGCAAATATTTAGCTAATTTATTTGTATTCCCGCTAGTAATTGTTACTTCTATTGCTAAATCGGGATGCTCTTTCTTTTCACCTATATAATAAGACTCATCAGGATCAAATGAGACATCTTTGGCTCGATTTCTGCGAGTCGCACTACCTACAGGAATAAAATTAATCCCTTTCTCAAAAAAGTAGAGTGCTATAAATATAGCCAAAATACTTTTTATCTCTTCATGTGCTTCGCACAATGTCATAAACTCAATCCACCCATCAAGATAAGTTATCCGCAAACCCGGAGAGTCTGCCATCAAAGATTCCAAAGCCTCAAATTGCTCCCAACTATAATAACCAGGGAGAAGCAATCGCTGTTCGGCAAGGGTAACTGTTTCTTTTAAAAGTTGTGCTGTCATAGGTATCACCATCCTATTTTAAATATTATATCAATTCCGGCTGCGCCGGAATGATATAGAGGACACGGCAGTGCCGTTTCCCTACCGCTATCAATTGTAGGGACACGGCACTGCCGTGTCCTGATTTCTTAATAAACATCTACCGCTATCAATTGTAGGGACACGGCACTGCCGTGTCCTGATTTCTTAATAAACATCGCAAGAATTGCCAGTTTTGAACAGGCAGGATGCCTGTTCCACAATAATTATTGAAAAGGTCTAATCAACTAATGCGATCGCCCTTTTAGTCAAAGCCTCAGCAGTCAACCCATTAAACGCCATCAACTCACCAGCACTAGCAGTAGTTTCCCCCCGCTTCCAAGCGAAAGTATCCCGCGGACAATTGCTGCGTAGCATTACAGGCTCCAACATCCCAGAAGCGCCGCCTATGACACCAACTAAGGCATCTCCGCCAAACATTTCGGCAAATTTGTCATCGCTCAAAAAGCCGCCGTCAGCCTCGGAACAAGTATCCCAAGCCACATCAGTTGGGCGGTACAAACGGCGAGGATTGATAATAGAAACAATCCGCGAACCAACACCAGATTTTTCCAAAGATGCCGCTGCTTCAAACACCGGAATCAAACTCATATCGCCAATTACAGCAAATACAACTTTCTTACTCCCCCCTTGATTAAGGGGGGTTTGGGGGGGTTCGATTTCTTGCAACACGATCGCACCATCTTCCAAACCTTGGCGAGTCTGGGCAAAAGTAGTCCGAATTGGTAGTGGCGACTTGCTCGCAGTAATCACAATTCCCTTATTTTTAGCAGTCAAAGCCCAATCGTAACAAGCTTGAATACTGTTAGCATCGGGTGGAAACAAAGGAAACACATTTCCATTCCGCATCATCGCCGCAAAATAAGCCTCAATTTCCGGGCGTTGGTGTGTCCAACCATTACGGCCTTGCTCTAAAGCACCTGCCGTAAATAAGGTGACAGTAGCTGGAGTTGGACGACGCAATTCTGCCATTGCTTGGGTGACAGTTTGCCAAATTGGTAAACCATTGATGGCAAAAGATTCATAGGAACACCACAAAGTCCGCGCGCCGAATAAGCACAAACCTACGGCTAAACCTGCACAAGCATCTTCGCTTAAAGGTTCGTAAACTTGACCGTTTGGCGATTGATTGTACAGGTCATCTGTGGTAGGGTGAATGATTTTCAGGGCTTGATTAATGTTAGCAATTCCCGATGCTTCATTGCCATCTGCATTGGTGACAACAAAAGTCCGATCGCGCTCACCGACTTTCCCTACCAAACGTCCCATGGCAGTTGTCGAAACCTTCGCTTCTCCACCAACGGTAAATTCCTCTAAAGGCAATTCACCTAAATCTGCCAATGGTAATTCAAACTCTGTTACCACAGTTTTTGCTGCTGGCCCGCCGCCCGCACGTTCAGCATTTGTCCGCACCAATTGCCAAGCTTCCACACTCAAAGCCCGCTTCTTTAAAGCACTGATAATGTGCGGTGCATCCAGGGTATCTTTTGGATAAAGATTGTGCGATTTGGCTCCAAGAGCGTGGACACCTGCACCTTTCAACTGTTTGATGATAAACACAGTCAATTTGCCGCCGATCGCAGATTTTGCTGCTTTGTCAACTCCTTGCAAAACAGCTTTGGTAAACGCCATCCGCTGTTCTAGAGAAAAAGCAGTGCTGTCTACATAATCTCCCGTTTGACTTCCATCATCAAATTCCTTAGCGTCAATTAAGATGATTTCTTCAAAACCATTTCCTTGCCAATAAGCAATCATTTCCGCATTGGTTTTAGTCGAAACCATGCTATGATGTTCCTGAGAGTATCCGTTCCAAACTAACACTGGTAGAAAGTTAGTAACGCTCGGATAAGCAGTGTGAAAATGTCCCATGCTGCTCATCGGATAGGGTTCGCCCATGCCGCCGTCGCCCATTGTGAAAGCAAACAGTTTGTCGCGGTGCAAAAGTGCTCCTGACATGGCAAAATGCTGTCCTTGTCCGAGGGGGCCGGCTGGTGCTAAAAGACCTGGAATGAAGCCGGAAAGATGTCCTAATAAACCGTCTTTTTCTCGGAATTTGTCGCGCACTTGCTGTACGTTGACAATTCCCATGTCTTCTAAAGATCGATCGAGAAACATGGCACTATAAAAGCCGGGGGCGTGATGCCCGACTTCAGTTACAATATTCTTGTGTCCTAGCATCACCAAAGCCGCGTAGGCCTCGGCTTGGCTAGCAAACCCCCCCGGATGTCCAGAGGCCTTGCTGGCTGTTACTTGCAGCGTCAGGTAGCGCAGGGCGTCTGCTGCTAGCATGGTTTGAAAGACGGCGCTTGGATCGGCTGGATCGGCGATCGATTTGCTCCCGCTGGCGATCGCAGGTACTTTCCCGTAAGTCTCAAAACCAGGGACTGTCTCGGAAAAATATTGAATGCCTTCGCAAAAAGCTGGCGTTGCTGACGTTGGTTTCGGGCTAGTTGCTGTCATGCTTGATACCTGAAAAATTTGAATTAGATTGATGTAACAGTAATTTTATAGCTTCCGTGTTCCAAAAAATCATCAGTTCTATTATATCTATCATAAATAACTTAAATTTATCCCATCTAAAATTAAATTTAGCAAGTATTTAAATAATATAAGGCTCCCTAAAAATACCGTAAAATAATTCAATTTGAGAAAATTTAGATTAAATTATCAGGCGAATTTGGTCAACTCATATCATTTCCGGTTACACCGTCAGGTGATGTTGACAGTTGACGGTTGACAGTTGACGGTTGACGGTTGACAGTGAACAGTGAACAGTGAACTCGAATTTACTATTCCGATGAAGAGAGGATTTTATATAATATCAAATCCTCTCTTCATCGTCCTGTATTAAACTCTCTCTTCTCTTGCTTCGCGTACTTCGCGCCTTCGCGGTTAAATCACCTGACGATACCACCGGAATTGATATCACGGATATTTAATTAAGGTTCCCTAGTCTATTCCAGCCGTTCTTTAACATCAATATAAGGTATAGTCCCGCTTTCAAAAATAGAAGGCTGAGCTTTTTGATTCGCCAACCACACAAAGAAACTGCTCAGGGCAGGAATCGGATCTTGATCGCGACGTAGGGTGTAGATCAAACCTTCGCAAGGTCCATTAACGCGGCTACTGGTGCAAATCGCTTTCTGGTTATTTACCATACCTACAGTCACATAATTTAGCTGTTGGTTGCGACTGTAATTTTCTAGGCGCTGAGTCACTTGTCGGCAACGAGTTAGAGGATCGTAGCCAGAATTAGCAAAAAAATTAGAATTCCACCGAATCCAAGTCTCCCTAATCCCTGCGGGATTTTGATACACTGTCATCGGTTCTCCTGTCGATGTATCACACAAAAATCCCCCCGGCCTCATGTTCGGTTGGTTTTGGTTAGAAACGCGGTTCATAGAAAGACTGCTGAGAATATCCAAGCTGTTAAGCTTATTTTGTGATAGTAACCCCAGAAAAATATCGATCGGAATTCCTGAATTTAATCCCGTTTTAATCTCTTCACTCTGACCGTTCCACGGGCTAGTCACAGTGCCCACAGTATCTCCTTGACCGTGAATTCCCACAATTTTGCCATCAACATCAAATACAGGTCCCCCACTCATGCCTCGCCTAGTCACAGCTTGATAGCGCAGTCTGTAACCCGATGAAGCGCGACGATCGAGCCGAGAAGAGATAATACCAGCAGTAAACTCCAGTTTTTTTTCCACTCCAGAGGCAATGGGTAGCGGATAGCCAGCAACATAAATAGGAGAACCGACAACTGCACTTTGTGACTCTCCCATTGGTGCTACTGGATACTGTTCTTGGCTCTGAAATTGTAGCAGCGCTAAGTCTATATCTCTGTCACTTTTCGGTAGCCGTTGTATTCGGATGACAGCATAATCTTTCTCCAAATGAGTGCGAATACTGTATTTTTGGGCCTGGCTTGCTACCACATGATTAGCTGTCAAAACAGTGTAAATATTACC
Source organism: Microcoleus sp. CAWBG506 (assembly GCA_020883125.1). Taxonomy (GTDB): domain Bacteria; phylum Cyanobacteriota; class Cyanobacteriia; order Cyanobacteriales; family Microcoleaceae; genus Microcoleus. The sequence goes on from JAHREW010000033.1 coordinate 33,286, forward strand.
CTGTTTCGCAATAATTACTCCTGAGCCACTACCCGCAAAACCCATGGTGTTGTTGACTTCCACAGTTGTCAACATCGCTAACTGGGCAATTTCTTGGGATGTTTTGGCGCTGGCAGTATATTGTTGGATCACCACCTGTGCCACCGTTAATGCACCCGTCAAGATGATTGTCAGTGCGTCAAAGCGCAAACTCCACACATTCATCAGTAACTCCCTAGATGAAACGAGGCTAACTGCAAATATATACTGATGGGAATTCCCCAACTAGATTTAACCATTTTCTCCAATAATTCCGGCGTTGGTTCGCTTCCATCTTCAAAAGCATAGACATCAAAATTTGGATCTCGATACTTACCCCGACCGTTAATCCCAATTAACAAACCTTTGGCATTAAAAATCGGACCACCACTCATGTTTTATAATACCAATTTTAACCTCATTTGTATAACCCAAGCTATAGCCTTGGGTCAAAGATTTCGGTAGCACTAGGGAAAGGGAGAAGGGAGTCTGGGGAAAAAAGGGGCTGTTGCGAACCCTCCTCAGTGTTTTATCTTAGCTTTTCCATCACATCTATGTAAGGAATTTTACTGCTTTCATTGGTAGATGGCATCTCAACTTGTCCTTGGCGCCAAGCCAACAAGTTATACAGAGATGCGATCGGATCTTGACCTCGCCTAAGAGTATAAATCAAATTTTGGCACACACCATTGACTTGATTAGCTGTGCAAATTACGTTTTGACCATTCATCACACCAACAGTAATGTACTTGAGCTGCCGATGGCGACGATAGGTTTCGAGGCGTTGGCTGACTAATTGACACCGAGTTGTCGGATCGTACCCTGAACCGGAAAAGTAATCCGAAGCCCACTCGATCCAAGGCTCGATCGCACCTTGAGGGTTTTGGTACACCGTCACCGGCACACCGGTAGAGGTGCTGCACCAAAATCTGCTTTCTCCCAGGGGCGGCTTGGCGTGACTGGGTTGAGAAATAACCGTCAGACTACAGAGGGCGATCGCCGTTGCGCCCAAAACTTTGGTGAATAATTGCTGTTTCACGATCGTCTCACTCTCATTGATGGCATTCGGCACAAAAATTACCAAATGCTGGGTTTACTTCCTTGACGCACCCACTCAAATCAAATCAGCTTGCATCGGAATTATGTTTTTTAGTCCTGGATGCATAAATACCAAAGGCCCTTCGACATTTCGACTACGCACGCGTGCGACACCACGCTTCGTTACAGAATAAACTGCGCCGAAGTGTTCACTCCTAGTTAAAGGCCAGGCGTGCAGTAAGTCCGTCCATCAAACCCGGTTTCTGTATCCAGGACTATTTTTCAGGTCGCAATTTTGTGGAGTCAAACTTAGGCTTTCGCTTTCGCGAAAAAGCGTAGCAACCTCCAACCTTGGAATTGCTCTGTTGTTACAACGGCACATGACACCACTGAAAAAGTATTTGAAATCGCTTGCGAGCCGGGCCACAAGCTTTACCTGTTAGGTCTGGTAGATTTGCCCTGGGGGGTATTGCACATCACCTGATTTAACACTAATATTGTGTAATAAACAAGCACTTTCAATTTGTTTTCATCTCCGTATTACGGATACCAGAAAATACTTCTAAGTGTAATCAGGGATTAAATGCTTTCTACCACCAAAAGTCTCCCTCAATACACGGACGTTTTGTTGCGTATTAAAAACTATGAACCGTATCTATACAGAGTTGGGGTATTTAGTAATCGGATTAATGACAATCGGCCTCTTCAGTTGTTCGATCTCTGATGCAGCTAACTCAGGGGAAAACCAGGATCTACCGCCAACTAGCAACCATAAGTTCGGACACATAAAGCAGACGCGCCATCAAATTGAGGCCATATCGAACCAAGTGGTGCAGCCATTTAATCCTGTTCCTCCAGTTTTAGCCACTGGAACCACAGAATTAGACAGCACCGTCACAGTAACGGTCTATAAAGTAGACAAGAATTGCAAAAGTCTCCACCCGGAAACAGTTACAGGCCCAGACAACCAGCTCATGTCATCTGCTGTGAATGAAGTGTTAAAACAGCAGGTGTTTACGAGTCTAGGTTTGGTGGGTTATCGACTTAGAATCGATCGCACTCTGGGCATCGCCACCGTAGATTTACGAACATCAGGGAACGACCGACAAAAATTGCAAAATTTGTCTAGTTGTCAAATGTTAAGTTTGTTCGGTGGCGTGCGCCAAACCTTAACCAGTTATGCTCCTTGGCAAATTAAAACTGTTCGTTTTACAGAGCTTGGAGAGGATATTTTGATCACAGTTCGAGAATAAGCCCGCGCCCGCACCCCAACTATCAGCAAGTGTAGTTGGGGCTTCTCAGCAAAATAATAATTAAAAAGGTCTTATTCCCGCTCCTAACCACAAGCCCGCCTATCCATCTGAGTCGTTTAATATAAAATATAAAATATAAAATATAAGATATAAAAATCACATAACCAACCCCCTGGTAATTCCCATGACACTACCTAACGGCCCCAAAACTCCGACGTTTGTGCAGCTAATTCAATGGATTGCCGATCCGTTAACATACATGGATAAATGTGCTAAGCAATACGGCGACATTTTTACAACCCAATGGGGCAGCCTGGAACCCTTCGTGATGGTCAGTCACCCGGAAGCGGTGCAGTTCATGCTCAACAGTAGCGCTTTTGAAGCTCCAGGCAGCATGAACAGCATCCTAAAACCCTTACTGGGAGAACAATCCATGATTATCCTCTCCGGCCAGAGGCACAAACGCGAGCGTCAATTATTGATGCCCCCGTTTCATGGGGAACGGATGCGCAACTACGGGCAGCAAATTTGCGATATTGCTTTAGATGTTGCCAGCAAATGGTCCGTAGATCGACCTTTTTTCGCCCGCAGCGCCATGCAGGAAGTCACTATGCGGGTAATCTTACAGGCGGTTTTTGGCTTGGATGACGGCCCGCGATTGCAACAAATCAGGCCCTTACTTGCCTCAATTCTCGATATGACTGGTTCTCCTGTGCGATCGAGTATGCTATTTTTCAACTGGATGCAGCAAGATTTAGGCCCCTGGAGTCCTTGGGGACGAATGAAACAGCGCCAACGAAAAATTGACGAACTGATTTACGCCGAAATTGCTGAACGCAAAGAGCAACCAGATGCCAGCCGTACCGACATTCTCAGCTTAATGATGGCAGCCCGCGACGAAAACGGGCAACCGATGACCGATGAAGAATTGCGCGACGAGTTGATGACACTGCTGTTTGCCGGCCACGAAACCACCGCCACAGCCCTAGCTTGGGCATTTTACTGGATTCACAGTTTGCCATCGGTGCGCCACAAACTGCTGCAAGAATTAGACAGTTTGGGGGAAAATCCCGACCCGATGGAGATTTTCCGCTTGCCCTATCTGAGTGCCGTTTGTCAAGAGACGCTGCGGATTTATCCGGTGGGAATGCTCACGTTTCCGCGAGTAGTCAAGTCCCCTGTGGAACTCCTGGGATATCAACTAGAGCCTGGTACGGCTGTGGTAGGCTCGATTTATTTAACCCACCGTCGCGAAGATTTGTATCCAGAACCCCTGCAATTTAAACCAGAACGGTTTTTGGAGAGGCAATTCTCCCCTTACGAGTATGTCCCCTTTGGAGGGGGAAGCAGGCGCTGCATCGGCATGGCCCTGGCGCAGTTGGAGATGAAACTGGTGTTAGCACAAATTTTGCGCGATTTCGACCTAGTATTGGCCCAGAACAAGCCTGTGCAACCCAAGCGTCGAGGGGTGACTTTAGGCCCAGCCGGCGGTGTGTCGATGGTGATGACTGGGCGGCGGCAGCGGCAGCAGATGCCTGAACCTGTTGTCAGCGGGGTTTGAAACTGTAATTTAATTTCGAGACCAAACTACCCATAACTTACTGTTTGGGTGGTTTTTCTCTTGCCCCGGGTTTGATCGCATCACCCTCGACTATTACACCTAATTCTTGTTGTTTTTTGTTCTAACCATTGAATAGCTGTTTCCGTCAAATTAAAATTTCCAGTTTAAAATAGTTTCAGCCTTGCAAAGACACGATCAAAGCAAAAGTGGGCGATTGCAATAGCCCTCTTGATCGATCGAAAACCTCACTGCCATAATTTAAAAACATATGCATACCCTGTTATTCAGCAAGGGCGGAAGCGTGCGGGCATTCCCTGCTATCTTTCGCCCTCTTTATTTTTTAGAACGCAGAAGGAAGAAGGTTCTTCGACCCTTTGACCCTTCGACTGAGCGAAACGGCACTCTGAGTGATGAAGTGGGGGTAGGCGCGTGGGTAGTCGAAGGACTCTGCGTCGCTTCGCTGGCCCAACCGAGTCAGGAAAAAGGAAGATTCTCCCTATTTTCCCCATTTCCAATTCTGCCAAAAATAATTAATCTATTCTTAAACAAACTCTTTCTATCACTCACTTAATCTTCTGTTTTGAGAAATTCTGATACCGAAACTGACTTCGGCAGATTCTCTATATCTTGAATTTCGCTCTCGTGGGCAAAAAACTCTACTTCTTTATCGTCAATCTGGATCTGATAGCTAGCGGTAGCAGTCACAATGCGTCGCTTTTTTTTATCTTCTACTAATACCCAACACACGACAGGTCTTACCCACCTCTCAATGTGCTGGCTTTGCTTGGTACTGCCAAAGGCATACCAACCCTTTGCTTCAATAATTTGAAGCACTTTAAAATCATGATTTGCCATAAATATCTCGATCGCCTTAACTTCACTATTACTGCTGTCTAAAACCTATGTAAACTTATCTAAAGCTCTGTTTAGATAATTGGTGTTTACTTCCTAGGCTGTTGGGTAGTAGGCTATCCCAAGATAAGATTGTATTGTGTATTTGAGCCTTGGCTAAAATTTCTAGATTTTAATTATCGTGTCTAACTCTTCGATTACCATCACCGTTAAATTTTTTGCAGCCTTTAGTGAAGCCTACAGTGTTTCTGAACAAACATGGGAATTTCCAATCCTTACCCCAGTCTCTCAAGTGCTCGATCGCGCGATCGCCCAACATCCCCAATTAGAACCCTGGCGCGATCGCACCCGCTTCGGGATCAACCTAGAATTCGTCTCCCCTGACACCATCCTCCAAGACGGCGACGAAGTTGTACTGATTCCCCCTGTCAGTGGTGGCTAGCAGATGGGGCATGGAGGATGGCGGATGGGACATGGGGCAACCCCCCCTGCCCCCCAAGGGGGGATAGCCGATGGGACATCGGAATTAACACCAATAACCAATAACCAATATTAAGTTTTGTAACAAATTGTTCGTCAAATCATCCTTCAACTCGATCGGCCAAGAGGCAAAACCCACCGCTGCTGACTTCCAGGCCGAGGCAGAAAACGAGTATAACCCTTGTGGAGTCTTGCACCCAACCCACCCAACGATGCAACTTAAACAACCACCATCTCACTCAAAAATCAATCCCGACTAAAACAATCGGGTATGGTTGACGCACTAATTTCACCGTGGTATTCTGCGAAAAGAGTTAACAACATTGCAAAACTGGAGAGTTTAGCTATGACCCAGGCGACCAGAACCCAATCGACAGCAGCAACCTTCACAGCCCTCAAGTGCAAAGAATGCGGCGAAGAATACGAACTTCAAGCCAAACACGTCTGCGATTGCTGTTTCGGGCCGCTAGAAGTCAAATACGATTACGATGCCATCCGTCGCACCGTTACCAGACAAACCATCGAAGCCGGACCAAACTCGATTTGGCGTTACCGCGCATTTCTGCCCGTCGCTACAGATAACGTGATCGATGTCGGCACCGGCATGACTCCTCTATTAAAATCCCACCGCCTAGCTCGTCGCCTGGGTCTAAAAAATCTTTATATTAAAAACGATGCGGTGAATATGCCCACTCTCAGCTTCAAAGATAGAGTGGTATCCGTTGCCCTCAGCAGAGCGAGAGAATTAGGTTTCACAACAGTATCCTGTGCCAGCACTGGTAATTTAGCTAACTCTACGGCGGCGATCGCAGCCCACGCCGGACTAGACTGCGTAGTATTCATCCCCTCCGACTTAGAAGCAGGCAAAGTCCTCGGCACTCTAATTTACAATCCAACCGTGATGGCAGTTCACGGCAACTACGACCAAGTTAACCGCCTCTGCTGCGAAGTAGCCAATACACATGGCTGGGGATTTGTCAACATCAACTTGCGCCCCTACTATTCCGAAGGCTCGAAAACCCTTGGCTACGAAGTGATCGAACAACTAGGTTGGAAATTGCCCGATCACGTAGTTGCTCCCCTGGCTTCCGGTTCTTTGTTCACCAAAATTTACAAAGGCTTTAACGAATTCACCGAAGTCGGCTTAGTTGAAGGCAAGAAAGTCCGCTTCAGCGGTGCCCAAGCTGACGGCTGTTCCCCCATCGCCCAAGCCTTCCGCGAAGGCCGCGATTTCGTCAAACCGGTGAAACCGAATACAATTGCTAAGTCGATCGCGATCGGCAATCCAGCAGACGGGATGTACGCCCTCGACATCGCCCGCAAAACAGGCGGCAACATCGAATCCGTCAGCGACACCGAAATCATCGAAGGCATGAAACTGCTAGCCGAAACCGAAGGCATCTTCACCGAAACCGCAGGTGGCACCACGATCGCCGTCTTGAAGAAACTTGTAGAAGCAGGTAAAATCAACCCCGATGAAACCACCGTCGCCTACATCACCGGCAATGGCTTAAAAACCCAAGAAGCTGTCCAAGGCTACATCGGCGAACCCATCACCCTCGAACCAAAACTAGAAGCCTTCGAGCGCGCCCTAGAACGGGCTCGGACATTGGAACGCCTAGAATGGCAGCAAGTTTCGGTTTAATAGTCATTAGTCATTAGTCATTGGTCATTAGTCATTAGTTATCAAGCTGTTGACTGTTGACTGCTGACTGCTGACTGTTGACTGTTGACTGCTGACTAATGACTGCTGACTAAGGACTACTGACTAAGGACTAAAAAAATGACTGTTAAAGTTTTAATTCCCACACCACTGCAAAAATTCACCAACAATCAAGCCACAATAGAATGCGGTGGTGCAAACATTTCTGAACTGATTGAAGCCCTCGAAACAAATTGTCCCGGCATCAAAAAAAGCCTGTGTGACGAACAAGGAACACCTCGTAGATTTTTGAATTTCTACGTCAATGCTGAAGACATCCGGTTTTTGGAAGGTACCGAAACTGCTCTTAAAGATGGCGATGAAGTGAGTATTGTACCGGCGGTTGCTGGCGGTTGATTGATTTTCAAAGAAATCAGGACACGGCACTGCCGTGTCCCTACAATTAATCTGGCGTAGGGACACGGCACTGCCGTGTCCTCTATTGCTTCAGTCATCTCCAGAAAAGCTTGTTTTGAACAGGCAAGATGCCTGTTCCACAATAAATATGGTCGATGTCTATTTATCTGCTGCGGTTGCAAATGACGATCGCAACTAGGAAACTACGGAGGCTACTTTTGCAGCAGTCCGGGGACGGCGGCGGCCTGTTACTTTATTCACAGGGGCTGGTACTGGGGCTGGTACTGAGGATGCTAGTTTAGGTGCTTCAATGGAAAGCTGTTTTTGCACAGTTTCCGATCGCACTGCTTCTTCAGGAATTTGCATCAGGAATACCAGCATGGGATTGCTTTGCAATTCCCGCCGCAGCACTCGCGCAATTGCTTTTTCTATTTGTGTTTGCACTCCTACCCAGTCCACATCAACTTGTGAGTCAGCATTCGCCGCAGGTTTGACAAATTCTGACCAACGATCGCTCAAAATTGTTTCAATGGTTTGAGTGATTAATCCTATCACTTCGGTGCGATCGGCTGATGTCACTACACCTTTCAAGTGTACTTCCGGCTTGGCCACTAATTTGCCTTCCCAATTCAAAGCCGCCGCTACTGTTACCGCCCCATCTCCGGCTAACTGTTGGCGTTCCTTAAGCACGTTTGCTTTGACTACTCCCGATCGCGAAGAGTCTACCAACTCTATTCCTGAAGGCACTTTACCAGCCACTCGCATCGAATTTTCGGTCAATTCTACAACATCACCGTTGTCAATAATCACCATATTGCTAGCGGGAATGCCCATGCTTTGAGCCGTCTTGGAGTGCTGAACCAGCATCCGATGTTCCCCGTGCACGGGTAAGAAGAATTTGGGACGAGTCATGTTAATCATTAACTTTTGGTCTTCTTGACAACCGTGTCCCGAAACGTGAATTCCCTTGTCGCGCCCGTAAACTACATTTGCGCCCAGCATCATCAATTTGTCGATCGTATTTACCACTGCGATCGTATTTCCCGGAATCGGGTTCGCTGAGAAGATGACTGTATCGCCTTTTCTGATTTTCAGTTCGTGATGTTCCCCGTTAGCAATCCGAGTCATCGCCGCCATTGGTTCGCCTTGGGAACCTGTGGTTAAAATCAGTACCTTGTCATCTGGTAAATTGCGAATTTCTTTCAGGGGTTTGAAGATACTATCTTCGCATTTGATGTAGCCTAGATTGCGGCAGTGAGCGATGACATTCAACATCGATCGACCTACCACTCCTACATACCGATTGTTTTTCTTAGCTAGTTCTAACACTATTTGCAATCGGTGTACCGAAGAAGCAAACGTCGTCACCATTACTCGTCCCGTTGCTTGAGCGATAATTCTGTCTAAATTCGGATAAACAGAACGTTCTGAAGCCGTAAAACCGGGAACTTCCGAGTTAGTGGAATCGCTAATCAAGCACAGCACGCCTTTTTCGCCATACTCCGCCAATTTTTGGAAGTCAAAATGCTCGCCGTCTACAGGAGTGTGGTCAATTTTAAAGTCTCCCGTGTGGATCAAAATTCCCACTGGGGTGTGAATCGCCACGGTGAAACTGTCGGCCATCGAGTGAGTGTTGCGAATATATTCGACTAAGAAATTCTTGCCAATTCTCACCATGTCGCGCGGCCTAACTGTTCTCAATTCTGTGCGGTGAGACACTCCCGCTTCCTCTAATTTTCCGGCTAGCAAAGCCATAGCCAAACGCGGCCCGTAAATCACCGGAATTTCAAATTGTTTGAGGTGATAAGGGATACCGCCGATGTGGTCTTCGTGACCGTGAGTTACGATCATACCTTTAATTTTGTGGCTGTTTTCCCGCAGGTAAGTCATGTCTGGTAAGACAATATTTACCCCGTGCATTCCATCTGTCGGGAATGCTAAACCTGCATCCAAAAGAATTATTTCGTCTCCGTACTCGAATACACAAGTATTTTTACCGATTTCGTGGAGCCCGCCGAGGGGAATAACTTTTAGAGCCTGTCCAGTTGTATTTTTGATCATGCGTATCCTTTGTTAGTTTTTTCTTATTTGTCTGTTGACTGTTGTCTTCTGTTTTTTTTTCGGCTGTTTGTTGATGTGGGATGTTTTTTCCATGATATTTGTGGAAAAATCTCCTGCGGGTTTTACTCTCCCGTACAGTCAGTTGTCTTGGGTCTTCAATCACCACTTCTTAGTTTTCAGCTAATAACTCATAGCTAATCACTAATGATTAATGACTAATGACTAATCACAACCAATATTTAGTTTTCAGAAAACTCGTTCTCGCCTCTCTAGCTAGCTGATATCTGTGCTAACTGACTCAGTGCGTCCTTTAATTTTTGAGTCACCTCAACGGGCGGATCGCACAGGGGCGGACGGGTGGAACCTACATCCCAGCCTTGAAGTTTAAGAGCTGTCTTGACTGGAATCGGATTTGTGGTGAGAAAAAGAGCTTTAAACAAGTCAAATAGTTGCAAGTGAATCTGGGTAGCGACTTGAACTTGACCCGTCTCAAAAGCTTCGATCATCTGTTGTAGTTGCTCTCCGACCAGATGGCTGGCTACGCTAACTACACCAGAGCCTCCTACCGCCAGCATCGGCAAAGTTAGGGAATCATCTCCAGAATAGATGGCAAATTCCGGCGATGTCAAGCGTCTAATTTGGCTGGCTTGATCTAAGTTGCCACTTGCTTCTTTTACTGCTACAATGTTCGGAATTTCTGCCAATTGAGCCACTGTTTCCGGCAACATATTTTGGCCAGTGCGACCGGGGATGTTATATAACATTATAGGCAATTCTGGAGCAGATTGGGCGATCGCCCGAAAATGATTGTACAAACCTTCTTGTGGTGGCTTGTTGTAATAGGGCACCACCTGCAAGCAACCGTCTAAACCGAGTTTAGCTGCTTTTTGTGTTGCTTCGATCGCCTCGCGAGTTGAATTCGATCCCGCTCCTGCTATGACTTTTGCTTTACCTGCTACTGCCTGCTGCACCACCTGAAATAACTCGTACTCCTCATCCCAAGTCATCGTGGGAGATTCGCCCGTTGTTCCGCACACTACCAAGCTATCCGTACCGCGATCGGCTAAATACACCGCCAACTGCTCTGCTACCGCATAGTTAACGCTGCCGTCTTCCTTAAACGGCGTAATCATTGCAGTCAGAACCCGTCCAAACTTTACCACACTTTCTCCGATTTTAGACTTGTGATTTTTGATTTGAAATTTTTGATTTTAGATGAAACGTTAATCTAAAATCCCTCCTGCTGCAAAACCTCTTACCTATGGGGATAGTTCCCGCTACTTAGAAACAGCCGCCCGCTGGGTTTGCAGTAATTTTTTTGTGGCGAGCAACTCGGCTATCTGCACTGCATTTAAAGCCGCCCCTTTGCGAATTTGATCGCCACTTAGCCACATTTCCAACCCGCAGGGGTGAGAAATATCTTGGCGTATCCTGCCTACCAACACCTCATCCTTACCGCTAGCCTCTGCGGGCATCGGGAAATAATTCGCTTGCCAGTCTTCTACCAGCTTAACCCCTTTTGCCTGCTTTAAAATGTCTCTAGCCTCGATCGCACTAAAAGGCTCTGCAAATTCTAGATTAATCGCTTCGGAATGGGCCCGGAGTACGGGAACCCGAATACAAGTTGCAGAAATTTTGATTTCTTGAGTCCCAAATATTTTCCGAGTTTCGTTCACCATTTTCATCTCTTCCTCACAATACCCGAACTCGTTAATCGCGGTGTTGTGCGGAAACAAATTAAATGCTAAGGGGTAGGGAAATATCTCCGTTTTGGGTGTTTCTCCCGCCAAAATTGCTCTTGCTTGAGCTTTCATTTCCTCCATTGCCCTAGCCCCGGCGCCGCTGGCAGACTGGTAAGTAGCTACAACTATGCGCTTGACTGGTCTCACTTGGTGAAGAGGCCAAACGGCCACTGCCATCAAAATCGTGGTGCAGTTGGGATTAGCAATTATACCTCGGTGAGACGCCACTGCTTCGGGATTGACTTCGGGAACCACTAGCGGTACCGTCGCATCCATACGGAAAGCGCTGGAATTGTCTATTACCACTGCTCCTGCTGCTACTGCTTTCGGAGCCCAAAATTTGGAAGTAGAGCCGCCAGCCGAAGCCAGCACTAGATCTACATTATCAAACGAGCGATCGGATACTGCCTCCACCGATAGCATGGAGCTACCAAAGGGCAATTTTGCACCCGCAGAACGTTCCGAAGCCAGCAGCTTCAAGTCTGCCAACGGAAAACTGCGACTGTGCAAGAGTTCTAGCAACTCCGCACCGACAGCACCCGTAGCTCCTAAAATGGCAACTCGATAGGATTGAGACAAATTAGTTTCCTCCACAAATTAGATTGTAAGCGATCGAAATCTGGAATTTAAATAACCGCAATACTCAATATAAAACTTAATTAATCTTAGGCGACATCAGAATCGGTTAGGATGGCAAGGGCGCAGTTAACCGGACTTGCCACTCCAGCCTCACGGCTGCGATCGCATCGTAGCCATCGCTAGTTTAGCAAGGAATGAACTGCCCTGTGGCCATAACCACAAACAAATAGCCTATTGTTGACTTTGAGACGCTTTTGTGGCGTAGCATTGACTTCTGAAGGCGATACGTGCTATGGTGCTTCGGCAATTAGTGTGTTGAACCTCCACAAAGTGTTCTGCTCCGCAAAACCTATGCACAACAATGATTGGCAGCCTCGTCAGGTATAGGTGTTTGTAGTTGTGCCAGTACGATTAAAAGCGTACAAACTTAAAATGCAGGCAAAGTCAGATTTGTATGTATTTTATATCACTATTGTTAAATATCAAAGAAGCCGATGAAAGTAACCCAGGAAAAACTTCCAGCTAGCCAAATTGGTCTGGAAATCGAAGTACCATCATCCAAGTCAAAACAAGCCTACGAGCAAGTAATTAAACAATTTGCTCGCGAAATTAACATTCCTGGGTTCCGCAAAGGCAAAGTTCCCCGCCAAGTTTTGCTACAGCGCCTAGGTCAAACTCGATTGAAGGCAACGGCTTTAGAAAACTTGATTAATGACTCCCTACAAAAAGCCCTGGAACAAGAAAAAATTGCAGCCATTGGCACTTTTGAACTCAGCACCGAGTTTGAAGAGTTACTGTCTAAGTTTGACCCGGAACAGCCACTGACATTCTCAGCTAAGGTTGACGTAGAACCAGAAGTGAAAATGGGTGAGTACACAGGCTTGCAACTTCAAGCAGAAGAAGCTAAGTACGATGAGGCTCAAGTAGATGAGGTATTGGCAAAATATCGATCGGACAAAGCTGCTTTAATCCCCGTAGAAGGCCGACCAGCTCAACTAGGAGACATGGCTTTGGTTGATTTCGCAGGCAGATTTGCAGACGCGCCATTCGGCGAAACACCCGCAGAAATTCCTGGTGGTCAAGCAGAAGACTTTCAAGTAGAATTATCGGAAAATCAGTTTGTACCTGGTTTTATCCAAGGCATGATCGGCATGAATCCGGGAGAAACCAGAGAAGTTTCTGTACAGTTTCCTGACGAGTATAGCAGTGAAGAATTAGCCGGAAAACCAGCAGTCTTTACGATTACTCTCAAAGAACTTAAGGAAAAAGAATTGCCGGAGTTGGACGACGATTTCGCCAAAGAAGTTAGCGAGTTTGAAACCTTGGCCGAACTGCGCGAGTCCCTAGAAACTCGGTTTAAAGGAGACCAAGAGCGCAAAACTTCAGGGAACAAAGAAAAAGCAATATTAGAAGCCCTAGTGGAACTAATAGAAGTGGAAATTCCCGAAACAATGCTAGAACGCGAAGTGGATTTATTGCTGAATCAACAAGCAGCCCAATTGAAAAATTACGGCATAGATATCAACCAACTGTTTACTGAAGAAAACATGGGACCGATGCGGGAACGCTCCCGTCCAGAAGCCATCCATCGCATCAAGCAGTCTCTAGCTCTAGCAGAAATAGCCAAGCTGGAATCTTTGTCTGTAGAACCAGCAGAAGTAGCAGCAGAAGTAGCCAGCGTCAGAAAGCAGTTTCCGAAAGGAGATTTTGACCCCGAAAGGTTGCAGCAATTTGTCCGAGAAGATTTGCTCAAACAAAAAACCATCAAATGGTTGGAAGAAAAGGGGACAATCGAACTCTTACCAGAAGGTTCTCTGACTCCGGTAGTAGATGAAGATGATGATGATGAAGAAACTTCAGAAGCATCCACAACTGTTGAAGTAGAAGTAGTAGGAGAAGACTAGCACCCGAAGCTAGAAGGGAGAAGGTGGGAGGGGGTGGCCAAATTCCCAATTCCCAATCCCCAATTCCCCCATCTCACTTTAGAAAGGGCATAATAGTTAAAAGCTGGCGGCTTAATTTCAAGCTTTCATCAGCCGTAAAAAGTCTATAATCCTTGACTGGTGTCTTATGGTTGTATCTCAATCTTCCAACTACTTAATTACAAGCTCTAACAATTTTGAGGTCAGCGACCACCCCAGCAACGTAGTGCCAATGGTACTCGAACAGTCGGGGATGGGCGAGCGAGCCTTTGATATTTACTCGCGCTTGCTGCGGGAGCGCATTGTGTTTTTAGGAACCCCTGTAACTGACGAAGTGGCAGATTCCATAGTGGCTCAGCTACTGTTTCTAGACGCCGAAGATCCAGAAAAAGACATTCAAATGTACATAAATTCCCCCGGTGGTTCGGTGACGGCCGGCATGGCAATTTATGACACAATGCAACAAATCCGCCCGGATGTGGTGACAATTTGTTATGGTTTAGCAGCAAGTATGGGTGCATTTCTGTTGACAGCGGGAGCTGCGGGCAAACGGATGTCTCTTCCCAGTTCGAGAATTATGATTCACCAGCCCCTGGGCGGTGCCCAAGGTCAAGCAGTAGATATTGAGATTCAAGCCAAAGAAATCCTTTATCATAAGCGTAAGCTGAATGAACTGTTAGCGCACCACACAGGTCAACCGATCGATAAATTAGAGGCGGATACCGATCGCGACTTTTTCATGTCAGCGGCAGAAGCCAAAGATTACGGATTGGTCGATCAAGTCATAGCTAAGGAAAACCTTCCGGCGGCGGGAGAGAATGTCAGTGCACTGAATTAAGAGGCTGTTATGTCTAAATACGACTCCCATCTAAAATGTTCCTTTTGTGGCAAGTCTCAAGAGCAGGTACGCAAGTTGATCGCAGGCCCAGCAGTATATATCTGCGATGAATGTGTTGACTTGTGCAATGAAATTTTAGATGAGGAGTTGTTTGACTCCACCGCCGTGCCGGCCGCGACGGCAGTGCCTCCCAAGCCGGAAACAACCCAAAAGCGCCGCACTACTTCCGGCAAAAGCCTGTCTCTGAGCCAAATTCCCAAGCCGAGGGAAATTAAAAATTACCTCGATGAAAATGTGATCGGCCAAGATGAGGCGAAAAAGGTGTTGTCAGTGGCAGTTTATAACCACTACAAGCGTCTCAGTTTTATTCATAGCAAAAATAGTGGCAAGCACCCACCGGAAGAAGTAGAACTGCAAAAGTCAAATATTCTGTTAATCGGGCCCACGGGCTGTGGCAAAACGCTGCTGGCTCAGACTTTGGCAGATATGCTGGATGTACCCTTTGCAGTAGCTGATGCCACGACGCTGACGGAAGCGGGCTATGTTGGGGAAGATGTGGAAAATATTTTGTTGCGCTTGCTGCAAGTGGCAGATATGGATGTGGAAGAGGCGCAGCGTGGCATCATTTATATTGATGAAATTGACAAAATTGCCCGAAAGAGCGAAAATCCTTCGATTACGCGGGATGTGTCGGGGGAAGGGGTGCAGCAGGCGCTGTTGAAAATGCTGGAAGGGACGATCGCCAATGTACCACCTCAAGGCGGGCGCAAGCATCCCTATCAAGACTGCATCCAAATTGATACCAGCAATATCATGTTTATTTGCGGTGGCGCTTTTGTCGGTTTGGATAAAGTGGTAGAGCAGAGAACGGGCAAAAAGTCCATGGGTTTTATTCAGCCGGGAGAAGCTGTGCCGAAGGAAAAGCGGGCAGCCGATGTCCTCAAGCAACTGGAACCGGATGATTTGGTGAAATTTGGGATGATTCCTGAGTTTATTGGCAGGGTACCGGTGGCGGCGGTTGTCGATCCTTTGGATGAGGAGACGCTGATGGCGATTTTGACGGAACCGCGCAATGCTTTGGTTAAGCAGTATCAAAAGCTGCTAAAGATGGATAATGTACAGTTGGAGTTTAAGGCGGATGCTGTGCGGGCGATCGCCCAGGAAGCATACCGACGCAAAACTGGGGCGCGGGCACTCAGAGGTATTGTGGAAGAGTTGATGTTGGATGTGATGTATGAGTTGCCGTCGCGCAAGGATGTGACGCGCTGTATGATTACTAAGGAAATGGTTGAGAAGCGATCGACTGCTGAGTTGTTGATACTTCCATCTTCGCTACCAAAACCAGAGTCGGCTTAAAAGTTTTCAAATTCTCAATCAGCTTTTTATCGGCGGGCTTTCCGGCCTATTGCACCATAAACTTAATCTATGGTGAAACAAGCCGGAGAGCCTGTTGATTCCGGGTGCATCTGAGTTTGGCAAATATATTCGTAGGGGCGAAGCATGACCGCTGTAAATCTCTGGTTATCACTAATAAATTGTCTGCGGTCATGCTTCGCCTATGCAAAACCGGGATGCTCCCGTTGATTCCCAATCCCCAATCCCCCATTCCCAACTACCAATCAATTAAATAATCCTCATCTAACTTAGAAGACACCTCATTCAAATCCGGTTCAGATTCCCATTTAAAAGTTTCCGACTCCCAAACCTCCAAGCCATCCGAGAAATCAACTACTTCCCCATCAAACATCTGAGCCCATACCCCAGCAGCATTGACTACATCTTGGGCATCAGCCCGCACCGCCACAGCTTGAGCATTTAAATCATTCCCAGAGGCGATCGACCCCTTAGTCTCCCCCACTGGTTCAGAAACATTTGACAGCTTGGCGCTAGTATTTTCAGGGGCTGGCGAGTGTTTTTGTGCTTCTCCCCTATTCGTGGAAAAATCCTCTGAAATTTCAGGTTTTTGTACCTGTTGATTCCCATCATCCACCGGAGTATAATTCCGAGAATTTCCCCCCATACGTCCGTTAGAATTTGGGAAATTCTTTGGTTCTAAACTATTAGTTTCAGTGGAATTTTTTAATCCCAATTGCACCGTGACTCGACGGTTAAAAATTTGCAAAAAAGCTTCTTCAATATTAGCTACTTTGTCTTTAACCATCTTGAGCAACTGTGGCGAATTAATTTTAATAACCGCCGCATCATTGCTAAAACTCACCAGATGTCCGTGTTGGCGAAGCAACGATTGAGTACCGTGGGGGCGCACGCGAGTCAGTACCTGTTCCCAAACTTGATTTAGATCGATTTCGCTGGCGGCATTAGTTGGTGGATAATTTGTGGCGTCAGCAGTCGGTATAGATTCTCGAATCGGTGCGGTGGATTTGTTTTCTGTGGGATTAGCAATAGGTGGCGGAGTCGTCGCAGGATGTTGCACATTCGGAATTGCAGATTCTGCAATATTAGATATCTGACTCCCCCCCTTGCTAAGGGGGGGTTGGGGGGGGTGATTTTGTGCTGGTTGATTTACTGGTTGTGGCTGAGTTCTAATTGCTGATGGTAATAATCCCAATAATGTTACTTCCAGCCACAAACGCGGTTGAGTGGTATTTTTAATTTGCACTTCATGGGTTTGCAAGTGTTTCTGACCTGCCAAAATTAACTCTCTCTCCCAATGAGTCGCAAAATTGACAAGTTTATCCCAAGTGGCTGAGGTTAAAGCTACTAAATCTGAGCGTGTTGGTGCTGCTTTTGCTATCAGCAAATCTCGGTAAAAACTGGCTAGATTCTGAAGAACTATCAGCGGTTCTCGACCGCGATTCATCAGGTGACGGGTCATGTCTACTAGGGCTGTGGCATCGTCTTTGTCAATAGCTTCTAGCAGTTCCATTAAGTCGTTTTCTGGGACTGCACCGACTAAATCCCAAACTTTTTCGACGGTGACTTCACCGGGAAATAAACTGAGTTGGTCTAGCAAACTTTCGGCATCTCGCAGTCCTCCTTGGGCGAGTTGAGCAACCATATATACTGCGTCGCTGGCTATGTTGATATTTTCTAATTTGGCAATTTTATGCAAGTGGGCGGTCATTGCATTGAGGGCTATGCGCCGAAAGTCGAATCTTTGACAGCGGGAAATAATGGTTGGTAAGACTCTTTGAGGGTCTGTGGTTGCGAGGACGAATACTACGTTGTCTGGTGGTTCTTCTAGGGTTTTTAATAAGGCGTTAAATGCCTGGTTACTGAGCATATGAACTTCGTCAATCACATATACTTTGTAGCGGCATTGTACGGGGGCAAATTGAGCGCGTTCGATCAAATCTCGGATGTTATCGACTCCTGTGTTGCTGGCGGCATCAATTTCGATTACGTCTAGTGTGGAACCTCTGGCTATTTCTTGGCAAACGTTGCATTTGCCGCATGGTGTGGGGGTTGGGGCACCCGTAGAAATACAGTTGAGGGATTTGGCAAAAATTCGAGCGCTAGAGGTTTTACCGGTGCCTCTGGGGCCTGTGAATAGATATGCTGGTGCTATGCGATCTTGGAGGATGGCGCTGGTGAGGGTTTGGGCGATCGCCTCTTGGCCTACTAATTCGGCAAAAGTCTGGGGGCGATATTTGTGGTGGAGGGGTTCGTAGGTCACGATCGAATATGGGTGTTATGTTAACTAAGGAGATGTGGTTCGATCGCACCATAGCTCAACTTTCAAAGCAAGTTCTCTGGAGGCGAACTGAGTGGAACGAAGAACTCGTAGCAATTAGTACCTAAGTCTTGTGGGCGCTACGATCGTCCGGGCGATCGATTGTGATCCTCAAGATTTTTTAAGAGCGATCGGAGAATTACTATTAATCTATGTAAATTCACTGATGTTTGCGAGAAACTGCTCTGCTAAAAAAACATTTTTTCTGCGGGTATTGGTATAATATATCACAAATTATTGACCATCGCTTTTTGCCAGTGCAAGGGTGCAATTTTCCGAGATTTCGCGAACCTGCTTGCAGTTAAAGATAAAGTATTAATTAGAGGGTGCCCGTTCGAGTTGTAGAAATCCAATTGTAGAAAGATTGTGGTAGAAAGAAGTCAAGGTGGCTCGAACCAGCGAGTTGCAATGTCATCTCCACTCAGGGGCATTCTATAAATATAGCGTCAAATTTTACCCTTTAAAAGCCCATGTCAACCAAAATAATCCTTGTAGAACCAAGGTTGGCAGTAGCCTCTCCCAAGCCCAAACAGGCTAAGCCAGGAGGTTTACCCTCCGATCAAATCTTGATGGGAGCATCGGGATTACTGTTGTTATTACTTGTCGGTTTAGCTGTGTTTAGCAAGATAAAAATGGATGGTTTGAGCAAGAAGCTAACTTTTGAGGAATTTAGAAATCGAGAACTCCAGAAAAAATATAAAATGGCTCTGGAAACCTTGTCAAAAATGGAAAAAAATCCAGACCTCATCCACTCACGAGACTTTAATTTAGACTACCTGAGAATGCGGATGGCAGAAGAAGTTTTTCACTTTGCCATTGTGAATCAAATTAAGGTAAAAGTCAAAGATAAAATTAGTATTGCCCTGCGTCCGACTCAGGGTAGTGTGGGAGATAAGAGTGGGAATGCGGGCAGTGGCAGACAAGTGGATTCGATGTTTGATATCGAATACGAAACTGGAGATCCGGCGGTAAAAATCGAAAAGCGAGTGCTGTTTCGGATTCAAATTAAGCTGATGAAACTGCCGACTCAGGCAACTTCGGCGACAATTAATCAAATTATTGACTGTTTGGAAACTTACCTGAGTCCTTCCGATGACCATGATAGTTGGCAGCCGACAATTCAAGGTCGCATCGTTCACATTGAGTGGGATCAGAAGGCGAAACCGACGCCGATGTTGGTGCTGGAACAGTCGAATGAAGGAGTGAATGTCACTTTCAGAACTACGAGAGCTGCCGCTGGCAGATCTGCAAATGCCAATGACAGTGAGTTAGCCGGTGCTAAGGGCGCAAAAGGTAAGAGTGCAAGTAAAAGTGGATCTAAGAGTTCTACAAAAACAGGTACTAAGCGTCCGACTTCCCGCAAGTAATTGTGAACGTATTTTAGCTATTTAGGGAAATCAAAAAGCACCTCGGTCATGTAATGTTCTGCCCAATCTTGACCGAAAGCTTTTTCCAACACGCGACGGGTTTTGTCGTTTTGTTGCTGCTGGGTGCAGTAGTAAATTTGAGCGTCGAGAATTTTCGATGCTTCGGCGACAGAAACTGGTTCTGAGGCGACTGCGAGTTTACAGTGAATTTCCACGTAGGATTCAACTATGTCCAGAAATCGGCTTTCTTCTTCCTTGGAATCAGGGCGCACAAATAGGCAAAATTCTGAGAAAATATCGCCCCAATCGGGAATTTGGCGAGGACAGGAAAATTGGTTGACTGGCAGAGTTTGCAGTCGAGTGCGGTAGGTTTCTGATAAAGTGCGATCGGAATTTAGGGGGGAAAGGTCGGCGATCGCGGCGCTAATTTGGCCTTTACCTGCTACGATGTCCGTACCGAACATGGGCAAAGCGTAATTAGGTCTGGGAAACATCACGCAGTGCAGGATATCCAGCAAGGGGCCGACTTTGGCGAGTTCTAGGTGTATTTTACGGAATTGGGGAGTTTGATAGCAGCGGTTTTCGATGATCAGTTTTTCTCCTTCCAAACGCCCTTCCACATATCCCAACTCAGCAGGTAGGTGGTAGGGTTCCAGGTCGAGGTACCGACGCCATACTGATTCTATCCGATCGGCTAGTTCGCGGATGAGGTAGTGTTGTTGGTCTCGTAGAGAAGGCTTGGATATTTCTAACATTTTGATTTATTGGGCGATCGGCTTAACAAAACTTTATTCAACTGTTGCAGGATGCAGGAACAAAGGTAGATACTTTTAAGGATATCAGTAAGATCGACGTGCGATCGAGCAAGTTTTACGGGAGATAAGTCTATGTTTGGTCTAGGATTGCCCGAAATGGGCATTATTGCGGTAGTAGCTATTCTAATTTTCGGTCCCAAGAAAATTCCAGAGTTGGGCAATGCTTTGGGAAAAACCTTGCGGAGTTTTAAGGAAGGGGTGAGTCAAGCTGAGGATGAATCTCCCGTCAAGGAGAAGGAGAAGGAGAAAAAGGAAGATATTCAACCGAAAGTTTAAATTAGTGTGGTAGTGAAGATTTTAGTCCTGATATTTAAGAACTAAAGTTCTCGCTTCCTACCTCTGGGGAAAATTTGTACTGATGTTTCAGCACAAATTCCACCAGAGACTGAATTTGTTAGTTGTGGGGTGGGCACGGGAGTCCGGTGATTAATCAAGCCCCCCCATTACCAAATTAACTATTTGTGGAACTGGTCAAAGAACCCGTTGCTAAGAATGATACAAATTCCCATAAAAAAATGCTATAATATCAAATTATACTCCTAAAACTGTCCTATAAACATAGAAAATAGTAAAATAATATGGTCGTTATTACCTCCCAAGAAATTGCCTTATTTCGCTCAGAATTAGCAGCATATTCCCAAGCATTGAAGGCCCTAGATGAAATCGAAGATTGCGAGGGAAATATCGAAGATGCAGCGATATCTCTGGCAATTCAAGCCGGACAAGAACCGAATATTTCTGAAAATTGGTTAGACGGATTAGCCAAAAGATGCCGCGTGGCTATCTGCAAATCTGAGATTAAAGAAGAGTTGATAAATGGACGTTTGAATGCTGCCTTCGGAGATTTGTTGGCGGCGAAAGTTTGCCCTGATATTTTGATAACTGCGGTGATTATTTATGTATTTAAAACAGGGGTGAATGAGTTTTGCGAGCCTCTTGAATATAAACTTTAAAGCTATATTAGTGCGTGGCGAGAAACCCGGTTTTTACCAACCTACTTTGTTACACCACCCAAAAATCACAAAAAACCCGGTTTCTGAGATTCTGTGGGTGGCGAGAAACCCGGTTTTTACCAACCTACTTTGTTACACCACCCAAAAATCACAAAAAACCCGGTTTCTTAGATTCTACGGTTTCTGATTCCATGAGTAGTTAAACGAGAGTATATAAAATGCAGGTAGGCATATTTTTAGGAAATCTCGGAAATCCCCTAATCTATTATCCCAAGTTAGCGAATATTACTGGCGGTGTCTCGGCGAGTATTTTGCTATGCCAATTATTTCAATGGCAATCTCAACTTACCAATCCCGATGGTTGGGTGCAAACTAAAACGGCTGAAATTGAACAAGCTACTGGTTTAAATGCCGCAGAACAGGCTATCGCGAGGCAGCAATTAAAAGAGCGTTTATTATTGAAAGAAAAACTCCAAAATCCTGATGCCGAAAGCCTAGAACTATGGGCTGATATTGACGAATTCGAGGCAAAAATAAATACTTATTTGACAGCAAATTCTGATAATAGCAGAACACAAACTCTCCCGAAAAGTCTCAATTATCCTGTAGAAATAGTTCCCGATTATTCTGCATCAATTCCTAGCATTAAAACCGACCAATTCTTCGGTCAGCCCCGTAAACTCATAGGCGTTGCTGTCACCCCAAATTACCAATTTAGCGGCCCTTGGAACTCCCAAGAACAACTCCACAATTTTCAACGAGCTTTAGAAGCCTATGCTAGAGAACGCAACTTGGGTTTTGGTAATCCTTCGGGCTGGGCTTTCAAAATTATTGATAGCATTACTAAGGGCTTGACTTCGACTTTTTGGGATGAATTTATCGCGGGCATTCCTTTAGGAGAAAGTCAGAAGGTGCAGCGAGATTGGGAAATTGCACCACAAGTGCCTTATCCGGCCTTTGAAGAGGAGCGAATTCAGTATTATGTCCACAAAGGCGAACCGCTGGAAGCAGCGGTTTCTAAGGCTCGTGCTGATTTGAGAAATCCGGTTGTGGGTAAGGATTTGTGGGAGGGTTTTTTACGAAAGTGCGATCGACTTGCGGATGATGTTTTCCAAGCCAAACAGCAGGGGGTTGACACACCATATCTGCCGTCTTCCTTCAACGAAAAACCGCCAATCACTAAGGATAGCGTGATGCGGAAATTAGGGGCGATCGCGCCGCAATTTGCCCTGAATCAATCCACATCTGAGGCGATTCCCGAACCGCCAAAACTTGCCGAGCAAGCATCACCAACTCCCGCCGAAATTCCCAGTATTTCTGCTTTGCAAAAAGCTTACAATACTCCTCTCGGTCGCAGTATAATTGAAAAACAGATTGCGGCCAATCCAGACTGGGGCTACGAAATAGTAGATGGTGAAATAGTCGAATCAATTCCTTTTTAGTAACATTCCTGGAGGCAACCTGCACAATGAGTAGGGTGCGTCAGGAAAGGAAAACTCTATTTTTTATACTAAAATCAATACTGACGCACTCTACAAGCTAAGCAGATATGAAGCGAATTAGCGAAATCAATCCGTTGGGAGAAGAGCGGGCAAATCCTGATGAGGAAACTCGGAAAAAACTGCGGGTGGAAAGATTGCAGCGAGAGAAAGATGAGGGATATCAAATGTTAGTTGAACTTTGCAATTTGGGCGAATATGATATGGCTGAGCAGTTGGCAAATCGAAACTTTAATTGGCGTTATGAAATAGTTGATGGTGTTGTGATAGAAAGGATAGATTAGGTTTGTTGTCACCAGGCGATTGAAATCGCGTCTACTTTCATAGGTGGGTTCTCCAGCCCACCCCACAAGAAACTTGATGTGTTGTGGAACCGGCATCTTGCCTGTTCCTAAGAATGGTACAAGTTGACGACTGCAATCTCTATGTTATAATTATAACTAAAAATTAAATAACTATTAAACATGACAACAACTATTAACGCCAAAAATATAACGTTCTCCGAAGTAAGTCAATTTTTGAAATTCCAAGAGCAGCTTAATAATGACACGTACACAACCTTTTTATCCTTAGAATCCTTAACAGAGATAGATCAGTTAGAACTCGCCCAAATTCGCAACGATTTTCGCGCATACCTCTCAGTAGATCGAGTTTCGGAAGGATTGGTAAAAGCTCTAACTACCTTTCCATTAATGCGATTGGCTGGCTTCTACCGCCGCCCAATCAAGATGAGTCTAGAACAAGACATTGCGAATATCACTATAGAAGACGAAGACGCAACGATTACAGGCAGATTTGATATTTTAGCAATCAATAAAGAGAAACAAATTGCCGCTGACATACCGTTTTGGATTTTAGTAGTAGAATCTAAAAATAGTCTAATTGCTCCCCGCGCAGGTTTGCCTCAACTCCTAACTTACGCCTATAAAAGTTTGGAATATCAAGAGTCTGTTTGGGGGCTGGCAACTAGCGGAGAGTTTTATCAGTTTGTCAATATCCGCAGAGGAAATCCCCCAACCTATCAGCTAATGCCATTTCTGACTTTGATGGAGTCCGACTCTTCAATTTTGTTGCTGCAAGTTTTAAAAGCCATTTGCAAGCTATAAAAAAAGAGGCAGGGAATATTCCCTGCCTCCAATTAGCAATGACTGTTAACCTAAAATTTAGATTAGTCAGCCAATACTTTTTAGTAGCCTCTGGTGTTAGGCTTGTGGACGATGAAGCTGAGCACTTGGCACTGTTTCACGTTGTCAAAACCCATGACGCGGATGTAGCAACCAGGGTTTTCTTGACGGCAAGCGTTGATTTCTGTCATGATTTCTTGGACGCTGCGAGCGTGGAACAAAGGCAACTTCCAAAGAGTCCAATACCGCATTTCAGCGGCGGAGGTTTCGTTGAATTCTACGCCGGGAATGTAGCCTTGATCCAAGATGTATTGCAGTTGCTTTGCAATTTGTGCGTCTGTCAGCGGGGGCAAATAGGACAGAGTTTCGTAACGACGCTCTTTAGGTAAAGTTTTCATTTTTGTATCTCTAAGGTGTGTGTTCGATTCGCACTCGTGCGATCGATTAACTCGACAAATTATCTAGATTCGCTTCCGAATCTATGGAGGATGTTTCAGGATTGCTGCTAGTCACAGACCAATTAAGCTGCGTAATTCGCTCCAAATGCTGGCGTCTGTGTTCCATATTTGACTGTTGAATGCCAGTACAAACCATTTCTGGCAAAAATTCTGTCACATCGTGAGCCAGATATTCTCGCACAGTCATGATCCGAAATCCTAAATCTTGATTTTCCCTCAGCAATTCTTGAATGTATGCTTCTCCATCTTGGATTTTGCCCTTGGTGGAAAAGTCGTTCAACCAGATTGCTAGAGGAGGATTGGTTTCGCTCAATTGAGCGACCACAATCCGCACGGATTGATAGGTTAGGTAACTTGCCAGCACCTTAGCGGTGTCTTTCGCAACTTGTTTGAGATCCATTTTTGACCCCAGCCCTTAAGAGTTTTAGATTGTTGATTTTAGATTTTGGATGCAAACTTACTTGTAAATCTTCTTCTAAGATAAAGACATAACAGCAAGTTTGCTACCTAAAACCTAAAATCTCAAACCCAAAATCATCAAACGGTATCCATTGCCTCGAATTCAAACTTGATTTCTTTCCAGAGTTCGCAAGCAACAGCCAATTCAGGGCTCCATTTGCAAGCTTCGCGAATGATGTCTCCGCCTTCGCGCATCAAGTTGCGGCCTTCGTTACGTGCTTGGACGCAAGCTTCCAAAGCAACGCGGTTAGCTGTTGCACCAGGTGCGTTACCCCAAGGGTGGCCCAAGGTGCCGCCGCCGAACTGCAAGCAGGAGTCGTCGCCGAAAATTTCAACCAAGGCTGGCATATGCCAGATGTGGATACCGCCGGATGCAACTGGCATGACACCAGGCATGGAGGCCCAATCTTGGGTGAAGTAGATACCGCGAGCGCGGTCTTGTTCGATGTGGTCTTCGCGCATCAAGTCTACGAAGCCCATGGTGATGCCTTTTTCGCCTTCGAGTTTGCCCACAACTGTACCGGAGTGCAGGTGGTCGCCACCGGACATCCGCAAGCACTTGGCAAGCACGCGGAAGTGGATACCGTGGTTTTTTTGACGGTCGATAACGGCGTGCATGGCGCGGTGAATGTGCAACAGGATTCCGTTGCGACGGCACCATTTGGCCAAGCTGGTGTTTGCAGTGAAACCACCGGTGAGGTAGTCGTGCATGATGATCGGGGTTTTGATTTCTTTGGCGAACTCTGCCCGTTCCATCATTTCTTCAAAGGTAGGGGCGGTGACGTTGAGGTAGTGGCCCTTAACTTCGCCGGTTTCTGCTTGGGCTTTTTCAATAGCTTCTTGAACGAACAGGAAGCGATCGCGCCAACGCATGAATGGTTGGGAGTTGATGTTTTCGTCGTCTTTGGTGAAGTCCAAACCGCCGCGTAGAACTTCGTAAACGGCACGGCCGTAGTTCTTAGCAGACAGACCCAATTTGGGCTTAATTGTACAACCGAGCAAAGGACGGCCGTACTTGTTCAATTTGTCGCGCTCAACGGTGATACCGTGAGGAGGACCTTGGAAGGTTTTGAGGTAAGCAATGGGAATCCGCAAGTCTTCTAACCGCAGAGCACGCAGGGCTTTGAAACCGAACACGTTACCAACCAAAGAGGTGAGCAAGTTGGTGACGGAACCTTCTTCAAACAAATCCAAAGGATAAGCGATGAAGCAAATGTATTGGTTGTCTTCGCCGGGGACTGGCTCGATGTCGTAGCAACGGCCTTTGTAGCGATCGAGGTCGGTGAGGAGGTCGGTCCACACTGTTGTCCAAGTACCGGTGGAAGATTCAGCAGCCACAGCAGCGCCGGCTTCTTCTGGTGGTACTCCAGGTTGTGGAGTTACACGGAAAGCCGCCAAAATATCTGTATCTTTCGGGGTGTAGTCCGGTGTGTAATACGTTAGTTTATAGTCTTGAACTCCGGCTTTATACCCAGCCTTGGATTGAGTTTGGGTTTGCGCGTAAGCCATATCTCGCTTCCTAGTATTCGCTTAATTTTTGGACCTGATGGCAGGCTCTTAGAAATATATCAAGAAAGTGGTGCTCTAAAATTTTAATATTCTTTTAATCATCATAAGTATTGTTTATTTCCCTTTACATTAAGAAATTATTTGTAACATCTCTTATTAAACAAAAAGTACGAATAATGCTTGGGGATCGCAACAGAAGGGAGAGGGAACAAGATAGAGGGAATCAGGAAAAAAGGTTGGTTATCTAGGAGAGAAAGAATAAAGAAAGGGAATGGAGAGTTAGTTAGAAATACCTAAAATTATAGTTGATAGTTGAGTTCGATCGCGCGATCGAACTCAACTGCCATCAAAAAATCTCAAACCGCAAATTCGCAATCTATAACTACTGTCTTCCACCGTCAAAAATCCAAACCATAGCACATAATATGGACAGGACTTGCGCGATGCCAAGTTTCTTAAATTCAAAAATCTCATTACAGCAATTGAACCGGAATGTCAACCCGGTTGCTGGGATAGCTGCTCGTAAGTCTTAATGGATATTTAGCCCCATTTTCTACTCTGGTTGTGCCACACCCCCATTCAAAATCTGTCCACTGCATTAATCCAGATTGCCCAAAGCCCTACCCTCAGACTTGGGGCAACAATTTTTGTCAGAGTTGCGGAGGGCCGCTGCGACTGAAAAATCGCTATGTGCCCCTACAAGTTTTGGGTAAAGGCGGTTTTGCCGCTATCTACACGGTTTGGGATACAGAATCTCAAACCGAGCGCGTGCTCAAAGTATTGCTGGAAACTTCGGCGAAAGCGGTGAAACTATTCGAGCAAGAAGCTTGGGTTTTAGCAATTTTGCGCAATCCCGGTGTCCCCAGAGTCGAGGCTGAGGGTTATTTTCATGTGCAAATGCAAAACTTGGCAGGGGAGGGAAATGCTGCGGCGCTCCGGCTTCCTTGTTTGGTAATGGAAAAGATTCACGGTAAAACTTTGGAAGATATTCTGGATGAGCACCCCCAAGGTTGTCCGCCAGAATGGGTTTTTAGTTGGCTTAGTCAAGCTGTGGAAATTTTAGAGGAGTTGCATAGATGTCAGATTATTCACCGCGATATTAAACCGAGCAATTTGATGCTGCGGATGCCACAATCGCCACAACTTTTGCTGGCTAACGGTTTGGGTGGATTGCAGTTGGTGACGATCGACTTTGGCGGTGTTAAACAAATGGGTGGTGTCGCACCGGCGGGGAAAGATGCTCCAAGTTCGACGCGGTTAATTTCTCCTGGGTATAGCCCGCCGGAACAAATTGTTGGGGGCGGTGTGGGCCCGGCGACGGATTTTTATGCCTTGGGGCGGACTTGTATTCACTTGCTGACGGGGAAGTATCCGGCGGATATTGAAGATCCGATGACTGGGGAGTTGCGATGGCGGCATATTTCGCCGATCGCCCCGGCTTTTGCTAATTTGTTGGATGATATGGTGCGATCGGATGTGCAGCAGCGTCCGGCGACGGCTGGGGATGTTCGCCAACGTTTGAGGAAGATTTCTAGTCGGAATAAGGGACAAATTGCGATCGCCCCAATCGGTCAAGCTATTCTGAAATTCTGCCGGGAAATATTGGTGGTGGGGGCGCAAAAAACTGTCAGTCTGACTGGTTTTGTGTTTGGGGCGATCGCCCAAATTGTGGTAGCTTCTCTGGATACGGGCTGGGAAATGGTGCTCGGTGGAATTGGGGGAAGTGCGGGGGCGATCGGCGGTTTAGTTTTGGGTTATGCTTCGCCTATTGGCCCGGAAATTGCGAATTTTTTGAATGAGGGTTTGCATCAATTAATTCCTAATATGACTTTCGCTGTGGGGCCGGAGGTGCTACTGTTTGGATTTGCTGGATTGGGAACTGCGATCGGGTTGACGGATGCGGGCAGTTTTCGCCAACAAAAACAGTATTGGCTATCGGGATTGATGGGTGTTCAAGGTTATTTGTTAGCTGGTTTGTTTTGGTTGGAGTCGAGTGCTTCTAGTGGGGTGCAGGGGATTATTTTGGGTGCTTTTGCGATCGCTTCTTTGACTGTGGGAATGGGTTTGCGGAGTCACCAATTAGTTCATGCTTTGGTGGTGGCTGTGTGCTCTACGGGATTGTTTTTGTTTCTGGATGCTTTGAGTATTTTTCCTGGGAGTTTCTTGGAGAGTTTTGCGTCGTCTAACGCTACACTGGGCTTGCTACAAGTTTGGGGGGCGATCGCCTTTTTTGGTTTGTTGGGAAGTGCGATCGGGCTTTGTTTGGGAGTTAGTCATTATTTGGTTGTGCCCGTGTTGCGGTGGTTGGGTTGGAAGTAAGTCGAAGGAAGAAGGAAGAAGGAAGAAGGAAGAAATCCCTTACAGCCCTGGGCCGGGGCGGGTTTATGAGCTCCTTTGTTTGAGTCAATTATAGTTGGTGAAACCCGCCCCTACAGTTGAAATGCCAGCCCTGGGTAGGGGCGGGTTTTACCAGCCATCTCTGTGCACAACTAACTATCTCGTAAACCCGCCCTGGCTTTTTTGATCTTTTATCGCCCTGGGCCGGGGCGGGTTTATGAGCTCCTTTGTTTGAGTCAATTATAGTTGGTGAAACCCGCCCCTACAGTTGAAATGCCAGCCCTGGGTAGGGGCGGGTTTTACCAGCCATCTCTGTGCACAAC
>JAHREW010000033.1:62326-67569 GCA_020883125.1 Microcoleus sp. CAWBG506
TAACTATCTCGTAAACCCGCCCTGGCTTCAGGAATAACAGAACTTGCACACTCCGCCCAAAGAAACCGGGTTTTTAGTGAATCTGCCAACTACAACGAAATATTTTCATAAAAACCCGGTTTCTGGAATCTTTCGTAAGTGCTGGTTAAGATGGTTGGGATAGAATTAGGAATGAATGCGAAATCACTATGCTAATCAAGTTGCTGTCGATTAAACTTGTGTCCAGATTTTCAATGGTTTGTGCTCTGGCGATCGCCCTTCTCCTAATCAGCCCCAATTTAGCCAAAGCTGAATCGCCAGAGCAAGCAGTCGATCGACTAACAGATTTCCTATTCTACAGGGTTAATCCTCAGTTAAACAATCGGAAACTGCAAGCGGGCGATCGCGAATATATCCGTCAATGGCAGAAATTACGCGAGGCGATCGATCCGCGAGTTAAGCCCGCCCAAGAAGTCTGCAACACTCCGGGCCCAGGAGACATCGGATGGGAATTCACCACAATTAACGGCGAAACCTACGAACAAACCTACGATTTACTTGCAGATACTATTTTTTATAGTCGCCATCCTCAACGGACTGGACAGCCAATTCCCAAAAACGATAAAATCAGCATCAGTGAATGGTCTGCAATTCGATACTATATGTATATTTCTAATTGTGGAATATGAAATGCGATCCTATACTAATCCTCATTTATGAAGCTTCATCATGCTAATTAACTTACCGTCAGTTAATTCACTCTCGAAGTTTTCAAGGGTGCATCTCAATTTAGAGAGCATTTTTGCTATTAATCGGCAATATTTTTAAGCTTACTCTTATCTTAAATGAGTAGTAAAGTTTTTACCCCACCCCAACCCTCCCAGGGGATAGGGTAAGAGAGAAAATTTACAAATGATTTAGAGTTGCTATAGGAGTTAAAGAACCGTGATTTGATATCATAAGTAATAACCGGAGATATTATATTTTTGCACTAAAATGTCAGTCACTACTCATCAATTAATTCAATGGAAACAACAACGGCGGTCAATTGTGGCGCTGACAGCCTATGATTATGCGATCGCACAACTCATAGATCTAGCCGGCGTAGATATCATCCTCGTCGGCGATTCCCTCGCAATGCCTATATTGGGGTACGAAACAACCCTGCCGCTAACTCTAGATGAAATGCTACACCACGCAAAAGCAGTGCGTCGCGGTGTGACAGAAGCCTTAATTGTGGTGGATTTGCCGTTTTTAACTTATCAAGAAAGTGTGCAGCAAGCCATGCACTCAGCGGGCAGAGTTTTGAAAGAAACTGGCGCTCAAGCTGTAAAATTAGAAGGTGGGTATCCAGCCATGATAGCAACTATTTTGCAACTGACATCTGCCGGAATTCCGGTGATGGGACACGTCGGTTTAACCCCGCAGTCTGTACACCAACTTGGCTACAAAAAACAGGGAAAAACTGTGGAAGCGGGAGAGAGGATTTTGCAAGAGTCGATCGCGCTTCAAGAAGCTGGTGCTTTTGCCATAGTATTAGAGCATATTCCCGCAGATTTAGGCGATCGCATTACTCAAAAATTAACTATTCCCACCATTGGTATCGGGGCGGGGCCGCACTGCGACGGACAAGTGTTAGTTACTTCCGATTTGTTAGGACTTTCCGAAAAACAGCCACCTTTTGCTAAAGCTTATGCCAATTTGCGATCGACAATTACTCAAGCTGTGAAAGATTATTCCCTAGAAGTTAGAGAAGGCAAATTTCCCCAATAGGTTCCTAGTCAGGACTTTCAAGAGAAAGTCCGTAAGTCGTGTCAGAGTCAGTACAGACGGAAGATGAGATTAGTTTTTGGCAGTTTCTAATGCTATTTTTTTAGGACAAATATCATCATCATACCAACCAGTTAAAGCTACGGCTAAAGCATCCGCAGCATCATCGGGTTTCGGAATATAACCTAATTCTAACTCCCGCGCTACGGCTTCTTGCACTTCCGATTTATCAGCATTCCCGCGCCCTGTTAAGGCTTTTTTAATTTGGGCTGGGGTAAACTCGAACAGTGGTACTCCACACTGGGCTAATACTAGGGTCAAAACTCCCCGTGCTTGGGCTACAAGTATGGTATTTCCCATTTTGTAAAAGAAGAGTTTTTCGGCTATGGCTACATCTGGTTTTACCTGTTCTATTACGGAGTGCAAATCTTCGTAAATTGTTTTGAGGCGCTGTCCCATTTCTTGTTTTGGTGTTGTTTGAATTACGCCACAGTCAATCATGGAAACGATGTTTTCATCTTGTTTTCCGGGGACGATGTGACAGGAAATTGCGCCGTAGCCGAGGTTGGCTAAGCCCGGATCTAATCCTAAAATTCGTGTTTCCATATCCTCATCATAAACTCCCGTATTTATCAGTGGGGTCGCATTCTGGAATCTAATATCAATTCCGGTTGTATCGGAATGATTTAACCACGAAGGCGCTCATGACGCGAAGTTCGAGAAGAGAGAGATTAATACAGGACGATGTCAACGGATTTGATATAAAATCTACAATCTAAAATCGATTGACCCCACCGAATATAATTCGGGGCTACACACACAAAGTCCGCCTTCGCGGACTAAGATGTTGTTCTAATTTTAGGGCTGAAGTCTTGATTATCAGTTGGTTTCTAGGCCGAATACTCGATCGAACACTTTGGTCACTTTAGAACCCGAATCAATTGATTCTAGTGGATCTTTCCGCAATCGGTGGCGCAAACACAGAGTCATCACCCGACGAATATCGTCCACTGTGACCTCTGTGCGGCATTCTAAGGCGGTCAAAGCTTTGGCGGCGCGGTTTGTGACCAAATCGCCTCGCAGTCCGTCTACGTCCAATTCGGCGCAGACTTGGGAGATTTTTACTCGCAAATCGCGATCGAGCTTTACCGACTTCAACCTTTCTTGGGCTTCCACCAACTTCTGTTGCATATCATCTTGTTGGTGTTGATATTGAGAGAGAAACTCCGCTGGGTTTTGGTCAAAACTCGATCGCTGTTCGACAATTTCTACTCTTAAATTCGGGTCTTTTACAGTCCGAATTTCCGCGTGCATTCCGAATCGATCGAGCAATTGGGGCCGCAATTCTCCTTCTTCTGGGTTGCCGGAACCAATTAGAATAAACTTAGCTGGGTGGCGAATCGAAATGCCTTCTCTTTCTACAGTATTCCAACCGCTAGCGGCGGAGTCAAGCAAAACATCGACTAAATGATCGTCGAGCAAATTGACTTCATCGACGTAAAGAATACCACGGTTAGCTTTAGCTAACAGGCCTGGTTCAAAAGCTTTTACTCCTTCGGACAAAGCTTTTTCAATGTCGATCGTACCGCACACTCGGTCTTCGGTAGCGCCCAATGGTAAATCTACCATTTGTACTTTTTTGCGGGCGATCGGCATTGTACCGTGATGCAAAGTGCGATCGCGCACCTCATCACTCATCAAATCTGGATCGGTGGGATGGCTGTTAAAAGGATCGTCAGCCACCACTTCAATTTCTGGTAGTAAATCAGTGAGAGCGCGGATTGTGGTAGATTTGCCAGTACCGCGATCGCCCATAATCATCACACCACCAATTTTGGGATCGATGACATTCAATAGCAGTGCCAGTTTCATCTCCTCCTGGCCAACAATCGCAGTGAAGGGAAAAACAGCGCGGCGGGCTGCGGTAACAGTTGGCAGAGCACCCGCATTCAGGGTATTGCTGACTTCGGCAGTAGGACTCACAGGATAACTCAAAATATAATAATTGCCTGTTTATTGTAAGGGATAAGGGATTGTCTGGGGCGATGGATTGTGGCGATCGGGGTTGTAGCCTCTTCAATACCCAAGCGCAACTAAGATTTTCTGTATTTACATAGCAGGTTTGGGCGGGCAAGATGCTTACCCCACAATAGTTTGAAGCAAAATTACCACTTATGTTAACTGGGCGATCGGGCAACCCAAATATAAACTTATGTAACAATGCCCCGGAATCTGCATAAAAACCTCAAGTCAATCCCGATAGATAATTGAGAGCACTTTTAAGCAACTATTTTTCAGGGGTAGTATGGCTGGACTTAACTTTAGGCGATCGGGCAGCCAAAATATAAAGTTATGTAACAATACCCCAGAATCTGCATAAAAAGCTCAAGTCGATCCAGATATACATTTGAAGACATTTTGAAGCAACTACTTTTCAGGGGTACCAATGACTGAACTTAACATCGGGGCATTCACCGGCAGCAAAAGCTACACAGGTAGTCTTGGCACTACAAATATCGACAACCTGTACAAATTTAACATCAGCAGTCCGGGAAGCTTTCAATTTTCCCTCAACGATTTGAGTGGGAATGCCGACATATTCCTACTAAATAAAGCCGGCGCAATCATCAAGAGTTCTTCCAACGGCGAAAAAAATGCCGAAACAATTAGCGCAGAAGGCTTATCAGCAGGGGAATATACCATCCGAGTTTTGCAAATCAGTGGCGACATCAAATACACGCTGAATTTAGCACAAGTAAACTCTCCCAAAACAGCAGATACCGATACCCTCACAGGTGCAAAATTAGAGACAGCATCTCCTTCCACTACCGCAATTTTACCAGTTGGCAGCACTTCGGAAAAAGCGACGGCCACCAAAGACGCAATCACAGGAAGTGTGGTTGAGGAAAAGGCGATCGCACCAGCCGACAAAATAGCAGCTACCGAAAAACCTGCAACAACTAATCCAGCCACAACATCTGCGGTTGCCACTGCATCAACAACTACCGAAAAATCGGTTCCAACCACTTCTCAAACAACAACTGACAAACCAGTCACAACCACTTCCCAAACGACAACGACATCAACAACCACCGACAAACCAGTTACAACCACTTCTCAAACCACCACTGACAAACCTGCAACTACTCTCGCAGTAACAGAATCTGCGGTTGCAACAACATCAACAACTACCGAAAAACCTGTTCCCACAGCATCTGAAACAACAACAAAATCAACAACTACCGACAAATTAGTTACAACCACTTCTCAAACAACAACTGACAAACCAGTCACAACCACTTCCCAAACGACAACGACATCAACAACCACCGACAAACCAGTTACAACCACTTCTCAAACCACAACCGACAAACCTGCAACTACTCTCGCAGTAACAGAATCTGCGGTTGCAACAACATCAACAACTACCGAAAAACCTGTTCCCACAGCATCTGAAACAACAACAAAATCAACAACTACCGACAAATTAGTTA
>JAHREW010000033.1:67669-70389 GCA_020883125.1 Microcoleus sp. CAWBG506
CAGTCACAAATACTTCCCAAACGACAACAACATCAACAACTACCGACAAACCAGTTACAACCACTTCTCAAACCACAACTGACAAACCTGCAACTACTCTCGCAGTAACAGAATCTGCGGTTGCAACAACATCAACAACTACCGACAAACCTGTTCCCACAGCATCTGAAACAACAACAAAATCAACAACTACCGACAAATTAGTTACAACCACTTCTCAAACAACAACTGACAAACCAGTCACAAATACTTCCCAAACGACAACAACATCAACAACTACCGACAAACCAGTTACAACCACTTCTCAAACCACAACTGACAAACCTGCAACTACTCTCGCAGTAACAGAATCTGCGGTTGCAACCACATCAACAACTACCGACAAAGCAGTTACAACCACCTCCCAAGCAACAACAACTGACAAACCTGCCACAACTCCTCCAGCCACAGCATCTGCGGTTGCAACAACATCAACAACTACTGACAAACCGGTTGCGATCGCCTCTCAAACAACAACTGCTGCAACAACTGTCCCCGCAACAACAACCGCTGCTGCAACAACTGCTGTCACAAAAGATCCAATTACAGGCGAAACAGTTGCCACTCAAGAAACCAAAACAGGCACTCCTTTAACAGCAGATAAACCTGTGGCGGCCTCTCTCGATGCCAGCAAGCCAGCGGAAAAACCAAATACTGCCACCAGCAACGGGGAAGAAACAAAGAAAGAGACTACGAATACTGCCATAGCAACAACTGAAACCAAAAAAGAACCTGAACCAACTACGGATAAAAAGTTAATTTCTCCCTTTACATCGGGGGTATTTACTACGGATCAAAGTGGTCAAATTCGTGTAGACTACACCTTTGATGGTGGAATGTTTCAAGGTGAGTTAGCTCTTTTCAGTTTGGACGGATTAGAAAAATTTGAACCTGGTTCAGAAGCATTCATCAAAGAAGTAGCTGCGCGTTCTTTAAGTAACTCTGCGAAAGGTCATGTAGTGATTAATGATGCTACAGAAGGAGCGCGGTTTTCTGGTGTCTTAGGAGAGAGTAATGCTAATGAAGGAGCCTACTTAGGAGTCAAGAGTTTTGCGGTAACTGCTGGGGGTAAATATGGGGTGATGTTGGTTCCCAACGGTAGTGTAAAGTCTGTGTTTGATAATCCGACTGTTGGGGGCGATCGACGTCCTTTGTTTTCAATGGCAATGGCGAATCCTGTGGCGGGATTTCACTTTGGTCAAATTGCGGATGTCACGGGAGAAGGCAATACCTTTGTGATGGAGGATATGCGGTTAGATGCAGGGAGTGATAAAGATTACAATGATATCATTTTCCAAGTGCGGGGTGCGACGGCAAAAACTGCTTTGTTGAATACTTCGATTAACCCGGATAAAGATTGGCGCAAAACAGATTTAGGCAAGGCCCTTATTGCTTATGCGAAACCTTATGTTACCCCGGAACCCAAACCAAAGGTAGATGCTGAAGTATCGGATTTGCTTGATGATTTGGAAAAGCAAATTCTGAAGCCATCAACTTCAGATAAAGAGACGCCAAAAACTCCAGCCCCTGTCGCAATTGCAGACACAAATACTACTAATGCAACCAAGGTTGTACCAACGGATAAGGCAGATACAAAGCCTACTAATCCATCGGTGACGACTGAGGAAAAAGTCAAAGATATTGCGAATAATTCGGGTGATTCGACTCAGCTTGAAACTACCGACAAGGTAGATGCAAAGCCTACTACTCCAGCGGTGACGACTGAGGAAAAAGTCAAAAATATTGCGAATAGTTCGGGTGATTCGACTCAGCTTGAAACTACCGACAAGGTAGATGCAAAGCCTACTACTCCAGCGGTGACGACTGAGGAAAAAGTCAAAGATATTGCGAATAGTTCGGGTGATTTGACTCAGGTTGACACTACCGAAAAGGTAGATGCAAAGCCTACTACTCCAGCGGTGACGACTGAGGAAAAAGTCAAAAATATTGCGAATAGTTCGGGTGATTTGACTCAGGTTGAAACTACCGACAAGGTAGATGCCAAGCCTACTACTCCAGCGGTGACGACTGAGGAAAAAGTCAAAAATATTGCGAATAATTCTGGTAATTCGACTCAGGTTGACACTACCGAAAAGGTAGATGCCAAGCCTACTACTCCAGCGGTGATGACTGAGGTAAAAGACAAAGTTACTGAAGCACCAGCGATGCCAACTTTGCCAGCTAAATCTACTACTGAGACGGAAGTTGCTGCAACGATACCAACTAAGAAAGTAGAAACAAAACCGTCAGTTTTGCCAGCGGAAACTCTGACAAAGGTAGAAACAAAGCCGTCAGTTTTGCCAGCGGAAACTCTGACAAAGGTAGAAACAAAACCGTCAGTTTTGCCAGCGGAAAGTCTGACAAAGTTAGAAACTAAACCGTCAGTTTTGCCAGCGGAAAGTCTGACAAATGTAGAAACAAAACCGTCAGTTTTGCCAGCGGAAAGTCTGACAAATGTAGAAACAAAACCGTCAGTTTTGCCAGCGGAAAGTCTGACAAATGTAGAAACAAAACCCGAAGTTTTGCCAGCGGAAAGTCTGACCAAAGTAGAGACTAAACCCGAAGTTTTGCCAGCGGAAAGTCTGACAAAGGTAGAAACAAAGCCGTCAGTTTTGCCAGCGGAAAGTCTGACAAAGGTAGAAACAAAGCCGTCAGTTTTGCCAGCGGAAAGTCTGACAAAG
>JAHREW010000034.1:0-9698 GCA_020883125.1 Microcoleus sp. CAWBG506
AAATTGCTAACCTCGAAAACCCGCCCCTCGACTGGACGGGAAATAAACAAGGAAAGGTAGGGGCGGGTTTTACCAACAATAATTGCCAAAAATTGCTAACCTCGAAAACCCGCCCCTCGACTGGACTATCAATTGACAATCCCACCTCCTCAAACATGACGAAGCGAATTTGGAATCAAGCCAACCTTGGCTAGCAATACTGCCAAGAAGAACTCGTGCGTGTCCCTTGAAGTTGTGATCTATTAAAAAAATCATGACTGGACTAAGTGACGTGCCTTCAATGCTTGAAGCTTTTCCCAAGCAGCCTCTAAATCCATGTGGTGGTGGGAGGGTAGCAATGTGGGCAATGCGATCAGGATTTTGTTCTTCGTAATATCGCCGAAGTTCCTCAGTTTCCTTGAGAACAACTTGGTATTCTGCTTGCTAACTTATCTTGATTGTACTTCAAACTCAGTAGATTTAACCACATTCATTCCCGCCGCCGCAAATCTTTGAAAAGTGGCATCTGCTGCTTCCGTAAAATCAATAACACCAGGAACAACCACAGGCGAAGTACAATCTTCCAACAGATAAACCTTCTTGGCCAACTCCGAATCGCGCGCCAAAATTTCCGTCAACAAATCATCAATTGTCCAAGCAACGCAATGACTTTTAGCTTGTCCAGCAATAATGACTGCATCAAAATCCAGCAACTTATCAATAAAACTAACATTCTTTTGAGCGATCGCACTCCCATCCGCCCCCTCTAAAACTTCCGGCTGCAAAACAGAATAGTTTTCGGTGAGGGGATTGCCACCTTTGATTTCAAAAATTGCTTGAGTTTCGCGGGCGATGCTATGGAAAAAAATAGCTTCTTCCACCGCAGAAACCAGCGCGTGTCCGATACCACCAAGCATCGAGTGATAGGGCCAAATTGTCAAGGGATATTTGCCATTATCGCTAAGTTTCTGCACGTAGTGCAGAGCGTGTTTTTCCAGTGCCGAAAAATTGCCCCCGCTGATGCTATCAGCCACGGCTGGATTAACTTTCCAAAGACCTTTGACAACATCTTCTAGGCTAATGGAAGTTACGGCTGGTTGCGGATGTTCCCCTGCTGCATTTATCCAAAAAATTGGATGAAAAATTTGCATAGCCGTATGGGTATCCATTGTGGGCGCAATCGTTGTAATTCTGTCTAAATTGCGGTAAATGAACTCACACAGCCGCACGTTATCGTCTACGGCACCACTACCGGAACGCCCGCCAACAAACAGTTCAAATTCTGGGATACAAAAGGTATTTTGGGCATCAATTATCAACAAACAAATGCGGTTTGTATCCCTAGCCGCCGGCAGAATACTGTGTTTCAAAGCCCATTGTTTAGCTTGAACAGCGCGTTCTTGATAAGGCACGCGCCAGACTTCGCTGACTTTCTTGGGGTCAAAATACTCAGGAATTGGGAGTAAGCTGTTTGCAATCATAGCTAATTTCTTTTCCGGTACTGTTGGCGATAACTTAAGATAAAATTAGAAAAACATTAAATCATTCATCAACCCTTATTTCTCTCTTTACTTTCTCTGCGCCCTCTGCGCCCTCTGCGGTAAAAAAAAACAAAATATTCCTCGAATTAGACTACAATAATCCTAGCGATTTACGGTGAATTATGCCACAACCAAAAAATTCCAATTATCCGCGAAATATATTTCAACGCAAATTTTTGTTTTTGTCGATCGCCCTTTCACTCTCTCTCTTAATCATAGCAACTAAATCTTCCTACATTCAAGATTTTTTAAGAACAGTGCTCATCCAGATCCAGGACTTAGGGTGGTGGGGACCAGTCGCATTTGTAGCCACTTACAACATCGCCACTATACTATTTATACCAGGTGCTGTGTTGACCCTGGGAGGTGGGGTACTGTTTGGGCTGTGGTGGGGTTCAGTCTACGTGTTTGTGGCGGCAACTTTAGGCGCTACCTTTGCTTTCCTGATCGGGCGATACTTGTCGCGCGATCGCGTGGTAAAATACATGGAAGCCCATCCCAAGTTCCAAGCTCTCGATCGCGCAATTTGTCAAGAAGGATTAAAAATAGTATTTCTGACTCGTCTTTGTCCTTTATTTCCTTTTAATTTATTGAATTACGCTTTAGGAATTACCAAAGTTTCTTTGAAAGATTATATCCTCGGTTCCTTCGGGATGATACCAGGAACTATTCTGTATGTTTACTCAGGTTCTTTGGTAGGAGATTTGGCGGCGATAGGCGCAGCAACAGGGTGTACTAATCCCCAAGATTCCGCAGTAAAATGGTCGATAAATATCATCAGTTTTATGGCGACTGTTGCTGTTACTGTTTCGATCACTCGGATAGCCAACAAAGCTTTGGATGAAAGTGTTTAATTAGGAGAATTTGCTAATGTCACAGTCAAAAGTCGATCGCCTAAATGTCCCACCGATGGACGAACACAACCAAAAATTAGTGTCCTATTTACA
Organism: Microcoleus sp. CAWBG506; assembly: GCA_020883125.1. Lineage (GTDB taxonomy): Bacteria > Cyanobacteriota > Cyanobacteriia > Cyanobacteriales > Microcoleaceae > Microcoleus. The sequence goes on from JAHREW010000034.1 coordinate 2,468, forward strand.
TCCGCCTGACTGGGTAAATCCGCAACCAGCCAGCCGTTACAATTTAGTAGTAATTGGCGCTGGCCCTGCTGGATTAATTGTTGCCGCAGGTGCCGCAGGTTTGGGCGCGAAAGTTGCTTTGATTGAAAAACATTTGATGGGCGGCGATTGTTTGAATGTCGGTTGCGTGCCTTCAAAATTGCTGATTCGATCGTCTCGTACTGTCGCTGATATCTCGGAAGCAAGTAAATTTGGTGTTAGCGTTCCTAACGGTACAGAAGTTGATTTCTCCGCCGTGATGGAAAGATTGCGGCGCATCAGGGCGGGAATCAGCGATGTCGATTCTGTGCAACGATATCAGGACAAATTAGGAGTCGATGTTTTTCTAGGTTCTGGTCGTTTTACTAGCAATAATACAGTAGAAGTTGCCGGTCAAACTCTCCGGTTTAAAAAAGCAGTAATTGCGACCGGTGCAAGGGCGCTACAACCGCAAATTCCAGGTTTACAAGAAGCTGGATATCTGACTAATGAAACAGTATTTAACCTTACCGAAAAACCTCAGCGTTTAGCAGTAATTGGTGCAGGTCCGATCGGCTGCGAATTAGCTCAAGCCTTCCGCAGGCTGGGTTCGGAAGTCGTGTTATTCCACAAAAATACTCACATTTTGGACAAGGAAGATGTCGATGCTGCTAAGGTTGTGCAGCGGGCTTTTGTGCGGGAAGGAATTCAGTTAATACTTGAATCCAAAATAGAGCGCGTTGAGCCAACAAATACAGGCAAAGTAATTTATTATGAATCTCAGGGTAAAGCAGGTACTGTAACAGTAGATGAAATTCTCATTAGCACCGGGCGATCGCCCAATGTCGAAGGATTGAATTTGGAGGCGATCGGCGTTGAATACAATACACACACAGGCGTATTTGTCAATGACAATTTACAAACTACTAATCCCCGCATTTACGCCGCGGGCGACATTTGCATGAAGTATAAATTCACTCACGCTGCTGATTTTGCGGCGAGGATTGTCATTCAAAATACGCTGTTTTTCGGAAGCAAAAAGCTCAGTGCTTTAACGATTCCTTGGTGTACTTATACTAGCCCAGAAATTGCTCATGTCGGTATGGGCGAAGCTGAGGCTAAAGCTAAAGGTACTGATATCGATACATTTTTGATTCCTTTCAGTCAAGTCGATCGGGCAATTATAGACGGCGAAGATGAAGGTTTTGTGAAAATTCACGTCAAGAAAGGTAGCGATAAAATATTAGGTGCAACGATTGTGGCGAGAAACGCCGGAGATATGATTAGCGAAATTACTTTAGCAATGGTCAACAATATTGGTTTAGGAAAAATTGCTAGCGTAATTCATCCTTATCCCACACAAGCTGATGCAATTCGGAAAGCTGGGGATGCTTACAATCGCACTCGTTTGACACCATTTGTGAAGAATTTGTTTAATCGCTGGTTGGCTTGGACGCGGTAGTTTGAACTGTATTGAATCAACACCAGGTACAATTGAACCGTAGGGGCGGGTTCACCAACCATCTATGGAAAAAATTAATAATCTCCTAAACCCGCCCCCACCCGATAGAAAATACAAATTTACCATTAATTTATGAATCAAATGTTGATGTAAAATTGGGCGTTGGAGGGCGGGTTTATCAGATTGTTTGATTTGTGTTAAAGATTTCGGTGAACCCGCCCCTACAGAGATTGCGGTTTTCAATATTCCCATTTACGTTTCTGTTTCTGTTTCAAATCCAACGTCTTCATACAAAAGGGCGATCGGCAAATCAAACCCAATACTTGATAAAGTGATAATCTCCCCAACAGTATAAGAATAGTACAGCCACATTCTCCCCTCTCCCCGACAGTAACGTTCCACAAAAATCTTTTGTGAATCAATCAAGATATACTCTTGCAAAGTCGGAATTTTCAGATAACAAGTAAATTTTTCATCCCTATCCTTAGCACTTGTACTGGGGGAGAGAACTTCCACAATGATTTTAGGATTCTGGATAAATTGACGGGAATTCAAGTCTTGACGATCGCAACTGACTATCACATCAGGGTAGTAATAACGGCTTTGAAAACTGACTTGCAATTTCACATCATATACGTTCATCCGACAGCCTCTCGAACGTATATGAGGACGTAATGCAGTATAAAAATTAAGTGCAATATCGTTATGAGGAATTGTACTACCTGTCATGGCAAAAACTTCGCCGTTGACATATTCGTGGCGAATCTCTTGTTGAGCTTCCCATTCTAGGTATTCCTCAACGGTCATTTTTTGGGGTATTTTAGAAATTACTATCATAATTTTTTTTGATTGCATAAACTGGGTGACTCCTGCGACATCTCTTCAAAAGCGCAATGGAGGAACCCCGATGATGATTAATTATACAACTGAAACCGAGAAGGTTTGGTACAAATCGCCTGGGATTGTAGCTGCTGTGAGTGCAAGCACGATCGCCCTTGGAGCATTCATTTACCCAGAACTCGCCACTCAACCGATCGTACACTACCGCGCTGACGATAATTCCCTTTCCGCCGATCGCTACACCTTGCAGAGACAAACCCACTGTCAACTCAGCAGCCAACATTACAAGCCCGGAGACACCGCTGTCAGCATTCCCTTTGCCGATCGCGCCGTCGTCACCAAAACCATCTCAATTGCCAACAGTTTAACCCTCATGGGCGAATGTCAACACAACGGGCGATCGATTACCAACAAACAACCCGGAACCTCTCTTGTTGCCTTATTGGAACGGAGTCAAAGTGCCATTCAACAACAGCATCAAACCAACAAAAACCCAGGCATCCTCACCATTGTAGCCAATGACTTTGAGCCACGTCAAGGGGAGCGGGCGATCGATTTTAGTCGAGTCAAAACCCTCGTTGACGACATCGAAAAACAGGGAGTAGTCATCTCATTCATCATACCGCAAGGTCAATTATACGAAAACTTGACTAACGAGTTGAGCAGCAAAGAGAGTGTCTGCGTTTTAGACGAAAGCAAAGACGAAGATGCAGTGAGGCGATCGATGACACCTTGCATTGATGCAGCCTTCACCAAAGCCAGAAAAATGACAGTCAAATCCAATTAATTTAGTTAATCTGTAGGGTGCGTCGCTGCTCGTCTTTAATGGAACTTGCAGATTGACAGATGGCGACGCACCTTACTTACTACAAATCCGAATTATTCCTCTCTCTCTTCTCTTCTTCTGTGTTCTCTGTGTTCTCTGCGGTTAAATCATTCCGATCCAACCAGCATTGATATTACATCCGTTACATCCGTTACAGAATCCGCTGCCGAACTTTTTTTCCCGAATTCTGCAAAAACCTTCAACCGGTAGCGACACTATCTTATCAAGCCAAAAAATCAAGGTGACACCAATGAATTCTATCACCAATCATAACCACAATTCGGCCGCCAGCATCGTCGCATGGCAATACCTGCACCAAGAATTGACCGCCCTACTCCCCGAACAAATCAAATCCCAAATGAGTCAGCGGGAAAAACGATATGCAGAAGGAGAAAAGGCCAAAACACGGATTAACGATTTAACACCTTTAGCGAGGCGCAACCCCAACCCTGAAACCCAAAAAATAGTCAATATTGCAATAGGAATAATGAGCGCACTTACCTTCAGTGCGGGAGCGCGAATATTGACTTCCGGCTTTGGAAGTATGAGCATTCCCGCGAGTTTGTTCATCGGCGGCGCTGCGGGCGTGGTGGCGGACAAAAAAGTGATGAAAGTCATGGAACATCATCGCAAGAAAAGTAGCACTCAGCAAGCCTTGAAAGACATCGAAAAACAAAAACAAGCTGACCCGCCCAACAATGAATTTGGCACAATTTTTTACCAATCTCAAACCGCCTTAGTCCTGAAAGTAGAAGGTCAACATTTGAATAAACTACCCTTCAGCGATGTCGGTTTAGCCCTAGGATTGAGCGGCACCGAATACGCCATGTCTCTGGGAATAGTCATCGGCTTGGGATTACCGGGGGGAATAGTCTTAAATGCGATCGCCGCCAGCCTACCCGTAGTAATGTTATGGGGAGCCGCATCACTGCAAAACGACGCCTTTGAAATGCCCGGACACGCCCGTGCCCTAATTGGGCAATACGAAAGCAGCCTCCCGATAGAAATCACCGAAATCGAAGCAAATCAGATTGCTGTAATCGACGAAGAAGTTGCCCTGAAACAGCGAGAACTCGCCTATGAGCAAGCCTTAAACCTGCGTCGTGAAAAATTTGTCAGCGAAGGCGATACCAGCGGGCGATTGAAAAATTGGGACATGGTAGAAGCCGACTTCCAAATCGAGTGGTACGAAAAAGAAAAACATCAAATCGAAAAAGAACAAGACGAAAAACGAGAACAGCGTTACTTTAAATTCAAAGAAGATAGTGGTAAAATAGGTGAAAGCTTCGTACCCCCAGCCGGCACTTATTCTCCCGAACAAATGGCTCAATTGAAAATAGAATGGGAGCAAACTAAAACCGAAAAACTGACAGAAAACTTCGCCCATGACATTCAGTGGTTGAACCAGAAATACGGGAACAAAATCAAGCATTACGAAGCAGAAATCACCACAGCGCGACAGCGTTACGCAGAAGCCGAATCTCGGTGGCAGCAAGAACGGGATTTACAAAAAACATCTGTGAATTAATCCCCTGGCTCATACCGAAATACCGCCCGCGAATTAATCCCTCGCTCGCTCATACCGAAAGCCCGCCAGGGAATAAATTCCCTGGCTAATAGCGAAAGTCCTCTAAAGAGGACTGAGGACTAATGAATTCTTTAGTCCTCTTTAGAGGACTTTCGCTTTGAGGCAGGGGTTTCAACCCCTGCCGGACTGTGGAACCCCTGCCGGACTGCAAAAAACTTTCCCCCAATCTGCATAAACCCCCCAACCCCTGCGACATCAAAGTATCAACACCCAAAAACTCGAATATGACGAGACATGATACCCCCATCGAACCCTTACCAGGCTTGGTTCCTGTAGCCACAAACTTCAACTTGTGGCTACATTGGGAACTCAAGCCCATTTCCTTGACTTTGTTCTTCCTGGCACGTTACAGCGCTATTTTCTCTGGGATAATCGAATTATCCCGATGTGATAGCAACGTGCCCGTGAACACCGAACTGGATTTAAAGGTCAAAAGCTTGATCTTGCAAGCACTGGATGAGCCTGAATATTCTCAGCGACTCAGAAAGATTCAATCTCTACTCGATTTAATTGACTACTTGCCAAAAAGCAAGACTAAAGAGCGCATCGACATGGGTTTACAAACCTATTACGATGACGCACTCCAAATGACTGCCGAATACATGACCAAAAATCTGGATAAATTTTCAGAAAGGTACAATATTGATGTTAATAAAGCCACTCCTGCTGATGTGTGTCAGTGTTTTGTGCGGTGGTATAACCTCAATATCGCGGCTGATTGCATAGATGTGCGACGCAGGCACAAAAAAATCAGATTTGTGCATTTGGATGAACCGACAAGCGAAGAAAATGCCACAACCAAAGAAGAGCTCATACCCGATCCGCGACCAAAACCGCCTATCGATTATGTAGAACAACAAGAGCGTTTTCTGCAACTAAAAGCTTATTTAGAGGAAGACCCGGAAGAAAGATTGCGTAACTGCTGTAGTCGGAAATACCCGATTTGCAACTGTTGGGAACTGATTAAGCGCAGGATTTTAACATCCCCGCCTCAGAGTTTCAAACTAATCAAACACGAGCTGAATATTCTTAACAGCCAGAATATTCCTCCCGATAATGTTACCAGGCTTTGGTACTACAAATGTGTCCCTCTGTTGGCAGAGATAGCTCAACAAATTGGCTACGAAATCGATGTCAAAAAATTCAAACAACAAGAGGATGAGGAATAATCATGACTAACGCTAGTGAACATTGTATCACAATTCGTTTTCAGAAACAAGACTGCGAGTTGGCGGAAAAATTCGCCGCTTCTCAACCGAATGTTGAGAAGAATCAACAAGTTTATCGCAATACTCTTGCTGTTTTAGCGGTGAATACGTTTGTGCAAGAATTACGTTATGAAACTGACTTGGATGCTGGCGAAAGTTGGCATCCGGTGCTCAGAATGTTTCATAATGTTGCTGATTTAGTCTTACCGGGAATTGGCAAGATTGAATGCTGTCCGGTGATGCTTGGAGAAACGGCGATTTCTCTGCCAGAAGTGCGCGAAAATCGGATTGCTTATATCGCCGTTGAGTTTGCGGAACCTTTCGATAAAATCAAACTTTTGGGCTTTATTCCGGCGGTGGAAATTGTGGAGGAAACTGAGGCGATTTCTCTAGCTAATCTCCAACCAATTGAGGAATTGTTGGATTATTTGGATCGGATTGAGTTAGCCATTCCGCTGCTACAAGGTGAAACTTACAAGTTGCTATCATATTTGGCAGAAGATGACCCCGTACAAGCACGAGTGCGGGAAAAGTTGCAACACAAATCTATGGCTGAATTGGCGGCAATTCTGAATCAAGTTTTGCACAGGAGTGAGCAATCTGATTGGGGATATGAAGGAGGGAAAGCTTTAGCGGGAATTGGTTATAGCAGTGGAGGTTTGGTAAATAGAGATCTATCTTTCTCAAGTCATAAATCTTCACCTGTTGAGAAGGTTTCAGATATGGAGGAGGAGGTGAAAGCGGAACTGAATTTGATTGCTGAAAACTTGTTGAAAAAATTGGCTGAAATTTGGGGAGATGGTGATGATTTTGCCTTGTCATAAACCTGCAAAATCCTAAAAATATGGGTAAATTCCCAGGAATTGTAGGGGCGGGTTCACCAACAATATCGGATACAAATCGACAATCTCATAAACCCGCCCCATCCCCGCGACAAATATCGAAATACCGTCAAAATATTGCGTTTTGGGAATTTTTCCATCGGTGGGGGCGGGTTTTCGAGATTGTGGGTTTTTAACCCGCCCCTACAAGATGTGGTTTTTTACATCAAATATCCAAACCAATTCCCATGACTTGTAGGGGCGGGTTCGCCAACAATATCGGATACAAATCGACAATCTCATAAACCCGCCCCATCCCCGCCATCAATATCGAAATACCGTCAAAATATTGCGTTTTCGGGTTTTTCCATCGGTGGGGGCGGGTTTTCGAGATTGTGGGTTTTTAACCCGCCCCTACAAGATGTGGTTTTTTACATCAAATATCCAAACCAATTCCCAGGAATTGTAGGGGCGGGTTCGCCAACAATA
>JAHREW010000034.1:9798-49945 GCA_020883125.1 Microcoleus sp. CAWBG506
CAACAATATCGGATACAAATCGACAATCTCATAAACCCGCCCCATCCCCGCCATCAATATCGAAATACCATCAAAATATTGCGTTTTGGGAATTTTTCCATCGGTGGGGGCGGGTTTTCGAGATTGTGGGTTTTTAACCCGCCCCTACAAGATGTGGTTTTTTACATCAAATATCCAAACCAATTCCCAGGAATTGTAGGGGCGGGTTCGCCAACAATATCGGATACAAATCGACAATCTCATAAACCCGCCCCATCCCCGCCATCAATATCGAAATACCGTCAAAATATTGCGTTTTCGGGTTTTTGCATGGGGTGGGGGCGGGTTTTCGAGATTGTGGGTTTTTACCGGAGATGGTTGGTGAACCCGCCCCTACAAGATTTTTCGGGAATTTTGCATAATTTCCCCCCAAATTGGCGATAGATATATATAGACAAAATCAAAGGTAAACTCCCATGGACGAACAACGCTTCGATGCCTATCTCCAACTGATTCAAGCCCTGCTTGAGTGCCCTAGCGGTGAAGAAAATGATCTTCTCAGCGCCCATCGAGAGTTAGTTGATGCGGATTTTGTGCAAGTTATGGAAGCAGTGGCGACGAATATGGCAGAAAATGGCGAATCCAATGCAGCTTGGTTGCAGAATCTGGCGGCACAATTGGCAAATTCTGTCCGCAGTACAGCAACTCCTGAAGACTATTTATCTTTCTTGGGGGAGGTGTTGCAAGCAACGTTAGAAAGTCTCGGAAATCCTCAAGTTGTCTATCCTATTTTACAACAAAATTTCGACAAATTGGATTTGAATTTTGCTCAAATATTACAAACTTGGGCAACATCCATATTCACAGAAGTTACCTCAGAAGAAGCTGCATCATTCGCAGCAGTTATTGGCAACTTTGGCAACTTAATTCAGCAGTTTCCCCTGGGGCGGCGGGCCTGGAATTTAGAAATAGGTATCGCCTGTTATCGGGAAGCTTTAATAGTCTATACCCCTAAGAATTATCCCGAACAATGGGCTACGACTCAAAATAATTTGGGGAATGCCTATGGTGACAGAATAGAGGGAGTCAGGGCGGCGAATATTGAACTTGCGATCGCCTGTTATCGGGAAGCTTTAATAGTCTATACCCCTGAGAATTATCCCGAAGATTGGGCTATGACTCAAAATAATTTGGGGAATGCCTATAAAAACAGAATAGAGGGAGTCAGGGCGGCGAATATTGAACTTGCGATCGCCTGTTATCGGGAAGCTTTAATAGTCCGTACCCCTGTGGCTTTCCCTTTAGACTGCTTGCAGTCAGGTAGAAACCTCGGCAATACCGCTTTCACTGCTGGTTTCTGGGATATCGCCCTGGAAGGATTCGAGAAAGCCATAACAGCGGTAGAAAAAAGCAGAAGTTGGGCAACTTCCGACGATCTCCGCCAACAGATGATAGCAGAATCCATTGGTGTTTACGAAAAGGCAATTCAAGCTGCTGTCAACAACAATCAACTGGAAAAAGCGATCGAATATTGCGATAGAACCCGTGCTCAGCGGTTAGTCGATTTAATGCACAGCAATGACTTGTATGCTAAAGGCGAAATTCCGCCCGCAGTGCAAAAGTATTTGGATGAATTTGAAGCCAAGCAGCAGGAAATTGACGCAGAAGTCGAACAACTCCGCAATCCATCGGAGGGGAATAAGGGATTAGCTGGTGTGGGGAGTTCGTCACGGAGTCGGGCGGATACTTCTGCTTACACGGAGAAGATTCAAGAATTGGAAGGGGAGAAACAGGGAATCTGGGAAAATATCCGCAGTTTAGATCCGGTTTTAGCGGGACAAGTTCAAGTTGTGCCGATGCAGTTTGCGGCGATGCAGCGGTTGATTGATAATTCAAAGACGGCGATTCTTTGTTTTTATACGACTGATGATGACACTCATGTTTTTGTGATTTACAAGGATAAAGCGCCGCAAATTCACACTTGTCATGGAGAGGGTTGGGCACCTTTTCAGAAGTGGATCGAGAAGGATTGGTTGTCGCCTTATTTGGGGGATCGGAAAGCTTGGAAACAGGGTATGGGTGAGTTTTTGTCTCAGTTGTCGCAGCGGTTGAAGGTTGATGAGTTGATTGGTAATTGTTTGGATGGAATTCAGGAATTGATTGTGATTCCGCATCTGTATTTGCATCAGATTCCGTTGGCGGCTTTGCCGGTTAACACCCTCCCAACCGAGGAGAGGGCGGACACGGGGGCACCGCCCCTACAAAGGGTGTTCCTTGGTGACAAATTCCTAATTCGTTATATTCCCAGTTGCCGAATTTTGGAGTATTGCAGTCAACGTCCCACCATTGAATCCCTCAAATACGGGATTGTGGAAAATGCCACGGATGATTTGTACTTCACTCCTTTTGAGTGCGAACAAGTTGCCACAATTGTACCCGAACCTCAGCGCTTAAAAGGAAGTCAACAAGCAACAGTCGCCACCTATCGAAACCTCGCCCAAAATGTGAATGTCATCCACTCCAGCCACCACGCTGTCTCGCGTTTGGACAATCCTTTGGAATCGCGGTTGTTTTTAGGGGATGGAAGTATCACGTTAGGGGAATTGATGACTCCTGGTTGGCGCTTACCGCAGTTATCTGATGTGTTTATGTCTTGCTGCGAAACTAATTTAGGACATACGGAGATTACGGATAATCTGCTGAGTTTGGGTACGGGGTTTTTGTGTGCTGGAGCGCGGAGTGTGGTGAGCACTTTGTGGGCGGTGGATGATTTTGCTACTTCGCTGTTTTCGATTTTTTACTATCAGTATCGTCTGGAAGGTTTGAGTCGCCCAGGGGCTTTGTGGCGGGCGCAGGTGCGTTTGCGGACGATTTCGGGGGCGGAGTTGAAAGGGCTTTATCAATCGCAAATCGATGCCCTGCTTCCGAAAATTATTGGGGATTTAAAGCGGAAATTGAATCTGGTACAGGAAGAATTAGAAGACTTGGAATCGCAGGAGGACGAATATGAAGATGGTACGGCTGAGTATAAAGAGTTGGAGGAGAAGTTGAACAAGAAGACGGAGGAGGAAGTTGAGATTCGGAAGCGAAAGGAAAGATATGAAAATTTGCAGAAAAATCTTTACACTATGTCAAATCCTTTTGATGATTTGATTTATTGGTCTGGGTTTATTTGTCAGGGTTTGCATTGACAAGACTTACGCACTCCGGTTGAAGAAACCGGGTTTTTTGCCGAATCTTTCGGCTGCAACGTCTATTTTCGTAAAAAACCCGGTTTCTGCGTTAAAAATCCCCTTCATCTACTTGAAATACCGTCAACCCCAAGCTTCTCCACATATCAACAACTTGCTGGCGATCGTCCAACACAAATTTAATGTTATATTTCCCTTCAATATGCTGCCGATAAATTTCCTCTTTCATAATCGCATCCTTCCTCATATCTCCGGTTTTCCGCAGATGAATGGCTGTATAATTCACTTCATGCTGCTGCAACCATTTTTCTGTTTGAGGCTGACAATCATCGGTTCTGCCGGAAACTATGATAATATTAATGCTGGACTGCCATTTGTGGATGGTATCTAGGACGGGCTGATTGGGTAAATCGCGATCGCACTTAGAAGCATCAAAAGGATTTCTACCATTCAAAAGCGATAAAGTACCATCCATATCCACAATAATTGCATCCGGCAATTCGGGATTATATTCCGGTGGCGAAACCGGAACCCGCACATACCTATTATACATCTTCATAATCACATCTTTGCCAACAGAATTGAGTCTTTTCAAATCCCGTTTAATACATTCCTCTACCGGAACTTGCAGGAAAGAATCATTAATTTCAACAACAGCTTGACCTTTGACCAACTCTTTAATATGTTCGATATGGGGACCGAAGTTAGTATCATCAATAATAACGTGTTTGCCACTTTCCAACGCCATCAAAATAATCGTATCTCTCAATTCCACAATAAACTTTTCATTCGCCGGAGACCAATGAGAAGCATGGGCCATTTCTCGCAACAAATCTTTATTGCTACGCACCCATCTAGCAGGTTCAGACAGCAGCAACTCCTTCGCAAATTGAGATTTTCCTGAAGCTGGTAAACCGACAAGTACAATAACTCTTTTCATGGTAATTGGTAATTTGCAACTTAATTCTTTAGTCCGCGTAGGCGGACTTTGTTTGTGTAGTAGCGGTTTCAACCGCCGATTCTCTGCAAACCTCACAAACCTAGATGGATATAATCCAAACCCAACAACTCCTCTATCTTATGAATAGTAACATCGCGGAGAGCTTCTTTCACTCCCGCAACTCTGCGGGCCCGCAAAGAAAACAAAATCCCAGAATAGGGCAAATGCTTCACAGCAAACGCAAAATCTTTCTGAACTTCGATAGATTCATGCTGTCGGTAAACCTCCTCAATTTCTTGCACCAAAGATTGATATTTGTCCTTAACTTTTTGGTACAATTCAGTCCACTCAGGAAAATAAGCTAAAAATTCTTCTCCTTCATTAGTTAAAACAATCTCAATCATCCGGCGTGTAGAAAACCCTTCACGCAGATGGGAAATCGCTACATATTGAGGAGACTTGACTTTAACTCGGTTGAAATTACCATCACAAATAATATACCCTTCAGAATCCATTGGGTCTAATTTTTTAGACGCTTCGATAACTTCTTTCCAGCTAGTCAAAGCATAAGACTTGACTAATTCCCATCCATATTTGTTAGCCCAAATAGTCGGATCTGTTTCTAGCAATGTTTGAGTATTACGAACGCCGTGAAACACAATTTGATTGTTTTTTTGTTGGACAACTATTCGATTGTAAGGTGTCATCAACTCAAAGATAAAACATTGGTCGGTTTCTGACGGCAATTGATATCCCAATTCTTGCCAAACCTTCCAAAAAAGTTCCGCAAAGCTGAATCCAAAACCGTTAACTTCGCCTGCTGCGTCGGGAGTTCCGCTAGATTGTACTCTCCATTCTCCATTGTAAAAATAGAGTACAATCAGAGAACCGTCTAGTTTTTCGTAGACTTTGACACTGTTCCAATCAATTTTAGCTGCGTGAATTTCTCCGTAGTTAAAAAATTTGTCGTAGGGATAAGAGATTATCTGCCAATCTTGGGATGAGTCTAAAATGATACCTCGACACTGTTGGGCTATTTTTTCTCCCATCGGGGATTCTATCTGCGAGTATTTGAGACAGACTAAATGAGGATATTGCCGATCGCGCGTAACTTTGATATGATAAGTTTCGGACAAAGTTTCTAATCCGTGCTGGCGTAAATACTCTTGCAGTTCCACGATGTACTCCTAAATTGCTCGTCTTCTCTATATTATATATGACGGCATATTTTAGCAATTTTGTCAAGACAATATAAAAATATTTTTTTGCTGAAAAGCTATTATTGCTTCTGTATTTTGAATTATGGTTTTACCTAGGTGAATCCGGTTCTGTGAACAACTCGAATATTGTAAAATTGAGAAAAAAATGAGCAAAAACTTCTTAGTTGTGGCAACTTCTGTGTGCCTATTGACTGCTTTAGCAACTACATCCGTAGCTTTTGGAGTGTCGGCATCACCGCAGCGACAAGGGGAAAAAAAACAACTTGCAGAAGCGGGTACTCCGGTTAAAGTAAGTGAAATTTTGCGCCAGTTAAAAGGCAAAACGCAAGTGCCGATTTTTATTCCCAGTATGCTTGATTCAGAGAAACTTTACTATCAAACCACGGCAAAAGCAGATAGCTATACTATTTCAATGGAGTATACAGCAGATTGCCGTGGTGCGGGAGCTTGCTCTTTTGGGGAAATTCGAGCTCAAAAAGGTGGTGAGTTTTCTACAAAAATGGAAGGGGTAACTAAGACGTTAAAAAATGTGCAACTTGCGGGGGGTATGAAAGGAGTTTTTCATAACGGTTGTGGGGCTTACTGCACAGCTTCTGTTGAGTGGAAAAGTCAGGGGTTTCTTTATACCGTAGCAATTAAAAATGGACGGGAAGCTGATGTAATTAAGATGGCAAATTCGGCGATTCAAGCTGGGAAGCGTTGAGTTTTGATGGGGTCTAGCTTGTGGAACAGGCCGGAAAGCCTGTTCTTAACAATAGTGAAATGGGTAAGCTGTGGCGTGTATTTCTAGGAGTTGCGATCGCCCATAGCGCAATAAAAATTCATATCGTGGGGAGTAAATCTATGCTCTGGGGCGAGTCGATCGCCTCACAGGACTGGCCAGAACACTTTATGGGAAATATAATAGAGGCTGGTTGGTAGTGGCGCTCCAAATCTGATATTTATATTTTTTTATTGGCTGAATTATCCCAACTGCCGATTAAAGTCCCCACCTGCGGTAGGCTAGATCAGGTGAATATATTGGCTGATTTCAAGCTCGATCTTATGTCTACAACCGCATCTGCTCCCTCACGAACCGTCCGCATCGGTTCCCGTAAAAGTCAACTCGCTCTAGTTCAAACACACTGGGTGCAAGCAGAGCTACAGAAACATTTCCCGCAACACACTTTTGAAGTCCACACGATGTCCACCCAAGGGGACATAATTCTGGATGTGGCCCTGGCTAAAATTGGTGATAAAGGACTTTTTACCAAAGAATTAGAAACGGGAATGCTTAACAATGAAACGGACTTTGCCGTTCATTCCCTGAAAGATTTGCCAACCAATTTACCGGAAGGTTTAATCTTAGGATGCGTCACCGAACGGGAAAATCCCGCTGATGCTTTGGTTGTGCACGAAAAACATAAAGACAAGCAACTCGATACGCTGCCAGCCGGTGCGGTGATCGGTACTTCTTCCCTCAGACGACTTGCTCAATTACGCCACCATTTTCCTCATTTTGAATTTAAAGATATTCGTGGGAATTTGAATACTCGACTTGCTAAATTAGATGATGGTGGCTACGACGCGATTATTTTAGCAGTGGCGGGCTTGGAAAGATTGGGTATGAGCGATCGCATCCACCAAGTTATCGCCCCCGAAATCTCCCTCCACGCCGTCGGACAAGGTGCTTTGGGCATCGAATGCCGCGCCGGAGATCCAGAAATTCTCGAAATAATTAAAGCTCTGGAACACTCGGAAACTGCCCAAAGATGTTATGCTGAACGGGCATTTCTGCGGGAATTGGAGGGCGGTTGTCAAGTACCAATCGGTGTTAATACCAAAATCGAAAATGGTCAATTAACTTTAACCGGAATGGTATCTAGTTTAGACGGTTTGCGGTTGGTGAAAGATACTGTTAGTGGCGCAGCAGAAACTGCTGAAATGCTGGGGATTGACCTCGCGCACCGCTTGCGTGCCCAGGGAGCTAGTGAAATTTTGGAGGAAATTTTCATCGAAGTTCAACGCGGTTCTTAAACTTCTGAATGGTATCTATTTTTTACGGCTTTTAAACGCGACAAATCGCCTCTTTTATAATAAAATAATTGGCGATTCGCTTCAACAAAACAGGTACATTAGCAGTCTGTTTGTAAATTTTAGGTTGGAGTTTTAGATAGGACTTATCTCTCGACCTCAGAAACCCGGCTTTTTCTAGATATGGTTGTCAAATTAATAATTTTTGCTAGGAATCGGGTTTCTCTGCGTCAGTCCAAGATTTTTTAAAATGCCAATCCAAAATCTATAATCAAACAGCTACAATAAGTCAGCAATCTATTTCAGGGAAAGTAAAAATATGGGTGTTCGGGAAACTCAATTAAGGCTAGAAGTGGCAAAGGTTCAGCAACTTTATCGCAAAATGCAGGCAGATAAAAAAGCTTTGCAGCAGCAATTGAAAGAGTTCAAAACTCAGACTGGCAACTTTTCTGATATAGTTGAGCAAGTTTTGCCGTCTGTAGTTTCAGTTTATGTGATGGATTGGGATACGGGAGAAGAAATTTCTTCTGGTAGTGGCTTTTTTGTAACGCCGGACACGATTGTGACTAACTATCACGTTGTGGAAGATATTGCTGATGAAGATTATTTCTATGAAGAAGATGAAGTAGAACAGCTTTTAGTGGAAACTAATGACGGCAAGTTGAGAATGGCTGAGGTGATATTTACTGGTAATGCGGAAGAGGATTTAGCGTTGCTGTTGATTACTGGTTTTGTGCTCGATCCGAAGACTGGTGAACAAGTAGAATCTCCTGAAGAATATCCTCCTTTAGAGTTGTGTTTTGATGTGAAAGTGGGCGATCGGGTAATTGCTGTGGGAAATCCTTTGGGACAGTTTGCTTCTGCTGTAAGTCAGGGGATTATTAGTGAAATTCGGGAACCGGAGGAGTATGAGGAATGTGAGGATGATGAGGATGATATTGCTGAGGTGAAGGTGTTAGAGACTGATGCGTCGATTAATCCGGGAAATTCTGGTGGCCCGTTGATTAATATGGCCGGTCAAGTGGTGGGGGTGAATACGTGGGGACTGGAAGATGCTGATAGTGTTAATTTGGCGATCGCCTCCATCGCCCTGGATGACTTTTTAGCGGGTTTTGAGGAGACTTTTGAGGATGATTCTGATGATTAGTTGGTAGTTATTGGTGATTTTTGAAAAGGGCGATCGCACTTTTTGTCACCCCACATCCAGGTAGATTGGCGGGATGGATCGAAAGGGCGATCGTTCTTTTTTGCAAATTATATGGTGATTCGCTATGGAGTAAGTTGTTGGGGGTTATTCCTTGGGTGGGGGCGGGTTTATTAAGATTGTTTGTAGGTGAGAAAAATTGTCGGTGAACCCGCCCCTACAGGTATGATATTTTTATTCCTTGGGTGGGGGCGGGTTTATTAAGATTGTTTGTAGGTGAGAAAAATTGTCGGTGAACCCGCCCCTACAGGTACGATATAGTTATCATGACTAACAACCAACAACCAATAATATTGTTGACCGTTGCATCGTCAGGTGATTTAACCGGACCTAGAACACAGAGAACACAGAGGGAGAGAATAGAGAGATGAATAGTTAAGATGCTACCGGATTTGATATAACAAATAACAAATAACCAATAACAAATAACAAACAACCAATAACAAATAACAAATAACAAACAACCAATAACAAATAACAAAGTTTAATTACTTTGTTCCAAAAAAGTTTGGACTCGACCGTTTGGCCGCAGAACAACTCGAATTCTGGGGGGGGTGCCATTAGAAACCGCAGAAACAAAAGGCTCGCCGACTAAAGGCATATTTGTGCGATCGATATAATCTCCTGCTGCCTTTCCCATTGGCATAATATTTTGGATAGACCCTGTTTCATCTATCTGCAAACTGTATTCCAAAGTTTCTTGCATACCTTCTGGCGGCTTCCAGCGTTCCTCAAAATAAGTTTTAGCTTCAGAAACTTGGGGAATTGTATCAAATAAAGTGCGATTGGCTTTGCTCCCACTCGCTACTTTGTTGTTGTCTGACTCAGTTTTGGGTTGAGCATCCTCAATGGGTGGTAGTTCCGTACTGCTTGGGGGAACAATCGACTCGATGGGACGAGGGATTGATTCTTGGGACTCAATTGGGAACCGCGAAGCAGATAGGGAGGGTGGCAGGGGTGGCGCTGCGGTGGGCCCTAGCCTGGGTGGTACGGGGGGAGCTAGTCTCTGGGGGGCCCGTGGGGCGGGGGGGAGTGCATTGGGTGCTGGGGCTGACTGGGAAGGGGCAGAAATTGGCTGTTCTGCGGGTGCGGGAATGGTGATTATTTGCCCTTGAGGATTGGGTGCGGCATTGGGTGCGGCATTGGGTGCGCTGTTGTTAGGTGGAAATAGCAGGGCGGGCTGCTGGATGGGGCTGGGTTTGTTAATGGCGGGAGTTGGAGAGGCGGCGATGGGGGGTAAGCTGGGACTGGAGGATGGGTTGCTGTTGAGGGGCGGGGGCGGCAGGGGTGGCAAGGTTGGTGTGGCTGAGGGGGTTGGCGCTGGGGGCGTTGGTGTTGCTAGGGCCGGACTGGGAGACACGCCTACGGCTAGGTTTGGCTGGGGAGTTGGGTTGGATGCTTGAGTGCTGGGGGCTGAGGCGATTTCTGCCGATCGACTCGGATGAAGCATTTTGATGACACCTGTGGTTAAACCGACGCTGGCTACAACCATTGCAGCCACTTTGACCCAAGGTGAGGCGAGGGGGTGTTGGGGCGATCGACCGAGGTTCGGGAGTGCCATCACCTCGCTGCTGTATTGATCCAAAGCGGTGGCTAAGTCAAACAGTTGCACGGTACTTAAGGGAACTACTGCTCTGGATTCTGCCACTGTCAAAGAACCTAAGAATAAGTTGTGCCAGAGCACGCCGCGGGCTTCCAAGTGGGGGTGAACTGGAAGATCGGCAATTTTTAGGCTATCTGAAGAGTTTGACTCAAAAATTGTTGTTTCTGAAGGGTTTAAAGATTCATGCAGGATGACGGCGCTGCGGGCTGGTGCTGAGTCAGTTTTCCCCAGGCTATCATTAGCTTCAGATGTGAGGCTGGTTTCCCAAGGGCGGGATTCGCCCAGAAAGTTTTGAATGTAGAAGTTGACTGCTTCGTGGAGGGCTTCTAGTTGCAGCCGATCGCCCTTGAGAGTAACGTGTTCAGTATCTGGCAGTCGCGGATCGTCGAGTCGCAGTTCAAAACTGAGAGATTTCAACACGGGTTTGCCCGCCCAACGAGATAGGGGCGAACTTTTAGCTGTAATTTCCAGCGTGCAAGTGGGGGGCGTGTACCGTTTTAGAACCATAAAAGGAAGGAAGAAGGAAGAAGAAGTCCGAGGGAAGAAGGAAGAAGAAGTCCGAGGGAAGAGGGAAGAAGTCCGAGGGAAGAAGTCCGAGGGAAGAAGTCCGAGGGAAGAGGGAAGAAGTCCGAGGGAAGAACGAATTCTCATTACCAGGCTCTGCCTGGTAACGCCGATCGGTCGGCTCTGCCTCCATTTCATGAGTTTATACTTAATTTTTAGCCCGATCGAGCAGAGCTAACCAGAGGCGACGGTGGCCGCCGGGACTGCTGTAGAAAAGTAAATCGATCAATAGTTTGAGAGCTAAATTGGTTAGTTGTGCGCCGGATAAGTTTTCTGCATCTTCCATGCGATCGCCATAAGTATTGCTGAATCTGTCAATATAGTCTCCCAGCAAAGCCACCGTATGAGGTTCGCGATTTTGCTCTGCCATTTGTTCCAGCAGTGCTACAGCGCGACGGATTAAGGCTTGGTGCTGTTTTGCCAAGTGACAGCTAATCAAAACGAGCGATCGGGCTTCTTCTACATCCAGTTTTTTCCGTCCTCCCTGGCCTTTCCGCAGCGGGTTAGACTGGCGTAGTCGCCATAATGCCACGCGATCGGCCACCATTGACTCCAAATTCAGTTCGACAGCCACCTTGAGCATTGCCTCTGAGCCTATTCCAGCCAATGCCTCTAGGGCTAACAGCACTAAATCCAGTTGGGATTTAATGTTGTCCAACTGGGTAGGTTCTGGTGCTTTTTGGGTCAATTCTTCCCAGTTGGGAGATGTGCCCGCTTCGTTGGTGGGAGTGGAGGACTTTACGATCGAGCGCATAGCTTCAGCATTGAAAATTAAGACAGGTTCAGGCTGGATCTCAAACAGCAGTATATGGTGATGAGAGCTCGTCGCCAGCATCTCCACAGCAACTGTATTAACTTGGCTCCACACCCATGAGCTTTGATTCCGGCAACTGCTATGCAAAAACTAGACAAGTCTTGACACTTGCTTCTTACTTCATCGGGACCATGGGAGCGGCTATCCCTCAGTAAGCTTTCACGGTTTAGCCAACCGCGATAGGCCAGTTCTGACTGCTAGACGTAATTGCCAGTTGAAAGTTGCGTTTTTAAGTGCGATCGGTCGAAACAAACCCATAATCAAAATTTCCCCCCAACTATGCTACGCCACAGAGCGACCGAAATCAAATCAGTGCTTTAAAATTATCGGGACTTATATCAATCCAAAGATTCTAGCTATCTCGAATGCTACTTATAGTCTGTCGATACTTATAGTCGGTCAGATTATAGTTGTCGTTGCTTAATCTAGCGCAATCTATGGATATTACAGAACAATTTGGTAAAAAAGTTAGACATTTCAGAAAGCTCAGAAATCTTTCCCAGGATCAGCTTGCAGAACTATCTGAATTACATCGCACCTATATTGGCTCAGTTGAACGAGGAGAAAGGAATATAACTCTGCTTAATGCAAGCAAAATAGCCAAGGCATTATCCGTTAGTCTAGGTGAACTGGTAACTGATGATGACTGAAATAAGACTAGAGCAAATTTTAGCAAAATACCAAAACTCATTTACCGATAAAGTTTATGGAGAAGAGAATGAAGAACACGATATTTTAATGAATGTGTTTGGTATTTCTCCCATCATAAAAAGAGAAAATAGGCAATATTGGGGACGTGAGCTAGGTATGTGTTGGCAATTGTTAGTTATTGAAACCTGTAAAGCATATTGTAGTAGTTTTCAGCCAGCATTTAAAGTGGGAAGCGATGAGCCGTGCGATCTGATTGTTGATGGGTACGCGATAGATACAAAATATCGTATTGGCTCAGGAGATTCTGGAACACTGAAAAAATTCAAATCCTATGGCCCACTACTTCGTACTTATAATTACGAACCAGTATTCTTAATCCTTCGACAAGATAATTTGCCCGCAGCTATTACAGCGTGTCAAGTAGGCACTTGGAAAGTTTACACTGGCGATGCTTCCTTTGAGTTCATACAAACAATAAGTGGGTTTGATTTAAAGTCATTTCTTACTGAAAAAGTGGGAGAATTCCCTGTACACCGCTGAAACTATCAAGGCGCTTGTTAATAATCTCTATGTAGTCAGGTACTATTTCAATTCCAACATACCTAATCCCAAATTCTTGCGCCGCCAGTAATGTAGTTCCCGATCCTGCGAAAGGATCGATTAGAATAGAATTTTCCAAACGCGGTACAAATATTTCGACCAGTTGTCTCATGAGAGCGATCGGTTTAACCGTACAATGGACGTTAAACTCCTCGGTTTTCTCACGCTGTATACCTTCTAAAATATTTGACTGAAAACCACCAAACCGATCTTTAGTATAAAATAGACCAGTACCATACTCCTGTAGAGTTTCCAAGTAATTATTCACCAGTGGTTTTTGAAGTACGCAGATTGCTTCCCACTCGTTCCTGAGACAACTGTGCCAACCATCCCATTTTTCGGGATTTTCATATCCTTTCTTTTCAAACTGTTGTTTGATATTGACACCTTTAGGGATACCACTCGATCTTTTATAAACAAGCATATCTCTCGCATAGAACCCAGCATTTTCCAGGGCTACTTGTACGTGAGCAACAGTTCTTGTGCTGTTGAAAACTAAAACTGTCGCACCCGGTTTGCAGATCCGAAAAAGCTGCTCACCCCAATCAAAGCACCACTTTTCATAATCCAGAGTGTTGTTACGATTCCTTTGATACCATTTTTCGTTTCTGACTCCACCTGCTAAACCACTACCATAGGGAATGTTTTTAACAAGAGTTTTACTTCCCTTGTCATTGACTCTTTCAATACGCCTTTGAATTTCCGAGTCATCCCATTTATGACCAATAAATTCATAATTATAAGGTGGGTCAGTGATACACGCAGAAATATAATTTTCTGGCAATGTCTTCATCACTTCACGACAGTCGCCAACCAAGACTTCATTAGAGGGAGTTTTTTTCATTAGTCAGGCAGTTTACTCAAGTGAGAACTCAACTTTCCATCATGCCACATTTGCAGTAGATAGTGAATATAAATGAGTCGTGAAACTCTCTTCTCTTTCCGATCTTCGCGTTCTTTGCGTCTTCGCGGTTCGTTTAAAACAGTTTTTCCACAACTCATTTATATTCGCTATAGACAGTCTAAATCATATGTTCCTTGCGGCTTGTTTGGCTGCCTACAAACCTATAATCAGTAATCCACCAGAAATACCTCAATCCTGACTACTTCAAAAAAGCGATCGTCACACCTCCACCACCCTCTTTTTGACTAGCCAACTCATAGCGAGAAACCTGGGGATGGGTGTCAAGAAATTCATGAATTCCCCGTCGCAACTGTCCCGTACCTTTGCCGTGAACTATCCACAGCACTCCGTATTCAACCGCTTTGGAAAGAGCTCTGTCTACTTCGATTTCCCCATCTGAGACTCTTGCACCCCGCAAGTCGATCGTATTATTGGCAGTCCGAATGGCGATTTCAGGATTCGGTTTGGGAACTTCCGACTGAGCTTGTTTAGCCTTAGCAGTAGCCTGTGCTTGGGCTGCTATCTTGGCTAATTGGGCTTTGGTTTCAGGTTTTTCACCATCGAGGGATTCAATTTCTGCCAGTTTGACAGTCATTTTCATAATCCCAAACCTGACGCTCAATTCTTCGTTAGCATCTGGCCCGCTGAGGACTTCGGCGGTTTGGCCCAAGCTGGGAATGCGGATGCGATCGCCCACTTTTGGTATAAAACCCGGTTTCGGTTTCGCCGGTTCCTTCCGCGAGGGCAAATGTTTCTGGGAAATTTGATTTAAAGTTTCCGTCGCCTGTTGGGCATTTTGAGCCGTTTGGTTGCCAGACTGCAAGCGCCGAATGATTTGAGCAATTTCTGATTTTGCCGTGCCTATTGCCTCATTTACCGCCACTTCCTGAGCAATTTTTAGTTCCCGCTCTCTTTCTTTCAAAGCTGCTGCTTTTTGAGAAACTTCCTGGTGGAGTTTTTCGGTTTGTTGCAGCAGTTGGGTTGCTTCTTTGGCTTTGGTTTCCTGTTTCCGCCGCTGCGCTTCGAGTCCAGCAATTACTTGATTGACATCGACAGAAGCACCCCCAACATAGGTTTGAGCTTCTGCGACGATGGATGGTAGCAAACCAAGTCTTTTGGCAATGCTTAGAGCGTTGGAACGTCCGGGAATTCCCCACAGTAGCCGATAGGTTGGCTGCATGGAACTATCGTCAAATTCCACTGAGGCATTTTCAAAGCGGGAGTCTTGATATTTGAGGGCTTTGAGTTCGCCAAAGTGGGTAGTTGCGACTGTTAATAGGGAGTTTTGGGCGAGGTATTGCAACAGGGCGATCGCCAATGCACTGCCTTCTGAGGGGTCTGTACCCGCTCCTACTTCATCTAGCAAAACTAAAGATTTGGGAATGGGGAATTGGGAATGGGGAATGGGGAATTGGGCATCGGGAACTGTGTCCCCTGAGCGAAGTCGAAGGGTAGTGAAAGTATCAGGAAACGTGTCCTCTGAGCGAAGTCGAAGGGTAGTGGAAGTATCAGGAATTGGGAGTGTTGAATCCTCTTCTCCTCCTTTTTTCAATACTGCTAAGATGCGGCTGATGCGGCGGATGTGACCGCTGAAAGTTGACAAACTTTGCTGCAAAGATTGCTCGTCACCAATATCTGCCAAAATATTGTCGAACCACGGCAATTCTACAGGTTCGCGGGCGGGAACAAACATTCCTGATTTTGCCATTAAAGCTGCTAATCCCAAGGTTTTGAGGGTGACAGTTTTGCCGCCGGTGTTGGGGCCGGTGATGGCGACGACGCGAATGTGCGGTGCGATGGTTAAATCGATCGGCACTACTGGAAAGCCTTGTTCGTATTGCTGCTGCCAAACTAACAGGGGATGTCGCAACTGGCGCAGGGTGATTTGCGATCGCAAGTTGGGAATTTGTACTTTGGGGTTTTCTGAGTTTTCGGCCTCTGCTATGCCTCCATTGTTTGCTGCTAATTCTGTATTGCCCAATTCAATAAAATTAGGTGGATTTGCTTCTAGCCAAAAGCCGTAACGCGCTTTGGCTGTGGCTAAATCTAAAGTTGTCACTACCACCAACAATCTATCTAAGTCTGGTTTGACTGCTCCTACTTGCTCCGTCAGAGCGCGGCGAACTGCTTCTTCTTCGACTTGTTCTTGTCTGAGAAATTGCCGCATCTGGTTGTTGAGATTTACTGTATTGTGGGGTTCTACATACAGTGTCGCGCCGCTGGCTGAGGAGTCGTGAACTATGCCCGGTATGGCATCTTTTTGGGGAGCTTTGACGGGAATTACAAAGCGCGAGTTTCTTTGGGTAATTACTTGTTCTTGGACAGCATTAGATTGTCGCTGCAAAATTCCTTGTAGTATTTGATAAATGCGATCGCGCAACTGTCGTATTTGAACTCTAATTCCTGCTAATTTAGGAGTGGCGCGATCGGCTACTTGGGCGCGATCGTCTATACACCGATGTATTTCTTGTTCGATTTCAGGATAAGTCCGCAATTGAGCAGCCAAATCCTTCAGTGTCGGCACATCTGGCTGGTTGTCAATGATGCGGCGCAATTGTCTCGCTCCCGCCAGGGTGGTAGCAATCGCCAGTAATTCTTCGCCACTGAGCAAACCTTGAAGTTCAGCTCGTTGCAGCGAAGTACCGATGTCTTGGATGCCTTCAAAAGCCAAACCACCGCCGGGACGGTTATCCAACTTATAAGCTTCCTGAGTTTGAGCTAGCAATTCTGCTGTTTCAGCTTGAGTTGCTGGGATTTGGAGGTCGAGGGCGGCGGCGACACCGAGTTTGGTGGCCGCGAAGGTAGCCAAGTGCTGACACAAGCGCGACCATTCTAATAGTTCGAGTGTTTCGGATTGAATCAAAGTTGAGGGGTTGTTGGTAATTGGCATTCCCAGGCGCTGACCGAGAAGGGTTATTGACGATAATATCAATTAATTTTAAAGTTTTTTGGAGTTTCTGGGGGTAGTTATTGGTAATTTTTGGTAACATTTAATTATTTTAATTTTAAATATACAGTGATAATTCTGGCTGTTGTATCCTGAAAGGTAATTTGTGGAGCTGGTGTTATGGGAAAGATTTTGGCGATCGCGGATGCTCTGACTTTGGAAATCCTCCAAGAGTTCCTCTCAGGGGAGGGACATCAAGTAATAGTCGCGCCTGATGCTCAGTCCGGGTTAGATTTGGCTGAGCAAACCTCCCCAGATTTGGTAATTTTTGATGGGACTTCACCTCAAATTGAGTGGTTAGATTTGTACCGGATGCGGGCGGGTAACTCAGAATTTGGTACTATCTATGTGATTCTGCTGGCTGCATCAGACCAATTTGACTCCACAAAATTAGATGTGCTAGTGGACGATTTTGTGCTGCAACCCATAGTTAAGCAGGAATTGTTGGGGCGGGTACGAGGTGGTTTTCGATCGCGCCAGTTGATGGCACAGTTGGAGCGATCGCAACAAGAAGTGCAACAGTTCCAGCATCGGATTATAGAAAATGAAAAAATGTCTAACCTGGGTGAGTTAGTATCTGGGATTGCCCACGAAATTAACAATCCGATTACTTTTATTTACAGCAATTTGACTCACATACAAACTTACGCTAATGATTTGATTGAACTCTTGCAAATGTATCAAAAACAGTTAGTTAATCCTACCCAAGAGATTTTGCAAAAACAGCAAGACATGGATGTGGAATTCCTGCTGGATGATTTCTTAAAAATTGTCAGTTCCATGCGGACGGGGAGCGATCGCATTCGCCAAATTATCTTGTCGGTACAGGAATTTTCGCGCAGCGATCGCTCCGGTTGGCAATTATTTGACGTTTCAGACGGTTTAGAAAATACTCTTTTACTATTGCAACACCGCTTACCTGCTCGCGAAGGCAGGCGCGATATCAAGGTGGTGAAGGACTACGGCAATTTGCCACAAATTGAGTGTTATGCAGGTCAACTCAATCAAGCTTTTCTGAATCTTATGAATTATGCGATCGATGCTTTGGAAGAGTCTAGTCAACAATTGAACGAGTCCGAAGCAATCAACTTTAAACCTGTGATTTGGATTCACACTCAGGTTGTAAGTGGTCAGCGCATTGCCATTGAGATTGCTGATAATGGCATCGCCATGAGCGAAGAGATAAAAACCCAAATTTTCGATCGATTTTTTGTTACGAAATCTGCCATGGATGACAGCACCATAGGAATTGCTATCAGTTATGACATAATTGTCGAGCAGCACAAAGGCGAATTGAAGTATTTTTCCCAAGCGGGTAAAGGTACTCAATTTCGGATCGAACTACCCCAGCGACACAGTTAATTAATAGACATCTCCACAAAAGCCAGTTATTGAACAGGCCTTGTTTGGCAAATATTCGTAGGGGCGAAGCATGACCTCCGTAAATCTCTGGCGCGAGCTAATAAATTGTCTGCGGTCATGCTTCGCCCTGACAAAATCGGGATGCTTCCGGGCTAATTCAGTGCGAGTACCACTAAAATATGCTTGCATATTATATCTTCAAATCCGAGCCTCAATATTTAGGGAATGTAAAATTTTGTATATCCTGGGACCAAAAATCGAAAAATAGGAGATGCTAGATATTAAGAACTACGCAAAAACAAATTTTAATTAGGTAATAAAATGGTAATAGCAGCACCAGTTCTATCGGGCAATCAGTCGATTTTTCAAGCTCGTTACGACAACTTTATCGGTGGGAAATGGGTAGCACCAGTCAAAGGCAAATACTCAGAAAACCTGTCTCCCATTACCGGAAAATCAATTTGTCAAATCCCGCGATCGACCGCCGAAGATGTAGAATTAGCCCTAGATGCCGCCCACGCAGCCGCATTCAAGTGGGGTAAGACTAACCCCGCAGAAAGGGCGCGGATTATACACAAAATAGCCGATCGCATGGAAGAAAACCTGGATCGCCTAGCCATCGCCGAAACCTGGGACAATGGTAAACCAATCCGTGAAACCACATTAGCAGACATACCACTGGCGATCGACCACTTCCGCTACTTCGCAAGCTGCATCCGAGCTCAAGAAGGGTCCATCGGCCAACTCGACGAAACCACCGTCGCCTACCACTTCCACGAACCCCTAGGCGTCATCGGACAAATCATACCCTGGAACTTCCCCATCCTCATGGCCGCCTGGAAACTAGCCCCCGCCCTCGCCGCCGGAAACTGCGTCGTCCTCAAACCAGCAGGCCCAACCCCCGCCTCAATCCTAGTCTTAATGGAAATCATCGCCGACTTAGTACCAGACGGCGTAATCAACATCATCAACGGACCAGGCGCCGAAATCGGCAAAACCCTAGCCACCAGCCGCCGCATCGCCAAAGTCGCCTTCACCGGCGAAACCACCACCGGGCGACTAATCATGCAATACGCCTCCCAAAACATCATCCCAGTCACCCTAGAATTAGGCGGCAAATCCCCCAACATTTTCTGTGAAGATATCTGCGCCAAAGACGATGATTTTCTCGACAAAGCCGTCGAAGGATTTGTGATGTTCGCCTTCAACCAAGGAGAAGTTTGCACCTGTCCCTCTCGCGCCTTAATTCACGAATCAATCTACGACCAATTTATCGAAAAAGCCCTCTCCCGTATCCGCCAAATCAAACAAAACAACCCCTTAGACTCCACAACATCCCTAGGCGCACAAGTATCCATCAACCAAATGGAAAAAATCGCCGAATACGTCAAAATTGGCCATGCAGAAGGCGCAGAATGCCTAATTGGCGGCGAAAGAAACATCTTATCCGGCGACTTAAAAGAAGGCTATTACTTCCAGCCCACAGTCTTTAAAGGTAACAACAAAATGCGAATTTTTCAAGAAGAAATTTTCGGACCAGTATTAGCAGTCACCACCTTCAAAGATGAGGCCCAAGCCTTAGAAATTGCCAACGATACACTCTATGGTTTAGGCGCAGGAGTTTGGACTCGCGACATTAACGCCGCCTATCGCATGGGCCGCGCCATTCAAGCCGGTCGCGTCTGGACAAACTGCTATCACCTCTATCCAGCCCACGCAGCATTCGGCGGCTACAAATCATCGGGAATCGGCCGCGAAAATCACAAAATGATGTTAGACCACTACCAACAAACCAAGAACTTGTTAGTAAGTTACAGCCCCAAAGCTTTAGGTTTCTTCTAAAATTTTAGAGTCCAGAAAGGAAGAAGCAAAAAAGACCAACTTAAAAAATTAGTCAACTCCTTCTTCCTCTCTGCCCTCTGCGCCCTCTGCGCCCTCTGCGGTTAATAAAAAAAAGCTAATTCAAAAACGAAATAAAACTGCTACACAAACAGACTAAAATGGAAACAATCGCCAAAGTCACTGCCACCGAAACAGCCTTAAAATTAATCAACTATCTCAAAACCCAACACGGAGAATTGATGTTTCACCAATCCGGCGGCTGCTGCGATGGTAGTTCCCCCATGTGCTTTCCCAAGGGCGAATTGATAGTTGGTGATGTGGACGTATTACTCGGCGAAATAGGCGGTTGTCCTTTCTATATCGCAGCACAGCAATACGAATATTGGCAACATATGCAGTTAATTATAGATGTAGCATCGGGGCCTGGAGGCAGCGATTTTTCTCTGGAAGGGCCGGAGGGAGAGCGTTTTATTACTCGTTCCCGCTTGTTTGCTAATGCCGATCGACTCTAAGTTTTGTAACTGGGATATATTGTTATCTTGGATGCAATCTAGAGCCTTCTATCTCAGAAGTTGAAAAAACGGATGAACGCTATAATTATTGGTTGTGGCTATGTTGGAAGTGCCGTTGCCCAGCATTGGCGGAACCTGGGTCAGGTAATCACTGCAACGACGACCACGCAAGACCGGATTGGGGAGTTACAGAAAGTTGCCAACCAGGCGATCGTCCTGAAGCCCTGCGATGAAGACACATTACAGACGATCTTGCCAAATCAAGATGCGATCTTCCTGAGTCTCGCTCCTACAGCAAACGAACCAGTAGATGCCAAGATGTACGAGCAGACATACCTGCATACGGCCAACAACCTTGTTCTTGCCTTGAAGCATTTTCCCAACATAAAACAACTCATATATACCAGTAGTTGTTCGGTGTATGGTAATAGTAATGGAGCCTGGGTGAGTGAACTTTCACCTGTGGCACCAGCTAACAGACATGGAGAGATTTTACATGAGACAGAGCAAGTTTTGCTGTCAGCATCCAGCCAAGATTTGAAAGTATGTATCTTTCGCCTTGGAGCCATTTATGGACCCGATCGCGAACTCAAGAAACGGTTTACTAAGCTGGCAGGCACAACTCGCCCCGGCACAGGCAATCATTTCACCAATTGGATTCATTTGGACGACATTGTATCAGCAAGTGAGTTTGCACTCGATCGTCAATTACAAGGAATTTATAACCTGGTGAATGATGTGCCGATCGCGGCTCGTGAATTGTTTAAACAACTGTGCGATCGCTACGAATTACCTGAAGTGGAATGGGATGCGTCAGATGCCAAAAGTCCCTCGAACGATCGGCGCATATCGAATCAGAAGCTCAAAGCAGAAGGATACCAGTTCATTCATCCGAAAGTCGAAGTTTGAGCCTGTTAAATGGCGAATACATCAGCCTTTTGATCCGGTTTTTCGTAGATTAAAGTGCAGCTTTGCAGCGAATCATTGGTATCTGGTGTCCAACGCATGGAGGCATAATAGGGAGTCTTGAATCGATCGCTCGAAATAACCACCTCGATTGCATCTGGAAACTGGATCTGTAGAAAATCGCCTTGCACTTCAATCGGTTGAGGAGGAACTGGCAATTGAGCCATCTCATCCAATGAAATATAAGTCCCCCCTGCCGCTTGAGTAGGAAGTTTGAGGTTGTTGACTCCATCGATCCTACAGTCAGTTTGTTCAGACCACCACGGTTTCGCTGCCCCTTCCTTGCTCTCTCTGAATAATGAAAATAGGTTGGGTTGAAGGCTATTATCGGGGGATTTGTAGTACATCACCACCACACTCGTTCTTTTGCCTGATGCCAGGAGGTAAGGCTCAAAATAGAATCTTGAACCCGTTCTATCGTGCCCAACCATTGCGTCAGGAGAATCTGGATTAAAAAGCAGATAAGCATCCGGATCGACCGGATGGATAATCAGCGGATTACCCAAGGTCAAAACCCATTGTTTCTGGGTGACAGTTTCTGTCATCCGACTCCTGAAGTCGAGGGAATGGGTAACAGTTTGCCGATCGTCAGAAGGAATGAAGCTGCGTACAGAATCAAGAATATCGAGAACCTGCCCTGCGGCATCATATCTAACCAATAGCCCTTGCCAACGTCCGCAGTGATGAGCCATGAAAGTTTCCCACTGCTGTTGAGCAGTCAAAGGTACTTTGGCGGTGATAGACACTCTGTTCTGTGACATTGCCGTATCCCTGTTTTCCCTATACATTAATCAAAACGTCTGACGTCAGTAGTCATTAGTCATTAGTCATTTGTTGGTTGCCAGTACCAATGCCCTGTTTGGCAAACTATTTTCCTTAACTAATTTAAGCTTTCGCATCAGTAATTAAAGCCAATTCGATTTGGTCTTCAGCGGTTTTACTCACTTTTGCGTGTAAACCAGGACCGAAAAAAGTAGCTATTTTTCCCTGTTTTTCTTCCCAGAGTTCGATCGGGATTAAGGGCGAATGAAACTCTAGAATTAATCCATAGGCACCATCCATAGAAACTTCCCGTAACCCTCGCAGCATCGGTCTTTCCTCGTCTGTAGGGGCCAAACCCAAGCGTTCCAGAGCATCATCCAAGTGAGCCGGTTGACCGTAACGAAATCGGGTAACATCTTTGCGAACTTGGTTTTGAGTCTCCGTGGCCTGGTGTTCTCTCAGGAGTTGAACTTCAGGAGTAGTGGGTTCGCTAAACTCCGCAGGTTCTAGTTCCGCAGCTTTGAGGGCTAAACCTCCCAGCAACAGTGGAATACCATAAAAAAAACCCGCCAGATTCAGAGTCGGTCTGTCTGTGAAGTAGGCGCCGAAACCGACTGCTGCTAAAATAAAGCCCACAACTAAGGCTAAGTTTGCTAAAGAAATTTTACGGAACATATCAGTGAGGTAGTTAGCTGCAAGCAATAATATACTTTTATTATTATCAGTCAAAAAGTCTTGAATAAATTCAAAATTTTTGACAAAAGACCTGCAAAAACTGCTAAGCTCTAAGAGCGCTGGCTCAGATACATCCCACATCTGGTCTCTAGGTTCAAAAAAATTCTCCCCCTCGACTTGTCGCCAACACCTGTAAATATCGGTGTTAATGGTGTGTCTTTTGTTCCAGAAGGCGATCGATATCACAGTATCATTAAATTATATAGATTTGGGTTGCGATCGACCCTCTTACCCTTTTAACCAATTTTTTAGACATGATAAAGGACGAAGACAAACAAACTCCTGGAGCAAACAAGTCGGTTCTAGAGCAGATTAACTCGCTCAAGCGCGAAGATGAAAGACTTTACAACATCTTAGCCATAGATGTCTGGGCCCTAGCCAAGACAATGGATGAATATCAACCAGGGTTTTGGGCCGCGTTTATGAAAAATCGTGAAAAAGCCCTCAAGCGATTTTTAGCTGAAATGATGAAAAACAAGACCACAGATAGCAAACGTCCTCCTTTTTTGCGCTGAGGTTCGCCAACTCTGGTTTTTCCGGCGCTAGGGTAGTGGGGGCCTAAAACTTCACGATCGCTGCTGAATTTGAAATTTATAGAAAAGGCTAATTGATCAAAAAATAGCTAGCAAATTCCTATATTGATGGAGTAAAAACGTAACATTAATGGCTATATACTAGACAAGGTTAGAGATTTTGTTGTAAAATACAGAGATTCCCACCAATTCAATATTGTGCAATGTTTGAGGTTGATTTGGGAAGAATAACTAGAAGAAAAATGCTGGTAATGTATAGAAAATAAGGGAAAAAACAATGGATGCACAAACAATCAAAGAGCGCGTAGCAGAAATCGAGAGCAAGCGGGAATCTCTAGTGCGACTACTAGATAGAACGGATTTGGGAGCCTTGAGAATAGATGTGAGTCAGGCGATCGAAGAAATTGATGATTTGTTAGAAGAATTCAAACGCACTTTTAGTTAAGGGAAATTGGGAATTGGGATTGAGGGATTGGGAGTTGGGAATTGGGCAACCCCCCCTGCCCCAAGGGGGGAGAGAATTGGGGATTGGCAATTGGGAATCAACCAATAACCAATAACCAATCACCAATCACCAATCACCAATAACTAATAACCAATAACCAATAACCAATCACCAATAACTAATTCATTACCATATCCATCAATATATCGGAAAATGGGGTGTTTATTATTTACTTGGCTTTTGACTGCTTTATCGTATCTCCTTATTTGAGGGGTCATTTGAGGGGTGTAAAAAGATATAAGCTTAATCCCTTCCTGCCATTTTTTACTCTGACCAAGTCGAAAATCTGGCTAGAATCTGTCTAGAAATTTAGGGGGGATAGGACTAAACAATCTCAACGGCTAGGATGACGCAAATAGGTTAAATGCCGAGAATATATCTAGAAATTAGACAAACAATGGCTGAAAGCATTGGTGACTGGTTAATCCACCATATCCGTCAAAATTTGCTGAGAACTCACTTCCGGGCAATTAACGGGTGGTCGCCGCTGAGAATAGTGACCTCCAGGCTGCAAATCCCAAGCTTGGCGGTTGTCCGCCAGCATCACCCCCAAAATTTCTTGCAACTCCATGGCAATTGTGGGGTCTTCCACCTGAACAATCGCCTCAACCCGGCGGGTGAGGTTCCGCTGCATCCAATCAGCAGAACCAATATAAACTTCCTCGTTCCCACCGTTGAAAAAATAAAACATCCGAGAATGCTCTAAAAAACGACCGATAATACTGATAACTTTGATATTTTCGCTGACACCTTCAACGCCGGGACGCAAACAGCAAATCCCCCGAATAATCAAATCAATTTTCACCCCCGCTTGAGAAGCTTCGTACAAAGCAACAATGATTTGAGGGTCCACTAAAGCATTCATTTTAGCAACAATGCGACCACAGGTACTGTTACTATTTTCTGTTTGTAAGCGACAAAATTCTGCCTCGCGACGAATCAGGGCCAAAAATCGATCGCGCATATTGACCGGTGCTACCAATAAATTACGATAAGATACCTGCCGTGAATAACCAGTTAAATAATTAAATAAATCAGTCAAATCTGAACCCAAATCCTCCCGACAACTCAACAAACCGACATCAGTATAAAGTCCCGCCGTCTTGGGATTATAATTCCCAGTACCGATGTGGACGTAGCGCCGAATGCACCCGTCCTCGCGCCGTACCGCCATCAAAATCTTGGTGTGGGTCTTGAGCCCCACCAAACCGTAAACTACATGAACGCCGGCCTGTTCTAACTTGCGAGCCCAATTAATATTGTTTTCTTCGTCGAATCTAGCTTTGAGCTCTACTAAAACAGCTACCTGCTTACCATTTTGTGCTGCTTCAATTAAGGCACTGACGATGGGCGAATCACCAGAAGTGCGGTATAAAGTCATCTTAATCGCTAATACAGAGTGATCGCGCGCCGCCTCAGTAATAAACCGCTGCACCGTAGCAGCAAAAGAGTGATAGGGATGGTGCAACATAATATCGCCCCGACGGATAGCGGTAAAAATATCCTCCATCTCCTCAGAATGGCTGATGGACTCGTCAATTCTTCCGGCTTCCGGGTTCCGCAAACGGAGAGGGACTACGGGAGTCCACGGGGGGTCTTTCAGTTCCGGCACCGGCAGTCCGACAAAATACATCAAATCCTTGAGGCCTAGCAGCCCCTCTACGACGTAAACATCTTGCTCTCCTAGATCCAACTCGTCCATGAGCATATCTCGCAGACCTGGTGGCATAATCGCTTGGATTTCCATGCGTACCGCAGAACCTCCAAACCGACGTTTGCGGAGTTCTTGTTCGATCGCCAGCAGCAAATCCTCTGCCTCATCTTCCTCCACTGTCAAGTCTGCATTACGAGTAATACGGAAGGGGTGATATTCCTGAATATCCATCCCCGGAAACAGGGCCTCTAAATTGTGAGCAATTACCTGTTCTAGTGGCACTCCAGTCCAGACAGCAGATTTGCCTCTTTGTTGCCATTGCAAATCAGCCGGCAAAGGCAAAAACCTGGGCAAGACTTGGGGTACTTTGACGCGGGCAAACAATTCTTCCTGGGTGTCCGGGTCCCTGACTACTACTGCTAAATTGAGGCTGAGATTGGAAAGAAAGGGGAATGGGTGACTGGGGTCAACCGCTAGGGGTGTGAGTACGGGGAATACTTGTTCTTTGAAGTAGCGATGTAGGTACGTGCGTTGTTCTTGATTGAGGTCGATGTAGTCGAGAATGTGGATGCCGCTGGCTGCTAATTTGGGGCGGAGAGTTTGCTCAAAATAGGAGTGTTGCTGGGAAACCATGGGCAAAAGTCGTTTGCTAATGGCATCTAGTTGTTGTTGGGGGGTGCTGCCGTCGGAGGTCAGTTTGGTGACTTTTGCTTCTACTTGCTGTTTGAGGGCTGCTACTCGCACCATGAAGTATTCATCGAGGTTGGAACTAAAAATAGCGAGAAATTTGAGTCTTTCTAGGAGGGGTGTGCGGGGGTCGAGGGCTTCGTGGAGGACTCGGTTGTTGAATTCTAGCCAGCTTTGTTCTCGGTTGAAGTAGTATTGGGGGTCGCTGAGGTTGATTTCAGTGTAGTTTTTGGCGCTAGTCTTTTTTTGCTTGGACATGGTTTGGGGGAGGCTAGGTGATGGCATCTGTGAATTATTATTGTATGTTAAAAGACAGGCGGCGGGCGATTGAAATCGCGCCTACATAAACAAAACCCGCTTTCTGCGGCTTGAAGAGCAAGAGCGATCAAAGTTTATGTTTTAGGTGGATAAAAAAGCTCGTAAACCCCCATTTAGTATTAAAAAGTCGGACATTTTTTAGTCTCGCGTTGGGCGGACATCGTTTGACAAGGAGCGATTTCAATCACCGAGTTATAAAAGCCACATATAGCCATTCTCACTTAGGTGAGGTACAGGGGAGTGTCTATGGTGAATGGCGAATTGTTAGTGGTTACTTGTTGACTTTTCTCATAGCCAATTACCATTCGCCATTCGCCACGGGAGAATGTCAAACAACCTTAGCCCACTCAATCCATGTTTCCATCGGGCGGAAACCTACTGATTTGTAAAGCTTTGTCGCCCCTGTCAAACTGTCAGCATCGACGCTGAGTTTAGCGGTATTTGCACCGGCGGCTTTTAATTTGTGCAAACCAGCAAGTAGCATTGCTTTTCCTAAACCCATTTTCCGATAGTCGCGCCGCGTACCCAATAATTCAATCCAGCCGTTTTTTGTGTCGCTGTTGGAGTTTTTTTGGGGTTTGATTTGACAATCACAAAAAGCTGCAAATTTGCGATCGCCCGAAATTGCAATCAAGTCCAATTCTGGCTGATAATTGGGGTCTTGCATCCAGTAACGCACGGTTTCCGCCGTTAAGTCGTGGTGATTCCAGTGATCGATAAATGATTGGTTGAACATCTCTACCCAAGGTTCGATGTCTTTTTCGCCCGATACGTGAGTCAGCGCAAAGTCTGCGGGGAATTCTGGTGTGGGAATGGGTTCACAGAGCGATCGGGCCATTGTCCAAAAATAGCGATCGACTCCAAAGCCCTGTTTTTCAAATAGCATAATTTCGTGGGTTTTATCCTCACGGCTGTAGATACGCAATTTGGCCGGTAAATTGCGTTGTTTTCCTACTTCGCCCAGGCGTGTTTCTCCCCAGTTAATTAGGTCGGTTTCTAAGCCTTCACCCCGTACATTTGGATGCACGTAAAACCAGAGACAAGCTTCTATTTCCTCCTGGGAATCTGGCATATCTAACAGTGCCAAACCGATGAGTTTGTAGTTACCATCTTCCCACAATTGGACATCGCGGGCTTGGTCGAGTTTGGGTGCATCTAAGATTAGCTTTAGTTCCGTTGCTGATACTTCTTCGCCTAGTCTATCTACAGCTTCGCAAGCATCGATCAAATTGGCGATCGCGCACCAGTCGGTTTCGCCCCGGTAAGAGCGCATTTTTAAGGTAGTCATAAAAAACTTACAATCCGTAAATTCGGAATGTTGCTATTAGTGGGTATTGACAAATGATTACAGTAATTCCGACATTTTTCACAAATGTCAGTAACAGGTAAGATGCCTGTTCTACAAGCAATGACAGTAAGTTGGAGAATGGTGTTGATAAAACTCAGAAACCTGTTTATATCACCCAGGTTTTCAGGTTTTATCTCATAGCGCAATCTTGACACTCCCCGGTCTGAAGACGCGGGGATTCTTAAGGACAAACTTTGGGGGATGAATCCGCCCAAAGTTTAATTCTTAAAGGGTTAGTCAGAAACCCTCTACCCACTCGCTCAATTATTGAGTCTGTGGCTACTTTTGATTTGCGGATGATATTAGCTGCACCATTAACGTCTGCATTAATTAACAACCCAGTGCTAGAACGGTACAAACCTCGCTTGATTCGCTGACCCGATGGCTGCCAATTGTCGGGTTTTTCACCGACTTTCACGGGCAACAAATCTTGGTCTAAAAAACTCGCCTTTGATGTGTAGGATTCGTCTTGTTCGACCAATCGCCATCCCCTTAATTCGCATTCTTGTTGTAGTCTCTCCTTGACTTTAACTGTGGGTATTTGGACAAAATTTTGGTTGGTCACTCCCCCCATATTGACTTCTTGCTTCTGTCCTTTATTCCAGCCAAAAACCATGACATTAATTTGGGACTTTTCGCAATAATCCACGATGGATCTAACTGCTTTGTTGACAGCATCTCTCATTCTTCTTGCACGAGTTTCTGACAACTGTTGCAGCCTTGTGGATGAGAAACCTTTGGGTAATTTATGTCGAGCGTGTTCCGATTGGAGTCGCGCCTTTTCTTTGTTAAACCCTTGGTTCCAAGACTTCAATTTTTGACCATCAATGATGAAAGGTTTACCATTACTAGAAACACAAGTTAACCAGTTGTTGATGCCGTGGTCGATGCCCAAAACTCCTGTTACTTCCAAGCTGCAACTAGGGGCTTGTTCAGTCAGAGATTTGTGGACATATTCGACCCATACCTGACCATTCCTAGGAATTAACCTGAGTTCTTTAATCTGGCAATCTTTGAGTCTTTCCGGTAAGGGAATCCAGAGAGCATCTGTCCCGAAGTGTTCTTTACCTTTTTTTCCTAGAGGCACTCTCACCTGATTCCCGACTATTTTCAAGGCTTGTCCCG
Source organism: Microcoleus sp. CAWBG506 (assembly GCA_020883125.1). Classification (GTDB taxonomy): domain Bacteria; phylum Cyanobacteriota; class Cyanobacteriia; order Cyanobacteriales; family Microcoleaceae; genus Microcoleus. The sequence goes on from JAHREW010000034.1 coordinate 38,778, forward strand.
GATAGGAAATCTGGTACATACCGCCGGGAGTTCTGTACTTGGGCAATCTCGGTTTTTGATTAAGTTGCCCTTGCTTGGCTAACTTTTCTAAGGCTCGGAAAGAGCTAAAAGATTCAGCAACAGATTTTAGCGATTGTTGGGCAACTTGAGAGTAAAGCAACCCGTAATTTTCGTGGGTTTTGGCAATCTTGTACAGGTCTGGATATTTGATTGCGCCTTGGTCCTTAAAGTACCGTTGCCGACTCTCGTAAGTCCCGACATTAAATAGGTTATTTGACCATCTCAGCAGTTGCTCAACAATGGTTTTTTGGAATCCCTTTAAATGCCAAACATCTTTTTGTACTGCGTACATTTAATTTACAGTTTGTTGTCGTAGGTTTACTATACAGCAATTGCCTACCTGTGGACACCTACTTATACTAAATCCGGGTTACTTACCCCCTTTATGAAAGAGTGAACTAATTTCTCCCCCTCCCCCTCTCTCCTCCTCTCCCCCTCTTCAACAATAAAGGGGATGGATAACCCGGATTTGGTATTACTTGGTCTCTACTGCGGGGAATATCTGTACACAAACAGTTGTTACATTGAACCTCTTTGATAGTAGGCAGGATTTATCCTGCAACGCCCTTTCATCCCTGGACTAAAGTCACAGGATTTTCAGGGTATTTCTTATAAACTTGGTTAAGCTAAGTAAAGAAGTTGTCACCCCCACTGGGTCGTTGATTTTTACTTTTGCTATCTAATTCAACTATAACCATAGTGGTTATTTTTGGCAAGTTTTCCATCAGGGGAGTGCTGCTATTATTAACGATGGTGATATTTAGCCAAACGTTAAACTAACGTTAAACTATAATTTCTGACTGATAGAAGGTAAATATGCTCGACAACCTCGATTTAGATATCTGCCTGGACAAAGAAACCTACGATGCCAAGATAGAAGTTTTAATGCAGCAGTTGCGATCGCTCCAACAGGCTTGCTGGGAAAAAAAACTGCCCATCATCATTGTGCTCGAAGGTTGGGCGGCGGCGGGCAAAGGAGCCATAGTCAAAAAAATGGTGGGCTATATGGACCCGCGGGGGTTTGCAGTCCACCCGATTTGGCCGCCGTCAGCAGCAGAGTTGGGCTATCCTTTTCTGTGGCGGTTTTGGCAGAAACTGCCCGCCCGCGGCCAGATTGGTTTTTTCTACCATAGTTGGTACACTCATGTTTTGGAAGACCGATTGTTCGATCGCCTATCAGACGCTGAAGTACCCACAGTCATCAGACAAATCAACGCCTTCGAGCGCCAGATGGTAGATGACGGCGCAGCAATAGCCAAATTTTGGATACACCTGAGCAAAAAAGAGCTCAAACATCGGCTCAAAAAACTAGAAGACGACAGCCTACAAGCTTGGCGAGTGCGCCCCGAAGACTGGAAACAAGCCAAAAAATACGCAGAATACAAAACTTTTGCCGAAGAAATGATAGCCCAAACCGGCACGGGTCCAGCACCTTGGACTTTAGTAGAAGGTAACTGTCAACGTTGGGCGGGAGTCAAGGTTTTAACGCAAATGGTCTCAACAATTACAGAAGCCTTAGACAGACAAACGATGCAATCAGCACCGATACAATTGCCGCATCAAGAACACTTACAACCTACGGAACCAGACTTACTCGCCCAAGTAGATTTAACTAAATCGCTGTCCCCAGAAGAGTACAAACAGCAACTTCGGGAAGAACAAACCCGTTTTGGCAAATTGCAACAAAGTATTGACGAAGATCAAATGCCTGTGTTAGTGCTGTTTGAAGGTTGGGATGCCGCCGGCAAAGGAGGAGCAATCAAACGGTTGACGGATGTCCTAGACCCCCGCAGTTATACAGTCAATCCCTTTGCGGCACCGACAGAGGAAGAAAAAGCTCACCACTATCTGTGGCGATTCTGGCGGAAGTTACCAACGGCTGGCAAAATTAGCATTTGCGATCGCAGTTGGTATGGTAGAGTTTTGGTCGAGCGAGTCGAAGGATTTGCCACCGAACCGGAATGGCGTCGAGCTTACCAAGAAATCAACGAATTCGAGGAGCAACTCACCAGTTACGGTTGTGTCTTAGTTAAATTTTGGTTACACATCAGCCCGGACGAGCAACTAAAACGATTTACAGAACGACAAAATAATCCCTTTAAACAATACAAACTGACTGAGGAAGATTGGCGCAATCGCCAAAAGTGGAATTTTTATGAGGTCGCTGTGAATCAAATGATTCAGCGCACGAGTACCCCCACTGCTCCCTGGACACCAATTGCGGCGAATAACAAGTATTATGCTCGTGTTAAAGTAATTCAAACGGTAACGCAGGCAATTCGGAATCAACTGAAACGCCGATAAATTGGCAGCGGTGAATGGGTAACAGGTAAGGGGAAAAAATAACAGGTAGCAGGCAAAAGGCTTCAATTGTCAATTCTCCCTGACTATGCTCGACTCATTACCAATTACCAATCAACCATTACCAGTTATCAATTACCCACTAACTAAATACAGACAATATTGCAAGATGTTTGTACTGCTAGCTCGAATTCTATTTCTATTCCTGTTGTTCTCACTCGTCAAATCTTGGTGGGATCAGTCAGGAGGCAAAGACAATCCATTATTAGACCGGCTGCGCGTTTTATTGCTCATCAGCCTTCTGCTGCTGGCTTTTTTTGCCCCCGACACGCCCGTGGGAGCAGCGATTTTCGGCTTAGTGGCTTTCTTCTTTAAGCCACTAGGTTTTTCGATTACGTTGCTGGTGATTGCATCGGCATTGATCACCAACGGTGGCATCCGCAACCCGGCACCGAGAATGATTCTGGCGGCGCTGCTAGTTTTGATTCTTTCGAGTATGCCCGTTGTGGCGTTGTGGTTCGCCGACCAAGCAGAACGGGAAGCCGCTGCGGCTGTCCACACAACTTGCTGCGACGAAACTGCTGCTGCTATCGTCCTGTTGGGTAAGGGCACGACTCAGCCACATATCCCCAACCGGGTATCGATTCAACTGACAGATACAGGTAATCGCTTGCCCTATGCTGCTGTGCTTTACAGGAAGCAATTGGCACCTTTGGTCATCGTTACCGCAGGGCCTAGACCGGAGTTAGAGAGTTATACTGGCGAAGCTAAGGATATCCAAACTTTGCTGGCAAGCAACATGGGTGTTCCTCGCAGCAGCATCATTCTCGACGAGAACGGTAGGAACATACGCACCAGCGCTGAGGAAGTCAGAAAAATTTTAGATAGTCGGGGCGTGGAACGGAAGGTACTGCTTGTTACTTCTGCGATTCAGATGCGCCGTGCTAGTCTAGCTTTTGCTGATGTGGGAATCCGAGTGATTCCCAGAGCTACGGATTTCTACACTTTTCAACCCACATCAGGAGGGAAGTCTAGGCTGCGTATAGATGCGGCTGATTTTCTGCCGAGCGCAGAAGCTTTGGTAACTACGACGCGAGTATTCGATGAATATCTTGGGTCTTTTTATTACTTTTTGCGTGGCTGGCTGGCTCCTAGCGCCTAAAATGGCATCTAACGGTCACTGAGGGCAGGGGGACACTCAGCTTAGTCGAAGTGTCGAAGTGTGCTTAGCCAACAGTGACTGCTCCCCAGATTGGTTTAACATCTGACTAGAAGGAGACCTTTGTGGGGAGCTATATTTTCTCATACCGATCGGATCGCCTGCTGCTAAGTTGGCAACTAATAAAAACAAGACCCAAAAAATATTTGTTTCCCATCCAGGGGCTGGTGGTTTCTTGGCTGTTTCTACTGCTTTGACTGACTCGACGTTGACTTTGATGTCTAGTTTGCCTTCAATCTCTTTGCCTTTGAGAACTCCGTCGTTGCAAACACCCTTAAATATCATGGGAGCTGGTTTGGCTGCTTCTGGTTTCGGTGCTTCGTCTGCCATTTTTGTGTCCTGATTTTGGTAGATACGGTTGGATAGTAATTTCTCAGTAGTTCGGGGGGTTTTCGGGAAGGATTCTGAATTGCGAATCGGAAAATTCCATTCCAGAAATACCCTACTCTTTGCCGGGGCTGAAAAATGACAACCTGAATGGGTTTCAAGCTGCTGCTGGTGGTTATTCGGTAACAACTTTGCCTTGAGGCTGCTATTTATGTATCGGAAGCAAGGGCGGGTTTTTATGCAAATACCGATTTTTATCAAAAATTTATTTAATAGTCGATGAATAACATTTGAGGCTGAGCCGACCGATCGGCGTTACCAGGCTCAGCCTGGTAACGAGTCGTCTTCGTTGTTGCTTTTTCCTGAATTTCCTCCCATCCCCCTTCCTTCCTGGATGCATACTTTGACAAAACCCACAAATAAACTATCTCCTCTGCAACCAGAGCAACTGCAAGCTTGGGCAACAGAGGCTATTAATCGCAGTCTTTCCGGTGAAATGCCAGCGTACATACCCCTGCTTGTTGAAGCCGATAAAAGTGAGTTGGCAGTACAAATTCGGTCAATTGATGGTGATTTTTGGGGCTTTGGTAAGGCAGATAAAATATTTCCGCTGATGAGTGTAGTCAAGCCATTTGTGCTGCTTTATCTGCTTTGTGAATTGGGTGAAACAGCGGTATTTGAAAAAGTTGGCTGCGAAGCTTCGGAACTGCCTTTTAATTCTCTGGCTCAACTGGAAATAGACCAGGGGAAGCCGAGAAATCCGATGATTAATAGCGGGGCGATCGCCCTGGCATCTCTGCTCCCTGGTGAAAATGCGGTTCTTCGCTGTCAAAACCTGCTGCTTTGGCTGAATCTCAAGGCAAATATTCAGTTATTTATGGATGAATTAATGTTAGATTCCGTGAGGAAAAATCCCAATCAAAATAATCGGAACATGGCGTTAGAAATGCAAAATTCCGGTGTGATTCAAGATGCTGAAATTGCTTTGGAAACCTACAATCGGGTCTGTTGTTTGTCGGGAAATGTGGCTGCTTTGGCTAAGCTGGGAATGCTATTGGTCTCTAGGGGCGATCGCACCATGGCAGAACAGGGCCGCACTGTCAAAGCATTGATGGCAACTTGTGGCTTATATCAAGCATCCGGGCGCTGGGCGTTGCAAGTAGGATTGCCTACGAAGTCGGGAGTTAGTGGGGCTGTATTGTCGGTGATTCCGGGTGTAGGGGCGATCGCCTGTTACAGTCCGCCCCTGGACAAAGAGGGAAATTCTGTAGGTGGCTTATTTATGTTAGAACAAATAGCGAAAGCTCTGCGACTGAGTGTATTTGATTAGAAAATCTGAATGCGAGAAATTAAATAGACGATATTGACAGACTGAGCAATAGTATTTCAGAATACTTTATACTTGTTGCAAAGTAATTTAATGAGCGATCGAACATTACGCATTTTTCGTCGCCAATCCTCCGTCAGCGTCCTCGGCCCAGGTAAACGCGCCGTAGTCTGGGTGCAAGGCTGTCAGTTTGCTTGTAACAACTGCATTGTCCCTGATTCTTGGGATGAGACGGCTGGGGAATTGCTAACAGTGGCAGAATTAACAGATTGGACGATCGCACAGCCGGAAATTGAGGGCCTCACCTTCTCTGGCGGAGAACCAATGCTACAAGCTGAGGCTTTGTTGGACTTGGTAGAGTCAGTGCGACAGCAAGTCGATCGAGGAGTGGTGTGCTACACAGGCTACCGCTTAGAACATCTACAGCAGCACGGAACACCAGCACAGCAAGCCTTTTTGCAGCAGATTGACTTATTAATCGATGGAGTCTATGTCGAGCAAAAACATGGAGATTTGCTCTGGCGGGGCTCGACAAATCAGCGATTGTTGCCTTTGACAAATCGCTATCAATCACTAATTTCTGCAATGATTTCTCAAGGCGATCGCTCGGCCGGATTAGAGTTTTTTATGGAAAAAACAGGAGAAATAGGGTTTTTCGGTGTACCGATTATACCGGGATTTTATCAAGAATTTGAATCTAGAATGTTGAGCCGTGGAGTAATTGTTAACCCGATAAAAGAGGAAAACTAATGAGTACAAATCCTAAAAATGCTCAAGCATAGCTAGAAAGAAAAAAGCGAGAGCAGCTAGAACGAGAGCGGGAACGTCAAGCACGGGAAGAGGCAAGGCGACGAGCCGAACGAGCCGAACAAGAGCGCCGTCAACGCTTAGAAGCTTTGAGAAATAAGTCGATCGCCCAAACTCAAGCTGTGACAACTCAAGTCCAGCAACAACAAAGCTCTTTGTATAGCCAGGATAGCACCGAACTCCAAAAACGGTGTCAGAAATTGCTCGATATCCTGCGCTCATCACAGACTGAATCTCAAATTCAAAACGCAGTTCAAGAAGCACCACGCATCGAACAAGAATTGAATCAAGCTGTTAGTCGCAAACGTCGGGACGATGAAGAGAAAAAGCGCAAAGCAGAATTAGAAAAACAGGAGTTTGAACTACAGGAAATAGAGCGACAAGTTTCCCAAATTTCACCAGCCCACGCTACTAAATTTGATAGCAGTGGACGTGTCGCACTACAGCAAGCGATCGCCAGCGTTAAATCGGCGATCGCCAGCGGCAACCCCGAAACCGTCCGCGCACCTTTGGCCAATGCCATAGAAACAGTACAACGCCATGCCAATTTAGTAGCACAGCGCCTCGCCGACTGGCGACAACGCCAAGCCCAAGCCGAACAAGCCCTTGGAGAAGTGCGAGACATGATTGCCGGTTTAAAAGCCGATGTCGTCGTGATGCGGTGGCACGGGCATTCTGTAGCTGAACTGGAAACCCAAGCACAAACAGCAGTTCAAGCCATAACAGCAGAACAATTTGAAGTACCAGGCAACATCCTAGCAGCAGCTAAAACGCGGGAACAGCAAATAGTTAGCGAAGCAAATGCCGAGCAAATTCAAGCTGACCAGCGCGATTATATCGCCAACAGTATTGCTCAAACTTTGCAAGATATGGGATTTATTGTCAGTGCCCCGGAAGCCGAATATTCCGAACATCCCAAAACAGCCATTATTTTGAAAGCAGCTACCGCTTCCGGTAAAGGAATTAGTGTCAGCGTTCCGGTAGATGGTGAAGTTTGGTACAGCGTCGATGGATATCCGAAAAGCACCCAAGCAGCCGTTGGCGGTGGTAATGCTGCTGTCTGTGACGAAGCTGAACAAGTGCTTACAGAAATGCACACCGCCCTAGAAGCTGAATTTGGCGTCAAAATGAGTGCAATTTCTTGGGAAGGTAAAGACCCCGATCGCGAATTGCGTAAAGCTGATGAACTGCCTAATAGCGACGAGCAGCAAAGCAGAGGAGGTATGCGATAAAAGTCCCTATTTCCTAAATCTAAAATTGCGGACAATGTAAAGGTAATTTACCTTCTATTTACCTTTACATTGACCTCTTCTCAAATCTCAATTCCCTCATCTAAAATCCCAAATAAAATGAACGCCTCCGATCCAATATCTTCTCGCTGGATTCAGGAATTTGATCAACAAATTCATCGCCGCCAACATATTGTTTTATATGGCAATATTCACGACCAATTTCTCTGGCGCGGTAGCTATCAAGGTGTACACGAATTTCTGAATGCCTATTTTCAGGACTTGAAATTTGAGATCATCGTTCGGTATGACCCTGTAGATGGGTTTAATTTTGCCAACACAGAAATGAGGCAACGCTTTGATGAATTAGTACGGAGTGGGGTAGCCAGACGGAATCCAGATTTAATACAAAACCAGCAAGCACCTGCACCAACACCTCCACCAGCTAATCCTAATCCAATGGCAGCACCCCCACGAGCCAATCCAGGGGCAGCAGGCCGTGCGGTAAATGCCAGAGTCTCACCAGAAGACGCTTTTGGCAATTTGCGGGCAGTAGTATCGCAGCCTGTAATCCCCGTGGGAGTAATAGTTGACTTGGGAGATATGCTGACTTCTAACCCCAGTCGCTATGCCGCAGAAGAGCGAAATGCCCTGATGTTGCTGAATAAATGCACCCTAGAGGCGTCGGTGATCCGAGAGGGTGTTTTGAGCGGATATCGCAATACTTTGGTGATTTTGGCTAGGGACTTCAAGCGTGTACCAGAGTGGTTTCACCAAAGCAATCCGTTTGTGGGGATGGTGCAAATGTCGCGTCCCCACAAGGATGAGCGCCGTCAATTTGCTATGCGCTTTCTTTGTCCTGGTGGGGGGTCTGGGGGCTTTTATGGGGGCGATCGCATTAACACCAAGCGCCCCTCTCCTCAACAACCTTCGGATCTCGAAATTATTGCAGATGAATTTGCCGATCTTACCGAAGGATTTCGAGCAATGGACTTGGATGCTTTGCGCGCCACCTCTTGGCGGGAACGGATTTTGCTACGAGTCAAAGAAGTCTGGCGTTTAGTTGATTTCTATAAATTCGGTTTGCGCGACGATCCTTGGGAACAGTTGAGTCCTGAAAAAGTGCGATCGGCAAAAGTAGAACTATCTCGTACAGTCATCGGTCAACCTCGTGCGGTTAATGCCGTCACTACCATGTTAACCAGTGCGCGAGTCGGATTGACGATCGGCAGCAACAGCGGACGCAGCGGCAAACCCAAAGGCATTTTCTTCTTTGTCGGCCCCACAGGAGTAGGCAAAACCGAACTAGCAAAAGCCATGACTAAACTCGTGTTTGGAGATGAAAAAGCCTTTGCCCGTTTCGATATGAGCGAATACAAAGAAGAACACGCCGCCGAGAAATTAGCCGGTGCTCCCCCCGGCTTTGTGGGCTACGAAGAAGGAGGACAGTTAACCAATCGGGTAATCGAGCAACCCTACAGTATCTTGCTGTTTGATGAAATTGAAAAAGCCCATCCCAAGGTATTGGATAAATTCTTGCAAATCCTAGAAGATGGTAGACTTACTGATGGCAAAGGACAGACAGCCTACTTCAATCAAACAGCCATTATTTTCACTAGCAATATCGGAGCATCCGATTTAACAGATCCGCAGACAGGAGGGCTGATCCGACGCGGCATCATGAACCAAGTTCAGGAAGGAAACGCCAATGACTTCTGTTACGAACAAGTAGAAACCCACTTCAGAACCGAAGTAGATTGGTACTTTACCAGTCGCATTGGTCGGGCGGAATTGCTCAATCGTTTGGGAGACAATATTGTGGTATTTGATTTACTGCGACCGAGTTTTGTAGCATTAATTGGGCAGAAATTTTTACGGATGCTCTCAGAATCTGCTCTAGACAAATACCGAGTTACTCTCAACTTTATGCCCTCAGTTCTAGATGTTTTGAGTGTGCGGATGGAACAAGGTAACAACTTACTATTCGGAGGGCGACGAATCAAAACAAATTTAGAGTCTTTGGTGGAACGTCCGCTTAACAGTTGGATTTTCGATAATTGTCCTGACATGACTAAATTAGCAGGACGTACTCTGGAGATTGGTATGACAAGTGATGGAAATTTAGAGGTAAATTATGTTTAATTTAGAACTGGCCTGGGATCGATCGGCAAAAATTAGCTCCCAAAAGACAACTCATGTACTCCGAGTGCGAATTCGTCCTCAAACTGGACGGACTGGCTTACCTAGTTTACCTTTAAGATTGGCGATCGCCCTTGATAACAGCCAGTCAATGGAAGGGGAAAAATTGCAACGCGCCAAAGAAGCCTGCCGCGTCGTTGTTGGTCAGTTGCGCGACACAGACCGCCTATCGATCGCAGCCTTCTCTAGCAGAGTAACACCTTTGTTGCAATCCCTCGCAGGCGGTTCTGCGGGGGTAGCAGCGGCCAATGCAGCCATTTCTGGGTTACAAACAGACAGCGTAACTCGTACAGACTTGGCATTAGATTGGCTTCAGAACGCTTTTCCCAAAGAAAACGGAGTGGCGCGGGTGGGAATTCTGATTACCGATGGTCATGCTACCAATTCTAGAGGTACTGTTTTAGATGATGTCACAGCCCTAATTGACCAGTCGGCGCAACTTAGTCAATCTGGGTTTGTTTTGTGCACCGTAGGTTTGGGAAAAGCTGCTAATTTCAACACAGCATTTCTCACAGATTTGAGTGACAAAGGACAGGGTGCATTTATCTATGCTGATGCTTTATCTAGCCTAGAACCTCTGTTGCAAGAAAGGCTAGCTGCTTGTCAGGCGATCGCCACCGAATCTGCTAAACTACGGTTAATTCCAGCTACCGATGTCATCCTCACGGGCTTCTGTCGCTTCCGTCCCGAATATTTGCCGCTAGAAGAAACAGTCAAAAACGAATTAAGCTTAGGTGCAATTCGGACTGATTCTCCCACTGATGTACTAATTGAATTAGTTACTCCCCCCAGCAGATTATTTGGAGAACCCGCAGGAAATCGCAACGTGATTTCTGTAGAGTTAACCGCCAGTGGATTAACTACCCCCATCGTCGCCACAGGAGCGATTAATTATACCACTTCTCGCACCGAAGTACAAAAAATGAATAAAGAGGTAGATCTAGACCGCAATTGCTGGGGAATAAATCTTGATACTAAAGAGAGGGTAGATATCGGCGATACTAATCCTAAACGTACCGGAGATTTGCTAGTAAATATTCAAGTTAGAGCTACCAAAATAGGACAACTTGATATAGCTAAGGATGCCGCCCAGCAACTAGAGGATTTGAAAAAAGATGGAAAATTGAACCCAGATAGAGCAACGGGAATGTTGAGAGATTCCCGCAATCTCGGCAGCAAAACCTAATAAGTTGACGTGGATCTAATTTCAACAACTCTGTTTCTTCTAGCTACTCGTTAATCCCCAGAAACCGGGTTTTTACCGAGATTAAAGGCTATTAACGAAGATTTTGGGAAAAACCCGGTTTCTAACTACTCGTTAATCCCCAGAAACCGGGTTTTTACCCAGATTAAAGGCTATTAACGAAGATTTTGGGAAAAACCCGGTTTCTAACTACTCGTTAATCCCCAGAAACCGGGTTTTTACCGAGATTAAAGGCTATTAACGAAGATTTTGGGGAAAACCCGGTTTCTAACTACTCGTTAATCCCCAGAAACCGGGTTTTTACCGAGATTAAAGGCTATTAACGAAGATTTTGGGGAAAACCCGGTTTCTAGCTACTCGTTAATCCTCAGAAACCGGGTTTTTACCGAGATTAAAGGCTATTAACCAAGATTTTGGGAAAAACCCGGTTTCTAGCTACTCGTTAATCCCCAGAAACCGGGTTTTTACCGAGATTAAAGGCTATTAACGAAGATT
>JAHREW010000034.1:50045-70386 GCA_020883125.1 Microcoleus sp. CAWBG506
TAATCCCCAGAAACCGGGTTTTTACCGAGATTAAAGGCTATTAACCAAGATTTTGGGAAAAACCCGGTTTCTAGCTACTCGTTAATCCCCAGAAACCGGGTTTTTACCGAGATTAAAGGCTATTAACCAAGATTTTGGGAAAAACCCGGTTTCTAGCTACTCGTTAATCCCCAGAAACCGGGTTTTTACCGAGATTAAAGGCTATTAACCAAGATTTTGGGAAAAACCCGGTTTCTAGCTACTCGTTAATCCCCAGAAACCGGGTTTTTACCGAGATTAAAGGCTATTAACCAAGATTTTGGGAAAAACCCGGTTTCTAGCTACTCGTTAATCCCCAGAAACCGGGTTTTTACCGAGATTAAAGGCTATTAACCAAGATTTTGGGAAAAACCCGGTTTCTAGCTACTCGTTAATCCCCAGAAACCGGGTTTTTACCGAGATTAAAGGCTATTAACCAAGATTTTGCGAAAAACCCGGTTTCTGCTTCCAAGACAGTCCTATCAATCAACAATCAACATGAGTAATGGATTTGGCCTCGACCCCATCCCTGGTTTATCTCGAATTAGTCCCGACACAGCACAATTGCTAGTGCTCAATGGGCCCGGTGCACAACGTCAATTTCCCCTCAATCAGACGCGAACATTAATTGGTCGCGATGACCTACCGCATATTAAAGTAGATATTGATTTGACTGACTGTGAACTCGGAACTCCACCTGCGGTATCCCGCCGTCATGCGGAGATTCAGTGGGTAGAAGGAGAACTGGAAATTGTCGATTTGTGCAGTAGTAATGGCACTTTTGTCGATGGTAAAGAACTTTCTCCCATTGGCCCTAATCAGCCTTCGGTTCCTGTTATACTGAAGATAGGGACTAAAATTAAACTGGGTAATCTGGAATTTGAGGTGATTAATTATCGATAGCCGATTGTTGGTGTTCATCAACTATAGCAATCCTAAATCATTATCCAGTCCGTTCATCAGTGTAATTCTTGTAGGGGCAACCCCCCGTGGTTGCCCTCTGTAGCTTACGCTGGGGGTAGGCACGCACCATCCACTACCCCTACAGATATGTACAAATCATTTAGGATTGCTATAGGCTTATTCCCAGATTAGTTGTAGAAAAATGTCGATAAACTAGAAATGGTATAACCTATGGACAATCAATTGGATAATCAATTGTCGGTGACACTACTAACTTACTATGGCAAAACCGATCCTGGAAAACAGCGCGAAAATAATCAAGATAATTATTTAATTGAATCCTGGGAAGACAAATCTGCTATACTAGCAGTAGTCGCCGATGGCATGGGAGGTCATCGCGGAGGAGAAGTAGCATCGAAAATTGCTGTTGATACTTTTCGAGAATTACTCAAAAATCCCCTACCGCCTGAACCCTTGAAACGATACGAATTATTGTTAGAAGCATTCTACACTGCTGATACTGCAATTCGAGAAACAGGCAATACAGATTTTGGATTGCTGGGTATGGGGACAACCATCATCGCAGCTATTGTTACTCCTACAGAATTAATACATCTTTATGCAGGTGATTGTCGTTTATATCACTTTGGTGGTGATGATTCTCCTTACGTTACAGCGGATCATTCGGTGGTGCGCGTACTGTTAGATTTAGGGCAAATTACCCCGGAAGAAGTGGCGACACACCCGATGCGGGCTGTTGTGAATTCCTGTTTGGGCGGTAAGGGGAATTTTCAGTTTTCTGTTGACCCGAAATGGGATGATTCTCCCTCGGTTATTCGCGAATTGCAAGCTGGTGATTTGTTGCTGTTGTCTAGCGATGGGTTACATGGAGAAATTAGCGATGCACAATTGCAAGGTTTGGTGGCACAATTTAGAGATGTACCAGAAAAATTGACTGATGCTTGTGTAGAAGCTGCTTTAGAAAGTGGTGGTGCAGATAATATTACTGTAATCGCAATTCGAGTTAATGGGGGAGAGTTAAATAGATGAGTGATTTATTGTGGCGAATGTTGGAAGAGTCAGACATTGATGGCAAGTATTATTTAGAAAAATTGCTGGGTTCTGGAAGCTATGGCGGTGTTTTCTTGGCTAATGAATTCGTCGGCGATCACTTTATTCGTCAAGTTGCTGTTAAACTGATTACTCCAGATGCAGACCAACAAAAACGCACAGAACAGCTACAGGAATTGATTGCTGCGGTTAATTTGCAACACCCTAATTTAGTGCGTTGTTTTGTGCCAGGACAGTGTACTATCAGACGCAGTGATTTTTTGTATCTGGTGATGGAACTGGCGGAGGGGACGCTACAGGGACACATGGATAAAACGAAAACTTTGCCTGTTGCGGAAGTAGAGGAAATAGTTAAAGCCATAGCTTCTGCTTTAGTTTATCTCCACGGTGAACGCAATCCTATAGTGCATCGAGATTTGAAACCAGGTAATATTCTGCGAGTTGGTAATTGCTGGAAATTATCGGATTTTGGTTTGTTGAGGGCGATGAATTCTCAAAAATCTGAGCGGACAAATAACCAAAATGGCACTCACGGGTACTCTCCACCAGAATCCTATGATCGAGTTGTGGCTGTGAGTTGGGATATTTGGTCGTTGGGAGTGATGATAGCAGAAATGCTGACGGGTCAGTTTCCTTTTACAGGGAAAACAAATGAGCAGTTGATGGCGCAGGTGATGAAGGAACCGCCATCGATTGATTGGTCGAAAATACCTGAACCTTTGGCGGAAATTGTTAAAGGGTGTTTGGAAAAAGATAGAAATAAACGTCCGACGGCGGCTAAGGTGCTGGATGCTGTTACTACAAAGATTTCAACTGCTAGTAAAATTGAGCCGGTAGTGCCGACGGCGGCTAAGGTGCTGGATGCTGTTACTAGAAAGATTTCAACTGCTCGTAAAATAGAGCCGGAAGTGCCGCCCAGCATATTGAAAGGTAAAACAACGGCAACACCGTGGTGGTCTATTTTTGCTAAAAATGTAACTCCTAATATTGATGTATTACGAGAATTCACATTTAAGGTCGTCACTGTTGATGGGAAAGGGAAAATCAATCACCGGGAAACTAAACAAGCGTCATATTTCACTGAAGATTTGGGGACAGACATTACTCTAGAAATGGTTTATATCCCCAAAGGTAGTTTCAATATGGGTGCACCTGCAAGTGAAGCAGAAAGTAATGACAGCCAAAGACCTCAACATCAGGTGACAATCAAACCGTTTCTGATGGGGAAATACCCGATTACTCAAGCACAGTGGGCCGCAGTGGCTAAATTGCCTAAAATCAAGTATGACCTTAAACCTGACCTTTCTTGCTGCAAAGGTAACAACCGACCTGTAGAAATGGTTTCTTGGTATCATGCTGTGGAATTTTGTGCGAGATTATCTCGGAAGACGGGTAGCAGCTATCGGCTTCCTAGTGAGGCCGAATGGGAATATGCTTGTCGGGCTGGGACTACCACACCGTTTCACTTTGGGGAAACAATTACGACAGATTTAGCAAATTATAACGGCAATTATATCTATGCTGCTGGGCCTAAAGGCATTGACCGCTACGAAACAACGCCTGTGGGTAGTTTTGGGGTAGCCAATGCCTTTGGACTCTACGATATGCACGGAAACGTCTGGGAGTGCTGTGCAGACCCTTGGCATGAAAATTATGATGGTGCGCCTACTGATGGCAGCGTTTGGGATGAAACTTGTAATGATAATCGTTATCACGACAGTATGGATTTATTAGTCAAGTCTGAGGGAAAAGATAACCGAAGTCGGCTGCTGCGCGGTGGTTCGTGGTACGACAGTCCGCAGGTTTGCCGTTCTGCTTGTCGCGTCGGCGTTGCGCCGGACTTCGCCTTCTTCTACATCGGTTTTCGGGTTGTCTGTGTAGCTGCGTGGACTTAATAGCCCTTTACACTTTTACCCTCTTGCTCTTTACACTTCTTCATTTTTCACTTGTTGGTCGCCCCTGGTGACTCGATTTTTTTTAGTCAAAAAACGACACATGGAACGGTTCCCCGATGGGGCGCAATTGTATCGCTAGGTGGGAAGAAACCGGGTTTCTGGGGAGAATGTTGGTTGAGTCGTAGAAATGGCGGAAACTGGGTTTCTGGGATTAGTGTGGTGTCGGTGGGTGGGGAGAAACCGGGTTTCTGGGATTAGGGTTTTGTTCGATCAATCCCGCCAAACTGTAAAATGAACTGTTGATATAGGTTATATAGAGCAGGAGAACAATTTCAGTGGCAATAGAAGTAGGTCAGAGAGTTAAGGTGCGCCGTCTCAGAGATCGGATACCTGCAAATATGGTGAGTCAGTTGAAAGCGAATCCAGTCGGCACTGTTGACAGTTTCAGAATGGTTGACGGTAGTGGAGTCGGTTTGGTTGTTAAGTTTGACGTTGGTTTTGCGACTTGGTTCTTTGAGGATGAACTGGAAGCTGTTTAGCAGAAGGAAGTTCGGCAGCGGATTTTGTAGCGGATGTAACGGATGTAACGGATGTAACTGATGGATGCTGAGGTTTGAGGTTCTAGGGAAAAAGAGGATTTTTCCCATTCTCCCGATTTCCTCTACTCCCGTTCTCCCGTTCTCCCGTTCTCCGTTCTCCCCCTCTCCCCCTCTCCCCCTCTCCCACTCTCCCACTCTCCCACTCTGTCTGAAAGTTGCGGTTAAATGTTAAGTAGTAAGCTTTGGCAGTGAGAACAGAAAATGGCTTTGATTTTGACATTTTTGGGCAAAGGCGGCACTGGCCGCAGTACGATCGCGATCGCAACTGCTAAAAAATATGCGGCTCAAGGCAAGCGAGTTCTGCTGCTGAGTCAAGATCCGGGCCCTGGATTGGGTATTCTCTTGGGAACAGTCCTGACTTCGAGCCCGCAGGAAATCGCCCCCAACTTCAAGGCAGTTCAGGTGCAAAGCGCACCGCTGCTGGAACGTAGATGGGACGAGGTTAAACAATTGGAAGCTCAATATGTCCGCACACCCTTTTTTAAGCAGATTTATGGTCAAGAATTGGGTGTTTTGCCGGGGATGGATAGCGCGCTGGCCCTGAATGAACTTCGGGAATATGACGATAGCAAACAATATGATGCGATCGTTTATGATGGCACAGGCGGCATGGATACGCTGCGGATGCTGGGAATGCCGGAAATTCTGAGTTGGTACATCCGGCGCTTTCGCCAAGCTTTGGTAGATTCCGATTTGGGCAAAGCTTTGTCGCCTTTTATTCAACCGGTGATTAGTACCGTGTTGACTGTGGACTTGTCGGGGGACAATGCCACTAAGTCTACTCAGCAAGTCGATAATTTTTTGGATAAAGGCAAGGAAATCTTAGCAAATCCCAACCGGACAGCGGCTTATTTGGTGACGACTGGGGATGCAAGTGCGATCGCAACTGCCCGCTATTTATGGGGAAGTTCTCAACAGATTGGTTTGACTGTGGGAGGTGTGATTCTCAATCAAACACCGATTACAGAAACTATTGCCGCTAATTTTGATCCTTTGACAGCCGTATCGGTGCCGGCCCATAGTGAGAATAATTGGCAACGGCTAATTGACGCTTTACCCGATTTTTCTGAGGCTGCAAGAGCTCCAAAGGCGATCGAGATTAATATTGCACAGCGTCAAGTTAGTTTGTTTTTGCCCGGATTTGACAAGAAAGAAATTAAATTGATTCAATCAGGGCCAGAAGTGACGATCGAAGCAGGCGATCAGCGGCGTAATATCTTGTTACCTCCGCAGTTAACTGGAAAATCTGTGACAGGGGCTAAGTTCTTGAATAGTTACTTGATTGTGTCTTTTTAGCTGACGCGACTCTCATCCCACACTATACCGCCTCGGTTAGTGTGGGGATTCCTGTCTGTTTAGCTAAAGCCGATCGCTCCGTGTATAGCAACCGCCAGGGTGGTTAAGTCGTGGGGTGGGGGCGGGTTTATAGAATTTGTCTATACTGATGAAAGATATCGGTGAACCCGCCCCTACAAAATCTGCCCTAATCGCCTTGGCAGTTGCTATATATGCTAGTTGAGGGTGCCGAATGTGGGTTTTAACCGCGGAATTTATCAAGAAAAGCTTTTATTTTCCTCTTCAAATAACCACCGAATCCTCTATAAATTATCTCAAATTTGTAATCAAAGACAATATTCATCACCTCTTCAGTTTTCATGTACTTCAAATAATAAATTATTTTGTCAGTCAGTACATCATTCACATCATCGATATACTTTCTCACCGCCAATCTTTCCGAAATCTGCCATTTTTTATCAAACTTGCGGTGCATTTCTCTCTCATAATCCCGAAAGTTTGAAATTTTCCCATCCAAATATTTTGCAATATATTTACCTGCTATTTCTGCACCATCCATCCCGTGTCTAATTCCTTCGCCGCCGAGAAAGTTAACCGTAGAAACAGCATCGCCGATGGCAATTATGTTATCCTGACAATAGATATCCTTCAAACCCTGACTGTATTTAAGGGTGGAACCATGTTTGTCAATGATTTTATAACTTTTCGACTTCAGATACTCATCAATCAGTAAATGGATATACTTTTTCAAAGGTTCTAAATTCTTAACAGTTTTGGGGTCTAAAAAAATGCGTCCTGCACCAACTTTCAGACGATTTTGTTCCATCGAAAATATCCAAGAATAACCTTTTGGCATCCATTTATCGCCCAAAAAGAAGATTAAATCATTGGCATATTTATCATAAACTTCCGGTTCTACTTCAATTAAATATTCGATGCCAGTTCCCGATAAGAAATCTGGTTTATCATTCTCTTTTTCATACATAATTGCCCTAGCAAAACCCGTCGCATCAACTAATACTTTAGTGCTAACTTGGATAAGTTTACCATCGGATAGCTGTTTAAATTCGACGATACTTTTGCCGTTGGCTTGTGAGTGTTTTATGTAGCGATAACCAAGGCAAACTTCACTTCCATATTGCTGAACTTCCGTGGCTAGAAATTCTCTAAATTTAGCAAAGTTTAAAACAACTCCCAAGCTTTTAGGAGATTCCCAAGTTTGACTGACTTTGCTAGTTTGAATAGTAAGTTTGTGCCAAAAACAGCCGATTACTGATTCGGGTAAATCGAATTTTGAGAGGGTTTCTAGAGGCGTTGCGGCACTGGAAAAGTCATTTTTATTAAAACTGTCATTTTGTTCTGCAAGCAATACTTTGCGGCCGGATTTTGCTAATATTCTCGCACAGTGGCCACCTGCGGGGCCTGCTCCTACTATTACTATATCAAAACTTGTTAAAGTCATCTTGCTATTAATTCGCTTCCAATGTCAAAACACCAGCCGAAATATCAACTATTAATCGCCGATTTTTCAGCCATTGGCGACCGATTAAAAATTCGGGTACTGCGTCACCTACATGAACGGGAATGTCAAACTCTTGCTCATCTATACGTACTTTTCCTGCATAAAGTTCAAAATAAAATTCTCCTCTAGCTGTTCGCATTTTTTCTTGTTTTAAATATGTCCAATCAAGTCCCTCTAAATCCTGAACGTCCATTGCTAGCCAGCCTGAAAAACCTGTATCTAGCAGGGCATCAACAGGTAATTCTAAGCCGTTATCAGCAATCAAATCAATTTCAAAAAATAGCTCATCCTCATTACCAAATCGTCCTTCAATCATATCGTGCCACAAACTCCGGTTTCATTGATCCGAAAGACGTGCAATTTAGCTTTAGGGTATTTTTCATGAGCTATCTTTCCAGCCACCATATCATCCTTGTCGATAAAATAGTCGCCGCTGTCGGGTTCAACTGCCATATACCAGTTGTAGTGGGTTTTAATCAATTCTGGTTTTAGGCGATCGAATGTTGGTTTGCAGCGCTGATAAAATGCTTCTCTTTCAGCGCGCCACTGGGCTTTTTTTTCTTCTGACCACTGAATTTCTGGGAATAATCTTCCCCGACGTACTGTGCGAGTTGGTTTCACGCTAGTCATTGTTTTTTCTCCCTTATTTTCAAATGTTCCTGCAATCAGATTGTACCATAAACTTCTATTTCCCTTTCGTCCAATTCCAAGGTAGACAGCATGAGCATCGCTGGAAGTAGAAGCAGCGATAAAACATCCAATATTAAGGCTGTTACCGTAATTTGAATCTAATCTTTTTCGGCGGTTAGCTTCTCCCATAAAATCCTCCTTTTCGATAGATGGCTATCAACTAATGACCCTAACTATATAGTATGACTAATGAGTTCTTCAGTCCTCTTGAGAGGACTTTAGCTTTGAGGCAGGGGTTTAAACCCCTGCCTGCCGGAATTCGGAAAATAGCGTGTTTGTTGACATCAATGGTGGGTAGTACCCACCCTACGATTTTAGCTAATTAGACGCTAACAGGTGACTGTTTGCGGCTGAATGTTGCCAAGATGCGATCGCACATTTGCGATGGAGTTAAACCCAAAGTTGCAAAGGATTGTTCGGGCGTTGCATGATCTACCAATGTATCAGGTACACCCAAGCGCATTACTGGTACAACCACATTATTATCCATCAAAGCTTCGGCTACTGCTGAACCGAATCCTCCCATTAAACAGCCTTCTTCCATTGTGATAACTTTGCCAATTCGCTGGGCTAAAGGCAAGATTAATTCGGTATCTAAGGGCTTGACAAAACGCGCATTAATCACAGTTGCTTCTATGCCGTGTTCGCTCAACATCTCGGCGGTTTGCATGGCTGGATAAACCATTGAACCGTAACCTAATATGAGCAAGTCGTCCCCATTGCGAAGGATTTCTGCTTTGCCGATCGCCAATTCTTCCCAACCTTCTTCCATCAAAGCTGCGCCGTAACCGTTGCCACGCGGGTAACGCATGGCGATCGGACCGCTGGTATGATTGACTCCTGTGACTACCATCCGCTGCAATTCAGCTTCATCTTTGGGAGCCATAATTGTCAGATTTGGCAAGCAGCGCAAGAAGGAAATGTCGTACATTCCTTGGTGAGTCGGGCCGTCTGCGCCGACGATTCCGGCTCGATCTAAACAGAAGAAAACAGGTAAGTTTTGGATACAAACATCGTGAACTATTTGGTCATATCCCCGTTGCAAAAATGTTGAATAAATTGCGACCACCGGGCGCATTCCTTCGCAGGCTAAACCAGCAGATAATGTGACGGCGTGCTGTTCGGCAATGCCGACATCAATGTACTGTTTCGGCAGTTTTTCCTGAAGTTTATCTAAGCCAGTTCCCGTTGCCATGGCGGCGGTAATGCCAACAACTTTGGGATTATTTTCTGCTAGTTTAACTAGACAGTGGGCAAAAACTTTTGAGTAAGCTGGAGGCTTGGGTTTTGTGGAAGGAATGCCTTTACCTGTGGCTAAATTAAAGGGGTTTTGGGCGTGATATCCTACTTGGTCTTTTTCGGCGATCGCATATCCTTTGCCCTTCACCGTTACAACATGAACTAATACCGGGCCTTGGATGGTATGACCTTGTTTGAAAGTGGCAATTAACTCTTCCAAATTGTGTCCGTCTACCGGGCCCATG
Organism: Microcoleus sp. CAWBG506; assembly: GCA_020883125.1. Taxonomy (GTDB): domain Bacteria; phylum Cyanobacteriota; class Cyanobacteriia; order Cyanobacteriales; family Microcoleaceae; genus Microcoleus. The sequence goes on from JAHREW010000034.1 coordinate 59,524, forward strand.
TAGGTAAAACCTAATTCTTCAATGACGGCTCCGACTTTGGACACAGCTAACCGCTTCATCCCTTCTTTGAGGCGTTCCATTTCTGGAGTAAATGTTTCACCAACAAACGGAATTTGTTTGAATTGTTCCTCTAAGTTATCTTTGAGAAATTGCACCGGCTGCGAGAGTCGCATCTTGTTCAAATAGCGAGTAATTGCGCCGACATTGGGGGAGATTGACATCTCGTTGTCGTTGAGCACTACCATCACATTAGTTTTCGGCATATGGCCTGCGTGGTTAATCGCTTCGAGTGCCATACCCCCTGTCAGGGCTCCATCACCGATGACTGCTACAGTTTTAAAGTTTTCGCCTTTGAGGTCGCGCGCCATTGCCATTCCCAGAGCTGCGGAAATGCTCGTAGAAGCGTGGCCCGCACCAAAATGGTCAAATTTGCTCTCGCAGCGCTTAAGATAGCCTGCAACGCCGTCTTTTTGGCGCAAGGTGTGAAAATCATTGTAGCGGCCGGTAATTAGTTTGTGTGGGTAAGCTTGGTGGCCGACATCCCAGGTTACTTTGTCGCGATCGAGGTCTAGTGTCTGGTAGAGTGCTAAAGTCAGTTCGACTACGCCCAATCCGGGGCCGAGGTGCCCGCCACTGGCTGCTACAGTTTCTAAATGCTTTTCTCGAATTTGTCTGGCAATTTGTTCGAGTTGATGAATGGACAAGCCGTGTAATTGGTTTGGGTGAGTCAGTTCGCTCAGATGCATATTTTAAAATCTTGCTCCTGTGAATCAGGACGAATCCTTAACAGCTATAGGTTGAGCCTGCGACGCTTGGGACGTGCAGGTTAGAATAGTTTAACGGTTATTTGCAAAAAACAGTGAGGTGTAACAATTTTATTGTTTCTGAATTGGAAATTGTAGTAAATAAGTAGAAGGAAGAAGGAAGAAGGAATAGGATCGATGTGAAGAATAGCAAGCCAGTAAGCTTTTGAGCGATTTGGAGCTTGCATTTAAATTAGGTGGACTTACTTAAATATTACAGAGTGAATAAAAAATACTATTTATGTTGCTAGTTGTTCATGGATAATTGTTTAGTTGGTTGGGAATTATATTGTAGCTTATCAGTTGTAAAATAAATTGGAGGAAAGGGCGATCGCACTTATCATCAAATACGATCGCCCTTCATCAAATTACAACATTCGCTCTAACTGAGTCGATCGCACTTCTGGCAATTTCTCTGCCCCTGTCGTATCAAAAACAATCGCGTGTTTCGTCGCCGACAATAACCGCCGTAAAATCTGGATATATCCATCAGCATCACCCCGGCGGTGAAATCGAGCAACCACCAATCGCTGCATATTTGGTAATTGCCACACAATACACCACGGATGAGAGTTTAATTTGGGCTTGGATGTTGGTATCATGGGGGAATCCTTCCCCGCGTTTGCGGGGTGTGGTAAAAAAGGCGATCGCCCTTAAGTTCTCTAGGCTAGGAGGGCGATCGTTTTGAGTTATTCTTATATTTAAGGTTCATACTAACCTGTTGTCAAGGGCAAAATGGGGCGAGTTAGACTAAAGATTCGAGAATTGGCAGAAGAAAAGGGCTGGACGCTGCAAGATGTGGCAGATCGGTCTGGGGTTAATTACAACACGGTTAAGGGCTATGCTAGACGGGATGACGGCATGAGTACGGTTGACCTTAGCGCCGTTCAAAAAATCGCCCTGGCTTTTGATGTAATGATTGAAGATTTGGTCGAGTTTTTGGACTAGGGGCGATCGCACTAATGGGATAAGTTAGACTACGGAATTTTTTATGTCCTAAATTATGGGAAGGAGCGGTAGTAGTGATGGATAATTTACCAGCCCATAAATTAGCATCAATCAAGCCAATGATTGAATCTGGCGGTCATGCTTCGCCTATGCAAAATCGGGATGCTCCCCAGGCATCTTGCCTGTTCCGAAAAGGGTGTTGAAATCCGCCACCTATTCCTACCTGTGCTTTAACTGCGGTTATAGGTATGATAGAAATAACGTCGGAAATTATAGGAAAGTCGTTATGGCAACTAATGACAGTCAAATAAGTCAAGTTTACGGTTCAGAGGATGCTCAAGCTATTCTGCAAATTGCGATCGCCCAAAAACAGGAAAACGGAGAACTTTCGCGAGTGCAGTTGTTCGAGATTGCAGCGGAATTGGGCATTTCCGAACAGGATATTGTGGCGGCGGAACAGCAATGGCTAGCCCATAGAGGGGAGTCTACAGAAAAACTAGCTTTTAATAATTATCGCCGTCGCCAATTACAGAAAAATGTCACGAAGTACGGTATCATCAATACTTTTTTAGTTTTGCTAAATCTAGCAGGAAACCACGAGCTTTCTTGGTCACTTTTTATTTTACTAACTTGGGGTTTGGGATTGTCTCTGAATGCTTGGAATGTGTATCAAACTGAAGGGGATGATTATGAACAGGCATTTGGGCGGTGGCGGTTGAAAAAACAAGTAGGAGAGTCTCTTGGTACTGCTGCGGATAAGTTTTTGAAGTGGTTGCAGTCGTGAAAACTTTATTTTACATCGCGAAAATACTCCGTTTTTACATACTGTCTGATTACTGGCGATAGAGTGAAAAGCGTTTGATTATCCTGTTCTTGTTTTTCTACTAATGCTCTACCTCCCAAAGATTGCAGCGCATTGAATAACTCCGATGGCGATAATTGCACTTTCTCTAGCAATTGGGAAATTGAAACTGGCTCGATTTCATTACCGATGCAGCACATCACTTGTTTCTCTAACTCGGATAAGCGATCGCACTGCTGCTGCAATCTTGCTTTCAATTCCTCTGGCAAGAATAGCATATCATATTTTATGAATTGTGCAACTCTGCCACTAAATAATTCTTGAATCATGGCGGCAATTATTTTTAACCACAAAGGATTGCATCGATAAATGTTAATCAAGCTTTCCCATTTGGATTCGTCAAGTAAACCTTTTTCTCGGAGTATTTCGCCTGCTGCTGCACCTAAGCCGTCGAGTTTTAAGCTGCGAACGCGGGAGTTTTCTCTTGTTAATGCGACAATATCTTTAGGCGGTTCCCAGCTATTTAGGATTAAGCAACTGTTGTGGCCAGTCGATCCCATCAGTTTGAATAAGGTGCTGTAGTTTTCATATTCAGGTCGATAATTGCCTGCTAGTTGTCGGCTGCTGAGAATTGTTTGTACGTCGTCTAGGATGATGAGACAGCGGTGCGATCGCAATTTTTCCATTAACAACGATAGCAGTTCATCGGTGCTGGTCGGCAAAACCCCCCCTTCGCCCCCCCAAGCTTTGGGTGGGAATTGATTAGATAAAAATTTAATTAGGCTTTTCAGGGTGGTTTCGAGAGTTGGGGATGTGCCCAAACTTCGCCAAATTATATAGTCAAATTGATGCTGAATTTGTGGGAGGAGGTGAAGTGCGATCGCCGTTTTGCCAATGCCGCTGATTCCTAATATTGCGACTAGGTGGCAGCGTTCTTGTGCTATCCATTGTTGTAGGGTGGCGAGTTCGGATGTGCGGCCATAAAATGAGCTGATATCTGGTGCGTCTCTTAAGTCTTGGCGTATTTGGGGTTGGGTGTTTTCTGGGGTGGGGGTGGAAAAGGGCGATCGATCTTTTGGAACTTCTGGAGAGTGTGAAGTATCTCCACAGACATTGACGTTACCAATTTGTACAGAGTTTTTCTCGACTGTTGATGAAACGATGGAGATGTGCAACCTTTTAAAGGTGGAACGAAAATTTGATTTATTAACTGCTTCACCTAATACATCTGAGAGTATCTTCCATAAATCAGAGGCAACATCCCTAGCATGACCCTCACTACAATGAGCTGCCGCTGCAATTTTCGGGTATTTTTGACCTGACCAAGCACCAACTAATATAGCCTCTTGCACGTTGTCGAGATGTTTTCCTGTCTTGGTGAAAACTAGGTTGTCGGCAAATTTTAAGATTTCTTCAACGTCCATCAATCGGGGTGGTGTGGGAGTTTTAGCTATTGTATCCGACATTTTCCGATATTACCAGATAAACTATGACTTTTTTCTAAACTGTGATTTGTAAAACAACCGACATTTTCCGCTACTATCCGGCTTGACACAACTTTATTTATACACGCATAATAATAATGTAAATTAGTGATAAGGTACCAAACATGGGTGGCGGATACTAAACATCGGTGCTGCTTAAATAGTTCCGATTAATTGTAGGGTTGAGCAACGCACCTGGCGTTACACTCGACCCTACACAATGGTTATAGCAAGATTTGGTGAATTTGGTATAACCATTGTAGATACGGAATCAGCAATCAATATTCTTGCGCTCAAAGTAGAATTTACTTATTAGCAAAAGAGCGCCCTTTCTTTCCTAAAGTGCGATCGCCCTTAATTTCTCATTGCTTCAACTAAATGCTACAGTGATCGTGCTATAATTAGTCATAGCTTCCAGTACGTCAGATATAGGAGTTTCCAGGATGGATGCAAGTCAGATTGCCACTGTGACAGCAGAACACAAACTGCAATTCCCGCCTGAAATTTTGGCTAAACTACGTCCAGGCGATCGATACCAATTTTCTTTAACCGAAACTGAAATTATCTTAAAAAAAATTCCCCTATCGCAAACAGACTTGGATGAATTCCTCCAACATCTAGAAGAACTAGAACCAAATCCCAATCAACCTACTCTGCAAGAAATTAGCGAAATTGTTAAAGAAGTTCGACAAGAGTTGTGGTCTAACTAATGAGAGTTGTATTGGATGTCAACGTTTGGATTTCAGCTTTACTATGGGGCGGAATTCCTGGTCAAATGCTACGGCTAGCCCGAAATCAACAAATTACTATATTTACTTCCGAACCCTTATTGTTGGAACTCGAAACCACACTCAAACGTTCTAAATTTCAGCCACAATTGCAACAGCGAGATTATACGGTTGAATATCTGATGTCTGTAGTCAAAGGATTTTCCACTTCTTCTTCGACAACTTTTATTGATGTTCCTGATCTGCGAGATCCTAAAGATGCCAAAATTATAGAAACAGCTTTAGGCGCTGATGCAGAAGCTATTGTAACTGGCGATTTAGATTTACTGACTCTCCGCGAAGTTGAACAAATACCAATTCTGACTCCAACAGATTTTATTAATTGTTATTTTCCTAATTAAAGTAGAGGGTAGCGTATCGCTTCTAGAGCATCTTACTTTTAATTATAACGAGCTACTTATCAGTTGCTTGTAGTTGCGCCCCAGCACAACTACAAAACCATTAAAATTACTGCGAAGAATCGAGATTAGTAGCATCTCCAACCACAGGATTAATTAAAAGCGATCGCAAATCTTGACGAGTTTCCGAATTCAAATACTTGCGCTGCAAAATCTGCCACTTTTGCCAAGCTGCGTAGCGATTTTCTGATAAAGTTCCAGCAAGTATCGGCAACTCTGTTTGCAGTTCGCTCTCCACAAAATCTGTCATAAATTCCCCTAAAACTTCACTGTCTTGAATTTCGCCCAAACATTCTTGAATAGCTTTCACATCCTCTACATAAACTTGATAAGTCTCGTCGTAAAATTCTCCAAACAGATTCATCAAATAGCGAACTCGCTTAGCTTGCTTCCGCAAATCGTGCAGAATAGTTCCCTCTGTGGCCAACTTTTCCTCGACAGCCTCAGCATTCAAATCATCACAAACTTTAACTTTCCCATCCAGATATTCCGTGCCCAACAGCCAAGCTGGATGCAGGAAAAATTCACTAACTTGAGGTAACAGTAAATCTGGCAAAACCTCAGCAATTGGCCAATTTGATATCGCCTGAAACTGCGGTTTTTCCAACCAATTTTCGATCGCCTTTTTCAGCAATTGGTAACTTTTGTGTTCTAAAACCGCCCTCACCCCTTTCAAGGCGCGCCGTCGCTGCTTGAGTAAATTCAACAAAACTCGATCCAAAATTTCCTGTTCATCAGCCGGCAAATTCGGGTAATATCGGTTTTGGAGACTGTCGAGCATCACATCCAAATCTCTGAGGGTTCCCAGTACCCGTCCCACTTTACCAATTTTGTGATCTTTGGCCTCTTTTGGCCAATCTAAAACTGGAGCAAAACCAGTCACAGCCGATCGCAAACGGCGCATTCCGACTCGCATTTGGTGAAGATCTTCGGCATCTTTGTCTTTGATAACTTCAGCTTCGTGGGCTATACTTTTGTGGAAATATTTCTCGATCGCCCCAGCAGCCATATCTCCGAGAGTCTTAACTTGAGTTTTAACTTTAGCTGTTTTTTTTAAGTTCATGGCAGGTGCAGATTCCAGAGTGTCGATCGACTTTAATTTAGATTTCAAAGCTTTTCTAATAAAGGGTTTACATCCTAGCACACAACCAAAATTTCTGACTCCGCACGCACAATATTAATATAAAACCCTTGACAATTTCTCACTAAAAGGCAGTGGGGGCGATCGCCTCAATGGTGTTAACAACCAGATCGATCGCGCGATCGGGATTATTCGTTAGTCCCGCAGTCCGCCGGGGGTTCAAACCCCCGCCGGATTGTGGGGACAGCGCATGATTCGCGATCGCGCTTAAATCCCGAAAACACCCGTTGTTCCGTAGTTTCATCAGTGTTTGCAGAACTTTACCAAAAAAATTTGAGATTTCTGCATAAAACCACTGAGTTCACCCCAATAGATAAATAGGAACAACAAAAAGGCAATGAGGGCGATCGGGGTTATTCGTCAATCCCGCAGTCCGCCGGGGGTTCAAACCCCCGTCTCATAGCCAAAGTCGTCTAAAGACGACTGAGGAACTCATGAGTCCTCTTTGAGAGGACTTCGGCTATGAGGCGGGGAATTGATTAAGAGCCGGATTGTGGGGACAGCGCATGATTCGTCGATCGCGCTTAAATCCCGAAAACACCCGTTGTTCCGTAGTTTCATCAGTGTTTGCAGAACTTTACCAAAAAAATTTGAGATTTCTGCATAAAACCACTGAGTTCACCCCAATAGATAAATAGGAACAACAAAAAGGCAATGAGGGCGATCGGGGTTATTCGTCAATCCCGCAGTCCGCCGGGGGTTCAAACCCCCGTCTCATAGCCAAAGTCGTCTAAAGACGACTGAGGAACTCATGAGTCCTCTTTGAGAGGACTTCGGCTATGAGGCGGGGAATTGATTAAGAGCCGGATTGTGGGGACAGCGCATGATTCGTCGATCGCGCTTAAATCCCGAAAACACCCGTTGTTCCGTAGTTTCATCAGTGTTTGCAGAACTTTACCAAAAAAATTTGAGATTTCTGCATAAAACCACTGAGTTCACCCCAATAGATAAATAGGAACAACAAAAAGGCAATGAGGGCGATCGGGATTATTCGTTAGTCCCGCAGTCCGCCGGGGGTTCAAACCCCCGCCGGATTGTGGGGACAGCGCATGATTCGCGATCGCCCATCAACTGGCAAAACCTGATCTTTTCGGTGCTTCCACGGAGTCTTTACAAAGCTTTACCAAAAACAAGTTGAGTTTTGCATAAAACTACCGAGTAGAAGCCGATAAATAAACAGGAAAAATTGTCTGACAATTGCTCGCCTGGAAAGTTATCCAAAAGTGCGATCGAGCCTAATTTTCAGTTGAGCAAGTTCAGTAACTGTGACACGTATGTGCGGCGTGTTAGCGGAGTCTTTTTCTCAATTTTCAGCACAGTCTCTACTATTATAGGGCAACAATCATGGCTATTCCTGAAGTTGAATTAGATGCTGTGTTCCTAGCAAAGCAAAAATTCAATCGCTCCAACAAAATGTCAACCCCACCCACAAATATTTTGTGGCGATTGACTCTTCTAATGACTCTGCAATTAGCTCTTTTGTTTTTAGGGGAAAAAGCACAAGCTGGAGGTGGAGATCCAGTTGATTTAGACTCAGAGACTAGACCAAAAATAATCAATGCTACTGCGAATATTAAATGGGATAAATGGAGTCAACCTTATTGGCTCAACTCCCAAGTTTGTCGCGAAAAAAGTGGTGATATTGCCTGTTTTAGCTCTGATACTGCTCTAAAAATGGGCTGGAACATCCCAGGACGAAATTAATTAATCAAATCACTCTTCATTAAAGGATTCGGAGCATGAATTTCAAGAAAGCTCAAACAATTACTGCGATCGCTATTGCTAGTGTTTCTTTTGGTTGGACAGCACAAGCAGCTCAAGCCGCAGAAACTTTTCAGGTTAATGGCGGATATGCACTGAATACAAACAACTCTTTTCGGTTGATTGACGGGACTCCTCGAATGTCTCTTTTTCAACATAACATCAACGACCCTGACCAACAGTTTGAACGTTTACCTGGTAGCAATAGTGCTAGCACATTGTTACGTCACGGTTCCACAGGAAAGTGCTTAAATGCTCATTATCTTGCCAATAATGCGGAAATAAATGTTTGGAATTGCAGCCCTTCCGATCCCGATCAAAACTGGAATTTAGTCAATCTTTCTAGTGGGGAGTTTTTGATCCGCCGCAATGGAACTAATTTCTGTGTTGATTCTCCTACTCGTACTAATGCTGGCAGGATTCATCTAATTACGTGCGATGCTAATAATGCGAACCAGCGTTGGAAAAGCACTGGCACTCCTACCAACAACCAAGCAGCCTTGTTTGCTAATCCTACATCTAGTACACCCTTACGTGGTTTTCAACATCCATTGAAGGGGGCAGGTGCTTACTCTAGTCACTTTGGACGTGGGGATCGTTCTATTCAGAAATTTGCAGATGACATAGGTGCAGGAATTGGTACAGCTATTTACGCTATGCGGAGTGGGAAAGTAATTAAAATCAGGCAGGATGTACAAGACTTACCGCCAAATCGGAATAATCAGTACACTTCCACCCCATTGATTGTCAACTACATTGTGATTGAACACGATCGAGATGTACGCCACAAGTCTGACAACTATTATCGCTCATTCTATATGCACATCAAGCAGAATTCGGCTCGAGTTATAGTAGGCCAGCGAGTAGAAGCTGGACAACCGATCGCTGAAACAGGACACAATGGTGCTAGTAGTGCGCCACACCTACACGTTGAGGTCAACTATCCAACTGGTAAAGACGATACTGTTTATAATCTTATAAACAATCGTGAAACCGTTCCCTACGTTTGGAATCCTCCCTATTACTATAACAAATAGGATTATCCAGTAAGCCTATCTAACCGAGGGTGATCCTTTCTACATCGTGTCAGGGTTGTAAAGGTCGCCTATGAAGAGAATGGTGGCTACGGTAAAGCTGTCCAAACAACTCTGACGCTCGAAAAATATGGTAATGCTTGGAATATTCCCGAATATCCTGATCATGCCCCTTGGTTTCTGCAACGAAAACGATAAACTCGCATTGGGTTTCCGAAACCGGAAATATCGCTGACATTGGTGCAATATGTCAGTTTCACCCGATAACTGTACGGCTTCGATACGCTGATTGGGGGCAGCAGTTCCGACATATTTGTGCTCGCACCAAGTTTGGGATTGGATAACATAGTTTACTTCCAGGGCGATCGCGATTACTTCGGACTCTCACAAGACCTCACCTTTGACCAATTGCAAATCGTTCAAGGCAGCGAAAATTATACTAACGATGCGTTGATTAGCATCGCGAGTACAGGCGAACATTTAGCTTTGGTGAAAGATACTCAATTTAGTGCGATCGACAGTTCTCGGTTTATCCCCATCACTCCCGGAGGCCCGCTTCCTGAAGCTTTCAATACACCGTTGAATATCGATGTTTTGACTGGTCAACCAGTTGATAGCGACGATATTTTACAATCAATTGCTAGCAGTTCTAGCACTAGCTTATCCAGCGCTACTCCTGCATCTACCAGCCTGCCAAAAAGCACGACTACTGCACCGATTAGTCTGTCAACCAGCACAACTACTGCACCAGCAAGTCTCAGTCTGCAACCATTGACAACAGCTACTAATCCACCTAGTTCAACAGCACCAATTAGTCTGTCAACCAGCACGACTACCGCAGCAGCAAGTCTGATTCTGCAACCATTAACAACAGCTACGAATCCAGCTAGTTCAACAGCAACTCCAGCCAAAACTACTACGAATGACATCTTGCTAAATGGCGGTTCAATCCCAACCATGAAGACCTTTAGCGAAACCGACGATGACATTCTCATCTACGATACAAAGAGCTTGTTGACTTCTCTCACCAGTGCTCAAACTCAGCCAATTCTGCCTTTGAAAGCATCGAGCGTTAATAGTGCGATCGCGCCTATTGCTAATCCTTCTGCTAAGGAAGCCGATCTCTTACTTAATGCGAATCCTAGTCCGATTCAGTTACCAAAAAGTAGCGATTTAAGTGGTACTTCTACCTTGAAGTAATTGTAAGTTTGCTTGAGGGCGATCGAATAAAAACCCGGTTTCTTCAAGAAGCCGGGTTTTTTACAGTTTCATCTAACCTTTTCCTGGCAGACTTCAAATTCAGAACGCGCACGAAAGAAACAGACATCAAATTCAAAGAATAAATTAGCCTGTCCTAAGATCAAAATTCGATCGACCATGCCAACACTATTCTCAATAATTTTGTATGAGAATTTATGAGCGTCAACCATTCTGTTCTTGTTGTTTTGTAGCCAGAAGATTCATTAAAACATTGATATCGCTAATAATCGAACTTTTTTATACAATGAGTGACTCCTCAGTAGTTGAGTGGTTTATATCCCAACTTTGAACACCTTTGTAAGTACCAGGTAAACGTTCTTACAGCGGTTCCCGCTGTATAATGGTACAATAAATAATAACAAAATATCATCTTGTATTAAAAATTAATGAAAGCATATTCTCTCGATCTCCGCCAAAAAATAGTAATAGCACATTTGGTTCAAA
>JAHREW010000035.1 GCA_020883125.1 Microcoleus sp. CAWBG506
CAACCGCCAGGGTGGTTAAGTCGTGGGGTGGGGGCGGGTTTATAGAATTTGTCTATACCGATGAAAGATATCGGTGAACCCGCCCCTACAAAATCTGCCCTAATCGCCTTGGCAGTTGCTATATCATCAAAGCCACTGGCCGCCACGAAAACGCCAGTAGGGAAATAAAATCCGCATCAATGTTTGGGAAGCCACATAAATCGCTAGCCAGACAAAACTGTAGTGCAAACCAAAAGCCCTCAATTCCAAATCCTGCGGAGGTATGCCCGGTAAACCGACAATTTTGATTAAAAATAACACAAAAATTGATTCCCAAATTCCCGCCAGCAATTGAAAAGCACCAGGCCAATCTCGGTCCCAACGGAAATGCTGAATGTAGATATATAGAATATCCCAACCCATGCCAAAAATGCCTACATAGGCTAAAATCCTGAAAAATATGGCTCCTGATTGGGAGCCAATTAAACCCATGAAAAAAGGCAGTGTTGCTAAAACGCCTACAGTTGCAAATAATAAAATTCGAGTTTGCCAGCGACCAAATAAGGTAGGAGTCATCTGATTTTTGATGGGGAATTTTAGCCTGGAGATTGATTGAAAATCCACTTTAACCATTGTACTAACGATCGCACAACGCTCAATTTCCGAACACCAGGAGCCTTGGCTTTGGCGAGACTTTCCACCGATCGCAAACCAGCATACTGCAAGCCCAAAAAACTGTCCACCGGCGCATAATGACCCCCCAAAGTAATCGCACCCGCTGCGTACATCCGCCCATCCCCCTTACTCCCAGAAGCATTCCGCATGGATAACACCTCAAAATCCTTTTGCACGCTCAAACGTCCCAGTCCATTCAAGGGCAGATTGTATTGCACCACCAAATCCTCCAGCAAAGGACTGGTTTTCACCTTCGCATCCAAACCCGTAGCATCAATAATAAAATCAGCCTCTAACTGAATTTGTCCCTTGAGTTCTTTTTCCCGAATGTAAGTCACCGTGCGCTTTCGACTGTCGCGCTCAACTCGCTCCACTTCCCCAAAGGTAATCTGATACCATCCTTGACTCAAACCCTCTTGCACCATACGTCGCCAGTCGCTGCGGCTAGCAGTAGTAGTGCCGCCCCAATCTGTCAGCAACTGGGGCATCAATTCCGCTGGGGCTTTTTCCAACACCACCCGTAGTTCCCCGCCCCAGCAAGCTTTCGGCCAATTGAAAGGTTGAAATTCGTAGTGATTTTCGACGCTTCTTTGTGCGAAATTAAAGGTATTGCCAACAGGTTTGGGCGATCGCATCAAATGCAATACTTGAATATTCTGGTTGCGTTGTCTGGCTTCGTAGAGTCGCTGCACCACCCGCGAAGCCACAATTCCCCGCCCGCGCAACAACACACTTCCACCACGGGCTTCCAACTGTTTGTAAACCTCGTCGTGGTTTTCGTAAGCATTCACCACAGACTTAAAATCCTGGGTGGTTTCGCGGTAAGCTTGCAAGTCTGGCAAAAATTGAATGGCTGGATAGCCCGTGGCTAAATGCACGTATTTGGCGATCAAAAAAGCGTGATCCCGTTGCTGGGCATTGGATTTAGAATAAGCGATCGCGTACCTACCGTCATCTGTTTTGCGAATTCCCCGCACCCTAGCATAGCGAAACATCTGATTCCAGCCAATGCGATCGACCTCCCTGTCAATAGAATCAAACACATTTCCGGCGCGCGGCGTATAAGTTTCAGCAAAAGTTGGTTCCGCAAACACCTGCCACATCAATTTGAGGGACACTCCCAAGTGACCCTTGAGCAATTCCTGCCCAGCTTCCCGCAGCGCATAGGGAGGCCAACCCCAAATATTGTCTGGACAAGAGTCAGAATTCGATCGTAGCCGTTCGTGGAGCGGAATTTGAGAATTCAGACATAACCGACGGTAGCGGGCGTAAGGCTGATTTTCCATGGCCAAAACTGCAATTCGATCGGCCTTCACCCCACAAATTCTCAGCAAATCCACCCAAATAAAGCTGCCCAAACCGCCTCCAATGGCTGCCCAATCTATCTCTGCTACGGGCATTCCCATGGATTGGAGCGATCGGATTGTCACCTCGGAAGCCTGCAAAAATTCCATCGGCGGAAACTCCCCTCTACTAAGGGTGGGGGAAGATGGCGACACCGCAGGCTGCTCCATGGTGGAGTCGGGGTCATTTGTCTGGGGGTTAAAGAAAATATGAGCATTGACAGACGGTGTTTCTATGGAATTAACCCCAAAAGAAATGCCGATCGCGTAGGGTCCTATTTGTAGCAGATCGCCATTGGCCAGCACGCACCGAGTTTGGCGCACCCCATTGACAAAAGTACCGTTGCGACTGCCAGTGTCAGTTAATACGATACTATCGGCTTCGGAGGCAATCACGGCGTGGAAGCGAGAAACTTGACTACTCCCAAGCCTAATTCGAGAAACTCGATCGCCATTAATGCTAGCAGGCATAGCTTCAAAAACTCGTCCTAAAGCGATGGGTAAGTCAAATATGGGGGAGCACCGAGCCCCGGTAACAGTATCTACCCAAGTCAGTCGCAGGCGCCAAGGTTGAGAATTCATGACTATTGTTAAAACATCCGCGATCGTAGCATCTGCAATTGTTTAAAGTTAAGTCTAGGCCCTAATATCCGCTGACTTCAACTGCGATTAAGGCGAAAGAAACACACTAGCAGCCGCCGCCAAAGAAGTACCACACCAGGGACACCCAGCACTCAATTGAGCATAGGGCGAAGTGCGGGCACACTTAGGACACAGCAAACCGTAGGTTGAAGGCACCGTGGGCGAGGCACAAACTTGAGTCGGTTTCTCCCATAGCAAAACCGTCTGGGGAATCCCAGCTTCCGTTGCAGATACCGAAACCACCTCCAGTTCTACTTCACCTAAACGGATGCGACTACCAGACATCAATTTTACCTCCCCTTGGGCGATAATTTTCCCATCTACCACTGACGGATTGCTTGGGCGCAAATTTCGCACTTCAAACTCCTGGGATGCGGGATTAAAAAATATTTCGATGTGGAGTCCCGATACCGTTGGATGGGACAATACTATATCGCATTTACTGGGGTCGCGCCCGATCCTCACCGTTCCCAGATTTTTGCTCGGCTGTCCGTTTTCAATGGTCTGATGTTTACGCACCCCAGCCTCAGTCCATTCTAAAGTAAGCTGGTTTGTCATGATTTTGTTGCTTCCTCAGATATAGAAAAATTTTACTTACTCATAATTATCCAAACAAAAAAGCCCCACCAGGGGGGCTTTTTTCTATTGGATTGACTTTTGTCGAGAGAGAAATTGGTGTTTGCAAGCTGTTAGCGCCTGCAATTTTTTTACTCTCAAAAGTGTTTGCTAATTGCTTGACTCATCCCACTGTCAAACCACATTTCCTTAAGTGTGTGGATTGCTAGCAGACTTAAGCTTCGGTTTTGCGGCTTTTCCGGCCACCTTCGCGACCAATTTGAGCCATGTGCTCCCGATTTCTGCTGACAGCTTCGCCACCTTTTTGACCTGCTTGTCTCGCTTCTTCCGAAGTAAATTCGTGAGCAGTACCTTTAGCGTGGGCAGCTTTTCCGCCTTTGCTAGCAATTGCGCGCTGTTTTTCTGCGTCCATAGAAGCGAATCCGCGTTTGCTTTTCTCAGCCATGACTGTCTCCTTGTTTTTTTTCTAATTGTTTGGATCGATCGCACCTTAGTCTGCCACTGTAGTTGGTAATCCAATTGATACTCCCCAGCCCTTTCATAGACGGGGATTCTTGAAGAGTCCAGAGTCTGACTTTCAAAGGCCCTATCAAGTCGCCACTACTCACTCCATTTGAATTTCTTCAAACATTGCGTATACTTTTTTTTGCTTTCGCCCTGCCATCGATCGCCAACAGATACGGTACGCTCTACATCCTGCTATTGTTTGCCCTTTAACTATTCCGAATCTGAGTCGGAGCTGTCCGTTGCCGGAATTGCTCGCCCTCTAGGATGTTTCAACACGTAGATGGTTATTCTTACTCGATCGTCTTTCATGGTAACATCATTTCCTGATTAACCACGTAAAGAAATATTGAAGGCGGTTGAAACCGCTACCGACTAGGACCCGTGTCTAAAGCCAGGGGCTTGTATCTCGTTCTTCGGTCAGCGATCGGGTTTGTGACCGTAAAGTATGAAACGTCATCATACCAGTTTAAACCATAGGTTTGACTAGAAGGACGATCGGTTCATGAGTTTATAGGACTTATGCAGAAGCCTGGTTTTTTTAACGAAAAAACATCGTTACAGCCAGCGACAAGATTCAAAAAACCCGGTTCCTTGTGTTTTTTCTTGCATAAGTCCTAATTTACCAATGTGAAGCAAAAATCTTTCACATTTGGCGCTTTAAGTTTCTTGAGTCAATCTTTAACCGAGTTACTGTCTTTGAATCACTCTAACAATCTCCCGACTTTAATACCTCTTTCTCAGGTATAGTCATTTTTTATTTCGCTAGAAGGATGGAACCAAAAACCCAATGTTTCTCGACTCAAAGGATTTTTTGACAGCAGGCGACACCTCAATCACTAAAAGTCAAAAGTCCAAAGAGGGATACTTTTTTGTCTTTTTACTTTTGATTTTGTCGATGTCTTCCGGCCTAGCCAATTATCCAGATGTTAACTGGTCTGCTGATCGCGTTGTTTCTGGCAAGCGATATTTCAGGGCGCAGCGCAGCACATAATCGATCGCACTTACTAAGTTTACCTTATGACCGATCGAAACATAAATCGGCTTTACTCCTGTTTGAGTTCTCAGTGCTGCACCTACAGTTTGTCCGCAATCTTGCAAAGGCTGCCAACTCCCCCGCTCTAAACCTACTTCTGAATGTTCCCCAATAAATCGAGTTTTAGCAACTCCGATGGTCGCAATTGAGGTCAAAACTCCCAAATGGCAGGCCAGACCGAACCTGCGCGGATGAGCCAAGCCTTGACCGTCGCACAATATTAAGTCTGGCATCAGATCGATCTTTTCTAAAGCCTGGAGAACAGCAGGCACTTCTCGAAAAGACAGGAAGCCGGGAACGTAAGGGAAAGCAGTCACACTACAAGCCGTCGCCTGCTGCTGTAACTGTAAATCAGGAAAGCTCAGAACCGTTACAGCAGCCTGCGAAACCGCATCTGAACTGTCATAGCCCACATCTACCCCTGCAACGTACCGCACTGTTGACAGTTGGTTTTCGGCAATTACCAAGGACCGGAGTTGTTCTTGAATGGCGATCGCCTCTTCAATTGTTTGTGGCCAAGGGTGTTGCTGCTGCATTTAGACCTCAATGTGACCTCAATTCAACCGCTCTCATCTAACCTTAACCTATTCTGCCGCATTTTTGAACTTGATTTATTTATATTTGATGGCTATAAATTTTATTGGCCCCCTGAAGGCGATCGGATAGCCCTTAATTTTTTAGTCATAGTCTTATTACTGACACTGTGAAGGTAATTTTAGATACTCACAACCCTCTGACTTTTATGAATCAAATAAATGAATTTATGAAAGGCAATATCCTAAATAGGCAGCAAGCAATTGAAAAATGGGATGGTAAGTTTCCCACAGTCATGGGAGGAAACAGCAGCTTGCCGCTAATGAATATTAGGCCACCAGGTCAACCAGGGAAATAGTTTGGGTGCATCTGTGTTTGGCAAATATATTCGTAGGGGCTATAGCATGACCGCTGTAAATCTCTGGCGCGAGCTAATAAATTGTCTGCGGTCATGCTTCGCCTATGCAAAATCGGGATGCTCCCAATAGTTTTCCATTAAAATAACTATTCAAACCCCTCAATTCCCCAGTTGCGATCGTACTGACTGAGCAAACAAAGCCGCTTGAGTGCGATCGCGCAAATTTAACCTACTCAAAATATTAGTCACATAATTCTTGACCGTATTTTCCGACAAAAACAGCGTTCCCGCAATCTCGCGGTTATTTGCTCCCGAAGCAATTAACCGCAAAACTTCCAACTCTCTAGCAGTAAGCAGCGCTAATTCTGGGGAAAATTCTACCGGAGAAGTCGCAGTTGTAGGCGGCACTAAAGCTTTTTCAAACAATCCCGGACCCAGTTGAGTGTGTCCCTTATAAACAGCTCGAATTGCCATTGCCAATTCCTCTGGTTCAGTATCTTTAAGTAAATAGCCCTTTGCCCCCAGCCGCATGGCTTGGGAAACGTATTCGTCGTCATCAAAAGTTGTTAAAACCAAAACT
Organism: Microcoleus sp. CAWBG506; assembly: GCA_020883125.1. Classification (GTDB taxonomy): domain Bacteria; phylum Cyanobacteriota; class Cyanobacteriia; order Cyanobacteriales; family Microcoleaceae; genus Microcoleus. Next base: position 6,228 of record JAHREW010000035.1, read on the forward strand.
TTGGTTTCAGGATACTGTTGAGAAATTGCGCGAGGTGTGGCCACACCGTCCATGACAGGCATTCGGATGTCCATCAGCACAATATCCGGTTGCAGGGAAGCAATTTGTTCGATCGCCCTTTGCCCGTTTTCTGCTTCACCAATTACTTGCATATCACCATTGCATTCCAGCATACTTTTGAGTCCTTGGCGAATAATATGCTGGTCATCTACTAATAAAATTCGGATCATATAGAAATCTTATTTTAGTTGTATATAGCGACCCTAAATCATTTGTATGATTATTGTAGGGGCAATCCCCCCGTGGTTGCCCCGATATCTCCGGGGTAGGCACGCACCATCCACTACCCCTACAAATATTTTTTTAAAGAACCGATCGCGTTGCATAAAGCTACGGCAAAAGTTTTGATAAAGGAAATGTAATGCTGATGCGGCAGCCAGCTTTGGGCTGACTGTAAAGATTAAATTCGCCACCGAGTGCAGCAGTCCGTTCTCGCATTCCTTGAAGTCCAAATCCGGTAGTGTTTTGACTGGGGTTAAATCCCCTGCCATTATCCTCGATCGACAGGTGAATTGTACCCGCGTGCTGGTGAACTTCCACAGCCACAGCCTTTGCTAGAGCGTGTTTGCTAATATTTGTCAGCGATTCTTGCACGATGCGGTACAAAGTTGTGTTGATTTCCGGTGATAGGGACAGGGATAAATTGACCGTGCAGGAGGGTACAATCCCGGTTGTTTACTGAAAGTCAGCAAGCAATTTTTGGATAGCCGATTCTAGGGATTTTCCTTGCAACGGATTCGATCGCAAAACAGAAACAGAACGCCGCACTTCTAATAAAGCTTCCGCCCCTAACTGTTTAGCTGCTTTGACAAAGGAGAGTGCTTTTTCGCTGCTGGATTCCCAAAATAGCAAAGCGTTATTAATTTGAATAGTTTGGGCTGCTAAAGTGTGTCCTAGTCCATCGTGAATTTCGCGGGCGATGCGGTTGCGTTCTTGCAAAGTTGCTTGGTTTTCAATTCGCAGAGCGTACTGTCTGAGTTGGTCATGGGCGATGGCTAATTCTGCGTGAACAATTTCTAACTGTTCGCGACTTTGACGCTCGGCAAGCAGGGCATTAACTAATAATAAAGCAAATACTAAAGTCAGCGCAAACATCAATACAGAATTTAACCGCCAATTCCACACTGTGGTGATGATATGCTGGGGAGCGATGGGTCGAGATAAAAATAGCGTGCCAAAGAAAATTAAGGCTAAACTCAGAACAATCCACTGTCCGGTTTGCCGAAATACTACGCAATTTCGCAATACTAAGACTAGGGACAGCAGAAAGATCGATCGCGGGGATAAGTTGTCTTGACTCGCAAGTAAAAAAATCAAGCCGAATTCTAAAGCAGTATACAGAGATTTTTTCAAAGCTGAACCTATGGGCAGTATGAAACTCATCGCACCAAAAAGGGCGATCGCCAGCACTCGCACCAACAGCGACCAAGATAACTGGAACGGCAGCAGTATTTCCATCAAGGCGACAGTACCTAGCAGCAGCCATTCTAAATAAAGCAGCAGCGGAAACGATTCGTAGTTCGGGCGATTCATCATAGGTTCCCAAACCAGATCCCACACTGACGAGAATGCTGGTATTTTTATAATTTTAGAGATGGTCATGGGATTTTAGATTGAAGAATTGAAGAATTGACTGCACTGATGAATCATTGAGCGGGTCGAGTTGACACAACATTTTTCTTCTTCCTTCTTGTTGATTGTTACTGGTTCCCTCTTGTTCCTTCCATTGGTGTCAACTTTCCAGGCAACACCCGCAGTCCTGTAGTCCGACAGTCCGGCAGGGGTTTAAACCCCTGCCTCAAAGCTGAAGTCCTCTGAAAGAGGACTAATAGACATCTCATAAAAAGCAGGTTTTGGACAGGCAGGATGCCTGTTACACAAGAATGATAAGAGATGTCTAATGAACTATTCAGTCCTCTTTGAGAGGACTTTCGCTATTAGCCAGGGGTTTAAACCCCTGGCGGTATTTGAACCCGATCGGTATTTCAGCTTAAGTTGACACCAATGCCTTCTACTATTCCTGTCTAACAAATTGCTGGACGATCGCCCTAGAAGCATTCCTACTAATTTGAGCCAAAAGTAAGCAATCTCAGGTTGTTTCGCCTCAGAAAAACTAAGTATTTGATTTGAACGATCGGCACACGAGAACCTGGAACAATATTTTACCTTCCGAAGAACTGAGGCTGGTCATATTCTGGCGTGTATCCGGATCGAAGAGTGGGGCAGTTTACCAACACCTCCGGGGGCTTTACCCATCATGTACTAGACCTGCTGTGGGAAATATGGGGTATTTTATTAGGGAAATAAGATTGGGCTTGCGTAAGTCCTGAAAAACGTTAAAGTAAGAAAAACTCCGAAATGTAGAGTTTTGGTTCAAAGTTCGGCTGATGGGAAATCGGGAGAGCCAGTCAATTTTTAATTTAGGTGGAGTCGAGGATGTTGGCGATCGCAATAATGGGTCAAAATCACTGTGGCTTCGCGATCGAGCTTTGGCTGCTACTAGCAATGGTATTGTCATTGCTGATGCCCTAGCGCCGGATTATCCGATAATTTATTGCAATCGAGGCTTTGAAGAGATTACAGGTTACTCTAGCCACGAAATATTGGGGCGCAACTGTCGCTTTTTGCAAGGTGCCGATACCGATCCGGCTACCGTAGCTAACCTCCGTGAGGCGATCGCCAAAGGTATAGAATCTCAGGTGGTCATCAAAAATTACCGCAAAGACGGCACTCCTTTTTGGAATAAGTTGTTCCTATCTCCGGTGCGAGACGAGAGGGGGTATTTGACTCACTTCGTGGGAATTTTGTCAGACTTGTCCGAAAGCGTAGAAGTCCAGCAGGAGTTGCAGCAAACTAATGACCAACTGCAAACTATTTTGGAAGCAGTTCCCGGAACAGTATCTTGGGTGAGCTCGGATTTGCGCTATTTGGGTGTTAATCAACACTTAGCCAAACTCCACGGTTTGTCACCTGCGGCTTTCGTCGGCCAAGATATCGGATTTCTGGGCGTAAGCTCGGATTTTTACTCTTTTTTGGGGGGGTTTTTTGCCAGCAATGCTACAGAAGTAGTCAAAGAACTTTCCACCAAGGTCAAAACCACCGATGGCCAGTCGGCGGGACACTATTTGATTGTGGGTCAAAAGTACGATGGGGGCAACGCAGCCTGTTTGGTGGGGATTGACATTACCGAACGCAAGCAGGCAGAAGAGGCTCTGGTGTTGACTCGCAAGGCGGTGGAAAGTTCCAGCGATGCGATCGGCATGGCTGATGTCTCCGGTACTCACATCTATCAAAATCAATCTTTTTCTCAACTATTTGAATACGAAACCGTAGCAGAATTCAGGAATGCTGGGGGGATACACACCATTTTTGCTGACACCGCCGTCGCACAGGAGGTTCTCGAAGCGATCGCCCATGGTTATTCTTGGTGTGGTGAAGTTACCAAAATCACCAAAAGTGGCAAGATTTTGCAAGTGCTGCTGCGGGCTGATGCGATTAAAGACTCCACGGGGACAATAGTCGGTCAGATTTACATGAATACCGATATTACCGATCGCAAGCGCACAGAACAAGAACTGCGACAAAGTGAGAAGCGCTTTCGATCGCTGATTGAAAATGCTAGAGATATTATTGTGATTCTCGATGAGAAAGGCTTCTGTCGCTATGTCTCTCCTTCCCTAGAGCGGATTTTGGGCTATCCGACGGCGGAAGTTCTTGGTCGGTCTGTATTTGAGCTGATTCACCCAGACGAATTGGCTATGGTGGGTCAAGTGTTTAAAGGTATCATCCAAATGCCGAGAGTTAGCCTGGGACTGTCAGAATATCGAGTGTGGCATAAGGATGGTTTCTGGTGCGTTTTGGAAGCGGTGGCGACGAATTTACTCGCGGAACCTTCAGTGGGGGGAATTGTGGTCAACTGCCACGATGTCACAGAGCGCAAAATGGCAGAAGATAAGTTATTGCACGATGCTTTGCATGATGCTTTGACGGATTTACCCAACCGGGCTTTGTTGACTGACCGGTTGGGCCAAGCTTTTGCTCGTGTCAAACGGCATCCTAACTATCAGTTTGCGGTACTGTTTCTCGATTTGGACAGGTTTAAGGTGATTAATGACAGCCAGGGACACCGCACGGGCGATCGGCTGTTGCTGGGAATCGCTCGCCGTCTCTTGACTTGTTTGCGTCCTGGTGATACCGCAGCTCGTTTGGGCGGAGATGAGTTTGTGATTTTATTGGAGGAAATTCAAGGTGTGGAAGATGCCATCAACCAAGCTAAGCAAATTCAAAAGGCGATCGAACGACCCCTACATTTAGAGGGAAATAAAGTTTCCATTACTGCTAGCATTGGCATTGCTTTGAGTAGTGACGAATATCAGTGGCCCGGAGATATTTTGCGAGATGCTGATATTGCCATGTACCGCGCAAAATCTCTCGGTAAAGCTCGCTACGAAGTGTTTACCAGTGCCATGCACACTCGTGCTGTGGCTTTGATGCACTTGGAAAATGATTTGCGGCAGTCCATAGAAGAACTGAATTTGAAATATTCAATGTTAGATTTGCGATTGGGGAGTCACGGAGAAAATTCGTCTCTGTACGAAACTAATCGTTCCTTAGAACATCAAAAATCTCTTGTTTTTAGTCAAAAATTAGAATGTCCTTTTACTGTTTATTACCAACCAATTGTTTCTTTAAAAACTGGCTTAGTCGCAGGATTTGAGTCCCTCGTCCGCTGGCTGCATCCCGAACGGGGTTTGGTTTCTCCGATGGAATTCATTGCCATGGCGGAGGAAACTGGTCTAATTATGCCCTTGGGTTTGTGGGTTTTGAACGAAAGTTGCCGTCAAATTATCGAGTGGCATAATTTGCAATTACCGGGCAAAGATTCACCGCTAACAATAGCTGTAAATCTCTCCGGGCGACAGTTTGAACAGCCGGATTCCATCGAACAAATTAAACAAGTTTTGCAGGAAACAGGGGTGGATGCTCGTTGGTTGAAGTTGGAGATTACCGAGAGTGTAGTGATGCAAGATGGGGAAGCGGCGGCGGCTATGCTTTCTCATTTGAGAGATTTGGGCATTGAGCTTTGTATTGATGATTTTGGAACTGGTTATTCTTCTTTAAGTTATTTGCATAAATTCCCGATCAATACTTTGAAAATCGATCGCTCTTTTGTCAGCCGCATCGGAGAAACAGGTGAAAATTTGGAAATCGTCAGGGCGATCGTCATGTTAGCTCGCAGTTTGGGGATGGAGGTGGTAGCAGAAGGTGTCGAAACCGCCGTTCAACTCGCTCAATTACGCGCGTTGGGCTGCGAGTACGGTCAGGGATACTTCTTCTCTAAACCTCTCGATAGCGAGGCAGCTACAGCTTTGTTGAATCAGGGTTTGCAATGGTAAGTAGAAGATCGATGTGAAGAAGGAAGAAGATCGATGTGAAGAAGGAAGAAGATCGATGTGAAGAATAGCAAGCCAGTAAGCTTTTGAGCGATTTGGATCTTGCATTTAATTAGGTGGACTTACTTAATTTAGTTGACAGTTGATATCAATTCCGGTCGTATCGGAATGATTTAACCGCGAAGGCGCTAAGGACGCGAAGTTCGAGAAGAGAGAGTTTAATACAGGACGATGAAGAGAGGATTTGGTATGACTGTGAGTTACCGATGCCCCATTCCCCCATTCCCCCATCCCCATCCCCCCTTGGGGGGGGCAGGGGGGTGGGGGGGCAGGGTGGGTAGTCCCAAGTCCCTTAATGCAAATTCAACGTCCTAAATCGTGCATGGCATTAATTTCTTGAGCGCATCTTTGAGTCAATGCTTCCAACTCCGATCGATCCGACGAACTCGGCGCTGCAATTAAATTGCCAATTCGCACCGTCAGCGGCACCGCTCGCGGCAGTGCTGAATCCTTAGATGCTATAGCATGAGTTCCCCACAAACTAACAGGTAATAGCGGTGCTTTAGCCTTAGCCGCTATCAGTGCAGCACCTAATTTGGGATCGGTAATTCTACCATCTACTGTTCTGGTTCCTTGCAAAAATACACCTGTGGCCCATCCATTTTCTAAATATTGGATAGCCGATCGAATCGCACTGCGATCGGCACTTTCCCGTTTGACTGGATAAGCACCATAAAGGGCGATCGCCTGTTTCAAAATAGGCACTTTAAATAACTCTTCCTTAGCCATAAATGCCACCGGTCGTCTCATACAATTAGATAAAATAGGCGGGTCAAAATCGCTAGCGTGATTGCTGACTACTACCAGTGGTCCAGAACTGGGAACATTTTCGGCACCGTAGATGCGACCCCGAAAATAAAGGTGTAACATCGGGCTGACAATGGACCACTTGAATAAATAGTAAAGAATTAAACTCTCGACTGGTTCGCGATTTTTGCTCACAGAAAAACCTTCGATTTTAAATTACATCGAATATTAGCCTATCAGATGATTCGGCGGTTAAAACCGCACCTGCACAAACAAAGCCCGCCGGCGCGAACTAAAGAATAAAGTGTGGCGCAGGCGGACATCGCTTGTGTAGCGCCAGATTTCAGTCTGGCGAAATCATCAGCTTTCGGCTCAATTTTCAGCAAGCATCGCTTTTTGTCCTTCCGGGGAAGTTGCATAACCCAAGAAGTCCTTGACTGCTTGACTAGGAGGGTTTTTTTGACACTCCTCGGCTTGAAAGCACGAGGATTCTTGGATCAATCAGTCAATTTGCTCGTTGATGTTGCCACCATTGAGTAGAGATTGTTCTGTCCGATCGCGTTTATTTCGGCGTGCCCCGCCGTATTTAAATTGATTCCTGCCTGTTTCAACCCTTTAGCCAAAATGTTTTTTGCGGCATTATGATCTCGATCCAATGTCGTACCGCAACCGCAAATATGGGTTCGAGTTGAAAGTGTTTTCTTAACGAGATTACCACAGTGTGAGCAGTCAACAGATGTGTATTGAGGTGCAACAGCAATCACTGTTTTGTCATACACTTTTCCAAAATATTCTAACCATTGAGCAAACAGTGACCAAGCTGCATCGCTAATTGATTTGGCTAGCTTATGGTTTTTCACCATATTCTTAACCTGAAGGTCTTCGTAGGCTACAAAATCGTTAGATTTTACCGCGCACAACGCCGTCTTTATAGCGAAGTCTTTACGCAGCCTCGTGACCTTCAGGTGTTTTCTTCCCAACTTATTAATTGCTTTTTTTCGATTACCAGAACCTTTTTTCTTTCGAGAAACACGCTTCTGCAATCTTTTCAAAGCTTTTTCACTCTTGCGGAGATACCGAGGATTGGCGACCGTTTCGCCATTACTGTCAGTATAAAAGTGGTTGATCCCGACATCTATCCCAATAGCTTTGCCTGTGAGAACAAGCTTTTCTTTTCGCTCCACGTTGATGCAGAATTGGGCGTAGTATCCGTCAGCACGACGTACAATTCTGATTCGTTTAATCTCTTCAGGTGCATAAAAATGCAAGTCCCGATTGCCGATTAACTTAAATTTTCCCGCAGCAAAGCCGTCTTTAAATGTCAGGCATCTTTTATCGGTAGAAAGCGCCCAACCTGACGTTTTATACTCGACCGATCGAGTATGTTTCTTGAACTGCGGATAGCCCTTTTCTGTTTTTTTAGCTTTGCAATTAGCAAAAAAACGTTGGATAGCAAAAATGGCACGTTCAGCGGAAGCCTGACGTGCCATCGAGTTAAGTTTGCCTGCCCATTCAAACTCTTTCGCCATCACAGCGCATTGTTTGTACAGGTCTACCAGCTTAACTCTGGAATTGTCCATCCAATATCTAAGAGTTTTATTTCGGACAAATTGAGCTGTTCTGAGCATCTCGTCGATGACCCTATATTGCTCCGCTTTGCCTTTTAATTTAAACTCTAAAACTATCATGCAATTAGTTTATCACACTTGTGAATACTATCCCTCTTAATATATTTATTTAACAAACATTTACAATTAAATAAAAATTAAAGCCGTCCTATAAGGACGGGGCTTTCAACCCAATTATTTGGTAAACGTAATACAACTGTCGTTTATAAGGATAGTTTCCAGCATCCGGTGTCGCCCCGTCTACGGGCACAACCCGCACCGTTTTCTGATTGACTACTTGGGCGAAAGTCGCATACCCAATGCCGTTATTCCCTAAAGCTTGCAGCAGTGGAGTTGTCGCATCTCGATCGAGAGTAGTAATATTTGGTCCCGTAGCAAAATTAGCGCCTTTGAGAACCTGTTCTTTAAACGTCTGGTGAGTGCCACTAACTTCTGGTCGATTAATGATTTTAATCGGGCCAGCCTGGCCACCGACTTTCGACCAATCTTGAGTATTTCCTTTGAAAATATCTTGAACTTGAGCGACAGTTAAACCTCCTGTGAAGGGGTTGTTAATGCCGACTACAAGGGCGATCGCATCCATGGCCACAGGTACTGCTGTCAAACCCTGACTTTGTTCTCCAGCAGTCAAAGGTTGCGATACCGCAGCAATATCGGCTGTTCCCGCCACCAAATCCTTAATTCCGTTGGCAGAACCATTTGCTTTGGTATCAACTGTAGTGCCAGAAAACTTGCCTTGAAAGCCCTTCTTAAGGTTGAGATTGATTGTCACCATGGTGGTAGAACCGTTAATTTTCACTCCAGTACCGGGAGCCACAGAAGTTGGAGGCGCAAAAGAACTAGCTGCAACCAGAGATGCTCCACTCGGTACTGGGGCGACGGGAGGCAGATTCGCTCCACCATCGGCTGCGGGTGTGGGAGTGGGTGTATTTTCGGCATCCTGGGATGCTGGTTTATTCAGAAAAAAGAACGCGCCACCGGCGAGCAAGAAAAATAACAGAATAAAAACTATGGGGGGAGGCCCGCTACTCTTAGCCATAAAATTCTCCTTAGTTGGGAAGTTCTCGGTTGTCTGAATTGTCTAACATTCGCAGTCTGCGATTAACTTCATCGTCTATGGTCATTTTTTCTAATTCTGCCTGAAGTCTTTCTTGGGGGTTCTCCGATAGCTCTGCTAAAGCTTGCTGTTGCAGATTGCGGCCTTGGACGGCGTTTTTGGCTTGCTCAAATTGCGATCGGGCTGAATCAATACTCAAGTCGTTGTTGACTTTGGCGATGGAGCCGAGCGCTTCGTTAATTTCGGCCATATCTTTCATATTTTGCATATCCGTTTTGTAGCCTTCCAGCTTCATCCGCTCTCGATTCAGCTTGTCTTTGGAAGCGTTGACGTACTGTTCGGCTTGTTTTACTTGCGCTTCTAACTGTGGCAAAATTTGTTCTGTCTGAATCACCTTCGACATGGCTAAGCGGGCTGCTTCTTCATTACCGTTGCGCTGGGCTGCTATGGCTTGGCGCTCTACAGTTTGCATTTCCCTGACTTTTTCTTCATATTTAGTTTTGGCGCGCTGGGGCGGCTGCAACTTGGGTAGATACGGCTGTTGCTAGCTTTTGCACTGATTCTTGCATAGAGCGCAAAGACTCTTCGGCTACCACCACCGACACCTCGCCACCGGATGCTACGGGTAGTCCCCACAGCCAATTCCAGGCACCGACTATGGTTCTGCCTGCTTTTTCGCCCATCAACCAGTAAAGGACTTTTTTCATAGGAATACCAGATTAGTTGGATTTTTACGCCTAGTCTACATCAGGATTTGTCGCCGGCCCCATTGGTCTCTGTCGAACATTGTAGCCTTTCGCTCAATGACAGAATCGCCGATCGGCAGTTATTGTAAATGTAGGACTGCGGAAATACTGCCTCCGCGCCTTTAATAGCGGTCATAAACCGACTGATGAAAGTATTTATGTGTCTGGGACTTACGGAGAACATCTACTTATAGCGTCGGCTAGGGAGTATTCTTTTTATAGGAGTTGATTTAAAATGGAATTTCCGAAAAATGGCGATCGACTAATTTCTCAGCATCTTCCATTGCACAAGGGGCTGCGATTTTTAATTATAGTTATATTAGTCCTAGGGATATTTTTTCGTTTCGCCAATCTCGAAAATAAAGTTTACTGGATAGACGAAGGTTACACTTCTCTGCGGATTTCTGGTTATACAGAATCTGAATTAATTAAAGAGTTAGGCGAGGGGAAAATTAACGAAATAAAAACTCTCGAAAAATATCAACATCTCAATGCCGAAAAAAACGTTGTTGACACCGTAAAAGGATTGGCGATAGAAGAAGCTCAACTTGCTCCGCTGTATTTTGTAGCAGTCAGATTTTGGGTGCAACTATTTGGAGATTCCATCGCAGTAACTAGAAGTTTGTCGGCAGTTTTTAGCCTGCTAGCATTACCTTGTATGTACTGGCTATGTTTGGAGTTATTTGAATCATCAGTGACAGCTTGGTTAGCAGTTGCCATCATAGCTGTATCGCCTTTTCAGATAGTTTACGCTCAGGAAGCTCGACCTTACAGTTTGTTTGTTTTGTTAATTTTACTGTCTAGCGCAGCGTTGCTACGAGCAATGCGCCTAAAAACTAATAGTAGTTGGGCTATTTATGCTACCACACTAGCAGTGGCAATGTATTCTCACCTCTTATTTGCCATGGTTGCCCTAGGACATGGTATCTATGTAGTCATTGTGGAAAAGTTCCGCATTAACAAGACAGTTATTGGCTATTTTTTAGCGACAATTACAGGAATCCTAATTTTTTCGCCTTGGATTATAGTTTTTATAAAAAACTTCAACTATGCCAGCGATAAAACTTCTTGGCTCTCCCTGAGAAGACCGCTTTTAGAATTGATAAAAAATTGGATTTTGAACATTAGCAATCAGTTTTTTGACGTGGGATTTTACTGGAATTTGCCACGACCATATTTGATATCTACTTTGCCATTGATTTTCATGATTTTAATCATGATTGGGTATTCTTATTATCTACTTTTACGTAAAACAGAAATGCGAGTTTGGTTATTTGTAATTACATTAACCTGCATGACAGTAGTAGTTTTCTTACCAGCGGACTTAATTAAAGGAGGGATTCGATCGATAAACACTCGTTACATGATTCCCTGTTATTTAGGAATGCAGATATCTGTTGCTTTTCTTTTTACTCAACTTCTAATCAGAGTTAAATTACAAAAATTTTGGAGAGTTGCTCTAGTTTTTGTGCTTTCAATGGGAATTATTTCATCGTGTCTCTATTTGTCAGCAGATACTTGGTGGAATAAATCCGGCTCTCTGCTTAATAACTCGATCGCCCGCACAGTCAACTCAGCTTATAATCCATTAATCATCACAGACTTTTCAGGCTATAGTGTATTGAATATCGGCAATTTACTAGGTATGAGTCACCAAATAGAACCGAAGGCTAAATTATTAATAATGTCACCTAAAAATATTGAATTTCCGGGAAATTTTGACAACATATTTTTGTACAATATTTCCCAGGATTTACAAAAAAGAATCAGGGAAACTAATCAATATAAAATACAAATACTTTACGGTCAAGACCAAGAAATACTTCTCGGAAAAATCGTCAATAAATGAGCATTTATCTAGGAAAACCAAGGGAGTTGATTTAAAATGGAATTTCCGAAAAATGGCGATCGACTAATCTATCAGCATCCTCCAATGCACAAGGGGGTGCGATTTTTAATGATAGTTATATTAGTCATAGGTATATTTTTTCGCTTCGCAAATATCGATCGCAAATTTTACTGGATCGACGAAACCTATACTTCCCTGAGAGTTGCCGGCTACACCGAAGCCGAAATGGTCAAAAAATTTTCTTACCAGCAAATAACATCGCCCTCAGATTTACAAAAATATCAACAGATAAATCCCGAACACAATTTAACTGACACCCTACATTCTTTAGCAACCGAAGACTCTCAGCACCCGCCACTGTATTACATACTAGCCCGATATTGGGCGCAATGGTTCGGCAGTTCTGTCACAGCAATGAGGAGTTTACCTGTGGCGATTAGCTTGCTAGTATTTCCAGCGATTTATTGGCTAGCTTGGGAATTATTTGCCTCTAGCACTGTAGCATGGATGGCGATCGCCATTTTTGCCATTTCTCCCTACCATATTCTGTTTTCCCAAGAAGCCAGACAATACAGTTTGTGGACTCTCACTACTATTTTATCAACGGCGTCCCTGCTGCGAGCAACACGGATACAGGAAAATCTCAACCCCATTTCCCTGATTTTCCACTGGATAATTTACGCAGTCACCCTAGCAACGGGACTTTACACCCACTTGTTATTTATCTGCGTCGCCGCCGCCCATGCAATCTACATCGCAATCATTGCCAACTGGCGCGATATTCAAACATTTATTGCCTATTATGTAGCAGCTTTAGTAGCATTTATCGCTTTCATGCCTTCGGCTATCAATGTTGCAGAAAACATCAATCAAATTAAAAGCACCACAGCCTGGACTGAACAAGCAAATCTATTAACATTAGTGAGCAAGTGGTTTGGTTCCGTCACCATCGCATTTTTCGATCTAGGCATTGATGGCAGTGCTAATACCACACAATTAGCCTCACTAATTCCTGTGAGTCTAATTATCCTTGCTTTGGTTGGATATGCAATTTTTTTCCTGTGCCGACATACACCAAAACGAGTTTGGCTATTGATATTGTTAACAATTGCAACAACGGCGTTATTTTTAGCAGTACCCGATATACTTAAAGGTGGAAGGCGATCGGCAAATCCCCGATATTTAGTGCCATGTTATGTGGGAATGCAGCTAGCAGTTGCTTATCTACTGTCAATAAAAATTAGTGGCAATCTCGATGGTTATAAGCACCAAAATGTGTGGAAATTCATTATGGTTGCACTGTTTGCTGCCGGCATTATATCCGCTGGAAAAATTTCTCAAGCAGACAGTTGGTGGAATAAAGGCAGTGGTTGGCTACGCACCGAAATAGAAGTAGCTAAGACGATTAATCAAGCCACCAATCCCCTAATTGTTAGCGATGCGAACATAGCATATATTATGCCTTTAAGCTATCAGCTCGAACCAAAAGTAAAACTACTAATTGCACCCCGCTGCTACACTGCTTGCTACAAAAATCGGGAATTGGCACTTGCCAAACCCAAATTACCTACAATTCCCAAGGGTTTTAGTGACCTGTTTTTATACAGACCATCCTCAGTATTGCGATCGGGAATCCAGCAGCAAAACTATAAAATAGACCCCATTACCGATACAGTCGAGCTTAATCTCTGGAAACTCACGAAAAAATAGATTTTAGACCGATACCTTTAGCGCTAAGCTAAAAGTAAGAATCAAAAAATAACATCAAAAATCTAACATGACAGTCACCGAAACTTCCAATATACGCAAACTCCTGTGCGATCCAGACTTGGGGTTGATTCCCCACCTGGAAAAGTGCCTCAAAGACTTGCACGCATCTTCCCTCCTTTCCAAAGACAAATTCAAGGTAGAACCTTATGATATAGAACTTGGACATTGCCACACCCAGAAGTTTCCCAACGAACAAAAACCCCTTGTCACCCAGTTAGTGTTAATTAAAATACCCTTGACTGGCAAAGTTCAAGACAAGATGGAACTATTTTTGTTAGCCAGTGAATTGCAGAACCAAATCGATATCAAAATCATTGACTGGAGTGCCTTAGAACGTCGCCAATATAACATTCATGGCATCCCTTTAAAACAACCGGTAATCAAAATAGACGGGGAAATGAATTACAATTTAGTATTCGATCGACCCAACTATTGCTGTATCACCCTAGACCGCCAATTTGAATTAACTTATGCAGCAAATTTTTAATTTGACTCCTAGGGGCGGCTTTTACTAACAAGATAGAGGGTAATTTGTAAGGTGCTACCATAAGCACCCTACGGATAGAGTTAAGGTAAATCTAGATTGTTAGTTGTGTGGGGCGGGTTTATGTAGATCGTGAGTGGGAATTAAATATTATTCGTAAAACCCGCCCCTACAAAAATTGGTAACATTCAAGCCTATTACTAATTACCCATTAATTCAAACTATGATATCCGATCGATTTGCCGTCTCTGCCAAAATCTGCTTGATTTGGGCCGGAGTCAGATTCGGATTAGCCTGCAACATCAAAGCTACTACCCCAGCGATTTGGGGCACAGCCATGGAAGTACCCGCGACATAACGATAAGGAATGCCCGGTACGGACAGGGGTACAGTGGAATAAATATCCCCTGAATCGGCTTTACCACCGTCACCTCCGGGAGCAATAAAATAATTAATTAATTCAGTTCCAGCCCGGTTAGAATAATCAGCAAACTGCTTGTTCCGCTCAATTGCACCGACAGCAATTCCAGCTTCATTAGCAAACCGAGCCGGATAATCTGCCTGGGGACGAGCATCATTTCCCGCAGCAGAAATCACAGTTACCCCCTTAGCTTCCGCCGCTCGAATCGCATTCAATTCTGGTTCGTTCAACTGTAAGCCACCCAAACTTACATTAACTATCTTCGCCCCATTAGCAACTGCATAATTAATCGCAGCAATTTCATCCCTAATCCTTCCCGATCCGGATCTATCAAGTATTTTCAAAGGCATAATCTTGGCAGTGGGAGCCACACCTGTCATCCCCACTCCATCCTTTTTCGCAGCTACTAAACCCGCTATATGAGTGCCGTGATTGTTATCATCCATGGGGTCATTATCGTTGTTCACAAAATCCCATCCACGGAAATCGTCCACTAAGCCATTCCCATCATCATCAATCCCGTTATTAGCTTTATTTCTACCCTGGGAATCAACGCCGTTTTCACCATTATTACTCCAAATATTCCCGGTCAAATCTGGGTGATTATAGTCAACTCCGCTGTCAATCACTGCTACCACAACGCCATCTCCAGTTAACCCTTGGGCCCAAACTTCTGGGGCTTTAATTAAGTCTCTGCCCCACTCGTCGCCGCCCAAGTCTGGAACATCAGGAAAAGTGGGACTGTTTCGGGCTTTAGCAACGGCGGCGGCGGCATTGACTAAACCAAATCCAAAACGAGAGTCAAAACCTTCTAAGTTGTTAAGATTGTTGGCAGAAATAGTTGTGGGTGTTGCAGACAGATTTAGGGTAAAGTTTGTATTGCCTTGGGATTGAGAAACTCGCACGTAGTAAGTTCCTGGTGTTAAAGCATTTAGTTGTATGGATTTGGATAATAAACTAGACTCTTGAGCCGAAGCAATAATATCTGTGAAATCCACAGCATTGTCGCCGTTAATATCTTTGATTACGGTGAGGCCAACATCGGTATTCAAACCATTGAGATTTAAGCTGAAGTCGCTAGTTACTGATAAGCTAAAGCGGTAAATATCATCGGGTTGAGCGTTACTAACCGAGTCTGTAATTGTTTGAGGGCTGCTGAGAATGCCGATGTCGCGGGCTTGGCTGAGTTGGTTGCTCAATACGGGAGTTGCAGAGATGAATTTACCAGTCAGATCTTGTGGCAATTTGTTGGTAACTACGCCTAGAATAGCACCGGATTGGCGAATTTTGATTATGGTATCGGAAATACCAGGGCCGATCGCCTGTTGTTCGAGAATTAAGTCGGCTTCGGTAAGATTGTCAGTGAGTCCGATCGCATCCACTGAACTATTAAAATCAGTAATTATGTCTGCCGCCATCAAATCCATGACTGCGGAATCGGTGCCGAAGACAAAGGTATCGGAGCCCAACCCTCCTGTTAGGGTATCTTTGCCACCATCGCCGATCAAAACGTCGGCACCTTTACCGCCGTTGAGTAAGTCAGCTCCTTTACCTCCCTGCAAGGTATCATTACCGGAGTCGCCGAAGAGGATGTCGTTACCGATACCGCCGTTGAGGATGTCATTGTCGGCACCACCAAAGAGTGTGTCGGAATTGGCTCCACCCAGGATTCTGTCGTTACCGTCATCACCGCTGAGGCGATCGGCGTCTGACGCACCGACTACAAAATCATTGCCGCCCAGAGCAAATAGTCCATTTGGGTAAGGAGTTAAAAAGCCCGGTGTTAAAGTGAAACTATTGGGGCTATTATCTAAAAGATAGGAACTACCGTCAGGACTCTGGCCAGCCATAGAAAGATACTCCGTAATAATTGCGATCGATCTAAATTTTAAATTTAAAACATGAGATTGTGGTTAAGAAATCAATAATCCCAAATTCAAAAATCGGTATCAGAAAATGGGAAACCAAAATTTACCTCGAATTCAGAATTTTTTCCAGCTTGCAAAATCTCGTCTCAAACCTTATTTACGCTACTGTATTTTGGGCGGGACGTTTTTATTTATCGCCCAAGCTTTTGTAACTCACTGGCAAGAAGTCGCGCAGTTAAAAATTAAAGCCACAAGTTTTCCTTTATTGGCGATCGCCCTCGGCGTCACTTTATTTTCGCTAATTTTTGCCGGCTGGGTGTGGATGTTGATTTTGCGGGAATTTCGCCAACGTGTAAATGCGGCTTGGGCGATTCAAGTTTTTCTCAAAACTAATATTGCTAAGTATTTACCTGGAAATATTTGGCATTTTTGGGGTAGGATCTTGGATGCCAAAAAGGCTGGTATTTCGCCGCAAGTTGCTACTCTCAGCGTGTTGTTAGAACCTCTGCTGATGGCTGCGGCAGGTGTTTTGATTGGCTTGTTATGTTTTGATAAAATTAATTGGTTTTTGCGGATTGTGGCTGGTGCTGCTATTTTAACGGCGATTCATCCGCGAATTCTGAATCCCATCGTCCTATTTGTAGAGAAGTTGAAGTTAAAGAAGCAGGATGGGAAAAATTCAAATTCTGGGGTGTCGGCGGCTGAGGGACTGAATTTACCTACAGAGTCTAGCTCCAATATAGCGAAAATAACATCGAGTGTCAAGGCTAAACACAAAATAAATTTACCAATTAAACGTTATCCTTTAGTACCGTTAATTGGACAAATGTGTTTTATCGGATTGCGGGGAAGCGGTTTTGTGCTAACTGTGATGGCTTTAACGAGGGTGCCTTTGGGCTATATTCCGAACTTATTCGGTGCTTTTTGTTTTGCCTTTGTGGTGGGTTTAGTTGTACCGGGTGCGCCGGGAGGTATGGGAGTATTTGAAGCTACGGCGATCGCGCTGCTTGGCGATCGCTTTTCTACGGGTATAATTCTGAGTGCGGTGGCTTTGTATCGGATTATCAGTATTGTGGCGGATGTTTCGGGTGCTGCGTTGGCTAAGATTGATCGAAAGCGCGGGCACAGTTAACAAAAGGTGAATTTAAAACCAGATATTCTGGTGATTGTTTGGCTGTAAATAGCAGCGGGAGGGGGGTAGTTGATAATTTATTCCGCGTGGGAATCGTCGGGGGTGGGGGCGATGAGGTTGAGTTGCAAGGCGTAGATCAGATGTGAGCGGACTTGGGCTAGCGTTGTAGCAGTCATGTTTGTTTCTAGAACTTTGGATAGGAATTACTAATTCACTCAGGGCGGCGCGATGCTAGTGAAGGTAGTAACTTGTTTTGCACTTCTTGAAGAGCGTCCAAAATTCCAGCACTTGCATCATCTTCTAAAATAGAAGACTTCATTTGATTCAAGTAATCTTCAATATTTTTTCGGAGTGCAGGTTTTGACTGGGCAACCATATGTTTATAGTCCCAAAAATCCCAAACTAAAAAGCCAATTCCTAGCAGGGGATCTAACAACTGAGCGCCTACTTTTACAGCCAAAGCACCACTAGCTTTGGCCGCCAAACTGGAACCAGCTTTTACAGCGAATTTAGCTGCTAAATTACCCCCTATTTTAATTGTAGTAAAAGTAAAAATTTTCGTAACTAGATTACTGTTAAAGCTGTTAGAAGATAGAGTAGAGTTTCCTGTCCCTGTATTATAAATAAGGTGAGATATTGTATCCAAATGCTGATTCCAGTCTGTTTCTGGAACTTGAAAATCTGCTTTGACCAGACTAAATTTCACGCCAATTGAGGTACTATAATTCTTTGCAACACGATCTACAATCTTTTTGAGAGAGCGTTCAGCCTCCTCATTTAAGACAAGCTGCTTGAACTTTCCATTGAAATCATGAATCATTCGTTGTTGAATGATTTGACCCGCATTTGAATTTTTCTCGTCCTCCTTTTTCAGCAAATCCATAAAATCAACGTTAAAGGCTAGCCATACAAAAGGAATGCCGAATTCCATTGCTTTTTGGTTAAAATAGTTGAAGTACCAGCCGAGAAATTCGCGGTCAACTTGATCCAACAGTTCATTTTCCCAGCTATCTAGCTCATCTCTAGCAAATTCCTCAGTAACTGCGTAGGCTTGTTGGACGGATTCTGCTAAGGCTTTGTCCACTTCATACCATTCATCTGCGTTCCAACTTTTTAAGGAATCAGCTACTAAATAAGTAGGCTGCTGGAAGTTTTTTCCTGGTTGCGCTAGAGCTATTGACTGAATTCCTGGGAAAAGGCTAATCCAGAAAAAGAAACTAGCTGCTATTAAACAAAAGAATTGTCTAAGCAATAGTGAAGTCAACATTTACCTAACTCCCCAGTTTGTTGACGGTTACTGATTTTGCGATATCAATAGCTTGAAGAATGTTGCGGTCAATTGCATTGACAGCCGTCATAATTCCATTCTTAGGATTTGTCAAAAGAGAATTTTGAACAGTATCAAGGTAATCAACTAAGTTTTGACGCAGGATTGGTTTTTCGATACTAGCGCTGTGGTTAGTTTCCCAAATATCCCAGATCAGAATTCCGACGCCAATTGTGCAATCTAAAAGCCCACTGCCTATTTGTCCTCCTAAAATACTTCCCGTTTTAGTAGCGATTTTCGCCCCGGCTTTTCCGGCTAATTTAGCAACGACAGCACTCCCAATTTTAGGAAGGAGTGGAAGCAAAAGAGGTTTGAGGGCAACATAGGCTCCCCCAGCTACGATCTTCTGCAATCCAAGGTTGGCTAATATCTTACCTTCTGTATCTTTGACATCTACGGAAGCGCCTTTCAAGTAGCTTTCCCAATCCGCTCTTGGAATTTGTTGCTGTTCGGGAATTTGAATTAGGTTGACTTTTAACGCATTCAGGTAGCGTTTGGAAGTTTGACTGGCAATTGTTTGGAGTTGGAGTTGAGAAATTTCAGGAACTAGCACTCGTTTGGCAAATTCTATCTGGAAATCTTCTGTAATTGCTTCTGCAATCCTTGCTTGGGGAGTTGGGTTGTTAGGATTCAACCAGCCAGCTATATTGGCAGAAATTCCTGTGAAAAAGCCACTGTACTCAATTTGCTTTTGATTGAAGTAACCAAAGTACCAATCGAGGAAATTACTGTCAACTCTTTCTACTAATTTTTGTGTCCACTCATCAAGTTCTTTGGCGGCATAAACTTCAGCAGTTTCCCGTGCTTCCTGCATGGATTCTTTGACAGCTTTTTCTACCTGCATCCAATTTATAGCTTGGGGTGTAGAAATCGCTGATTGTGTTGTATTTGTGGGAGTCGTAGCTTGAGAAGGAGACGGACTCTGTGTTTGAAAAGCTTTAGCAATGAAAAGTTGACCAATCAAAGGGATGATGACTACAATTAATACAGTTAGCCAGATCCAAGGCACTATTCTTTTTAAATATTTCAGACCTGTTTTTAGCGTTTTAAAAAAGCTTTCTAGAGCATCGCTGGATTGACTTTTTGAGTCTAGGAGTGCAGTTGTTTCAGTTGCGACATCTGATTTATCAATAGTCTGAGATATGGACGTTGAATTAGTAATTTCTTTTACTTGGTAATCTTCTGGCTGCGAAATTTGATTCGGTTGAATTTCGTTTTTTTGGTGTTCAGTCATATTTTTACCGAGATTTTTTTGTAATATAGAATAGCGTTTGCCAAACTCTTTAAAAAGATGATAGTTTTGGGGGAGTAGATGCACTTTTGCGAGATTTAGTGGAGGTTTTTTAATTTCCTTTCGCTTGACTTTTACCTTCCGTCGCTTTCACTCCCAGATTTTCTTGTTGAGTATGCTAGCGCAGAACCTCGATCGCTGTCAAGTCAGTGCGATCGCCGATCGCAGTAAACCATCACAAAGGATTTCAGCTATTAAAGGTATTGTTCAATTAACCGAGTTTCTGAAAATCTTGTTCAAAAAATTTGCCTTAAAAAAGCAGGATTACCTATTGACAGGGCTGGGATTCTTGTGGTATATTTTAGATAATGGGAGTGGTGACTAAAATAATTATTTTAGTCACCACTCCCATTATCAGATTGTACTTCATCCGCTGGGGAAAGTCAAGCATTTTACCCTAAAAAAAATGGCGATTTTTTTTAAATTCAATCAAGAAAAATTAATTTGCCCCCATGATTAATTCTCCCTTCCCTTCAATCACTTCGCCAATTTCAAAAGCAGCAATTCCCTGAGACTCAAACCATTTAACTGCCTGTTCCACTTCCCGGCGATCGAGTAAAAGTACAAATCCAATCCCCATATTAAAAGTATTGAACATATCTGCGGTGGCAACTTGACCAGATTCAACAATCCAGTCAAAAATTGGCAAACTTGGCCAGCTATGATCCTCAATTTTGACAGATTGATTGGCGGCCAAACAGCGGGGCAAATTCTCCGGCAAACCGCCGCCAGTAATGTGCGCCATGCCGTGAATTTCTAAACCGCTCTTAATTGCTTCGAGGACTGGCTTAACATAGATTGTAGTAGGAGTTAAGAGGACTTCTCCTAAACTTTTGCCGCCTAATTTTTCGGGTTGGGAATGCCAGTCAAAACCCAAATCGCCGGCAATTTTTCTGACCAAACTAAAGCCGTTGCTGTGGACGCCCGAACTAGCCAGCCCCACAGCGACATCTCCGACTTTAACCCGCGAACCGTCCAACAACTTGCTCTTTTCGACAATACCCACACAAAAGCCAGCCAAATCGTACTCTCCGGCTTGGTAAAAACCCGGCATCTCCGCTGTTTCCCCGCCCAACAAAGCACAGCCAGCTTGTTTGCAACCATCAACAATGCCAGCAACCACAGCAGCTAATTGTTCAGGATTTAACTTTCCTGTCGCCAAATAATCGAGAAAAAATAGCGGTTCCGCCCCGGATGTGAGCACATCATTGACGCACATCGCCACCAAGTCGATACCTACGGTGTCGTGCCGATCGAGCTCGTGGGCCAATTTCAACTTAGTCCCGACGCCATCAGTCCCGGAAACCATAATCGGCTCTTTTAGACCCTCTGGGACGCTGAAAAACCCGCTAAACCCGCCGAATCCGCCTAAAACGCCCGATCGATGAGTGCTCTTGACCATACTGCCGATGCGATCGACAAAAGCTCTGCCCGCCTCAACATCCACACCTGCTTCTCGATAATCCATAAGTCCGCCTTCGTCGATTGCTAGTTTTTAGTTTATTGCCAGCCCACAAAATACTCTGATTTTGTGTAAAGTTTTGTAAATTTTTGTAAAAGATTCGGGAATTGTTAAAAACTCTGCAAGCACTGCCATTAAAGCATTTTCTGAGACCGATAACTGTGAAGATTCGATGAATTTTTGGCAAATTCCGTGGTCTTACCGATCCCCAAGCTCAAAAGTTTGTGGTAGTCTTTGTTGCAGTTCCTCAACTAAACACAAATTGCGAATTGAGTATGAGTTGTCAAGTGTCAGGGAAGTTCCAGGTAATTTTTTTATGGGCTGGAACATTAAAGCAACAATGCAGCCCGACAGTTTGTTTCGACTCGCGGGGGAATAGCGAAGGGTACGAGGGAAATCCCGAATGCCCGATCGCCGAATAGCCAATCCCCTAACCTCGGTTGGCAATGGCTCTTCACAAAAATGGACGTATGAAGGAAAAATTTGTTGGTAGTCTACTCGCTGTCCTGTTAGTTCCTGCATTAGGAACGGCCTCATCTTGTCATGCACAAGCAACTGATGCCTCCGGGCCAAACTTTCAGGGAAACAAGCAAGTAGTTTTCACCCAACCTTCCCCGCAGTTAAAGGCGACTCGGGTTGAAGCACAAAAAGTCGGACAATATCAGTACCAAGCAAGAGCTGACATTGAACAAAACTTGATCGCCAAAATTCAGTCCCACGAATTGGAAGGGCGACAAGCAGCGACAGTCTACCTGCGAAACATTCCAGTTATTACTTTTCTGAACACGAGTCCAGAAGCGAATACCAAAAAGACAGAGACTGGCAAAAGTTCTGTAAATGCCACCAGTCAGTTGAAAGTAGTCGGTCAGAGAGAAAATGGGTCTGACACCAAAAAGTCCAGCAATTCCAGCGCTCAAGAAACCGACCCAGTGTGGCGGGCGTCAAGCTTAGCAGCAAGACTCAATCAGTTGGCGCGCAACAACGTTGACCCAAATAGCATTACTGTCAAGTGGGAAAAGGGCGATCGCTACCTGATCCAGGCAAACGGCGAGGACTTGGTAAACATTAACGCCGAAACCATCCTCCCGGATACCACCAGCGACTTCAGCCTAGATGCCTTACAAGCAACCAATCGCCTCCGCAGGCTGCTGGGTAACGCCCCACCCCTCCAAGAAGTGATCGGCAAGCCCCAACCTGAAAGCCCGGTGCTTTCCCTAGGCCCAGTTCAAGTTCGGATCAATGGCTGGGCATCCTGGTACGGCCCTGGCTTTGACGGCAACCTCAGCGCCAGTGGCGAGCGTTTCAACCAAAATGATTTGACCGCAGCCCACCGGAACTTGCCCTTCGGAACTCTACTAATGGTAAGAAATCTCGACAACGGCCGTACCGTCGTCGTCCGCATCAATGACCGCGGCCCCTATGTGGGCGATCGAGTGATTGACTTGTCCGCAGGCGCAGCCAGCGTGCTCGGCATGATGGGCAGTGGCGTAGCTCCGGTGGAAATTGAAGTCATAGCACCAAAGCCACGAGCAACTGTTGTCCCAAAGTAATCAATATTCCGGCAATACTTCCACTAACCCGGTAAAGTATGGTAGTATCTAGTAATTATCGACAAAAAGCTACCATGACTCGTTATGTCACACCACGAGAAGCCTGTAAAATCCTCTCAGTCTCAGAAAAAACCCTCAGAAACTGGGATGAAGCCGGCCAAATCAAAGTTATCAGAACCCCAACAAACCAACGTAGATACGACATTGATTCCGTCTTTACCGACAGAATCGACAGCAGGATTACCGCACTGTATTGCAGAGTCAGTAGCGCCAAACAAAAAGAAGACCTCGAAAGACAAATCAACTACCTGCAAGGCATCTACCCGCAAGGGCAAGTCTTCAGAGACATCGGAGGCGGCCTCAATTTCAAGCGGAAAGGGCTTCTTTCCATTCTGGGACAAGTCATGTCAAGAGACATCAGCCAAGTTGTGGTCTGCCACCCTGACCGACTCGCAAGGTTTGGTTGTGACCTTATCAGATGGATATGTGAACAGAACGATTGCCAACTCGTGGTTCTCAGTAGAACAGACTTGTCTCCAGAACGAGAAATGGTTGAAGATCTCCTTGCCATCATCCACTGCTTTAGTGACCGACTCTACGGTTTGCGAAAATACAAATCTAGTATCAAAGAAGATCCGAGTTTACCCGGAAACGAAGCTGGCAATAGTTTGGAGAAAGTGGATATCGGCTAGTCGCTGGTGTTACAACCAAGCAATTGCTATTCTGAAGAATCAGAAAATAGGCAAGTATGACTTGCGAAAGCAAATTATGGATAGTGCGCCAGATTGGGTTAGCCAACAACCATATAATCCTAGGCAATTGGCAGTATTTCAGGCATTTGAGGCACACAAAGCAGCCAAGAAATCAGGAGGTTTTGCTAAATTCCGCACTTACAGAGACACTTCTCAAACTATCCGGTTTCAGGAGTCGAACTGGAAAGCCAACACTTTCTACCCCCAGGCAACTCTACGGCCTGAACTTCAAAGCTTCTGAGACAATTGCAGAAGTAATGGAACATGAACCTAGCCTTAGTCTAATTAATGGTCAATGGTTTATTAGTTACGCCATTAATCAGGCTCAGCCTCAATTGTCAGCGTCGAATTTGGTTATAGCACTTGACCCTGGTGTCCGTACTTTTGTGACTGGTTTTGACGGTCAAAATGCACTAGAAATTGGTAAGTACGATATTGGTCGTATCTACCGATTAGCAAGGCATCTAGATCAACTGATGAGCCGTACAGGACAGAGTAAAGGTAAGTGTTTTAAGCGACTTCGATATTGTCTCAGAAAAAATGCAGCCCAAATCAGAATTAAAATTAAAAACCTGGTTCATGAATTGCACAAGAAAACGGCAAAATATTTGTGTGTTCAGTACAAAGTAATCTTTTTGCCTACCTTTGAGACTCAACAAATGGTCAAGAAGGGGAAGCGTCGCTTAACTACTAAAACAGCGAGAGCGATGGTTACTTTGAGTCATTACAAGTTTAAACAAACGTTGAAGCATCAAGCAGCCAAACATGGTTGTATCGTAGTAGACGTAACAGAGGAATATACTTCTAAAACTTGTTCAAGATGTGGGCAGATCCACCAAAAGCTAGGTGGCAACAAACGTTTTACTTGTCCCTCCTGCGGTCATCAGCTAGACCGCGATTTAAATGGCGCTTTCAATATTTTATTGAAAGCTTTGAGAGATACCTCCGAAGCCGGAATCCTTACCGATTTTCAGGTTTTGCCATACACAGCTTGCCGAGGACTGCCGGGAATTGCCGGGTTAAATGTATCTGTTGGACGTTAAACCCTACTGTAAGGCAAAATACAGACGAATGCCTTCAGGAGTGTATCCGTGCACCTTTTTACTACCATTGCAGCCCTAGGCTGCTACTTAAATTCAGAAAAATCTGTAGCATCCCATGTACAAATCGGTTTAGTGCCGACGATGGGAGCTTTACACAGCGGCCATTTGAGCTTGATCCAGCGGGCCAGACAAGAAAATGCGATCGTTGTGGTCAGCATTTTTGTCAACCCGCTGCAATTTGGGCCAAAGGAGGATTTTCAAGACTATCCTCGCAATTTGGAACAAGACCGGCTGTTGTGCGAACAAGCTGGGGTTGATGTAATTTTTGCTCCCTCAGAACTAGAAATGTTTGGGAAGTCGGGCATCGATGCAGGTAACTCTGAGATGCCTGTTTTGAAGTTGATTGATTCTTCATCCTTGACTCAAGTTGTGCCACCAGCGGCGATGACATCGGTTTTGTGTGGCAAATCCAGGCCTGGTCATTTTCAGGGTGTAGCAGCGATCGTCACTAAACTTTTGAGTTTGGTGCAGCCGACAAGAGCTTATTTTGGTCAAAAAGACGCCCAGCAAGTAGCAATTATTCGGCAACTGGTCGCAGATTTTAACTTGCCTGTAGAGATTATTGCTTGTCCGATCGCCCGTGAAGCTTCAGGACTGGCAATGAGTTCTCGAAATCAATATTTAACACAAGAGCAAAAACAGCAAGCCTCCGTACTCTATCGCGCTCTACAGCAAGGGTTGAAAACTTTTTCTTCAGGCGATCGCACTGCGGAAGTAATACTCGCTCTGGTGAAAGCAGAAGTCGCTCAGGAGTCAGCAGTCTCGCTTGAGTATGCAGAACTCGTCGATCCCAACTCTCTGATACCATTGGAGGTTGTGGAAACGGCGGGACTTTTAGCTGTGGCTGCCAAAATCGGTTCTACTCGGTTGATTGACAATATAATTATGAGGAATCGTCTGCCAATTGTGGCGATCGACGGGCCGGCCGGATCTGGCAAATCTACAGTAACTAGACAAGTCGCTCAAGCTCTGGGTCTATCTTATCTGGATACGGGGGCGATGTATCGAGCTGTGACGTGGCTGGTGATGACTACCAACACTCCCATGGGCGACGAATTGGCGATCGCCGAATTAGTCAATTCCAGTTATTTAGAATACAACCTTGACCCTTCCTCTTTGACATTAAAGATTAACGGCGAAGACGTCACCGAGGCAATTCGCAGTTTGGAGGTGACAGCCCGCGTCTCGGAAATTGCGGCTGTGCCGGCCGTGCGACAATTTTTGGTGAAACAGCAGCGGCTTTGCGGCAAAACAGGCGGAATTGTGGCAGAAGGTCGTGATATAGGTACTAATGTGTTTCCCGATGCAGAACTGAAGATTTTTTTAACCGCTTCGGTACAAGAGCGATCGCGCCGACGGCTATTACAACTCAATGATACCGATCGGGCTAAAACCAGTTTGGAACAGTTGGAACGGGACATCGCCCTGCGAGACGAAAAGGACAGTACCCGCGAGGTGTCTCCTTTGCGTAAAGCGGCGGATGCTGTGGAAATTGAAACAGACGGTTTGACTATTGCCGAAGCGATCGATCGGATTGTCGGGTTATACAAAGAGAGGATAGTGAATAGTCAGTTTTAAAATCTAAAATTAACTATGTAGGGTGTCAAGGAGATAAAAACGTGGAAAACTTCAAACGGCTGTTGAGGCGGCGAAAAACTTTGATCGTTGCTTTTTTAGCCGCCTTGGGTAGTTTTGTAATGGGCGTGACGCTGCCGATGAACTCGCGAGGAAACCAGTCGCCTGCGCTATCATCGCAGGGACTCGTGACGGTATCCGAGTCACAAATACAACAGTCGAAATCTCATGTTAATAATTTGAAACAGTCGATCGCCGAGAGAGTAGAGTTTTCCGAAAACACTCTAGATAGGTTGGAGAAAGTCCGTTTCAACTCTTCCCTACCGTCCAAGTTTAAGGGTACAACCCTGCGTCAGGGCAAACTCGACTCCCGACAAAAGGCGATCGCCCTGACATTTGACGACGGTCCTTGGCCGACAACAACTGTACAAATCCTGGATATTCTCAAACAGAACAATATTAAAGGGACTTTCTTCTGGGTGGGAAGATACCTACAAGTTTATCCAGAACTAGGGAAAAAAGTTGCTCAGGCTGGTCATGCGATCGGCAACCACACTTGGAACCACCAATACATTAAGTATAACGAAGAGGGTGCCGCCAGCGAGATCGATCGCACGACCTCGTTAATTGAGGAAGTAACAGGCATCAGAACATATATGTTCCGCCCACCGGGAGGTATTTTAAACAATGGATTAGCAGCTTATGCTCAGAAGAAAAATTATACAGTTGTGATGTGGTCTGCTGATTCTTTAGATTGGCGCACTGCTACACAATCGTTGATGGAAAATGTGATGCGGCAGGCAAATTCCGGCGGTATTGTCCTGATGCACGACGGCGGTGGTAATCGATCCAGGACTGTGGAAGCTTTGCCCAATATTATTGCTAAATTAAAAAAAGAAGGGTACAAATTTGTAACAGTTCCAGAATTGTTGGAGATGGAAGCAAAAAACTCGAAACAGCAGGAAACAGCACAGAAATAACCAAATGCGAAAAAAGTATACGAAATTTCACCTTCAGGCTATTTAAGTGGGTAGAGGGATAGTTGAATGCGATGCAGGCTCAGCTTCGCCTAAGTCTCCCGTTGTCAGCTTGGTGAGCAATAATCCGTCGCCTTTGGAGGTGGGGAGATTCAAAAAGGAAAGCTTTTTAGATTTGCTCACAGGTAGTCGTGGTAGAATTCACTATGGTACTGCAAGATCTGTGTTTCGGACTGGAGTAGGTCGAGTGGCATCAAGCTCAATCGCAAGCTGTATTTGTACTTTTGAAACCCTTGCTCCTAAAGTTAAGCTTCGATCGGGGAGATTGCCCTCGATGAAGCCTCTGCGATATGCTATGGGTACGAAGCAGCGAAAACTCGTCAAACAGTCCAAATGTCTGCCGACATTCAAACTCTCGATCGCAGTTTGTGAATTTTTACCACAGTACCTTGGGGCACAAGGAAACTGGCTTAGTTACTAAGCATCACGCTTGGGGAGATTTGCCGACTACTTCTAGTGTCGATCGATGTTAGAAGCAAGGTAAGTCACTGAACCAAGAATCTCATCTTTAAAGAATGAGAATGTCAATTAATGTTACTCTCAAATATCCTCAAAAATTTGAATAACAAATGAGCGTAGTTAGCCAATTAATTCTCCAAGCCGACGACGAACTTCGTTATCCGAGTACCGGCGAACTTCAAAGTATCAATGATTTTTTTAAAACGGGGGAACAGCGGGTACGCATTGCTACTGCGCTTTCTGACAGTGAAAGAAAAATTGTTGATGAAGCTAGCAAAAAACTCTGGAAAAAACGCCCTGATTTTATTTCCCCTGGAGGTAATGCTTACGGTCAACGGGAAAGGGCTTTGTGTCTCCGTGACTACGGCTGGTATTTGCGCCTGATTACCTATGGTATTTTGGCGGGAGACAAGGAACCCATCGAAAGTATCGGTTTAATTGGGGTTCGGGAAATGTACAATTCTCTGGGCGTTCCAGTTCCAGGGATGGTGGAAGCAATCCGCTGTTTGAAGGAAGCTTCTTTGGCTTTGCTGAATCAGGAGGATGCGAAGGAAGCTGCTCCTTATTTTGATTATATCGCTCAGGCAATGTCTTAATTGCTTTTTTGGCAGAGGTGGCGGAGCATTTACGAGTGATTTTGGGGTGAATTTGTCTCGCAATTGCTCGTAAATGTTTCGCTTCTGTTTTGTTGGCAAAGTGTGCTGAATTTCTATTAGGAAGCGCAACTGTTTAAATTTTCCGAAGTTTTGAGAGCGTGTTGGCGCTGAATGCACATTTGATGCAAAAAGTCAAGGGTTTGCCGGGAATATTGTTTGTGGAATTTTCGGCTGTCGTGGCGAATGGATGTTGTTAGTTGCGAGACTTCCGAGAGGGTGGGGGAAGTTTGAATTTGATGGGCGATCGCATTTTGCCATTCTTGCAGCCTGCGGTAGCTGACAAATTGTCCGCCTCGATCGCGCCTGTGTACAAAGACCACGTTAGCCCAGGATTCGACTCGCTTGATTAGATATGGGCTGATTTTGAGCAGTTGGGCGATCGACCTGACGGTGATGCGGAGCTTTTTCGAGGGTTGGAGGCGGCGAAACAGTGGTGTCATCGCTGTATACTTTGGGTTTAAGACTGAGGTTTTTGTATTTCTCAATTACAGTTTACGCTCTATCAGACTCTTATTACACAAATGCAACAAAAATTAATTTCAACTCCAATGTCGATCATGCAATCCTCAATCGTTGATGCTGTGCTAGTTTGAGAGTTAATGTAGGTGGGAAAAATGTCAGGACTCTCTAACAAGACTGTGGCAGACAAAGAGCAAGAGTTGCGTCCAGTTCGCTTCACGGAGACGGGACGGATGCGTTTGGGCAAGATTTTGAAAGCAGCAAGACAGGAAACTGGTTGGTCTGTTAGCGAAACGGAATTTAAAACTAAAGGATACGAAGAGGCTCTATTTACAGCTACAAATCAACCCGTACCTAGAGATGTAGGTATTAGCGCTGCAACAGTCAACCGTTACGAGCGCGGTAAATTGGATAATTTAGATTGGCGATCACTATCTCTTTTATGCTTTGTACTAAGACCGATCGATCCGGTGACAGGAGAAGCACTGGAACCGACAAACGCGCTTTACATCGCGTGCGAACATCCGCCGTACAACGATGCGAAGCTATATGAGTAGGTGATATAACCTTTCTAGAACACTCTTGACACAGAGTCAGAGAATAGAGAGATGAATAATTCAAATGCTACCGGATTTGATATGAATCATTCTGATACCAAGGGATTTGATATTAGTCATCGCTTTTTTGTTTAGCCACCATTTTTTTAGCTTGCTGCCAAATTGCCTCTAACTCTGCCACCGGATAATCAGATAAAGGTCGATCGCACTTAGCTTCAACTAAGGCAAACCGATCCACAAACCGCTGATTTGTCCCCTGCAAAGCAGCCGACGCATCTAAACCATACCAGCGAGCCAATTGGATTAACACAAACATAATATCTCCCAATTCCGACTCCTGGGCTGCTTTATCCTCATGTTTGAGCGCGTGTTCAAATTCGGCCATTTCTTCGTGAAATTTATCCCAAACACCATCCACAGTGTCCCAATCAAAACTCGCTTCAGCAGCTTTTTGAGAGATTTTCATCCCGGCGGCGATCGGAGGCAAAGTGCTGGCATAACGGCTCATTTTCGATGCGAAAGTTGGGGGTTTTTCAGCAGTTTCGCCTTTTTCGGCTGCTTTGATTTTTTCCCAGTTTTCGTTGACTTCATCGACGCTGTTGAGTTCGACATCGCCGAAAACGTGGGGATGTCGCCGAATTAGTTTTTCTGTAATCCCATTGGCGATTTCTGCGAGGGTAAATTGATTGGAGTCGCTGGCAATTTGAGCTTGGAGGACTACTTGTAATAGTAAGTCGCCCAATTCTTCGGCGATCGCCTCTTGGTCTTGGCGACGAATGGCATCGACGGTTTCGTAAGCTTCTTCAATAATATGGGGAATGAGAGTTTGGGGTGTTTGGGCTAAATCCCAGGGACATCCGCCATTTGGGTCGCGCAATTTTGCTACAACTTCGATTAACTGTGCTAGTGCGATGAGCGATCGACTTTGAGAATCAGACATGATCGTAATTTACCTGTAAGAGCAACCTTCTCGGGAGCATCCCGATTTTGGATAGGCTATAGCATGACCGCAGAAAATTTATTAGTGATAACGAGAGATTTACAGCGGTCATGCTTCGCCCCTACGAATATATTTGCACTCAGTGATTGACCCAAACCATTAATTTTATTGCTTCTTCCTTTTTCCTGCTTGCTTCTTGTTGCTTCCTGGTACTAGAGATTTACTAGATTTGCGGATGGGAGCTTTGCGTTTTGCCACCTTGATTGTCTCAGGAGGATGCAGCCGGCTCAATCCTTTCTTTTTGAATCTTTTGTAAGCAGAGCCTCCCCAATCGCTCAAATAGTGGCTCATAGCGCCAAATTCTAGACCTATGTAAACAGCTAACAATTCGATCGGGTGTTTGGCGATCGAGTGCCAGCAACTTAAAAGCACTTGCCACCAGTTCCCGGTTTGGTTCCCGACTGTTTGAGTAATCGCCAACCCAAATATCCCCACAACTCCGATCCAGGTAGCGAGGTACAAGATACGTACAGCAGTGCCAATCAAAGGGCCGTGGGACAGCCAAGAGCGGTGGCGCAGCCTTTTTTGGTAGGGTAGCCAAATCAGCTTGAACCATCCCCAGCGCTGATACTGACAGGAGTAGATATCCAAGTCGGGGCCAAACATCAGCCCGCCCAATAAAAAGCTGCCGGAAACCAGCAAAGTTAGATGACTGCTGCGAGTCTGGCCAAGGGTGAGGGCTGCGACAAAGGGCAAACTCCATAGTGTGATGCGATCGTGGGTACGGCCAGAGGGCATTTAAAAGTTTAGATTTTTTTACTTGATTTTTTGGGAATACTCTGATATCATAAATTCTTGTGAGTGCAATTGGGTGATTAGCTCAGTGGTAGAGCGCCTGCTTTACACGCAGGATGCCGTAGGTTCAAATCCTACATTACCCATCAATTTGATACTAAGAAGGGTCAGCAGGAAAGTCTCGGTACTTGCTCCTCCACAAATTGACCAACTGGTGTAAGTGACTCCAACACAGAAAAAAGTTCTGGTGTTGGAGTTTTTATCATAGTCCTGGACGCAAAAAAACCGGTTTCTTGGAAAAATCGTCGCTATCTCGCCTGAGATATTGACGCAGAAACCGGGTTTTTGACCCCCCGTGGGTTCAGGAGTGTCGCGTAAAGGCATCAGTGTATCATATCAAATCCGTTGACATCGGAATTATTATTTCTCTCTTCTCTGTGTCCTCTGTGTTCTCTGTGGTTTAATCATTCCGATACAACCGGAATTGATATCATCTATAAGTCAACTCACCGCAGCCACAGTACAACAGACTATCGAAAAGCTGTTCTGGGAACCCTAGCTAGTTGGTAAGCACCACGAGTATATAGCAGTTGATATTCATTGGGCTGCAATCCAAATTGCAAAAATTTATCTGGATATCCTAAAACCAAAATAGACGGAGAACTTTGATTTTTAGATGCTTCAATGTAATCGATCGCACCTTTTGGCAGTCGGTAATAAGTCACCGGTAAATGCGAATAAAAAACTACACTAGGTTTGGCAAAACCAATCATCATAAACTCTTCCCCAGGCAATTTTTGTTGAACAGCAACCCGTGCTAATTGTCGCAGAGGTAACTGACGGTTGAGATCGACTAAATTGTAGGCTGGAGTTAAACCAAAGATGATAAATGCTACCAATCCGATGAAGTTAGCAATCAAAATCCAGCGTTGCTGCCGCTGCCATAATAAAAGAGCGATCGCCACCGCCGCAACTATCCAAATGCCACCGCCGATAATCAACAAACCAGACTGTTGAAGTGCTTGGGGAAAATTGGGCATAGCTGGATCGTCTCCTAGCCAGTGGTAGGAGTATAAAGTTGCTCCAGCGATGATTAATAAAAATACGACATTTACAACGTAGGTAATTAATAGTCCTCTGGGTAAAGAATTCGGTGGTTTTTCTAACTTTCCCGGCCTGGTTTCTGCTGCTTTTTCTCCAATGATATCGCTCCACAACAGCGTTACCAAAATCGCCGATGCAGGCATTAAAGGCAATACATAACTGGGCAATTTGGTCACGGCGATCGTAAAAAAGCTAAAAATGCAGACGAACCAAAACAGGGCAAATAAACTTAACTGTGCCGATCGAGGTTGACGTCGCCAGTAAGTACGCTGCCAAAAACGGGTGCGGGCGATCGCCACAGGCAAATAAATCGACCAAGGTGCAAAACCCAATAAGACTACAAAAAAGTAAAAATACCAAGGTGCCGAGTGTCGATTCACAACTCCAGTAAAACGCTGGAAATTGTGATATCCAAAAAAGCTGTCAATATAAGTTTCACCGTTGGCTAAAATAACCAGAATGTACCAAGGTAGGGCGATCGCCAGAATAATTAAGATTCCAGACACCGGACGCATTTCTCGCCAAAGTTGTCGAAAATTGCCTAAATAAAAGCTGAAGCAGCCAATAATCAGGGCTGGCAACACAATTCCCACAGGCCCCTTAGTCAAAACTGCTAAGGCAATTAGTACATAAAAAGAGAGATACCACGGATTGGGAAATCGGGAACCAGAAACGGTGGCAAATCCTGCCGATTGCTTCTTTTCTTCTAGGGTATATCCCAGGAAAAAGGCCAGGAGTGCCGAACACATACAGCCGGTCAGGAGCATATCTGAAACCCCAGTCCTTCCCCAGGCAATAGTTTCGGGATTTAATGCTATGAGGGCAGCACCAATCCAAGGTGCAGAAAGAAATAGAGGAATACCGGGAGAGCCGGAGAGTAGGAAATTATGGGGAGAGTGAGATAATTTTTCTTCTTGCTCATTGCTTCGGACTTCTTGCTCATTCGTGATGACTTGTGACAACGATTGCGATAGGGTATAGAATCCCAGGCAAGTGATACATATTCCCGCCAGGGCCGAGGGAATACGGACAGCCCATTCGTTAACGCCGATCGCCCGATAGGCCAGCGCCATCAGCCAGTAAACCAACGGTGGCTTGTCAAACCTGGTATCGCCGTTGAAATAGGGGGTGATGAAATCACCAGTGACGGTCATTTGGCGAGCAGCTTCAGCAAACAACGGTTCGGTTTCGTCAACTAAACCAATATTGCCCAGATTCCAGAGGAAAGCCACTCCAGCGATCGCGCACAGCCATAATAGGGATAACAGCAAAGGTGCGATCGAGTGCTTCCTTTGATATTCTGACGAACTTTTAATAACTTCCTTCACCCGAAATTTCCTGCGATTTGAGATTTTCAATTTTAGCCCGCTCTCAAGTTTATCGAAAGATTCGCCTTCTCAAGACTAGAAATTAGATCAAATCCGGTTAATAAACCCCTGATTTCTAGGGAAACGGAAGGGGATGTTGTTATCAACCATCGCCCTAAGCCTAGAAAAATCTAGTTTAGAGCCTGTACGGCTCGTCCGTTCCCAGATTTCTCCGGTCAATTCATTTTTCGTGGCAATTCGATCCGAAAAGTTGAACCTTTTCCTACTTGACTTTCTACTGTAAGTGTGCTGTTCATCGTTTTTGCTAAAGACGCACTAATTGCTAGTCCTAAACCGATGCCGGGATATTGGCGACTGGTAGTTCGCTCGGCTTGGTGGAACTTGTCAAAAATATGTGGTAATTCGGTTTCGCTGATGCCAATTCCTGTATCAGTGATGTTGATAATTAGTCGATCGAGGGTTAGTTCTCGCACAGAAATGCCAATGTTTCCCTGATGAGTAAATTTAATCGCATTGGAAATGAGATTCACCAAAAGTTGCCGCAAGCGCGACTGGTCATGAACTATCAACCGCTCCTGCAAACACACGCTGACAGACAGGGACAAATTTTTGTCTGTCACCAGATTTCCAAATTCCAGGGCAGTAGCGATTACCAACTGGGCTAAATCAAATTCGGCTATTTCTAATTTAGTCCCACAAGTCTCCATTTTCGAGATATCGAGGATATCGTTAATCAGCAATAGCAGATTTTTACCATTATTAAAAATACGCCCCACAAAATCTCTTTGCTGAGGAGTCAGTAGTTGTTTTTCCTGGCGTAGCAGCAATTGTGAAAAACCGATAATTGCATTCATGGGAGTTCGCAATTCATGGGACATAGTTGTCAAAAATTGCGATTTTAACTTGGCAGCTTCTAGCAGTTGCAATTTTTGCTGTTGAATGAGGCAACTTTGCTTTTCTAATTCTGCTTGCTGGCGAAGTAAGAGCTGATTTTGTAAGTCTAAAAGCTGTTCCTGTTTTTGCTTAATTTCGATCGCCCGCGCGCTATGAATCGCGATCGCAACTTCTTTTCCGATCGCCCCTAGCAGTAGCATAGTTGCATCGTCAATGGCTTGGTTATCTTGCCAATTACCGATCGCCAACACGCCCAAACGCCCAGTCGGCAAGGACTCGATCGCCACTGCACACGCAGCAGGCATTTGTGCCCCGGACTCTTGGGATGACAATTGAGACTTTCCCGTAGCAAAGGCTTGGGATAGCAGGGCCTCTTCCACATACTTGGTTTTACCCCCAGCCAAGTTTTCCGCCCCAGTCACTGCCCTTAACTGGAGGCTGTGGCTATCGTCGCAGTGAGGGAGGGCCACCAAGCAAAATTGAGCCTCGGCGATCGTCTCAACTACCGCATCCGCTATGGCTTGGAATAGTTCGCACAAGCTTCCCGCCGGCTGGTGCAACAGATTTGTAAACCGCTCAACAACTTGCAAATGCTGCTGCTGCGCCTCTTTAGCCACGCTGGTTGCTTTCAAGCTTTCTACTGTCTCCCTAGCTTGGGACTCCAGCAAACTCTTGAGAGATCTTGGTTCTGCTTCCAGCCTTTCTTGAGTTTGCTTGAGCGCATCTATATCTGTATAGGTGCCCACCCACTCTAAAACTCCCTCGTCGCCAGTATTTACGCTGGAAAATTTTACTAAATTCCATCGGTAAATACCCGATCGCGTTCTGAGTCGCAATTCTATTTCATAACTGGAGTCTAGGCTCACAGTCTGCCCCGATCGCCAGGGGAAGCGAGCTCGGTCTTCTGGATGGACGGACTCCAGATAGCCGAAATCCAAGGCTGCTGTGGCTGCTACTCCTGTATACTCTTCCCAGGCACGGTTCAAATAAGTCACCGCCCCATCAGCAGTTGCTTGCCAAACTATGTGAGGAATGGTCTTTAACAGGCGATCGAGCTGATGCTCCCAATAGTTAACAGGTGGTTGCCCTGGTATTATTTCCGCGGCCCTATGGGAACTTTCCCCGTCGGAAAAGTCCGAAGAAAAAGAGTGATTTCCGTAATAGTGAGTCATAATTACATTTTATAAATAAGAGTCGAGGGTTAGCGCTAAAACCAAATAAATAGTCCGGCTGCTAGCTCCATCAATTTTGATTGCCTTACTGCATCAAAAGTTTTTATATATTAAATTTATCCAGTCATGGAACTGTTTACATCTATCAAGGGGCGGACAAATGGATAATGTAATCAGACAGTAAAAACGAGGAGAGCCTACCTGTCCCCATAGGGTGAAGCAGACGGTGAACCCAAATTACTTAACAATTAATTTGCAATTGTGCAATTCCATGAGTATGCTGGAACAAGATAGGCGATCGGGCTAACCCTAGGACCGATCGCCTTCTCAAATTGAGTCTCTTTAGCTGAGTCATTTGGCTATATTTAAAAATTTCAGCAGGGCATTAGAAAAAAAATGAGTAAAATTCGCGTTGCTTTGATCGAAGACCATGACCTGACGAGAGTTGGTATCCGTACAGCTTTACAACAGAGTGATACCATAGAAGTTGTGGGGGATGCCGCGAATGCGACAGAGGGATTGAAACTGCTTGAGTCTTCCAAACCTGACGTGGCAATTGTAGATATTGGGTTGCCGGATTTTGACGGAATTGAACTGACCCAAAAGTTCAAAAAAGCGATCGTTGCAGACTCCGATCCAGACACAAAGGTTTTGATTCTGACTTTTCAGGACAATGAAGAAGAAGTCCTCGCAGCTTTTGCCGCCGGAGCTGACTCTTACTGCATGAAAGATATCAGTTTTGACGACTTGTTAAATGTGGTCAAAGTAACTCACGAAGGCCAGTCTTGGATTGACCCGGCGATCGCTCGTATAGTCCTGAAACAAGCTCGCACTAAGGAGTCTGCCCCGGAAGCACAAAAATATGAGGGTAAAAAAGTTACAATTAAAGCTGCGGAACCAGAGTTTACTCACATTATTGAAACTTACCCTTTGACGGGACGGGAATTAGAAGTTTTGGAGCTAATTGTGCAGGGCTATAGCAATGCTGCTATAGCGGAAAAACTTTACATTACTGTGGGCACTGTCAAAACTCATGTCCGCAATATTTTGAACAAATTGTGCGCTGATGACCGCACTCAAGCTGCTGTTCTCGCCCTTCGTTCTGGCTTGGTTGGATGAAGAGTAATTGGTCTGAAGTAGGTCGTTTTAATTAAACGTAAAAGACTTCTATTTTAAAACCCCGACTTGTTTAATCAGTCGGGGTTCTGCGTATTATTTTTTTTGGCGCTGCGGTTATTTAACACTTAGCTATAAACAAGATGAATTAGGGTCAAAAACCAAGTCGCTCGAAAAAATAGAAGATTCTCAAACAGAAATTTACGCATCAAAGCAGTTTCGGGTCACGAAGTTTTCAAGTCATGAACAATTGTCAGGCATCTATCCTTGTGCATAACTTTAAATTCATACTTTTTTGACTAAATACACCTTAAGATAGATGCCGAATAATTACTCCTAGAAAAAACGAAGAGGGAAGAAGGTACTTCGACGGAGTTTATCCTGCCCTTCGACCCTTCGACTTCGCTGAGGAAGCGAATCCGAGTGTCAATTGTCAACAATTATTGCTAATTAGATTTGGGAGTAGAAGTCAATTTCCATTCTCTATTTTCCAGGCACAATTCGGTTGTCGCTATCACAGATAGTGGCTTGCTAAAGAAGTAACCTTGAGCCATATCGCACTTAAGGGAATGCAAAAATTCCAACTGTTCTAGGGTTTCCACTCCCTCAGCAATTACTTCTAAATTTAATCCCTGTCCCAAGGCGATCGCCACTTTCACAATAGCAGCACCGCTAGCACCATTCATCAAATCTGCGACGAAGGAGCGATCGATTTTTAAATTGTTCAGTGGTAGGTGTTTGAGAGACCACAAGGAAGAATAACCAGTGCCAAAATCGTCTAGAGAAATCCGAATTCCCATTTCCTGCAACTGCTGCAATACAGACACGGTAAATTTCACATCTGTCATCGCAATAGTTTCGGTTATTTCTATTTCTAAATATTCTGGATCTATGCCAGTTTCCGACAAAATTTTAGCGATTGTTTGTACTGTGTTATGTTGCTGAAACTGACGGGCAGATAGATTGACAGCTACCCGCATCGGTGGCAGTCCCATTAACTGCCATTCTCGATTTTGAAGGCAAGCATTTCGCAGCACCCATTCATCAATCTGGCAGATTAATCCTGTTTCCTCCGCTAAGGGAATAAATCGATCTGGACCCATCAAACCGCGATCGGGATGCTCCCAGCGAACTAAAGCTTCTAGGGCGACTATTTTGCCACTATTTATATCTATTTGTGGCTGGTAGTAGAGCAAAAATTCAGAATTTTCTATAGCTCGGTAAAGATTATTTTCTAATACCAGACGCTCCGATGCTTTGTTCCCGATCGCTCTGGTATAAAACTGATAATTATTCCGACCTTTCTGTTTCGCTTTGTACATAGCAGCATCGGCATTTTTCAGCAAAGTTTCGGCATCTTCGCCGTCATAGGGCGCCAAAGCAATTCCCAAGCTGGCTTTGATATAAAGTTGCTGCTCCTCAAAGTGAAAAGGAGTACATAAACTTTGGAGAATCTGCTGGCAAGTATCAATGACATCCTGGGCGCTACTAATATTGTACAGCAGTAAAGTAAATTCATCTCCGCCCCAACGGGCAATGGAATCGCCCACGCGCAAACAGTTGGTTAAGCGCCAAGATACTGCTTGGAGTAACTGGTCGCCTACAGCATGACCGAGGGTATCGTTAACATTTTTAAAACCATCCAAATCAAGAAAGATAACGGCCAACATTTCGGCGTTTTGGTGAGCGTTAACTACAGCTAGGGACAGTTGTTCGTTAAACAGCAATTTGTTAGCTAAACCTGTTAGTTGGTCGTGGGAAGCTTGATGTCGAATCATTGCTTCTACGCGCCTTTGCATTGCCGCCATATAAAGATGAGTTGCCAAGGATTTTGCTAGCTTCAGTTCATCAGCTTTCCAGTTTCTACCTTGTTGTTTTTTTATTTCTTTCCACGCTGCAAATGACTTTCTGGGACGGTCGTTTCTGGCTTCGGAGTCACACTGTCCAGCCCATAAAGTTTCTGTTTCTATTTCACTGCGAAAGATGGTAAGACACCCGATGCACTGATCTCGATATTGCAGTGGCACTGCTAGGATTGACCTGATAGAAAATTCCAGAAAATATGAAGATAAAGATTTAAGTTTAGGTGATTGAAAAATATCGGAGATAGCATATAATTCGGGGATTATATAATTAGCAATTATTAAACCTTTTTCCTGGTGTTTTTCTATTTGAATATCGGAAAAAATGCCTGAATATTTGTCATTGCTTTCTTCTTTTTTTTCAACTATTAATAATTGCTTTAGACCCATAATTTCTTGCCAAAACTCGCTCTTTTCTATTTCTAAATGCTGTGGCTGTTGACCGCAGGTATAAAGTTCCGCTGGCCAATTCACTCCTTCGGGGGCAATGTACAATCTACCGCCACAACCGGCTAAAGATTTAACGGTTTGTTCTAGCACTGTGTGTCTAATTTCTGCCAATTCTAGGGGGGAGTGGAGCAAACTGCTAATTTGGTTGACAATGGCTTCATCGCTCGCTTGCTGTCGAGCTTGACTGAGCAGAAAAGATTGGGCGATCGCAATTGACAGTTGATCCACAAGCAATTGCACAATTTTTAATTCTCGATCGCTAAACCGTTTCGGTTGCGTGTGGTGACAGACCAAGATCCCCCAAAGCTGATTGTGATGCAAAATCGGCACTGTGAGGGAAGAATAGACACCCATCGTTCTCAGATATTCTATGTGACAGGGGTCTACCTTAGCATAGCGAATATCTTCAGCAGCTAAAGTTTTGCCTGTTTCGGGACAATCTAATCGATTAATTGTTTGATGATTCAATCCGACATCTATAATTACTCGCTGTCTAGCTTTGACAAACATTTCGCGAGCGCTTTTGGGAATGTCGGTTGCTGGAAAATGTAAGCCCAGCAATGATGGCAAATTATTGTCCTTAATCGACTCAGCAATTACCTCACCGCTGCCATCAGGTTCAAACCGATAAATTTTTACTCGATCGCTCTCTAACAAGTTACGGAGTTCTTTTACCGTTGTCGTCAAAATCTCTTGCAGTTCTAAAGAGTGTCGGATGCGAGTAGTAATTCGGTTGAGTAAACTCTCCTGTTCCACAGCCGCTCTGGACATTTTTATATTTTTTTTACGAGCCATCTTGTTTGATCCCCAAGGCTGATAATAGCATTTTTGCGAGCTATTATTCTAACTCGCAATCTATTACAGAATATAACAATTTAAGCAATAGAAGCAATACTGACTACATAATACAATTATATTGTATCAATATCCATAGTTTTTTTAGCGATATTACAGAGGTTAAGTTATGTAAATGGAAGGGAGCGAGACTACAGGCTCATCCTTGAAAATAGATAAAAATATAGCCTTTCTCACTTAGGTGAGATAGAGCAGGTCTTGGGTAAGAGGTAATCGTGAGGCGCGTACTTTACTTTGTTGAGAAAGACTATAGTCTCGTTTAAACCTAGGAATTTACGGAAGTGGAAAACTTGGCACTATAGATAATGCTGTCGGCCTTTGGCTGACCTACTTTACCAGGCAAGGAAATCGATATTGAGTTAAATTTATGTTATAGGATAAGTAAAATTACAGAGAAACTGCCTGAGTCGGCCTTTATGAATTACCCTAACTGGAATCTGAATTTGGAATATTCGTTTGGTAAGATCGATCGACTCCTAGTTGATAAACGTCCCTTAGTCTTAGCTGTAGACGACAATCACGACAACTTAGAGCTGCTAGCACAAATACTCGATTTATTTGGTTACCAGTGCGTCAGAGCCCTAGACGGTCGCACAGCTCTTTCCGTAGCAGTTTCCCGACCACCCGACCTAATTTTGCTAGACATTTGTTTACCTGATATCGACGGTATAGAACTGATGAGCCGTCTCAAGCAAAATCCACAACTGATAAATATTCCGATTATTGCTGTCACAGCACTAGCAAAAGCTGAAGACCGCGATCGGATTTTGCAAGCCGGCTGCGTTGCATATATTTCCAAACCTTTTGATATCGATCGATTAGAAATAATTATCCATCGCTATCTCAATTAAAACGAGAACCAGGCTGGAAACGCTGTTTTAGTAGAAAAAATGTAGTCAAACGAACAAAAAACTAAGTAAGCGCTGATTTATGAAAATACATTTAACTTTTGATAAGGTGATAAATCGTGGTTGTAATTTAATATCTGTAACTTGAGGAACATTTTTTCCAACATAAAACCAATACGGTAGAAAGATGTTATTCGATCCAGAAAGAGGGAGAATCGGCGTGTATTTATAAAGCCAAGGGAAAACCGCAAACTTAATGCTTGCTTAAACGGTAAATTCCTGGGTAAAATCGAATTCGCACGAGACCATACATACTATGGAGTGTTAGATATGCTGAAACAAATGTGCTGGTTGCCCAGATTGGGAAGCAATGGAGAAAAAATATTGCACCTACGCACTGAACCCCGCCAACCGTGGCGACCTTATACAGCTTTTCCACAGTACGCTGCATCGGACTACCTAGAACCGGATGGTTCTAAAGGGTGGGCAACATTTCAAAAACTGAAAACTCAAGGGTGGAATTTACTAGCGAGCGAGGGGCAGCAGTCAGATTTCGGCGAACAAAAAACTGCTTGAAAATTAGAAGTTATGAGTTATCAATTTAACTCATAACTTTCTAATGATTAGCTAGAGCGGTTTCTGAGAAGAGACTGGTTTTTCTAACAAAAGTTTTCAATCATAACTATAACGTTAACGTGCAAAATTTGCTGCGGAATCCTCAACTGGATTTGTTAATTGCTGAGTATCCAGAGACTATTTTGGCAGAGCGGGGAATGTTTGATCGGGGCAGTAATCTGGTAGTGCTGGACAATCCAGGAGAAACTGAGATGATGTTGGCGAGAGCAAGCACTGATGACGATACGGTAGTGGTGCGGGTAGGAGCTAATATTTCAATTCGTCGCAAAGGGTTGATAGAGCAGTATACTCTGGGTGATGGGGAACCGTTGACGCGGGTTTATTTGAAGGAAATAGGGACTGTTTTGTAGTTGTTTGCGGGATGTTTTTGGTGGTGACTAGGTTGGGATCTGCCTCGTGGACTCATGGGCTGGGTGTTCGGGAGCTAGTACCTAGCTAGCGATTAAATAGACAAGGTGGTACAGTTGTAGGCAAATTATAGTTCCTCCCATACCCGATTACCAATTACTAATTACTGATCTACGATGTCTTTAAAATCTATTAGCATTCCACCGAGTACGAATCGCCCACCAGTCGGTATGATTGTTGCTTTGCACGGATGGGGTGCCAATGCTCGCGATTTGACTTCTTTAGCGCCGGCATTCAATTTACCAGACTATGAGTTTGTGTTTGCCGATGCCCCTTTTGCCCATCCCCAAGTACCGGGTGGCAAAATGTGGTATGACCTTCAAGGTGATGACTCCAAGGGATTGATCGAAAGTCGGCGATTGCTAACAGAATTTTTATTGTCTTTAGAAAGCAGTACGGGTGTGCCTTTGTCTAAGACGATTTTAGGTGGCTTTTCTCAAGGTGGAGCGATGACTCTGGATGTGGGATTAACTTTGCCTCTGGCTGGTTTAATTTGTTTGAGTGGTTATTTGCACTCTCAGTCCCCAGTTGCAGGTAGCGTGTTGCCACCTGTTTTAATCGTACACGGCACTCAAGATCGTATTGTCCCTGTGAGTGCGGCAGTGCGATCGCGCGATAGTTTCACGGATTGGGGGGCGTCGGTGCAGTACCACGAATTTGCGATGGGACACGAGATTCAACCACAAGTTGTAGATCTAATGCGAAGTTTTGTTCTAGAAAGTGTGTCTAAATCGGATTAAAGGCTTAGGATATAGTATGGCGGAAATCTCGGGGACGGAATAAAGATGAAAACTTTAACCAAAGCATCGCGCGATATTGCTGTACTTACTTCGGAGGATGTGGCACAATTGGCCGATCGTCTAGAAGTGGACGATTACACCGATCCTTTTGAGGGATTGAACGATTGGCATTTGCTGCGATCGCTTGCGTTTCAGCGCCCGGAGTTGGTCGAGCCTTATCTTCACCTTCTGGACATGGAAGCCTACGACGAAGCATAGCCTCAAAAATAGCAAAAATCTCAGCAAGTTTTAGGAGAAGGTTAGCCACAGATTTGGTAGCCAATTTATATAGATGAGTTAGGGATTTTTGTCTCTGCCGATCTTGACTTTCTCCTAATTCTTTTTTATTCAAAAAGATATGAAGGGCACACGAGTTTTAATTGGCGTTAGTGGCGGGATTGCAGCTTACAAAGTTTGTGAAGTAGTTTCAACTTTAGCCAAGTCGGGAGTTGAAGTCAGAGCTATTCTGACTGATGCGGCTCAAGAGTTCGTCACGCCCTTGACTTTTGCTACTCTCTGTCGCCAAGCTGCTTTTACTGACAAAGATTTCTGGGAAGCCCGTCACGGACGCCCTTTGCACATTCAACTGGCAGAATGGGCATCGGTTTTTGCGATCGCTCCCCTCACAGCAAATAGTTTGGCTAAGTTGGCGGGGGGTTTTGCGGATAATTTACTCACAAATACGGTACTTGCTTCTCAGTGTCCAATTTTGTTGGTACCGGCGATGAATACGGATATGTGGGAACAGCCGGCGGTGCAGCGAAATTGGCGCGAAATATTGACAGATAGGCGATATCATGCTATTTCGCCTGGGGCGGGAATGCTGGCTTGCGATCGCGTGGGTGCGGGCAGGATGGCAGAACCAAGTGAGATTGTGGCTCACATAGAATCATTGTTGTATACTAAGGGCGATCGAGATTTAGCTGGTAAACGCGTGTTGATCGGTGCGGGAGGTACGCGGGAACACCTCGATCCGGTGAGGTTTATCGGCAATCCTTCCACTGGTAAAATGGGCCTAGCTCTGGCGCGGGCTGCACAGCACCGAGGTGCGAAGGTCACTCTAATACATAGTATAAGTGGTGATTTATCATTGCCCGGTGTCAGGTCGATCGCCCTCACGAGTGCAGCAGAAATGCGACAAGGGATGCTGGAATGTTTTCCCGATGCGGATTTGACGGTGATGGCGGCGGCGGTGGCTGATGTGAAACCGACGGAGTACCATAGTCAGAAATTGCCCAAGCGATCGCTCCCGGATGCTTTAGCCTTGACACCGGTACCGGATATTGTGGCAGAGTTGGGAACATTGAAACAGCCACATCAAAAACTAATCGGGTTTGCCGCACAAACAGGTGATATTGTCAAGCCAGCGTGGGAAAAATTGCGGGCCAAAAAATTGGATGTAATTGCGGCAAATCCGATCGACAAAATAGCCTCCGGTTTTGGTAGCAATACCAATCAAGCAATTTTGATGAATGCCGCCGGAAAGCAAGTGGAAATAGCACCTTGCAGTAAATTAGAAATGGCCCATCGCTTGTTTGACTTTGCCCTGGAAGGATAAATAGCGGATTTAGCAATATCTATGAGTCCAAAATAAATTGGGCGATCGCAGCAGCCACCCCGTCTTCCTCGACATCCGGTGCCACCCAGTTAGCACCAGCTTTCACCTCCGAGGGAGCGTTACCCATCGCTACGCCTACGCCCGCATAGGATATCATTTCCACATCATTGAAATTGTCGCCGATCGCCATCACGTTCTGTGGCTGCAAACCCAACAAATCCTCTGCGATGTACTGCACTGCGGCTCCCTTGTTAACCAAAGGGTGAGTAGCTTCAAAAAAAGTGGCAACCGATCGAGTCAAATAAAGTTCTGCTGGTGTGTAGCGTTCTCGCATACTGCTGAGTAAGCCATCGAGTACCCCCGGATTTTCGCACAAAGCCAAAACTTTCGTCGGCTCACCCGGAATATTTCGGCGCAAGTCTGTAATAGCAATTGGTTGAATACCCGATCGTTCTGCGTAAAGTCTGGTGGCGGCGGTAATTTCCGGTACGTAAAGTTGGTCGTTGATGTAAAAATTCACCGAAAGGAGCGATCGTAAATGTGGTTCTTCAAAATGTTCCAACAATTCCAAAGCTGTTTGTTTCGACAAGGGCTGGTGGCGGAGCATTTTTTGACTAGCGGGATCTTGAATCCAGGCACCTTGGTAAGAAATCAACGGCAAATTTGAGCCGATATCCCGGTGAAAGCGCAAAGCCGATCGATACATTCTACCAGTAGCCACGGCAACTTGCACTCCCC
Source organism: Microcoleus sp. CAWBG506 (assembly GCA_020883125.1). GTDB lineage: Bacteria > Cyanobacteriota > Cyanobacteriia > Cyanobacteriales > Microcoleaceae > Microcoleus. The sequence goes on from JAHREW010000035.1 coordinate 51,154, forward strand.
GCGACTGAGCGGCGAAAATAGCCTGCTTCACTGCTTCTCGGATGTTATTGGATTTACCTGCGATCGTACCATCGATATCGACTACCAGTAGTTTAATGTCTGCACCGCTAGAGACTGGATTTGAGGTCATTATATTCTGCATAGTTGTTTTTTGATTTTAGCTTGAGATTTTCCCAGACCAGTTTATTTTTGCAAATAGGCGATCGGCAAGTGCAGTTTCGGCTTGTTTGAAGGCTAGAATGTACATTGGGAACTCCCCAGAGCATCTATCTATAGTTTTTTCTAGGGCGATCGGCCCGTAATTTCCCTGATCTATTGGGATATTCCATGAGTCCTACAGACAATCAACTCAATTTTTTAATTCAATTAAAGGCATAATTAAGGGAATTTAATTATATGAATTATCAGCAAAATTTCAGGTTATCAGCCGCCGAAAAAGCTAGCAAAATAGGCAACACACTGGAAGCAATGAAATGTTATGATTTGGCAATTCAAGAAGCAGAAGAAAACGGGAATATCCACGGACAAGCATTAGCAGCAGAATTAGCAGGAGTTTTTTATTTATCATTACAAATGCCTAAAATTGCTAAACTTTACTTAACAGAATCACACTCTTGCTATCAGCACTGTGGAGCCAAATCTCAAGCAGAGACATTAGAATCAAAATACCCAAATTTAATCAAAAAATTTGTTTTTTTAAATAACAATATTTACATCAACAATGACCTGCATTATCATCAAAATCTAGAACACTTAGTACAAGAGAGAACCTCGGAACTTTCCCAAGCTTTAGAATACTTAAAATCCACCCAAAATCAACTCGTAGAATCAGAAAAAATGGCAGCCCTTGGAGGGTTAGTGGCTGGTATTGCCCACGAAATCAATACTCCCATCGGCATTGGCATCGCCGCCGCCTCACTCCTAGCCGAAAAAGTTACAAAATTTTGCGATATTTATAGCAACGGTCAGATTAAACGCTCTGAGTTAGAAAAATTTCTGGATACTGCTTTGCAAAGTAGTAATATGATATTGACTAACCTCACGCGGGCGGCAGACTTGATCCATAGCTTTAAAGAAGTGGCAGTCGATCAGTCCAGTGAATTAAAACGAACTTTTCCAGTTAAAAAATATCTAGAGGAAATACTGACATCTTTAACACCAAAACTCAGAACAACTAAACACAAAATTGAGATTCATTGCCCTGACAATATTTTACTGGATAGCTACCCTGGCGTGCTCTGTCAAATTGTAACGAATTTGATAATGAACTCCCTAATTCACGCTTACGATCCAAACGACGAAGGAGTTATCGCCTTTGACTTGCAACTAGATGGCGATCTGTTAGTATTTGAATATACTGATGATGGCAAAGGAATTTCTCCAGACAATCTCAGTAAAATTTTTCAACCCTTCTTTACCACCAAAAGAGGTCAGGGCGGCACTGGATTAGGATTACACATTATTTACAATTTAGTGCATCAAAAACTTCAAGGCACAATTCAATGCCAAAGTCAACTAGGTTGTGGCACAAAATTTTTGATTAAAATTCCAACATAAATTGCTAATTAGCTAGGCAAAAGCATTCATAAAATAATATTCAGGAGTAGGAACAATGTCAGAAGCTAGTCAAAAGCTATTGGATGCTGACGACGAAAATTTAATATTTATCGAGGAAGATGAGCGGGAATCAAAAACTATAGAATCTAGTTGGAAAGTATTAATTGTAGATGACGAAATAGAGATTCACCATATTACAAAACTAGCTTTAAGAGAATTTTATTTTGAAAACAAGTCAATCAATTTTGTCAGCGCTTACTCAGGCAAAGAAGCCAAGGAAATCATCAAAGAAAATCAGGACATAGCATTGATTTTGCTCGATGTCGTTATGGAAACGGAAGAAGCAGGCTTAGAAGTAGTTAAATACATCCGCGATATTTTAGACAATAAAATAGTGCGGATTATTTTACGCACTGGACAGCCAGGACAAGTACCAGAAGATGTCGTCATTGTCAGCTATGATATCAATGATTATAAAACCAAAACCGAACTAACAAATAAAAAATTATTTACCACAGTAGTCACCGCATTGAGAGCATTTAGTTCCCTGAATCAAATCGAGTCCAGCAAAAGCGAATTGGAAAAAATTGCCGCAGCCTCCGCTCGTTTTGTCCCCCGCGAATTCTTGAAATTCCTCAAAAGAGAAAGCATCGTTGATGCGAGATTGGGAGACTCTGTGCAAGCAGAAATGACGATTATGTTTGCAGACATTCGCTCATTTACCAGTTTGTCAGAAAGTATGTCTCCTAGGGATAATTTTGATTTTATTAACTCTTACTTAACTAGAGTTGGGCCTGTGATTCGCCAGTACAATGGCTTTATAGACAAATATCTGGGCGATGGTATTATGGCTTTGTTTCCCAATCGCCCAGAAGATGCCGTGCAAGCAGCAATTGAGATGCAGCAGCAAGTTAAAATTTATAATAAACACAGGCAAAATAGTGGCTATCAACCTATTTCCATCGGCATTGGTTTGCATACTGGAACTTTAATGTTAGGTACGATTGGCGAAGCGGAACGCATGGAAAGTACGGTGATTTCCGATGCAGTGAATTTAGCCTCCCGCGTGGAAGGATTGACAAAGCTTTACGGAGTTGGTATTGTAGCTAGCGTCCAAACTCTTTGTCGGATCGACGATCCCCAACATTATAAGTGCCGATTTCTCGATCGCGTCCAAGTCAAAGGAAAACAAACCCCTGTGGCTGTATTTGAAATCTACGACGGCGATTCAGATACCATGATCGAACTAAAAACACAAACCCAAACTTGTTTTGAACAGGGAATTTTTTTTCATTACCAGCAACAATTCGCCCAAGCAAGACAAATGTTTTTGCGCGTGTTGCAAGTAAATAAACAAGATAAAGCAGCACAATTTTATGCAGATCGCTGCGATACGTTGATGAAAAATGGGGTAATTTTGACTGTGGAAGGGATAGAGATATAGGGAATCGGGCATTGGGAATTTGGAATTGGGAATACAGACAAATAACAAATAACCAACAACAAATAACCAACAACAAATAACCAACAACAAATAACCAACAACAAATAACCAATAACTTATTTATGCGTTTAAAATCCCTTGATGTGTTTCGCGGAATTGCGATCGCCTCCATGATCCTAGTCAACAACCCCGGCAGTTGGAAACAAGTTTATCCGCCACTAGAACACGCAGAATGGCACGGCTGCACCCCCACAGACTTAGTATTTCCCTTTTTCCTATTCATCGTCGGCTGCGCGATGTCATTTTCCGTGTCAAAATATATTCAAACTACTACAAAAATAGAAACAAATATCTACTGGCGGATTGCGAGGCGCGCCGCCATTTTGTTTATATTAGGATTGCTGCTAAACACATCCTCGATCGCCCTTGACGTACTTCTCAACAGCGCCCCCATCGAAAACTTCGCTAAAATCCGCATTATGGGAGTATTGCAGCGGATTGGCTTAGCTTACTTTATTAGTGCGATCGCCGTTATCAACCTCTCCCCCCGCCACCAAAAACTCCTCGCTATTGCCATATTATTCAGTTATTGGGCATTGTTAACCATAGTGCCTGTAGGGGGGTACAGTGCGGGTGAACTAACGCCAGAGGGCAATTTGGGAGGATATGTCGATCGGCTAATTCTAGGCAGCCAACACCTCTACAAAGGCGGCCCCTTCGACCCCGAAGGACTGTTGAGCACCTTACCAGCAGTGGTAACAGTCCTCATTGGCTACTTTACCGGAGAATGGCTGCGAGTACAGCCAATCAAAACCCGCACCAGTATCAACCTAGCAATCTGCGGACTTTGTTGCCTAGTAATCGGTCATTTGTGGGGATTTTTATTTCCGATTAACAAACAACTTTGGACAAGTTCCTATGTAGTTTTTACCGCAGGTTGGGCATTGCTATTACTAGCAGTTTGCTACGAAACCATAGAAGTGCGAGGTTGGAAATGGGGGAGACCCTTTGAAATCATGGGATTGAATGCTATCTTTCTGTTTGTGGCTTCCGGTATTGTCGCCAGAATTCTGTTGAAAACTCATATTGGTAGTGGCGATAGCCCTCCAAGTACCTACACTTGGATTTACGAAAACTGGTTTTTGCCCTGGGCTGGGGCGCTGAACGGTTCTCTAGCATTTGCTGTAACTGCGGTGTTATTTTGGTGGTTAATTTTGTATGGAATGTATCGCCGTGGTTGGGAGATTAAAATTTGAGTACAACTGAGATATTGCACCCTTCTCAATGAGCCGTAGGGGCGGGTTCACCAAAGGCTTTTCGGGTTGCAAACAGGTTAAATAAACCCGCCCTCCCCACTCTCCCCACTGATAAAAGCAGATTTGGAGGGGTACTTATTCAAGTCATTTGGGTGTTTGCTAAGTAATGGGGCATAAAACTTGACTCTCAAATGCTGTTTGTTTATAATACTATCATAGATGGCTAATTTCTGCTTTATTCAGGGCATAAAATTGATGATAGTTTTTGAATTCGGCTCCCAACTATACACTTACTCTCTGTATTTGAAATCATGCCTACTTTTGTTGAAAACATTGCCAGCTTTTTACCGATTCGTGTCTTAAATTGTTTTGCGGCGGATTATACTCCTCTTGCTGCTCCGATTAGTGGATCTTTTGAGGCGGCGGTGTTGTTTGTTGATATCTCTGGTTTTACTGCTCTTACTGAACGTCTTGCTCAAAAAGGTGCCATTGGAGTTGAAGAATTAACGACTCATTTAAATGCTTATTTTGGTCAATTAATTGAATTAATAATTGCACACAAAGGGGATATTGTCAAGTTTGCTGGGGATGCTATGTTGGCGATTTGGCCGACGGAAAGTATGTCTTTAGATTCAGCTACCTATTTTGCGGCGCAATGTGCTTTGGCGATTTTAAATGATTTGGGTAAATATCAAGCTGCAAATGCTGAGTTGCGATTGCATATTGGTATTGGCGCGGGTGAGTTACAAGAGTTTTATATCGGTGGACTGAATGGTCGATGGGAGTATCTTGTGGCGGGGGAACCGATTACTCAAGTGGGGCTTGCAGAAACAGCAGCAGGTATAGGTGAAGTTTGTTTGTCACTGACGGCTTGGGAGTCGATTAAAGACCAGTTTGTCGGAACATTATTAGATTCAAATGTGGTGCGTTTGGAGGGATTTAATCTTTTGACTTCTGTGGCGGATAGAAGGTTGTTAAATCTAGGTAAATCGGCTCCGATCGCGATTTATGATGAGATGCAAGAACGACTGGAAAGATATGTAAGTGTGGGAGTTGTGGAGCGTTTAAAAGTAGGTCAAACTGATTGGTTAGGGGATTTACGGCGAGTCAGTGTGATGTTCTTAAATTTGCCGGGGATGGATTATGGCGCTGAGGGAGCTTTAGATTTTATTTCAACTATAATTAATGCAATTCAAAATATTTTGCAAGTTTATGAGGGGACTTTAAACAAGTTTTTGGTGGATGATAAAGGTAGTACATTGGTGATTGGTTTTGGTTTGCCGCCGTTTTCCCATGAGGATGATTCAGTGCGTTGTGCGATCGCGGCAATAATGTTGTTGGAAAACTTAAGAAATTTAGGAGTACAACCGAAGATTGGGATCACAACAGGTACTTGTTACAGTGGTGTAATTGGTAGCAAGCAACGTCGAGAATATACGATAATGGGGGCGGTTGTAAATTTGGCTGCGCGATTGATGCAGGCGGCAAATAATGGAATTTTGTGCGACATACGGACTTTTGAGATAACCAAAGAAAGAATACAGTTTGAATCGTTAACTCCGATAAAACTTAAAGGCATCAAAGATGCCGTTCAGGTATTTTGTCCTCTTAGGGAGGTGCGTAAAGATTTGCCTTGGTGGATGGGAGGAAAAACGGAAAAGTCGATGGTGGGGCGGGAAAAAGAACGGTTATTGTTAAGGCATAAATTAGAGCAGTTGAAACTGGGTGTTTCTGGGGTGGTTGCGATTTGTGGGGAGGCGGGAATTGGCAAGTCTTGTTTGATAGAAAATTTGCTTTTGCAGGCGCAAGAATTGGGGTTGGGAAGTTTGGTTGGTGCGGGGAATGCGATCGCTCGCTCAAAGCCTTATCATGCTTGGAATGCGGTGTTTAGTCACTTGTTGGATTTGTCTTTTTTAACTGATTCAGAGGCGAAAAAATCTCAGATATTAGATTTATTGGAAGATGAACCGCAATCGTTGGAAAAAGCAGCGCTTTTAAACGAGGTTTTGGGCTTAGATTTGCCCGATACGGAGGTTTCGGCTGCGTTGGTGGGCCAGCAACGGGCGGAAGCGACACGGGATTTGTTGGTGCAATTGTTGCAGGATTCGGTGAATCGCTCTCCTAAATTGTTGGTTTTGGAGGATGCTCATTGGTTGGATTCGTCAAGTTGGGCGCTGGTTTTGGCGGTGGCGCAGCAGGTGAAACCCTTGTTATTGGCGATCGGGACAAGGCCGATGGGTGACCAGGTGCCGGAGGAATACGATCGACTACTGAGGATAGAAGGGGTAGAACAGTTGCATTTGGAAGCAATGCCCGCTACAGATACAAGGGAGTTGTTGTGCCAGCGTTTGGGGGTAAAGAGTTTACCTGACTCGATGGCGGAGTTAATTGAGAAAAAAACCGAAGGAAATCCGTTTTTTAGCGAAGAATTGGCTTATGGTTTGCGCGAGGCGGGGGTGATCGAAATTCAGAATGGGGAGTGTCGAATTGCTGCGAGGGTTGGTAATTTGAATGAGCTAAATTTTCCGGCTACTGTGCAGGGGGTGATTGCTTCCCGGATCGATCGGCTTTCTCCTAGCGAACAGCTTACATTGAAAGTGGCGAGTGCGATCGGTAGATCCTTTGGATTTCTGCTATTGCGAGATATTCATCCGATCGAGGATGATAAACCTGAGTTGCCTAGTTATTTAATGAAGTTACAGCGGTTCGATCTTACCCCGATGGAGACACCAGAACCAGATTTGGGGTATATGTTTAAACATATTATTACTCAGGAAGTAGCTTATAGTTTGATGTTGTATTCGCAGCGTCGGCAAGTTCATGAAACTTTGGCATCGTGGTATGAAAAAAGTCATGAAGAGTTGTCGAGGTTTTATACAATTTTGGCACATCATTGGAGTAAAGCGCGAGTTGCTGAAAAGGCGATTTTTTATTTAGAAAAGGCGGGGGAGCAGGCCGTGCGGGCCCACGCTTTGCGGGAGGCGGTGCAGTTGTTTTCGGAGGCGTTGGAGTGGTTGGCAACTTTGCCGGACACGGTGGAGAGAAAAGAGCAAGAGTTGCGTTTGCAAATTGCTTTGGGGGGACCGTTAATGGCGATCAAAGGTTATGGTGCTGTTGAAGTAAAAAAAACCTATAATAGAGCCAGAGAACTTTGTCAACAAGTTGGGCAAGCATCACAACTATTTTCTATTTTAAATGGCTTGGCTTTGTCTTGTTTTAGTCAATCACAGTTTTCAGCTTCTCTGGAATTTTGTAAGCAACTTGAAGCTTTAGCTCAAAGTACACAAGAGCGGCGAATGTTTCCAATAGTTTGTAATTCATTCGCTCCTAATTTATTCCATTTGGGTGAATTTAATCAAGCGCGAAATTACACAGAGTTGGGAATAGAAACTTATCTGCCAGAAAACCATGAGTTTTATATCACTAACTACGGACAAGATCCAGTAATTGCTTGTTTTTTGTTTGACTGTCTAGCTAGCTGGTTGTTGGGTTATCCAGATGTTGCTATTCAGCAGAGTGAACAAATGCTTGCCCTAGCGCAAAAATTATCGCATCCGTTTAGCTTGGCTTATGCTTTTAACTGTAAGGCTTGGTTTGCTTTATACAGTAAACAAGTGCCAAAGGCTTTACAAGAAGCAGATGCTTTAATGGCTGTGGCGGTTGAAAATGAGTTTCCTTTTTTTATGGTGCTATCGAATTTGATTCGGGCTTGGGCTGCAATCCAACTAGATCAGCCAGAATCAGCAATTAATCAAATTGAAGAGACTTTAAAAATGTGGAAGTCTGTGGGAGCCGTTTTAGCGAGGCACTGTCATTTAACATTCCTGGCAGAAGGGTATGGGAAACTCAAAAAACCGGCTGTGGCATTAGAAATTTTAGCTGAGTGCATTGATGAAATAGAACGAACAAAAGAGTGTTTTTGGGAATCTGAAGTTTATCCCCTCAAGGGTGAATTTTTATTAGATTTAAACCAAGTAGAAGAGGCGGAAGAAAGTTATTTGAAAAGTATCGCTGTGGCACGCAGGCAAGAGGCTAAGTCTTTAGAATTACGCTGTACTGTGTCTTTGTCTCGCCTATGGCAACAGCAAGGGAAAACTATTGAAGCCAAAGCATTGCTAAATGAGATTTATGGCTGGTTTACTCAGGGGTTTGATATGCCAGATTTAATCGTGGCGCAACAATTGCTTGGGGAACTTTCTTAAAAAAATTGGAAGAAAAAGCTGGAGGTGACTTTTTCGCCTCTAGGATAAAATAAATCAACTGGCTGTAGCATACCGAATGTATTTTTTAGCGAATTGAACAAAACAAGGATGTTATGAATCAAAAAATCGAAGCGGTTTCTGATATTTTTCCTCGCTCAGTTTTATCAGCAAGTCGAGCGGAATTTGGAGACGATAATGAGACGCAAAAAGCGAAACAACCTGCGCTGAAATTGCTTGTGAAAGATGATAAAACAATTCCCGAAGATTTGCAGGGTCATGTCTTTATTATCGGGCCCGTGGGGTCGGTCAATTCTCCGAATCAGCCAGGGACAGAAATTGTTTTTCCTTCCAGTGATGGCTCAACGGCTCTTTATAATGGCGATGGCATGGTTTATCGCTTAGATTTTAACGATATTGCTGCGGGAGTCAAGTTTTCTTCTGCATTGATGAAAACTCCCTGTTATTATGCCGATCTCGCCACGTTTAGCAAAAAAAAAATAAAGTTTTACAATTTGGGAATTTTACGTTTTTCTGAAAAGTTGGGAGCGAGAAATCAGCTTAATACTGCTTTTTTACCGATGCTGTTTTCTGAGGAGGAAGGATATCGTTTGCTGGCAACCTGGGATATAGGTCGGCCTTACGAAATTGACCCTGAAACCCTGGAAACGATCTCGCCAGTGGGGAGTAATTCAGAGTGGCGACCCATGAATCCTTTATTAGCAGATTTGCCATTTCAACCACCGTTTCCTTTTCCTCTGATTCAAGGTTCAGCCCATCCTTGTTTTGATTTTCACACAAAAGAAATGTTTACGGCCAACACGGGTAGGTCTTTAACGACATTTCTCTCACAATTACGACCGGTAATTTATGGGGTGTTGGATGTTATCAGTTGGATCAGACCTCACCCTCCCGAAGATATCATCATCCAGCAACCAAGAGAAGCAGAAGCAGAGAAACAAGCAACCTCCCAAAACATTCTTGATAAAATTATCAGTTGCTTCAAAAACTTAATTTTGGCAATTTACAATTTGCTCCAAGAGTTCAATCCGTTTAGCGACTTTACCTATTTAGTGCGCTGGGATGGTAACGGAAATCTTCAAAAATGGCAACTGGTACAAGTAAATGGTTATCCGGTAAAAATTGAGCAAAGTTTACACCAACTTGCGATAACAGAAGATTATATTATCCTGATAGATACGGCATTTAAAATGCTGATAGTAGAATTATTGCCGACAGGATCAGGGGAAAAATATAAAAGTGTCAAGAAATCTTTAAGAAATTTAATAGACCGGCAACAATTAGCAGACAATCGTGTTTATATTATTCGTCGAGATGCGCTAAAGCCAGACAAGAAAAAAGTTCGGGTTCAAAAAGGGATAATTCCTCGCGGTACAAATCATTTTATTGCCGATTACAAAAATCCCAACCAAGAAATTACGCTCCACATGGCAAATATGGGTACTTGGGATGCGGCGGAGTGGATTCGAGATATTGATGAATCAGTCTTGACATCGAGCGAAATTGACACTTTAGAAAAACTTTATGGGGTGATTATGGGCCCAACGGATATAAGCCGACTTGGATGTCATATAGTTAATGGAGAAACTGGAGAATTAATCCGTTCGGATTTGACGGTTTTATACGAGGATTGCAGCCCAAATAAATCTGAGGAAGGACAAGAGTTTAAAAAAGAGGACAATCGTTATTCTCAGTATACTTGGGGACCCGCATTATTTACTTGTGCGGATACGTCAAAACCTTTACAAGATATTTATTGGAGTTGTTTGGGATGTTGGCCGGAGTTACTAACAAAACATGGTTTGGAACTGTACAATAACTATAAATATAGAGATGTACCAGAAGATGAAGTTATTCACCTAACAAAAGAGGGAATTCAATCAAACTTACTTCGCTTGCATATTAAGCCATTAACCAGTGTTAGCGAGTCGGAAAGCCGTTTAGAAATTCAAGATGTCTATCAGTTTCCGAGTAATTCATTTGGGACTTCACCGCAATTTGTGCCCCGTCCTGGTGGGACTGGAAACTCAACGGATGGTTATCTTGTTTGTGTTGTGCATCATGGCACAGATGAGGAAACAGATAATGGTAATGAAATTTGGATTTTCGATGCGGCAAATCTCAAACAAGGGCCAGTTTGTCAGCTATGGCATCCACAACTTAAACTCGGTTTTACTGTGCATACAGCTTGGTTGCCAAAAATTGCTAAACGTACAGCAACTTACAATATTCCTGTTGAGGAAGATTATAAAGATTTAGTTGCACAGCAGTCGGCAGAAATTCAAGAATTATTTGAGAAGGAAATTTACCCGCATTTTAAATCGAAAAACCTCTGAGTGTAAAGTGCGATAAAGACAGAATAAAAAATCATATCGTTGACAGTTGCATCGTCATGTGATTTAACCTTTCTAGAAGACTCTTGACACACAGTCCGAGAATAGAGATATGAATACAGGAAGATGCTACCGGATTTGATATTATTCAAAAATCGGCTAGGATAGAGATATTAAAAATAGGTAAGCTACTATGATCTCCACACACAAGATCGTTCATAGCGACCCCGACATTTTAGGGGGCACTCCTGTCTTTATAGGTACTCGTGTCCCGATGAAGACCTTGCTTGATTATCTCGAAGCTGGTGATTCGCTCAATGAGTTTCTAGATCATTTCCCTAGCGTTAGACGTGAGCAAGCGATTTCAGTTCTCGAATTGGCAAAGGAAATGCTGACTGCTTATGCGAATCCTGCTTGATGAGTGTGTCCCGCGACCTCTTAAACGTGAACTCACAGACTTTGAGGTGCGAACTGTTGTAGAGATAGGATGGGCGGGTAAAAAGAATGGTGAATTATTGAAACTCATGATGCAGGAGAGTTTTACCATTTTGCTGACTACGGATCAGAATTTACGTTATCAGCAAAATTTGCAGCAGGCTGGAGTTGCAGTCATTGTGATGGTCGCGCCCAGCAATCGTCTTGCCAATTTGCTTCCACTAATACCCAGCGTTTGTAGTGCGCTGATTTCAATCGCTCCGGGCGAAGTGATTGAAGTTTAATAGAAAGATAGTCTCTGCGTTTAGTGTATCAGCAGAAATTCGATCGCAGTCGTTCAAGTTTCGATTACGATCGCCCAAATACCTGAATCCACGCCAAATCAAGGATTTTGCTCGCCAAAGCCGATCGCCCGCCACGAATCCCTAACTACAAATAAGCCCCACCCGCTAAAATTAAAAAATAGAGACGTAAATAGGCAGGCCCTGTCCAATGATCCCAACAGTTATAGAACAATCCGGTCGTGGCGAACGCGCCTTTGATATCTACTCGCGACTTCTGCGCGATCGCATCGTCTTCTTGGGCCAACAGGTAGACTCAGACTTGGCTAACCTGATTGTTGCCCAATTGCTATTTTTAGACGCTGAAGACCCAGAAAAAGATATTTACCTCTATATCAACTCCCCAGGGGGTTCGGTGACAGCAGGTATGGGCATTTTTGACACCATGAATCACATCCGCCCCGATGTTTGCACCATTTGTCTCGGTTTGGCCGCCAGCATGGGCGCTTTTCTGCTGAGTGCTGGGGCAAAAGGCAAGCGCATGAGTCTGCCTCACACCCGGATTATGATCCACCAACCTCTGGGTGGAGCTCAGGGACAAGCAACGGATATTGAAATTCAGGCCAAGGAGATTTTGTACCACAAACGCCGTCTGAACGGGTTTTTGGCAGATCATACCGGTCAGCCGCTTTCCCGGATTGAAGAAGATACCGAACGGGATTTCTTTATGTCGGCCGAAGAAGCAAAGGAATACGGTTTGGTGGATCAAGTGATCGATCGCCGTCCTTCTGCAACTCGCCCGATCGCAGCCGTCGCCTAAATTACCAGTAATATCAATTGTCACCGGAATTGATATTACCCACAGTCAGGACACGGCAGTTATATCATTTCCTGGTAGCATCGGAATTAATATTAGCCGAAATGAGGACACGGCATTAGCCGAAATGAGGACACGGCAGTGCCGTGTCCCTACAATTAATCTACGATTATTTGGATGTAGAGATCGATTTAAACCTGGATCTCGCTCTATACCGATCCCTATCTTCTGTTGTGAATGAAGTATAATGAATCAGAGCCAGATCCTGACGATCGCCATCGCCGAATAAGATGCTAATGTGTTGACGAGAATAGAAAAAGCGAGACTTACTTCTGTTTGAGTAACATCATTACTGCTCCTGTTAAAACGACCATGACCAAGGCTCCCACTCCATAAGTGCTACCTAGCCCGATCGATTTACTCAATTGTTGGCTGATTAAGGGCGATAGAAATTGTCCCAGAAAGAAGGCGGTTGTGATACCACTGAGGACGCGACCGCGTAAATTATCTGGCGCGATCGAGGTTAAATAGAAATTCATATTTGGCATCAAAAGCCCTAGCCCCAAACCAGTCAGGATTAGCCCCATACCGATAACTGGATAGTTTGCCGCCCAAGCAATCAGTGCGTATCCCAGTGCGATATTGATAAAGGAAATGCCGTAAATTGCGGTGAAATCTAGTTTCGCTTTGATCCGTCGAAAAATTGAGCGAACTAATGGCAGAGAATAAAGTTACTAACGCGATCGCTAGTCCACTTTGAGAGGCATTAGTATTAGCAATTTGTTTTAAATAAAATGGCAATTGAACGGGAATTAAATAGAAGACAATTTGACTGATTAAAGCGATGCCGTAAGTAATCGCAACTGGTGTGAGCGGAAATTTTGTGGTTGCTGCATCCGTATTTACCGTTCCTGGCGAACTCCGTTGTGGTTCTGGTAAAAAGAGCAAAGCACAAGGTAATAGAATCAGTGCCATGAGATAAATTAGGAAGGGAAATCGCCAATTGAGATCGGCAACAAACCCACCTACCGAGAGGAATAATACTCCGCCTAAACCCATGAATGCCGATTGCCAACCGAGAAATTGTGCCCGACTATTGCCGCTATAATAATCACCGACTAAAGTGGTGGCGATCGTCATAATTCCGGCGACACTAATACCTAAAAATGCCCGCCCGACGAGCATCGATTCCAAGCTATTTAAGATGAATCCTGAACTTCCGGCAATGCCATATAAAGCAAGCGAAAAGAGCAGAATGGGTTTGCGTCCGAATTGATCAATTGCGATGCCGACAATCGGCGCACCGAGGGCGATGAAAAGAGCCGGAAGGGTGAGAGCTAATCGGACTAAATATATCGTGCCAACCTGATGGTCGATTAACAGCATTGCTGCATTCTCAGGGGTGAGTTGTTCAAAGAAAACATTGTTTGAAGTCATTACATTCCGTCCTTTTTATTCAGAGATAAATCATAAAAGTGCTGCTTACAAAGCAGTTAAGCGATCGCGTTCAAACACGCTGATTCCATTTTTACCAAGCAGCGATCGCTGCATTGATGGCAGCATGAGCCGCCGTCACCGATTGCTGTCTGGCTTCTTCACCTACGTTTAGATTTTCTGCATGAATCGTCGTAATATCTGTAATACCGATCGCCATCTACACTCGGAAAATGCCGAAACACATAGCGCAACGGATTTCCCAATTGCTGCTGAATCTCCTGGATTACGCCACGAGCTCCGCAACTCGTTGTTGCTCTGCTTGTAGGATGGCTTTTTGGGTGCGATCGCGCCTAATTGCACTTCCGATACAATCAGCTATTGTTTTCAAAACTGCAACTTCCCCCGGCTGACGCGAATTGGTTCCTGACAGTAATCAAAACACAATACCCCCCACCACTGCCCATTAACTCGAATCGGTGTAGAGTAAGTAGACTGCACCTGAACTGCTTTAAACGCACTCCGCAACGGTTCCTCCCATTCATCAATCAGCCCTCCAAATCCATCGCCCCGATCGAAGTATCGTTCCATAAATTCTTCTATACCTTAAATTCACCACGCTATGATGATAATCGCCATCAATATCAAAAGACAGCATCGGATGTGTTGGGGGATTTATTGGGTAAGAATTCTGACTCGTGAATCGATCTGTAAAAGATAGAGTTAGATCGATTTAGTCTTGGATCTCTATCTATTTCGATTTCATCTTGTGAAATGCTTGGCAGTTATAGGATACATGAGATTCTAGTGTGAAAAACGATCGAGTTATTCTGACCAAAACCCTCTCAGAATAAAGCTTCTAAAAATTTAGGATCGATTTGGTTCTGGATCTCGATCTATTTCGATCTCTACAACGGCATTGCCGTGTCCTCCTATGCCGTGTTGTCAACTGCTATATATCCGATCGCACTCAGTTATCAGATGGCAAAGATTCGAGATATTGCAGAAAATCGAGCAATTCTTCTTTACTTAAGAAGTGCCGCGCTTCCTTACCGTAACCTTGTTTGAGATAATCCTTTCCTTGACTAGGACTCCAGCTCAAACGCTTGATTTCATCAGTGGTTTTGCTGTAGATTTGCAGATAATCTAGGAAGTCTACCAACTCGCCCGCAGACAGCAGTGCCTGGGATAGTTTACCGTAATTTTGTTGTAGACAGTCAGTTTCTTGTTTTTTAGTCCATTTCAAGCGCTTGAGGATTGCCTCTATATGGGCGATCGTCTCAGAAATATCCTCGATCGCATCACTCGGAATCCCAACAGACATCGGTTGCAACTCCCTGACTTCGGCCGCGCCCTGTAAAAATTCAGTTTGGCTAGCCGTTGGCATGGACTGTTCCTGAAGCGGTTCGCCGTAGCTCGAAGAAAGCCAAGCGTCTGAGTCGAATTCCTGTCTAGATCCTGCCACAGCTCGATCGACCATTGGTGGCAAAGGTTCAGGTATTGGTACAGGCGCGATCGGCTCTTCGATTAATGGCGATTGACTCTTGACAAAACTGCTCTGATGTGATATTCCCAAATTGTCTGTGGTCAGAGGCTGTTCTAATACAGGAGCAGCAACGGGAGCCGGAACAGCCACGGGCTCTGGAACCGGAACCGGAGCAACGGGAGCCGGAGCAGCAACGGGAGCAACGGGAGCAACGGGAACCGAAGCAACAGGAAGGGGAACAACAGCCAGGGGAGAGGGAGAAACAGGGGCGATCGCAGGTTGAACAGTATCAAGTCCGAGGATGGCGATGGCACGCAACCGAGCGCGGTCCTCAGCATCCTCAACCGACTCAGCAGCCGACATACCTGTAGCGAGAGTTTTGCCATCCACCTGAAGCAGACAGCGAACCACCAACTTGCCGTGATGAACAGTCAGCAATTCACAGATTAACTGTCCAGTGGGATAAAGGGCGCGAAATTGAGCAAACATAATGTTTTGACCCCGAAACCAGATGGGGCTTATGGTTTAAGTGTAGTACAATCAGCAAGAAAACAATTTTCTGAAAGCACCTATTCAACATACAATAAATTAAAGGTGAATCATCCGCGCAACCTTTCACGCCACTAAACCCCATGCCACATCCCGCGGTTTAAGCTAACAGCCACCGTCAGGTCATTTCTACCTATCGGAAATGGCAAAGCAACTAAGCAAAAGTAGTAAGGGTAAGAGAAAATTTTCTGCAACGTCAGAAGTCAGTTGAAGACAGACAGCAGAAAATTTGCCACCATCCGAGTCGGGAGAGAATTTCCTAAAAAAATCCCGCGCTCAAACAAGGTGGCTGTGCTTGTCTACACCTAACTAACCCCCGCCAGATCTAGGGCGTGTAAGCACAGCGAAAGCGGGAAAGAGCGTGGCCGATTTCGCCAAAATTAGACTAATTGCTGGAAAAAAGAGGATCGATCGCTACATGGAATTTTCTATCGCTGCACTGTTGGCAAATTTTACAGAAGACAAATTAGTGGCTCCCAAAGCATTAGAGAAAAAACTCGATTGCAATGATGTCACCAGTCAACTCAAACTTCAAATCGCATTAGAAGCTCTAGAGAAAATTGGCATTTTAGTCAAAGACAAAGGTCGATATCGTCGAGTAACTGAAGACGATGTGGTAGAAGCAAAACTGCGCTGTTCGAGCAAAGGATTTTGCTTCGCAATTCAAGACGCCGAAGGTTCAGAAGACGTTTACGTGCGGGAAAGTCATCTCTCGACAGCATGGAATGGCGATCGAGTCTTAGTCAAAATCATCAAAGAAGGTAGCCGCCGCCGTTCCCCCGAAGGCGAAGTGATGTTGATACTCGAACGCGCCAACCCCTCGGTACTAGCCAGAGTCAAGCAAACAGCAACCCCCACCGGCCGCCTCAGCTACAGAGCAATTCCCCTGGACGATCGCCTGCTATTTGAACTAGACTTACTGGCAAACGGTACCAATCTCGAAGAGGCGATCGACCACCTAGTACACGTCGAAGTCAAACGCTACCCCCTCGGCACCCATCGCCCAGTGGGAAAAGTAGTACAGGTACTAGGTTCCGACGCCGAAGCCGCCGACGACCTCGACATTGTATGCTGCAAACACGACTTACCGCGATCGTTTCCCCCAGCAGTCATCAAAGCAGCCGAAAATTTACCCAGCAAACTCAAAAAAACCGACATCAAAAAACGCCTAGATTTGCGTAACATTCTCACAGTCACTTTCAGCAACAACGAACCGGGAGAAACCAACAGCGACAAAAATTATGAGATCCCAGAAACCGAGTCAGAAAGTTTCTCTCCCACAGCCGAAAACGAATTAGATCCAGCCTCATTCCTGTGGGACCCGCCTGTCGAACGTGCTCTCTCCATTGAAACCCTCAAGTCGGGAGGTTGGCAAGTCGGAATTCACATCGCCGACGTCGCTGAGTACGTGCAACCCGAAACCCCGATCGACCGCGAAGCCCGCAAGCGAGGCACTGCCGCCCATCTGGGAGACAAAATCATCGCCGTCCTACCATCGATCCTCAACGAGCGCTGCTCTTTGCTACCAGACACCGAACGGCTAGCCTTCAGCGTGTTGCTCACCCTAGACGAATCAGGAGAACTAACAGAATACTCCATTCAAACCAGCGTCATTCAAATTGACTACCAGCTCAGCTATCACCAAGCAGAAGCAATTCTGGCATCGACCTCCGATGACGAAACTCAGCCTTTATCCACAGCCCTTCGTCCTTTCCTAGAGCAAATCTTCGCAGCCTCCCAGGCAGCCAGAAAGGCGAGGCTCCAGCGAGGAGCTTTTGAACTAAATTTGCCCGACGCCAACTCTCACTTCGACGATGAAGGGGAATTGGGAGCATTTGCGATCGCCCCCCCAGCCCAGTCCGCCCTATCTGAATTAGTCGTACTCGCCAACCAAGCCGTAGCCACCCACCTGCAAGCCCTGGGAGTCCCCGGAATATACCGCGTCCAGCCCATGCCAGATCATGCAGACATTCAAGAGTTCATCAAACTTTCCAACAACCTCGGAGGCGAACTGTACCTAGAAAACGAAGAAGAAGTTCTGCCCCTAGACTTTCAGCGATTTACCCAGCAGTTTGCCGGATTGAAATCCGAAAGAGTGCTCACCTACCTGCTCGAAGACACCATGAAGCCCGCTGTTTACAGCACAACTCCTAAACCACACTTCGGTTTAGCTTTGGCAGAAGGTTACACCCGCTGTACTTCCCCACTATCTCGCTATGCCGATTTACTCGTGCTGCGATTGTTGCAAGCAGTATTCGAGCAAGGCCGCAGCAGCCGTACCACACGGGCCAAGGAAAAAGTTGACCTGCACCATTCCTCCTGTCACGGCCAAATTACTTGGAATGTTCTCCCCCCAGACTTACACCACGAATTTGAGACAGAATTTGCATCGGTGGTAGTACACTTGACAGAAAGGGAAAGGGTTGCTGAGGACGCTGAAAGCGATTTGCAAGGCTTGAAGAAAACCGGATTGATGAAAGAACGCACCGGTCAAACTTTCCAGGGTTTGATTACAGGTGTACAATCCTATGGTTTCTTTGTGGAAATTGAGGTGCGGCCGCCGGAGAGTGAGATTCTGCGAGTTGAAGGATTGGTGCACGTTTCTTCCTTGAAAGATGATTGGTACGAATATCGATCGCGCCAACAAACTCTCGTCGGCCGCAAAAACCGCAATCAGTACCGTTTGGGCGATCGGGTAGAAGTTCAAGTCAAGAGTGTGGATTACTATCGCCAGCAAATTGATTTAGTAGCAGTTGGTGGCGGCAGTCAAGCTTTTGATGATGATGATTAGTCATTAGTCATTAGTCATTAGTCATTAGTCATTAGTCATTAGTCATTAGTCATTAGTCATTAGTCATTAGTTATTAGTGATTAGTGATTAGTGATTAGTGATTAGTGATTAGTTATTAGTTATTAGTTATTAGTGATTAGTTATTAGTGATTAGTTATTAGTGATTAGTTATTAGTTATTAGTTATTAGTTATTAGTTATTAGTTATTAGTGATTAGTCATTAGTTATTAGTGATTAGTGATTAGTTATTAGTTATTAGTTATTAGTGATTAGTGATTAGTTATTAGTGATTAGTCATTAGTTATTAGTTATTAGTCATTAGTCATTAGTTATTAGTCATTAGTTATTAGTGATTAGTCATTAGTTATTAGTTATAGCAACTGCCAAGGCGATTAGGGCAGATTTTGTAGGGGCGGGTTCACCGATATCTTTCATCGGTATAGACAAATTCTATAAACCCGCCCCCACCCCACGACTTAACCACCCTGGCGGT